>JAWVXD010000001.1:0-461089 GCA_033723415.1 Sulfurospirillaceae bacterium
TATACAAAGATAAACCCCATTCTGAAGTAAGCTTTGGATCGTTGGAGTTTGCTTTATTTTCAATCAAGGTTGTTATTTTCATGTGCTGATTCTTCCTTTTATACTGCAGTCATTGAAGCCCAACGTTTGAGTTGAGAAATATTTGAGCCGCAGGGTAATTTATTTGCTCCTCTGGTTTGTTAAACTCATTGTTTACCTCTATGCCATAATTTAGAATATGACCAACCGTATAATTCAGTTATCAACATATAGCTTTTTTCGATTGAGACTTCTATATCATTGATTGCTTTTTTTAATTTTTCATCATTTAAGTCGGAATTCATTCTGCTCCAATGAATAAACTCATGACGTTGTTTTACTAAATTTTCTAATTCTTCAAATAGTTTAATTTTTCTTCTTCTGTAGGGTTTTAATAAAGTACTTTGAAAATTCAGGGGACAGTATACTAATTAATTCATTTTTTATCTTTTTTGGGTCGTCCTGCTTTTTTATTTTTATAATCAACACCTGTCAACAGCTTAATTTTATCATAAAAAGCATCATCTCCACAAGGTTTTCCCGTTCTTGTTTTTTCTTCTATATATTGTATCGGTGTGTTCTCTTGTAAAAATTCTTTGTAGTCCACTATCGTATCTATAGGTACATACTCTGACAATAATTTATCTTCTTTTACTAGATTTACCCTATATAAGGCACTTGTGTATTTGTAATCCCAAGGGTACTTGACCATCGAAGCTTTTACGGGATTTTGTTCTACATACTTGAGTGCATGTAAAAGATGAACTTCATCTAGCGGTGTCGAATAAAACCGCTCTTGAAAAAGATGGCCTTTTACTTGTTGTTCAAAGTTTATTTTTCTTGTGTAAAGCCTGTGGGTTTCACCTATTGCCTTTGCGAGAGATTCTTGATCTTTGGGGATGGCTATGATATGCACATGATTTGTCATGAGACAATAAGCTATGATTTGTAGATCGTGCAATTTACATTGGGTAAATAGCAACTCTTTGTAGTATTCATAATCCTCATGTTTAAAAAAGATATTCATAGAACGAACACCTCTTTGTGTAATATGATGCGGAATATGGGGGATTACTATTCTTTTTATTCTTGCCATTTGTGATTGTATTGTAATTTTACTTAATTAATTGATATACTGTCCCCAGATTACCCTTTCCCAGATTACCCTTTCGAAGGGTTTTTTGAAAAACAACTTGGTGTGTGTTCCTGCCATTTGTTGTGCGTAGCGAAGCGGAGCACGACAGATGGCAGAGATGGGCACGTTCGGTGCAAAGGTTTGTTAGTCTTCCAACCCTTCATTAAGATTATTATCAAAGGAGTTTGGTATTTCGACATCTCTACCATCAATAAGATGATCAAAGTTTTTTAACGCTTCAGCCAAAGATTTATTAGAAGATTTTAAAGATGTTCTGGCAGAAATAATTTCTGAAACGATCTCTCGTTGATATCCTTTATTTTCAGGAAAACAAATTTCAAGCTTTTCAAAATCAGAAGCTTGTGTTCTTCTCCTATTACTATGCCCTGTAGTAATAGCTCTAAATGCTCTTTTATAGTACCTACTTCTAAGTAAGCTAGATAAAAAATCTGGATCTATTCGTTCGTCTATGACTTCATAGATTGGGAATTCTTTCGTTACGATTGCTCCATCAAATTCATCAGGGACTACTGATATGCAGCCTTTCCATAAATCTATGCTTGAAAAAACAACATCTCCAGCCTTTGCAGAAAACCATGTCGATGAACTATCTCCAAAATACATTCCTAACCACTCAGGGGGGTTATTGCCTTTACCCGCTTCTCTTGGTCTTATTTCACCAGTTTGAGAAAGTGTCATAACTACTACTTCTTGTTCTGGGTTGATCTCAGGCTTGATAATATTTTCTCTTTTTTTCATAACTTTAGAAATTGGTAGTTTTATCCATCCTTCAGGTACATGGCTTTGCTCCTCTTTTTTAAAAAGAAAATATTTTGGATCCATTCTGTGACTCTCATGAGATTGCCACATATCGATAATATCGATGGCCATGCAGTCCGGAATGTCAGAACCACTATAGGAATTAGGATTATTTACAAATTTCGAGTATTCACCATAAATCGTTTGTTCTTGGTCTTCAGATAGCCTTCCATCATCGACTTCCCTGTATAAATCATTTAAGTCTGAAATAATTCCTGTTGTTGTGTAGCCAACAAAATTTGCTTCTGCTAAAAAAACTTTATATCTTAGACTATTAAGTGCAGTCAAAATTGCACTAGATTCACTCTGTTCATTATCGATAGCATCATTATAAATTCGATCAAATCTTACCTTTTCTTCTCTTGAGTATTTTTTGAAGAAAAGTACAGATGTTTTGTTCTGAGCACCTGATTTTCTAAAAGCATAATCTGGCAAAGAAACAATCGCCTCTATTTTTCCATTCTTTGCCAAATAGCGTCTTGTTGCAGGACAGTTTGAAAGTTCACCATGATTATTAAATACTCCGTCGGGTAGTATCAATCCAAACTTTCCATTAGGTTCTAGTAGATCAACAGCCCTTTCCATAATTGCATGTTCCGAAGGAACACTGCTTCGACCTTCAGCAATATCAAAATTATGGAGTGTATTTCCACCTAATAGATCATCATCACCATCAACCACTTCATCTCCAAAAGGGGGATTTCCTACGACACGCGTAAAGCGTTCTTGATATGGAGATAGTCTTGCTAAATTAAACCTTGTATCGAGGCAGCTTCGATCACCTTCTATGTTAGTATGCCCGTCATGATGTAGAAGCAAATTTATTTTACAAATCCTAGCTAGAATTTCATGAATCTCGATACCGAATACTTTATGTAAAGCAAAATCATTTTTATATCTATCTAATTCCGAACGACCAGCATAATCTTTATCTAGGGAGTGCCATACTTGTAACAATACTTCGAGTAAGAAACCACCACTTCCCGCAGTAGGGTCAATTACGTAGTCAGTATGTTTTATGTCGAGCATAGCTACAGTAAATCTTGCTAATTGACGCATGGTAAAATATTGTCCCAACTCACCACGGAAAACCGATCCAAAAAATCTTTCGAATGCAGCACCAATACTATCTGCAGATGCATCGGTGATACTGACATTTTGTAATACTTTGACAATATCTTTTATTTTTCCATCGGATAGTTCAATCTTTACACCTTCAGGAAAAATTGTTCTATCATTTCTGCTAGCTTGTTCGAATAATTCATGTACTCTAGTTGCGACAGCAGCTGAAGTCTCATTAGTACCGACCTGGAATTTTCTAGGTGTATTGTTTGGTGTTGTTCGTTCATCTTCTACTTTTGCAAAAAGCAGTTTGCTCCATTGGTCAAAAGCAGTTAAAGGGTCACGCTTACCGCCTGCCCATATAATTGAATGAGCACGTTTTATTTTTATTTCAAGCTGTTTGGCAGTGACTGGTGCAATGTCATTATTCCCTGGTCCAGCTATATATGTGTATTCAGGTATGTTCCCATATTGTTCAGGAATGGCGTCTCGTGTTCCTTTATTGTTCTCTTGTCGCTCTTCAGCAGGATAATTCTTAACATCAAAGAATAAAGATTCTTCATACTCTTCATAAATGCCTATTTCAGTTCTTAATGAGTTTGAGTTGCCAAATAGTTGTTCAATTCCTTGTGTTCTATCGGCGTCCGATTGGCCAGCAGCTTTACATTCAATAACTAAGTAAGGCGATTTACATGCATCGTCCTGGTAAATAACGATATCAGCTAAATCACTAGGTGTCCTGCGAGGAACCTTTACTTCAGTTTTTATTCGATTAGTAGGATAACCTTTTTCTAAAACCAAAAAACTTATACAGAAAGCTCTTACCCATTCTTCCGGATCTGACCATGTATAACTTTTTTTTTGACGAATATGATAAGTTACACGGTCACCTTTAATTTCAACAATACCACGTGAAATGGCTTTTATAATATGGTCATTATTTTCTGCTTCAGCCTTAGAATACATATGGCTCCTATTTTTTTAGAGTATTATACTCTAAAAAAATAGAAATGAATCAAAAAAATGTATATTTTGACATATGAAAGAAGATTTTAAAATGAGACTAACGTTTGTCGTGAGCGATAATTTTCCCGCAGGGTAAATTATTGCGTTTCCACGAATTTGTTATGTTTTGAATGTGAAGCTTTTTTAATAGTTCCAATGGAAATCTCCATCTATTATATTTTTATCAATTAATATTTGTCTTATTTTTTTGAAGTCTTCATTGCTGACAGGAAATAAATCAATCACAAAAAACCAATAAGTTTTCCATTTATTTTCCTTTTCCCAAAACATTAAACTTCCGCCAAAAAGTCTTTTTGAAACAGTTGTCTCCATTTTTGAATAACTTAGTGTTCTTTTATAAACTTTTCCAAATATACTTGATTCTTTTATTATTTCATTTTCATAAAAAATCAAACTTTTAAAGCATAATAGATTCAAAAAACAGAAAACAGAAAATGTAACTAGTAGTATTCCAAAAAAATTTGCAAAGTAATTATTTACTACTAAAAATAAAAACAACCCAACTGGTAGACCAAACAATAACCATACAAGTAACATATATATTCTTCCCAAAGGATTATATTCTATTCTTAGTAGTTCATTCATCGTTTTCCTATTCTTACCTAATATTGAACATAACGGGGCGCGGGTGAGTGACTGCCGTTGGTAAACCTTTAGGTTTTCCAATGGCAGTTTGCTCCTCCCGCTTGTTATCTGGTGCGAAGCTCCGGATGCGTAGCGTCCGAGATAACGTTTAAAATGAGCCAATAAATTGCCCGCAGGGTAATTTATTGGCTCCACTGACTTGTTATGCATGTTCATCTCGTCCATACCGACCATATAAATATTCTTCTGTATCAACAACTAATGAATGTTCCGTGACTTCGACCATATTGGGGTCTTCAACTGGACTAAACAATGAACAAGTGAATGAAAATGTTTCTCTGCCTACGTGACCAATATCACGACGTAAATCAGAATTTGAACCCCATTGCATTTCACTACCAATAATACCGCTTGCATGAAAAATGACATTTTTATTGTTTATTTCATGAATCTTAATGTTATCAGTGTAAACTTCATCAATAAAATGATGTGAACATAATACATCAATTTCTTGAATAGTATCTAGTAAAACTTCATCAATTGTGGTATTTTGTATCTGTTCCCATAAATTTGAAATAATCATTTCTCGACACTCATCAATAAGGATTAAAAAATTGAAGACAGCTTCAATAGTTTCAGTAACAAAGGTATCCACTTCTTCGTTCGGCAAATCAAAACTCTTTGGTTCAATATGTGTATATTTACTGAGCTTATTTATAGCATTATTGAGTTTTTTGTGAATTGCTTTTACATCGAGATCAAGGGTATCGTTTATGTACGAATCAGTTAATCCACCTTGAACAGCGTAATATGATCTTTGTTTTCTAGTAATTCCATTTTCATTAGGTGTTTCATTTTTATACCAAGAACATTGTAAAACGCAATCATCAGGAGCAAGGCGTTTAAGAATATGTCTTGTTAATTCACGCATGGCATATGCAAAATTATTGAGTCGTAATGAATTTTCAGTATCTTCAAGGTTTTGTAAACATGCATCAAAAAGTTTATTTTCAAACTCACTTTTCAAGTCAGATTTTATTTTTTCAATCATATGGTTCCATTCCTTGTGCATAACGGGGCGCGGGTGAGTGACTGCCGTTGGTAAACCTTTAGGTTTTCCAATGGCAGTTTGCTCCTCCCGCTTGTTATCTGGTGCGAAGCTCCGGATGACTAGCGGGTGTTCAGCCCGCGCCCCGTTATCTTGGATGCGTAGCGTCCGAGATAACGTTTAAAATGAGCAATCAAAAAGCCGCCCGCGGGTTTTTGATTGGTCTCCTTTGGTTTGTTAACCTCTTTTATTTATATGAGGCCTCAGCCATTTTTCGAACTTATCAATCGCTTGATTTATTTCGGGAGTGAACTTGTCATACTCAGAATCTTCTCCACCATAGTATAAAACTGATCTTTCTGCTGCTCTTTGTTCCCGAGTAGTCATTCGGTCTAACTCCGCATCTTTTTTTCTTTCCAACAATTGTTGAATCGTAATTTGTAATTCAACTCTACAAGACCGTAGCTTGACGATGGTGTCTTGAAATTCAGCACCCCATTCAACTTGTGCATTTAAATGATGTTCTTCTAATTCACTGAAAGCTTCTGCCATTACTTTCCATCGATTTTCATAGACATATACTGTGCCTTCATGCTTGTATTCTCTTTTTAAGTGTCCATGATAATCTGTCATATCTTCAGGATATTCATATTGATAAATTGCAGGATTCCGTACATGCTTAAAGGCTTCGCGAACCTTATAGACTGATTTCAAAACATCTTTGGCTAATTGGTATTCGGCTTTACCTTTTAACTCTTTTTTCCATGCACTTAATCCCAAATAAGCAAATATTGCAGCAGAAACAGCCGACAGTCCTACAAGTGAGTCTTTTCCAGCTGCAATCCATGGACTAAGTTCTGATATTTCCAAATACTTTTCCTTTTAGGTGGTTAACGGGGGCGCGGGTGAGTGACTGCCGTTGGAAAATCTTTGGATTTTCCAATGGTTGATTGCTCCTCCCGCTTGTTATCTGGTGCGAAGCTCCGGATGACTAGCGGGTGTTCAGCCCGCGCCCCGTTATCTCGGATGCGTAGCGTCCGAGATAACGTTTAAAATGAGCAATAAATTAGCCGCCGGGTAATTTATTGGCTCCACTGATTTGTTAGTCATTTTATTCATTTGACCAAACCTCTTCTTTGTCCACAAACCAACCTTGGTTTTGTAGATGGGGAATAAAGTAGGTTTTTTCATGTATAGAGAGGCCATTTATTCGGAAGTATTCTAAGAGCTCGTCTAGATCTTTTTGAGAATAGATATTTATTAAAATATAGTTGCGGTTTTTAAACTGAATAAACAGATTTTTTTTCAAAAGACCAATAGATTCACCTGCTTTGTATAAGCGCAATATTTTATAGGGAAGTACAAATAGTAAGTACGTTAAAAAATAACGAAGGAAAATCGTTGCTTTTCCAATATGAACCCCGATTGAAGATTTACGGTAAAGTTGCCATGATGAAAGATGATGCCATCTGCCATATCTATCTTGTAATTCAGAAACTACACAGAATGAAACCCGTTCTATGGAGTTTATTGGAAGACTCAGTTCAGTTTTAATGCCTTCCTTATCATAAAAATATTCCACATATTGGAATTTTTGATTGTAAAATTTAAAAAAGCTGGGTTTTTTTTGAAAATGTTTTGGAAGTGTATATAAAAAGTAAAAAAACCAAAGGATTAAAGCACCTACGATAATAATCCGAAAAAATTCAAAACTAGAGTAATCAACTTCTTCAAATCTTCCAATTCTGTAATCATTCACCCATAGTATTATCACGACAAGAGAAATCAACATCACTAAACTAAGCTGAAAATAGGCTCCATAGTCTTTAATGATTATAGGGTTTTTGTCATAATCATGCTGCATATCTTGATTAGTTCCTTTCATTTGTATGACTAACGGGGCGCGGGTGAGTGACTGCCATTGGTAAACCTTTAGGTTTTCCGATGGCAGATTGCTCCTCCCGCTTGTTATCTGGTGCGAAGCTCCGGATGACTAGCGGGTGTTCAGCCCGAGCCGTTGTACGTTCCCGCTTTGCGGAAACGTACAATTATTTATTAATTCTAATATTATAATTAGATAATTCTTATATAGAGTATAAACATAATTTTATGTAGTATATAAACTACAAATATAAAGTATAGTATTACTTTTTAGCCTAGATAAACTATTATTATGTGAAGCCTTCAATCTTGAAGAAAAGGATAAATCTTTTCAAGGAGCAGATCGGGCTGTTCTTCGATTACTAAATGTCCACTATCTAGGATAACATGAAATAATGAGTTTGGGATCATGTTGTGCAAAACTTTACCTTGTTGTAGCGGTATCCATGTATCCTCGCGTCCCCAAAGGATCAAAACAGGCTTGGTGATCTGGGTGTATAAGGGTTGTACTTCATCCGTGTAACTTGAATTGGCCTGTGCGATTTGTCGGTAAAAAGCCGCTTTTCCGTCTGGTCCTGTCCACGGGAGGACAATCATATCCAGTATCGCATTATCTATGGGTTTGAAGGCGGCTGTATTGATGTATGCGCGAACAATAGCTTCATGAATATAATCCGGAACACCTGCAAAAGCAGCTTCGTGTGCGTTGACGTGCTGGAAAAAAGGCGAACCCCATGGGGAAACCGCAACCGGATCAATAAGTACGATTTTTTTAAATTCGCGTCCATTGATAAGGTGTGTCCGAAGAACCGTCGTACCTCCAAAATCATGGCCAATTATGACTGGATTCTCAATCTCCCAGTGGTCAATAAGTCGATTCAATATCTGGTTCTGAATAGCTAGTGAAACATCACCGGGTGATTTATCCGATTGGCCGTAACCGATTAGATCATAGTAGTACACTGTGAAGTTTTTGGATAAAGCTTGGATTAGATGTCGCAAGTTAAACGAAGACCAAGGTGTACCATGGACAACGACTACAGGAGGGCCATCACCGAGCACTCCATATCTCACGGTACGTCCATCAAAATCGTAAGCCTCGGGTAGTTTCCATTCAGTCATCTGCCAAACTCCTCTCACATCACTAGTGATTAATGCCACTATTATAGTTATATAATACTTAATGGGCTATGAACAAAACTTACACTATATCAATCATGTTTCATGTTGCATTTAGGTCAAATAGTCTATGACTTTGTGATAAAAAGACACAAAAAGTTTAGGCAATCTTTCGCAAAAAACTTTTCTTACGTTGATTTTCTAAACAACTTCTTAACTTTCAAGAGTCCCATTTGCATGCCGCTGTATCTCATGATCTTTGCTAGGGCTTTCCACTCGGTCTTTTCGTAGCAGGGGGTTGGGCATTTGCGGCATTTTGGTTTTTCATCATGTGGGCATTCTATGAGTCTTTGGTGTGAATACTTTAGCGTTTGTTCGCAGGTCGCGCATAGGTGGTAGTTGATCGTACCAAGATCGGTGTCATGATAGGTCAAGATGAGGTGATCTGACTTCTTATCATGACCCGTATGGTTTTTGTCGCAGTAGAGTTGTATGAACTTATGCACGACTCTCACGTCGTTTTCAAATTTTTCGGTTTTCATCTCAGTCCTCCTCTTGGTCTCCATTTGTAATCTTTGTCATGTTCAACTTTGGAAAAGAACAATTTCCCCGAATCCCTCCACGGATCTAGAAGCACGCCTTGATCAAAGCTGCATCCTTTGCAGGTGACGACCAGCACGTTGTGTTCATCCCAGTAGTTACCTATGTTCGCACCACCGATGTAGTAGTCAAAACTTTTATAATGCTGTTTTTTGACAAAGGAGAGCATATCGTATGCAAACTGCCAGCAAAGTCCTTTTTTTCGCAAACCGACGTTGACTAAAAAGTTTTGAAACAGCGGTGGCCTGACGAGTTTGTAATCATGCGCAAGTTTTTCTGCATGAATTACAGCTTTGCGTGCCAGATCTTTTGCTTCGGATTTTTTTACATGAAGTGAGTTTAACATCTTGTTGAGTTTTGACACTTGATGAGCGTTAACTTTTGGAAGATTTGGTTTTGGTGCACAACCGCTGAGCAATAAAATTGTAACCAATATGCCGAGATACTTTTTCATAAGCGCTATATTAATAAAATAAGATAAATATATTTTAAATGCAATTAAGTAAAACTACAGTATAATCCGTACCTTAATTTACAAAAATTAAATACTATCAAAGGAAAAACATGAAAAGAACATTTCAACCGCACAATACTCCAAAGAAGAGAACTCACGGTTTTAGAACTAGAATGAAGACTAAAAATGGAAGAAAAACTATAAATGCAAGACGTGCAAAAGGTAGAAAAAGATTGGCTGCATAGGAAGTTATAGGGTACTAAAGAAAACAAAAGAGTTTTCTTACGTATATAATAATGGCAAAAAATGGCACTTTGAAGGTGCCGTGATCTTTTACACGCCTGGTTCTGAAAAACAAGTAGGTTTTACAGCAAGCAAAAAAGTTGGAAATGCAGTTAAAAGAAATAGAGCAAGAAGAAGACTGAAAGCTCTGTTTCTGGAATTGCAAAAAGATTTATCTGTGGGAAGTTACGTATTTGTAGCCAAAGATAAAATCCATAGTTTAGATTATGAATCTCTAAAAAACGGCTTGCTTTGGTCATTTGAACGACTAAAATGTTTGGAAAAATGAAAAAAATAGCATTATCATTGATATGGTTCTATCAAAAATTTCTTACGCTTTTTAGCTATGGAAGTTGTAGATATTATCCGACTTGTTCGCAATATGCTAAAGAGCAGATAATGTTTAATAATTTTTTTAAAGCTCTGTTTTTTTCAGTTTTGAGGATTCTCAGATGCAATCAGCTTTTTGTTGGCGGTATTGACTATCCTGTGGTTAAGAAGGTTTTTACCAAGACTTCTTTTATAAGAAGCCATAAATCATCTTTTAAAAAAGTATCTTTTTGGTTCATCCCAAAAGATGAAAAAAGTTTTTATGTTGTAAAATCTTTTAAAAATATTATATAAATATAAAAGGGTTATTTGTGTTAGACAAACTTAGTAATCAAAACAGGATCATAATAGCAACAGTTTTATCATTTTTATTTTTTGCTACTTATGATTATTTTTTTATTCCAAAACCGGTCCATAATTTTAATGAGCAAAATAGCTCCAAAGTTGAGAAAAATGCAACAATAAATTCTTCAAAAGCTCCAGTCGCTGCTGATACAAGCAGTAATGTACCAAGTAAAATCGCCAAAACACCGACAAGTACCGTAAAGAATGCAGACAAGATATTGGCTACGGTAAAATCTAAAAATTATGAATTGGAAATAGACAGTTTAGGAAGAATCACTAAGTTTTATCTTAATGACAAAAAATACCTCTTGCCTGATGGGCATAGACTACAACTCGTCGATCATAAGCTGAGTTTCTTACCTTTAGAGATAAGATTCAGTGACGAGGCTATAAATACGGAAGCATTTGCTACATCTTATAGCACGGATAAATCTGAAGTTGAACTAAAAGACAAACCTGTAAAAATCACTTTGACTCAAGACCTTCCGGGAGTGAAAGTAAAAAAAGAGCTTACATTTTATAATGACGGGCATTATGACGTAAATGTCGTACTAGATAAAAATAAAGAGTATTTTATAACTCCCGGATATCACCCAAGTCTTGCGAAAGACCACTATACCTTTCATGGTGCGCTTCTTAAAAAAAGTGACGGCGGTATGGAGATCATTTCCGATGGTGATGCAAAACAACAAACTTTCAAAGATGTAAAATTTGCAGGAAATGCAGATAAATATTATGCAACGGTTTTATATAATTTCAAAACAGGCATGACAGTAGTCGAAAGTCCTGAAAAAGATAAAATACCTGCACTTTATATAAAAGGTACTCAAGATCTAAAATTAAGCGGATATATCGGACCTAAAGAATTTGTGATATTAAATAAAATAAATCCAGGCTTGACTGACTTGATAGAATATGGATTTTTTACATTTATATCAAAGCCTCTTTTTGTGCTATTATCTATGATCCATTCATACTTAGGAAACTGGGGTTGGGCTATCGTTGTTCTTACATTCTTGATAAGATTGGTACTGTTCCCTCTTACATATAAGGGTATGGTCTCTATGAACAAGATGAAAATCTTGGCACCGAAGATGAAAGAACTCCAAGCAAAATATAAAGGCGACAAACAAAAACTAAATGCCCATATGATGGAACTTTACAAAAAGCACGGCGCAAACCCTATGGGTGGGTGTCTTCCTATGATCCTTCAGATTCCGGTGTTTTTTGCCATCTACCGCGTACTGCAAAATGCGGTTGAGCTAAAAGGTGCTCCTTGGATCTTTTGGATACATGACCTAGCTGTTATGGATCCGTACTTTATACTTCCGGTTTTAATGGGCTTGTCTATGTTCATCCAACAAAGATTGGCTCCAAATAATTTTACAGACAAAACTCAAGAAAAAATTATGAAATTTTTACCTTTGATTTTTACATTTTTCTTTGTTACATTCCCTGCGGGTTTGACACTTTACTGGTTTGTAAGCAACCTGTTCTCGATAGCACAGCAAACATATGTAAACAAAGCATTTGAAAAGCATAGGGTAGTTGAGGAAAAGGCTACAAAATGATAAAGATAGAAGCAAATACACTACAAGAAGCATATTTAGACGCGGCAAAAGAATTTAACTGTTCTGTTACTGAGTTGGATATAGAGATTGTACAAAATGCAAATTCCGGCTTTTTGGGTATGTTCAAAAAAACAGCCATCATAGAAGTTTCAAAAAAAGGCTCCTCTCGTAAAGAGAACAGGGGCCCGAAACAAGAAACGAACACTAGCCCAAGAAGAGAGAAAAATTTTGAAAAAAAGAGAAAACAAAAACCAAGAAGAGAAGATAATCGTAAAGAAGAAACAAAAGTAAATAACAACACAACGACTCACAAAAAAGCTCCTGAAAAACAAATCTCTTCAGAAATTCAAGAGAAGCCAAAACAACCAGAAATCAAAGTTGATATTGATAAAGCAATCAAAACTATAGAAGTTGATATAAACAGACTCTTTAAAGAGAGCTGTTTTGAAATAGACAATATAAAAGTGTCTAAATATGATGACGAGACTATATTGATAGAATTTTCAGGAGAAGATGTTGCTCTTCTAATAGGAAAAGAAGGGTATAGATATAAAGCTCTTTCTTACTTATTGTACAATTGGATAAATATCAAGTATGGTCTAAATATACGCCTTGAAATTGCAGAGTTTCTAAAAAATCAAGAAGAGATGATAGGAAAGTATTTAGTTCCTGTCATTGAGCGAGTTAGAAACAACGGAAGAGGGCAAACGAAAATCTTAGACGGTGTTCTTATAAAAATCGCATTAGAAAAGCTCAGGGTAGAATTTCCTGAAAAATATGTCGGTATAAAATCTGGCAGAGAGGGCGGTAGATTTATAGTCATTAACGATTTCAACAGGAAAGTCAAATAGACACAATATCCGCGATAGCTACGGCTCATGGTGTAGGCTCTATAGCAGTTGTAAGAGTCAGTGGGCCAAATTCTCTACACATAGCACAAAAAATTACAAAAAAAGAAAAATTTACTCCTAGATATGCCTCAAAATTAACACTTTACGATGATAGTGGATCTGTTATAGATGAATCTATAGTTATATATTTTAAGGGACCAAATTCGTTTACGGCAGAAGATATAGTTGAATTTCAATGTCATGGCGGTATCGTGGTCGCTGATATGATTTTGGATGCAGTCATAAAAAACGGTGCTAGATTGGCTGAACCTGGAGAATTTTCAAAAAGAGCATTTTTAAATGGCAAGATCGATCTCACGGAAGCTGAGGCAATAGCAAAGATCATAGAGACAAAGAGCATAGATGCAGCGAAGATATTGGCACGTCAAATGAGAGGCGAGCTGAAAGAGTTCGTAGAAAAGATCAGAGATGATCTAGTTGATGTTTTGGCATATGTTGAAGCAAGTATTGATTATGCAGAAGAAGACCTGCCTCAAGATTTACTTCAGCAAATAGAGGCAAAATTAAAAAAATTAGAAGACTTACTTAAAACCACCTATGATAATTCAAAAAGAAGAGAAGGATTAGTCGAAGGTTTCAGAGTAGCGATAGTCGGTAAACCAAATGTTGGTAAAAGTTCACTTCTCAATTCACTTTTAAGTTATGATCGAGCTATTATAAGTGACATCGCAGGAACAACAAGAGATACTATAGAAGAAGAGGTCAGGATAGGCACTCATCTTATTAAGATCGTAGATACAGCAGGTATACGTGAGTCAAATGATCTAGTAGAAAATATAGGAATAGATCGATCAAAAAAAGCTATAGAGTCATCAGACATAGTTATAGCACTATTTGACAATTCACGAGAATTTGATGCTGAAGATAGAGTTATCTTGGATATATTGAAAGAGTGTCCAGAAGATAAACATATCATACAGGCTCTAAATAAAAAAGACTTGCCTGCAAAGTTTGATATCTCCAATATTGAAGGAGATTTTATAGAAATATCTAGCATTTATGACAATACATTGATCTTAGATAAATTAAAAAAATTACTAGATAGTTCATCAAATGATGATTCTATTTTGTTGACTTCAAAGAGACAGATGAGAGCCATAGATATGACTATTGAAGCTATAGAACAAAGTAGACACGTACTCAATGAGGGTGAATTGGAAATATTTGCATTTCATTTAAACGAGGCAATCGGCAGCATGTCCTCGATCACCACAAATTTTGACAGAGATGAAATACTTGAAAAGATGTTCGGTAGTTTTTGTTTGGGTAAATAGAAACAATACAAAGAAATTTTTTAAGTATACTTTAGCCATTTAACGTTTTTTATTCACTTTCCGCACAATTTACAAACACAAATTTTAGATTTCAATTTCACTACATTGAGTGTAAAAAAACTATACATTAAAATTTTTCAAAAATTAGACGCCAGAAGTTTTGACTAAGAATAAATATGCTAATATTTTATATTTATTATAAGGAAAATATATGCAATTTTTATTTGGAATGATAGTCGGCTTTGTTATTAGTGCTATTGTAATCTGGAAAATTATGCCAAAAATAATGATCATAAATAAACAAAGTAAGCTAAATTTTGAGGACACAGTCGAAGAAATACAGAAGTTGGCAAAAGGTATGGGCTGGAGTGTTCCTTACGTATACAACATGAAGCAGTCATTTGAAAAGGCAGGGAATGAAAATGTAGCAAAAATGCATGTTATTTCATTGGGCAATGCAGGTCACGCTTATGGAATAGTTAAGCATGACAAGGATAAAAATATCCTCTCTTTTATGCCATATCGTGCAGGAGTATATGAGGACAAAAATGGAAAAGTTTTCTATTGTGGCGCAAATATGGGCGTTTTAAGTAAAATATTTGGTGGAAACGTAGAAAAAATCATGGGCGCTTCCGCAAAAGAACTGGAAACAGCTTTTTCTAAAATTTTACACTAATCAAATACTTAAATACATATTTAGCACTTTTTTAGTAGAATAATCCCATATTAATTTATGGGACTAAAATTTATGCAAAACTTAGATGACGTATTAAAACAACACAAGCTTACGATGGATGAATATCAAAATATTCTAAAGATCATGGGAAGAGAGCCAAATCTTTTAGAGATAAAGATATTTTCTTCTATGTGGAGTGAACACTGCTCTTATAAATCAAGCAAAAAGTATCTAAATGGTTTTCCGACGAAGGCTCCTTGGGTTATCCAAGGACCTGGTGAAAATGCAGGTGTCATAGATATAGGAAACGGGCTTGCAGCAGTATTTAAGATGGAATCTCATAACCACCCAAGTTTTATAGAACCTTATCAAGGTGCAGCTACAGGAGTAGGTGGAATCTTAAGAGATGTTTTTACTATGGGAGCAAGACCTGTAGCAAATATGAATTCACTTCGCTTTGGAAATATCAGGAATGATGATGAAACTGCCAGACATCAAAGATATTTGGTGCGTGGAGTGGTCGCAGGTATCGGAGATTACGGTAACTGTATGGGCGTTCCTACTATAGGGGGTGAAACATCTTTTGAAGAGTGTTATAACGGAAATATCTTAGTAAATGCATTTACTTTAGGACTTGTGAAAACAGATGAAATTTTCTATGGACTAGCAAAAGGCGTGGGCAATCCCGTTATTTATGTAGGTAGTAAAACTGGAAGAGACGGACTTGGCGGCGCTGTCATGGCAAGCGATAGTTTCAGTGAAGAAAATAAAGCTCTGAGACCTACCGTACAAGTCGGAGATCCATTTGCAGAGAAACTTTTACTTGAAGCTTGTTTAGAGCTTTTTAAACATGATTACATCGTCGGCATCCAAGACATGGGTGCTGCCGGACTGACAAGCAGTTCTTTTGAGATGGCGGGACGAAGCGGAAGCGGAATGATCATGCATCTAAATCTCGTTCCTGCACGTGAAGAAGGTATGCTTCCTTTTGAATTTATGCTCAGTGAATCTCAAGAGCGAATGCTTATCTGCGCCAAAAAAGGTTATGAAGATAAAGTCTTGGAAATTTTTAGAAAGTGGGATCTTGACGCAGAAGTTATCGGAGAAGTTACAAATAGCGGAAATATGGAGCTTTTCTGGTTCGGAGACAAAGTTGCAGATATCCCTGTATTGCCTGTCGGTGAAAAAGCACCTGTATATGACAGACCTGTAAAAAAACCTGAATATTTAGATAAGATAAAAGATACGACTATAGACGATTTTGAGAAAGTTTCAAATCAGAGAGCATTTGATATGTTGTTCTCGTCTCCTGAAGTCGTTGATAAATCTTGGATCATTCAACAGTATGACTCGATGGTACAGACAAATACGATAAAAGCACCTGGCAGCTTGGATGCAAGCTCTATTAGAGTCAAAGATACAAATGTCGCTCTTTCTATGAGCAGTGATTGTAATCCTAGATTTAACTATATTGATCCGTTTGGCGGAGCTGCTGCTGCTGTTATGGAAAGCGGAAGAAACGTAGCTATGAGCGGAGCCACTCCAAAAGCAATCACAGATTGTCTCAATTATGGAAATCCTGAAAACCCAGAGATTATGTGGCAGTTTGCACAAGGATGTTATGGTATAAAAGAAGCATGTGCAGCACTTAACACACCTGTGGTCAGTGGAAATGTATCTTTATATAATGAAACAAACGGTGTTGGTATTTTCCCTACTCCTGCAATAGCAATGGTCGGTATAAATGAGAACGCGAACTCTACACTTCCTAGCTTCTTTCAAGAGATTGGAAATCCAATATACCTTATAGGTGACACATACAGTGATTTTGGCGGTAGTCTATACATGAAGGAACTTTTTGGAAAAGTAGAAGGCTCTTTAGCTAAAATAGACTATAAAAAAGAGTTAAAACTTTGGGAATTAGTGATCAGTGCAAATAAACAGAATCTTCTAAAATGTGCTAAAGATGTTAATGTCGGCGGAATTGCTATAGCTTTGGCTAAGATGAGTTGTATGAGTGGATTAGGCTCTGTGAGTTGTATGGAATTAGAAGATGAAAGAGATATATTTTCTGAAAGCTTTTCAAGAGCTATAGTTGAAGTCACTGATGAGGAAAAATTTGAAAAAATGGCTGAGAAAATAGGTATAAATGTCCAAAAGATAGGTAGTGTTACAAAAGAAGATGATTTTGTTTGCAACTACATCAATGTAAATCTAAGTGAGCTTAAAAACATATATTTTAATAGATTTCAAGAATTAATAGAACAAGACATTTAACGTTTTATGAAAAAACTAATTTATTTGCTCATTGTCCCTCTTGTATTATTTGCAGGAAAACCAAATCTACTGCTTTTAAAAGTATATAAAGGTGATGCAAATATAAGTGGTTGGCTTATGAGTGAAAAATTAGACGGTGTAAGGGCATATTGGGATGGGAAAAAGCTTATATCCAGAGGAGGACATAAGCTGAGTGCCCCCAAATGGTTTACGAAAGGCTTTCCTCCTTTTGAAATTGACGGCGAACTTTGGAGCAAAAGAGGTGATTTTGAAAATATCTCCGGTATTGTCAGAAAACAAAACCCAAATGACGGTTGGAAGCAACTGACTTATAATATCTTTGAAGTTCCACATCAAAAAGGCAACCTTGTTCAAAGGCTTGATGTTTTACGCAAATATCTACAATCGCATTACAATGCTCATATAAAAATCATAAAACAAATCGTATGTAAAAATAGAACTGAGCTAAATAAGTATTTAACAGAAGTTGAATTAAAAGGCGGAGAAGGCGTTGTAGTTAGAAATCCAAATGCTCCTTATATAAATAGAAGAACAGATCAGGCA
Source organism: Sulfurospirillaceae bacterium (assembly GCA_033723415.1). Taxonomy (GTDB): domain Bacteria; phylum Campylobacterota; class Campylobacteria; order Campylobacterales; family Sulfurospirillaceae; genus JAADIZ01. Next base: position 17,978 of record JAWVXD010000001.1, read on the forward strand.
CTTAAGGTTAAGAGTTTTTTAGATGATGAGTGTAAAATTGTAGGATATAATATTGGCAAAGGTAAAAATAACGGGCTGATCGGATCACTGAAATGTAAGATGAAAACAGGACAAATCATCAAGCTAGGAAGTGGACTAAGTAATAAAGAGCGAATAAATCCTCCTAAAATAGGAACTATTGTAACTTTTAAATATAAAGGCTTAACAAAAAACGGGAGACCTAGATTTCCGATATTTTTGAGAATTAGAGATACTATATAGACAAATAAACAGGATAAACAGATGACAGATTATAAGATTAGCGAAAATGTCAAAGTTGTTATATATATAGCTTTTGCATATATATTTAGTATTTTAGTTAGGTTGATTTGGGTTTATCAGTTCCATGGATATGAAAACTTTATTTGGAACAATCAGTTCATGATAAACACAAATGACGGTTACTACTGGGCGCAGGGTGCAAGAGACCTAATCCGCGGTTTTTCTACGCCAAATTCAATATCACCTACGACTTCAGGCCCTTCTTTATTGACATTTTGGTTTACTAAAATTTTACCTTTTTCTTTGGAAACGGTTATGTTTTATATGCCGGCTTTTTTGAGTTCGATCATAGTCATCCCTATGATTCTTATGGCAAAAAGTTTAAAAAAAGCTGAGATTGGTTTTGTCGCAGCACTTGTAGCTTCTATTGCTTGGAGTTACTATAATAGGACCATGGTCGGTTATTATGATACTGACATGCTTAATATCGTATTACCGGTATTTCTTTTATGGTCGCTAACTCTTGCCTTTCAAAGCAGACAAGAAAAATATCTAATATTTACTGCGCTTGAAATCATAGCTTATAGATGGTGGTATCCCCAAAGTTATTCATTGGAATTTGCATTTTTCGGACTTATTCTACTTTATACTTTGATCTATGAGCGAAAAAATACTTATAATTATAAATTGCTTGCTATTATGATGTTTGCGATGATGGGCTTACCTAGCTTGAGCAGATTTTTCATCGTTGTCATTGTCTTTGCTTTATACAAAAGTAAAAAATTGGATTCTTATATATACTATCTTTTAGGTTTAGCCTTTGTATGTTTTTTACTTACAGGCGGATTTTCTCCAATTTGGTTACAGTTGAAAGGGTATGTTTTTAAAGACCCCACAGACTTGGCTGGAGAAGGATTGAAACTTCATTTTTTCTCTGTCATGCAGACTGTCAGAGAAGCAGGACATATCCCTTTTACGACTTTTGCAAACCGAATAAGCGGCAGTACTGTTACATTCTTTTTATCTCTCATAGGATATGTTTGGTTTTGTTTTAGATATCCAGTGATGCTTTTAGGACTTCCTCTTTTAGGACTTGGATTTTTGGCACATTTTGGCGGTTTGAGGTTTACTATATATGCCGTTCCTGTTATGGCATTTGGAGTTTCTTTTCTTTTCTTTTCTATTAGTGATTTTCTAAAACGATTTTTAGTACAAGGCAAGAGTAGTTTTTACATAAGAGCGGCTTTTGTATCTATCTGTACCATTGCGGCGCTATATCCAAATATCATGCATGTTGTAGGGTATAGAGTACCTACGGTTTTTTCTAGGCAGGAAGTAGGTTTATTAAATCAACTGAAAACCATAGCTAAAAGAGAAGATTATGCTTTGTCTTGGTGGGATTATGGTTATCCTCTTAGATACTACAGTGATGTAAAGACTTTGATCGATGGCGGAAAACATAGTGGAGCAGACAATTTCCCTGTTAGTTTCATACTTACAAACCCTCAAGTTGATGCTGCTAAGTTAGCCAGATTAGATGTAGAGTATACGGAGAAATCATATCACTTAAGTGCAACAAACCCTGATATTAATAGAACTAATATTGAGAAGATGACGCTTCACTATGGTTTTAAAGATACAAATGATTTTTTAGCCTCTCTTGATACAAATATAAAGCTTCCTAAAAAAACACGAGATATATATTTTTATCTTCCATATAGGATGCTTGGGATATTTCCGACTATTGCCAGATTTAGTGATATGGACCTGATGAATGGAAAGATAATAAGAAAATATTTTTTCTACCAAACAAATAAATTTCAAGACTCACAAGATGTTTTAAATCTTGGAGATAATATTTTATTTTATAAAAAAAGAGGTATTCTAAAAGTTGGAAATCAAGAAACCCCGGTTAAAGATCTGTATGTTACGGCGTATGAAAAGGATGGCAAATTACATAAACAAAAGCAGACACTACATGCTGAAGGAAATATCTCTATAATATTTTTACGCTCATATCATACATTTCTTGTTTTAGATGACTCTATGTTACATTCGCTTTATATCCAGCTTTTTGTACTTGAAAATTATGATAAAAGCTTATTTCAACCTGTCATACTTAATCCTATGGCAAAAATATATAAATTAAAAATATAATTAAGAAAAAGAGGTTTGAATGATTTCATATTTTGATAAGAGATTTTTAAACATACTAATCATCGCAAGTCTGAGTATGGGGACATTTGTTTGGACCTTTTGGATCTTTCATGAGCCGTTTGCATTAAAGCCGATACTTTTAGTTATACTCGTTAGAATACTTGCATCATTGATATTCTTCCAAGACTATTCTCTGTCTTGGTCTAAGGCAACACAAAAAACATTTATGATAAAAAGCTTTGTGAATATGATAGCCTTTATTGTTTATATGCCTTTTTATTATACGATTATTCCTGTTTCTTTTTTCTTGTCTGAATTGTTCTTATATCTTTTTGCTATTAACTTTTTTATGTATCTTTATTATATGTACAAAAACAGAAGCTTGGTTGAGAAAACAAAAAGTTTGGTGATATATGGTGCTGGCAAAGCAGGTATGAAATTAGAAGAAGAGTACAGGAATTCCCATTTTAAGATAAAATATTTTGTTGATGATGATAAAAAATTGCAAAACAGAAGTATTGACGGTATTAAAATTATCTCCGATGATCAATTTAAAAATGTTGCAAACGATAAATTTGACTTGTTGATAATCGCATTGCCCTCTGCAAGTCCTGCTGCTATTCAAAATATCTATAACAAAATGGAACAATATTTTGTTGATATAAAAATTTTGCCTACATTAGAAAAAATACTATCAAATGAGCCATTTTCCGATCAATTAAAAAATATAAGCGTAGAAGATCTCTTAGCAAGACATCCTCAGGATTTAGACAAGGATTCGATATCGTCTTTTTTAAAAGGTAAAAAAGTTCTTGTCACAGGTGCCGGTGGAAGTATAGGCAGTGAGATAAGCAGACAATGTATAAAATACGGTGTAAAAGAGTTATTCCTTTTAGATCACAGCGAGTTTAATCTATACAGTATTTGCGAAGAGTTGAAGTTTGATTTTGTAAAAGCTTTTATGCATAGTGTTTTGGATGTAAAGTTACTTGAAAAGACGATATCTACTTGCAAGCCTGATGTGATAATCCATGCAGCGGCATATAAGCATGTTCCTTTAGTTGAAGAAAATGTAGAAGAAGGTATATTAAATAACGTCATAGGCACAAAAAATTGTATTGATCTGGCGATTAAATACGAAGTTAAAAAATTTATATTGATCTCTACTGATAAGGCAGTAAGACCTACAAATGTGATGGGTGCTACAAAAAGGATTTGTGAACTTTATGCAGGAAACGTTGAAACAAAAAATACTGAGATAGTTGCCGTTAGATTTGGAAATGTTCTTGGCAGCAGCGGCTCTGTTATCCCAAAATTTAAGCAACAAATTGAAAACGGCGGTCCATTGACAGTCACACACCCTGAAATAACAAGATATTTCATGCTTATACCTGAAGCGTGTGAATTAGTGTTGCAAACAGGAGCAATAGCAAAAGGCGGAGAGATCTTTATACTTGATATGGGTGAGCCTATCAAAATATGCGATCTTGCCAAAAAGATGATTGAACTTAGCGGTAAGCAAGGCATAGAGATAAAATTTACAGGTTTGAGACCGGGAGAAAAGTTATATGAAGAATTGCTTATAGATGAAGCCGATAAAGAGACAAAATATAAATCTATCATGGTGGCAAAAGAGACAAAATACGATATAGATAAATTGAACGCTGATATAAATGAACTTATAAGCACTGAGGATAAAATCACAAAATTGAAAGAAATCTTGCCAGAATTTGAGCATAAATTTAACTCAATAGACAGTCATTGATCCCGTGTTTATTGTGTTTTATGCTATAATTGAAAAAATTTTGATGCAAAAGGCTCTTGCGTGATTGAAAAAATATTTATACTAAATTTTACTATAGTTAGCAACAATGAAAATACTTGGCAATAATGACAAAATAGAATCCATCGGTAGTGCAGGGCTTGTAAGCAAACCACGTGATACTACACTTAAGAAGTATTACAAAAGTATATATGATGCGCTAGAAAAATATGGTGTAGAGCTTTTAGTTGAAGAGAATAGTGCAAAAAATCTAGGATGTGACGGCGTTGATTTTGATGAAATGTGTAAAAAAAGTGATTTCATAATTTCGTTAGGAGGGGATGGGACACTTATCTCACTATGTAGGAAAAGTTTTAATTATAACAAACCGATCCTTGGGATTTATGCCGGACAGTTAGGCTTTTTGACAGATATAAAAACAGATGAGATAGAAGAGTTCATAGACAATATGTTCTTGGGAAAGTATAGGATCGATGAGAGGATGCTTTTAGAGATCTCTTTACATCAAAATAAAAGAGTAAAAAATATCGTAGCCTTTAATGATGTAGTTTTTGCAAGAGACAATACGTCCTCTATGTCAGCTGTAGCAGCTTTTGTGAATCATGATATGATCAATCTTTATAGGGGTGATGGACTTATTGTCTCAACACCTACAGGTTCAACCGCTTACAATGTTTCAGCAGGAGGTCCGGTTGTTTACCCTTTGACGGAAGCTTTGATACTGACTCCTATCTGTCCACATTCTTTGACCCAACGCCCACTTGTTTTGCCTGTGAATTTTGAAGTCGAATTTAAAAGTGAAGATGATATGTTGATCGTGATAGACGGACAAGATAGATACAAGATGAGGGACTTTGAAAAAGTTACTATAAAGATAGCCAAAAAAAGTGCAAAACTTATACACTCATTGGAAAAAAATTATTTTAATACACTGAAAGATAAACTAAGCTGGGGAAATCTATGATAGAGCGTATTTATCTCAAAGAACATTTTTCTTTTAAAGATTGTGAATTAAATTTTGAAAATGGACTTATTGCATTTACGGGTCCAAGCGGTGCCGGAAAATCAGTGCTTATGCAAGCTATCTTATCTTTATTCGGATATAGTGACGCGTATGCCGAGATAATTGAAGCAACGGTCTCTCATGAGCTTGACATGGATGAATACGGTATTGTAAGTGAAGATGTAAATGTATTTAAGCTCATGAAATCAAAAAGTACAAGATATTTTGTAAATTCTCAAAATATTTCCAGAAAAAATATAAATGAAATATCAAAAAACTTTTTAAGCTATCTAAGCGTCAAAGATAACGGTGAATTTGAAAATGAAAGGCTGTTAGAGTTCTTAGATGCTATTTGTTCACAGAAAAATGATACTCATCATCAAAACCTTCAAGATTTTAGGATGAACTATGAAGAGTACAAAAAAATAGATATTGAATTAAAAGCTATAATAGAGAAAGAAAATAAAGTCGAAGAACTCAAGGAATTTGCACGTTTTGAGATAAATAAGATAGATGATATAAATCCAAAAATAGGCGAAGATGAAGAACTGATGAGCATAAAGAAATCTTTATCTAAAAAAGAGAAAATCCAAAGTGCTCTTGAGGGAGCATCAGGTATATTTGATTATGAATCAAGCGTAATTGAAGTTTTGAGCCTTATGGAAAAAGAGAGTGCGTTTTTTGATGAATGCATGAACGAACTCAGAAGTCAATTTGAGACTCAAAAAGATTTGCTCAATAACCTAGATGATATAGATATTGAAACTCTATTAGAAAGAATAGAAAAAATTGCAAGCCTCAAAAAGAGGCATGGCAGTATCGAAGAGATATTGGCGTATAAAAAACAAAAAATAGATGAACTAAACGAATATGAAAATCTCTCTTTTGAAAAAAAAGATTTGCAAAAGAAATATGAAATTGCAAAAAATGTAGTTCAAGAGTTAGCCGATACAATTTCTAAAGAAAGAATATCAAATCTAAAAAATATGAATGACAGGATCAATTATTATTTAAATATGCTCTACATGCCACCCGTTGAAGTAGAAGTTAATGTAAAAGCGCTAGATGAAAATGGAATTGATGAGTTGATCGTAAATCTTGGAGATGTTGAAGTCAAGAAGATCAGTTCAGGAGAGTATAATAGACTTAGATTAGCATTTCTCGCGGCAAGAGAAGAGTATTTGAGAAGCAGCGGAGGAGTTTTGATCTTAGATGAGATTGATTCAAATCTTAGCGGGAAAGAGTCTATGAGCGTGGCAAATGTTCTAGAGATATTATCAGATAAATATCAAATATTTGCAATCTCTCACCAACCTCAGTTATCTTCAAGAGCTGATATGCATTTTTTGGTTTCTAAAAATAACAACGAAAGTCATGTAAGAAAATTGGATGCTGATGAGAGAGTAAAAGAGCTTGCCAGAATGGTAAGCGGTGAAGAGATTCATGAAAAGGCTATAGAATTTGCACAATCATTATATGAGAGGAAAGTTTGATAAAAGAGAAAATTTTACTTATTGAAGATAGTAAGGCATTGTCAAATATATTGACAAAAAAGATGACCGGTGAGCTTGATTTTGAGGTTATACAGGCTTATACATTTGAACAGGCAAGAGAGATAATTGATGATGATGACGATTTTTTTATCGCATTATGTGATTTAAATCTCCCTGATGCGCCAAATGGTGAGATCGTAGATTTTGTTATATCTAAAAAAATACCTGCAATAGTCTTGACAGCAAGTTCAGATGTTGAACTACAAAAAAGTTTTTTGAAAAAAAATATCATAGATTATGTCCATAAAGGGGATTTGAAAGATATAGATTATATTTTTTCCGTTATTAAGAGAGTATCAAATAACAGGGATATAAAAGTCTTGATTGTAGATGATTCCATTGTTGCCAGAAATGAATTAAAAAGATTATTTGAACTTTACATGTTCAAGGTCCTGGTTTGCGCTCATGGGGAAGAAGCATTGAATTATCTAAAAGACAATAGAGATATAAAATTGATCTTGACAGATTACAATATGCCTGTGATTAACGGTCTGGAGTTTACAGAAAAAGTCAGAGAAGAGTACAGTAAAAATGAAATAATAATCTTTGCCATGACTGCAAGTAATGAACCAAGAATATCATCAAGATTTTTAAAGATGGGTGCAAATGATTTCATACGAAAACCTTATGATCGAGAAGAATTATTTCTCAGAATCAACAGTACGATAGGTCAAAAGGATGATTTTGATAAACTTGTAAAAATGGCAAAAGGATTGATCAAAAGAGATAAAAAATTTTTAGATGAGGCAAAAATAATATGATTATAGATACACATTGCCATCTGGATGATATAAAATATAATGATGATTTAGATGATGTTATAAGAAGAGCAGAAGAACAAAATGTTAATGGATTTTTAATTCCAGGTGCGGATATTGAAGATTTACAAAGAGCCAAAGATATATCACATAAGTACTATAATATTTTCTATGCTGCAGGAATTCACCCATATCACACAGACGGTTATGATGAGTCAGTACTAAAAGAATATTTGAAAGATGACAGATGCATTGCCGTGGGAGAATGCGGACTTGATTATTTTAGACTACCCGATAACGAAGAAGAAAAAGAGAAGGTAAAGCAAGTGCAGAGGGATATCTTTGCAAAACATATTGATCTTGCAAAAGAGCTAAACAAACCTTTGATCGTTCATATCAGAGATGCGAATGATGACAGTAAAAGAGTTTTAGAAGAGAACGATGCAGGTAAAGTAGGAGGAGTTTTGCATTGCTACAATGCTTCAAAACATTTGCTTTCACTTAGTGAGCTGGGTTTTTATTTTGGTATTGGCGGAGTTTTAACATTTAAAAATGCGAAAAATTTAGTAGAAATTTTACCGCAAATTCCAAAAGATAAGATTTTGATAGAAACTGATGCACCATATCTTACGCCTCACCCTCATCGAGGAGAAAGAAATGAGCCTTTATATACAACGTTTGTAGCGCAAAAAATCGCCCAAATATTAGATATGCATATTGATGAGGTCGAAGAGTTGACCACAAATAACGCCAAAAGGCTTTTTAAAGCATTTTCAAGCCTAAATTAGGTAAAATGCAAACATTTCATACGCTTTAATTAAAAGGGGCAGGATGCTGAAATTTTTATTTGTTATTTTACTATTTATACAGAGCAGTTATGCTTTCTTAGTTACCCAAAATAATTTTAAAGAACAAGTGTTAGTGTTAAAGAGCTTTGATATAGATTCAAACTTCTTAAAAGATAAAATTTTTATGTCAATGCGAGAAGATGTAAATAGATACAGAACAAAGCATTTCCTGAAGGTTCTGGAAGAAGGCAACAGATTTGTGCCGTATCTAAGAAAAATGATAAGTGATTCCGGCATACCAAAAGCATTTTTATATCTTGCCATGGCTGAATCAAATTTTGCACCAAATGCATACTCAAAAGCAAGAGCTGTTGGATTATGGCAATTTATGCCTGCAACAGCAAAACATTTTGGCTTAAAAATAAATTCTTACATTGATGAAAGAAAAGACCCTGTAAAATCAACTGAGGCTGCAATCAAATATTTAAAATATTTGCACGGTATATTTGGCAAATGGTATTTAGCGGCTATTGCTTATAACTGTGGTGAAGGAACTGTTCTTCGAGCTATAAAAAGAGCAAAGACAGATAATTTAAACGTTCTTTTAAACGGTAAAAAAAGATATCTTCCCAAAGAAAGCAGGATGTATATCAGAAAAATCGTCATGATGGAAAGCTTGGCAAACAGTGCCGATTTTATTATAGAAAACAATTCAGATTATTTGTTAAATGGCGGCAGTGCTGAAACTTTTGCGAAGGTTATTGTTAAGCAAGGTACTTCATTGGGAGCAGTCGCATCCAGCATTGGATTGTCATTAAAAGAAATAAGATCGTATAATCCGCAGTTAAAGCATGATTTTGTGCCTCCTTTTGCCGGAAAATATGCTATATATATCCCATATAATAAGCAAGCTGATTTTAGACAAAATTTTGATCCAAGTAAAAATAACAGTAGATTTTATGTCTATACTGTGAAAAAAGGTGATTCTTTAGCCAGAATTGCCAGAAGATATCATATACATTATCAAATGATCAAAGATTATAATCATCTAAAATCAAATTGGCTACACGTAAAACAATCTTTGATAATTCCTGTAGTTAAACCTAGCATGATAAGTTATGTGATTAAAAAAGGTGATACGTTGGGAAAAGTTTCTCAAAAATTCAATGTAGCCGTAAATACGCTTATTAGAGCAAATAATAAAACAAATTCATTGATAGTCATAGGTGAAAAGCTTGTTATTCCTCAAATGCAGTAGAATTTTTTTCTCGCTGATCGTAATTTTTATTTTTGCAGGATGCGCTAGTAGAGACTATACTTATTCAAATTATTATGGAGGAAGCAGTAGTTTCCCTAGCAGAGGGAATATAGGCAATAGTGGACAAATAAATAATTCTCCAGGTATGCATAAAGCAACTATGAGGCCTTATACCGTTGACGGAAAGACATATTATCCGACAACCGTAAGTGTGGGTGATACATACAGCGGTGTTGCCAGTTGGTACGGCAAAGATTTTCATGGTAAAAAAACATCAGACGGTGAGTATTACAATATGTATGACATGACAGCAGCTCATAAAACTCTACCGATGAATACGATGTTAAGAGTAACAAATTTGCGAAACAATAAGAGTGTTGTAGTAAGAGTAAATGACAGAGGACCGTTTGTAAAGACAAGAATCATTGATCTATCTTATGAAGCTGCTTTACGATTGGGGATGGCTTCTATAGGAACTGCACCGGTAAGATTGCAGGTTATCGGTTTTAGCGGAATCGTCAATACAAATAATACACAGCAAAAGAGTGTTAATCTCAGCAATTTCTTTGTACAGATCGGAGCATTTAGAAATAAATCAGGTGCACAAAGATATGCTAGAGAGAACAATAACGTTCAGTCGATTTATAAGTCAATCGTCAAAGAATACTATTATCAAGGAGCACCTCTTTATAGAGTGTACTTGAGTGGATTTCAAAGTGAACAAGAAGCAAGAGACTTTATCTCTAAAGGAATCTTTAGAGGTTCTTTCATAGTAGGAAATTAAAAGGCATACTAAGGATAATATGATGAAAAAAGAAGCACAAAGAAAGACAAAAGAAACTGATATTTCTATTAAAATGGATTTGCATGGAAGCGGAGAGTCTAAGATTGAAACAGGTATAGGTTTTTTTGATCATATGCTTGAAGCATTTGCCAAACACTCATTTATAGACCTTGATTTGTTGTGCAAGGGTGATATTCATGTAGATTTTCATCATAGCGTAGAAGATGTAGGTATCGTATTGGGTCAGCTTTTGAGAGGCTCTATTTATCCACTAGAAAATGTTGAGAGATTTGCAAACTCTGTTGTAGTAATGGATGAAGCAGCTGTTGAGTGTGATCTTGATCTGAGTAACCGTCCTTATCTGGTTTATGATCTTGACATAGACGGGAAGATTGGCGATTTCGATGTTGAATTATGTGAAGAGTTTTTTAGAGCTGTTGTCGTAAATGCCGGGTTAAGTGTACATTTGGTGAAAAAAAGAGGTAAAAATCGACATCATATAGTAGAAGCTGCATTTAAATCTTTTGCAGTATCTTTAAGAAGAGCTATAGCAAAAAATCCTCGATCCGGGATTCCAAGCACAAAAGGTGTTCTATGATCGAGCTTTTGGTGCTTGATGTTGACGGATGCATGACAAATGGCCAAATAACATATTCAAATTTCGGTGATGAGATCAAGAGTTTCGATGTTAAAGACGGCTTGGCAATATCCTCTTGGATAAAACTAGGGAAAAAAGCCGCCATCATAACAGGAAGAAATTCTAAGATAGTTAGTAGAAGAGCAAATGAGTTAGGAATAACATATCTTTATCAGGGCGTTGATAACAAAGAAGCACAACTAAGAGATATATTAAAAAAAGAAAATTTGGAATTTGATCAGGTTTCAGCTGTAGGAGATGATCTTAATGACAATAAAATGCTCTCATTGGTCGGCTGGTCATTTGCACCCAATAATGCCACTAAACATACTAAAAGCATCGTAGACACAGTTTTGCATAAAAACGGTGGTGATGGGGCAATTAGAGAAATGATAGATATGATAATAGAGCGTGAAAATTTAACAGAGGATTTCTTAAAACTTTGGCTGTAAAATTACTAAAATATTTTTTATTATTGTTTATGATTATAATGGTTTTTTTATTGACAAAAAATCCATATGCTCTTCATTATAAACCTTCAAAAGGGAAACAGCCTGATATTGAGTTATTTGACGTAAAAAATTATGAAATTTTGACTTCAGGTATAGATAGTATTGTATTTTCAAAGAAAGTTGAAAAATACAATAACTATGATAAGTTTTTCGACATAAATGTATTATACAAGGATAAAATGAATCTTATCGATTCGTTAGTGGCAGATAACGCTCTATTGCAAAATAATATTTTGTATTTGAGTAATAACGTAAAATACACAAGAAGTGATGATCTGGCATTAAATACCAATAGTGTTCAATATGATCTGAAACAAAAAATCCTAAGTGGTGATAAGGTGTTTGAATTTATAAAAAATAATGTAAAAACAACAGGAGATTCATTTACCTACCAGATGCAAAAAGGTATAATTGAGGCTAATAAAGTAAAATCAACGATAAGGATGGAAAAATAATTGAAATATTTAATTTATTTTTTTATATTGACACTATTAAGTGCAAGTGAAGTTCAAATAACAGCAGATAAATTTATGGCAAATGAAGCTAAATTCGTATCAGTTTTTACAGGTCATGTACATGTGACTAAAGGTAGTGATAATTTAAAGGCAGATAAAATTGTTATAGACTTTGATAAAAACAAAAAACCAACAAAATATACAGCAACAGGAAATGCAGAAGCGAATATGACAATAAACAAAAAAAAGTATTTTGCCAGTGGAGAGACTTTGATATATGAACCAAATCTCTCTAGATATACAATTAAGAAGAATGCTTTTTTACATGAGCTAGATACAGACAAAAAAGTTTATGGAGAAGTTATATACGTTGATCAGGCAAAAGGCTACTATGAAGTAGAAAGTAAGAAAAATGAGCCTGTAAAATTTATCTTCAAAATAGAGGATAAGAAAAATTGATACAAGTAGTTGAGGCAAATTTTGCAACTTCTGCACAAGGAGTCGATGATTCACTACCTGATGGAGTCAGTGAAGTTGTTTTTCTTGGAAGAAGTAATGTCGGCAAAAGCTCTATAATAAATGCTTTAGCGAACAAAAAAGGTTTGGCAAAGAGTTCTTCCACTCCAGGTAAGACCAGATTGATCAATTTCTTTGAAATAAAGTTTATGAAAGATAAAGAAGTATTTATAGGAAGGTTTGTGGATTTGCCAGGATTTGGGTACGCTAAAGTATCAAAATCTATGAAAAACGAATGGCAAAAAAATCTAACGAATTTTTTGAAAGCCAGAAGTTCCATCAGGGTCTTTGTTCAACTTATAGATTCAAGACATCCTCATTTGGAAATAGACAAAGATGTTAATGATTATGTCAAGACTCTTTTGAGACCAGATCAAGAGATAATTCAGATATTTACTAAATCTGATAAATTAAACCAAAAAGAAAAAAGTGCATTAAAAAGAGAATTTCCAGGGGCTTTATTGGTCTCAAGCAGCAATAAAAGCGGCATAAATATAGCATTGGAAAAGATTTTTAATTCTATCTTTGAAGCAAAGGAAATATTGTGATAACGTATACAAAAGGGACTTTGCAAGATATAAATAGTATGCAAGAATTGGTTGCTCCGGAAGTAAAAAGCGGTATTATTTTGGAGAGAAACAATGATGAGATAGCAACAAATATCAGGTCATATATACTGGCTAAAGAAGATGGACGACTTTTGGGTTTTGGAGCACTGCATTTTCACACGAATGAACTCGGAGAGGTCAGAAGTCTTATAGTCTCAAGTGATGCAAGAGGAAAAGGAATAGGCAAAAATATAGTCAAACAGATTTTAGAAGAAGCCAAATTATTGGGAGCAAAAAAAATATTTGCCCTTACATACAAAAAAAGTTTTTTTGAAGGCCTTGGTTTTGTTGAAATTCCAAAAGAAGATTTGCCTGCAAGCAAGATTTGGACTGATTGTATAAAATGTAAATTTTTTCCTATATGTGATGAGATAGCTCTGATACAAAATATATGAATTCTAAAGAACAAAAGCTTGATATAAAAATTTTAATTTTTGCCGTAATATTAGTGTTTGTTCAGATTTTATCTAGTATGTTCCAGTTCTTTCCAACGTTTGTCGGAGTTTTTTTTTGCTACATACTCCTAAATATAGAGAAAAAAGAAAAATTTATATTTATAGTACTTAGTTTTTTATATCTCAGTTTTTATGAACTGAACAAGGGCTTTTTCTTATTTTCATATATCATTTTGTTTATAATATTTTACTACGTCTTTTCAGAGAAAATAAGAAGCTATTTTACTTGTAAAAATTGTGTGATCTTTATATATGTGTTTGTTGCCTATATTGGACACTTTTTTTTAAATGAGCTTATTTCTTATATTTTACATCAACAATCTCCTAATTTTTCACTTGAGTATTTATACTATATAGGATTTGATTTTATTATAGGAACTGTTCTATTTAGGTCTGCTGTATGAAAATCAAGATAATACTCAGCATTTTTGTGGTGATTTGGATAATTATATTGGCCAGAGTATATTATGTTAGTATAAAATCATATGAGTATTATGAAGAATTGGCATTGCAAAATGCTGTCAAAACTGAGGATTTGATCCCTCTTAGAGGCTCAATCTTAGATATCCACGGTAAGCCTTTGTCCGTAAATAAATTGGGATTTTCTGTAGGTATAGCACCAGGGCTTAGCTCTTCTAAGAAGATAAAAAAGCTTGATAAAGAGTTAAAATTTTTAAAATCGACTTTGCCTTCAATTGACATAGAAAAACTAAAAAAAACTTATCTAAAAAAAGACTCCCCTTATTCTCATGATTTTGTAAAAGTCATAGATTTTATAGCATATGATGACATTATAAAGAGTTTTACCAAAATATCTTTACATAAGAATTTGAAGATTGCGATTTCGTCAAAAAGATACTATCCATATAGTGATTTGGCTTCTCATGTTATAGGATATGTCGGTAAGTCAAATTTAAAAGAGATGGAGCATGACAAGATTGCAAAATTGACTGAATATGTTGGTAAAACCGGAATAGAAAAATATTATAATAAGGCATTAGAAGGAAATGCAGGTATTAAAAAAACAAATGTTACGGCATTTAATGTAGAACTTGACGTATTGGAGAAAAAATTACCGACCAGCCAAAATGTAAGATTGACATTGGATATAGGTTTACAAAAGTATATATCTGATCTTTTTAAAGGCAAAAGCGGCGCTTTGGTAGTAATGAATGCAAAAAATGGCAAAATACTGGCAGCAGGTAGTTTCCCGGAGTATAATTTAAATAATTTCGTAAGCGGAATTTCAGAGCAGGAATGGCTAGATTTATCAAGCGATTTTAATCATCCTTTTACAAATAAACTAATAAGCGGACTTTATCCACCAGGTTCAACTATAAAGATGGGTGTTGCACTTTCATTTTTAGAATCAGGGCTGATAACTGCAAAAAGTACGATTTTTGATACAGGCAGCGTAGAGCTTGGAAACAGAAAGTTTAGAGACTGGAAGAAAAACGGGCATGGGACGGTTGATCTTCGAAAAGCCATCAAAGAAAGTTGTGATACCTATTTTTATGACGGTAGTTTAAAGGTAGGTATTGATAGGATAACCCCTGTTTTAGAAAGACTTGGATTTGGGAAAAAAACCGGCATTGATCTTCCAAATGAGTTTGTTGGCACAGTACCTGGTCGAGCTTGGAAAATGAATAAATATCAAAAGCCTTGGTATCAAGGCGAAACTTTGATTACTTCTATAGGTCAGGGATATTTTTTGGTGACTCCAATGCAGATTGCTAGATATACGGCCTTGATCGCTACAGGATATGGGATAACGCCACATTTTGTAGATAGTATAGGCGGTTTAAATATTGTATATGGACAAGATCATACTATTATGAGCCATAGAGACAAAAGATATCTGAGAGACATAAGAGAAGGTATGTATGAAGTGGCAAACGTTGCACATGGAACAGCCTTTTATCATATCCACACCAAATTCAAAATAGCTGCTAAAACAGGAACTGCACAAGTTGTCGGCATACCACAAAGTGAGAAAAAAAGGATGAAAGAAAATGAGCTGGAATATTACCACAGATCACATGCCTGGCTTACAACATATGGACCATATAAGGATCCGCAATATGTTGTGACGGCTATTGTCGAGCATGGTGGACACGGCGGCTCTGCCGCAGGTGCGATCGTTTCTAAGATCTACAATAAACTCTTGGAATTAAAATATATCAAACTCAAAAAACATTGAATGAGTTCGCTATCATCAATAGCAGTACACTCAATAACAATATTCCCGAAGACTTGTTATAAAATTTATTTGCAGAGATAAAGACTAAAAGAGTAGCGGATACAAAAACACACAATATATCAAATCCATTTTTAAATAAATTTATATGTAATGGATTAACTATAGAAGCCGTTCCTAGAACAACGGCAAAATTTGCAACATTACTTCCGATGATATTACCTATAGCCATATCTATATTTTTCTTTTTTACAGCCAGTATACTTACAACAAGCTCAGGTAAACTTGTGCCAAGCGCTATGAGCAACAAACCTATGACCCACTCGCTGGTTCCTAAGTCTCTTGCTATTTGAGAAGCTGAGGATATAGTATATTTTGCACCTACTATTATGAAAAAAAATCCTGCTATCAAAAGAACAATAGTCTTGCCCCAGGCAAATTTTTCTTTTACAATGTCAGTGTCAATTACACTTTTAAACGTTGCCGAATCGGCTTTTAAGAAAAATAGATAAGCAACCATCATAAGCAATAAAATAATGCCGTCAAATCTGCTTATAATACCGTCATATGAAACAAGTAAAAAATATATCGGAGGTATTAATATCCAAGCACTGTCGTATCTAAAGATGTCTCTTTTCGGCATGATGTCTTTTGATATAAAAAAGATAATTCCTAATATCAAAGAAATATTTATCGTATTGCTTCCTAAAACATTGGATATGGCCAAATCTGATTTGTGTTGTAAACTTGCCGTTACCGAAGCAGCCATTTCAGGTAGGCTGGTACCAAGACCTATAAGCGTAGCGCCAATTACAAAAGAGGATATATTGAAGTGTAGAGCTATTTTCTCAGATTGTATTATTATGTGATTAGCTCCATATATAAGAGATGTCATAGATAATATAAAAATCAAATATTCTATATAGTGGATCATCCTTCGACTCTTACTATTAAACTTTTTGGCAAGTTAAATTTTTTTATGGTCTCTTCTTCCATTGCTCTCATTTCACCGTTATCATTGTCATGATCATATCCTAAAAGGTGTAACAGTCCGTGAATAAAAAGTAATGCTACTTCTTCTTTTTGGGAGTGAGCAGATTCAATACAGGCTTCATAAACTTTTTTTTCATTTATGACTATACTTCCAAGAGGTACGTGAGGCATCTGTTCTAGGGGGAAACTAAGTACGTCAGTGCTTTTATCTATCCCTCTGGTTTGTTTGTTTAGATTTTTCATCTCATCGTCGTTTATAATCGCAAGTTCTATCTCTTTGTCTGTAAAATTTTCAGCGATTTTATTGAGTAGATCGATATCAATTTCACATTTTGTATCGTTGTCTATGGAAACCATTAAAAAAGACCTCCCGTTTTTATTTTACTACTTCTAAATATATCATGATAGTCTTTGATATTTCCAAAAACCAATGCATATCTATATGTTTCTTTTAGCTTTTCTTCTAACTCGCTCTTTGTTGTGAAGAGATAGATGTTTTTATAACTTTTAAAATAATTGCTATATCTTTTAGGTGCACAAACGATAGTATCGTTTGTAAAATTATGAAGATATCTCATCTCAAGATCAATATAGTCTATATTTTTCTCAAAGATCACTGCTTTTGTTGCTTGTCCAAACTCTTTTTTGTTTAATTTACTATCGGTAAAAACCGGCACAAAATGTTTTGACATAGATGCTGAGTGAAAATCACCGAGAATTTTGTTTTCTTTGGCAAATTCGACTACTTTACAAAAATATTTTATAAAAATATTTGGTATTTTAATATCTTGATAAAATATTTCATCATAAACAAAAGATGAGTAAAAAGGACTTTTTGGTTTAAAAGATTGTATTGAAGAGATATCCTTTATAGTATCACAAACAGGATCTATACTGTGTGCCAGTCTTTCATCACTACAAGTATACTTTACATTTTCGCCGTTTTTAGTGATGATAAGCAATGTCTTATAAACGTTAGGAAGAAGTTTCTCGTATGTCTTGTGTTTGATTATACTGTGAAAAATCTCTTCAGATATATCATCCAAGAAAAGAAGAGAACAATTTTTTCGACTAAACTCATAACGTGATAATTTTATACAGGCAAGTCTAAGAGAATCGACTTCAATCCATGCAATTTCATTGTCGGTAATATTTGTTATGTTCTCAGATACTATAGCATAAGCACCGTTTTCTATAGCTGTTTTTTGATTTTGCGTGGAATTGTTTACATCCAAAAACAAATCACCTCGTTCTATATTGTCAGGATTTATTCTAAAATAGTTTATATAATCAACTGATGGGAAATTTTGCAATTTCCCATCTATAATCTTAGTAATATCTTCTATTCTCATCCAATATTAGAACCGTTTGATTTTTTACTCTCTGGTCTCATCAGTGATAAGCCGTCTTTGTCTTTGGCTGCCAGAAGCATACCTTCACTCATCAATCCCATGATTTTCGCAGGTTTTAGGTTAGCTACTAAGGCTATTTGAGTATTTATAAGTGACTCAGGACTATAATACTCCTTTATTCCTGCTATGACTTGTCTAGGTTTCTCTTCGCCTATGTCAACCTGCAATTTTAGAAGTTTGTTACTTTGTGGGACTTCCTCGGCCTCTAAAATAGTACCGATTTTTAGCTTTGTCTCAAAAAACTGATCTATAGTGATAATAGATGCTTCTTGTTTGTCTACTTTGGCTGTTTGTTCAACTTTTGTACTAGGTTCAGGAGCAGCCAAAAGTTCAGTCTCGACTTTTGGGAACAGCGGAGGAACTTTCTCTATCTTAAAATTATCCAACAATGCATTGTCTTCGATAAATTTTACATAAGAAGAGTGATTGATCTCAAAGTTTAAAGCTTTTGCAATTTTCTCTGTAGTTCTAGGCATAACTGGGTGTAAGAGAATAGAAACTTTTGCTAATATATTTGCTACAGTCGCAACCGTTGCCAGTGCAAAATCAACATTTCCTTCCTTCATCTTTACCCAAGGCTCATAAATTGTTATAGATTGATTTGCTATTGTGAGTGCTTTCCATAGCTCTTCTAAAAATCTGTTCGTTTGTAGATCTCCAAGCACATTCTCGGCATTTCTTATAATCTCCACAGCACTTGATATCTCTTTGTCATGATATTTTAAAACATCTGAAGAAGAGATCTTAAAATCACTGTACTTGCCGCTCATTCCTATAATTCTATTTAGAAGATTTCCTAGTTCATTGCTCAGATCGGAGTTGATCCTGTCTATGAGAGCTTTTTGTGAAAAATCTCCGTCTTGTCCAAAAGGTACTTCTCTAAGCATAAAATATCTAAAGTTCTCTAATCCGTAAGCATCGGCTACTTCTTTTGGATTTACGACATTTCCTTTTGACTTGCTCATCTTCTCACCATTTCTAGTCCACCAGCCGTGAGCTGCAACATGTTTTGGCAGAGGTAGTCCCAAACTCATCAAAAATGCCGGCCAGTAAATTGCGTGAAAACGCAATATGTCTTTTCCGACCAATTGGACCGTAGCAGGCCAAAAATCCATATTTTTTTGATCGCTTCCGTATCCAAGAGCAGTTATATAGTTTAAAAGTGCATCAAGCCATACATACATGACATGCTTTGGATCATCCATCTCAGGCGGTAACTTTACTCCCCAATCAAAGCTTGTTCTAGTAATCGAAAGATCTCTTAGACCCTGTTTGACAAAACTAATGACTTCGCTTTTTTTACCCTTTGGCAGTACACATTTTTCATCATCTTCGTACCATTTTAAAAGCTTCTCTTGGTAGTTTGAAAGCCTGAAAAAGTAACTATCTTCTTTTACTATTATCGTTTCTTTCCCACAATCAGGGCATAGATTTTCATCTATAAGCTGTGTGTCAGTAAAAAATGTTTCGCAGCTTACGCAGTAATGACCTTCATATTGACCTTTGTAAATATCTCCATTGTCAAACATAGTCTTAAAAGCTTTTTGCACGCCGATTTTATGCTCGGTATCCGTAGTCCTTATAAACTTATCGTAACTGATTTCAAATTCATCCCAAAGATTTTTAAATTTTCCACTGATCTCATCGGCATAATCTTGTGGAGTTCTATTTCGTATTCGTGCTGCTTCTTCTATCTTTTGCCCATGTTCATCCGTTCCGGTCAAGAAAAAGGTTTCATAACCTTTTAGTCTATAGTATCTAGCCATTGTATCGGCTATGATAGTAGTATAAGCATGACCGATATGTGGCACATCGTTGACATAATATATCGGTGTAGTAACGTATGCTTTTTTATTCATCTAAATTTTCCTTTCTTAAGCTAAACAAGTTTAATAATCACAGCAAAACTTCACAGATTTGGCGGTGACATGTTATTTTAAAATTCAAAACCGCCGGTTTCACCTTTGGACATACTGTTATAAACGGCAGCTACATATGATTTTCTAATCTCACAATCAAATAACTTTTCACAATCCATACAACTTTTCATATTTAAACTTTCATGACAATCTTCCAAAGCTTTTTTTGCAATGTCAAGTTCTTGGTCATATATGCTTTTTTCTTCACTCATAGTATTTGATCACCTTAGAGATCTCATCTTTTGAACCAAAAAAGCATGGTGTAGTGTCATGTGGATGTGATGGTACAAGATCCAAAATTCTTTTTCCGTTTTCATCTATCGCTCTACCACCGGCTTTTTCAAATACAAAGGCAAAAGGAAAAACTTCAAATATCATCCTGAGTTTTCCTTTTGGGGTATCTGTCGTGCCTGGATATGAAAACAATCCGCCGCCTTTTAAAAGTATTTGGTGAAGGTCAGGTACCATGCCTCCTGAATATCTCAGTCTATAACCATCTTGAAAAATATCGTCTATAAGTTTTTTGTGATGCTTCGGCCATCCTTTTTGAGTGCCGCCTGAGGCATTTAGTTTGCCTTTTTCTTTTAGTTTAATATCATGCATATATACGAATTCATTATTTTTATTTAATCTATACATCTTTACGTCGCTATCAGCAATAACAAGTTCAACTCTAGGACCGTATACAACATAAACTGCCGCTTTAAGATCTGCACCGTTGTAGCCGTTTTCATAAATACCAAAAATAGATCCAACGCTTAGATTTACATCGATTAAGCTGGAACCGTCAAGTGGATCATAACCTACAGTATAAATTCCATCACTGTGAAGTAGTGTTTTATCTTCTTTTTCTTCGCTGATAATCTCTTTGATGCAAGAAATTTTTTGAAATTCATCTTCTATGACAAGATCACTTTTGATATCTATTTTGAGTTGTGTATCACCGGTACTGTTTGTGGATGTAGAGTATCCCGTATCATCAAATTCTATTAGTTCTCTAATTCTTATAGCTGATCTTTTAATAGCTTCGTATATTTCTTGCATTTCTTGACCTTTATTTTACTTTTTTTGCATTTTCAAGAATCCATTCTATGATTGGATCTATATCGTTTAGATCAAAAATTTTAATATCTTTTGGCACGTCATAATCATTTAGATCAATGCTGTCATCAATAGCAATTGCATTTGAATATTTAAAATAGCTTTCATCTAGTTTATTTCTAAAGATAGATATTCTAGGCAGAGGCAGAGTCTTCAGTCCTTCTACCATCAGAAGATCAAATTCTCCTATAGTTCTTATTATCTCATTCAGGTCTTTCCTTTTTTGAGAAAAAAAGGTAGTTCTGGTAGGAGAAACAACTAAAACTTCTGCACCTGTTTGTGCAAATTTCCAACTATCTTTTCCTTCTTGGTCAAAGGTAGCTTTATCTGATGGATCATGTTTTACTATTGCGATCTGGTGCGATTCTTTTAATTTATTTGATATTTTCACTATAAGTGAAGTTTTCCCACTGTCCGATGGACCGCTAAAGGCTATTGCTAAGTATTGCATTTGTCATCTTTATTAATTGATTTATATTTTTATCTATTTATAAAATATGAGCGATTATATCGAAAATATCTTTAGCTTTTAATGAGTTTGTTACATAAAAAAGTTTATAATCCACAAAAGAGACTTGACGAATGAGTCTGTTATACATAATGGAGTTTACATGAAATATATTTTTTTTATAATTGCCGGCATAATATTTTTGAACGGATGCTCTTATAAACATGACAATTTGTATATTGGATCTAAAAAAACTACGGAGCAAGCAGTTGCAAATACAAAAAAAGTTCAGATATTAAAAGACAAAAAACCTATTATTTTCGCCACTATTACATATCTTGATTCTATTAAAAACAAAAAATTTGTAGACAAGAATATGGAACAATTTGTTATAGGATTTCATTTTAGAAATTCCGGAACAAAATCAAAAAACAATCTTGACTTGAAAGATGTAAATTTCCAAATTGACGGTAAAACGGAAGGAATAAGCGTAATAAAACTAAATTCTGACAGCCCTATATTAAAGATAATTCCTGCATCAACTCCTTGGAGTCAGTACTTTTTCGTACAAACTTCAAGGATTCCTAAAAATATCATAAAATTCAGTTTTCAAATTCATCCCTACGCTTGGGAGTCATTAGATTTTGAGAAAGACTTTTAAACGAAACACTTCTGCCCAAAAGTTGTGAGTAGATTATATAGTTTGCCAAGACTTTTTTCCCGTATCTTCTGCTCTCAGAGTATGGGATCAACTCCATGCTTAAGTATGGTTCATACTCGCTTTTTGTGAAAAAATCCCCGGTTTTGAGAAGTCTACGTACAAAGCCTATACCTCCATTGTAAGCATAAGCTATCAAGATTGGATTATGTAGGTATTTGCTTAAGTAATCCAAATGAGTGTTCGCAAAAGAATATGCGATCTTAGGCTTGAACATATCATCTAGATCAAAGTTCTTTATCTTTTTTTTCTTTGCCATAGCTTTGGCTAGAAACGGCATAAACTGCATCATTCCAAGAGCATATGACGTTGATATGGATGCAGGAATAAAACGGCTTTCTTGTCTGCCTAATGCAAGTATTAGTGCTATCCTATCTTTACTATAATTTTCAAGCAGGTTATAAAACGGCATTGGAAAATAGCTATGCTCAAACCCATGAGCCCTTTCTTGTAAAAACGAGTACTGCCCTATAGTATTAATATGTCTAAAGTTTGATGATAGTTTATCAAGTTGAGTAGTGTTTTTGTCTTTTATCTCTCTCAATAGATTAAGCCATAAAAAAGGATCTTGTATGTCGTAGTTCGCTTTTGCAGTTTTAATCTGTGGAGATATAATATTTGTGAATTTTTCAGACTTTTTTTCTCTGGCATAGATGGTATAAATGTTTACATCAAAACTCTCTAGTAACTCATCAAGATATTTGTCATTTTTTGTTATGAGGTATCTCCAGAAAAGTGTTTTGTCTTTGTCAAATCTATAATAATATTTGTCATAAGCTTTTTCAAACAAATGAATAGCCTTGTTTTTCTGATTAAATTCAAGTGCGTTTAATCCTAAAAAAAAGATAGAATCGGCATCAAACTTTTTGTTTATATTTACACTGAGCAGAGATTTTTGCAAATTTTTAAGATCTCTTTGTGTCAAGATTATTTCTATTGTTCTGTTAAAACCTGTCATATGGCTTAATTCATCAATGTCTTCTTTTGATAATGGTTTATCAAACACAGCACTTCTATTTTTTGCACCGCAAGAGTTAAATATATCTATAAAATCTTTTTTATTTTTTAGTGATTCATCGAAAACATCATCTGAAGAGAGGACTTTTAAGGTTTCATTGATATCCCTATAACCTTTTAATTCCTTATATAG
The DNA here is from genome assembly GCA_033723415.1 of Sulfurospirillaceae bacterium. Classification (GTDB taxonomy): domain Bacteria; phylum Campylobacterota; class Campylobacteria; order Campylobacterales; family Sulfurospirillaceae; genus JAADIZ01. The sequence continues at coordinate 41,444 of JAWVXD010000001.1, forward strand.
AGATCTCAATTTGTTTTTATCTAAACTCATAGCATCTCGTACACTAAGTCCTATCGCAATACATTCACTATCTGTAGCTAATAAAGCGTCTGTTTTTAATTTGAGGCATTTTGAAGCTTTCTTGAAGCCAGAATCGTCTATTCTTTTTGCAAAAGATTTAAAAAGCTTTAGATTAACGACCTTGGCTTCACTCAGTAACTTTTCTGCATCATTGCTACTTACGTTTCTTTCATTCAGAAACCTATATATATAATAATCTTTTTCTATGCTTTTGGGCACATGATCAAAGAAGGATATATCTTGAGGAAGTTTTGCAAAAAGCAAAACAGGCAATATTAAAGATAACCATATGATCATGCGTTTTTTATTATATAGCATTTGCCAATGAAAAAAGTAATCTTATAGCAAACAGATCTAAAAACTGCAAAGCTAATATAATAATTATAGGAGACAAATCAATTCCTCCTATAACGGTTGGAATAAACCTTCTGACAAGGGCATATACTGGTTCAGTCAGTCTCGTCAGTACTTGTACGATTGGATTATATGGATCAGGTCTTACCCAAGTAATCAGAGCAGCTATGATAACAACCCAGATATATATATTTATGACCATATGTAGGATTTGAGCTACAGCTTCAATCAATGTGGATAATACTATCATTTTACGATCTCCTTTATATAATTTTTGATCAATGGATCAATAACAGCGAGTTTTGGTCCATTGTTACTAAATTCTTCATCAATGTTCTTAACCAGTAAGAGACTATCGATTTTTTCTTTGATCTCTAATATTGTACTTTCTTCTTCCGTATATAACTTTGCAATCTTACCGATTTTTGCATCTTTATATCCGATACGTTTTGCTAAATCACTATCATCAAGAAGTAGTATGTGTGATCTGTTAACAAATTTCAATTTGTCAATATCAAACTTTTCAGAAGATTTTGACAGTGATTCTATCTCAAACCAATCAAGTGCTTCTTCCAGGGTAAAGATCTCTTTTGGAGTTTTATTCCCAAGGAGTATAAGATAATTGACTATGGCTTCCGGTAAATATCCTTGATCTAGCAGCCATTGTACACTGCTGCCATCATCTCTTGCGCTCATCTTCTTCCCATCATTATCTAATATAGCAGGAAGATGTGCATAAGTCACACTTTCATTATATCCCAATGATTGTCTGATATGCTCCTGTTTTGGAGTGTTTGAGAGATGATCTTCTCCTCTTATAATATATGTTATACCTTGAAGCATATCATCTATTGCACAGGCAAAATTATATGTAGGATATTTGTCGGTATTCATGATGACAAAACTATCTAAACTCTCTAAACTCTCTTGCTCAAAAGTTAAATCACCTTTGACAGCATCGCTAAAAGAGATATCCTGATCTGGTTTTTTTATCCTGATTACAAATGACTTAGTACTTTCCAATATCTCTTTTGAACTTAAATTTTCACATTTACCGTCATATTTGTAAGCTTTTGATGATTCTTTTGCCATCTTTTCTTTTGCTTCAAGTTCTTCAGGTGTACAAAAGCACATAAAAGCTTTTTTTTCATCGAGCATTTTTGAAGCAAATTGTAAGTGGTACTTGAAATTATTACTTTGGTAGTATAAATCATCATAAGATATGCCACAAATTTTGAGAATATTTAATATATCTTGATCTTTTCCTTCAATATTCCTTGCCTTGTCTATATCTTCGATTCTCACTATAAATTTATCATTTCTTTGTCTCGCACATATAAAGTTTATGATAGCAGCCCTAAGGTTGCCTATATGCATATCGCCTGTTGGCGATGGAGAGAATCTAAACATTTAAAAATCCCTTGATTTTTTTGATATTTTATCTAGTTTGGGGTTAAAATACTCTTTTGAGGATATCTATAAGCTTTTGAAAAAATGTTTTTTTCCTAGGCTTATAGATTCTTTTTGTCTTTTCAATTAGCCAATCCAAGTGCTTTGAAGCTTCTTTTAGATGTATTGGATTAAAATCATTTTGCATCTAGTATCTTCTCTATTTCTTTCATCGCACTTTGATTTTTCAGTGAAAATTTTATCTCTATTCTTCTAGAGGCTTCTTTGTCTTCCTTGCCGTCTTTGCCATAGATCGGGTCTAAATAGGATCTTCCACTTGCAATCATGAGAGATTTTATATTGTTCTTTTTTACAAAATCTAAACTAAGTAGATAATTCATGACTTCGTAAGCTCTTTTTTGAGAAAGCTCTAAATTATATAAAAATCCACCGTCACTATCTGTATGACCTTCTATGATGATCTTGTCGAGATGATCTTTGATCTCTTTATTTCCGAGAAGAGCCGCAACATATTCGATAAATACTTTTTTTAGCTCTTTTTTTGAATTCTCTTTAAGTACTGATTTTCCTTTGTCAAATAAAATATTTGAAGAAAACCGCAGAGACCCGTTTTTAGGATTGATCTTGATATTCTTACCAAGTATCTTTTTTAGTTCGCTTATAACTTTGATACGAATTCCCGTGAGGCTTTTTATCCTTTCTTTTGTTGTCTTCATCTGAGCAACAAGGCGGTCATATCGTGTCTCTTTTTCACCCAAAGTATTTAATAGTTTTAGCACTTCGGCATCTTTTAGTTTGATAGCATCATTTTTGTTGTTTAATTCGTTTGATAAAACTAAGACTTGCCCTTTAAAATCTTGTATACTTTTCTCTTTTTCCAATAAAGAAGCATTTGTATCATTGATAATTGATTGTAGTATTACTATTTTATTGCTAAATGAACTAAGTTGTGTGTTTTTTTGAAATAATAAAGATTTTAGTTGTTGTATTTCGTCATTTTTAAGTTGAAGCACGCTTCTTGTCTTTTCGGCTGTATTTTCACTCGACATAAGATGATGTTTCAAAATAATTGATTTCGTGACAATCGCACCAATCAAAAGTATAAAAACAAAAAGCAATCCTGCCATCAAGTCAGCATATGAGACCCAAAAGTTTGTGACATCTTCTCGTTTATTTTTTTTAAAAATCATTTTTATTTCTTAAACTGTTTTAGAATTTCTCTGTGATACTCTTCTAGATCCTGAAGGATTTTTTCATTGTGTCCATCTAACAAATATGCAAAATCAGATAATTTTACAACTACCTCGGATATCTCTTTGTCAATACGCTCAAATGTGTTGCCTACACTTTGGCTGAGCTTATCATCCATAGAAGATATTGTATAATCTAGTGTATTGGTAGCTCTTATGAACTCTTGTACAGAGTTGTCTAGATTTTGCGTGGCGGCTATAGAATCGCTTGAAAAGTTTATTTTTTCCAAGGTTGCCAGTACATTTTTTGAGGCAGTGCTCATATCTTCTGCGATATTTGCAAAAGATGATGAGGATATATCTACAATATTTTTGAGATTGTGCAGATAATCTTCATTTAGCTCTCTTACTTTATCTGCTGTAAATATCTCTTTTAGGGCATTGACCAGATTTTGATTTTCAAGTTGTCTACTTCCGTATTTATAAGCATCAAGCTCATTTTGACTCCAGACATATTTTGAATAAAGTGATTTGATATAAGTAAACGTTTTTTCAAGTTTGCTGATTCCTCTTTTTTCAAAGAATATCCACCAAAGAGATAAGAATATACCGTAAATAGAAGCATAAAAAGCAGTCCCAACACCACTTAAAAGTATTGTGATCTCATGATCGAGCGCATCAGTGTTTTGCGCAGAAAAATCAGGCATTGACATAGCTATAGATATAAATGTACCTAAAATACCGAGCATCGGAAATACCGTAGTTGCGATGCTTGAAAAATTGTCATTTCTCAAACCGTTGCTATAATCATCTAAAAAGGTATCAATACTAGAAAGAGATTTTTTGTTCTCTCCTATCTTGAGTAAATTTTTGTTTAAATACTCTTGCAGTTTACCGCTGATATCATAAAAGGAGTTCCTAAATCCACAAGCTGCATAGTTTGCATTGTGTTTAATGAAAAACAAAAATATTAGAAATATAAAACCTAGCATCACCAATGTATGTATCTCGACTTTGAGAGGGATAAGACCAAAATAAGCGATGATAGCGCACAAAAACAGTATGAGAGGCGCTGATAATATTACTAGAAAATTAGGAATGCAACTGGAAGATTCTTGAGGTGCTATCACTATAAACTCCTGCTGTTTTTTGAATAGAAGGTTAAATAATGTAACCCTCAAAAGATTATAACATATTTGATTAAATAATATATTCCTTTTTAAAAAAGTAGTATTTTTACATGACACAGGTCAATGCTCTGTATTTTTAAAAGGGGTAAAATTATAAATGATATTAGACGATTGCATTAAAAAAGCTATAAAAAAGTGGGCTTATGATAAAATTGTCAAATTAAAGGAAAAAGCTAAAATACAAACATTTATCTAAGGCCCTTAATGTTAGAACAATTATCATCAACTCCACTTTTACAATCTTTACCGAAAGACCTTATAGAAGAGATATCTACATTCAGTAAGATAAAATCTTTCAATAAAGGCGATATACTTTTTTATGAAAATGACAATGTAGATATGGTTTATTATATCTTAAACGGCTCATTGAAGTTTTATAAAGTGGATAGATTTGATAATGAAATTTTTCTGTATAAGTTGTCAAAGAACTCTCTGATATTTGATCTATCTAAATTATGTGATGAATATATAATTCAGTGTTTTGCAAATGCAGAATTTTTAGAAAATAGTGAAATATTGGCAATAGATTCGAAAGAATTCAAATCGTTAATGTCATCAAATCATGGCTTTTTAAAAAGGGTATTAAAAGAATCATTTAAAATGATCCAACAATTACAATGTATCATCAGCAGAGATGTTGTGTATGACGGAGCGGCAAAAGTAGCTCACATGATAGATATGGATTTGGAAAATTTTAATATGTTAAAAAAACATGAGATAGCTTATATGCTTCATATTCAGCCTGAAACCTTGTCTAGGATCTTGAAAAAACTAGTAAGGACAAATGTGATAGAGATTGACAAAAACAATGTGATCGTCATAGATCAAGAAAAATTAAAAAGTATATATAATTAAATAGGAAAACTTTATGTTCAAGCCAACAGGAATAAGTAAAAAAATCAAAGTTGCAGGCGGATTGCTTTCATTAGTATTAGTCTCTGCAATAATATTGTCCGTATTAATGAATGAACGAAGTAAAAAAGACTCACTTATTATCAATATAGCAGGCAAACAAAGAATGCTAACACAAAAGATCAGTAAAGAGATATTTTACAACGTTTATAAAATATCTACTGATTTTAGAGTGATAGACGAAGCGATGAGTACATTTGAAAACAATCTTTATGACTTACAAAACGGAAATAGTGCAAAGGGCATTTATCCTCCTCAAAATATCAAGATAACTGAAAAGTTAAATGAAGTAAATCAGATGTGGATACCTTTTAAAGCAAAGATATTGGATTTGGAAAACCAGTTGACAAAAATGAAACCGGACCTTGATGTTTTCACAATTAAGATAGACAATATTCTCAGCCTCTCTGATGAAGTTGTAAAAAAAATGGTAAAAAACAGATTAGATAGGCATTACATTGATCTCTCAGGCAGACAGAGGATGCTGTCTCAAAGAATGAGCCTTTTTTTGAAGAAGTACCTTAGAACAGGTAACAATGAAGATTATACATTTTATCTGGCTGCAAAAAAACTTTATAACGAAACTATCTTGAATTTTTTAAATGACAAAAATATAAAATTGAACAAAGATGTATATACAAGCGTCCAAAAGACATATAAGAACTGGGAAAATTTTGAAAATTACGCAACAATGCTGATAGACCACCAAAATACTATAGATAGAGATATGAAATATATTTACAACAATAATGTCAAAATCTTAAATTCTATGGATGAAGCAGTTTGGCTTTTTACTGATTATAGTGAGCATAAAAATATACTTTTTATTTATACGCAATTTTTGCTTTTGGGTATCGGTTTGATCATTATACTTTTTACATTTTCTCTTTCAAAAGAGATCATCAACCATATTAATGATTTTGTTGATAAGGCAAAGATGTTGGCAACAAGTGACATCACTCAAGCCAATCTAGACAACTTTATGTTAAAAGAAACATATGAAGATGAGCTAAAAGAAGCTTCTGATCACATCAACTCTTTTGTGACAAAAGTCAATAACGTCATGAAACATTCCCAAGATGCTATAGAAAAGGCTGAGCAGGCAGTCGCTGAATTAGAATTCTTATCTGACAATGCCAGCAGTGCTTTTTCAGAGCTTGACCTTAATGAAGTCGAGAAAAAAGGTGTTGATAAAAAAATAAGCGCTACTGAAGATATGGCTATCGAATCGACAGAAAACCTGCTTCATGTAGCACAAATGCTTAAAAAGCTTAAATCAAATCTAAGCAGTATCGCGGAGATTACAAAAACAAAAAAATAAACATTATTTGACCTAATTTGACCTAGGTCATAGAAATCTTTCTTCTCATAATGATACTATTTGTTTGAAAATACAAATAGGAGGTAATAATGTCATTATCAAGAAGAGACTTTTTAAAGTCGACTGCTGCTGCCAGTGCAGCTGCTGCGGTGGGCATCTCTATCCCAAAAGATGTAATGGCCGCATCTGAAGCAACTCAGAGCAGTTGGAGATGGGATAAAGCGGCTTGTCGCTTTTGCGGAACAGGCTGTGGAATCATGCTTGCTACAAAAGGTGAAGGAAAAAATCGCAAAATTGTTGCTGTCAAGGGTGATCCTGCAGCTCCTGTAAATAGAGGATTGAATTGTATTAAAGGTTATTTTAATGCAAAGATCATGTACGGAGCGGACAGATTAACAACCCCACTTCTTAGAGTAGATGCAAACGGCAATTTTGACAAGCATGGAAAGTTTAAACCGGTTAGCTGGAAAAGAGCTTTTGATGAGATGGAAAAACATATTAGATATGCACTCAAAAAAAACGGTCCTGAGGCAGTTGGAGTTTTTGCGAGCGGACAGTATACGATCATGGAAGGATATGCTGCTCAAAAGATGATGAAAGCAGGTTTTAGAAGTAATGCTTTCGATCCAAATGCAAGACACTGTATGGCAAGTGCCGTTGTCGGTTTTTACCAAACTTTCGGGATTGATGAACCAAGCGGATGTTATGATGACATAGAACTCACCGATACGATAGTGACTTGGGGTTCAAATATGGCTGAAATGCATCCAATCCTTTGGTCAAGATGTACAGATAGAAAATTAAGCGACCCTAACCGTGTAAAGGTCGTCAGTATTCAAACTTATACAAATAGAACATGTGATCTAGCAGACGATACTATTATTTTCAGACCTCAAACAGATATGCTTTTATGGAACTATATCGCAAGAGAGATAGTATATAATCATCCTGAAGCGATTGATTGGGATTTTGTTAAAAAACATATGGTTTTTGCAGCAGGTCCTGTCAATATCGGTTACGGTATGAGAAGAAAAGGCGAGAAATCTTTGACGCCTCTAAGAGCTGATGGAAGTGCCGGAAAATATGACGCAAAAGAAATGCAAACTATAAATCATGAGATGAAACACGTTGTATCTGAGCGGGAAGCTCCATCTCTTGCACCGTATGGATATAAATCCGGTGATACTATGAATAATACAGCCGGAACACTGGCTCACTGGGAAATCTCATTTGATGAATACAAAAAATCATTAGAACCTTATACACTTGATTATGTTGCAAAAGCTTCTAAAGGCGATCCTGATGAAGATTTGAAAAGTTTCAAGGCTAAACTACAAAGACTTGCAGATTATTATATAGAAAAAGACAGAAAAGTCGTCAGTTTTTGGACTATGGGTATGAATCAGCATACACGTGGTTCATGGGTTAATACACTCTCATATAATGTTCACTTCTTGTTAAATAAACAAGCAAAACCCGGAGATGGCGCTTACTCTTTGACAGGACAACCAAGTGCTTGCGGAACAGCAAGAGAAGTTGGAACATTTACACATAGATTACCTGCAGACTTGATGGTAAAAGTGAAAAAACATAGAGTTATCGCTGAAAAAAGATGGAATATCCCTGAAAATACACTCAATCCGGTAGGCAATCAGCACATCATGAAAATTCACAGAGATATAGAAGACGGATTCATAAAATTTGCCTGGGTTAATGTTTGTAATGCATACCAAGACAGTGCAAGTGCAAAACATTGGCTTAAAACAGCCAGAGAGATGGATGATCTTTTCCTAGTAACTAGTGATGGATATCCTGGAATTTCGGCAATGGTATCTGATATGGTACTTCCAAGTGCGATGATATATGAAAAATGGGGAGCTTACGGAAACGCCGAGCGAAGAAGTCAGCATTGGAGACAACAAGTACTTCCTGTCGGACAAGCGATGAGTGATACTTGGCAGTGGGTTGAACTTTCAAAAAGATTTACGGTAGATGATCTTTGGGGACCGTATACACTTAGAAACGGTAAAAAATTGCCAGATGTCAGAGAAGCTGCAAAAGCTATGGGCTATAAAGGCGATACGACTATGTATGAGATCCTTTATGCAAACGAAAGAGGGAAATCATATAAAGCAGATAGAGTAAATGACCCGGTACAACGTGGATATGATGATAGTGAAGTTTTTGGAGACGAGAGAAACGTGATCGGAAGTGATGGAAAAGTATTTAAAGGTTATGGCTTTTTCATACATAAATATCTATGGGAAGAGTATGCCGATTTTGGAAGAGGACACGGACATGACCTGGCTCCTTTTGATGTTTATCAAAGAGTAAGAGGTTTGAGATGGCCTGTTGTCAACGGAAAAGAGACACTTTGGAGATTTAACGGAAAATATGACCCATACGTTAAGCATTTTGCAGGACCTGATGCAGAGTTTGCGTTTTATGGACCTATTGCAAAAGCTTTACCTCATGGTGACTTAAAAGGCGTACAAGTTAAACAAAAAACATCTCTTAAAAATAAAGCTAAAATATTTGCCAGACCGTATATGGATCCACCTGAGATACCTGATAACGAATATGACACTTGGTTGTGTACCGGTCGTGTACTAGAGCATTGGCATAGTGGAACTATGACAATGAGAGTCCCTGAATTGTATCGTGCCGTTCCTGAAGCCCTGTGTTTTATGCATCCTGAGAGTGCAAAAGAGAGAGGTTTAAAAAGAGGAGATCTGGCTTGGGTAGAAAGCAGACGCGGCAGAGTAAGAGCAAGAGTTGAAACAAGAGGAAGAAACAGACCTCCAAGAGGACTTGTATTTGTACCTTGGTTTGATGAAAAAGTATTGATAAACAAAGTTTGTCTTGATGCTACTTGTCCTATGTCTAAACAGACAGACTACAAAAAGTGTGCAGTCAAAATATATAAGGTTTAATAAAAGGTAACGTTTTGAGTACTGAAAATACAAAAGAAAAATCATACAAAAAACCGCTCAGTGAAGGGAGAAGGACATTTTTAGTTGCTACTAGAAATATCGGTCTAGCGACATTGGGAGGTTTGGTCTGGAGTGCGTATGTTGATGAGGTGAAGGCAAATCAGCTTTTGCTTCGCCCTCCTGCTGCATTGAAAGAAGATGATTTTCTAAAAACTTGTATCAAATGCGGACTATGCGTGGAAGCTTGTAGGAATAGAGAAGGAAATATCATTTATGATGAAAACGGAAAGAGGATAGGAACGAAAGATCCTACCTTGAGACTTGCAAAACCGGGTGACAATAAGCCTTTGGGCACACCGTTTTTTATTGCAAGGCAAAATCCATGTTTTATGTGCGATGATGTTCCTTGTGCTCCTGCTTGCCCAAGCGGTGCATTGGACGTACTTAAAATTACAAATAAAAAAACCAAAAGATTAGATATAAATATGGCACAAATGGGTTTGGCAGTTATAGACAAACATAGCTGTATCGCATATTGGGGATTGCAATGTGACGCATGTTACAGGGCATGTCCTCTTATGGGCAAAGCCATAACTCTTGATATGGAGATGAACAAACGAACAGGCAAACACGCCTTTTTGCAGCCTGTTGTTCACAGTGATGTTTGCACAGGTTGCGGTTTGTGCGAGCATGCTTGTGTAACAAAAAAAGCTGCTATATTTGTTTTACCAAGAGAGATCGCCATGGGAGAAGTAGGAAGTCATTATGTGCAAGGGTGGAATGATAAAGATCAGCAAAGAGTAAAAGATGCGGGATCTATTCATACCGTCACAAAGAGAAGTCAAGAAAAAGCAATCGACAAATTGAATGATATAGGAGGGCTGTTAGATGATCAATAACAATAAATTTCTAATAGCACGAAGAATCGCTCAAATCAGCTTTATCTTCCTTTTTTTTGCCGGTAATTATTTTGGTTGGAACATCCTCAAAGGAAATCTTAGTTTTTCCTATGTTTTTGGTCTGATCCCACTCAGCGATCCATATGCTATTATTCAAATGCTTGTAGCCGGAGCCAGTATTGCGTCCAATGCATTGATAGGTGCGGCTATAATATTTTTATTTTATGCATTGCTTGGAGGTAGAGCTTTTTGCTCTTGGGTATGTCCTGTTAACATCATCACAGATGCTGCAAACTGGTCAAGAAGAAAGTTTGGTTTTGATTTGATTGCCAAAAAACAACCATTAAGTAGAAATGTGAGATATTGGATCTTGATTATTAGTCTTGTTATCTCATATTTCTTAGGAATAGGAGCTTTTGAGTTCGTATCCCCGGTCTCTATGGTCCATAGAGGGATCATATTTGGAATCGGTTTTGGCGTAGCAACGATCATCATACTTTTTTTATTTGATCTTTTTGTGCTTAAGAACGGATGGTGTGGACATTTATGCCCACTTGGTGGATTTTATTCGATCATCAGTAAATTCAGGCTTCTAAAGGTAAAACATGACAGTAGTGTTTGCACTGCCTGTATGAAATGCAAAGTCGTGTGCCCTGAAGATCAAGTTTTGAGTATGGTCGCTAAAGAATCTACTCCAGTGCTTTCGGGAGAATGTATAAATTGCGGTAGATGTATAGATGTATGCGATGACAACGCACTTGGCTTTTTTTTAAAAATAAATCAAAACAACAAAGAAGGAGAAATCAATAATGAAAAAAATTAATAAGATCACTATTAGTCTTATTGCTTTTGGATTATTTGCGGCGGGTTGTGCAGTAAGTAATGGTTCCGTAAGTGATACGTCACTAAGTTTAAGAAAAGTAAATGTTCAAAATGAGAATAGCATCAAGCTGCAAAATGTCAGTTATGAAAAAGCTGCCCCGGGTACTGCGAAGCTGATCGAGCGTTCTTATGACAATGCGCCTCCGTTGATCCCGCACAGTGTTGACGGACTTGTTCCGATCACTAAGGATAACAATGCATGTCTGGGATGTCATATGCCGGAAGTCGCTGCTAGCTTAAATGCTACACCTATTCCAAAATCACATTTTACTAATTTTAGACCTTTAGAGTCGATTACAAAAAATGGGCAATTGGTTAAAAAAGGTACAATTGTTGCCAAAGCAAATAATGGAAGCAATGATGTTTATGCAACTTATACTCATGGAAAATTGTATGCGGGAAGATTCAACTGTACACAGTGTCATGTGCCTCAGTCTAATGCACAACCGTTAGTACGTAACACATTTAAACCAGATTATATGAATAAAAGTCAGATGAAGAAATCTAATCTTATCAATACATATGATCAGGGAATAAATACAGTACAATGATAAAACGAAGAGAGCTATTTAGCTCTCTTGCTAATATTAATAAAAAGCAAGAAGCTAATAGCATAAGACCGCCATATTTTTTAGATACATCTTTATTTGAAACAGAGTGCATAAAATGTGATGGGAAATGCTCATTTGCTTGTGAAGAAAAAATCATTACTATAAAGGATGACAAAACACCGATTTTGGATTTTTCCAAAGGCGGTTGTACGTATTGTGATGCGTGTGCCAAAGCTTGTGATTTCGGGGTTTTACAAATAAGTAATAAATCAAATATCCAAGCTAGAGTCGAGATAAATATGATAAAATGTATAAGTTGGGATAAGGTCATGTGCTTTAGTTGCAAAGAAGTTTGCTTAGAGAACGCGATTCCTTTTTTGGGTCTGTTTAGACCTGAAATCGACAGTGAAAAATGTACAGCTTGCGGCTTTTGTATAAACGTTTGCCCGACAGATGCAATCGAGGTTTTAAAATGGCAGTAAAATTTATATCTACGATAAAAGAAAACGGAATCGGAGGATGGTGTATTGAGCTTGTAGATACGCTTGATGATACCAGAGTCTTATGCAATAGTATCGAAGAATACGAAAGTGCAATAGAAAAAATGGGAGAAGAGTATGCCAATGATATAGAAGTGCAATGGCATAAAGATGACAATGTGACAAAAATCCATATGGATGAAGTCAGAATAGAAATTTCAAAATTTCAAAAACTAATTGATAAAAAGATGATCTAGTGAAAAAATATTTTTTATTTTTTTTATTTTTTTTAGTTGTATTGCAAGCCAAAGAGCTTACACCTTCATACACGCTCAAAGTCAACGGTGATATTGTTGACATGATGATAAGTTCGGGTAAAATATATGTCACCACTGACAGCAGCAGTGTTGATATATTTGACATAGCAACTAAAAAACTTGAAAAAGTTATAAAATTTAAAAAAATAAAAGATTTTTTAGGTGAATTATCGGATGTCAGAATCTATTCTGTAGATAAAGACAAAGATAGGCTATTGTTTGTCACACAAGGAGAGAAGGGATATAGCAGAATTTATTTGTATCAAGAGGGTGTGAACAAACTATTGCTTGATGAAAATAGTGAAATGTCTATCATGAAAGCTATGTTCTTATCGGGTAACAAGATTATTTTTGCAACTTTGAGTTCACAAGTGGTTGTGTATGATATGAAAAATAAAAAAATTGTTTACAACAAACAGATTTCAGAATCTAAATTTTCAGATTTTGTCTTAAATATCATGAAAACCAAGTTGCTCTTAGCAGATGAGAGCGGTGATACGAAACTCGTAGATGTAAGTGATGGCAGTATAGAGAAGGTGTTTAAAGGTAAAAATTTAGATAATGTCTATCAAATCGATTATAAAGATCATGTCATCGCAACTGCGGGAAAAGATAGACGATGTGCGGTATATTGGGATAACAATTCACATAGCTATTATAAGAGTAGCAACTTTCTGATATACAGCGTAGGTCTTAGTCCATTTGGAAAATTATGTGCGTATGCAAGTGATGATAAAAACAATATTGTAGTTTTTGAGACGCAAAATGGAGAAGATCTATATAAATTAAGCGGAAATGAAAGTCCGATTTCAAATATAGTTTTTGCAGATAAAAACAGTCTGTTTACCACAAACAAGAATAAGATAAAATTTTGGAAATTATTTAACTAGAGGAGTAATGTAATGAATGTATCAAGTATAGTAGTGCAAGTTTTGCCAAAAAATTTGGATAGCGTAATAGATGATTTAAAAAATTGCGAAGTATGTGATTATCATTTTCATGATGAAAAAGGGCGTATTATAATTACAATCGAGGCTGAAAATGTATCTGAAGAACTAAAAAAATTAAAAGTTATAGAAGATATACCAAATGTAATATCAGCAGATATGCATATGAGTTACAGTGAAAATGAACTGGATGAGCAGATAAAAGTTCTAAATAATGCAAATGCAGTTCCAAAAGTACTAGATCAAGACACGACGAAGATCGACCCTTCAAGCGTAGTATATGGCGGAGATCTTAGAAAAAAAGATATATATGCCTTTGCAGAAAAAATGAATGATGATATAAAATAGGAGTTTATTGTGGAAGGTTATGATTTCAATATGTTCACAGAAACTAAAGTTCCTGAACATGAGTTGATCGTCTCACGAACTGATCTAAATGGGATCATCACATACGTCAATAGTGTTTTTGCTGAAATTTCAGGATATCAAGAAGATGAATTAGTTGGAAAACCACATAATATAATCAGACATCCTGATATGCCAAAATCAGTATTTAAACATCTTTGGAATAGTATAAAACGTAAACAAAATTGGAGCGGTTATGTAAAAAACCTCAGAAAAGACGGTGGATATTACTGGGTTTTTGCAGAAATATCAGGTGTTTACAAGAATGGAAAATTAGTTGAATATAAATCTATGAGATCACCTGTCAAAGATGAGATGAAAGTCTATATGCAAAAAGAGTATGACGAGTTAAGGGAAAGAGAAGAGGGCATGGTTAAAATAGTGGCAAATATTACTGTTGAAAACAAACAAAAACTCTTGAAGTATGCTCATGATAAAAATATAAATGTTGATAGAATCTTAGACAATATTTTAGATGATTATTTATTGTAATCATAAAATAAATATTTAGAAATCAGCTTTAATGAATTTGAACCTCTATACGATTTCTTCCATTTTCTTTCGCCTCGTAAAGCAATGTGTCGATTTTGTCTTTTAAATAAACTTTGTATAATTTTTTGTAGATAACATTGGCATCTTTTTATGATTTTATACTTGGAAAACTATTTACGACTTTTCTTTATATATAATATCTTAGATGATAATTGAATGTAGATACTTTTCTTTCAAGTATGCTCTTAAGAAAGTGTATCTATTTGGCAAATCTAGAAAAATATTTGATATAATAAGAATATGAAAATTGAACATATTATAAAAGATAAAAATTTAAAATTAACACCTGCTAGGATTGAAATTTTAGAAATTCTTATAGCAAAAAACAAACCTATATCCTATGAAGACATAAAAGATACTTTAAGTATGGATAAGGCGACATTTTATAGAAATATAGCAAAATTTGAAGAGAGTTCTATCATACGAAGTTTTGAAGCTAACGATAAAAAACGCTATTTTAGTTTAGAACAAAATTTCCATCCTCACTTCATATGCACAAAATGCAACATGATCTCTTGCCTTAATGAAGCAAATATCATAAGGATGGAAAATTATAAAATTGAAAGTATTGTCATCAAAGGTATCTGTCCTTTGTGTTTAAATACCTAGCATTTTCTTTTTTAAACTTTTCTGCGCAGGCTTGTTACAAAGCCAAATACCAAAAAGAGCTTTTTTAAATTTTAATCCTTCTATGGTAGTTGCAAATTTATTGTTCTTATATATCTTAACCCCAACGCCCGGCACATATGAAAAATCATAGATATCACCGTTTCGTATCTTTTGTGTAAAAACTGCTAAAAATTGAGATATCTCTTGTTTTATAGGTTTTATGTGCCCATCTGTTGATTTTTCAAACCCTTCCATCGTCCCGTTTGTCATCTTATCACTGCTAATCAGTGAAGATGTGATATACAATGTTATATCCATCGGTTCATTTGCGTTTATTATTTCTTGTGCATTTTTAGTTTTTTTCTTTAGATATAAAGCACCGACATACAAGTCAAAAAAGAATTTACTTCTTATTCCTGCACCGTTTAATACAAGAGTATTGTTTTGAATTGAATCTGGAATTTTTATGCCTGATATTTTTGCGCCAAAAACACTACTACAGCTAAGTAAGCATACGATTGCAGCTATTTTAATAAACTTATTCATGATCAATCCAACCCTAATTTAGGGGCTATCTCTCTCATAGCAAGTATGACTTCTTGAATAAGATCGTTTAGCTCCATCTCAAGCATTTGTGCACCTTTTGTTATCACTTCTCTGCTGGCACCTGCTGCAAAAGATTTTTGCTTAAATTTCTTTTTAACCGAAGATACTTCCAAATCCATCACTGATTTTGAGGGACGTACAAGTGCACAAGCCGTGATCAGCCCTGTAAGCTCATCAACCGCATATAAGGTTTTTTCCATTTTTGTTAACGGCTCAATATCCGTACACATCCCATAACCATGTGACATTATAGCTCGTATGATCTCATCACTGTAGCCTAATGGCTTCATTATTTCTTGAGTTTTATAACAGTGCTCATCTGGAAATTTCTCATAGTCTAGGTCATGTAATAATCCAACTATTGCCCAACTATCTTCATCTTCTCCTGCTTTTTTGGCAAAATATCTCATAGCACCCTCTACGGCAAGACCGTGAGTGACAAGTGCCTCTGAATTGTACTTGTTTAGTAACTGAAACGCATCTTCTCTGCTTGGCATATTTAAAATCCTCAATGTAATTTTGTGGCATATTTTAGCCTATTTCATATATAATTGCAAAAAATAACAAAAGTCTCAAAATAGTGTATATTTTATAATATCTATTATCAGATCTATATGTAGCATTGATGCATTTTTTGTGCTATAATGTATACTTTTACTTGGAGGAATGTGTGAAAAGAATTATCTCGAAAAATCTAATATTCTTATTATTGTCGATATCAATTTTATTATTAAGCGGTTGTGCTAAAACACAAGAACAGAAAGAAATAAAAGGTAGCGATAACAATATCAGCGTTAGAATAGAAGGTGCCGTTTATCCAATACAAAAACAAGATGTTATATCATCTGCTGCCGGATATGTTAAAAAAGTATATGTTAAAGATGGCGATAAAGTAAAAAAAGGCGATATTATATATTCTCTAGATAAAGGATTGATGAAATTAGATATAGAAAATATTAAAATGCAGATTAATTCACTAGAAAAGATCAGAGACAATGCTATAGCAAAAGGTAGTATTGATGGAAGTATTCCCGCGATAAATCTAGCGGCTATTGAGCTGAAAAAAATATCATACCTGAGATCTAAAGGTTATATAAACGATTTCGAAGAGAATGAATACAAAAAAAATTATATTAATGCTATGTATAGTAATAAAACAAATGAAACCAACAATTTTGATAAAATTAAAAACTTGAACTCTGAAATAATGAGTAAGAAGATAGACCTAAAAAAGCTTGAATACCAATTGAAATATGCAAATGCTTATGCTCAAATAGATGGTTTTGTAGTTGGTCTGAAACTAAGTCCAAGAGAATCTGTAGATGCTTCAGTAAAAATATGTTCCGTTGTTAATATTGATAAAGTCATTGTAAAAGCCGGTTTTGCTACGGGTCTTTTACCTTTTGTGCATAAAAAGCAGAAAGTGAATATAAGCTTTGTGACGACACCGTCTTATAGCACGACTTCTGAAATTAAACAAATTAATCCTATTGTTGATGCTGCATATGGCAGTATGACGGTAGAGATGATAGTGCCAAATCATAATTATATTTTACAAGAAGGAACAAGAGCCTTGGTAACGGTATCACTATCAAAACAAGGACAAAAAGAGATAAAAAAATATTTTTTAAATAATAAAAATGATACGACATTAGAAATTAAATCAAAAATTTAATCATTGTGCATAAATAAATACTCTTCCTAAGGGCAAAGATTTAGCTGTAAAAGTGTCTTTTTGAAAATCTAGTTTGACAATGGCGCTATGTTTTTTACTTCTGATCCAAACTTTGTTATAAGCATCATAAATAGGTCTATTATTAGGTATGAAAGAGGAAATTATCCTAAGGTATTTTTGATTGTTATATCCTTCGCTTACTAGGACAAAACCATTTTTATAAAATCTAACATAGCCATGAATTGCATCCAGTTTTATATAATATTTACCAAGCGGTAGAGCTAAATTATAAAAATACACATTATCTCTCTCCAACTTTCGATCATATGGAACTTCTGCATAAACAAAGTTGTCGGTAAGTTTTGCCATGGCATAGCTAAAGTAAATCCCGTTTTTTGGTTTTTCCATTTTATATAGCGAGGTGCCATGAATCTTTTTGTATTCCGGAGCTAGATAATTTAAGTATATAAAATTTTTAAATCCATACTCTTTATATTTCTTTTTATATTTTGTCAGTAGATCAATGAATTGCAATGAATCTTTTATGCTCTTTGAATTTTCATATATAGGAAAATAATTTGTAACAGGAATTTTATCTACCCATCCTTTGCTTTTTATCTGCAATTTTTTAGTTAGCTCATCATCTGTTGTTACGTAACTTTCGGTCATGTCATAAGATATATATGGGAGTAGGTAAGTATCTTTTCTAAATGCTTGATTTGTAACGACAAAAATTCCTCTATCTTTCAATTTTTTATAAAAATCGCCTATAATTTTAAAATAATCTTTTCCCGGATTGAGCTTTTTAAAGTTCTCATACACTGTTTTATACTCTTTGTCTAAGATATACCCGCCATCTGCCCAATCAAAAAATAGACCATTGAAACCTTTCTCTTTCATATTTGTGATCAAATCGTTGATTTTGGCATCTAAAACAGCTTGATCACCCAAATTATAATAATAATCTTGGCACCAATTATAATGATTTTCTTTACAGTGAATATATGGACCGTTTGGGTTAAGTGTCGTCTTGTCACGATTTTTGTATAAGTTATATATGAATTTTCTGTTCTCTCCGTCCGTATAGTAGTAAAAAGCAGGCATCCAATCGTAAGCTATATGATGTTTGATTTTAAAAATGCCTTTTTCTTGTAGTATTCGGTGCGTTATATGATTGTCGTCAATACCGCCCAATTCAGCAATATTAAATTTTTTGGCCCAGCTTATTTCATCCTTGCCTCCAAAAATTGAAGCAGTAGCATAATCCCCGACCTTTGTTGGTATTTTAAAATTTGCTGTTTGATTTTTCCCTAAAATACGGTATTCATCTTTAGGCACGATAAAAGAATTGTACTTGACCGTATCACAAAACAAAAGAGTGTTCCCAAGACTCAAAAAGAGACTTATGTGGTAAAAAGCTAAAAGCTTTTTCATTTTTTCGTCAAGTCTTTTAATTTGAGATCTTTGATAAATAAAAATATATATAGCAATACAAAATCAACAATAAATAAAAGTGCATGATAAATACTAGCACTTATCAAAGCGCTTTCTTTACTCACCCCATGATGACTTAAGAACAAAACAACTATTCCCTCATAAGTGCCTAATCCGGCAGGAGCAAGGGGAATAGAAAGAGCAATAGTCGAAAATATAAAGAGCTCCAGCACATCTTTAAAGTTTAGACTAAAGTCAACAGCATACATAAAGAAAAAAAGAGTACCCAAAAAATACATAATCCACAATAATCCAGTGTATAAAAAGGCATCAAAAGGTGTTTTGAGTAGTTTATTGATGTTTTTATATATCTTTTGTCCGTATACTCTTATCAGTTGAATCGGTACCTTTTTGAAGATGTTTAACACAATTTTGGAATTGAAAAATAATATTATCAGGACTATAAATATAGCAAGTACGAGTATAGAGTTTTTTACAATATTATCGGAAAAATAACTATATGCTAAGTAGCAGGTCAATAAAAATAGCATTATGATGTCATAAAATTTTTCAATAAAAAGGATAGAGAGTGTTCTGTGATAGTTGTAATTATAAAATTTTTTTAGATATACGGCTTTGGAAAATTCTCCTAATTTCGCAGGCAATATCATATTTAAGGCACTAGAGACTATGATCGTTTCAAAAGAGATATTAAAAGACATAGTTGAGATCTTCATCCATCGGAGAGTTAATACAATCTGACCTAAAAATATAGTGAATAAAGTTATGAAAATTCCTAAATAGGAAAATATAGAAAAGTCTATTTTACTTATGTTAAACCCATAAAAAAGATAGATCATGATCGCTGATAAGAGAATTATTTGAATTATTTTATTCATTTTTTAAGAATATCTCTCATTTTATTTTTTGCTAGACTTGTTGCATAAAAAGCTAAAAAAAAGTCAATATTAAAGGAGGCATGGTTTTTGAAAAATTTTATCAGATTTTGATCCATAAGTTCATATGGATGTATGTATAATATAGGATTTATAGTTCTCTTAAATAGTAATTTTAATAATTTCAACGGAAGCACGCGTAGATAAAATCCACCACTAAAAGGAATCAAGTTTTTAGGCACAGGATGTTCTTCTATGACACCATACTCCGTGTATACTTTAAATGATTCTTTTTTGTTGATAGAATTTCCATACATGTAGTTTTTCATCGGAAAATAAGACGATGAATACGTAAATCCGGCCTTTGCCAATTCTCTGTAATATCTTTTTTCAAAAGGCATCGACCAGCTTGGACTTCTATAGCCTAAGATTTTTTGGGCTGTTATATCTTCCAATATATGTTTGGCTTCATGTATTTCTTTGCTCCACTGTTCAAAATCCTCTTGATATACTAATTGATGATTTAATCCATGACAAGCTATCTCAACACCGCTATTGGATAGTTTTTTTATAATATTAGGAAATTTTTTTGCAAAACTCCCTAATACAAATGCAGTGGATCTATAGCCTTGGGAGAGGCTTATAAATTGATCTATGGATTTTTCATAGTCTATATTTGGATATGTTTCCCATTTTACGTTGAAGTTCATATCGGTTACTTCTTCAACATCAAGTGTAACCCAAATCATAAGTCAACCAGATATTTACAAATTTTTGGACCAATAAAATCAACGACATTCTTAGGTAATTTTTTCCATATAGTAGAGGCCAATGAATACTTAGAGTATATATCAGCTTCATTTGATGTTATTATATCTATCTTTATAGGTTTAGCTCCAAATTGAGATTTAAATTCATATGTACTGCCTCCATAAGAGGATCTTCCAAAATCAAAGATTTCTATCTGCCTTGTATCACATATATGTTGCAAAGTTTTCCAATAGATAAAATAACCCGCCAGTTTTCTGCTATATTCTATATCTACACCGCCCCAAGGGTACCAAGCAAGATTACCATCGATCATGATGCACATCGTTGCGATGACTTTATCTTTATCAAATGCGTTGTAAAAAATTATATCGTCTTTAAATTCATCCACAAGAGAAGTAAATAAATCTTTATCTAAAACAGGCGTTCCGTGTTTGTGCATAGTTTCTGAAAAAATTTTATAAAAATCATCAATACTTTGGCTGTCATTGCCGTATTTAAGTGTAAAATCTTGCTTTTTAATAGAGTTTCGAATTTTATTTCGGCATCTTGATTTTACACTACCGGCAAATAAATCTTCACTGCTTTGATTTTTGGTTTCTATTCTCATCGTCACTGTGTCATTTTTTTTAAAATCCGTATAATCAAAATTTAGAGCTCTTATTTGAAATTCATTCTCTTTCCCAAGTTCTAACAAATCTTTTACGTCATTACTGCATCTGTCCGTATAATTGAGCAGAGGCATATAACTCAAGGTTTTTTTGTTTAAAATCGAGGGCACGATTAAGAAATCCATATAGCTTTCATATTGATAGAGTTTTTTTAAAACTTTTTTAAAACCAGATATGAACTTTGGTGAAAACGTCACATCAGCTTGACTAGTTACATTTTTTTGCATCACGTTTCGCATCTTCTCTTATGATTTTTGTTATTATCCTGTTGTTACTCTTTTGACCTACATATAAAACTATATTTATTAAACTTGTTATTGACATGACGATGTACAATACCAGATCGGTTCCGCTTTTTATCGAGAAAATTTGTGCGACTTGGTCAGAATATTGAGGATTTATGACAAATAAAAAGATAACACAATAGCCAGTTATGACACTAAGCTTTTGGATTACTTTTAATCTGGTTGAAAAGGAAAAGACAACAAAAGCAATAGTTAAGATAAGAATTAGAAAGATTTTTATAATCATCATTTCATTATACTCCCGATTAAATAGTCTAAGATTATATTGATACTATTCCACATAGATTGTCCTTTTTGCAGCGTATATGAAGTATATCGTATCTTACAAGGCATTTCAATATAGTTCATCTTTAGCGTTTTAATGATACTAATGATCTCTGAAGCATGTGCCATTCTATTTTGAGTTATTTCAAAATTTGGAAATTTGCCTATGTTAATAGCTCTTAAACCATTATGTGAGTCAGTTAAT
Source organism: Sulfurospirillaceae bacterium (assembly GCA_033723415.1). Classification (GTDB taxonomy): domain Bacteria; phylum Campylobacterota; class Campylobacteria; order Campylobacterales; family Sulfurospirillaceae; genus JAADIZ01. The sequence continues at coordinate 63,279 of JAWVXD010000001.1, forward strand.
AATATCCCGGTAGTTGCCCACGTAAAAAATCTTGATGCTTTTAGTAGGTATTTCTTTTTCGTTGGCATATTTTCTGTTTGTCCCAAAAATCTTGAGCCTAAAACAATGTCAGCTTTATTGTTCTTCAACGCATCTACAAAAGGTCCTATATTCTTTGGATCATGTTGTCCGTCAGAATCAAAAGTAACTACATATTGAAATCCTTTCTCTTTTGCAAATTCTATACCTGTTTGTAATGCTGCTCCTTGTCCAAGGTTTGCGGAATGCTTCAACAGATATATATTTTGAGAAGATGCATTTTGGTAGCTTTTATCGGTGGAACAATCATCTACGACAACGATCTTGTAGTCTGGGTATTCTTGATTAATTTCCATCAAAACATTTTTGATTACGGACTCTTCGTTGTATAAGGGGATGACAATGGCAGTTTCAAATGTGTGCATAGCGGTAATTATCCTTCTTTTGCTTTAATTTTATTTATTTTTGTTTTCAAAGATTTTTCAACATCTAAAAAAGCATCGACAACAATTGGATTAAACATCTTTTCTTTTAATTCTATCATCTTTTCAACTGCCTTTTCATGCGTTGCCCCTTCTTTATATGATCTATCAGATGTGATACCTGCATAAAATTCTCCAAGTGCAACGATTTGAGCGCTTATAGGAATTTGAGATTCTTTTAGTCCGAAAGGATATCCTCTGCCGTCAAATCTTTCATGATGATATTTTATAATATCTGAAATCGGATATATATGGCTTATGGGTTCAACCATAATGCTCCCGATCAGCGGGTGTTCTTTAATCAGATCCATATCTTTATTTCCAAGTTCACTTTTATCTAAAATTGCTAGAAGGTCGCCTATGATACCTATATCATGTAAGTGCGCACCCAAAGAGATCGTATCTATTTCATGTTCTGATAAAAATAGTGATTTTGCCACTTCAACCGATATAGTCTGCACTATCAAAGAGTGGTTTTTATAATATTTATTTTCTAATTCTACCGCTTCATTAGTAAAATTTAAAAGTTTGAGATAGTTTTGTACCATTTCACTGTTTTTATCAATATTTACTAAAAATGCGCCTGCCATATCTAAAAAAGAACCGACTTGTGTTGTTTGTCCGGCATCTAGCGGTTTTTGATTATAATATTCAAGTTTATATGGTGAATTCCTTATATAAAATACTTTTTGCAATTTTGTATTTTTATTTGGATCATATTCAAAAATCAATTCATCATCTTTTGTCAGTAGTTTTGCATTTTCTGCTTTAGTCACTTTGATGATGAGAGCTATAAAAAATTTAAAGAACTGATATTTGTCCATTTGTAATTTCATCAAAGATATAGAGGTGTCTTTACTGATGTTTAGAAGAGCCTCTCCTCCCTTAGATTTGAAATACGATGAGATCTTTTCATAATAACCCAACATCACGCTGATATGCCCATGATATATCTTCGTATCAAAATCGTTTAAAGTAAAATATATGATTAAGTTTTTTTCACTTTGACTTATAAAATATTTTATAAGAAAATTACCGCTTTTTTTAAATCTTTTTAAATCTTTTTTACCAATTCTAAGTGGTGCCGCAACCTTTTTGTTATCTGTTACATTTGATTCAAGGAGAATGTATGTTTCTCCTCTTAGTTCATATAAAGCACCATATGTAGCTTTGAGAAGTTTTGAACTCTTAAGTAAGAAAATTTCAGCCTCTTTTATGTCTTTTTTCAAGCTAAATTCTTGTAAAAATTTGTCAAATTCCTGAAATATGAATTGTAATTTGATGTTTTTTCTAAAAGTTCTAATACTGATGAGAAACAATATCAAAGCAATGATAAGAAAAATCCACCAGAACTGACTCAAAAATTCATTTATTTGAATTACATTTGATACCACTATATCAGGTAAAACATAATTAAAATAGTACCTGCTTTGCTCAAAAATAGTCATTTTTTTGCCTCTTCTCTAAGATGGTCTATATATCTAGTGTTGTCTATTTCGTACACGGTTGTTGTTTTTGTTTTGGAGTATATCTTTATATTATCATGATTCATACTATATATTGCAACCCAGCTTTTTAAATTATCTTGTATTTTAGCTCTCCAACGATAAAACCACTCATTCATACCTCTGTATGGATTAGGATAGTTTTCAATGAAGATGTATATCTTTGGGGTAGGTATTGTCAGATATTTATTACCAGGGGGATATCTAAAAAGAAAGTTCTGAGTATTGACATGATATCCTTTGTTTCTGACTTTTGCATATTCTTGAATATAAGAAACGACTGTCCAGGTAAAAGGTCTGTTTTCTTTATTGATCTGCAAAATTAATTCCGGTATGGATGTGTATTCTACCTCGTTGATATTTTTCCAAAAAGCAGTTGTATTTATCCATTTTGGAAGAGTTAAAGCAAAAATTATAAAGATAGCATAGCAAACGCTTATGACTATTGTTCTGGCAAATTTTTTAAATATTAAAAAAGCAGGTTTGTAAAAAAAATAAAAAAAATAAAACGAGAAGAGAAGTGTCACCGCAAAAAACATATACTCTGCCAATCTACCTTGACTGGTAAGCAGAGGCAGTCCCATATTTGGACCAAAATATATTAAATAAATTCCTGTGACGATCAATAAAAAAGAAGTATTGACAAATTTTCTTTGAGTGAAAAAAGAGAATAAAAATGCAACAAACAACATGATAAACAGAGTAATATGAATCTTTGTTATATTAACTATAGAAACTGTACTAAAACCAGCATCTGCAATATTGTTTACATTTTGTTTTGTGCCTAGAAGTTTATCAAAAATTGGAGCAGCAGCACCAAAATCTTGAGGAATACCGTATTTTATCATGGAAAGTATCCACATATTTCCAAGTATGGCAGCAAGTATAATGAGAACAATGGATTTTTTAAATAATGCCCAATCTACTTTTCTAAAAAGAAAAGCATTGATGGCAATCAATATACTTATTATAATTAAGACTATAGCCCCACCGCCGTGAAATACAAAAACTAACATCAAAGTAAGTGCATATGGTATTAAATACCTATTTAAACGTGTTTCTAATGTTTTTATTAAAAAGTATGCATTTAGTAGAACAAAGACTGAAGAATGTTCGTATGCCATGCCGGATATATATCTAATATATGCATTGTATCCTTCAAAGTGACCATTTGAGATGATTTCTGTAATTTTGGGTATATAAAATTTTAAACCGTACAGATTCACTAAAACAGGAGAAGATGTGGAGATAATTCTACCAAGAAAAATATTTGAAAGAGGGCTCATAAAAATCATGCCGTGAATCATGACGGCAAACAATGCAATGTATTTAGAATTTGTAAAATCTTTGGCAACGTAATAAATAGAAAAATAAAGAGCTAAAAGTAAAAGGATTGGATAAAGACTAAATAGGATCATTTGGTCAATATTCGTAAAGATATTGACAAAAAATATCATTATAGATATGCCGTAAAAATCTGCTCCAAAAGTTTTGTGATCAGCATATAGTATATTTTGTTGTAAGCTAGCTACCCAGGATATAAATTGTGAGGTATCAGGTACAGGATCACCATAACTTAGAAGCCCTCTGGCGATCAGAACCGCTATAATATAAAAAAAAATACTAAAAGACAAAAGTTGCTTCATTATGCTATAAAAAGTTATTGATTGTTGAAAATGAACGAATTTTGTATGAATATAATTTTTGCCTGCTTCTTTTACGTCATTAGGTTTGTCTAGTAAATCCAAAAACCAAAGCATAGTGTTGATTCTTAAATTGTTTAGATACTCTATGACATTCCTTTTATAAAACCATTTCATAAAAGCGAGTTTTGTAGCAATGAGTACAAGAATAAATAAAAAAAGGCTAAAAACTTTGATAAAAATTAAAAAAGTGACGACTACTTCAACATAAGCAACCATATAAATAAAGTTGAAAACAACTTTTTGCATACCTCTCCCGGTATATTCTTGAGGAAAAATTTTTGACGGTAACCAATAAAACATTACATATGAAACCATCAATAATCTAGCAAGATACCAAATATTTTTTGAAAATATTTGGTATATGATATGCAGATCAATAAAATATACATCTTGAGGAAGCACTAGAATTACCTTTTAATAATTATAAAGTCGACTCTTCTGTTCTGAGCTCTTCCTTCTGCGGTTGTATTGGTGGCAATTGGTCTATCTTCTCCATAACCGTGTATTGTCATCCTATCTTTAGAAATTCCCATTTCTATCAATGCATTCTTAACTGCATTTGCTCTATTACGGGACAAAATGTAATTATATTTTTGTGTGCCAATACTGTCTGTATGACCTAAAATTTCAATATTGACATTTGTATGAGTTTGTAAATATCTTGCTATTGGTTTTATAAGCTCAACACTGTGAGGTAATAATTTGTATGAGTTAAATGCAAAATGTAGATTGTGCAAGGTTAAAACCAAATTATTATCAAATTTTTCTTTTACTATCTGATAATTGACTTTTGAGTTCAGATACATTTTGTTAAGAAGAAAAAATACTAATTTCCATCTCAATAATTCTCCATCATACCTTTTGTCTTGAAATTCAAAAGGTCTAAGAAATACAACCCCTCCTTTACCGTATCTAATGAAAGAGACGAGAGGTTTGCCTCTTTGTGACTCTAGCAGATAATTTCCTGTCGGCATAAAATCAGCAGAAAGAAAATTCTTTGTAATGACTTGAAGATTTCTGATATCATTAAAATATGCAATCTTACTGTGGGTTTTATATGGGATCTTGAGCGGTTCATAATTTATAAAATCTATTTTTTTGCTTTTATAAAGATAAGTTCTAACCCTATGATCAAAGAAGGTTAAGTTACTGCTCTTAGCAATAATCTTTTTATTGATCGCTTTTGCGTCAATTTCTCCACTTTTTTTAAAGGTGTCATATCTTGTTGAGTAGATTCCGCCTTCTATCCACATGATGCCTCCCTCACCGATCCACCATTTTAAGATCTCTTGCTCTTTAGATGAGAGATTATAACTGTATCCTATATTTTCAAACAAGTCATTTGATACACGTTTGAACTCATTTGCCCACGTTGGCAGAACATAGATGAAATCTTCTAAGAAAGGGTTGGTTCTAAGTTTCCAAAAATCTACATCTTTTAATGGAGCAAATTTATATCTATAGTCGATCTTACTATAAAATTGGTCAGAAAATTTCCCATTGAAATCTAAAATCGGCTTATAAGATATAAATGGAAAATCTTTTAAGAGAATCCTTCCATTGTTGACTTTCGGCCAAATATTATCAACCGAGACGTCATACACCTCTACCGACTCCGGAGAGAGTATCTTCTTATCTAATGAGATGTCACTTTTAGTGGCACATCCGCTCATAAATAATAAAATACCGATTAAGCTCAAAACATAACTTTTCATAATAATCCTTTCTTAAAACGACGAGTAATAGTAAAACTCTAATTTTTTAAACATATTTGTTGCATAATTAAAACTGAAAGCCCAAAACACAATGCTACCTATCAGTAAACCAAAAACTGCATATTCCAATCCAAGCATCCTACTTAAAATCATGCCAAATAGTATATTTATAAATGTTGCAATAACTATAGATTTTACTGAGAAATTTTGTCTAGAAAATGAAAAAATGAAAAGAACATTCATCAGTCCATTGACTAAAAAAGCATATGAGAAAGCAGCAATCCAAAATACAAAAGGAGTGTATCCTTTTAAAAAATTTTCTATATAAACAAATCCGGTTATTTTATACATGATACTGATAAATAAGTATGTTGCTATGATGATGATCACTGAAAAAATTGCATAAAAAATATTAAATTTTTTGAAAAATGAATATACTTGATCATTAAATCTTTCATAATGTTTGTATTCATATTTTAACACCATATCATTTATACGATACATGAATTCGTGTATACTTATCTCTGTTAAACCCATCAGTAAAACAAGTGCTACCAATGCCCAGTCAAGCCCCAATTCATAAGGAACATCAAACCAGATAAAATACGGTCTAGCGGCAACATTGGTACTCCATGCCACCATCCTATCCGTAACTAAAAATACGAAATACAAAAAACCATAAAGATAAAATGGAATTAGAGAATAAAAAAGTATAGAAGCTCTAGGAGTTCCTTCTCCCTCTGAAATTGAATTGTTTTTCTTCAATCCGCTTACTTTTACGTAAGAAAAAATAGATAAAATAATATCCAGAACCACTAAAGCTACAAATTGAGCCTCCGGTAGTGAAATTTTAAAAATACTATGTGATATATAGACCAAAACAATACCTAAGAGGATAAAATATAATATTTTTGTATATTCTTCAAACATATAATATATGGAAATATTTAAAAAAAGAAAAGATAAGAGGAAATAAAAAGAGATCAATATAAAAAAATAATAAGTGGGCAAAATTTGAAAGAAAGAATTAAATATAATTAAAATCAAACCGGCTGCAAGAATCAAAACAAGCCCTACAAAAAAGAGTATTTTTGTTACATTAGAGGCCAGTATCAGTTCATTTTGTTTTAAATAAAAAAGTCCTTTTCTTCCTATAGCTTGTGCAGAAGCTCCAGTAACTATCAAGGCAAAAAATGTACCTAAAGCAATGACGGTGGCTTTTGTTTTATCAAGTTCAATTCCAGACCAGAGTGCATATCCTATTGATAGAGTAAAAAAGATTTGCACGAACATCGGCATAGCAAATGCAAGTCCTCTAATATAGTTTTTAAAAATCCTTGTCCAAAATGGTGGAACTTTTTCCCATTGAATGAGGGATTTTACCGGATAATCTTTAGTGCTTTTGTATTTAATCATCTCATCTGCCATTTCAAAAACACTGTCAAAGCCATACTCTTTTTGCGCATCAATATCTCTAATGCCATAAATTTCTAAAAGTGCTGCTACTTCCCATGAATCAAGAGGTTTTCCTCGATTTTCAGTAATTTTATCATATAGAGAGATTAGATTGTTACTGTCGAGACTTGCTTCCACTCTGCTTCCTTTTCTTCCATATATTCATTGTATAGATTTTTGTACACTTTGCTGTAGTTATCCACTATATCTTCTGTTGTAAAGCCATTGAGTATTGATTCTCTAGCATCCATTCCCATACTCCTGGCAATATCAGGATTTTTTAATACATAGATTACTTTATCTGCGAATTCTGCGTAGTCTTTTGGTTTAACAACATAACCAAATCCTTCTAGCACTTCTTTTGTGCCGCCTACATCTGAAGAGATTACTACTTTTTCACAGGCCATAGCCTCAATAACTACGAAAGGAAAAGCTTCTGAAATACTTGTAAGCATGACAACATCACTTTCATTATAGGCAGTTTGTGGACTATCTGTTCTTCCTGCAAAGATAAAATTTTCTTCAATATTTAACTCTTTTGCTAAATCCTGACAAAAATGAAAATATTTCTCATCAACAACAGGACCATAAAGTTTAAATAATACATTTGGTATGACTTCTGCAACAAGTTTGGCTGTTTTTATAAAAGTTTCGATGTCTTTTAGCGGATCTATCCTTGCTACCATGACTACAGTCGGTCGATCTTCATTTTTTGTGACATCAAACTGTCGATATACATTTGTATCAATACCATTGTAAATCGTATGAATTTTCCGTTCATCCGTTCCCCATCTCTTCTCCCATCTAGCATTGTAATTGCATACAGGAGAAACAATGTCGGCAAAATGAAAATTGAGTTTTGAAACGAGGGTGATAAGTCCCATCAAAAACTCTTTTGTACGATATGGCATTTGGTTTCTTGAAGCTGCTAAGTATTGCTCTCTGATATAAACTCCATGTTCAGTCAGCAAAAATTTGCTACCATATTTTTTTTTTGCGATAATACAAGAAAGACCGCAAAAAGCTGCTGCCGAAGAGTGGTAGATCTGAGCTTCAGGCAGTGTTGGAATCATAGAGATGAAAAATCTATATAGATATCTAAGACCTTCGATCATGTCAAAAACAGTAGGTATATCATCTTTCTCATCTTTGTAATGATTCAATATATAATTCTTATAAATCTCCCAAAGTTCTACACTTCTAAAAGTTTCATAGTAATCATAGATTTGGAAATATTCATAAAATTGCAGAAGAGAATCACCCATAGCATCTAAATCTTCTTTTTTCCTAAAGATATGATCCAATATTAGGATGATGACAGGTTCCAATGTTTTTATCTCATTGGTCATTTGAGTCTTTATTTTTGATGCATATATTCTTGAAAACTCAAATTGTTTGATATACTCAACAGGCTCTTCCGTACCCCATAATGGAACATTTATGATTTCAACAACATTAGGCGGTATATCAAATTTGAGTTTTATATAAGGATGCATCTGGATCGGTATAAGAACAAAATCTATATTTTTCAGTTCATGCATCAAAGTGTCAGCCCAAGTGCTAACTCCACCTATAGAATAAGGGTAGGTACCTTCGCCGGTCCAGACTACTTTAATTCTGCTCATAAAAATCTCTTTTCCCGACTAAAATGCTTAATATAGAAATTTCTTGCATATATCTTTGATCTATTTTAATAAATTGATCTTTGTACTCTAAAAATGTTTGGATCGAATCTGAGTATTCTTTATATTTTGCTACGCCTTTTAAATATCTCTCTTTTGATATTTGCATTTTTTTTGATAACAATTTCAACTGCATATCCAATATATTTTTTTGTTGTTTTATTCTTAGGATTTCATTATATGATCTTTCTACTTGTATCAAAATATCTCGTTGTTTGCCAGAAAAAACTGCTTTTTGTTGTAAAACGGCGTACTGTTCTCGCTCTTTGTTCAAGCGAATGTCATCTCTGTTATATATAGGTAGTTTAAAATAAAGACCCAATTCCCAGTATGCACCGCTTCCTGGATTACTTAGATTGAAAACTCTATCTCTGCTTAAACCATATCCCAAGTATGATTCAAATCTTAATTCTGGATAGTATCTTCTTTTCTGAAAAAGTAGATCACTCTGTTTTACTTTTAAAATATTTGATTCTCTGGCTATATCACCGCTATTATGTATAGATTCTTTTTGTAGTAATGTAAGAGAGTCTAAATTGAGATCAATTTCTTCAGGAATTAATTTATACGGTTTTTTGCTACGAGATTTTATACTGTGTCGCAAAATATAATCATTATGCATATATTGATATTTGAGATCTATGATAGTTCTCTCCAAATTTAATAAGTCATTTTTAGAGTCAATATAATCTAAGATAGCAGTTTTACCTTTGTCATATCCATTTTTTATAATATCATAGATAAATTTTTGTTTTTCGTAAATATTTTTATATATCTTCAGCTCTTCTTGGGCTGAATACATATTAGAATATATTTGAGTGCCAAGTATTGCCAGTCTGTCTTTTGCATTTAGTTCTTCTATATCGGCTAATCTTTTATTAAGGATATCATACTCGTTATTTACAAGTTTATATCCTCCGTCATATAGGATTTTATTTGCATTTATCGCAATTCCTGTCCCTGTGTAGTCTCCGTTTACATTTGGAGCATTACCGCCTTGTGCCGCAATACTGGTACCGGTTGAAAGATACCCATCAACATATACATCAAAGTTATATCTATCCTTCCTTATGTCAGAAATGAGGTAATCTATTTTCTTCTGATAAAAGCTTTCTTGTGCCTGGTCATTAAAATCAAACAGAGTATGGATATATCTTTTGAAATTCAATATATCATAGGTTTGAGTTTGATCAGTTTTACTAAGTTTTGGTATCTCATAAGGTTCTAAAATCGAAGGTTCCGCTAACTTAGGAGTCTTATTGATATTTGATACCTGAAGCGAGTTCAGCGGTAAGTTATATCTGCTTGATCCTAAAGACGGTTCATTTAGAGGGATTACAGGCGTAATTTGAGTTTTATTAGGTATTGTGGTTATATCATTTGTGATTTTACCGGTAAGTGCTTTTGTTGTAGGAATATTTGCTTTTTTTTCAGGGTTACAATTAATTATAAATGCGTCATGATAATATTTCTGTACTTGAGGAAGCATGTTATAGGCTTGTCTATAAGTGTCAAAAGGTTGTAATCTAAATGTATATAAACCATTATTTTTACTTATGACTCCTGTGGGAAATCTTTTTAAAAAGATATTTTTGTCAGCAGGAAATACAACTTTTGTAGAAAAAGTAACAATACATGCCTTTTTCGCATCCACTATGGATATAAATAATGCAATTATTAAAAAAAGTTTTATAAAGAATCTCATGAACGCCTATTACCTGCCACTTTTATATAAATATTGATTTGAAGTATAACATAAAAAGTTATTTTTTTATTGCTTTTTATTATTTTTTATTATTTTTGTTTCACGTATTTGCTAAGAACTCTACAATATACTTACATTAAACAAATTTTAGTTCGAAATTGTTATAATTTCAACGAGGAGTTTATATATGAATAAAAGTTTAGCAACCGATTTAGTCAGTGCATTATTTGTTGCACTATCTTTTATAGTGCCGGAGCCTTATAAAAATCTACTTTTATATACAGGGCTTTTTGCTCTCTCAGGAGCTTTAACAAACCAGATAGCTATACATATGCTGTTTGAAAAAGTACCGTTTTTTTATGGTTCAGGTGTTATAGAAGCTAGGTTTGAAGCTTTCAAAGCTTCTATCAAAAAGCTCATGATGAGCCAGTTTTTCACAAAAGAAAAGATAGATGAATTTTTTGAAAAAGAAGAGAGAAAGATCGACTTGCGACCTATTATAGAAGAGAGTGATTTCTCTCCAGCATTTGATGCTTTAGTGAAGACGGTTATGGAGTCATCATTTGGTGGTATGCTTGGCATGTTCGGTGGTGAAAATGCACTTGCCTCATTAAAAGCTCCATTTTGTGAAAAATTGAAAAATTCTGTTTTAAGTATCACCCAAAGTGAAGATTTTACATCAAAATTAGATACTTATCTAAAAAGCTCAGGTGTCAGTGAAGATATGCTGGTATCTATAGAGGCTATGATAGACAAAAGACTAGATGAGCTTACTCCAAAGATAGTAAAAGAGATCGTACAGGATTTTATAAAAGAACATCTAGGTTGGCTTGTGATCTGGGGCGGATTTTTTGGTGGGCTTATAGGTCTTGTTTCTGCATGGTTTTTAAAATGACATGTCAATACTTTGGGATTTGCGGAAGCTGCAAACTTTACGATCTATCATATGATGAGCAGATAACTCAAAAAAAAGAGTATATCAAAGAACAGTTTGAAGAGTTTAATATAGGTGGTTTTGAGTTTTTTACATCACCGCAAGAACATTATAGAAGCAGGGCAGAATTTAGAATTTGGCATGATGGTGAAAATATAGATTATGGCATGCACAAATTGAATGAAAATGGGATTTTAAAAATCAAAGATTGTCCAAAAGTCAATAAAAAGATCTATGATCTGATGCCAAAGCTATTGGAGTATTTATCAAAATATAAACAACTCAAATATAAATTGTATGCAGTAGAGTTTTTATCTTCCAAAGAATCAATACTGGTTACTCTTATATATCATAAACCTTTAACAGACGCTTGGAGTGAAGAAGCAAAAAAACTCGAAAGTGTATTTGATATCCATGTGATAGGAAGAAGTAAAAAGATAAAGAAGGTATTGAGTACTGATTTTGTTATGGAAAAGCTGAATATTCTTGAAAAAGAGTATAGATATCAAATCTTAGAGGGTGGATTTTCACAACCGAACACTCAAGTCAATGAAAAGATGATCGAGTGGGTTTTGAAGAATATACAGGATCCTAAAGATCTATTAGAACTCTACTGCGGACATGGAAATTTTACACTGCCGCTGAGTGGCAGATTTCAAAAGGTTTTAGCCACAGAAATTTCAAAGATATCTATAAAATCCGCATTGGAAAATTGTAAGTTAAATGATATTTCAAATATTGAGTTTTTAAGAATGAGTGTTGAAGAGCTTACCGGAGCGCTTAAAAAAGAAAGGGAGTTTAACAGACTAAAAGATATTGATCTGGAAAGTTTTGATTTTTCTCATGTTTTTGTTGATCCTCCAAGGGCAGGTATGGATGAAAAAAGCTTGGAGTTCATAGAAAAATTTGAAAATATAATCTACATATCATGTAATCCTATAACTTTAAAAAGAGATTTGAATATTTTGATAAAAAGGTTTGAGATTGTAAAATTTGCTGTTTTCGACCAATTTCCTTATACAAACCATATAGAATCTGGTATAATTTTACGAAGAAAACAAAACTCTTGAAAATTCATAACTTCTGATGATTTAAATCTACAATGATTTTATTTGAATTTTAAAAAAAATCAAAAAAAGGAAAAACTATGGAATGTCCTATGCCGACGATCAATACGAATGATACATCCGAGATCAAAAAAATTTTTGATGAGGTCAAAAGTATTGCTATTATCGGACTATCGCCTGATGAAAGCAAAGCAAGCAATATGGTTGCAAAATATCTTCAAAATGCAGGCTATAAGATCATTCCAATTTATCCAAAAGAAGATTTTATACTCGGAGAAAAAGTTTATAGAAGTCTTAGTGAAGTAGATGTGAAAGTAGATATGGTAGATATGTTTAGAAAACCCTCTTTTGCTGATGGTTTACTAGAAGAAGTTTTGAAAAGAGATGATGTCAAAGTATTTTGGCTTCAACTTGGAATCGTAAACAATGAGGCTTGTGAAAAAGCTAAAACGGCAGGATTAAAAGTCGTACAAAATAAATGTTCTAAAATAGAACATCAAAGGTTAGCATAATGATAGAACTTAGTGAAATAATACAAGCAAAAAGGCTAATCTCTGACGTTGTGCCTAGAACTCCATTTGTTTATGCTCCATTGTTGAGCGAGAAAATAGATGCAAATATATTTTTGAAAAAAGAAAATTTACAGTTGACAGGTGCCTACAAGATAAGAGGAGCTTTCAACAAGATAGCTTCTTTGAATGATGAAGAAAAGAAAAGAGGTGTTATCGCTGCAAGTGCTGGCAATCATGCCCAAGGAGTCGCTTACAGTGCAAGACATTTTGGTATAAAAGCGACTATCATCATGCCGGATGCTACACCGCTACTTAAGGTCTCAGGAACTAAAGATTTAGGTGCAGACGTTATCTTGCATGGCAACAATTATGATGAAGCATATGCTTATGCTCTAAAATATGCCAAAGATAATGATATGACCTTTATACATCCATTTGAAGATGAAAAAGTTATAGCAGGACAAGGCACTGTAGCTATAGAGATGATAGACAAAATAGAAAATCTAAATACCGTGTTGGTTCCTATAGGCGGTGGAGGACTTATCTCCGGGGTTGCTTCAGCCATAAAACAGATCGATCCTAGTATAAGAGTTATCGGAGTTACATCCAAAGGAGCACCAGGGATGTACAACTCATATAAAGCAGGAAAAGCGCTCAATACAAAAAGTGTGAGAACCATAGCTGACGGTATTGCCGTTAGAGATGTCAGTGAAAAAAACCTCGCTCATATCTTAGAGTTGGTTGATGATATAGTTCAAGTGGATGATGAAGAAATAGCCAGTGCTGTTTTATTTTTGTTGGAAAAGCAAAAGATCATAGTCGAAGGAGCAGGTTCTGTTGGAGTTGCCGCCGTATTACACAAAAAATTGAATTTTAAGAAAAATGAAAACATAGGTATTGTCCTTAGTGGAGGCAATATTGATGTGCAAATGTTAGCCGTGATCATAGAAAAAGGTTTGATGAAGTCTCACAGAAAAATGAAGCTGTTGATCACTTTGATAGATAAACCCGGTGCATTGATGTATCTGACGGATATACTGAGAGATGTAAATGCAAATATCATACAGATAGATTACGATAGAACTTCGACAAAATTAGCATATGGTGATGCAAAGATCACTATAGTTTTAGAAACAAAAGGCAAAGAGCATCAAACCGAGATAAAACAGATGCTGGAAAACAACAATTATCCTTTTGTCGTAGAAATGTAAAAAAATAAGAGGTACAATAAATTGAGTGAGAGTAAAGATTTTTTACGCACAATCGTAGAAGAGGACTTAAAAGCCGGTAAATATAAAAGTATTGTTACCAGGTTTCCTCCCGAGCCAAATGGATTTCCCCATATCGGACACGCTAAGTCTATCTATATCAATTTCGGTATTGCCCGTGACTATCAGGGGCACTGCAATTTAAGGATGGACGACACCGATCCGACCAAAGAAGATATGAGATATGTAGAAGCGCTTAAAGACGCCGTGACTTGGCTTGGATTTGAATGGGGAGAGAGTGTTTATTTTACTTCCGATTATTTTCCTAAGTTGTATGCTTATGCACAAAGTCTCATCAAAATGGGCAAAGCTTATGTTGATAGCCTTAATGAAGAAGAAATACGCGAATATCGCGGTAGCGTCACGGAAGCCGGAAGACGCAGCAAGTATGCAAATCGTAGTATCGAAGAAAATCTTGACCTTTTTGAGCGCATGAAAAACGGTGAGTTCAAAGATGGCGAACACGTCCTGAGAGCACGGATCGATATGAGTGCGGCAAACATGAAGATGCGAGATCCATTGCTGTACCGTATCCGACATGCGCATCATTTCAGAGCCGGGGATGAGTGGTGTATCTATCCGATGTATGATTTTGCTCACTGTTTGTCTGATTATATCGAGGGCGTCACGCACTCGATCTGTACGCTGGAATTTGAAAACAATCGTGATATTTACGACTGGGTACTTGACACGCTCGCTCTTGAACCGCCGCGTCCGTATCAGCATGAGTTTGCACGCCTTGGGATCAATTATACCGTCATGAGTAAAAGAAAGCTTTTAGAACTCGTCGAGGGCGGATATGTCAACGGCTGGGATGACCCACGCCTTCCTACCATCGCCGGATATAAAAGAAGAGGGTACACACCTGAGTCTATCTTGAATTTTTGCGACCAGATCGGCATCGCAAAAGCAAACTCGATGGTCGATGTGGCGCAGCTTGAATTTTGTATCAGAGATGATCTAAACCAAAAAGTGCCTCGTGTGATGTGTGTGCTTGACCCGCTCAAAGTAACCATCGAAAATTATGACGGTTTCGAGGAGATCGATGCATCTTACTATCCTCATGATGTTCCCAAAGAGGGTTCGAGAAAGCTACCTTTTTCACGCGAGATTTACATCGAACGCGATGATTTTATGGAAAATCCACCTAGTGGATACTTCCGTCTGACACCCGATCAGCCCGTGCGACTAAAACATGCTTATATCATCTCGTGCACCGAAGTCATCAAAGATGCGAACGGCGCGATAGTGGAGATCAAAGCCAAGTATCATCCTGATTCAAAAAGCGGATCCGATACCAGCGGTATCAAGGTCAAAAGCGCGATTCACTGGGTAAGTGGAGCGCACGCCAAAAAAGCGGAAGTCAGACTGTATGAAAGATTGTATAAATCAGAAGCTCCAGAGGGTCTAGAAGATCTAAATCCCGATTCGCTTCGTATCATCAAAGATGCGCTTATTGAACCCGCCATCGTCACCGAAAAGCCAGATGTCAGATTTCAATTTGAAAGACAAGGGTATTTCTATGCCGATCCGATTGATCATAGCGATGAAAACCCGGTGTTCAACAAAATCGTAGGACTCAAAGACTCTTGGAGTAAAAAAACCGAACCAAGCAAGCATACGATGAAGACTCCGGTGAAAAAAGAACAAGTAGAGGGTGAAACAGCTCCTATGAGCGCTCAAGAACAAGCACGCTTTGACAAATATACAAAAGAGCTTGGACTCAATCATGAGATCGCCAATATCTTAGCGCGCGATGAACAGCTCGCATCATTTTATGAAACCGCACTGTCCGTTTTAAACAGTCCTCTAAGCTTGGCAAATATCACGGCCAATGAAGTAGCCAGAGAGTTAAAACAATCAAACGCTCTTACATTTGATGCAAAGCAAGTGGCGCAGTTGGTCGGCATGGTCGATGATGGCACGATTTCAAATAAAATCTCTAAAGAAGTGTTTGAAGAGATGGCAAAATCGGGTAAAAACCCGATCCAAATCGTCAAAGAAAAAGGCCTAGAGCAGATCAGTGATCCGGCTGAGATAGCATCCGTCATCGATGCGATCATCGCAAAAAACCCGGACAACGTCGCCAAATACAAAGATGGAAATACGAAACTTTTAGGATTTTTTGTAGGGCAAGTGCTCAAAGCAATGGGCGGTAAAGCCAACCCGACAGTCGTGAATGCTCTTGTTTTAGAGAAGTTAAGTTAAGAAACTTTCAAAAAGGTGCCATTGAGTTAAAAGCATGGCACCTTTTATCATATAAAACAGTCTCGTTACTATATCACTGTTCGTTCAATTTATCAGTTTTATAACTTATTGGTATGATTAAATAAAAAGCATAGATGAAATTTGGTATACTGTTCCGGAATTACCCCGTAAAGGTGGAAACTGTCCCCGGAATTATTCCCTCAGTGACGCGAGCGTTCACTGCTAAGCTTTGTTGTGTATATATTCATTTAATTTTAAGCAATCCATTCTATTATCATTTTGCCTAGTGAAAAATTGATTATTAGTTAAATCTGCAATTAGTCTTATCTTGTCTGAAATTTCACAAAACTTTGTATCTTCTTTTAAATGTTGTCCTATTTTTAATTTTCCTAATCTTGCTGAAAAATTTTCTTTCATACAGTCTCTAACTATACCTAGAATATAGTCTGGGATGGATAGTAAAATATCATCTTTTCCACTTTTTTCTATTACTGTATTTGGGAAAAAAACACCTCTAATTAAAACAATTTGTTTTAATTTATTTAATGAAATTTTTGAGTTTTCTTCAAAAGTGATAATGTTTGTATTGTTTTTATATCTTCTTAATATATTTTTCATCAAACTATCAAATAAAGCATAGTAGTTGTTTTGGTAAACTTCTTTGCCCATTTTATCCATTGATTCATTTTCAGACTTAAACATTAATTGTGCTTCTATATTTAACTCTCTCAATATTGGTATATATTTTTCTTTCACCATTGTATTATCTTCGCAATAATGGAAAAGTTTGCTTCTTTGTGTATCTGTCAATCCATTTCTTAGATCGGAAACCAAATCATTTTGTAATGAAGTTAATTTACCAGATATAACATTTTTTAAAAAATCTCCACTTATTGAAACAAGTGATAAAATTAATGTTTTTTTATCTGGTGTCTCACTTTCATCTATATAATGATATATAGATAAATTGTTCTTTTTCTGTGGAGCACTCATATAAATATTATCCAAACATAGATCATTATCTTCTAATATATTTATGAAAACTGATTGGTACTTTTTACCTAATGATTTTTCAATTCCTACTATATAAACAATTTTCCCATATATAGCTCTTAGCTTAGGATAGCCATCTTCAATATTAAAATAATTTTCTGGATATTTGTTTAAATAATATAATTCCTGTCTAATCTTTCTTTTCATTATTTTGGGAACTCTTGGATATTGGTCATTTGATATACTCAGACCTGTAACATACTGAGGTTGCCCATATTTTAAATTGATTGTTTTTTCTTCATTGATTTCAAAAGTATATTTTTCAAAAATTTCTTTAATTTCATCTATTGAAGGAAAATTATCGATATCAGATGAAAAAGTTATGTCATCACTATATCTACTTATTCCTACTTTATATTTTTCAGCCAAAAATTTAAGATCTAAGTCTAAATCAAAACAATATAAATTCGCTAAAATTGGGCTTGTATTAAAACCTTCATACAATATATCATTGTATGTACACAGATTCGAAAATATATCTGCTCCTGTGTCGGAAAAACCTAGTTTTAAAAAAGCATTTTTGACGCCTATTTTTGTAATTGATTTAAAATAATTCTTTATGTCAAGTTTGAATAGATACTTTTTATTTAAATGTTCTTGTGCATTTGTCAATACACCTCTTTTCTTGATGAATCCATGTGCTATATCACTGACAAAAACATCTTTATCTTGTTTTATTTTTTGCTCTATAATATGTAGCAATTCCTTATAAAATAGATTGTATGGAGTATTGATTTTTATAACTTCTCTATATTTTTTTATACGTTTTGGGTTTTTTTTGGGTATATCAAAAAGACTAATATATGTTTGATTTTTTTCATTGTTGCAGATAGAGTTAAGAAAATCTATTGAGGTATTAAAGCTTTTTGAGATTATCTCTAGTGAGTTTAGCTGATTTAAATTCATACACTACACAGCAATATGGGTAAATAGGTAGATTATAATTAACTTTATAACGAGCACGAATCGCACTCCACATTTATTCCCCATATTGTTCCTTTATTATATCAGTTTTTTGGTTTGATACACAACGATTCGGAGTAATTCCTGCGAAACTATACCCAATTATTGATGGTAGCTAAAAGGGAATTGTCCCAATTTTCTGCTACTAAAACGCTACTCTACGCATCCTAATCACTTAAACTTTTTATAAACTTGTGAATGTGTGCCTAGCATCACAAGGTAAAGAAAACTTGCATCTACTTTAAACACCAATAACCAATCATTTTTTACATGAAGAGATTCAAACTCTTTCATATCACCTTTTAACGCATGCCTTTGATATATACTATCTATCGCTTCATTGGATTGTAGTTTGTTGATCATTATCTTTAAGATTTCAAAGTCACTCTTCGTGTATTTTCCACACTTTTGATCTCTCAAAATATCTTTTTTAAAAGATTTTTCAATCTTAATCTCTAGCACAGTTAGATACCTAAATCGTCAAATAATTCATCGCTGTTTTTATAACTCTTTGTGTTGGTATCTGTTTTTATATTTTTGACTCTTGAGATAAGTTCATCACTAGGTTCAATTGAGAGTTCAAAAGGTATTTTTCGCTCCATGGCAACTTTTGCAAGAAATATATTGACACCGTCTGCAAAAGTAAGACCGAGCTTAGAAAATACCTCTTTTGATTCATTGTAAAATTTATCTTCAACTCTTACACTTGTTTGCATTTTCATTTTATATCCTTTGAGAAAATTATACACCAATCGGTGTACACAAGTCAAGATAATTTAACGACTGAGGGGAAATCGAGTAAATCAAGGGACGGATACCGCATTATTAAATAGTCTAAAATGTAACTGTTCGTTCAATTTATCAATTTTAAACTATTAAATAAAAAGGTAAATCTATATAACATTATAATTAGGTATCCTGTCCCCGGAATTATACCTGATTTGTTAGGAGAGAACATGTTCTACCATCTCATTAAATGCCTGCTTATCATCAACATCGCTGTATGCGAAGTCAGCTAAAATAGATAATCTAAGGAGTGGAATATATTCAGAAGATGCTTTGTTGATTTTGTAATCCATTAACAACTTTTCATCTATAGAACCTTTAATGCAGAACTCTTTATTCTCTGGATCAAACTCTACTAGTAGATAGTTCGGTCCCCAGTTAGTCCATATTTCGTATTTATGAAAACATGGTTCATAAATAGCAAACTGAAATACTAATTGTCGAAAAATACGATGAGAGAGCTCGACAAATAAATGTGCAATATCAACTGCATCTTCAACTTTTTCTCGATCAGGTATAATAAAATCGTGTTCAAGCATATTGCGAATTTTATTGAGACGACTTAGAATGCGAGGGGCTATTAACCCGACTTCCTTAATACGTTCAATTTTTTTGGGAAACTGCTTTTCTTTTTTTAAGCCCAATACATTGACAATCGCTTCAACCTGACAATCAATAGCTCGTTTAGCATTAGTTAATGCATTGATATTGCCATGATTTGAGTTTTGTTCTAAATCTTTCTCAGCAATCTTCAAAAAGTCATGAGATGTTGTTTCAAATGGAAATTCTACATCAGTATATGCACATCTCTCAAACTCTTGTAGGATATGTTTATGCTGATGTAGAAATTGTTTGAGCTTCAAGGTTGTCTCCTAACGTTTGAGTTGAGAAATATTTGAGCCGTAGGGTCAAATATTTCTCTCCAATGATTTGTTATAAATTAGTCTGTATCATTTTCTTCTGAATTTTCTATTATTAAGTCTTTATATTTTGTTATATCTTTTTCATAACCTTCAGTAGTATATTGAAGCTTTGGTATGCTTACATCAAAATTTGGTTGATCATCATTTTGTTCTGAAGCATTTTCTTGACTATTATTTTGCTCTTCTGAAGTATTTTCACTCATTTGAAATTCCTTTTTAGTATTTATTTTATTTTGTGTAAATAATTATATGAAATATATCCTGTTGTTATCATTACTAATGCTACAGAGGCAATAGTTAAAATATATCCATATCTTAAATTTTTAGCTTTCTTTAATATTATTTCATTGTATTCTGAAACTGCTTCTTTCATACTTTGAGATAAAGCAAATTGTATGGTTATTAATTTTTCTTCTTTAAACAAATCAAATACCTCACTTGTTAAAGGTAATTTTGGTACAGTTGTTAATCTTAATGATAAGAAATAAAATAACCATGCTAAAAATAAAAAAATAAAACTTAAAGATACAGGTATAAAAACGAAATTATTTATTTTATATAAGCTATCAATGACTAATATCTTTAATAAAGCACTATAAATAGTTAATAAAATATATGTAAATCGTAATTGATTGTTTGCTTTATCATCTAATCGTTTAAACCTATCCACTTCCATATTAAATAAATCTTTTGAATATTCATAAAATAAAGTCCATTTTTTTTCCAATAATATTCCTTATGTATTTATAACGGGGGCGCGGGTGTTCAGCCCGCCCCCCCCGTTATCTCGGATGCGTAGCGTCCGAGATAACGTTTGAGTTCACCAATAAATGCCCTGTGGGCATTTATTGGTGTGCGACGTTTTGTTAAGTTTTCTTTAGTCATAAGATCGCTTTAATCGAGCAACTCTATTGATTTGAGTCAATATTGATACATTCCTTTGTTCTTGATCTTTTGAACTAGTTTTATCTTCAATAAACTCCGAAAGGCTTTGAAATGCTGGAAATTTTTGCATTGCTTTTTTGGTACCTACTGTAGAGAGTTTTTTTACAGAACCTAAAAGTGGAATTATTATCCCTAGTCCATCTTCACCTAAATCCAAGAGATGCTTAGTAACATTTTTTTCGCTTAATGCTTTTTCAACTTCTGTATTGTAGATAGAGATTCTTTTATTTCTTTCATCTATTTCCAATAAAGACAATTCAGAAAATAATGAATTCATACCATTACGAATAACACTACTTGAAATTTCATCTTCAAAATCGTGAATAGGAATATAGTCATTGACATCGAATGATGAAATCAAATCTATACTTAGATTTTTTCGGTGTTGGATATACTCTGAATCAAAAATGTTTCCAAGGTTTTCAAGATTTGTTGTTTTAAAAAAGTTAAGCATATTTCCCATTATCAGCGCATATGGATGATCAGAATATTGTTGTCCATTAATAAAAAAAGGAAAATATGTTGCATCCAAAGCGTGAGCTAAATGAATTTGATCACTATTGACAATAAACTCAAATTCAATTTCTTCTTTATTCTTTGATGGAAGACCTTCGATTATAGGTTTGTTTACTCCGTATCTTGAAATACCCATCGGACCAGCTTCGTTTAGTGTGTCGAGACTTGCTCTTAACGCTTGTTTTGGCCAAAGTAAGAAATTGGAAACTGTATTTATGTCTTTACCTGTGATAGTAGCTATCTCTTGAATTAATGGAAATAATAATTTTGTTAATTCTGGATTACTAAAAAGGTATGATTTATTCATTGCTACTAGATCAATAGCGCATAGTGCGGATAAAGCTCTTCTGCTTACAACCGCTGCAGAGTTCGTTTGAAATGCTTCATTCAAAAAGCCATAATCTAATCTTGACTCTGGTTGCATGTTTAAAATAATCAATCTTCCCCGTTCTACAAGATGTAATATTTCAGCCTTACTTATTTTCTGATCATGTAAAAAAGTACTCATATCTTCGGCTAGAGGAAGAACACAATAAACAATATCATATAAAAGTAGATGATTTCGTAGATTGGCATTTTGGAATTTTGAAAAATTTACTAAGCATGATGTTTTATTAGGCTTTATAAAATACAAATCATCTTTTGAAACAGTTCCTTCATATATTCCTTCTACATTGTCAAACCAAAAACGTTCGTCTCGTTCCAAAAATGTGCAATTCAGTCTTTGTCGTGATTTTGAAGATAGAATATGAAAAACTTCATCTTGAGGTTGAAGGATTACCTCTATATCACCCTCTTGTTTGAGTTGAAAAGAATATGGACTTTTCAAAGCATCTAATGTTTTTTGAAGATCATAGTATTCAGTCTCAGTAAGCTTTTCAATATACTTAACTATGATGGTGTGGTTTTGATGATCTTCGTTGATTCCACTTATTTTGATTTTAGGGTGTATAGAAAAAATATGATTATAGATTTGATGCATTGTTAAAGGAAAACCTTCAAACTTCGATGGTATATCTTTGTCTTCTATGCATTTTAGTTCCGCAGTATAATTACTTGGTTCACGATCTACGAGTTGTACAGGGGCAGTTACAAACTTTATTTCATGGTTGAATATCTTTTTCAATTCGAAAAAATCTTTGATGTCCTCAGCTACAAAAATTTGAAACTCAAGATCATTTAATTTGAATATTCTTGTATTTATGTATGGATATCTAGATCTAAAATTAAGATCAATTCTTCTACACCATCCATCATATTGCAAAGACATTTAATCCCTTTATGAACTTAACTATTTATTAACACCATTATTATAGTTATATCATACTTAAATTAGCTCTAAACTCAACGATATGTCATATTTTAACCATATATGCAATGTTTAGTATACTATTTGGCTCAGATAAACTACAATTTTATGATAAAAAGACATCATAGGATATAGGAAATATTTTGCAAACAGTATAAAAAAGCAATCCTTGTCTTTATGATTCTAATACAACTTCCCAAACAAATCTACATGAAGTAGATAGACTCTCAGATCAAACTCTACTTGATGGTGGTTTTTTGCATTTCAAGTAACACACAAAAGGCGAAGATCATTGGCAAGCTAGCAAAGCAATTTGAGATGAGAAAATCTCTGTATTGAGGTGAAATATAGAATTTAGTATACTCTTCTGGTGACTATTTTAGGTTGGATATTGCAAAGTTTACATCAATATGATAGAATATAAGTTATTGCGGTTAATTTTGCTACTCAATAAAAATTTCTAAGTACAGTGAAGTGCAAAATACAAATAGTTGAATTATAATTGCTTTTTAGGGTCATTCGAAAATTATGTAATGTGAAATACATGCATAAAAGGAGAAACATGAGAAGGCGAAATTTTATTATTTTTACTATATTTCTCCCGTTTTATCTCTATGCTCAAAATTACACTATAGCTTTTGTACAAGATACTATGGCAAATGACTTTAGAAAAGCACAAGTTTATCAGGTTAAAAAAGAACTACAAAAATACAAAAATATAAATTTTGTTTTTAGTGATGCTCTAGGTCAAACTGCACTTTTGATATTTCAGTTAGATAAATTTATTGATAAAAAAGTTGATGTGATTATTCTAGGTACAAATGATGGAAATGCGGTTGTACCTTCACTGATAAAAGCACAAAGAGCAAAAATTCCTGTTATAATCCTCGGCAGAGGTGTAGATACAGATAAATATACTACTTTCATAAATTCCGATAATGTCAAAATAGGACAAATGGCTGGTGACTTTATCAGTAGAAAACTAGGGGGCAAAGGAACTATCGTGTTGTTTGAAGGAATAAAGACAACAGATATAGCTGTAGATAGGACAAAAGGTTTTGAAGATGTGGTTTCTCATCGTAAAGGCATCAAAATCATAAAAGTGACAGGTAACTATCTCAGACGCGACGCGATAATAGCGACAGAAAAGCTCATCGCAAAAGGTATCAAATTTGATGCTATATTTAGTGAAAGCGACAGTATGTTAAGTGGTGCTAGACTAGCTATGATCAAGCATGGGATTGACCCTAAAAATATCATATCTATTGGATGTGGATATATAAATGAAGCTAAAGTGGCTATTGAAGATGGTTTACAAACAGGATCTATAAAATCTCCCCATGCCGGGCAAGAGGCAGCAAAGATCGCTATGGACATTATCAATAAAAAAAATGTAAAAAAACATATCTTAATGCCTATAACGTTAATTACAAAAGATAACGTAGACTCTATAAAGCCGATATTTTGAAACAGGTCAACTTGAGTATAAAATTAGTAACCTTTAGTGTTGTAGTATCACTAGTAGCATTATTGCTTATTGGAAATTATTTTTATATATTTTTAGATAAAAACAGCTACAACAAAGCGAAAAGAGACATCGTACAGATATTTCAACAAGTCAAAAGAGATATGGACAAAGATGCTCAAACATTATCTGATCAGACGCATTTTCTAGATCATGACAAATCGCTATTGGCTTGTATCTATCTTATAAATAATTATGAAGATATAGAACCATATAATCACATACTACTGGATGAAGAGAAAAAAATCATACTCCAACATCTTTTAAAACAAGTTGAGTTTTCTTTTAGTGATTCAATGTATATTTTTGGCAAAAATCGACAATTTATAGCAGGAGTAGAAAAAAATGATGGTTTTTATAAGCTCATATTGAGAACAATGATCGATAAAAAATATAAATTTTATACATCAAATGCTATGGATAATAGCTTTATTGTGGATGATAATATAACAGAACATATAAAGACAATACACAATGATACATACAAAGATTATAAAGGAGTTTCACCACAAATAACATACAAAATCAGCAATAACAACCTTCTTATCACAGCCCACCATTCTTTATTTTCTGATAAAAATAAATATCCTGTTGCTCAAATCGAGATAAGTAAAACTTTAACAAAACTAAATCTACAAAAATACCTAAATAATAGAAATAATGAAATATACTTCAGTCAAGATAGTATGTATGCAAAAATGGCAAATGATCCAAAAAATCTTGATGACATTAAGATATCTGAAAATAGTCAATATTATATTTCATATTTAGACCTTGGCACACAAAACGGCAGGCTATTTTTGGTGGTAAAACAAAATAAACAAGACATAACAAATTTACTTAAGGACAGTCGATATAACTTTTTGAATCTCTTCTTAGTAGTAGCCTTTTCTCTTACGATGCTGATGTATATTGTTTACAATCGAATACTTATAGAACCTCTTGAAATCCTAATGAAGAATATTAAAGAAGTAAATAAAAGAAATTTTTCAAAACTAATTCCGGTAAATACTAATGATGAATTAGAAAGCATTGCCTTAAGTGTTAAGAATCTAGCAAATAACGTAGAATCTACGGAGAAACAACTGGCATATTTAGCAGAACATGATGAATTGACCGGTTTATACAACAGGTATCATTTCAATAGAACATTAAAAGAAGCAATCTTTAATATAAAGGAAGGAGAAAACCATCTTGTTCTTATCTTTTTGGATTTAGACCAATTCAAAATGGTAAACGATACCTTGGGTCACAATATAGGAGATATGCTTCTTGTAGAAGTTTCAAAAAGACTTGAGAACTTACTAAAGGACATAGGTATAGTCTCAAGAATAGGCGGAGATGAGTTTACAGTTATAGTAGAAAATGTAACAGATGAAAGATATTCTGAAGTGTTAGCAAAAAAAATAAAAAAACTTTTTGAAAATCATTTTAATATCAATGAAAATTTTATAATGACTTCTGTAAGCATGGGGATTGTGAAAGCACATGATAATCAGATTTCTCCTGAGAGATTATTTAAACACGTCGATCTTGCTCTTTATGAATCTAAAGAGGCAGGTAGGAACAGATATACATTTTATGAAGTTAGTTTTTCTAGCGAACTACATAAAAAAAGTGCGATGATCAATGAGTTAAAAGAAGCAATAAAAACGTTTAATGAATTTGAAATTGTCTACCAGCCTAAAGTATCTATGAAAACTGAGCTACCTACAAAAATGGAAGCGCTGGTAAGATGGCATAGCAAGAAGCTAGGAATCATCTCTCCAACAGAGTTTATACCTCTTGCCGAAGAGTCTGGACTTATCATTGAGCTTGGAAATTGGATTTTACAAAAATCATGTGAAGATTTTGTAGAGTTGTGTCAACAATATAATCAACTTGAGCAAGTGAGCGTAAATATCTCATCTGTACAGTTGAAACAAAAATTATTTTTAGAACAGATAAACGATATTATAAATAAATCTCATATAGACAGAGATAAGTTGGAATTTGAGATAACAGAAAGATATATTGCTACTGATTCACAAGAAGCAATTATTTTGCTAGAAGATATTAGAAAGATGGGAATCGGCCTGTCTATAGATGATTTTGGTACAGGATATTCATCTTTGAGTTATCTGAAAAAACTTCCAATGACACATATTAAGATAGATAAATCATTTGTTGAAGACATGCTTGAGAGTAAAGAGTCAAAATCTATAGTAAAAGCTATTATAGCACTTTCTCATACTTTTGGACTTGAGTGTACTGCAGAAGGTATCGAAGAAGAAGATGAACTTGAATTTTTGAGAAACAATAAATGTGATTATATTCAAGGGTTTTATTACGCTAAACCTATGAAATTAGATGATCTTAAAAGATATCTGGCGCAATTTTTCATAGCCCAAAATAAAGTCTAATACAACTTCCCAAACAAATCTACATGAAGTAGATAGACTCTCAAATCAAACTCTACTTGATGATAGTTCTTTTGCATCAATTCACAAAATTTATAAAATGCCTTGTTATGTTCTTTTTCTTTAAAGTGAGCGAGTTCGTGCACGACTATCATCTCTAAAAACTGAGGTGGCAGCTCTTTGAACATCGTCGCCACTCGTATCTCGTTTTTAGCTTTTAGTTTTCCGCCTTGCACACGTGAGACAAACGTATGCGTGCCCAGTGCATCGCGCGTGACATTGATCTTGCCATCATATATCACTTTGGCGATTTGGTACTTTTTTAGATACTCGTTTTTCAAATCCATCACATAAGCGTAGAGTGCTTTATCTGAAGATATAGAGTGTTTTTCCGGGTATTTTGATGTGAGATACGCTCCAAGTTGGCGTTCGTCTATCAAACTCTGGATTTGCTCTTGCAATGGTTTTGGGTAGTGGCTTATGTATTTCATCGTGACATTATATAATAAAAACGGACTTTATCAACTAGTATCCCTATGCATCCATAAATATTAAATGAATTTTTCTACAGATGTTTACTGAAATACTCCGTCATATGTTCCACCGTATCTACTTTTGCATAATCAGATTCAGGCACCGCCACTCCCAGCGTATTATTAAGACCCGTTAGCATGTTGAGGAAATCGAACGAGTCGATCTCCAGTGATCTTTGTATATTTTCATTCTCTAAAATGTCTTCTTCTTCATATTCCGGTGCAATCTCGCAGATGGCTGTTTTTATGACTTTTTTTATCTCATCTTTTGTCATAGTAACTCCTCAGGCTTTTGCAAAATTTGATTGAGTTTATCCAAAAACAGTGCTCCAGTACGGCCATCGGTAGCTCTGTGATCTCCGGCTAGTGTTGCTTGCATGACTTTTTGGACAACGAGGGTGTCTCCTTCTACCCAGGGAGCATTACTGATGCGACCTAATCCAACAAGTGCTACTTGCGGTGGATAGATGACGCCATAGACTCTCTCGACACCGATATCCCCGAGGTTGGTGATAACTATGGTCTGCTTTGTCATCTCGGAACTTCGGAGTTTCCCGGAACGCGCTCGTGTGATCAGATCATGTAGCGCTGTCATCGTTTGATCAAGATTTTTGTTTTGAGCATCTATCAATGCCGGAGTGATCAATCCGCCTTTACGAAGGGCGATAGCGATACCTGGATGAATCTCATCACTGATCTGCAGGGCGTCATCTTTCCAAAAACCGTTGAGCTCCGGTACTTCTTGCAGCGTTTTTACTACGGCACGGATCACCAGTGCAGTTGAAAGGATACGATCTTTTATACTGCGTTTTTTGTTTTGTGCTTCAAGCCACTCCAGGGCAGGCGTCATATTGATCGAGATAGAAAGATAATAGTGTGGGATCTCAGCGTTTGAGCGACTCATGGCTTTGGCTATGGCATGACGCATACCATCGGGTTTGATCTCCTGCGTTTTTGCTGCGGCAGCTTCCACTTGCTCTAAGCCTATTTTCCCATCAGTTTTTGAGGCTAGGAGTTCTATATCTACACCGAGCTCCCGAGCTTTTTTGCGTGCCGCCGGAGAGATCTTTGCCGTCTCTATGGTGCTTGATTTTGCTTTTCGTTCTTTTAGGGTTTGTTTCTTCTCATCTTTGGATTGTTCTTTAGATACCTCTTTCTTGTCATTGAGTGTGAGTTCGGCTAGCGCTTTTTCAAGATCCTCTGAACTTTCGTTTTTTGTGCGTATCAGTGCCAGTGGCATACCCACGGCACATTCGGTTCCGGGTTCGACAAGGATCTTCTCTATGATACCTTCTTCAAAAACTTCTGTCGCGATGACTCCCTTACTCGTTTCTACTTCGGCTATGACCTGATCTTTTTTGACATGATCTCCTTCTTTGACTTTCCATTCCATTAAAATTCCCGATTCCATATCGGCGCCGAAACTCGGCATTTTAAAAATACTCATGCTTCCTCCATCAATGTATGGACCATGTCAATGATCTTGGCAGGATTTGGAAGGGCTGCTTGTTCTAAGTGATGTGCATAGGGGATAGGCACTTCAACAGTACAGACACGGCCCATCGGGGCATCCAGTTCATAAAATGCCTGCTCATTGATACGTGCCATGATCTCAGCGGAAATACTGCCGGATTTCCAGCCTTCATCTACTATCATGACTTTGTGAGTCTTTTTAACCGAAGCCATGATCGTATCATCATCGAGCGGGCGCAGACAGCGCAGATCGATCACTTCGGCATCGATTCCTTCTTTTGAAAGAGTCTCTGCCGCTTCGAGTGCTTTGAAGAGATTGATACCATACGCTAGGATGCTGATATCTTTACCGGTTCTTTCTACTTTTGCTTTGCCGATAGGTAGCGCCTCGATTTCCGGATCAAATGATCCTTTTGCATTATAAAGTAGGGCATTTTCAAAGATAAGCACGGGGTCTGGGTCGGATAGTGCCAGATTGACCATGTCATGTGCGTCCTGCACCGTTGCAGGAGTCAGTACCTTGAGACCGGGGATATGTGCATACCATCCCTCAAGACTGTGAGAATGCTGTGCTGCCAGTTGTTTGCCTGCACCGGTTGCCATTCGGATGACAAGTGGGACATTGATCTGTCCGGCTGACATATGTAGCAGGGTCGCAGCATTGTTCATGATCTGATCTATTGCCAGCAGGCTGAAATTGACCGTCATAATCTCTATGATGGGACGCATTCCGTTGATCGCAGCACCGATACCGACTCCTGTAAAACCAGATTCGCACAGTGGTGTATCGATGATACGCTCAGAACCAAATTCTTCCAATAGTCCCATACTCACGGCATAACTTCCGCCATAACGGCCGACATCTTCACCTGCCAAAAAAACTCTTTCATCTTTTTTCATCGCATTTTCGATCGCCTTGCGTATCGCTTCGCGATAAGTGATTTGTGTTTTCATTGTATCTCCTCCGGCGAGTAAACAAATTTTTCCAGATCGGATTCATCTTCCCAGGTACCGTTTTCCGCAAAGGCTACGGCATCATCTATGGTTCGATTGATTTCTTCTTCGATCGCCTTTGTATCGATCTTCGACCAGAGTCCTTTATCTTTTAGTATTTTCTTAAAGGTAACTAAGGGTCCTTTCTTTTTCCAAGCTTCAACTTCTTTCTTGTCACGATAGAGTTCTGCATCGAACATGGAATGAGCTCGGAATCGATAAGTAAGGCACTCCAAGAAAACCGGTCCTTTCCCGGCATGGATACGCTTGAGCGATTTTTCGGCAGCATTTGCTACTGCCATAACATCCATACCGTCAACCTGTTGGGCTGACATATTATAACTTTTGGCTTTCAGTGAGAGGTTAGTCTCTGATTCTGCATATTTTAGAGCCGTACCCATTCCATAAAGGTTGTTTTCACAAACAAAGAGTACTGGAAGCTGCCAGAGCGCAGCCAGGTTGAGCGCTTCGTGAAATTCTCCCTCTGCAACGGCTCCATCACCAAAGAAACAAACCGTAACACGGTCACGATTCATCCGTTTATCAGCCAGTGCCATACCTACGGCTAGAGGCAGACCGCCGCCCACGATGGCATAACCTCCAAAGAAGCGTTTTTTAACATCGAAAAGATGCATGGAACCGCCGCGTCCGTGTGTGCAACCTTCCGCTTTACCGTAAAGTTCTGCCATAACTTCCTTGGCGGAGATTCCCCGTAAAAGGGCTTGTCCGTGTTCACGGTAAGTGGATATGATCGCGTCATCGTCATCCAGGACTTGCATGATCCCCGTCGCGACGGCTTCTTCACCGATATACAGATGCAGAAATCCTCTGATCTTCTCGGCACTATAGAGTTCGACGCATTTCTCTTCAAAGCGTCGTATCAAAAGCATTTTTTGGTATAGATCCTTTGCTAGATCCAAGGTAAGTTTCAGACTCATCTGTTACTCCTTTTACTTTTCCAATGTAGAAGTGTCACCTTCTGGCAGTCCAAGTTCTCTGGCTTTAAGCAGCCGACGCATGATTTTTCCGCTTCTTGTTTTTGGAAGATTTTCCTGAAATTCGATTTCTTTAGGTGCCACGGTAGCACCCAGTTTTTTGCGTCCGAAACCGATCAGTTCCCGCTTTAGCTTTTCGCTCGGTTCGAAACCCGGTTTCAGTGAGACGAACGCTTTGACGATTTGCCAGATCAACGGATCAGGCTTGCCGATAACTCCCACTTCAGCCACGGCGGGATGTTCCATCAGGGCACTTTCTACTTCAAAAGGCCCGACCATATGGCCCGAGGTTTTTATAATGTCATCGGCACGTCCGACAAACCAGAAGTAGCCATCTTTATCTTTGTATGCGAGATCACCGGTTACGTACCAGCCTCCCACAAAGCTTTTTTGATATTTTTCATCGTTATGTAAGTAAGCCCGAAACATGGAAGGCCAGCCGGGTTTCAGAACAAGATCACCGTCTTTCTCAGGCTCAGTGATCTCCGTAACCGTGCCGTCTTCATTTAACTGTACGATTGCAGCCTCCACTCCCGGTAGCGGCTTACCCATCGAGCCGGGTCGGATATCCATACACTGATAGTTGGCGATCATGATCCCTCCGGTTTCGGTCTGCCACCAGTTATCGTGTATCGGCATACCGAGTTTTTCTACACCCCAAACCACCGCTTCGGGATTGAGCGGCTCTCCCACACTTTGTATCAGTCGCAGTTTGGAAAGATCAAATTCCTTAAGCGGTTCTACATCAATGCGCATCAGACGGCGGATCGCTGTGGGTGCCGTGTACCAGACATTGACCTTATAGTCCTCTAAAATACCGTACCACCGCTTTGCATCAAATTCCGCTTCATCGACTATATTTGTTACGCCATGTAGCCAGGGAGCGATGATACCGTATGAGGTTCCAGTCACCCAACCGGGATCAGCCGTACACCAATAGATGTCATCAGGATGGAAGTCCAGTACTATCTCTCCTGTGAGCCAGTGCGTGTACATCGCTTTATGCACATGCACCACTCCTTTTGGCATCCCGGTTGTTCCGCTGGTGAAATGTAACAGTGACATATCTTCAAGATCGGTTGGCTGGATCTCAAAATCATCTGATGCTTTTTCCATCAATCGCGGCAGGGAAAGGACTTTTTCGCTGAGGTCTTCTTCTGAATCGATGATAAAAACATAGCGCAGTTCAGGCAGCTGTTCAAGCAGTGAGGCGATCTTTTTGTCGTACAGTCGTTTTGTTGTCAGCAATGCTTTTGCATCACCGCGCTGCATACGCTGCAAGATAGGCTCAGGTCCAAACTGTGAAAAAAGAGGGCACATGACATTGCGGTTTTTCAAGATACCGATCGCGGCGATATAGAGTTCGGGAAGTCTGGTAGAAAGAGTAAAAATACGTTCGCTTTTTTCAAATCCGAGCGATTTCAGTACATTTGCAAAGCGTGCGCTCTGCTGTTTCATCTGAGTATATGTGTAGGTAAGTTTCTCGCCGTTTTCACCCAGCCAGATCAATGCCGTTTTTTCACCCAGTCCTCCATCGGCATGGCGGTCGATCGCTTCATAGGCGATGTTGTATCCTCCTGAAGGCAATCCGTTGAACTTTTCTGTGATCTGCTCCCACGAAAAAGAACGGTATGTTTGCTCATAATCCGTCATATTAGGTTGGAGAATAAAATTTCCAACTTTTTTTTCTATCCACTTTTGCTCCATCTTTCATCCTTCTTTTAAAGTCTGCTTCAGTCTCAATGCGGTATATGACAATATTATATCTCAATTTTTGCATATAGATTCCACTAAATCTATAAACATAACTTGAGTAGAAAAATCTGTAAAAAGCTATATTTTTAGTATATTGCCTGTCCACATGATATCAAAATACATAGCTTTTTTGTGGAACTTATAAATTATATATAAACTGCTATTATAGTCATATTAAATAATCTAATACTATTTTGTCATTGAACGATAGGTATTGCTTATCTCAAGAAGCTCATCAGTTATCTCCTGCTGACGATGGACATTTAACTCTTGTTCAAAAAACTTTTCTCTCTTTTTTATTGTATTACTCGCTTTAATCATAGTATTAAGTCTTGCCTGATTTTCACTTGCTACAGACTCTAAAAATGCCCTATATATTGAGATATGTAGATATTCTTTTATCAGAGAGTGCAAAATGTCTTTAGAGTTTAGATAAAATAGCGGCTCTTTTCTTAGTGATCTTTTATGCAATTTTGAAAAATCAGGAGGCAAAACTTTTTCTTCAACAATTTTATAACTGTCTGTTTCTAGTTCTGCGTGTATGAGAGTTATGTTATCAAAGTGCTCTTGCTCAAATATTTCTATGAGATATGAGGAGAGTTCAATCGCATTGACCTCTATAGCCTCAACACTTGAAGTACCGCTTAGATAGTGTTTACATGAGATTTTTCTTGATTTTGCTTCTTGTGCACCTTTTTCACCCATAACAATAGTAATAGAATCTTCAGTCGGAATTTTTTTGAAAAAATTTAAAATATCTTCATTGAAAAAACCACAAAGCCCCTCCTGTGATAAGAAGAGTACATAAATTGTTCTCTTCTTATTGTCTGGATTATATTTTATAAGATGTGGAAAAATTGTGATAATATCTCCAAATGAATCTTCGATGGAGTTTTTGTAAATACGAAAATTTGATAGACTCTTTTTAGCTGTTTGCACATTAAAATTGGCAAAGGCTTTCATTGCTGAGACGATCTCTTCTATCTCTCTCATACTTTGCAGTTTTCTTTTTAATTTTAAAGAAGTGATCATGACTGCCACTCATTTATAAATGTCTCTGTTGCCGTTTTCAATTGGCTTACCAAATAGTTGTCTATATCATTTGCTGTTGCTACAGCCTGTAAGATGTCTTGATAGTGCGTTTGTAGGTAGATAGCAAATTTATCTATAAATAATTCTATATGTTCCAATGGTATCGTCTTCAAATACCCTTCGTTATGAAGAAAAAATATCGCTACTTGTATTGGCATGCTGATATGTTCCAAGCGATCCTGTTTGAGTGCAACCCTGAGCGCTTGTCCTTTGTCTATAAGTTCTTGAGTTTCTTTCTCTACTTTTGCACCAAATTTTGTAAAAATTTCAACTTCCAGAAACTGGGAGTAATCAAGCTTCAATTTGATTGCCATTTTCTTGAGTGCTTGTACCTGCGCTTTGGCTCCGATACGAGAAACTGATCGACCAATATCAATAGCAGGTAAAAAACCTCTGTTAAAAAGTTCTCGATCTAGATAGATTTGACCGTCAGTTATTGAAATGAGATTAGTAGGAATATAGTCAGAAATTCTTCCGGCTTGGGTCTCTACAATAGGAAGTGCCGTGATCGAACCGCCTTTGTGCCGATCAGATCTTTTACCGGCTCTCTCAAGAAGTTTTGCATGGATAAAAAAGATATCTCCCGGATATGCTTCACGCCCCGGTGGAATTTCAAGGAGTAAAGAGATACTTCTATACGTATCTGCGTGTTTGGTAAGATCATCATAAATGATTAAGACATCCTTTCCTTGGTCTGCAAAAAACTCTGCGATTGCAGAGCCTGAATAAGGGGCTATAAATTTCAGACCAGGCGCTGCATCTGCCGGTGCAGCAATAATAATAGTATAAGAAAGGGCATTACTTTTTTTTAGGTCATTGATCACTCTGGATATTTGCGCTTTTTTTTGTCCGATGGCAACATATATGCAGTAAACGTTTTTATCTTTTTGATTGATGATGGTATTGACAGCAATAGAAGTTTTCCCCAAAGATGAATCAGAGATGATAAGCTCCCTTTGTCCTTTTCCTATGGGTATCATCGCATCTATGATTTTGATACCTGTATAAAGCGGTTCTTTGACAAAATCACGCTCTGTCATTTTGACAGCTTCTCTCTCTATATGATAATACTCTTTTGTTTTTATCTCTTTTTTTTCATCGATCAGTTTCGAGAGAGGGTCGATAACTTTGCCAAGTAATTCGTATCCGACCGGGATTGAGATGCTTTGATCGGTACAAGTTACTATATCTTTTACATTAAGAGTGGTATAATCACCTAAAACCACAGCTTGGACAGACTCTTTTGTGATATTGAGAACCAAAGCAAAAAGATTGTGCGGAAGTTTTAAAAGTTCAAAGTAAGCAACACTAGAGAGATCTTTGACCTCTATGATGCCATCACTTATTTTTGAGATATATCCCTCTTCATTTATAGTGATTTTTGGTGTAAACTGATGAGATATCCGGTAAAGTTTTTCAAATACTTGATCAATTTGTTTTTTTGTTCCCATTTTACAACTCTTTGAAAACTTTATCTTCCAGTTGTTTCAATCTTCCTTGGATTGAACCATCTATTATCTTGTTTTCTATTCCTACCCTTATACCGCCTATGAGAGAATTTTCAGTAATAATGTTTAATGAGACTATTTTTAGATCGAAAGTATTTTCAAGTGTCTCTCTGATCAGACGCATTGTTTCATTTTTTATGTTTAACGGTGTAGATATATTGATCTCACACTCTTTGTTTTTCAGCTCTTCTTTTAATATTTTTATCTCATTTGTATTTTTACTCTTTATTTCATAAAGGAATTTTTCGATAAGTTTTTGATGAATATCTTCATCTATAAATTCTTCTACAAATCTGCCAAGATAATCAAGACTAAATTGTAAACTTTGCTCTTTGATGTCATTTTCTACTTTCTTTTTTTCATGCTCTAGTATGCTTTTTTGCTTTAATCTCTCTTTCCCAAGTTCTTTGTCTATTTCTTCCAAAAGACGGATCTTCTCCTGCTCGGCTTCTTTTCTTGCGATACTAAGCTCTTTTTCTTTTAAAGTATCTATCTCTTTTAGTTTATCTTGATAGTGCAGTTCTTGTTCTTTTAGTTTATCTTCACCGATTTGCAGGTCTTCCAAACGTTTTTTGATATTTTCATCCCTCTTTTGAATAATGTTCTTTAACGGGTTGAAAAAGAGTTTGTATAAAATATACAAAACAACAAAAAAGTTAATCGTCTGAAATAAAAAAGTCCACCAATTAAACATGACGTTTATTTCACTACTAAACTAAGTAAAGGATTGGCAAACAAAATGATCAGCGCAATAACAAGTGAATAGATCGCCACCGATTCAACCATTGCCATTCCGACAAAAAGTAGACGAGTTATCTCATTGGCAGATTCAGGTTGTCTTCCAATAGTCTCTATTGCTTTTGTAAGTGCATCGGCTTCACCTCGTGATGGTCCGTATCCTCCTATTGCGATCGTCAAACCTGCAGTAATGATAGATACTGCCACGATTATAGTCATACTATCCATTTTATTTCTCCTCAGTTGAATTAAGGTTTTCTGCTCTGATGCCACCGATGATAAAGATGTAAGTCAACAGGCCAAAAAGAAAAGCATGTAAAACATCTCCTACTATACTAAGCAATATCATGGGTACCGGCACTAAAAAACCAACAAGGGCGATCAAAATCGCAACGATCATCTCCCAGCTCAGCATATTACCAAAAAGCCGTATCGCCATCGCGAATATTCTTGAAATATCTGCAAATAGGTTGAACGGCAGTAAAAAAACCGAAGGTTCAATATACTTTTTGACATATCTTTTAAAGCCATTAAATTTTATACCATAATAGTGAATAGAAAAAAAAGCTATGGTTGAAAGTGCAGCCGTGGTACTCAAGTCTCTTGTGGGATTGTGAAAATATGGTATAAGTGATATCAGATTCATAAAACCGACATAGATCCATATCGTACCGATAAATGGTACCAATATCCAGCCGGAGATATTTGCAGAACCCTCCAGCGTTTCTTTGATCGCCATCACGATTTTTTCTGAAAAAAGCTGCGTCTTTGAAGGGTTTAAGATCGATAAGCGTCTACTGATCACAAATGACAAAATAGCTAAGATAGCAATGATGATCCATGTTGTAATAACAGTATCTGACACAGGTATTGTAAGTCCTGCAGCTTTAATTTCAAATTTTACTGTCGGAAAAACATTTTCAATCATAATAATCTCTCATGATCCTTTTTATACATTATATGATAAAATGGTTAAAAGAACAAGATACATTTATAGAACTCCTCATTTGGCTATAATTGTATAAAAAAGATAAAAAGATCTATTATGAATGGTATTATAATCGCTCTTAGTTCAACTGTATGTGATATTTACTTTGAACAGGAACTACCCTTTATTTATGAAGCTCTTGTCTTAGAAGATAAAGGCAATAAGCTTTACTTTGAGACGCTCAAACAGATAGATGAACATACCGTCCGTGCTATCGTACTTGGGTATATGCAAGGCTTAAAAAAAGGTACAAAAGTAAAACGTACCTATAAAATGATAGAAGTTCCTGTTGGAGAAAAAACTCTGGGTAGGGTTTTTAATGCACTTGGTTTTACAATTGACGGTGGAGAAGAGACCTTTTCAAAGCGACAAACAATTCATAAACTTTCTTTGGAGATATCAAAACAAAGCGGCAGTATTGAAATTTATGAAACTGGGATTAAGATCATAGATCTACTTTCTCCTTTTATCAAAGGAGGAAAAGTTGGACTTTTTGGCGGAGCAGGTGTCGGCAAAACAGTTTTATTGATGGAGTTTATCTATAAGTCTATCTCTTTACACAAGGGAATATCTCTTTTTACAGGGATTGGAGAGAGGATAAGAGAGGGGCATGAGCTATATGAACAGATGAAAGAATCCGGCGTTATGGAGAAAACTATCATGGTTTTTGGACAGATGAATGAATCTCCCGGAATTCGCTATAGAACACCTCTGAGCGCACTTACGATGGGAGAGTATTTTAGAGATGAGGAGCATAAGGATGTACTGCTGCTTATCGATAATATCTATCGTTTTATCCAAGCAGGGCAGGAGATATCTACACTGCTAGGACGCATTCCTTCTCGAGTTGGATATCAGCCGACTCTCTCTAGTGAGATTGCTGAACTTGAAGAGCGTATTTCTTCAACTAAAGAAGGTTCTATTACCTCAGTACAGGCGATCTATGTGCCTGCAGATGATATTACCGATCCCGGTGTTGCTTCTGTTTTTTCTCATTTGGATACTTCTGTAATACTCTCTCGTTCGCGTGCTTCAAAGGCTTTGTATCCTTCAATCGATCCCCTTGAATCGCATTCAAAACTTTTCGATCCGTCAATCATAGGAGAAGAGCATTATAATGTTGCAAAAGAGGTAAAAGAGATGTTGACAAAATATAAGGAGCTAGAGGATATTATCGCTATGCTTGGAATGGCACAACTAGGTTATGAAGATCGCTTGGTCGTTATGAGAGCCAGAAAGCTGGAAAAATTTTTAACACAGCCATTTTTTGTCACCCAAGCTTTTACGGGAAGAGAGGGTAAAAATGTCTCTTTGAAAGATACGATAAGCGGGTGTAAAAAGATCATCTCCGGAGAGATGGATGAGTTGGACGAATCTCTGTTCTACATGATCGGAACGATTGATGAAATCAACCTTTGACGCAAGAATCATCACCCCTCAGGAGACAAAAAGCATAAAGAATATCTCTTTTTTCAGAGCTGAAGATAAAAGCGGATCCTTCGGTATTTTGCCAAGACACACAGATTTTCTAACTATTTTGGAAGCTGCAATCACCATAGTAGTCATAGAAAATAAAGAGTACTATTATGCATTTAACGGTGGTGTTCTCTCTTTCAAAAATAATGCACTTACCATCACTACTAAAGAGTTTGTACAAAGCGATAAAGTCAATGAACTTTTTGAAATAATCAAAAGATCTTTTATGGAAAAGGAAGAAAAAGAGCGTCTTTTTAGTGATAACATAGAAAACCTGCAAAAAGTATTTATAAAAAAACTGATTGAGATGGAGAGAGAAAGTGAATAGAGACAAAGAGAGTGAGAAATTTAAAAAAACCATAGATAAACAGGCATCATGGCTGGTAAAATGGCGAAAAAAAGGAATTATTTGGGAAAAGGTCATGATAGTTGGTGCGATAGGCTGGATGATCATATTGCCGATGGTAATAGGAGGTTATCTAGGAAAGTATCTGGACAAGCATTATAAAATGCAGACAGGTGATATCTCCTGGACGATGACTTTTATCATTTTAGGACTTTTAATCGCTATATACTCTGTCTGGAGAGTATTTTTTTATAAAAAATGAAAGAGCTACTTCTATTTTTTACGGGTGTCGCGATCGGATTTTTCTATTTTTGGCATCTTTATCTACAATTAAATTATCTAAAAAATAAGCATAAAATTCCTATCTTCTTTACCTTTTCTATACGCTTTGGCTTATTTAGTATCATTCTTGCTATACTATTTCATTTATTTCATTCTTTAGTGCTTTATACAATTTTGGGATTTATCATTAGCAAGTTTTGGATCTATTTTTATAAATAATAACGTGATCTCACACAGATAAAGCAATTTTCAACTACATAATGTCCATATTTTGTACCTGGTAAAGGAAGCCTTTATACCAAAGGCTCCTTCAGTAGTATAATAGCCATATGACATATCAATATCTTATGATTTCTTTGTAAAATCGTTGATGGCTTTTTCTAATGGCATCATATACATCAGTGCAGGTCCTCCGTGCATTAGAACCGCCTGAAATGCCGATTCAAGTATCTCTTCTCTGGTTGCACCGGCATCAATTGCCTCTTTTACATGGTATACGATGCATGATTCGCACTGTAGCGCTATTGATAGTGCAACATTGGTAAGCTCTTTTTGTTTTGTATCCAATGCACCAGGTTTTGCAGTAGCAACCAAAAATTTAGTGAAGCCTTCCATTTGTTCTGGCATCTCTTTTGACAATCTTGCAAGAAATTCTTTGATTTCTTCTACTTTATGTTTCATTTCTATTCCTTTATTATAAAATTCTGATAACTAATCAGTTTATTGTAGTATTTAGTCTATTCCTTCAACCATATCTCTCCTTTAGGATTATGTTCTATGAAGCATATTTTTAAGGCTACTTAGATCGTAGGTATTGACGACATCCTTTTTCTCCAGCCATCCTCTTCTTGCTTGGTTGAGTGCATATACCATGTAATGCAGAGTCTCTATATTGTGTGCATCGGTACTAAGGGCAAATTTTAGTCCGATTTCTTTGGCCATTTTAGTATAAATATCATTGAGATCAAGACGTTTGGGTTGAGCGTTTATCTCCATGATACATCCCTTTGCTTTGGCTTCTTCAAAAATACGTTGCATATCTGCCTCATATGCCTCTCTTTCTCCTATGAGTCTTCCTGTAGGATGGGCGAGTATGTTCAAGTAGGGATTGTCCATGGCTTTAAGAATTCTTTCGGTCTGCTTTTCTGCTGAGAGTTTGAACTTGTCATGGATTGCACCCACGACCAGATCAAGCTCCTTCAAGATAGAATCCGGCCATACCAAAGAACCGTCTTCCAGGATATCGACTTCGGCGCTTTTAAGTATGGTAAAATCCTGAAGTGTCTCATTGACGCGGTCTATCTCTTCAAGTTGTGCTCTTACTTTCCTTTGATCCATCCCGTGTACGATCGGGATATGTGCAGAATGGTCCGTCATGGCAATGTAGCTGTAACCCATTGCTTTTGCCGCTTCTGCCATCTCTAAAACACTATTGTATCCGTCACTGTACACACTGTGCATATGAAGATCGCCTTTGATGTCATCTGTCTTGAGAAGTTTTGGAAGTGTGTTATCCCGCGCTGCTTCGAGCTCACCTCTATTCTCTCTCAGCTCGGGCTCAATGTACCTTAAACCCACTGTTTTGTACATTTCTTCTTCTGTAGATCCTGCGATCATTTTTCCTTTTGTGTTAAATATACCGTATTCGTTGACTTTGAGCCCCAGATCTATTGCGATCTTTCTTATCGCAATATTGTGGGATTTTGAGCCGGTAAAATAGTGCAGGGCAGCACCGTAACTTTCATCTTTGACACAGCGTAGATCGACTTGTAAATGATTATTGAGGATGACGGTAGAGCGTGTGTCACCGTGAGAGAGAATCTCTTTTATATCGGGATATGCCACAAAATAGTCTATGAGAGAGGAGGGAGATTTGGATGTAACGATTATATCTAGGTCTCCAACAGTATCTTTTCTTCTTCTGAAACTTCCAGAAACCGTGACTTTTGAAACATCCTTTGCTGAGCGGAGATACGATTCCAATGCTTTGGCATGAGGCTCTGCGGTAGAATATAAAAAACGTTGTCCTGCTTTTTTAGCCAAAAGCATGCCTTTGAGGATCGTCTGTTCCAGTTTTTCGTCAAAACCATCCAATGCTTTTATCCGGTGTTCTTCTGCAGCTTTTCTAAGTGTCTCAAGAGAATCGATGTGCAGTTTTTCATACAAGAGTTTTGTACG
Organism: Sulfurospirillaceae bacterium; assembly: GCA_033723415.1. Lineage (GTDB taxonomy): Bacteria > Campylobacterota > Campylobacteria > Campylobacterales > Sulfurospirillaceae > JAADIZ01. Next base: position 104,312 of record JAWVXD010000001.1, read on the forward strand.
TTTGGGACCGATACCCTCCACTTTGAGCAGATCAAGCAGATGGGGAGGAAAAGAGTGTTTGAGCGCTTCAAGCTTGGCAAGCTTGCCCGTTTTGACGATCTCCTCGATTTTGAGGGCTATATGTTCTCCTATAGTCGGGATCTGGGAGAGATCTGTACCATCATACACCATTTCGGAAATATCCGTACCCAGATTTTCTATGGTGCGCGCAGCATTTTTGTATGCCCGTATTTTAAAAGGATTTTCGCCCTTGATCTCCAGCAGGTCCGCAAGATCATCAAAAAAAGCCGCAATTTCCACATTTGATATCACCATCTGTATGCTCCTTTTTTTGCATCCTGAACATTTTTCAGACACATAAAAAACCGACCATCTCATTCTACATGATACCACATTTATTGCTTTTTATTTCAATTTTATTGTAGAATCAAGGTAAGAATTGAAAAGGAGAAACAATGTTTAAAGACCGAAATGATGCCGGTCTAAAACTGGCAAATGCACTCCTGAAATACAAAGATACCAATGCACTGGTACTTGCTATTCCTCGTGGTGGAGTAGAATTAGGTTATGAAGTGGCGAAAGCTTTGAAATGTGATTTTTCTCTGATCATATGTCGTAAACTTCCTTTCCCCGACAATCCGGAAAGCGGTTTTGGCGCTGTCGCAGAAGACGGTTCTCTCTATATCAACCCTGAATCCGCAGCTTATGTATCGGAAGAAGAAATCGTATCTATTATTCAAAAGCAAAACTATGAGATACAAAGACGTATCCATAAGCTAAGAAACAATAGAGGCTTGCCTCTTATTAAGGGACGGACAGTGATACTGATTGATGATGGCATCGCTATGGGGTCGACCATGCATACGGCAGTTTCCCTTTGTCGCAAACATGATGCCGGAAAAATCGTAGTTGCAGTGCCTGTCGCCAGCTCTCAGGCCATTGAAAAATTCACGCAAATGGCCGATGAAGTCGTTGTGCTGGAGTCTCCACACAATTTTCATGCTGTTGCTCAGGTATATGAGAATTGGTATGATGTAAGTGATGAGGAAGTCTTATCTATTGTTGAAAAAAGTAAAGGAAAGAGTGATAAGATCTAAAAAAATTATAATCCGGGAGCTTTCCACATAGAAGTCGTTACTCCGGCATCAACTAGTTTTAATTGAGCTTCGTAAGCGTATTCAAACTTCACTTTCAAGGTATCATAAATTTTTTTATTTTCAGGATTCGGCTCAAACACTTTTTCCCAAACGACAAGTTCTTTGGCAGCTGAGGTGAGATCTTTGTATATTCCGGCTCCAACGCCTGCAGCCATTGCTGCACCTAGTGCCGTGGCTTCCGTGATTTTTGGAATTTTAACTCTGCATCCGGTCACATCACTGAGTACCTGTGACCAAAGAGCACCTTTGCTAGCACCTCCGGCAAAGACTATCGTATCTATTTTGATACCGGTAAATTTTTTGATCTTATCAAGGTTTATAGATGAAACGATCGCCGCATTTTCTTGTAGGCTTTTAAACATTGAAATACGGTTACAGATAAGCGGATCGAGAGAGAGGTTCAAAAAGCTTGGAGCTGCATGGTACCATTTGCCGTACTTCATAGAGTCAGAAAATATCGGGATAATTCCATATGAGCCTGCAGGAACATCTTTGGCTTTTTCTTCTAAAATCGTATAGGTATCTATGCCTTTATTTTTTGCTTCTTGCTTTTCAAGTTCACAAAACGCGTCACGAAACCATCTCATGACAAGACCGCTAAAAAAGGTTATGCCCTCTGCTTGCGAAAGTCCTCTTATGACATGTGGATTGACTCGAACCGATATATCTTTTGGTGGTATGACATCACTTTTTATATTAACGATCTGTTGCCAAAAAGATCCACCTAAAATCGCTATATCACCCTCATTTACGACGCCAAGCCCAGCTGAGCCCAGCTGAACATCGCCGCCGCCCATCACGACTTTTGTAGATGTTGAGAGTCCACTCTCACGTGCGGCTTTTTCACTGACCGTACCCATAAGGGTGCCGACTTCCAGACATGGAGGGAAGATGTCATCTTTGAGACCGATCTTTTTTGCCATAGAACGATCCCAATTTCTTTCTTTGAGTGAAAATATCCCGGTAGTCCCGCCGTTGCTCGGATCGGTTGCGAGGATGTTGCTGAGTTTGAAAAGTATCCAGTCGCCGATCATGGAGATCGAAGCTACCTTTTCATAGACATCAGGTTTGTTGTTCTTGAGCCACATGATGCGAGGAAGTGCGCCTAGCGCAAAAGTCTGACCAGAAGTTGCATAGAACGCTTCCTCGATGCCCGGAAAGTTTTCTTTGAGGTATGTGACCTCTTTGTCGGCTCTGGCATCGACATTTGCTACGGCAAAGAGTTCATGCCCCTCTTTGTCATAAAGCACGATGCCCTCACGCATACTGGTAGCACTGAGTGCCATAATGTCTTCACCTTTGAGATTGGCTAAGGAGAGGGCTTCTTTGATGCACTGACATGTCAGGATCCAGTTGTTGTGACAATCAAAGCTCATGCTGTTTGGCACTCCAGGTTCGCCCAGGTGCGTCCATTCGCTTTGAGATACGCTGATTTGATTGCCGTTTTCATCAAATATAACCGCTCTGACACTCCCAGTCCCCGCATCGATCGCCATCAAATAAGACATATTACTTCCTTAGTTTTGCTTGTTCAAGTTCCCAATACTCCATCTCAAAGCTGTCCTTTAAACTGATGCTTTTATATCCGCCTAATTGATCTGCACGCAGTACGGCTAACATCGTGTGCTCTACGATATCGTTGATGATCAAAGCTTCTTTCTCGTTTTTCCCAAAACTCACGATACCAAAGTCTTTGATGATTGCATAGTTCGGAGCAGGGTTCAAGCAGATTTCATCATGAGCAAAAGCATTAAAATAGTTTTTGTAGTCTGCTTCGTATTTTTGAATCGCATCTTCGATATTTTCATCTTCCAAGATCAATGGAACGCGTTTGGTTCTGATGATATGCTCCGGTGTTAAAACACCTCTTTGGGCAAAATCTTGAAGGTTTTCATGCGCAGCGTAAGTATATGCCAGATCAGACGTATTGACATGCAAGATCACATCATGACCTTTGTGCTCAGAGATGATGTGTTGCAGTTTGTTCAGATCGACCGGATTTTTTGGAGTGGCATTTTTGAGCGTTATATGTGCATTTTTTTGCAAAAATGCTTCCGCTTTACTGATAGCATCGATCATCTTGGTATAGGATCTTTTGGCGTCATCATCAAAGGTAAAGATACCATGATGATGCAGTATGATCCCCTCACACTTCGACCAGTCTAAATCTTTGCTTTTTTCATAAATGCTCTGTGCCAAGATAAATCCAGGCATCACGTATGGAATGATCAAAAAGTTTGGAAATAGCTTTTGGATATGTTCCTCTCCCGAAACTGAGTTTGAAATCGTTACAACGGCATCAGCATGCGTATGATCGACAAACTTAAAGGGAATGAGGGCATGAAGTATGGCTTCGACCGATGGATTTGGAGCGGTTTTGTCGATCATGGCAGCTTTTTGAGAGCTGACCATATCGGTGTCGCTTAGCGTCTTGAGCTTTGCCATCTCTAGCAAAACGTCAAGTTTCACAGGCGCGAAACCTTCTGCTTTGATGCTCACCAAGTCCCAGCCGCTGCCTTTGACGTAGAGTATCTCTTCGCCGTTTACTGTAGTTTTTACCGAGGTATTGCCGCCACCGTGAAGTACCAGCTCATCACTTCTGCCTAAGAGATTTGAGGTGTAAACACGAAGTTTTAAGTCACTATCGAAGGCTTTTGCTTCTTCATCGACAAATAGATTTTTCAAGACTTAGCCCAGTACTTCAAGCTCATCCGTATATTTTTCTAAACAATACGGCTCATAGCTAGATTTGTATATCGCATAGTGCGCTGAGGCTTTGTGTCCATCAAGGGCTGCTTCATCTCTCCAACACTCGTATGCCATGAATTTATTTGGCTTGTTTTTGTATTGGAAGATCTCATAAAAAAGACATCCGTCTTCTGCCTTGGAAGGTTTGACCATCGCACTTAAAAGTTCTTTCATCTTTTCGATACCATCGGGTTTTGCTATAAAGGTTACACGTTTTGTAATTGTCATGATACGTCCTATTTTATTAGATATTTTGCACAACCCATATTATCGCTAAGGCTTCACATGATGGGTTGGGCAAAAAATCTATTTATTTGAAAATTGTTTCAGTGCTTTTGCTAAATCTTCTTTTGTGTCGATTCCAAAACTTTTGCTTTCAACTTGAACCATGGCGACTTTTTTACCATGATAGATTGCACGTAATTGCTCTAGTTTTTCGATGTTTTCTAAAGGCGAAGAGGGAAGGGTGCAAAAGTCATTGAGTGATTTTTTTGTAAAACCGTAAATACCAAGATGTCCAAAATAATGGTCATATTTTTCTCTATCATATGGGATTTTACTTCTTGAAAAGTAGATCGCATAATCATATATATCCGTGATGACTTTGACATGGTTTGGATCGTTCGCTTCACTGTCACCGATAAGCTTATAACAGCTTGTCATCATGATATCTTCATTCTTATCTATAGAAGTTTGAACCCTGTCTATCACTTTTTGGACGACTTGTGACTCGATAAAAGGTTCATCCGCTTGAACATTGACGATGATCTCATCATCTGTAAGTCCCAGTTTATTGACAGCTTCGTTGATGCGATCGGTGCCGCTTTGATGTGATTGGCTTGTCATGAAAGCACGAAAACCATAATCTTTGGCTAGATTGACGATCTCTTGTGAGTCTGTAGCGATGGCGACTTCATCCAAATCTGCAACGCGTTTTGCCGTGGCGATGACCATGGGCAGACCGTTGATATTCGCCAACACTTTGTTTGGAAATCGATTTGAAGCAATCCTTGCCGGGATGAGTATCATAATGATCAACCTTTGATGAAATTTAGAATTTCTTGTTCGATATGGTTTTTATCGACGATCTTGTCATGTACGATTTTTTTATCAAAGAGCTCGTTGACCATTGGTGGGATTTTGACGTTTAGGGCATCGCCAAAAGTTTTTAGTGCTTCAAAATCGCTATATTTTTTATCATCATCTTTGAGTGCATTGAGCATCGTCGGTGCAAATTTTGTCCACTCTGCCGTTGAACAAGCAATTACCGGTATATTTTTTTCAGCTATATTTTCATAAGCCTTGATAGTTGTCGCAGTATGCGGGTCCATGACATAGTTTTTATCTGCATATTTTTTGATCGTATCTTTTGCAAAATCATCATCGCAATAAACAGCATCAAAATCTTCTCTAATACTTGACAACTCGGCATCTGTAAGTTTGTAAAATTTATTTTTTTGAAGGCTGTCCATCAATTCTTTGCATCTGATTGAGCCAAATTTATCAAATAAAACTCTCTCAACATTTGAAGATATTAGTATATCCATAGCAGGAGAAGTCGTTTGTAAAAGCTTTCTATTTCTTAGGTCATAAACACCTGTGTTGATAAGATCAGTTAGTATGTTGTTTATATTTGATGCTATGAGTATCTTTTTGATAGGCAATCCCATCTTCTTTGCATAATACGCACCAAGAGCATTTCCGAAATTTCCACTTGGAATGATCGCATAAAATGGATCTCCAAAATTTATCTTTTTTTGTTTTAAAAGATTTATATATCCAAATACGTGATAGATGATCTGGAAAATTATTCTTCCAAAATTTACAGAGTTTGCGGCACTTAGTTTTATATTTTCTTTTTCTAATTCTTGTTTAAATGATTCAGAAGCAAGCAGTGCCTTTAGGGAGCTTTGTGCATCATCGAAATTTCCGTGAATTCCTAGAACTTTCAGGTTATGGGCATCTTGCGTAACCATCTGGAGTCTTTGCACATCACTGGTTCCGCCATCAGGGTAAAGACAGGCTACTTTGATATTGTCTTTGTCTGCAAAGGTGTCTAGTGTCGCAGGACCGGTATCTCCACTCGTAGCTGCTAAGATCAGATATTTCTCGCCTATTTTTTTTGCAAGATGAGACAGTATATAACCAAAAGGCTGTAAAGCCATATCTTTAAATGCACGAGTAGGCCCGTGAAATAGTTCATTGATATAAAGATTTTTTTCTATTTGCACCAGAGGAACCGGGTCTTCCTTATCATCAAAATTATCATAGAGACTTAAAGCGTCGTCTATGACATTTTCATCAATGTCAATTTTAAATTTCAGTAGTATCTCTTTTGCAACTTCTTTATAGTTCTTAGATGATGCATCTCTAAAGAAATCATTGTCTAAATTAGGTAAAACTTCAGGTACATATAATCCGCCAAAACTGGCACTTGGATTGAGTATGGCATATGAAAATTCTACTTTATTTGGTCTTTTACTGTCATTTCCTCTTGTTTCTATAAACATTGTTCCCTCTTCTTTATTTTATCTTCGTTCCGATTCCATCATTTGTAAAAAGCTCTAGCAATATTGAATGCTCAACTCTGCCGTCTATTATGTGTGCGCTCTTGACACCGCCGTTTAGCGCATCAATACAGGCATCTGTTTTTGGGATCATCCCTCCATGGATCGTTCCATGCTCTTGGAGAATTTTAATATCATCTCTATGCAATGTTGAGATCAATTGCTTATCATGATCAAGAATACCCAAAGTGTCTGTTAAAAATATGATCTTTTCTGCATTTAAAGCTACGGCTATCTCGCTAGCTGCTAAGTCTGCATTGACATTAAAGCCGGGATGATTGACACCACCGGTTGCAATAGGTGCGATGACAGGTATAAAATTTTGAGTTACTAAATCGTCTATAACATCTTTTTTGATATGTGTTATTTCACCGACTAAGCCATATTTACCGTCATTTAAAGCTTTAGCGTGCATAAAGCTGGCATCTTTACCTGTTATACCTATGGCTTTTGCTCCATGAAAATTTAGTAAGTTTGTTATCTCTTTATTGATATTTCCGCCAAGAACCATCTCTACGACTTCCATAATATCATCGTTAGTTACCCTCAGTCCATCTACAAATTCACTTTTCACAGCCAGTTTGTCAAGCATATTATTTATCTTCTTACCACCACCGTGTATTATAATAGGTTTGATCCCGACAAGATAAAGTAGTACTATATCTTGAGCAAATTTTTCTTTGAGTTCCGGGAGTTCCTGAGCACTTCCCCCGTATTTGATCACAATAGTTTTTTTATTAAAGAGCTTTATGTACGGCAACGCATCCATCAAGATTCTTGCTTGTTGTATCTTTTCTTTCATATTTAATGTCTCCTTTTTGTTGAGCGAAGCCCAACAAAAATTCCTCTCACTAAAGCTTTCGCTTTGCGAAGAAATTTATATTTTTATAACTGCTGTAAGTTTTGGATTTTATCAAAAATTGGATAAAAAAGCGTTTATTTTGTCTTTTGCTTCTTTTTTAATTTCAATATTTAGATCCAAGATAGATAGGTTTAAGCCAAAATTTTCCATTTTTACTGCATCTTTTTGAGTAGTTAAGATAGATGTCGCATCGTATCGTCTCATGATCTCGTTTAATTCTTTTAGATTGTAATCATGGTGATCCTCAAACAAAACTTCTCCTGCTAATGCATTTGGCAAATACTTTTTTAACCTCTCAGGCTTAGATATACCTGTTACTAAGACCATATTTTTTGTTGTGTTCTTAATATTAACTTTTCTTTCAAAATCTGTATCTTCAACCATGACTAAGTCAGCATGTTTATATAAATATCTAGGCTCTCTGTATGCTCCACTTGGTATACAAAAAGGTAGTGTCGGTTCATTTTTCGGTTTTATTAAGATATCGAATTTTTCTATGTCTGCTTTACTAAACCCATCATCTAAAAATATGGTTTTGACAGACAAGGTTTTTGCGTATTCTATTGCTCTGATCCGATCTTCTGAGACTATAACGGTAGCGTCTGGCAAAGATTTTGCATAAAGCATCGCTTCATCTCCGCTTTGCTTCACATCACATAGTATTTTATTTTTGTGAGATACAAGCAACATCCCTTTACTCTCTCTTCCAAATCCTCTAAGAATTATGGCCGTATTATTGCGATTTTTTGCTAACTCAATAGTCAATGGAGTCTTTCCGCTTCCCCCAAGTGTAAGATTGCCGATACTTATAATCGCAATGCCAAAATTATTTTTTTTTGCAAAGAATCTTTTGGTTATAACGATCAAACAATAGAGTGCACTAAAAGGTAAAAGAGTGAAGGAGAGTGCATAGTGAGCAAAGGTCTTTGGATAAAAGAGATATTCTTCTATCCAAAGTGTTAGTTTTGCCTTATTAAACACGAGTTTTTGATATATCTTTTATCTGCTCGCATATATAATAAACATCATTATCTTTTAATCCATGATATATTGGCAGAGATAAAATTTTTTGATAATTGCTCAATGCTTTTGGAAAGTCATTAACTTTTATCGAATATTTGTGTTTGTAGTAACTTAAAAGATGTATAGGTATATAGTGCAAAGCAGTATTTATGCCTCTGTCTTTTAGATCTCTGGCAAAACTGTCTCTGTTTTTATCTACTTTTATGATATATTGGCTATAGATATGGTCGCCTTTTTTGACAGGAAGATTGACATGAGGGCAATCTTTTAGTTCTTCATTGTAGATAGCTGCAATTTGTTTTCTTCTTTTGATAAACTCATCATTTTTTTCCAGTTGTGCTAAAGCAAAAGCTGCATTTAGTTCATTTAAATCATATTTCAAACCTATATCCACAACATCGTAAACATACCCTAGATTTCCGTGATCGTCCCAACCGTCATTTATAATCGCGTGATTTCTAAGAAGGGAGGCTCTATCTTTTAAATTTTCATTATTTGTAGCTAGTATTCCGCCGCTTGCAAGTGCGTGTTTCATCTGAGGAGAAAATCTAAAAGTTACTATGTCAGCTTTGAGTCCACCGATCTTTTTACCGTTGTAGGTAGCTCCCATAGCATCTGATGCATCCTCGATTATGTTTATATTATATAATTTTGCGATTTTGTAAAGCCTATCAAGATCAGTTGCTTGTCCTGCAATATGATTTATAAATGCACCTTTGAGTTTTTTGCTTCGGTTCTTTTCAAGCATAATCTCTAAACTGTCCAAATCAATATTAAAATCATCTTCATCAATATCAACAAATACAGGTTCAGCATCAAAATGTCTGATAACTTCAGCAACTGAAGGAAATGAATTTACCGAGCATATTATCTTGTCTCCACGTTTGAGATCAAGCGCGCACATAGCAAGATGCATAGCGGATGTTCCGTTATTTGTGCTTATGGCATTTTTACTCCCAACATATTCAGTAAATTTTTTTTCTAAAGCTCTAGCCATTTGTGTTTTACTTAGTTCTAAAACTTCGTTGACATAAGTTTTTTCTTTAATGTCTATAGATGGCTTGTAAAATGGTATTTCTTTTATCATTTATAAATCCTTTTGTATTATGCTTTCGCTATAATTTTATATCTCTGGGATATAAAAAGTCGTGTCCTATGGTCCTATGGCTTATTTTGGCTATAATCGGCATTTTTCTTTTAAACTGGTTCTTGTATATTTTATTTTTTATCAACTCGATGATCTTGATGCTAAATCCGGCATCTTGCATCTCTTGTTCGTTCATTCTTTTATCAACATACGCATGAAGTGCTTTATCTATGTCGGCATAAGAAAATCCCAGATCTGCTTCATCACTTTGACCTTCCCATAAATCGGCTGAAGGAGGTTTTGATAAAATTGATTCAGGAATTTCTAAAAATTTGGCGAACTCAAATATCTCAGTTTTGTATAGGTCTCCTATTGGATTTATAGCACTTGCCAAATCGCCAAATAGAGTGCCGTATCCAAGCAGAAGTTCACTTTTGTTACTTGTCCCTAATACTAGAGCATTTTCTCGTGCGGAAATATCGTATAATACGCACATTCTGGCTCTAGCACTAAAATTACCTATCCTTAGATTATTGGCTTTAATACCCTGAAAATAGGATTCTACTAAAGGGGCAATTGAAACTGTTTCATAAGTTATATTAAACTTTTCACATAAGAGTAAAGCATCGTCAAGACTTGTTTTACTGGAATATGATGAAGGCATCATAACACCTAAAATATCATCACCAAATGCTTTTTTTGCGAGTACTGATACTACAGCTGAATCTATGCCTCCACTTATGCCTATAACTACTTTTTTAAGTGAAGTCTTGTAAACTTCATTTTGAAGAAATTTGATAATATATGATTCTATTAGCTTGTATCTTTTCAAAAAAATCCTTACTATGTATTGCTATTGAATACTTTAGTATAAAATTATACTAAAGAAATTATTAATTGCATCTTTCAAAAGTAGTTTTTTTGTTTAAGTTTTGTATTATGTTATAAATTAAATATTTTTTATGCCGGAGAAGCCTATGCAAATAAAGAAAAAACCTTGCGGTCCATACATGACCAATTGTTATATAGTAAAGGTCAATGATGTAGAATTTATAGTAGATCCAGGGGTTGGTGCTGATGAATGGGTTAAGCAAAATGTAACAAATCCTGTAGCGATCTTGAACACTCATGGGCACTTTGATCACATATGGAGTAATGCTAGTTTGAGTGAATACTACAATATCCCTATATATACACCCAAAGATGATGTTTTTATGTTGACAAACGATCCATTTTCACAAGGAACACCGCCTAGTATTGCTGATGTTGAAGTGAAGGGGGATGAAGTATTTGAGATAGAGAATGTTGAAGTTAGATATTTTTTCTTTCCGGGGCACACCCCTGGTTGTAGTGCAGTTTTGATAGAAGATGCCCTTTTCAGCGGTGATTTTATATTTAAAAATTCTATCGGACGAGTGGATTTCCCATACAGTAACCCAAATGATATGAAAAACAGCATAAAAAAGTTTTTACAAATTGATAAAAATTACACGATTTATCCGGGGCATGGTGAAAATACATCGGTATTTGAAGAGCAAAAGAGCGTACCTGCTTGGCTTAATTATATATAGGACTATCTAGCATGATAGTCTATATCTATATTTTTAATCTTTGTCTTTAAGATATGTTTTTCCAATACTACGGCTTGATAAATTCCTTCAAATACTTTGATCTCACTTATCTGACCGATTACTCTAATCTCTCTTTTTCTTGAGTCTTCGAATTTTGCTTTAGCTTCAAATTCTATTACATCACCGCTTTTGGCAGGTGCTAAAAATTTTGTTTTTGCTGCTATGATAACTAGATTTTCTTCGTTTACGGCAACCGCTGCTGCATATTCTGCTGCACCGAAAATAAAGCCGCTATGTATTAGCCCCTGAGAATCAACACTCATTTCATTTGTAGTTTGAAGGACTGTCTTTGAAGTACTGTTATTCAAAGAAATTATATTTCCTGAGAGACTTGTTCTTACTTTTTGATGGGTGCGTAAATCGTCTCTTACATCATATTCACTCTCTTTATGATAATCAGAACTGTCCATATCCTCAAAATCTTCTTCAAAATTTTCTTCTCTTCCTAAAAGGTTGTCAGTTTCTTCTTTTGCTAAGGCTTCTGCACTAGTTGCCATATGTTGTCCTTAATGTTATCGTTGTATAACAATATCGGTTAATTATTTTCTTATTTTAATGTAGACTCTTTTTGGAGCAGGATAGCCTTCTATAGTTAGGTCATCGTTTTCAGGATCAAGGAAGTTTTCTAAGCTTTCTCCTTCTATCCATTCTGTTTTTCTTTGTTCATTCAGATTTGTCTTTTTTATGCATAAAACTTCAAAATCTTTGAATCCAGCTCTTGTACACCAATTTTTAAGTGCATTAACTGTCGGTATAAAATAAATATTTGGAATTTTTGAGTATCTTCCTTCAGGTGTTAAACAAACAGCTTCGTCTCCGTCTATCATAAAAGTATCCAAGATGACTTCACCGTCTTTGTTCAACCCTTTGTTTAAAGCTTTGAGTGAGCTGATAGGATCACTTCTGTGGTATAAAACTCCAAGGCAGAAAATCAAATCAAATTTATTTTCATAATATGGAAGATGTTCTATACCTAAAAGTTCAAAGATTATAGGGGACTTTATGAAATGATTTATAAAATCAAACTGAGTTTTATAGTGAATTGATGGATCAAAGCCAACTAATTTCTTTGGCTTATGAGTCAACATTCTAAAAAGATAGTAACCGTTGTTACATCCTATGTCGGCTACACATTTGTCTTTTAAGTCAAAATACGGTTCCAAAATATTGTATTTTATATTACTTTGCCATTCGCTGTCTATGTAAGTTCCAAAAACATCAAACGGACCTTTTCTCCAAGGCCTGAGTTGCCATGCTAGATCACTGATCTTCTCTTTTACATTCTTGTCTAAATTGTAATTTTCCAATTTGACGACATCTTGCAGACTGATATGAGTATCTTTTATATCAGGCAGTTTTTGAAGATCTTCTCTGAGAGGTTTTATGTCTTTCCATTCGTACCATTTTAGTCTGTCACATCTTATTTTGCTTAAATCAATCAATCGGCTATTGCCTTGTAAGTTTTTTTAATATCTTTTTTGACACCTTTATATTCGATCAAATTTTTATCGCAGTCTTTATGATAAATACCCATGCCGTCATAATATTCATGACATTCATTGTAGTATTGAGTCGAGATGCCTCTATTATTGACATATATGCATCCGCTAAAAAAAAGTGCTATAATTGCTATTAATGCTATTTTCATGAGATTATGATAGCATTTCATTCATAATAATGTACTTAAAAAAGTTTGTGCCGGAGGATTGATAATGTCAGTAGTTTTGATTGTGATTTTGGTTCTTATAGCCTTGTTAGTTCTAATGTACAATTCTTTAGTCGCCAAGAAAAATCAAGTTGACAATATTTTTGCAAGTGTTGATGTCATGTTAAAAAAAAGATATGATCTGATCCCGAATTTGGTTGCAAGCGTCGGTGAGTATATGGAACATGAAAAAAGTATTTTAGAAGAGATAACTACATTAAGATCATCGGCGAATAAAAGAAACCTTAGTGATGAAGAAAAAATTGATTTAGATGCAAAAGTTACTCAAACGCTTAAGTCTATTATGGTTGCGGTTGAAAATTATCCAAATCTAAAAGCAAATGAAAATGTTTTGCATCTTCAGCGCTCTTTAAATGAGATAGAAGAGCAGATTTCAGCAGCTAGACGGGCATACAATCAAGCCGTAACTGACTACAACAATGCTTTAGAGATGATCCCTACGAATTTTATGGCTTCTATGATGCATTACAGCCGTAAAAAACTGTTTGTAACAAGAGAAGAAGAAAGAAAAAACGTGGATGTAAGAAAAATATTTGATAAATGAAAAGCATTAGCGAGCTGACAGAGTTTTATTATCATAATCTTTACCCTGTATTGGTTGAATTGGATAAAAAAAGAGAGAGTATAAAATTTAGAATTATACTGGCCGTATGCGGTATTGGATTGTTTGATTTCATCTTTTTAACTTATATGAATGATGAGATTTATTGGCTGATAGTTGTAAATATAATTATTTTGTCGATCATATATAAGTACTTGACACGTGATTATAAACAGGAGTTTAAAGACAGTGTGATTGCACCTCTTGTTGTCGAAATAGACAAGAATTTAAGCTATATGAAAAATGCATATATTGACAAAAAGTCGTTTGAACGATCAAAAATTTTCACTTTGCCTCCTGATAAATTAAGCGGTAATGACTATATCCATGGAACTATAGATGGCGTAAAAATCGAGTTTTCAGATATATATGCACAGAAAAAAGAGACAAACTCCAAGGGAGAAACAAATTGGAAGACAATATTTCAAGGGCTTTTTATAGTCTCTCAGTTTAATAAAAATTTTAAGGCAGAAACAGTTGTCCTGCCTGATGGGGCACAAAGCTCCTTTGGCTCGCTGATCGGAGGATGGTTGCAAGCTCATAATATGAATAGAGATGAATTAGTAAAGATGGACAGCATTGAATTTGAGAAGCAATTTGTCGTTTATTCTAGCGATCAAATAGAAGCCAGATATATACTTACAAATTCATTGATGGATAGACTGCTTACTTTTCAAAGAAAGTCAAAGCACAGATTATCGGTATCTTTTGTAAATTCACAGATATATATGGCTATAGAATATGGGAAAGATTTGTTTGAGCCGACTATTTTTAATTCACTTTTAAAATATAAAACGGCACTAGAATATATATATACTCTTCATTTGGCTGTAGGTATAGTCGAAGAGTTAAAATTAAATGAAAAATTATGGAGTAAAACTTGAAGAATAATTTATTTGAATTAAGCGTTAGAGATTTTTTGAGTCCAAAAATGTTAAAGTATGCGATTTTGCCTTTTATCATAACTTTGGTTGTCATGTATATAATATTTTTTGGCGTAGCCGGTGTGGGATTGGATCAGTTGCACACGACTTTTGATGTGCAGACAACACAGACTACGATTAATAACGGAGTAGCTCATACAAATAATTTTACTGCACATCTGCAAAATTCTTCCATTATAAAATTTTTGATGCAGTATGCACTAACTTCTTGGCTAGCTGCATTTTTAGTCTATGCTATAGGAGGATTTTTCGTACTTTATCTTTCTATTTTTGTCGCTATTCTTGTGCTTGGTTTTATGACTCCTTTTGTGTTAAAAGAACTTCAGCACAGGCATTATAGAGATGTTGAGATGATAGGGTATTCTAATTTATTTGAGGGAATATTTTTGATAATCAAGTGGTCTGTTGTCATGATGCTGCTTTTTATCGTATTTATCCCGCTTTATTTTTTCCCGCTCATAAATATAATAGCTCTTAATTTTCCGTTATATTATTTTTTTCATAAAATGATGATGTACGATATATCCTCTCATATAGCAACTAGAGAAGAAGAGCGACAAATTAGATACTTCAAAAAAAATTCCTTAAGAGCAAAGACTTTGATACTGTATATTATATCTCTGGTCCCTTTTGCGATATTTTTTGGCGCAATATTTTATGTTATATATCTTGGGAATACGTATTTTGTCGAAGTAAAAAAAATCAGAAATAAGGAAATATAAAAATGAAAAGTACCCTTGAGTATTTTGAAGAAATATCAAAAATTCCACGATGCAGTTATGAGGCAGAAAAAATGCAAGAATTTTTGGTACTAGAAGCAAAAAAACTTCATTATGATGTAGAAATAGACAGTTTTGGCAATATATTGTGCAAAAAAGGAAAACCAAAGATCTGTTTGCAATCACACTATGACATGGTATGTCTAGGAGATGCTCCAAATATAGAGTTGGTTAAAGAGAACAATATTTTAAAAACAAAGAATTCTACTCTGGGCGCAGACAATGGCATAGGAGTTTCTATCATGCTTTATTGTATGCAAAAATATAATGATCTAGAGTGCTTGTTTACTTCTGATGAAGAAGTGGGATTGATAGGGGCAACAAATCTAAAGCTTCGTATTGATGCACCAAACATCTTAAATCTAGACGGAGAAGATGAAAAGGAAATATATACAGGCTGTGCGGGAGGTACCGACATGCAGGCGCTTCTTGAGTTAGAATATGAAAGTCTTCCTTTGGAGGCAAAAGTCTATAAGGCACAAGTCATAGGTCTGCGTGGTGGGCACAGCGGTATTGATATAGATAAAAATATAGCTTCAAGTGCAAAGGTAATATCAAAATTTTTATCCAAATTTGATTGTGATTTGATCGAATTGAGCGCAGGAGAGAGAAGAAACTCCATAGCCAAAGGAGCTACTGCGATATTCACAAGTGAAGATATCATAGAGAGTGATGATGATCATGTGGTAGTTGAGCGTGTGCAAAACATATACTCTAAGAAAATAAAAAATTCAAATAAGATAATAGACTCCCTTCATGCATTTTCACAAGGTGTAAGAAGCTGGAATAAAGAGTATGGTATACCTGATAACAGTGCAAATATAGGGATAGTTGAAACAAAAGACGATATGGCAAAGATTATAATTTCATTGAGATTTATGGATGATCTAAGAGGAGATGAACTCTCTAGTGAGACAGAGGCATTCTTTAAAGTCTGTGGATTTTCAACTGCGATACTTTCATCTCACGGAGCTTGGACACCAAATGTCGGAGATTTTTCAAATAGAGTAAAAAACACCATCTCAAAATATGTTCCGAATGCAGAGTTTAAAGCTATCCATGCAGGGCTTGAATGCGGCATTTTAATAAGTACTCAAAAGGAAGAAAAAGAGGCGATTTCTATAGGTCCCATCATAAGATCCCCTCACTCAATAAGAGAAGAGTGTGATTTGGATTCTGTTGAGAGAATACGCAGTGCGGTAGAAGAGATTATCTCGCTTTAAATCCCTCTTTGCTTTTACAGTAGTCGATCAAGATACACTCATCGCATTTTGGATTTTTGGCAGTGCATACATATCTGCCGAACAAAACCATGGCTTGATGAAGTACATGAAGATTGTCTTTGAAGATCTTTGTGAGATCGACTTCTGTTTTTATCGCGGTTTCAGCTTTGCTAAGTCCTAATCTGTGAGCAACTCTAAAAACATGGGTATCCACTGCCATCAAGTTTGCATTGGCATATTCTATCATGACTACATGAGCTGTTTTTTGACCGACTCCTGCGAGAGTAATCAGTTTTTTTTCATCAAGAGGGATAACACCATCAAAGTTATCTATGACGCTTTTTGCCATATTTATTATATTTTTAGCCTTGTTGTTAAAAAATGAACATGACTTAATTATCTCTTTTACATCATCAAGGTCCGCAGCAGCCAGCTCTTTTACGCTTGGATATTTTTTAAAAAGAGCAGGTGTGATCATATTGACTCTTTTATCCGTGCATTGAGCTGAGAGTATTACAGAGATCAATAGTTCATACAGGTTTTCATATCTTAATTCCGTTACTGCATTTTCATAATTTTCTAAAAAAATTTCTTTAATTTTTTGGGCTTCATTTTTGGTTGTCTTTTTCATGACGGGTATTTTATAGAAATTGGAATTAAAAGAAGATTTATTAATTATTTAAAATAATAGAGTATAATTTACCCCGTAAAATAAATTTAAAAAGGACTTAGATGAAGAAGATAATATTTGCAAGTTTTATTGCTATTTTGTTTGGTGTTAGCTTGAATGCTACAGTTTATGCAACAGTTAATGGGAAAGACATAACAGATCAAGATTTGAAAGTACTACTAAGAGCAATGCCTGGAGTTACATATGAGCAACTTCCTCCAACAACTCAAAAGAAAGTAGTAGAACAAGCTATAGAGAGAGAACTTTTGGCAAGCAATGCAGTTAAATCAGGCATAGAAAACGATCCTGAATTTAAAAGTGCATTAGTTAAGATTAAGAGTGATCTAGCTTTGGAACTTTGGATGAAAAAAGAGTATGCACAAATAAAAGTTGATGAAAAATCTATCAAAGATTATTTCAATAAAAATGCCGACAAATTTGTAAAACCGTCTCGTGCAAAAGCAAGACATATCCTTTTAAAAACAGAAAAAGATGCTGAAGCAGTTATAAATCAACTTAAAAACTTGAAAGGTGACGCTCTAACTAAAAAATTTATAGAATTAGCAAAAACAAAATCAACAGGTCCAAGTGCAAAAGAGGGTGGAGAACTTGGCTGGTTTGACAAAGGCAGAATGGTAAAACCATTTAGCGATGCTGCATTTGCATTAAACGTTGGAACTATTACTCTAAAACCTGTACATACACAATTTGGTTACCATGTTATCTTGCTAGAAAACAAAGAAGTAGGTAAAAAAGCTACTTTGGCTGAAATGAAACCTAAAATTGAATATGCATTGAAAATGGATAAATTTAGAAAAAAAGTATCAAATATCGCAATCGGACTTAAAAAAGGCGCTAAGATAACAATTAAATAAAGGGCTATTTAATGCAAGGTAAAAAAATATTTGATTTTGTGAAACCAGGGGTTGTTTTTGGTGATGATTTGCAAAAGATTTATGAGATAGCAAAGGCAAATTCCTTTGCTATCCCTGCTGTAAATGTTGTTGGCACAAATTCTGTAAACGCTGTGATGGAAGCAGCAAAAAATGTTAATTCTCCCGTTATTATTCAATTTTCTAACGGAGGAGCAAGTTACTATGCCGGCAAAGGCATCAATGCAAAAGTCTCAGGTGTCTTGGGTGCCATTAGCGGAGCTTTACATGTTCATACTTTAGCGCAAGCTTATGGAGTGCCTGTTATTTTGCATACAGATCATGCGGCAAAAAAACTTTTACCATGGATAGATGAACTTTTAAGTGCAGGCGAGAAGTATTTTAAAGAACATGGGAAACCACTTTTCAGCTCTCATATGCTTGATCTATCTGAAGAGAGTTTGGAAGAAAATGTGTCAATTTGTAAAGATTATCTCAAGCGTATGAGTGCAATCGGTATGTCTATCGAGATAGAACTTGGCTGTACAGGAGGAGAAGAAGACGGTGTTGATAATACCCATCTAGACAACTCTTCTTTGTATACGCAGCCAGAAGATGTGGCATATGCGTACAAAGAGCTTATGGAAGTGAGTGATAAATTTACAATTGCCGCATCTTTTGGCAATGTACATGGCGTTTATAAGCCCGGTAACGTAAAACTTACTCCAAAAATCTTGGATAATTCACAAAAATTCATACAAGAAAAATTTGGTACAAAAAATATGCCCGTAAGTTTTGTATTTCACGGCGGTAGCGGAAGTGATCCGGATGATATACAAGAAGCCATATCTTACGGTGTTGTAAAGATGAATATAGATACAGATACTCAATGGGCTTTTTGGAATGGAACAAAAGGTTACATTGAACAAAATATTGATTATCTTCAATCCCAAATTGGAAATCCTGACGGCGATGATAAGCCGAATAAAAAATATTATGATCCTAGAGTTTGGTTGAGAGCCGGTGAGATAGGCGTTATTGAGCGCCTTGAGACTGCTTTTAACAATCTAAACTGCTTGGATAGAAATTAGAAGTGAGCCTTTAAAAGGCTCACTAAAACTTATGACATTTGCCTCTTCATTATTTGAAAAACGTTTTTTTGATCAAAGATTATTTTACATTAAAAGAGATGATCTGCTACACCCGGATTTTTCGGGAAATAAAGCCAGAAAATTTGAGTATTTTTTAGCACACGATTTTCCAAAAATCAAAAGAGTCGTAAGTTACGGTTCAAACCAATCCAATGCAATGTATTCTCTTTCCGTTTTGGCAAAGATGAAAAACTGGGAATTTGTATATTTTTGTGATCATATCCCGTCATTTTTAAAACAAAATCCTGTTGGAAATTATAAGTATGCATTACAAAACAAAATGAAAATGTTCGAATCTAAAAATAGGGAACATGA
Organism: Sulfurospirillaceae bacterium; assembly: GCA_033723415.1. Lineage (GTDB taxonomy): Bacteria > Campylobacterota > Campylobacteria > Campylobacterales > Sulfurospirillaceae > JAADIZ01. The sequence continues at coordinate 123,668 of JAWVXD010000001.1, forward strand.
AGCACACTTGCTTGAAGATGAAACAACTTTGGTCATAGAAGAGGGCGGCAGACAAAAAGAAGCAGAGTTTGGTTTGAAAAATTTAGCTCAAGAGCTTTTGAAAGATATAGAGCGATTTAAAATAAATGATCCTTATATCTTCTTGCCATCAGGAACAGGCACTACAGCTTTGTTTTTGCAAAAACATCTCCCTTTCAATGTTTATACTTGCAGTACTGTCGGAGGAGATGATTACTTGATTGATCAGTGGAAAATGGCAGATGAGGCTATTCATAAGTTTCCCCTTATCTTAAGCTCTGCTAAAAAGTACCACTATGGGAAACTTTACAAAGAAGCCTATGGGATTTGGGACAAATTAAAAACATCAATGGATGTCGAATTTGATTTGCTGTATGATCCTATTGGGTGGTTAAAGTTCTTAGAAAACATAGATAGTATGGAGGGTACACCGATTTACATACATCAAGGCGGATTAAAGGGCAATGAATCAATGCAAGCAAGGTATGAGCGAAAGTATGGTAAAATTATCTAAAGAATTACGAGGAATTTAGATGCAGATATTAAAAACAAATGATAAAAACTTTAGCACAGAATTTGAAAAACTTCTTGGACGCGGTAAGATGGATATGGAACAAGTTTCCAAAATTGTCACCGGTATTATAGATGAAATCAAAAAAGATGGTAATGAAGCTCTCAAAAATCACATTAAAAAATTTGATAATTGGGAAGTTAAAAGCGATAAAGAACTTGAAATTTGTGTTGATGATATGAAAAAAGCTTTTGATTCACTTGATATTGAATTAAAAAAATCTCTACAACTTGCATATGAGCGTATAAAAGCGTACCACCAAAAACTTATGCCAAGTACTTGGATGGAAAAAGATAAATACGGTTCGGTATTAGGGCAAAAGATTACAGCCGTAGATAAAGCCGGTCTTTATATCCCCGGCGGCAAAGCAGCCTATCCAAGTTCGCTTCTCATGAATGCGATCCCGGCTATAGTCGCGGGAGTCGAAGAGATCGTGGTCTGTACTCCGGCACCTGGCAATGAGCTCAATTCTCTTCTTTTGGCAGCGATGCACTTGTGCGGCATCCAAAAAGCTTTTAAAGTAGGCGGAGCGAGTGCAATAGCAGCCATGGCGTATGGTACGCAGAGCATCCCAAAAGTAGATGTGATCACTGGACCCGGCAATATCTTTGTAGCAACCGCTAAAAAGCTAGTTTACGGTGAAGTGAATATCGACATGATCGCAGGACCAAGTGAGATCGGCGTACTAGCAGATGAGAGTGCCGATGCAAATTTACTAGCGATCGATCTCTTAAGTCAAGCCGAACATGACGAGATGGCAAGCTCGATCCTCATCACTACCAGTGAAAATATTGCAACTCAAACGATCAAAGAGATCGAAAACTGGCTCGGAAAACTAGGTAGAGAAAAGATAGCCAGAACTTCGATAGAAAACAGAGGTGCTATCATCATAACCAAAGATATGGATGAAGCCATCACGCTTATGAACGAGATAGCCCCAGAACACTTGGAAGTGATGTGTGAAAATCCTATGGACTTTTTACCTCAAATCAAACACGCAGGAGCGATATTTTTGGGACGCTATACCCCAGAACCTATAGGAGATTACATAGCAGGACCGAATCACACCTTACCTACAGGTGGAACTGCGAAGTTTTACTCACCGCTAAGCGTAGATAACTTCATAAAAAAATCTTCTATAATCTCAATGAGCGAAGAGGGCATAAAAAGAATAGGCAAAGAGTGTGAGATGTTAGCAAAAGCTGAAGGCTTAGGAGCACACGCTGCTTCTGTTAGAGAAAGATTATAAATATATAATTTGAAAAGGCTTGGATTCTATATCTAAGCCTTTTGTAATAACTTTTCTATTTTCCCCAAGATAAGATTGGCGTGTACTTTCAGATCATAGTATTCTCCCATATAGGAGAGTGGAATTTTCGTATCTTTTTGAATCTCATTTAGCATTTTAGTTAAATCCCTCTGAATCGTTAGTAGCTCTTCTCTTTTTGCGATTAGAAGTTTTGAATCCACTTCATGAAGAATTTTATACCATTTATATATTTGTGATCTTATCCTCCATCTGTATAACGGCAATACCCCTTTGATAAGCGGGAAAAGCAGTGTCAAAAGAGGTATGATCATGATAGTGAGTCTTTCTATGGTATTTGCAATCCAAAAGGGCAGTATTTTCTCTAAAAAACTATCTCCTTTTAGAAGGTACCTTTTTGCATCCTTGCTTATAGGAATCTGTGTGTACTTATAAGTAGGAAACTCATTTTGCGATGAAAATATTGATGATGGAGAATGTACTTTTATAGCGGCTCTTAAAAGCAGTTTTACTAGCACAGGATGTAATGTTTTTACAGATACCAATGTAGCAGTGGTCCCCAATAATACCTTATCAGAAGAAGGTATATTTTTCTCTAGACTGACAACGCCTTCACCGAGACTTAAAGAAGAAAGATATGGAAATTTTTTGCTGTATGCATTTGCTCTTTTAAAACTGAATAATTTTACATCTTTGTCTGATAATAGATCCTGAACTTTGCTTGAATTTGGTGATATGACGCTAAATATTGCATCGACTTTGCCATTTTTTAATGCTTGATGAGGATCTTGATTTTTTAAATCAACAAAATTTGTATTGGAACTGTTTATGTTATTTTCTCCTAGTAAAACAAGAGCCAATGCTCTAGTACCGCTTCCGACATCTCCAATGTAAAGATTTTTGCCTTTGAGCTGATATAGATATTTTAAATCTTTGATCCCTTTGTAAAATATCCAAAGTGGTTCATAGTAGATACTGCAAAGAGAGTTTAAATTTTGTATATCTTTTGTGCCGGCAGTTCCACCTTGCACAAAGGCTACATCTACTTTGTGTCTCTCTAAGAGCGAGAGAGCTTCTACTGAGCCTGCAGTTGGGATAACCTGCAGATCAAAGTTTTCTTTTTTCAATATTTTTTTGTATTCAAGTGCATATTTGTAGTAAGAGCCTGTTGTCTTTCCTGTTGCTATCTTTATTGTTCGTGGAGCAGGTGGTTCTATAAACTGATATGAAAAAATTCCAACTGCTAAAACGATCAAGATAAATGGAAATAAAACCTTACACCAATCACACTTCATATCAACCCCTTTTCGAGTAAAATTCTTTTTTAAATTCTTGGAATCTATTTTCTAATATCGCTTCTCTGATCTGTTTCATGAGATCTAAATAATAGTGTAGATTATGTAGTGTTGCCAATCTAAAATACGTCAACTCTCTGGCACGAAAGAGATGATTTAGATATCCTCTGCTATAGTTTTTACAAGTATGACATGAGCAAGCCGGATCTATTGGATCTTCATCGCGGATATACTTTGCCGCCTTTATATTTACTTTCCCAAAAGATGTAAAAAGCGTGCCGTTTCTAGCATTTCTCGTAGGCATGACACAATCAAACATATCTACCCCACGCTCGACATTTTCTACGATGTCTTCAGGCGTTCCAACTCCCATAAGATATCTGGGTTTGTCTTTGGGCATAAATGCAGTAGTGAACTCGACTGTGTCATACATCTGGGAGTTTAACTCCCCTACACTGAGCCCACCTATGGCAAAGCCATCATAATCCTCCATGGCACAGAGTTCTTCGGCTGAGATCTTTCTAAACTCTTTATCAATTCCGCCTTGGATTATGGCAAAGATATTTTGGTGAGTTCCGATGCCTTTTTCTTGTTGTGACTTATGATAATCTATAGCTCTTTTGGCCCAGTCGGTAGTTCTTTTTATAGATAATGCCACTCTCTCTTTAGTCGCTGGAAGTGCAACTAGATCATCTAAGATCATCATGATGTCCGAGTTTAGATTGTACTCTATATCCAATACTTTTTCAGGGGTAAAATAGTGCATGGAACCGTCTATATGAGATTTGAATTTGATACCGTTTGTATCTGCTTTTGAGATATCACTCAAACTAAAAGCTTGAAAACCGCCGCTATCTGTTAAGAAACTGTTAGGAAATTTTGTAAAACCGTGAAGTCCTCCAAAATCTTTAACGACTTCATCTCCCGGACGTAGATAGAGATGATAAGTGTTTCCTAGTATTATCTTTGCTCCCAAGAGCTCGACTAAGTCCTTCGCATCCAAGCTTTTGACGCTTCCAACAGTGCCAACAGGCATAAATATCGGAGTTTGTATCGTACTGTGAGCAGTAGTTATCGTACATGCCCTTGCAAAATTGTCGGTATTGTCTATACCAAATGTCATTGTTATTCCTTATTTTGTTGGTAGCATTTTATCTAAATATTTACCATAATATAAATTTTGCCTTCTCAGAACCGGCTAACAATCCTAAACCTTGACTCTCTGGTCTTTTGCAGTGGATTGCATCAAATTCTTGAGCTATTGTGGCAGCTGATGGGGAAAAGTATATTTTGACTTCACACTGTAGTCTTCCTTCTGATTCATGTCTAAAAAAAACAGCCATATCTTCTGGCTCATTTTTCTTTTTATAAGTAGATAAAAAAAGTGTTTTTATATCTTCCATTATCTCTCCTGCCAACATCGCATCACCAAGATTACAGGTAAACCAAGTATTCATATCTTTACTTTCCTTATATCGAAATTTGTGTTCTATATAGAGACAAAATTATATATTATCTATTTAAAATATCATATTAGGTATAATGTACTCAATTTATTTTGGAGTATAGATGAAAAAAATCCTTATACTAGCTGATGGCATTTTAGCAAAATATTTTTTAGAAAGAGTTATCAATCTGCAAGACGGAGAAAATAATTATTCTGTCGTATATTATCAGAAAAAATCTGTGCCTGAACATATGCCCGAAAATTTTAAGTATCATTATTTTGATCCAACAAGTTTCAAAAAGCTGTCTTCCATCTTTGATGTAGATTTTTTTCAAGTCATGATAGTAGTGTCAAAAAAGATAGATGCCGTAGAAGCTTACCAAAATATCAGAAAAATTGATTCTCAGATACAAATAGTTATGGTCGATAGATGGGGAATAAAGTATGATGACAAAAGGTTGTATCTTTTGGATTCTAGAGAAGTTCTATCTTCCAGATTTGCTGATTATTTACCTGACATGCCGGTTATAGCACAAAATGTCGGACTGGGGCAAGGTGAGATTATGGAAGTTAGAATTCCTACCGGCAGCTCTTATTCATATCGACATCTTGGCAGCATTGAACAAAGTAAATGGAAAATTGCCGCGATATATAGAGCAAATGCCTTGATCTTACCAAGAGATTCTTTAATGATTCAACCAAACGATGTATTGCTTATTATCGGAAATCCCAATGTACTAAAAAGTGTGTATAAAAGTGCTAAAAGAGAGATAGGGCAGTTCCCATCACCGTTTGGACAGATAATCTACTGCTTGATCGACATGTTGAGCATGCGTGAGAAGGACATAGAAACTATCCTAAATGACGCTATGTTGTTACACTCCAAAATCAACTCTAGACGACTTTACATAAAAGTGATAAATCCCACATATTCAAAACAGTTTGAAAAGATCAAAAGCTATGAAGGAAAATATATAAGCGTCAATATTGATTATTATGAAAATTCTTTGCAAAAAACGCTTAAAACAGATGCCAAAAATCTAGATATAGGTCTTATCGTAGTTAGACATGATTTTTTTGTTAAGTACATAAAAGATCTATTTGAGATTAGAAAACCGATATTCAAGATTGGTTTTTGGGGATTTTCTGAAGTAAAAGAAGCAGTTATTTTAAGTAACAACAGTGAAGATATTGAAAAAGAATCTTCGGCTATATTTGATTTTTCCTCTCAACTGGATTTAAAGATAAAACTATACAATTTCAGACCGGAAGAAACTTCAACAGATGAAGAGTTAAGCGAGCATTTCAACAATCTTTCAAAGATATTTAATAAAGAAATAGAGATCATAGATTCTAAAAAAAATCCTCTTTTGGTACTTAGAAACAAAAATAATATTTTACAATTTGTACCTTTTAGCAAAAAAGTTTCTAGCTCAAACATCTTTTCTATCTTCTCTACAGATATGGAAAAGTTGTATTTTAAACTCGCTTCGAATTATCAAGTTTTTATCCCGGTTACAGTAGATTCATAGGAGAATATGTGTTTATAAACATTGATTTTAATACAACGGAAAAAAGAGATTACGAGATTTTTATAGATGAACTGGAAAAGCTTGAATTTGACACTAAAGTAGCCATAGTTACAAACCCTACTGTGGCAAAATTTCATCTTGATCATGTATTGTCTATTATTAAAGCAGATGCTGTTCATATTATAAGTATACCTGATGGCGAAGAGTATAAAAATATGGACACGATCCAATATATACTTGATAATTGCTTTGAAAATAGATTGGACAGAAAGTCCATACTGATCGCACTTGGTGGTGGAGTCATAGGGGATATGACAGGATTTGCGGCTTCTATCTTTCAGCGAGGAATTAAATTTATACAGATGCCTACTACGCTACTTTCTCAAGTAGATGCTAGCGTCGGAGGGAAAACCGGTGTAAATTCAAAGTATGGAAAAAATCTAATAGGAACGTTTTGGCAGCCAAGTCGTGTTTATTGCGAAACGAAGTTTTTGGATACATTGCCAAAGAGAGAATTCTCAGCAGGAATTGCAGAGATCGTTAAAATGGCCGTAACCTTTGATGCAGACTTCTTTAAATGGTTGGAAGAGCATGACCTAAGAGACAAAGAAAATCTAAAGATAGCAATTCACAAGAGTATACAAACGAAAGCGAAAGTTGTCAGTGAAGATGAAAGAGAAGAGGGTGTAAGAGCTGTTTTGAACTATGGTCACACTTTTGCTCATGTGATCGAAAACGAAACACTATATAAGACTTATCTACATGGAGAAGCTGTTGCTATGGGAATGGTTATGGCAAATAGATTAGCTTGCAAGCTTGGTTTGATGAGTGAAAATGAGGCAAAAAGAGTAGAACTAGTATTAAGAAAATATGATTTGCCTACAACTTATAAAGTCAAGAATACTGAAGAATTTTATCAACATTTTTTCTTAGACAAGAAAAGTCACCACAACAAAATTACATTTGTTTTAGCTAAAGGTATAGGTTCTTTTGACCTTAGAAACGACATAGATAAAACTCTTTTATTATCGGTATTGAGTGAGAGACATGGCTAAGAAGGTATTTTTTAAAACATTTGGATGCAGAACTAATATCTATGATACACAAGTCATGATGCAGAATTTGAAAGATTTTGAAGTAACATCGGATGAAGATGCGGCACATATAGTAGTAGTAAATTCATGTACCGTGACAAATGGTGCAGATATCGGGGTTAGGAGCTATATAAATTCACTAAATAGAAAAGGCAAACAAGTTTTTATAGGTGGATGCGGTGCTTTTAGCAAGGGTGAAGAACTATTTGAGAAAGAGAAGGTTTTTGGAGTTTTCGGACACTCTGAAAAAGAGAATCTAAATAAGCTTTTACAAAGAGAAGAGAGATTTGTAGAAATAGGAGATCTAAATTCACTAGATGAGACCATAGTAGAGGAATATCTCGGTAAAAGCAAAGCTTTCATAAAAATTCAAGAAGGATGCGATTTTAGGTGTAGTTATTGTATCATCCCATATGTGAGAGGTAACTCAAGAAGTCAAGATGAAAGCAAAATATTAGAACAGATCGAAAAACTGGCGACTAACGGCTATGGCGAATTTGTATTGACCGGTACAAATATCGGAAGTTACGGTAAAGACAAGGGAAGTTCACTTGGGAAATTGGTTCAGAATATAGGGAAAATAAGAGGAGTAAGAAGACTTCGATTAGGAAGCATAGAACCTGTACAGATAGATGAAAGTTTTAGAGAGATACTAAATGAACCATGGCTTGAGAGACACTTACATATAGCCTTGCAACACACTAATGAAGAGATGCTTCGTCTTATGAGAAGACGAAACAATGCAAAAGACGATCTGGATCTTTTTTATGAATTAGAAGATCTTGGGTTTGCCTTGGGAACTGATTTTATAGTCGGTCATCCTGGAGAAAGTGATAGTATTTGGGAAGATGCCCTAAAGAAGATAGAAGATTTTCCTTTGACTCACATACACGCTTTTATATACTCAAAAAGAGACGGAACACCATCGGCTAAATTGAAAAATGAAATCAGGGGCGACATCTCAAAAATGAGATTAAAAGAATTAGAGTCCATTATCGCAAAGAAAAATCTAGAGTTTAGATTGAAAAATAAAAAAAAGTTAGAAATATTAGTAGAAGAGAAGAAAGACGGTTTTTATATCGGATTTGATCAATTTTACAACAAAACTTTTGTAAAGTCGGATAAGAATATTTCAAAAGAATGGATAGAGATAGGAGATTATGATGTCAGGGAAAATGGAAACTATGCTGAATTTTAAATCCAAAAAATTATTAGTGGCTCTCATAGCGCTTTGTGTTATCGCTATTTTGTTGGGATATCAATATATACAAAATTCTCCTTCCATAATAAATCTTGATACATATAACAAACTTCTCGATAAGGGCTCTATCCTCAATGCCAAGATCGAGCAAAACGAAGTCATTTTATATACACAAGATAAAGCTTACTCTATCGCAAAAGATGGCATTGTCATCAAAGATCTACTTAAACAAGTTCCTATAGAAGTAGCAAGTGATAGTCAATATGTAGATGATCTGACATCAGTCTTTGCATTTGCTTTGATTATGTTATTTGTGATCTTGTATGCAAAAAAAAGACAGTTAAAAGAAACTCAAGAAGAAGAGCACAAAAAAGAGCCAAAGATGCTCTCTTTGGATTCTCTTGCATCCTTTGATATGCATCCTGCAATCTCAAAAATAAAGTTTACCGATGTAGCCGGGATCAAGGAAGTCAAAGAAGAATTAGAAGAGATAGTCGACTTTTTAAAATACCCTGCGAAATATTTAAAATATGGAATATCACTTCCAAGAGGAGTTTTACTGATAGGTCCTCCGGGAGTAGGAAAAACTCTCATAGCCAAAGCAGTCGCTGGTGAAGCAAATGTTCCGTTCTTTTATCAAAGCGGTGCCAGTTTTGTGCAGATTTATGTCGGTATGGGTGCAAAGAGAGTAAGAGAACTGTTTTCACACGCCAAAGCTTATGCCCCATCTATTATCTTTATAGATGAAATAGATGCCGTAGGCAAAGCAAGAGGCGGTATGAGAAACGATGAGAGAGAATCTACACTCAATCAGCTTCTAACAGAGATGGACGGTTTTGAAGATAACAGCGGAGTAATCGTCATAGGAGCAACAAATAAGATAGAAGTGATAGATGAAGCTTTACTTCGCTCTGGTAGATTTGACAGAAGAGTTTTTATTCCTCTTCCTGATCTCTCAGATAGAAAAGAAATATTAAAGATATACTTGAAAAACAAGCCATATGATGCCAATATAGATGAAATTGCCAAGATGAGCGTGGGGTTTTCAGGTGCTGCCCTTTCCACCTTTGTAAATGAAGCTGCCATAAATGCTTTAAGAAGAGAGAGTCAGATGATTGAACAAGAAGATTTTACAGCCGTAAAATTAAAAGTACTTCTTGGAAAAACAAAAGTCTTAAGCTATAGTGAAAATGAAAAAAGAATACAATCGGTATATCAGGGAGCAAAAGCTTTATGTGCATACTGGTTTGAAGTTGATTTTGACAAAATTACAATAGTGAATGATAGATTAAAAGATATGGACAAAGAGATAGAGTCCAAAACACAGATGTTGTCAAAAGTAAAAGTGTATCTTGCCGGAATAGTAGCTACAAAGATAAAATACAACGAAAAGTTTTCAAATTCAACAGATGATTTAAAAAGAGCTACCAGCATAGTTCAAAATATGGTAAACAACTATGGTATGGGAGACGGTGTACTTCCAAATAATATGGATGTAGAAAAAATTTTAAATGAAGCTTATTCTGAGGTAGAAAATTTTTTATTGGGTATGAGTACCACTCTTGATAACATTTCAGATATTTTATTTGAAAAAGAGAGCGTGTCAAGAGATGATTTGAAGAAAATCTTAGATGAAGTATTTTAGTGGATTCTGCTTCCAGAATGAGCAGAGCTTATTTCAAGAATGGATACAAAACAATGATTTCTCTATAGCAGGGTTTAGTTACGGAGCTATAAAGGCTTTGGAATATTCGCTATCTTATGGGTATAGGATAGACAAACTTCAGCTTTTTTCTCCGGCTTTTTTTCAATATAAAGATAAAAACTTCACAAAACTTCAAATGTTCTCTTTTAAACAAGACCAAGAGAAATATGTCCAGGAATTTTTCTCAAACGCTATTTTCCCTTCTAAAATTGATATTTCAAAATTCATAAAAGCTGATACTTATGAAGCTTTGTCTGAGTTTCTAGATTATAAATGGGAAGCAAAAAAACTAGAATCCATACGAAAGCGTGGAATCAAGATAGAAGTCTATCTGGGTGCAAAAGATAAGATCATGGACCCAGATAAAGTTTTAGATTTTTTTCTTCCGTATTCTGATGTTTATTTTATGAAAGATGTTGGACATATTCTCAAATAAATAAGACGGTACATTCCATCGCTCCATGTGCGCCTATGACCAAAGATTGCTCTATGTCAGCAGTTTTTGATGGACCGCTGATAAATGTTCCAAAAGTACTGTTATCTTTAAATTGTATCTTTTGATATGCTTCATGCATGCTGTCAACAATTTCACTGTTTTTCACAACAATTAGCAGTTTACGGGCTATAAAATAGACTGCTCTATTGATATTTTGATCTTCCTTCACCCATACAGCTCCATTTTCAGCTACTGCAAATTCACCTTGGATTACAGCTAAGTCAATATCTTTGAGATCATGTGGATCTTTAACATTATTTGTGTGTATATGTCCTATATTCAAGTCAATATTTGTTGCAATTTCACCTATTTGTGTATAGTTGCTTTTTATATATTCCTCTAGTGTTATGTTGGTATCTAACCATCTTGCTACTCCACCTACTGAGTTTAGCATAGTTTCAAACTGTTTGTTTTTGTTATCATATATCACATGCTCAATCTCAATATCAGGTAAGTTTTTGTCTACATTGTTGCTACCGGCATTTCCTTGTCGAATGCTGTCTAAGATTTGTTTTTTAGAGCTCATTTTTTCCTCTCTTTGTATAACTCTTTGAAGCTGTTTTTTGGGAATTTTGGCAATTCTCTGTTCTTTCCCCAAAGATTTAACTTTGAATATATAAAACTTCGTGGCATTATAGGAACTAATTTCCTTGCGATCCTTCCACCAAGAGCCATCATAGAAGGGTGTTGCATGACCCAGGTTGCTATCTTTAGTGATCTATGTTTGGTTTTTGAAAGCAGACCGAGAGCAACTACATCTTGTCTATGTAGGTAGAGCTGTTCGTGAAGATCAACTTTGACAGGACATATATTTGTACATGATGCACATAACGAACAAGCAAACGGTAGCGTGTAATTTCTTTTTATATCTTTACTCGCACCCAAAGTTGATCCTATCGGACCAGGAATAGTGTATCCATAACTGTATCCGCCGCTTCTTCTATAGATTGGACAAGTATTCAAACAAGCGCCGCATCTTATACATTGGAGTGATTTTATATATTTTTTATTCGCTAATATTTTACTTCTTCCATTGTCCACTATGACAATATGCATCTCTCCGTCTTTTTGAGGAGAATGATAATGTGATGTATAAGTTGTGATAGGTTGTCCTGTTGCGCTTCTTGCAAGTAATCTTGTGAAAATAGAGAGATCTTTGAGTCTAGGTATAATTTTTTCTATTCCCATTGAAGCGATATGTAGCTTTGGAAGGCTTGCTCCAAGATCAGCATTTCCCTCATTGGTACAGACTACGATACCGCCTGTTTCACTTATAGCAAAATTTACTCCGGTTAAGGCTGCATCCGAGCCCAAAAATTTTTGTCTCAAATGTTCTCTTGCTTCTCGCGTCAGGTATGTTGGATCAGAGTTTCCTTTTTGTGTTTTTAAAAATTTTTCAAAAGTTGTTCCGACATCTTCTTTTTTTAGATGAATCGCAGGCAATACGATATGAGAAGGTGGCTCGTTTCTTAATTGTACGATTCTCTCCCCTAGATCAGTATCTACTACTTCGATACCGTTGCTCTCTAAATATGGATTTAAGTGACACTCTTCTGTTAGCATTGATTTGCTTTTTACTAATTTTTTTGCACCTCTTTTTTGAAGAATGTCTAAGACTATTCTATTGTGTTCTGTCGCATCTTTTGCCCAATGTACCTCAATACCTCTTTGTTTGGCATTTTTTTCAAATTCTTCAAGATAATAATCCAATTTACTTAATGCGTGCGTCTTGATCTGATCAGCTTTATTGCGAAGTTCTTCCCATTCATCTAAGCTGTGCGCTTGGATATCTCTTTTTTTACGAACAAACCACAATGCTTGATCATGCCATTTCATCCTTGGTACGTCTGAAGCAAACTTATCTGCTAACTCAGGATGGCTACTCATCGTCTTTCTCCTTTACCTTGAGCGGAAGCCAAAGTTAAATTCTTAGTACTGAAGCTACTACTTTGTCGAGATGATTTCATTTTAACCCCCTCGCTAAAATTTGGGCTATATAGATCGTTTTGATAGGAAGTTTTTCTCGATCTATAAGACCTTGCATATGCATAAGACATGACATATCGACACCTGTGATATATTGACTCCCCGCTTTTATATGATCCTCTAAACGAGCTCTTCCCATGGCAACACTCATTGCCTCTTCAGTAACTGCAAAAGTACCTCCGAAACCACAACATTCATCATTACGTTGAAGCTCTGAAAATGAGATATCATTTACCATATCTAGTATATTTTTAATTTTTGAAAAAACAGGAGTATTCCTTTCGCTCATACTGGCAAGTCCCAATTCTCTATGTCCGTGACATGAATTATGAATACCTACTTTATAAGGAAAACTTACGGATAACTCTTTTGGTTTTATGATATCGTGCAAAAATTCTATAAGTTCATAAGTGTTGTTTCGTATATGTTCAAAACCGTCCATCCCTGATAAAAACTGAGCATAATTGTTCCTTACCATGCTTACACAGCTTCCGCTAGGTGCTACAATGTAGTCATATTTTTTAAATATTTCCAAAAATCTTTTTGCCAAAATCGAAGCTTCATGAGCACATCCTGTATTTGCCATGGGCTGCCCACAACAAGTTTGTTCGAGAGGATATTCTACATCCAGACCAAAACTTTCCAGGATTTTTAAAGTATCCATAGATGCCTCAGGATAAAGTTCATTCATAAAACAAGGAATAAAAAGACCAATTTTCATTCAAGTGCTCCTTCTGAGTTTTAAGTTACTAATTAATTGTAACTTTTGCATATAACAAAGAAATGACAAAAGTCCAATCAAGATAGTAATGTATTTAAAATATACTCTATAAGTAACACTCCAAGTGTCAGAGAACAAACGATAAATACTACTGTCAATATTTTTTGCATGTTCTATCTTTGTGTTAGAGCTAATTTGATAGCTAGTAAGCCAAATATACTTCCAGCTACTTTGTTTAATATTCCTTCGGCATTTTTGTTTCTGTTAAACCAATCTCCAAGTTTGCCGGCAACAAGACTAACACCGCTAAATACCAAGAAAGTGCAAACTATAAAAATGAATCCCAAAATAAAGATTTGCAATGTTATGTTTCCATTTTTAGCATCTGTGAATTGTGGTAAAAATGCCAAAAAGAAGATTGAAACTTTAGGATTTGTAATGTTCATGAAGATGCCTCTTCTATAAAGTTTGAAATAGCTGAGTTTTGCCTGATTTGCTTTTAGATGGTGAGAAGATGAACTTTTGAAAGACAGATATGCCAAATATAGAAGATATAGAGCACCTATGTATTTTAATGCATCAAAAGCCAATTGTGAAGTCTGAAATATCGCAGCAACACCAAGTGCGACTGCAGTCGTATGAACTATCAATCCGGTACATAGCCCCATAGTCACAAATATACCCGGTTTTGCTCCTTTGCTCATAGATTGTGTCAAAACAAATATATTGTCAGGTCCAGGGGCCAATGCTAAAAGAACCGAAGCAGTGACAAATAAAACAATTGTATCAATAGAAAACATCAAAATCCTTTTTTCTTTTTATTCTATCAAATAAATCGTTTATATATTATTATTTCATTTCATAGGAAAAGTGAAGAATTTTCATTTAATAACATTTTGATGTTTTGTAGCTTATAATTATGAAATATTTTTGAAAAAACTTTTATTTGCAAATTTTTTAAAAGCGAGATGAATGAATCAAAAAACTCTCAAGATTATCTTTTTAAGTTATTTTGTTTTGATCTTAACAGGCGCAATTGTTCTTATGCTGCCTTTTACCCACGTAGGTCATTTGAAATTTATTGATGCTATATTTACATCTACTTCTGCGGTTTGCGTAACCGGTCTTATAGTGAAAAGTACGTCAGAATATTTTAATTTTTTTGGTCAATTTGTTATTTTAGTACTTATACAGATCGGTGGAGTAGGATATATGAGTTTAGTTACTCTTTTCTTTCTGTTTACAAAAAAGAATCTCAACATTCATGAAAAAAATATTGCAAAAGATTCTTTAAATTACTCGAGCAATTCTGAGATACAAAGTTTTATCAAAAAAGTTTTTTTATTTACATTTACTATAGAGGCAATAGGAATTTTCCTTTTAACTTTACATTTTAGTGCAAGAACACCATTTCTAAAAGCATTTTGGGAAGCCGTATTTCACACTGTTTCCGCATTTAACAATGCCGGATTTTCTCTCTTTACTGATAGCTTTATCGGGTATAATAATGATTTTTCTGTCATCATGATAATCTCATTGTTGGTTATACTTGGCGGTATTGGCTACTGGGTATTGGTAGAATTACATACAAAAGCAGTTTCAAAACGTTATATCTTGTCTGTTCATACAAAGATCACTTTGGTCGGAACGGCTTTTTTACTTATCTCAGGAACAATTTTGTTCTTGGCTATTGAGTGGGACAATGCCCCTGTATTTGGACATATGTCCTTATGGCAGCGCGTTTTAAATAGTTTTTTCCTCTCGGTAAATTTTAGAACAGCCGGATTTAACAGTTTGGATCTTTCTACTCTTAGTGAGCCTTCACTTTTTTGCTCTACCATATATATGATGATAGGTGGAGGTGCAGGAAGTACGGCCGGCGGTATTAAGATCACTACTGTTGCAGTACTTATGATATCAACTATTCACACAATCAAACTGAGCAATCAAAAACCGAATCTTTTTAAGAGAACGATTTCATCAGAAGTTATCCAAAGAGCTTCAGCTATCATAATTGTTGCATCATCAATCGTAATGAGCGCTACTATCATCTTAACAGAGACACAGCATACAGGATTTATGAAAACTCTATTTGAAGCAATCTCGGCATTTTGTACCGTAGGAGTATCTGTAGGAGACGGTCACATTCTAAGCTTTTCAAGCGAATTTGACTCATTAGGTAAAGCTTTGATCATTTTATTGATGTTAATAGGAAGAATAGGCATATTTGCATTTGGATTTTTAATAATGGGAAAAGAAAAAATAAAACATATACAATACCCTGAAGGAAGGATTTTACTATGAAAACATACGCCGTTATAGGGCTTGGAAAGTTTGGATATCATATTGCCAAGGGACTGGCAGAGCAGGGGGCAGATGTGATCGCGATTGACAATGATGAACATAAGATACAAGAGATCAGTGAATATATAGAAGATGCTATTATATTAGACAGTACGGATATAAAAGCTTTGGAAGAAGCGGGTGTTGTTGGGCTAGACACGGTAATCATAAGTATCGGTGAAAATATAGAAGCCAGTATACTAACCCTTATGGCTTTGAAAGAATTAAATAATAAAAATATAATAACAAAAGCCATAACTCATACACATGGAGAGATACTTTCCCGCCTGGGTGCTTTTAAGGTGATCTATCCTGAGCGCGAATCTGCTAAAAAGCTTGTAGAAAATCTTGTCGGGGATGTTATTATCGATCAGGTTGATTTTAGTAGTACGAACAAAATAGCAAAATTTTTGGTTACCAAAACTTTTATAGGCAAAACTGTTAAAGAAGTTGAGGTCATGTTCGAAAATGAAATCCATCTTATAGCTTGTAAAACCAGAGATATCTGGTCATTTGACATAGATAAAAGTTATAAGATAAGAGAACACGACACACTTGCCTTTATCGGTAAAAATGCCTTTATCGGAAAACTTAGAAATCTAACCAGGGAAGAAGAATAATTTTCATTTATATATATTTTCACTAAGCTATTTTTCTTTTGTTTAAACTACTTTTTGTATAATACTAGATATATCAAAATAAAGAGATTTTATGAGTAGAATGACAAATAAAGAAGCTTTGGATTTAATTCAAAATTATGATTTAAACGAACTAGGTCGCTTGGCGACACTTAGAAAAAAAGAGTTGCATCCTGATAAAGTCACTTCTTTTATAGTAGATCGAAATATAAATTATACAAATGTTTGCTGGGTTGATTGTAAGTTTTGTGCATTTTATAGACATGCAAAAGAAGAAGATGCTTATGTGTTGAGTTTTGAAGAGATCGGCAAAAAAATAGAAGAACTCTTAGCGATAGGCGGTACGCAGATCCTCTTTCAAGGCGGCGTGCATCCAAAACTAAAAATCGAGTGGTATGAAGATTTGGTGGAGTGGATAAGTACGAATTATCCTACTATCACGATACATGGATTTTCGGCAATAGAGATAGATTATATTGCAAAAATTTCAAAAATCTCATATACTGAAGTACTTCAAAGATTGAAAAATAAAGGACTTTTCTCTATTCCCGGTGCAGGTGCCGAGATACTAAGCGATAAAGTCAGAGACATCATCGCTCCAAAGAAACTCGATACTAAAGATTGGATCGACATACACAGACAAGCACACAAAGTAGGCATAAAATCCACGGCTACGATGATGTTCGGTACTGTAGAAAGTGATGAAGACATCATAGAACACTGGGAGCATATCAGAAATCTTCAAGATGAAACAGGCGGTTTTAGAGCCTTTATCATGTGGAGTTTTCAATCTGACAATACTAAACTCAAAGAAGAGATCCCGACAATTCAGAAACAATCATCCAACAGATATCTGAGACTTCTGGCAGTGAGTAGATTGTATCTGGATAATTTCCCAAATATTCAAAGTTCATGGGTGACTCAGGGGAGCTATGTAGGGCAATTGGCACTGATGTTTGGTGCAAATGACCTGGGTAGTACCATGATGGAAGAAAATGTAGTCGCAGCAGCCGGAGCGAAGAATAGAATGAATCAAGAAGAGATGATACGACTCATCCGAGATGTCGATGAAATCCCTGCTAAAAGAGATACGGCGTATAATATCCTAGAGAGGTTCTAATAACGTGAAATATATATTAATTTTGTTTTTATTTTTGCAAGGAGTATTGATGAGTCAGAGTTTAGACAGCATAGAGGTAAAAGGTGTTAAAATACCAATAATTTTTGAAAAAGACAACCATTTGCCTATAGTGTCAATGCAGATAGTTTTAAGATGTGCAGGAAGTATAGAAGATAATGGTCATAGCGGATTAGCCAAGTTTACTGCAAATATCTTAAATGAGGGTACAAAGAAGATGGGCTCGATAAAATTCTCAGAAGAGTTAGAGCAAAGAGCCATCAATTTAAGTGCAAATGCTGGAACAGAGACTTTTGTATTTGAAACTTCGTCTCTTAAAGAACAATTCCCTTACTCTATCACAATGTTAAAACAACTATTAGCTGATCCAAATTTTACAGATGATAGTTTTTCCAAAGTCAAAAGTCAAACTTTGGGTATGC
This sequence comes from Sulfurospirillaceae bacterium, assembly GCA_033723415.1. Classification (GTDB taxonomy): domain Bacteria; phylum Campylobacterota; class Campylobacteria; order Campylobacterales; family Sulfurospirillaceae; genus JAADIZ01. The sequence continues at coordinate 141,542 of JAWVXD010000001.1, forward strand.
TTTCGTCTAAACAGAGTGATTTTGATTATCTTGCCGGTATAAATCTAAAAAAATTGATTTACAAAGATACACCGATGGCCGAACCGTTTTCAGGAACGGTAGAAAGTATAAACAAACTAAAACTCTCAGATGTGGAAAATTTTTATAATAGTCATCTGGATTTGACAAATATGATAATAGTAGTAGGTGGAGATATAGGTATTAATGATTTTAAAAAAGAGATATTACCGCTTTTGCAAGAATTAAAAGTAGGTTCAAAAAGAGAGTTGAAATATTTTGATGCCAACGGAGATAAAAAGAAAGAGGTATTGAAAAAAGATACTGAGCAAGCATATATATACTTTGGAGCACCGTTTCAAATGAGGAGTGGAGACAAAGATGACTACAAGGCTAAAGTAGCCAGTTTTATACTAGGTGAAAGTGGTTTTGGCAGTAGATTGATGGAAGCAGTTAGAGTTAAAAAAGGATTGGCATATTCTATATATTCAAGAAACAATATAAACAAATCTCACAGCTCATTTACAGGTTACTTGCAAACAAAAAATGAAAATTTAGAAGAAGCAACAAAGATAGTAAAAGAAGTTATAGATGAATTTGTAAAAAAAGGCGCTACAGCAGATGAGTTGGAGCAAGCAAAGAAATTTTTGTTAGGAAGCGAACCACTAAGAAATGAGACGCTTTCACAAAGATCGTCTCGTGCCTTTTTCGAGTATTATCGAGGGTTTGAACTAGGACATTCAAAAAAAGTTTTGGAAAAGATCGAACAATTGAAACTGAGTGATCTAAATGCATTTATTGAAAAACATAAAGAGATAACAAAGCTTAGTTTTTCTGTAGTTACGAACTAGATCTTTTTTCATGGCTCTAGCAGCTATAAACATCTCTTGTATCTAAACACTTTATTATTTGTGCAAAATGATACATGGTGCATAAGGGCAGTTATAAAGTGAATATAGAAGAAGATAAAGAAAAATTCAACAAATTAGGGATAAATAGCCTTTTAGAATTGGCTCTTCTTATCCCTAAATCCTATGACAATAGCTTTATAAACAAAACTCCGATACTAAATCAACAAAATTGTATAGAAGTAGAAGTTTTAAGATCAGTTAAGACACAAAAGTCTCTAAGTATTGATTTTTTTTGTAAAACTTGGAATGAAAAGATCAAAGGCGTAGTATTTCGACCAAGTTACTATCATGTTAAACTTTTTAAGCCTGGAGATACTTTGTATGTTAGAGGTAAGATCATATGGAATATGGGCAAACTTCAAATTCATCAACCTCAAGTTTTAAAAGATATTGATAAAGTCGTACCTAAGTATAAAACTGCGCTACAGAATGCTGTTATGAAAAGTTTAATTCAAAAATATATAACAAAAGAATCTCTTATTGCAAACGGATTAGATGAAAAAAGTGCATACAATATATGGTTATTGCATAATCCAAATCTACATTTTTTGTCTGATTTTGAGAAAAACGGATATACTAATGAGATCCTTGAAGCGTTAAAATTTACAGAAATATACTCATATTTGAAATCACTCAGCGGTAAAAGCATCAAATACAAGGCAAAAAGTACTTTGGATTCTAGCGAGCTTGATTTTATCAAATCACTTCCATTCTCTTTAACCAATGACCAAATAAAATGTATTGATGAAATAAAAAGAGATTTTTTAAGCGATGTAGCAGCTAAACGACTTATTATGGGTGATGTCGGATGCGGTAAAACTATAGTGATGCTAAGTGCAGTCATGATGGCTTATCCCAAAAGAACCGTTTTGATGGTTCCTACGACTGTTCTGGCAAATCAAATATATGATGAAGCTGTTAAATTCTTGCCAAGTCATGTAAATGTAGCAAAAGTTGTACAAAACAGTGACAAAGAAGATGATTTAAGTGATTATGATTTTTTGATAGGTACTCATGCACTTCTTTTCAAAGACTTACCTGAGACTCACTTGATCATGGTAGATGAACAACATCGCTTCGGCACTAATCAAAGAGCAAAGATATCAAACCTTGTGAAAGATGGCACTAAAAGAGCTCATTTTTTACAGTTTTCCGCAACTCCAATCCCTAGAACTCTCAGTATGATGCATTCTTCATTAGTCGATTTCTCATATATAAAAGAATTACCGTTTAAAAAAGACATAGATACTGAAATAATAAGAAAAAAAGAATTTCCTAAATTGATAGAACATCTGAAAAGAGAGATTAAAAAAGATCATCAAGCTATCATTGTTTATCCTTTGGTAGAAGAGAGTGAGGTTATTGATTATCAGTCAATAGAAGAAGGAAGAGGGTATTGGGAAAAAAATTTTGATAAAGTTTTTGTTACTTTTGGTAAAGATAAGTCAAAAGAAGAGATATTGGAAAATTTTAGAAATGAAGGTAGTATCTTGGTTTCTACAACAGTCATAGAAGTAGGCATATCTCTTCCAAGGCTTACCACGATCATCATAGTCGCACCTGAAAGACTTGGATTGGCAAGTTTACATCAACTAAGAGGAAGAGTCAGCAGAAACGGGCTTAAAGGGTATTGTTATTTGTATACAAATCTTGCAAATAGTGATAGATTGGAAAAATTTTCAAAGACAACAGATGGTTTTGAGATAGCTGAGCTTGATTTAGAATATAGAGCTGGCGGTGATATGTTAAAAGGTGTTTTTCAAAGCGGCAAAAGTTTTGTTTGGTTCGATATGGCAAAAGATGAAAAAATCTTAAAAAAAGCTAAAGTATCGTTTGAGTATAATTGTGGCTAATTTGTCAAAAATTGGAGAGTTTTATGCGAAGACCCGAGCCAAATTCCAACAGATATGATCTTCAGCCGAACGATTTTATAGTTTCCAAGACGGATTTAAAAGGCAATATTACATATTGCAATCAAATCTTCATTCAAATATCTAAATATAGTGAGACTGAGCTTATAGGTGCTCCTCATAATCTCATTCGACACCCTGATATGCCTCGTGTCGTATTTAAACTTTTATGGGATAGAATTAAAAATAAACAAGAGATTTTCGCATTTGTCAAAAATTTATCAAAAGACGGTGGGTATTATTGGGTATTTGCAAATGTTACTGCATCGCTAGATTCTAGCGGCAATGTTATAGGTTATTATTCTGTACGTAGAAAACCAAGTGAAGAAGGTATAAAAGTTTTATCAGAATTGTATGCCAAGCTTATTGAATTAGAAAAAAGCGGTGGAATGGACGCTTCAGAAAAATATTTATTTGATTTACTAGATGAAAAAGGTGTAGGCTATGACGAGCTCATAGTCTCTCTTCAGGGGTAGCAGAGATGTTTAATTCAAAAAAAGAGACAAAAAGTTATTTATTGGAAAAGATAAATAAGGTTGTAATAAATGCTGCAGAAGGGCATTTTGAAGATAGAATCATAAATATTGATCTAAATGATCCATTGGCAGAAACTGCCTGGAGTATTAACAATCTTCTTGATCAGCTTGAAGCTTACATGCGAGATGCAAATACTGCTGTCGATCTTGCAAGTCAAGGTTATGGATATAGGAAGATGTATCCATCAGGTCTAAAAGGTCTTTTTGGTGCTTCAAGTAAAAATATTTCAAAAGGTGTCGAGGGTATTTTGATTGCAGGCAAGGAAAGAGTAAGAGCAAACTTAAGCTTGGAATTTGGTAATCTAAATGGTGGAATGGCTGCTTCTTTGAGAATTTTACAATCAGATATGTCAGAAGTCATACAAGTAGTCTCAAAGATAAGACAACTTTCTGAAGATACGGCAGTAAAATCAAATGACAGTCTAATTATCACAAATGAAGTATCAGAAAAACTAAATATTTTGATTGATTTAATAGTTGACATATCGGAAGCTATAAGCTCTCTAGGTGTAAGATCAGAAGAAATTTCATCTGTTGTAAGTTTGATCAAAGACATAGCAGATCAAACAAATCTGTTGGCATTAAATGCTGCAATAGAAGCAGCACGTGCAGGAGAACACGGTAGAGGTTTTGCAGTAGTGGCAGATGAAGTGCGAAAGCTTGCCGAGCGAACAGCTAAAGCGACTTCTGAAATATCTATAACTATACAAACACTACAGCAAGAAACCCAAAACATACAAAGCAATGCCAAAGAGATAAATGATATAGCTATCAATTCCGGTCAGGCTATCAGCGGTTTTAAAGAGACGCTATATAGATTTAACGAAGATGCAAATGAAACATCAAAGGCTTCAAAATATACTGAAGATAAAAGTTCTTCAACCTCGGTAAAGATCGATCATATAATTTATAAAACAAAAACATATGCTTCAATATTAAAAGAAAAAATAGATGATGAAATTAGTGATGATGAAGAACATTGCAGATTTGGACAGTGGTATCAAGGAGCCGGAAAAGAATTGTTTGGCTACACCGAAGCTTATAAATCAGTAAATGATCCACACCACAAAATACATGACAATGTCAAATTGAATATAGATGAACTGCGTAAAAACGGCTTAACAAATAAAAATGCAAGTTTTTTCTTGAAAAATTTTACAAATATGGAAGAAGCTAGCAAGAAAGTATTTAAATGTCTAGATGACATGGTGCAAGAGAAGTTTAGGAGAGCATAAAAGCTCTCCTCATTTGTTAATAAAGGCCAAATTTAGCATCAGATCTTTTGTATAGAACTCTAACCTTTTCTTCTTTATCATGAAAGATCATAAATTGCTGACCATTTTCTTTAAGCTCCATAAGCGCATCATCTACGTCAAGCGGCTTATAGCTTTCCAATCTCATAGGCACAATCTCATCTTCAGCATACTCAAGTTCGTCAGTTGACATATCAGGAGATTCTTTTTGTTTAAAGCTTGTTACCTTGTCATGATGTCTTCTCAAAACTTTTTGAGCACGCTCTATCGCTAAATCTATAGCAGCATAAACGTCTTTGTCTTTTTGCTTGATTACTACAGTGTTCATATGAGCCAGATTTATAGCGAATTCTACGCTAAAGCCTTTTTTACCGTTTTTTTCATCAGCTGATAGTATACATTTTGTGGAAATGATGTCTAAATTATACTTCTTCAATGTGTCTACGGCACTTTGAATGTGCTCCTTGATTGGCTCTGTAAGTTCTAATTGTTTTCCTACTATACTTAAATTCATAACTTCTCCTTAATACCCTAAGAATAGGGCTTTTTTGAGTAAAACTTACCCACCAAAATTATAACAAAACTCAGCTTAAGCTGAGTTTCTGTGAGAAGGAAGCTTTAGTATGCATGGCAGGGAAATGCAAATTATGGTTTTTGTATAGTTCTTCTGTGAATTCTTATTTGTTCGGTTGAAATTGTAGGGTTTGTTGTAACTGTAGTATCTATAATAACGGTTCTATTAGAATCTGGAGTAGATATAGTATTGTTCAATATATCATTGCAGCTGATCGGAAGACCATTGCCTATGTACATTATAGACATATTTATGTCATGTGTATAGTTTACCGTGCTAGGATATTTTATATCTATTGAATTTAGACAACCGGAAGTATTAAAATCATGCCCGCTAAGTGCTAGTAATGCAAACTCTGTACCACTTTTTGCTAGCAATTCGGCTTCAATTTTCAAGTAGTCATCAGTAGTTTGTTTTGCAGATTGAGTCGAAAGAGAAAGTGCTAATGTAGCTAATGTTGCAACAACAAATAAAAATATAATTGCAGTTATAAGAGAAAATCCTTTACGCATTAGTAAACCACCTTCTCTTTACAAAAGGCAAAGTTATCGCTTCCACTTCTAAAGGCATCATTTATACACAATTTTAAACGAATTGTATCTCCGATCTTTGTAAATTTAAATGTACTTACATGTTCAGCTAAAAGAGAAACAGATGTATTTACATCATTATAACTTTCATTTTCCCAAGGCTGATAATTGTAATGAAGAGTCAGATTGAAGTCATTTGTATTAGTTCCTTCAGGAACGATTGAGTATGCGCTCCAAGCTAAATGATACTGTTCAAAGATTTCATTTAGACCTTTTGCAGAAACATTTTCATCGAAATTTAACACATCATTTACACCTGGAGTATAAGAAACTTTAAATGTATAATTTCCATCAACTCCGCTCCATCCGTATTGTGTAACATCAAAATTTGATAGTCCGCTGAATATGATAGCAGGTCTGTTTGGAGTTGTTCCATCTAAACTTACTCTATTGTCTGATAACGCTTTTATGATAGAGTTTGTTGTATTTAGCTCACTACCTGATGTTTTTATCTTCCCGTAAGTACCCAAGTTTTTATCGGTCATATTACTGTCTAAATCGATAAATCCACTCCACCCCGGATTTTTGAGTGCCTTAAAGCTATCATTATCGTATCCGATCCACTCTAATATTTGGTATGAATCATTTGCATCTGTCAAAGGCACGTAATGTGGGGCAGGTGTAGAAGTTCCGTTAGCATCTCTTGCTATTACACTATCTTTGATCCTATATTGTAATCTTTGTGATATTTCGTTTAAAACCAAATCAGTTTGCGTTTGAAGCCTGTTTATGGCTCTAGTCTTTATATAATTTTCATACAGTTTTGATATAATCTCTGCTCCAATACTAGCTACAATCCCTAAAATTACTATAACCATGATGAGTTCGATCATAGTAAATGCAGACTTTTTATGCATCAATAAGCCTTTCTCAAAAGTTCACTTTCTCCAATATTGCAAGAGTAAGTTCTAAGAGTAAACGGTGAAATATCAGAGCCGGTGATACTTAAAGTCAACATTTTTATATTTGTTGATCCTGTAGTAACAGGAGTTGTTCCAAAAACAAAGTTGATATTGCTTGCACTATAATTGGCACTGTCGCTTACATATACTACGCTTGTTGTCATGTTGAAATCTTTAACATGATAATCTAGATTTGTAGTTTGTGTACTTAACGTCAAATTGGTAGGTGTAGCACTATTGAAATCATCTATATCATTCAAAGCTCCTGTGTCAGGTCCTAAGTTTGCCGGAGTAGTGGCTTGGTTAAGGGCCGAAAAAAACTTTCTCCTTTTATCACCCTTGACATGTCCAATTCTTCTTACTCCATCGCTGCTTACATTGAGCTCATTGTCGCCATTTGTAACTAAAACTTTTATAGTTCCGTTTTGCAATGAATTTTGATCCCATCTGTATGTAAGTGTGTCTCCTATCTTTGTTCTTGCAGCAAGGATTATTTCTTGTTGCATAGAATATTGATTGTTGTTTTGTGTCTGAGAAAGTAGTAAAGGCAGAGTCATAACTGCAATTCCCATGATAACAATAGCTACGATTAGCTCTAGCATTGAAGCAGCATGTCTCATCACCAATTAAGCCTTTGGTTTGATCTTACTGATATGTTGGTATCAATTACATGACCAAGTTTTCCTTGTCCTGCCCAGTTGTTTGCTGCATTTTTAAATTCAACTATAAAATCATTTTCCGTAGCATTAGGATTTGCCTGATTATAGATTAACCAAGATTTTCCATACATCTGAATCTTATCTATATGTGGTGCTGCATGTGAAAGTGTTATAGTTTCTGTTCCATTATTTATTGTTCCTGAGCTACCAGGAGTAGAAGTGCCGCTTAATGCAGAAAATGAATTTGCTCCATTTGCACTTACATCGCCAAATGAGTTGTTTAAGTGCATTGGATTGAGGTACCAGTTTATTGAATCAACACTTTCACTTCCATTTACGTCAAATGAAGATTTATTGCAGTCTTTACAGTAAACTTCATAGTATATCTTTGCATTTCCGGAGTTTCCATCAAACGTATAATCAGGTGCATGAACACGACCAAAGTAGAATGTGGTATTTTGATCCGTAGTTCGATCAAAATCATTGCCTGTTGTATTATTTGCATCTTGAATAGATATATTAAAGTCATTTTTTGTAATTCTAAAAGGTTCATTTGGAAGAGATGCAGATCTTGCAAAGTTAAATCTGACCGCTAGATTAGGTGCAGTGCCATTTAAAAATTCGCTTTGTGTTGCGTTAAATTCTGCAGAACCAACCGTATTATTGCTGTCAAGAGAAGTATGAACGCCATCATCAAAATATCTTATCCTAGTTTTTGCATCAGGTAGTCCGTTGAGCCAATTTGTAGGATTATTGATAAGTGAAACAGTAAAATTGACATCTTGAGAGTAACAGTTTGCCGTATAATTAGTCGCAGTAGCATTAGTATCTAATATAGCTGTTGTTTGTAAAATGATATTTGCACTCATATTGCCGTCATTGGAAAGATATGTAAAGTTTGAGTTATTAAAGTTTTGAACATTGACAGTATTGACAAAACTTTTTGGTAAAAATGTGAGTTGCTTGAGAGCAGAGACCATACATCCTACTTTTCCATTTGCATCTGGAGTAGAGCTGGAACTTCCGACTACACAATCATCAAATGCTTTACCATCGGAAGCTCCTTGATCAGTTTTAGTCCAATTTTCGTCGTATAGTGTCAAGTTAACATCCCCTACGTTGTTAAAAACAAGAGGAGAATACGTTGATTGTCCCGCACTGCTAAATACGATGTTTGGCGTTAAACTGATATGATTTGCTGCAAGTCCGCATCCCGGTGGTATAGTCAAATCCAGAGAAGCATTGAGATCAGAAACATTGAGATCAGAAGCATTGGTTATCGTTTGATTATAATCTGCTGCCAGAGTGCCGCTTGCAGAGGTCGCATTGATATCTAAAATATAATTTCTTCCGCCTATCAATGGATTTGTTGTATTTAAAGCAAGAGAGTATGATTTAGGACGTATAGAAAAATTATCTCTAGAGCATACATATTTAGTTGTCCCATTTGCAGTATATGCGATTTTAAATGAGAGATTTCTTGATGCAAAAGCACTGTTGACAGACATATTTTTAGAACTAACATTGCTAAAAGTCAATGTCTGAGTTGTCCCTGCAATTGGCGTCGTAGCATCACATAATTGTTGTTTACAACTATCATGTGCACATAAGTTATAATCCGGCGTATTGATCAAAGAAACATTGAGATCACCGGTGTAATTTTTTGTTGTGATTTTATCAGTATTTAATGCCAGTACTTTAACGTTAAATGTTTGTCCGACTATTTGAGTATTTAGGGCATTGAGTTGAACTCTATTGTCTAAAGGATCTGAAGTTCCGCTGAATTGGTCACTGACGACATTAAAAACTCCGGCAGGAGCGTATGCAGAAAATGCATTGTTAAAGTAGGAGCATTTCTTTGTCGGTACTCCATCGTAAGCAATGCCAAGTTGATCATTTCTATAGCTAAGTAGGTAAGTGTTTTCGCTGACATTTTGATCAGCTATGGTTGCATTATATTTGAATTTTGTTACATTACTAAAGTACAGAGTCCCTCCGACGGTGGATGTTGCTCCGGTGCCTAAAAAATATTTTGAAGTATTAGTATCTGAAGAAAATGATGCATTGTCCCCATCAACGGCGTCCGTTCTGTTGGTATCATAATAATGTGTACCCGGGATCGGTGCGATGTTCATACTTTCGGGAATATATGCGTATCCGGAGCCTTTGTCAAAAATTTTCTCTATGGATACCCCTTTTGCCGGTTCATAATCTTTGTTAGTGACAGTTACTTCAATAGTCACATTATCATCTAAATACGGCTTGTTGGTTGCACTTATAGGAGCACCTTTATACAAAACTTGTTCTTCGTAACAAACTGCCGGTTGATATAATTCAGTTGAAAAGGCAAATACTCCTGGGAAATACTCGTCTGCAGACATGTTGTTTCCACTGCTACTGGTTAACGATATAGTGGTAGAAGTTTGAGAATTACCGATTATGGCGGGATTCCCCGTTGTTCCGACATCAAAAGTGCGTATATCGACACCAATCGTATTTTGGCAGCTAGGATTTCTATTTGTAATATTGACTCCATTAATATCTTCAGAAGACCTGAATATATTGTCCCCAAGAGGTATCGGTGTCGGTGGTTGATTGTTGTTAGTCATTGTGACACTATCATATAGCGATATGTCCCCTTCACCAGCAAATACTAAAAATTTTGAATCAACAGCACCGAATGATGGCGTTAAAAAGCCTGACAACGTTGTTGATACAGTATTATTATAGACATCTTGATAGCCATCAAAAACTGAAATATCTCTGAGTTTTGCAGAAGTATCCTTGTAAACGATCACCAACGCCCAAGCTCCAAAACCATTGTTGCTTACAGGAGAGTATACATTGGCGACCCATTGGGGTTCATTATATCCAGTACTGTCTATAGTAGCTGCGCCGACACTGTCTATACTGGCTTTTATTTGGCTCGTTACATCGGCAACGCCTTGATAATCACCATTGTGCCAGTTAAATTTTGAATTAATCGTCGTAAGGGTCTGATAGCTTGTCTGTCCGTATGGCTTGAACTTGACGGTAGCTCCATTTATGACATTACTGTTTGAACCTGTTCTTCCTTGCCAATATAAAAGAGCGTATAAGATGTTTGCACTACCCACCTTTGGGGGAAGCACAAGATTTGCAGATGTTGAATTAAAAGTACTACTGTCTGCATCTAAATCGGCATCTACGATCGTCAGGTTGTTATTATTTGTATTGAGTGGGGCACAGACACCTCCGCTGTCTAGTTTGACAGAGTTACCGATAATCTGCATATCTCCGGTTATGTCATCTTTTTTATACAGGGCAAAGGGTCTTAAGTTATTCGTACTGTAGTCGTTATTGGCTGGATTGTCATCATCCAATATAGTGATTTGTGCTGTACTTTTACTGATGCTCATCCCTCCTGTTGGATTTGAGAGCGTAATTGTAAAATATTCATTGTTTTCTATAGTTAGATCACCATTGACCTGTATAGGAATGTACTGAGTCGAAGTTGAGTTAAATGTTAAAGTACCAGATGTAGTGGCATTGAAATCGCTGCCATTTGTAGCTGTTCCGTCTGTTATATTGTAATCTACACTATAAGTTCCACCAGTTGCATTTACCAATGTCACAGGTATATTTACCGTGTGATATCCATTGTTCCCTTCAGCAAAAGATACATCGGAGATTGTAAAAGAAGGGGCTACACTTTTGATATATATATTATCGATTAATACATTTTCCCCTCTTACCGTAGTATTTGGATTGATGGTCATAGCTAGATCGCCGTTTGCATCAGCTTGAGCAGTTATAGTCGGGAAATTATATGTTCCATTTACATAAGTTTGTGTAAACAGGCTACCATTTACTGTAACATTGAGGAAGTCTTGACTTTCACCTGAATTTTCCCATCCTCCATAAGGTGTTGCTTGTAGATCAACCGTAACAGTCTGATTAGCATAAGCTATCCCAAGATGGTATATTTTTGAAGCTGTACGGTCTTTATCTATATTCATTTCTTGATTATAAGCACTGACGCCGTTCCCCGTCCAGTTATTTAAACCACTGGAGAAATCATCACTAGCTATAGTAGCTGCGAGTAGACTGTATGGGATAAAAAGTAAAAATAAGAAAATACGTAGAAAAAAGTTTAAATGAAAAATATGAGGCATAAGAACTTTTATTCTTGTGTTATTGTCTATAGTCATGACATGCCTCCTTCCATATAGTATTATACTTTTAGTGTAGGCATTATTGAAGGTTACAATTATAAATATCTATTTTTTGCAACCCAACCACCCACCTTATTATTATAAAAACATAATAATGTTGCTTATTTATTCTACAATGATAAAAGTAAAATTATACTTAATTAAATATACTTAGAAATACTTTCAACTAAGCCAAAATCATTATATTTATTTACATCAAGTAAAACTTGTGCCATAATTTTTTTGTCAAGATTGAAAATCAACGGTGCAATGAAATTAATAGTAGAGTCTTCTATCGGTTCTGTCGTAACCATTATGTTGAATATAGAAATATTTGTCTCTTTATCTATCTCTAAAAGATTCTTAAAATACTCAGGCACTTCAAAATTATAATCTCTTAGCATAAACGGATTGATAAGAGTAAAAGTAGTTGTGCCATCAGGACTTTTTATTTTCATAAAAAAATCATCAATTTTTTCTAAATCAATCTTTTTAATTTTGTCAAATCCTAAAATCGGTGATATTATGTCAAACGTCATAAACTTCCTTCTGGTGTTTAGTAATTTTATTATATCAAAGCACAAATAATATATCGGTAAATATGAAAAAAATTCAACTTTTATTTTCTGATAACTAAAAAAAAGATACAATACAAACTCATTAACTAACCTTGTAAAAAGTGAATAAAGACAATACAAGGTCGAGTTATTTAATCTATTAAGGAAAACATTGATGAAAATCTATAAAGTTTTGTTGATCTCTATTTTTGTACTATTGGTAAGCGGCTGTTCTACGAAAGAAAAAGTTGCTATATATAACAAGCCTGCACTATACTGGTATGACAAAATTATCAAAGAAGTACAAAATCAAGATCTAGAAAAAGCAGATGACTATTTTACATCTTTATCTAGTGAACACGTTGAATCACCTCTGCTTCCAACAAGTATGATGATGCTGGCACATGCTCATATGCAGGCGGAAGAGTATATTCTTGCCAACTTTTATTTGGATGAATATATTAAAAGATTCGGAGATGCAAAAAACAGTGAATATGCAAGATTTTTGAAGATTAAAGCAAATTTTGACTCTTTTTCTCACCCAAATAGAAATCAACAGCTTTTGCTAGATACCATAGCCAATACAAAAGCATTTGTGATAAAATATCCAAATTCAGAGTTTAGGCCGATGGTTGAGACAATGCTGGTAAAATTACAATTGGCAAATCTTCAATTGACTGAGCAGATAGCAAGTCTTTACAAACGACTTGATAAGCCAAAAGCCAGTAAAATCTATGAAAAGGAGATTAAAGATTCTTCATTGAAAAATGCGGACATGATAAAACCTCATGTTTCATGGTTTAGATCCCTTTTTGAATAAATAACGATAGTTTCTAACATATAACCGAGGAGATATAATGCAATTAAATAACTATACACAATTTCCTACGACTCTACCTATTTTAGTAGAGGATAACATTTTTTTATATCCTTTTATGATTTCTCCGATTTTTTTATCTGATGAAGAGAATATCGAAGCTGTAAATTCATCATTGGCAAATAATACTTTAATCATGGTTTGTCCTTCCAAATCCTCAGAAGAGGGAGGAAGAGATTTTGCTAGCATCTATGATGCAGGTGTTATAGGTTCTATCATGAGAAAAGTTGAACTTCCTGATGGAAGAGTGAAGGTGCTTTTCCAAGGAATGCAAAAAGGAAAGATAACGCAAGAGGTTGGAACAGATCCATTAAGAGCTATAGTGGATGTCATAAAATCCAATGAATCCAAATCTCAAACAAGCGAAGCAGGTCTTGTAATCTTAAAAGAAAAAGTACAGACTTTAGCAAGGATAAGTAACTACTTTCCACCAGATTTTTTAAAGACCATCAACGATAATAATGAAGTGCATAGAGTTTGCGATCTTGTTGCAAGCAGTATGAGGCTAAAAAAAGATCAGGCATATGAGCTTTTTATCATTGAAGATGACGAAGCAAAACTTCTGAAGCTTATGGAGTTTTTGATGGCAGAGATCGAAGCAAGCAAGCTTCAAAAAGAGATAAAAACAAAAACACACTCTCAAATAGATAAGATAAACAAAGAATACTTTCTAAAAGAACAATTAAAACAGATTCAAAAAGAATTAGGCACTGATAATCAAAGAGATGAAGAGATCGGAGAATATAGAAGAAAATTAGAGCTGAAAAAGAAATATATGGAAGAAGATGCATACAAAGAGATATCAAAACAGATTGATAAACTATCACGTATGCATCCGGATTCTAGTGACGCTAGCATGATACAGAGTTATCTTGACTGGGTTATTGAGATCCCGTTTGAGAAACAAGCATCAAAGAAACTAGATATTTTAGATGTCAGATCACAGCTTGACAAAGATCATTACTCTTTGAAAAAGCCAAAAGATAGAATAGAGGAGTATTTTGCAGTAAGAGAGCTTCTAGATAGAAGAGGTATAAAAGATAAAACTTCAAAGGGTGCCATACTCTGTTTTGCAGGACCTCCCGGTGTTGGGAAAACATCACTTGCAAACTCAATTGCTACGGCATTAAAAAGAGAGTTGATTAGAGTAGCTCTTGGCGGGCTTGAAGATGTAAATGAGCTAAGAGGACACAGAAGAACGTATATCGGAGCTATGCCTGGACGTATAATCCAAGGTATTATCGAAGCAAAACAGATGAATCCGGTTGTAGTTTTAGATGAGATCGATAAGGTAGCAAGAAGCTATAGAGGGGATCCTACGGCTGTTTTACTTGAGATTTTAGATCCTGAACAAAACAATAAATTTAGAGATTATTATCTCAATTTTAATGTAGATCTAAGTAAGGTTATTTTTATTGCAACGGCGAATGATGTGTCTTCTATCCCGGCACCTTTGCGTGACAGGATGGAATTTATATTTTTAAATTCATATACGCCTCAAGAAAAATATCAAATAGCTAGAAAATATCTTCTTCCTCAAGAATTGAAAAAACATGGATTGAAAAATAGTGAGATATCTATAGCAAAACCTACTTTAGAGATGATTATTGCAAATTATACCAGAGAATCAGGTGTACGTAATCTAAGAAGAAGATTAGCTGAGATCTTGAGAAAATGTGCTAAGCAACTCTTATTGAACCCAAGTAACGAAAAGATTATTATAAATAACAAAAATATAAAAGATTATCTAGAAAAAACTGTTTTTGAAATCGAAGAAAAAGAGAAAGTTGATCTTATCGGACAAGTCAATGGACTTGCATGGACAAGCGTAGGTGGAGATGTTCTGAAAATAGAAGCAATAAAAATACAAGGAAAAGGTGGGTTACAACTTACTGGTTCTCTTGGCGATGTCATGAAAGAATCAGCAAGGATTGCACAAAGTGTAATAAAAGTGCTTATTGACAATAATAAACTTGATATCCCCCTTAGTATTATTCCAAAATCGACATCTGACAAGGACGGCACGAAAGCTAAAGTAACTCCTAGTGATGTTTACAGAAGATATGACTTACACATACATGTACCTGAGGGAGCAACTCCAAAAGACGGTCCAAGTGCAGGTATAACGATGGCAACGGCTATTGCATCAATACTCTCAAATAAAAAAGTCAGAAGTGATGTGGCAATGACCGGTGAATTGACACTTAGTGGGAAAGTGCTACCTATAGGCGGACTAAAAGAGAAGTTGATCGCTGCTTATAAAGCTAAGATAAAAACAGTTTTGATACCTAAGAAAAATTATGAGAGAGATTTAGAAGATATACCTGAAGAAGTAAAATCAAAAATGGAATTTATCCCTGTAACTAGGGTAGAAGAAGTTTTAAAGCAAGCACTTATATAAAGTGCTTGCTTGTTAAATTATTGAGTTAGTAGATCAAATGGAGTTGCAACAACTTTTTTAGTGTTTACAACATATGGGATCAACGCAGTAGCTCTTGCTCTTTTAATAGCTAGTTCTACCATCTCTTGATGTCTTTTGCAGTTGCCTGTTAATCTTCTAGGCATGATTTTATATCGCTCAGATAAAGAGTGTTTGAACAATTTTGTATCTTTATAATCCATGAACTCTATCTTTGCTTCACAATATGTACAATATTTTCTTGCGTATTTTCTTTTTTCTGCCATTTTTTATCCTTTTTTCATCTTATACTAAAATGGTATTTCATCTTCATCTATATCGATGACAGGTGTTTCATTACCATTGTGTTGGGGAGCAGTTTGTTTATAATTTTTTTGCTCACTACTATAACTTTGTTGCTCAGGTTTATAGTCGCTGCCCTCGTTTGAGCCTTTAGAGTCTAACATTTGCATATTATCAACTACAACAGAGTGTTTACTTCTCTTATTGCCTGTTTGGTCAGTCCACTGGTCAAGTTTTAATCTACCCTCAACCATGATCTTTTTACCTCTGTTGAGATATTGATTTGCGATTTCAGCTGTTCTCCCAAAGAAAGTTATATCTATAAAACAGACTTCTTCACTCATGCTTCCGTCTTGTTTTTTAAATTTTCTGTTGGTTGCAATTCCTGTTGTACAAACAGCTCCACCACTTGGCATATATCTAAGTTCCGGATCTCTTGTTAAGTTTCCTAATAAAATTACTTTGTTAAACATGGTGCGACTCCTGTATATCTCTAGTCTTCGACAGTTTCTGTTGCTACACTTTCTTCTGCTTTTTCTTCGACTGTTTCTTCAGCTTTTTCTTCGACTATCTTTGGCGAATATTTTGCAACTTGTTTGTTCCAGAAGCTAAGTTCTTTTTGGTTCTCGAACTTAACGCTCATGTATCTGATGAATTCTTCAGTTATTCGTATAATTCTCTCTAGTTCGGCAATTGCAGATGTAGGAGCTTTAAAATAAAATACACTGTAATATCCTCTATCATGCTTTTCGATAGGATATGCAAGTCTTCTTGTCTTCATATCTTGAATAGCAGCGATTTCGGCACCGTTTTTTTCCAAAACTTCTTTAATGAAGTTAATCTTTGCCTTTGTCTCTTCTTCTGTAAGAGTAGGCTTAAGTACTGTTAGCAACTCATAATGTCGCATTTTTTCTCCTTGTGGTTTTCACCCATTACTGAGTAAGGATGGTATATTGCTTTGACTATAAAAATAGTTCAAGGGTGCGATTATACTATAAGAAAGTTTGAAGTTTTATTAATGTTGATAGGAGAAGCGAGTTTTTATCTATATTTTGCATTTTTTTTAGTTTTAATTCATTTTCAAAAAGTAAGTCAAACATACTTTTGTAAGCTTCTAGATTTATCATCATACTTAATTTTGATTTTTCATTTGCAATTTGAGGCGGAAGAGGGTATCCAAGTATTTCTTTTGGGTCAAATCTGCCGTTGATCTTTATAAATGAGTGAAATAAAAACAGTTGGGTCAAGTTTGTCTCAATAGCATTAATAATGCGCACTTCATCGGCATTGCCAGATTCTAGAAGTTTGGTATATGTTTCTCGTATATCTTTCTTTTGTAGTAGTTCAGTTATAAATTTATCCATACTTATAGTGCCTACTCCATAAATAAGTCGGTCAATATCTGCTATTTCTATATCTTTATCCAAAATACTGAGTTTGTTTAGATCATTTATACAAAGTGCTATGTCTTCATCTTCAAGCTGGAATAAATGTGAAAGAGCAAATTTACTTATTTTTATATTCATCTCTTTTGCTGCCATATCCAGCATAAACAAAGCTTCTCCCTGATTTGGGCGAAAAAATCTCACAAAACCTGCATGCATCTTTGTTGTAAACGATTTCTCAAGGTTTTTAGCTTTTTTATCATCTCCGAAAAATTGATAAATTAAAAAATTTCCCTCATTCTTTAAACATAATCCTACTAAGACATCCAGCTCTTTTTTAGGAACTACGACATCTGTTTTTATGATCAAAATATTTCTGTCCCCAAAAAGTGAAGACTGAGAGAGGAAATTTTTTGCAGCTGCAATATTGTATTCATCATAATGAAGCAATAATTTTTCTTCAGGCTGTGCACCCAGCTTTTCTAAAGTTTTGGCTGCATTCTGGTTATTTTGATATATACAACTACCGTAAAACAGTATTGATTTCGGTAATTGTCCTTTTTGTAAAATATTTTCAAATTCTCTTTTATACATCTGATTCTACTACTTTTGCATATATTCTTGCAGATGCTATATCCGCTTCAACGATCTTCACTACTATTTTTTGAAATAATTGTACATTGTTATCAAGTAAAAATAATCGTGCGCCTTTTATATCATCATCCAGCTTTGCTATCATGGTTCTTTCTGCATTGGTTACGACTGCTTTAAAGCTCTCTCCTATATGTAACATCGCCCATCTGGCAAATTTTCTGTCCATAAAATCCCAGGCTACTTTTGCACTTTCTCTCTCTAACTCACTTATCTTGTCGCACAGGGCACCCACGTCTTTTAAAAGATAATTAAATCTTTTTTTATCTTCATGCATATTTGCTTTTAGGAGTCTATGCAATAAAAGATCACTGTATCTTCGTATCGGAGAGGTGAAGTGCGTATATGATTTGAACCCTAGGCCAAAATGACCTCTGTTCTCCGGTTCGTATTTTGCTTTTTTTTGAGATCTGATTATTAGTTTATCAACTTCTTTTCTAATGTCTAGATTTAACGCTTTTTCTTGTATGATTTTTATCATTTTAGGAATATCTGTAGAAAAATCTACATCAATACCTATCATAGCTAAATCATCCAATAAAGATTGCAGTTTGTCATAAGAAGGGTCATCATGTGTTCTAAATATACCGTATGCTATTTTTTTTGATGCTGCTTTGTTCGCAAGAAGCATACAATCTTCGATGAGTTGATGAGAAGGAGTTTCGATCTCTTCTGTGGTAGATATGAGATTTTGTTCTTCATCAAGAGTCATTCTTATCTCGCTTGAGCTGAAATCAAATCCTTCTTTTAATCTATTTTCTCTTAATCTTTTTGTGATCTCGGAAAGGGGCATCAGAAATTTTAGTATTTCTTGATCTACTTCATCTATGTTTGAAAAATCTTTCTGTAGAAAAACATCTATCTGGTCATAGTTATATCTTTTTTTAGAATTTATGACAGTATCTAAAAGTTCTTCTTTAAGAGGCTCAAGAGTATTTTTATCTAGAGTTATCTTAAAAGTATAAGCAAGTCTGTCTACATTGGGCTTTAATGAACATATATTTTCACTAAGTGTTCTTGGCAGCATTGGAATCGATTTATGAGGAAAATATATAGAAAAACCTCTTTTCTTTGCTTCTTTATCAATGCTCCCCATCTCAAATACATACTCACTTACATCAGCAATCGCAACATAAAGTATATAGTTCTCTATATCAAAATAAATCGAGTCATCAAAATCCTTTGCATCAATAGGATCAATTGTACAAAATGGAAGATGTGTAAGATCAACTCTATCCGGGTATAATGATTTTTCTACTACAACCCCATGACTTAATGCTTCGGTTTCACTTTCCTTTGTAAAGAATTCATCTTTTTCATAAATTCCCAAAGCTATTTTTTCATCAACTTTAGGATCATCTAAAACGCCTAGTATCTCTATGATATTATTTGTTGCATTGTCAATCTTTAGAACAGTATTTATAGGGAGTTGTTTAAGTGACTTTTGAGAAGCACTTATGTCACAAACTAAATCAGTACTTATGTTTATACCCATAATCCTATTATTGTGGGATTTTGTATAAACTATACTTGTATTATGTGCCCTTTGTAAAATCAAAACAACTTTGGCTTTGACTCTGGACCTTTTTTTTGAATGAAGCTGTTTTACAACGACTATATCACCTTTAGAAGCACCAAATAAATCTTTTGATTCAATAAGTAAATCTCTATTATCTTCACCCAATATACTTAGAAAGCCGGTACCGCTTGTGGCTATATCAATCGTTCCTATCTTAAATTTATTGTTTAATTTGTATGTGTTTTTATGCTTCTCCAAGGCCTTAATCTTAATAAGATTATTGATTAAAGGCTGAAATTCTTGAGTGATTTCAGTAGCATTTACTTCAGTACAAAGTTTGAGGATAAACTCTTTCAAATTTCCAAATTCTCTATAGCGCTCAAGTATGTATTTATTTCTAGATCGTAATCTTGGATCAATCTCAATGCATCTTGTATCTGCTCTTCTTGTAGCGAGCCAAAAATATTTATAGAAGTTTTTACGACATGTAATGCTTTAGCAAATTTTTGCATATGCTCGCTTGCACTCAAAGGGTTGTTTGAGAATTCAATTGCTTCGATTAATTCTGTTTCTAAATTCCATTTTTCAAATATTTTTGCGGTTATTTCCTCATTTGTAAAACCGGTAAATTCTTTTTCTATAAGTGACAATGCCATAAGATTTTCATTTCTTTCTATTTTCTTTTGAAATTCATCTACTAAATTTTGTTCTATTATCTCATGGGCAAGTATTAATTTTCCAACTTCCATCATAAAGGAAGCAGGCTGAAGTATATCTAACATACTTCTATCTATCTTTGTATACCATTTAAACATAAGGACGCTTTGTAGTGTGCTTATATTCAAAAATCTATCTTTGTCTATCTTATAAGGAGTAAGATCTATTTTTATATTATCTTTTATAGCGCTTGATAGTGCAAAACCTCTTATAGTTGCCATACCAAAAAGTGAAACAGCATGAGCAATACTTTTGATTTCTTTGCTAAAACCATAAAGTGGTGAATTTGCAGATTTTAGTATATTGGCAGTAAGCATTGGGTCTCTTTGAACAATTTTAACCAAATCTTGCATAGAACTGTCGGTATCTGAGCAGATCCTTTGTATCATCATAACCGTGTCATCTAATGGTGGAAGGGCTTTTATTTTTTGTAGTATCCCGCTATCCATGTTTCGCCTTTTAATAAGATATAAGGCAATTCTACTATTTTGTATATTACAATTTGCTAAAGAAGCAAGAACCTGCTATTATTATAGCTATAAAAGTTTGCTTTATCAGTTATCAAAATGTTTGTTTGGAGGAGAGCTTGTTGCATTTTTTACAACAGTTAACTGTGCTATATGTTGAAGATGAAAATCATATAAGAGAAGGGTACAGTAAGGTTTTAAAAAGACATTTTAAAGAAGTTTTTTGTGCGTCTGACGGTCTTGAAGGACTGGAAATGTATAAACAATATTTGCCTGATATTGTTATAACTGATATAAGAATGCCAAATAAAAACGGTATAGAAATGGCAAAAGATATACTAAATATCACTCCTAAGCAGATTATAGTGTTTACAACAGCCCATAGTGAATCCGAATACACTATGCAAGCATTGGAAATGCAAGTCTCAGGCTATATGTTGAAGCCTGTAGATAAAAATAAACTAGTAGAAAAATTAAACAATTTAGCTGAGAATCTTCTTGCAAATAGAGAAAATATAAAACATCAAAAAGCTATACAAAGTATTTTAAATACACAATCAAATATTTTAATTTTGACTGATTTAGAAGATATTGAATTTGCTTCAAAATCTTTTTTTGACTTGTTCAATGTCACTAATAAAGAGGAATTTTCTCAAAAATTTAAAAGATTTATTGATATTTTTTCTCCCTGCGATGATTGCTGCTGCATAAAATCTAAAAATGATTTTATAAAAAGTTATAAAGATAATGCAGAGTGCCAAAAAATCGTTTCTATTTCATATGACGGTCATGTAAAAAAATATCAAATCAAGATTGATACCGTCATGACAGAAAGCGAAGAGTTGTATGTTGTTTCTCTTTGGGACGTTACAAGTTTACATGAGGAGAAACTAAATGCAGAATTTAGAGCAGATTATGATGAATTGACAAAGGTGTACACTAGAGTTAAGTTCAATGATATTTATGAAATAGAATTTTTGAGAGCACAAAGGTATCAAAGAGAATTTAGTTTGGCGATTTTAGATATTGATCATTTTAAAAGTATAAATGATCAATTTGGACATTTGATAGGTGATGAAGTATTGCAAAAGTTTGCAAAATACTGCTTGGATAACTTAAGAAGTACTGATCTGTTCTTTAGATGGGGTGGTGAAGAATTTGTTTTAATATTAAGTGAAACCAGTCAAGAACAAGCCTCATTGGTATGTGAGAAGCTAAGGCGTGGTTTAACAGAATTAGAATTTCCTTTTGGGATTATACTATCTATCAGTATCGGACTTAGCAGTATAAGAGAAAATGACTCTAAAAATGGCTTGTTCGAACGAGCAGACAAAGCTTTATTCAAGGCAAAACAATCAGGTAGAAACCAAGTTGTTGTAAGTGAAAAAACAAGGTATGCTAATTAAAATGTTGATAAAGAGTTTTCTCTATATCTGCATTTTCATAGTAAATACTTTTGCAACAAATATATTGATTCTAAACTCTTATGAAAACACTTTTGAGTGGACCAGATTACAAAGTTCCACTATTATAGAGAATATTCAAAAAGCCCGTATAGACAAGACGGACATATTTGTAGAATATATGGATGCACAAGTTTTTAAAATAACTCCTCAAAGAGAAAAAAATATAATAACCTATCTGCAGGATAAATATAAAAATAAGTTATTTGATATTGTTGTCACAACAGATGACAGTGCACTAAAATTTGTAAACAAAAATAAAGATATAAAAATCTTTAAAAATGCAAAAGTTTTTTTTTCCGGCGTACATGATCTCACTTTTGCTAAAGAACTTGATAAAAACTTATATGCCGGTATATTTGAAAAAGAGAATCCTCTTGCTAATTTAAAGATAGCAAAAGAAATAAACAAAAGATTAAAAATTGTTTATGTAGTCTTTGACGGTACAGTTACCTCATTGGAAAGAGTAAATCTGTATAAAAAAAAGTATGCAAATATAAAAAAAATAAAATTTATTTATATGTATAACCAGGATATTGAAAAAATAATTCAGAAATTGAAAAATTATGATAAAAACTCTGTTATGATATTACAGAGTTTTTCAAATTTTACAAGAGCAAATAAACATATATCTTATGTAGAAACTGCTCAGATATTATCAAAGTATTATAAAAATCCAATGCTGGTAAATAAGGATATCTACGTAAATATCCCAGATACAAATATCATTGGCGGTGATTGTACCGATGGTGAGAAACAAGGATATGTCGTATCTCAAATGATTATAAAGTACCTAAATGGCACTAAAATACAAAATTTGGGTTTTGATTTGAGTCATGGTAATAAATTTTATTTGAATGTTGAAAATTTAAAAAAGTTTGGTTTAAATGTTAATGATTTCAATCAAGGCAATCCAAAACTGATAAATGAACTAACCTCATTTTATAATTTGCATTCAAATCTAATAGATCTATTTCTAGTTATATTATTGCTAGTCTCATTATTCTTGATAATTCTGACAAAGAAAAATATGGACCTCAAAAAATCTTTAGTTAATTTTCAAACATTAGCTGAAACTACATTTGGGGCTACTATTGTTATTAATTCAAAGTTTATAATCGAATATGCAAACCAAAGAGTTTTGGAGTTGACAGGATATACACATGATGAGATTATAGGTGCCAACGCTACAAAATTTATCCATAAAGATGATCAAAAAAAAGTTTTCAAAATGGCTAGAGAAGGTGATGAAAATCCTAAAGAGACAAAGCTTTTAAAAAAAGATCAAAACTTTTTTTATGCACTTTTGAGAAGTAAGAGAATAAAGCTTGACAAAAAATATTTTGCGATCGTAAGTGCTATAGATATAACAAATATCAAAATTCAAGAACAAAAAATAACACAAATGAATGAAAATTTAAAAATAGAGATAAAAAATGCGTTGGAAGAAAATACTAAACAACTAGAGTTTATCCAAGAACAGAGTAAATTGGCATCTATGGGTGAGATGATAGGATCAATCGCCCATCAATGGAGACAGCCTTTGAATGCATTAAATATAAATATACAGAACCTAGATGATGATTACGATGAAGGATTGATTGACAAAAAATTCATTGATGACTTTATATATAAAAATAGAAAGATCATTGAATTTATGGACAAAACCATAGATGATTTTAGAAATTTCTTTAAAATTGACAAAGAAAAGACAGATTTTAGCGTGATGAAAGTCATAAATGAAGTTATTAATATGGAATTAAATCACTTAAAAAACAACCAAATAAAAATAGTATTGACTGGAGAAGATTTAAATATTCACGGCTTTGAAAATGAATTTAAACAAGTTATGTTAAATTTGCTGAGCAATGCAAAAGATGCAATAATGGGACAAAATATAGATGATGGAAAGATCGAGATCATTTTGAAGGATAGGACAATTTCAGTCAAGGATAATGGAGGAGGGATAACGGAGCGTGCTATGGGAAGGATATTTGAACCATATTTTACTACAAAAGAACAAGGTTCTGGAACAGGGATCGGTTTATATATGTCTAAAACTATCATAGAAAAAAACATGGGTTGGACTCTGAGAGCGGAAAATATAGATGATGGTGCATTATTTGAGATTATTACGCAAGATTAAAGTTTTTTTAGATAAAATAATCTAACTTAAAATTTTTAAAGGATTTATGAAATGGCAATTACTGTGTATTATGATAAAGATTGTGATTTAAGTATTATTCAATCAAAAAAAGTGGCAATTATAGGCTTTGGTTCTCAAGGACACGCACACGCTGAAAACTTAAGAGACAGCGGAGTCAATGTTGTTATAGGCCTAAGAAAAGGCGGTAGTTCTTGGGCAAAGGCAGAAGCAAAAGGTTTTGAAGTCAAAACAGTTGCTGAAGCATCTAAAGTCGCAGATCTTATTATGATCTTAACACCTGATGAATTGCAAGCAGACGTATTTGAAAATGATATTAAAGACAATCTAGTAGAAGGTAATGCCATCGCTTTTGGACACGGTTTTAACGTTCACTACGGACAGATAAAAACTCCTAAAGGTGTAGACTGTATCATGATAGCTCCAAAAGCACCGGGTCATACTGTTAGACATGAATTTGCAAATGGAGGCGGTATCCCTGATTTGATCGCTGTTGAGCAAAATGAAAGCGGAATGGCAAAAGAGCTTGCTTTAAGTTATGCAAGTGCGATCGGCGGAGGAAGAACAGGAATCATCGAAACAACTTTTAAAGATGAGACTGAGACTGATCTTTTTGGTGAACAAGCTGTCCTTTGTGGAGGTATGGTATCTTTGGTAAAAGCCGGATTTGAAACTTTAACAGAAGCTGGTTATGAACCTGAGATGGCATATTTTGAATGTCTTCATGAGATGAAATTGATCGTTGATTTGATGTATCAAGGCGGTATCGCAGATATGAGATATTCTATTTCTAATACTGCAGAATACGGAGACTATATAAGCGGACCAAAAGTTATAACAGACGAATCAAAAAAAGCGATGAAGCAAATCCTCAAAGAGATCCAAAATGGAACTTTTGCAAAAGATTTTATCTTAGAGAGAAGAGCAGGATATGCAAGAATGAATGCAGAGAGAGCAAATGCAAAGAGAAGTTTGATCGAGCAAACAGGTGAAAAACTAAGAAGCATGATGCCTTGGATAACTTCTAAAAAAATCATAGATAAAGATAAAAACTAACAAAAATACATCGGGCAAAAGTATCTTCTTACTGCCCGATGTTTCAAACCAATACAAAGATTATTTTTGACAAGAAAAAAGAAAAAACACCCAAGAACCAAAAAAAATATTTCTAGAAAAAAAACTGTTACAAAAAACAGACTTTTTTATATTGCTACTATTTCCGTACTGCTATTTTTAGGATTTGTTTTTTATAAATATGCTTATTTGCCTTCTCAAAAACATCAAGTTTCAAATGTTTCTGTTCAAAATGAAAAATCAACAAAAGAGTTGATGGATAAGATGAAACATATGTTAGAGGTCGAAAATAAAAGAGTGAGAGAAGAGATAAATGCTAGTAAACGTAAGGAACCTGTAGTTGAAAAACCTATAAAGCAGATTGAAAAAATCATAGCATCTAAAAAAGAAGTTAAGACGCAAGACGATTCTAGTAAACAGCATTATCTATCTGAAGCGCAAGACTTCAAGAAAAATTCGAAACAAGAAGAAGCAAATGTAACTACTGAAAAGAGTGTAAAATACAAAGGAATGCCAAGACTGGCCATAATTATTGATGATGTATCATTTCCTCATGAAGTTAAGAGGATACAAGAGATACCATACAAAGTAACACCCTCATTCTTTCCACCTACAAAAGTACATCCTGAAACTGTAAAGCTCTCAAATGAGTTTTCTATTTGTATGCTACATTTGCCCTTGGAAGCAATGAGCTATCCTCATCCCGAACCACAAACGCTTTTAGCATCTGATTCAAGGGATACGATCTACAAAAGAATTAAATCACTAAAGAGTGAATTTCCTCATATAAAATATTATAACAATCATACAGGAAGTAAGTTTACAGCAGATGAGCAGGCTATGGAAAAGCTTATATCAGTCATGCATGGTTTTGGATTGCATTTTGTGGATAGCAGAACAACAGCAGCCACAAAAGCGAAAGAAGTTTCTAAAAAACTTCACTTAAAACTTATTTCAAGAGATATATTTTTAGACAATACAACAAATCCAAAAGACATAATCTCTCAATTGAAAAAAGCTGTAGAAATTGCAAAGAAAAGAGGTTACGCTGTTGCTATAGGACATCCTCATAAGAATACATTGAAAGTTTTAATAGGTGCCAAAAAATATTTAAGAGGCGTCCGGATGGTTTATATTAATGAGATATAGATGCAAAAAGTAAAAGAAATTCCACAATGTTTTGAAATTCTTAAAAATAAACCAAAAGATTTATATTATGAAGGTAATTTATCTCTTATGAATATGCCTATGGTTGCAATAGTCGGCACAAGGCACCCTATATCATATACTAAACAACTTTGCCTTAATCTAGGAAATGCTTTAAAAAAAAGAGGAGTGTGTGTAGTTAGCGGCGCAGCCATGGGAGTTGATGCACTGGCACATAGATCAGCCTTCCCAAATACTATAGCTGTCATGGCAAACTCACTTGATATCTGCTATCCAAAAGTAAATTTTTCTCTTATAGAAGATATGAGAAGAGAGTCATTGCTTTTAAGTGAATATGAAGAAAATACAAAAGCAACAAATTATAGTTTTGTTTTGAGGAATAGATTAGTTGTTGCACTAGGAGAGGTTCTAGTCGTTGCAGAGGCAGATTTGGACAGTGGATCTATGAGAAGTGCTGAAATAGCTCATCAACTTGGTAAGAAGATATTTGTTTTTCCTCATAGGTCAGGTGAAAGTTTAGGAACAAATATGCTTCTTTCAAAAGGTATGGCTACGGCAATATATGACATAGATGATTTTGCTGATAAATTTGGCAAAATTATTGAAACGAGTGATAAATTTTTGGATTTTTGTAAAGAAAATGAAAATATTCAAGATATACTTGAAAAATTCGGTGATATGGTTTATGAGTATGAATTGGCAGGAAAGATAGAAATTCATGATATGAAGGTTTTAGTACTTTGAAGATAGCTAGCTTAGATATAGGGTTAAAAAGAATAGGAATTGCTATAAGTTTTGATAAAAAAATTGTTATTCCTCAAGATCCAATTTTTAGAAAAAATCGCATTCAAGCATCAAGGGATGTAGATAAGTTTCTGAACGATTGGGATATAGATATACTAGTTGTAGGAGTCCCAAAATCTGGAAGCAGTGCAGAAGAAATGGAAAGAAGAATAAAGCATTTTTTATCTCTTCTTGAGTTTAAAAACAAGATATACTTTCAAGATGAATATGGTACCAGCGTAGAAGCAAAAGAGATGATGAAAGGCATAAGTAAACAAAAAAAAGATGGAAAAATTGATTCGCTTGCTGCTAAATTAATTTTAGAAAGATGGTTATCTCAAAATAGTATTTGACTATTACTATCGTTTTTTTTCAAAATTAGCAAAAATATACCTATGTAACAGATAAACAATTTGACTATTGATACCTTGTGAAATTTGCATCTTTACTACATTACTCAAACAGATATAGGAATTTTATAACTCGACAAATGAAATATAATCAGATAAATTAATAATGTTGATGATGAATTATCTATAGAAAATATTTATTTTTCCCTTTATCTTTTGATAAAAATATTATCAAATATATGTTCTTTTTATATATAAATTTTGGATAAAATGATCTTAATAAATTACTGTTTTTGTTCTTGAAAAATACATTATCTAGAATTAAAATTCTCCAAATTTAAGCATGTTTTATATATAAATACTTAGAAAATATTATATAAAAAAATATAAAAAATAGTGTTTTATATATAGGCTATTTTCTCCAAATATATCATTGATAAAAATTTTAATCTTTTATTTGTATTAAATTTAAAATTATTGAGTCATTCTTCTTGTATTAGTTACCTATAGTAACATCAAATTTATTTGTTTATATTTTATTTAAAAAAATGCTTTCTGGTGATAGGTTATAAATCTGCTGCCTTTTAATGCCTATGAAATGAACGTTAACGCCCAAAATAGCCTAAACTATATCAATCAAAAATAGAATAAAAAATAGACAATCATATAAAAATAGTTAATATCTATTTAAGATTAATTATCTACCATAGGAGGGATGTGTGTAAACACAATTTCAAAAATCTTAACACTTAAGGAGAGAGAATGAAGTCAATTACTGGAGGATTAAAAATCTTTATTTTTAGTTGTTTGTTATTTTTAACTGCTACAGCTATGCAGGCAGATACTTGGAAGTACGCTTTGGGAGAAGGACTTAATGATCCTCAAGGATTGTATGCAACAAAATTCAAAGAGGTTATTGAGCAAAACTCTAATCATAAAATAAAGATCTATCCTGTCGGTACTCTTGGAGAAGAGAGCGATATAATGGAGCAAGTACAAGCAGGTTTGTTACAATTTGTTGGCCAATCGACAGGATATATGGGTGGAACAATACCGGAAATGGATGTATTCTTTGTTCCTTACTTGATGCCTGACAATCCAAAACATCTCGGTAAGTTTTTCAAAGATTCTGTAGCTATTAACAAAATGTTCCCAAAAATTTTTAGAAAACACAACCTTGAACTCTTGGGTATGTTCCCAGAAGGTGAACAAGCGGTTACAACCATGAAGGAGTTTCATTCACCTGCGGATCTTAAAGGAAAGAAAATAAGAGTTATGCCAGGTTCTCCTTTGCTAGTCGATACTTATAAAGCTTTTGGGGCTTCTCCTGTTCCTATGAGTTGGGGAGATTTGATTGGTTCTTTGAAAACTCACATGGTTGATGGACAAGAGAATCCGACTATTTGGATTGCTGCTTATGGACTAGATAAATTGACAAAGGTTTTGACATATATGGGACACAATCAATTTACAGCAACAGCCGTGGCAAATGAGAAGTTTTTCAATAGTTTAAGTGCAAAAGACAAAAAGCTTGTAAAACATGCTTCAGCCGTTGCATTAAATTATATACTAAAAGAAGCACAAGATTTGGATGCTTTAGGTTTGGGTAGAATTATACGCTCTAATCCAACTTACAAAATCGTAACTTTGACAAAAAAAGAAAGAGCTGTTTTCAAGAAAAGAGCTTCAAAAGTTGAAGACGCTTTTATAAAAGAAGCCGGTAAAAGCGGAGCTGCTATACTTAAACAAATGAAAATTGACCTAAAAAATGCTGAGACAAAATAATCTCATTCACGATAGCCAGATATTGGCTATCGTGAGATAAAAAGGAACTTTATGGATAAAAACTCTAATAGGGCTAGTATGCATTTTTTTAGTATGCTTGATTTTATAGATTTGCAAATCAGTAGACTCGAGGGATTTATTCTGGCTATAGGTATTATACTGATGGCTGTAAATACTGTTGCAGGAGTTGTTAGCAGATATGTATTTAATGATGCTTTAATATTTACAGATGAGCTAAATAGACTTTTTATAGTTATGGTTACTTTTGCAGGTATTAGTTATGCCGCAAGACTAGGAAGACATATTAGGATGTCAGCATTTTATGATGTCCTTCCACAAATTTTTAAAAAAATCTTAATGATATTGATGTGTATTTTAACTGCCTATGTTATGTTTAGTTTGTCTTATTTCTCGATCTTATATATCTTAGATATACATCATACGGGTCGAATTTTGCCTTCTTTGGGAATACCAGCTTATATAATTTATTTGTGGGTACCTATAGGATTTTTTGTTACAGGCATACAATATGCCTTGACTGTGATAAAAAATTTCAGATACAAAGAAGTATATCTGTCTACTGATGTGTTAGACGGATATTGTGATATAGATCCAACTAGTGTGATATAAGGAATAATGATGGGTATAACAATTTTTACTTTGATGGTCGCTTTATTGTTACTTGGTTTTCCTATGATGGTTTCTTTATTGGCAGGCTCAATGGTAGGTTTTTATGAGTTGTTTGGCGATTTTCATAGAATGCAATTTATGATACAGCAAATGATGGGTGGAATACGACCTGCATCACTTATCGCAGTGCCTATGTTTATATTGGCGGCAGATATCATGACCAGAGGTCATTCAGCAGAGAGACTTATAGATTTGGTCATGTCATTTGTCGGACATATAAAGGGTGGTTTAGCAGTAACAACTTCAGCTGCATGTGCGGTATTCGGTGCCGTGTCCGGTTCTACACAAGCAACTGTTGTCGCCGTAGGTTCTCCACTAAGACCGAAATTACAAGAAGGTGGATATAAAGATTCATTTATCTTGGCATTGATCATAAATTCAAGCGATATTGCATTTTTAATTCCTCCTAGTATCGGTATGATTATTTATGGAGTCGTTTCTAAAACCTCTATACCAGAGCTTTTTATATCTGGAATTGGACCTGGACTTCTAATTCTCTTAATGTTCTCTGTATACAGTATTGTTTATGCTCGCATAAATAATATTCCGACTCAACCTAGAAGTAGTTGGAAGGACAGAGCACTTGCATTTTATAAGGCTTTGCTACCACTTGGATTTCCAGTTATTATTATCGGTGGGATTTTTACCGGTATATTTAGTCCAACTGAAGCTGCCGCGATAAGCGTTGTTTATGCGATTATCTTAGAAATGTTCATATTTAGGACCATGAGCTTAAAACACTTTTATGAAACTGCAAAATCAACAGGTTTGGTAACGGCGATAGTTTTTATACTTGTTGCTGCAGGTTCCTCTTTTGCCTGGGTTTTATCTTTTGCTCAGATTCCTCAAGCTGTTTTATCTAGCATCGGAATTCAAGATATGACACCGCTTGGTGTACTTGGAGTGATAAACGTAGCCTTTTTTGTAGGTTGTATGTTTGTTGATCCAATAGTGCTTATCTTGATATTGGTACCGATTTTTGCTCCTGTAGTGAAATCTGCAGGATTAGACCCTGTTTTAGTTGGTACGGTGATAACATTACAAGCTGCTATAGGTTCTGCAACACCTCCTTTCGGTTGTGATATATTTACTGCTATTGCTGTTTTTAAAAGACCTTATTTTGAAGTTATCAAAGGTATCCCTCCGTTTACCTTTATGCTTTTGTGTGTTGCTGCACTGGTGACATTTTTCCCTGGAATTGCATTATTCTTGAGAGATGTAGCTTTTAGTTAGATATGTTGTAGTCCATAGTGGATTATTTTATCTTGAAGGAGTTTGATAAAGACAAAAATTCAAAAATGTAGATTTTTGTTTTAGACATGCGTTAAAGTCATCAACGACTGTATTGTGTCGTCTTTTCAAACTCCTTTTTTATATGCGGACTGCTAAGTCCGGCATGACGGTCTTGACTTTATAGATTGTTGAATTTTTAACAAATTATAAATTATTTTAAAACAAATTTTACCAAGGAGATAAAATGATTCCAAGATATATGTCTGCCATGTGTCTCATCGGACATGGCGGTGTAGAAAAATTGCTCTATCGAGAGGACGTTCGTATTCGAGAACTAAATCCTCACGAGCTACTAGTAAAAGTTACGGCGACTGCAAAAAACAACACTGACAGAAAGGTGAGAGAAGGATTGTACCCGACAAAAGACAATAATGACGTTGCATCGTTTGATATGGGCGGAACATCTTCTTTGCAGTTTCCGAGAATTCAAGGAGCAGACGTAGTCGGTAATATAGTTGCAGTAGGCTCTGATATAGATTCAAGAAAAATAGGTGAAAGAGGTCTTTTAGATTTTAATATATATGCAACCGACAGTGAAGATATCAATTTGGCTCCGGATTATTACGGACATGGTGCAGATGGAGGTTATGCCGAGTACATAATAGTTCCTAGTAGTCAGTTTTATTTAATTAAAAATCCAGAACTTGCAGATGCAGAGTTGGCCTCTATGGGTATGTGCTCATATCAGACTGCATTACATATGCTTAATATCGCCGGTGTAAAATCAGGAGAAAAAGTTTTAGTAACAGGTGCAAGCGGCGGAGTCGGTACTGCACTGATACAGCTATGTAAAATCATCGGAGCAATTCCTTATGCTTTAAGTTCTTTAGATAAAGAAGAGATGCTTTTATCTTTGGGAGCTCAAAAAGTAATCGATAGATCAAAAATCGAGGATGTCGCGCAAAATATACTTAAAGCAACAAATGGGGAAAATATAGATGCCGTTATGGATTTACTGGGAGGTGAGTATACTAGTAGGCTTATAGATACTATGATCGTAGACATGAATAAAAGAGATACTTACCCTAGATTGTCTATTGCCGGTGCAAGCGGCGGTAACGTGAGTGAGATCTTATGGACCAAGATATATCTTTATCAAGTGCAGATATTCGGCGTCTCCCACGGAACTAGGGTAGAGGCTAAGCAGTTGATAAGATGGATACAAGACAAAAAGTTGATACCTGTTTTACACGGCACTTTTAAATTATCAGATTTACATAAAGCTGAAGAGTATTTTGTTTCAAGAGATAACAATTTCTTGGGAAAAATCGTGATTGTGCCAGATTCTGAATGGAATAGGCATGGCGAAAAATTTAAAGTGAGAAAATTCTATGAAAACTAAGCATGTTATACAAATCATCGATACGCATGCCGGAGGCGATGTCAGCAGAATCGTAATAGGAGGAATAAAGGATATACCAGCAGACACAGTCAGAGGGAAGATGGAATATTTGTCTCAATACGCGGATGGTTTAAGGGTAGCTTTGCTAAGTGAACCTTATGGCATACCCGAAATGTCTGTAGATTTGATTGTCCCTCCTAGCAATAAAGAGGCTAAGGCAGGTTATATCATTATGGAGGAGATGGGTTATCCGATATATTCCGGTTCAAATACGATTTGTACGGCTACTGCCTTATTGGAGAGTGGTCTAGTGGAAAAAAAGGAAGGATTTAACTATTTTAAATTAGAATCTCCCGCTAGTTTGGTAGAGATAGAAGCTTTTGTAAAAGATGGAATTGTAGAGTCTGTTACATGTGAAGGATTACCTAGCTATATAGCCGAATACAAAAATAAAATATATGTTCCAAATTATGGAGAAGTAACATATTCAATCGCTTATAGCGGCGGATATTATGCTCTTGTTGATGCAAAAGAACTTGGTTTTAATCTTGTCAAAGATGAAGAAAATGCACTTCGTCAGTGTGCGTATGCAATCGTAGAGGAAATAAATAAAACTAAAATATACAATCATTATGATTTAGGATTTGTCGGGAAGTTGCCGTTTTTGCATTTTATGGGAGAAGTTGAGAAAATAATCGAAGGAGAATACAGATCAAGGTCTACTACATACGTTCATCCTGGAGTTATATGCCGAAGCACTACCGGCACAGGTACTTCGGCAAGATTGGCTTTTTTGAACTATGAGGGGAAAATCAAAGAAGGAGACAAGCTAGAAACTGTTTCTTTGAGAAATACTAAGTTTGTCGGAGAGTTTTGTTTTGTTGAAAAGAAATTTGGTTTTGATATCGTTAAAAATAAAATATTCGGTAGAAGCTATATCTTAGCAAAATCAGATATTTTTATTGATTTAACTGATCCTATTCTAAATTGTGACACGATCTCAATGATTACTTATTAAGCAAAAAAACTATTGACAAAGTCTATGAAAAAACGATAGACTTATTTATCTTTTTCGAAAGGAGCTGTACCATGTATTTCAAAGTATCTCTTGTTAATTTTGTTTACGTCAGTATAGCAGTTTTGAAAAATTTTATATATCCTTCAATCAGTTATAAAATTATAAAGCCGATTGATAGAATCTTCGCCCAATACAAAGCTTTAGCCATCAAGCCCAGACAAACTCACTAAATTTAAATATTCTTCACAAACAATCTAAATTGTTCATATGCTATGCATATTATGAATTATTTAAGCTAGTGAGTACTTAAACAAATATTTTAAAACACTATATATTTAAGTTAAGGAGAAAATGATGGCAAACGAGATGGAATTATTTGAAAAGTATGAATCAGAAATAAGAGCTTACTGTAGAGCAGTGCCTACGGTTTTTAAATCATCGCAAAACGCAATAATGATAGATGAAAACAATAAAGAGTATGTGGATTTTTTTGCTGGGGCAGGAGTATTAAATTTCGGCCACAACAATCCAAAGATGAAAACTGCAATCATAGATTTTATAAATAGAAATGGCGTAGCACATAGTTTAGATATGTTTACCGATGTCAAAAGAGATTTTATAAAAACTTTTGTTGATACAATTCTTAAACCGAGAAACATGGAGTATAAACTACAATTTACCGGTCCTACAGGCACAAATGCCGTAGAAGCTGCACTTAAATTGGCGAGAAGAACAACAGGCAGAGTCAATGTAGTGGCTTTCAACAGAGGATTTCACGGTATGACTTTGGGTGCGCTTGCATGTACCGCGAATCAAGCTTTTAGGGGAGCATCCGGAGTTCCTTTAAATAATGTTATTAGAGATACGTTTAATGACATGCAAGCATTGAGCAACCTGAGGCAAAAATTTGAAGACAGGGGTTCTGGACTTATGCCGCCGGCTGCTTTTTTAGTTGAATCAGTTCAAGCCGAGGGTGGTGTGAGAGTAGGGCAGAAAGAATGGCTTCAAGGTGTTCAAAAACTTGCAAAAGACTTAGGATCACTTTTTATAATAGATGATATTCAAGCAGGAAGCGGAAGATGTGGAACCTACTTTAGTTTTGAAGATCTGGATTTAGATCCAGATATTATAGTTCTTGCAAAAGGATTGGGTGGATTTGGTACGCCGATAGGTATGCTTTTGAATAAACCCAATATTGATTCCAATTGGAAACCGGGTGAACATACCGGCACATTCAGAGGACAAGGTATCTCTTTTGTTGCAGGTAAAATAGGAGTTGAGTACTTTAAGAACAATGATCTTTTAGATGGAGTGAAAGAAAAAGGGAGCTATATTAGGAGTAGATTAGATGCACTTCAAGAAATACATAAAGATTTAAAAATAAGACAAAAAGGCATGATGCTGGCACTAGAATTTTCAAATGCACAAATCGCCAAAGAGGTTGCAACGAAATGTTTTGAAAGAGGACTTATTATAGGTGCTTGCAGTACCGGTGAAATTCTTAAGTTTATTCCTCCATTGACTATAGAGAAAGATGTTCTTCAAAAAGGCATGGATACTTTTGTTGATGTCTGTTTAGAAGTTCTGGGTTAAGGGGGTTGGTATGTCATATAGTAAAACATCATTTGTATCTATAAATCCAACTACAGAAGAAATCGTTTGTGAAGTACCAATGGATACTAAGCAGGAGGTTCAGGCAAAACTAGAGCTTTCTTTAAAAACTTATAACGAATATTGGAAAGACACCACATTTGAGCAAAGAGCTGATATTTTAAATAAAGTCGCAGCAGAGATGAGAGCCAATTTAGATGAATATGCAATTCCTATGACTTTGGAGATGGGAAAGCCTATAAAAGAGGCAAGAGCTGAGGTAGAAAAATCAGCGTGGTGTGCAGAGCATTATGCAAAATATGCGAAAAGCTATTTAAAACAAGACAATATAGAGTCGGATGCAACTTTAAGTTACGTCCAATATCTTCCTCTGGGTCCGACTCTAGGGATATTGCCTTGGAATGCACCTTTTTGGCTTGCGTTTAGATATATTGCTCCTGCACTCATGGCAGGCAATACATGTGTCATGAAACATGACTCTCACACGCCAAAATGCGCAGAAGTTATCGTTCAAGCATTTACCAAAGCAGGCGCCCATGAAGGGATATTACAAAATTTGACTATCGCCAGTTCTGATGTAGAATCAGTCATGAGACATCCGATAATCACTGCTATATCATTTACAGGTTCTGTCGGTACAGGGTCAAAAATAGGTGCGATTGCCGGTTCTGAGATAAAACCTTGTGTTCTAGAACTTGGCGGTTCAGATCCTGCTATAGTGCTAAGTGATGCGGATTTGGAATCGGCTGCTGATATTATATCCTTGTCTCGTATGATAAATGCAGGACAGTCATGTATAGCAGCGAAAAGAATCATCGTTGAGGAACCAATCTATGATGAATTTATTGAAATGCTTAAAGTAAGATTTGAAAGATTAAAAATGGGTGATCCGATGGATGAATCCACTGATATCGGTCCTATTGCTAGAAAAGAGTTAGTCCATGAGATGCATCAACAAGTAAAAAGATCCATAGATGCCGGCGCAAAGTTGGTGCTTGGAGGCAAAGAGTACACGGGCAAAGGATATTTTTATCCGGCTACACTCTTAGTTGATGTCAATCCTGGTATGGTGGTTAGTTGTCAAGAGACTTTTGGGCCTATAGGTGTGGTTATCAAAGCAAAAAATGCCGAAGAAGCTTTAAAGATTGCCAACGATACGGAGTTTGGGCTTGGAGCTTCAGTTTGGACTGATGTTAAAAGAGGCGAAGAGATAGCAAGAAAAATAGTATCTGGACAAGTTTCGGTTAACGGTATAGTGAAAACAGATCCTAGATTACCTAGTGGCGGTGTTAAAAAATCGGGCTTAGGTAGAGAATTGGGTCCTCATGGAATCAAAATGTTCGTAAATGCTCAACAAATTTGGATCGGTCCTAAAAAGGGCTAGTTTTTTTAAGGAGAAAACAAAAGATGAAACTAGCTTTTTCAAAGAAAGAGTATATATCAAGAGTTAAAAGAGTTCAGCGCTTAATGAAAAAAAGGGATATTGACATACTTGTTTCCACAGATCCAGGAAATATGAACTGGTTGACCGGCTATGACGGCTGGTCTTTTTATGTTCATCAGGGTGTTATTGTCTCTGTTAATGATGATGAACCTATTTGGTTTGGAAGAGACATGGACAGAAGCGCTGCACTTTTAAAGTGTTATATGCAAGAAGACAATATGATTGCATATCCGGAAGAATATGTTCAGAATGTTGACAAGCATCCTATGGAATGGATCGCAAAAAATATTTTTTACAAAAAAGGATGGCAAAAAGTTGTAATAGCCACTGAGATGGATACATATTATTACACTGCCGCTGCCCATCTAACCCTTGTTTCAAATCTTTGGAAAGCCAGATTTGTAGATAGTCAGAATTTAGTAAATTGGGCCAGAGGCATAAAATCTGATAAAGAGATTGAGTATATGAAGATCGCCGGAAAAATAACATCTAAAATCCATCAAAGGATATTAGATGTTGCCAGAGTCGGTATTCCAAAACATTTTGTTGTCTCCCAGATATATGAAACAGCTATTGCAGGAGTAGATGGTCTAAGTGGAGATTATCCGTCAATCGTGCCTTTACTACCTTCAGGGAAAGAGGCATCAGCATCTCATATTACATGGGATGAGAGATCTTTTAAAGCTCATGAAGGAACATTTTTTGAGATGTCAGGATGCTACAAAAGATACCATGCTCCAATGGCTAGAACGATTTTTATGGGTAAACCTGACCAAAAATTTGTAAATGCAGAAAAAGCAGTGTTAGAGGCTATAGATGCAGGGCTAGAACAGGCAAAACCCGGAAATAGGACGTGTGATATCGCCAATGCTGTGGATAAAATCATGACAAAATATGGTATAGATAGACACGGGGCTAGATGCGGGTATCCAATAGGCGTTAGTTATCCTCCTGATTGGGGAGAGAGAACTTGCAGTTTAAGATCTTCTGATTATACTGTTTTAAAACCAGGTATGACATTCCACTTTATGCCTGGAATTTGGCAAGATGATTGGGGTATTGAGATAACAGAGAGTATTTTGATAACAAAAGACGGAGTTGAAACTCTATGTGATTTCCCCAGAAAACTTTTTGTAAAATAAGGAGTGTATATGCCAATCAAATGGTCAGACGCAGTTAAAATTGCAACAGATTTCAGGCACGAACTTCATGCCGAACCGGAGTTGACATGGCAAGAAGTAGAAACTTCAAAAAAAATCAGAGCAATGCTTGATCACTATAATATAAAGTGGAAAAGTTTTGCAAAGACAGGGACCGTAGGATATCTAGGGAAAAATATCAAAGGCAAACACATAGCACTTAGAGCAGATATTGATGCCTTAGACGTACAAGAGACTACAGGTCTAAAATATGCTTCCGTGAAAAAAAATCATATGCATGCGTGTGGACATGATGGGCATACCGCCACTCTTATGGCAGTAGCTATCTTTTTGAGTGAAAATGAAACTAAACTCTCAAATCAAGTATCTTTAGTTTTTCAACCTGCAGAAGAAGGCGGGCATGGTGCAAAAAAGATGATTGAAGAGGGATGTTTAGATGGAGTAGACTTTATATATGGCTGGCACAATTGGCCGGCCATTAAATTTGGACAGGCACTTTGTCCAGATGGAGCAGTTATGGCAGGCAATGGGACTTTCACCATATCTTTAGAAGGAGAAGGCGGTCATTCCTCCCAACCTGAAATGTGTAAAGATCCTGTTTTGGCAGGTTCAGCCATAGTTGTAGCACTACAACAGATTGTAAGTAGGCAAATAGGTCCACAAGATGCTGCAGTGGTTTCAGTTACATCATTTGAAGCCCCGAGTGGACTGACCGCTATTCCGTCTTTTGCTAAATTAGCCGGAAGTATCAGAGTCACAAGTTCTGAGATGAAAGAAGTTATAGCCGACTCTATTAAGAATATAGCAAAAAATACGGCAGCAGCATATGGAGTAAATGCAATAGTAGAATTTAAAAATAGATATAACGCTACTATAAACCATAAAGAAGAGGCAGAAAATTACAGAGAGATTTTAAAAAATAATTTGGGAGAGAATTGGCAAAGTCAGGTCAAGACTCCCATTATGGCATCAGAAGATTTTAGCTACTATTTAGAAAAGATTCCAGGAGCCTTTGCCCTAATAGGAAGTGATGATGGAGAAGAAAAGCACTGTAAACCTTGCCACAATGCTTCTTACGATTTCAATGATAAACTCATTGATGTTGCAGGGAAAATTTTAATGGAGTGCGCCGGGTATAGATTTTAAAATTCAAATAAAAACTTCTATATATTGGTTTTCGTCAAATCCGACTATTATTTGATCTTTGTATTCTATAACCGGTCTTTTGATTAGCATATTTTCTTTAGCTAGCCATTTTATTTTATCTTCATCACCTAAACTAAGTTCTTTAAGCCCCAATTTCCTATAGGTTGTCCCTTTTTTATTAAAGAGTTTATCTACTGTAGTCTTTTTTAACCAAGACTGTATTTTATCTATGTCTACAGACTCTTTCTTGAAATCTACAAATTCATAATCTATGTTGTGTTCTTTAAAAAAGTTTAGGGCTTTTTTTACGCTTCCGCAAGTTTTTATTCCATATACTATATTCATTAGTTAATCCTGTTTTAAATTTCAATAGAGTATAGTATAATAAATTTTTATTTAAAAAGGAGTTATTGTGCAAGTAAATGTAAGCTCTATGAATGCATATAACGACTGGCTTTCAAATAATTCTAATAATATTGCAAATGTAAATACTCAAGATTATAAAGCAACTAACACAAATATAACAAATATAAAGGGAGATGTTAATGCAGTCTCAACAAAGAGTTCTAGTGGAACTGATTTAACAAAAGAATTAACAGATCAGATATCTATAACAACAGGCTTTAAAGCTGATCTAAAAGCAGTTAAGACTCAAGATCAAATGTTGGGCTCTATTTTAAATCTTTTAGCTTAAATCTCATCAAATAATCAACATAGCATCACCATAAGAAAAAAATCTATATTTTTCTTTAATAGCTTCATGATATAGTTCTAAAGTTTTTTCTATTCCGACAAATGAAGCTACAAGCATTATAAGTGTAGATTTCGGCAGATGAAAATTTGTCAAAAGATGGTTTACTCGTATAGGCTTGTTGTTCGGATGCAAAAAAAGATCACAATATCCACTTTTTTCTCTACTTCTTGCATAGTATTCAACTGTTCTTGTCACCGTAGTTCCAACGGCAAGTATAGGTTTGTTGGAATCAAATAACTCACAAGTCTCTTGAGAGATATTAAAGTATTCTTCATGCATCTTATGTTCATTGATGTTGTCACTGCTTACCGGTTTAAATGTTCCGGCACCGACATGAAGTGTAAGTATTTTAGTATCAAATCTTTTCTTTAATTCTTCAAATTTTGCATCATCAAAATGCAGAGATGCCGTAGGAGCTGCCACTGCGCCTCTATTATGGGCAAAGACACTTTGATAATTGGTTACATCATCTTTATTATCTTCTCTTTTTATATATGGAGGGAGAGGTACATGACCTATATCTTCTAAAATGTCAAATAATTTAAACGTATCAATTTTTTCTTTGCCAACAAAAAATTCTACTACTCTAAGTCCGTCGTCATGTAATTCGACAACTATGGCTTCTAAGTTCTTGTCAAAATTTATTATGCTGTTCTTTTTGACTCTTCCTTTAATATAGACTGAAAAAAGATTTTCCTGAAGCGGAGAATTTAATAATAGCTCAACCTTTCCGCCTGTTGATTTCTCTCCAAAGATCCTTGCTTTGACAACTTTTGTATCATTAATGACGACAGAAGTGTCTGATGGAAAAAAATCAAGGATATCACCAAATTTCGAGTGAATAATTTTGTCTTTTTTTCTATCATATACTAAAACTTTTGCACTGTTCTTGTCCTTTAACGGACTTGATGCTATAAGTTCATTCGGCAAATAATAATCATATGTACTAAGCGAAAAGGGATCAATCAACTTGTTATATCTTCTTTTCTATAGCGTCTTGATTTTCTTCTGTCTCTTCATCATCCTCATCTGACTCTTCATCATCTTTATTTTTTGCAGCAGGATTAACTATTCTAGCAACAATGATGGATAAGCCGTATAAAACCACTAATGGACCAGCCATTAAAAATTGTGTTAAAACATCAGGAGGAGTTAAAACAGCAGCAACTGCAAATATTATAATTATTGCATATCTGAAAAAATGAATTAATGCAGCGTCATCTACAAGTCCAAGTTTTGCAAAGAAAAATGTAATTACAGGCAATTCAAAAGCTATGCCGAATCCTACTAACAGTTTTGTAAAAAATCCTACATATTCACCAATACTAGGAAGTGCAGTGAATAGTTGTGAGCCAAAATTTATAAGAAAATTAAAGCCAATAGGTACAACCATATAATAGCAAAACATAGAGCCTGCTACAAACATTAGTGTTGCAGATAATACAAATGGAAGCACAAGTTTTTTTTCATCTTCATAAAGTCCAGGTGCTACAAAGAGCCAGAATTGCCAAAAAAGTACAGGTAATGAGATTATAATACCGGCAAAAAACGAGACTTTTATGGCAGTAAAAAATGGTTCTTGTACCTTTGTAAATATAACGTGAGAGTTAGGAGGAAGAACACCGTTTAAAGGTGCGATCATCCAAGCTAAAATTGGTTCCCAAAAGGAAAAACATGCAAAAAACATAATAAACACAACAGCTAAAGAAATAAAAAGTCTTTTTCTAAGCTCAACTAAATGAGGTCTTAATTCATCAAACATTTTTAAACATCCTCTTTTGTGTCATTATTTTCTATCTTTTTTTCTGTGTTTATTTGCTCTTTTGCCAATTTTTTTGACTTTACCGCATCTTCTTTCATCTCTTTTAGTGAATCGCTTAGCCCTTTAGTACTGTTTTTTATATCTTCTAACTCATCAAAAGAGAGTTGTTTTTTTGTACTTGTTGCAGCTGCTTCTAGTTTTTTCTTATATTCTAATGCTTCTTCTTTTAACTCTTGTATATGCATCTCTTGTTCTATAGAAGATTTTGCTTCATTTATACTTTTTTTGAATGTTTTAAAGAATTTTGCAACTTGAACCATAGCATCTGGAAGTTTGTCTGGTCCTAAAAACAATACGGCTACGATGGCTATCATGAGTAATTCGCTAAACCCCATTCCAAACATAATTATTTCCGCCTTTGTGGTTTTATTTAAGAGAGAAATTATATCTTATGTTTACTCAAAAATAAATAAACTTTCTAACTATTTTTGAGAAACTAATTTAGTACAAATACCTTTGTTTTTTTGCAGCATATCTTCAAAAGAATTTTTATCAAGCGGTTTGGAGCAATAGAACCCTTGTATGTATGTCGCATTTTTCTCATTTACGAACTTATATTGTTCATAAGTTTCAACACCTTCTACGATAACTTCCAGATTAAAATTCTTGGCAATTGCTAAAATTGTGTTTATTAGATCTTTGTCGTCTGCATCATATTGGATGTCTTGAGTAAAGGATTTATCGATTTTTAAAGTTGTAAACGGAAGTTTTTTTAGATAAGAGAGGGATGAGTATCCTGTACCAAAATCATCAATGGATAGATTTATACCAAATTCTCTAAGTTTTTTCATTTTCTTTTTTACTTCTTTTGCATTTTTAACAATTATTGATTCTGTCAATTCAAATTCTAAGTTATGTGGCTCAATTTCGGTTTGTTTGATTATTTGTTCTATTTGCCCTAAAAACTCAGGGTTATTAAATTGTTTTACACTTACATTTACTGCAATTTTATTAAGCATCGTAATTTTGTTAAATTTTCTTTGCCATTGCATAAACTGTTGAATTGCATTTATAAGTACCCATCTACCTATATTGAAGATTAGCCCGCTTTCTTCAGCAATTGGTATGAATTCATCAGGTGATATTTGACCTAATTTTTTATTTTTCCATCGCAAGAGCGCTTCTGCGCCGATTATCCTTGAAGTGGCGATTTCTATAATAGGTTGATAATATATCTCCATTTCATTTTTTGCTATAGCATTTCGTAGTTCATTCTCAATTTCAAGATATCGTTTAGCCCTAAGTTCCATATATTTTTGATAGAATCTAGTTGTATTTCTGCCATCTTTTTTTGATTGATACATGGCTATATCGGCATGTTTTAATACGTCTTCTGCAAGCTGCTCATTTTTACTTATCAAAGCTATACCTATACTTAGTGATATATTTAATCTATGTCCGTCGATCTTAAATGGATTTTCAAATATTTTATGAATTTTTTCTGCTACAATCTCTGCTTTGAGCATTGC
Source organism: Sulfurospirillaceae bacterium (assembly GCA_033723415.1). GTDB lineage: Bacteria > Campylobacterota > Campylobacteria > Campylobacterales > Sulfurospirillaceae > JAADIZ01. The sequence goes on from JAWVXD010000001.1 coordinate 184,476, forward strand.
TTCTTTTTCATCTTTGGATAAATCAGGTAAAATGACAACAAACTCATCACCGCCTATTCTTCCGATAATATCTTCTTCTCTAGTACTATCTTTAAATCTGGCAGTAGCTTCTATCAAAAGTTTATCTCCTACACTGTGGCCTAGAGAATCATTTATATTTTTAAAATGATCTAAATCTAAAAATATAATTCCGAAGATTATTTCATGTCTTTTGAATCTTGTTATTTCTCTATTGATGTCATTTAGTATATTGGTTCTATTTGGTAAGTCTGTCAAAGAATCATAATTTGCTTTATGTTCAATATCTTTTTGTTGATTGATTCTTTGAGTGATATCACTTACGATTCCTACTCCGCCTATAACTTCCTCATTAGATGCTTTTAATGGATTTGTATTCATACTTATCCAAATACTTTTTCCTGTGTAATTTGTTGTGTACTCTCCCTCATAAAATCCTGAAAGACCTTCTATAGATGCCCTTAAAGTAGGCAATATAACTTTATCTTTCAGCGTATTCATATCTAGACCTATGATATAGTCTCTTGGTGCTTCAATAAAATCTAAAAATTCTTGGTTGGCTTCTTGTATTATTAGATCAGTATTATAGAAAAAAACACCTATAGGGACATATCTGAAGATTGTTTCAAATTTTTGTTCTGATTGCATAAGCTCAAATTTTTTGATTTTATATTGGGCAAGAGAGTCAGCTGCATCTGTGTAGTTTCTATTGAATTTTTTTGCTATATATAATAGTAAGATTAAAAACAATATTGCAAGTATCGCAATATTGTTATAAAAGCTGGTTTCTTGTATCAAAAGTTCCAATATAAGAGGAATCAAGCTGATAAGTAAAAAAAGTTGAATGTTTTTGTAAAGATGAGAAAGACTACTTAATGCTCCTGCACTTATTCCTGTCATGATGATTATGATGATCATTTGATATAAGTAATTTGACTCCGCAAAAAATAAAATAGGTACAAAACCCCAAGAGACAGCGGATAATACAACACCTAATGAAAAAATTTGATGCCATTTTTCTGTAGTAAACAAACTCCTGTCTTTATGGAATTTTACCATTGTTGTATAGCGAAACAGAGTAATCGTTAAAACTGAGAGAAACCAAATTGTAAGTGCTGCATTGTTGACATGATCATAAAAGAGGGAAAAAAAGGCAATTGACGCTGTAATTACTCCTATTAGTGGTAGTTTAAGGCTTTGATATATGTCACTAATTAATTTTTCAGCAATCAAATTTTTTCCTTCTTGTGTATTTGTAATGATTGATTTTCACAAATTATGTATAAGAACAACATTATTATAGCAAAAGATTGAAACAAGGTTCATAGTTTTATTGATAAAAAAGGTGTAAAAAGGTATTGTTACTTATAAATATATTAAATAAATATATTGACTTTATAACTTAAGGTAAAAAATGAAATATGATGTTGTTGTTGTAGGGAGCGGGATTTCTGGTATGAGGGCAGCTATAGAAGCAAAAGAGCTTGGGGCAAATGTTGTATTGGTTACAAAGTCTTCGTTATCTGCTAATAACTCTTTCATGGCAAAAGGCGGTATCAATGCCGCATTCGGCAATATGGGAGATAAAGATAATATTTTTCAACATAGCAGTGAGACGCTAAAGAGTTCAGTCGGCATAGGGAATGAAGAAGCAATAAGAATATTTTGTGAGCAAGCTCCGGCAGCTGTTAGAGATTTGATAACTTATGGCGTTGAGTTTAGTAAATTAAAAAACGGTAAACTTGCACAGAGACCGTTTGGAGGATCGAAATTTAAGAGAACTATCTATGCAGCTGATGAAACTGGTCCTGCTATTATGAAAGCCCTTCATAATATTGTTAAAAAATATGAGATAGATGTAGTAAAAAATCATATGGTTATAAACTTGATAGTTAAAAACAATATAATCTCAGGCGTTACACTTTTTGATGAAGAGACTCAAAAGGTGGTCGTTTGTGAGGGGAAAAGTGTAATCTTAGCCAGCGGCGGATTTGCTTCTTTATACAAAAATTACACTTCAAATGTTAGAGATGCAACAGGTGATGCGATTGCTATGGGATTAAGGGCGGGATTGAAGGCTATGAACCTTGAGTTTGTTCAGTTTCATCCTACCGGTTTAGAAGGTACCAATTTTTTATTAAGTGAGGCAGCAAGAGCAGAAGGAGGTAAATTAGTCGATGAAAACGGTGAGTCGTTTGTGGATGAATTAAATACCAGAGATTTTGTCACAAGAGCAATCTTCAAAGAGATGCAAAAGGGTAATAAAGTATTTTTGGATCTCAGAGCAGTTCCTGAAGACGTTATAAACACTAAGCTTATAGGTATTAAAAAAAGAGTACATGCTCTTAAAAAACTAGATGCAAGCAAGGATTTGATTCCTGTTAGCCCTGTTGCTCACTACACAATGGGCGGTATAGAAACAGATACTATAGGACGAACTAGCATAGAAGGACTTTTTGTCATAGGAGAAGCCGGTGATAATGGAGTGAATGGAGCAAATAGACTTGGAGGAAATTCTTTGAGTCAAGGAGCAGTTTTTGGAAAAATATCTGCATATGAAGCGATGAAATTTGCAAATAAAATAAAAAAATTTAATGGTGTCGATTACTATGATATTATGAAAGATATACAATTTGTTGAAAATCTGAAAGAGTTGGCAAAGCATACTGATGCAAATGAATTGAGAAATGAGATAGGACATGTTTTATTTAAAAAAGTAGGTATTATAAGAACAGGTGTCGGTCTAAAAAAAGCATTGGAACGAATTACAGAGATAGAAGAACAAATCAAAGAACCATCAAGTGAAAAATCAACAAATGTCAAAAATATGCTTGAATTGGTAAATGCTATATTGGTTTCAAAAGCAGTTATTAAATCTGCTCTTGCAAGAGAAGAGAGTAGAGGATCTCATTTTAGGATAGATTTTCCTGAAACAGATAGAAAATTTAAGAAAAATACTCTTATAGGTATAGAAGACTTATAGTATAATATTTATCTAGTTTTTCTAGAATGATTAAACTTTAAGGAAAATAATTGAAAAAAGCTATGCTCCTACTTAATATGGGGGGACCAAACAACCTATCAGAAGTAAAGACGTTCTTGAATAATATGTTTAATGATAAAGCAATAATCGGCGCACCGTCGATCATAAGAAAAATGATAGCTTACTTTATAGTGAAAAGCAGATTAAAAGAGGCAACTAGTAACTATGAAAAATTAGGTGGTATATCGCCTATAGTTGAAAATACGAAAAATCTTGTTCAGGAAGTACAAAAGGATCTGGATATAGATGTATTTTATATTATGAGATATACGCCTCCATTCGCTTATGATGTTTTGTCCCAAATACAAGATTATGATAAATTTTATGTGATTCCTCTTTATCCTCATTTTTCATCCACTACAACAGTTTCTTCAATCGAACATCTATATGAAGCGGCGGATGCATTAGGTATAGATGATGAAAAATTTGAGATTATTGATAAATATTATGACAATGAAGTATATAACCAAACTATAGTCGAGAGAATTAAAGAAGCTCTGGGAGATGATAATCCGGAAGATTTTGAATTGATATTTTCAGCACATGGTCTGCCTCAGAGAGTTATAGACAAAGGTGATCCCTACATGACTCAAATAAAACAAAATGTCTATAGAGCAAGAAAAGAGCTTGTTAAAAACAATATCAAATTTTATAAAACACATTTAGCTTATCAATCTAGGCTTGGACCGGTAGAGTGGATAAAACCATATCTAGATGAAAAATTAAAAGCACTTAGCAAGAAAAAAGTTATTATATATCCGATAGCATTTTTAATTGACAATTCAGAAACAAAATATGAACTTGATATTGAATATAAAGAAATCGCCGATAATCTTGGTTTTATAGATTATAGGGTTGCCAGTGCTCCAAACAGTATGATAAAAAATACGATAAAAGATTTGTATAAACGTATGAGTTAGTGCATCAATTGGTTATGAAAAGCGCTAATTCATCGCTTAGAAAATAATCGTTATTGAAAATTTTTCCGTCTTTAGATTTTAGCTTATCATTACTCAGGAGAATATTGACATTTTTTATTTCACTTTTATAAAACTCGTTCATATCAACTCCTGCTTCACTTCTAAGTCCCAGAAGTATTTTTTCGATATGAATATCCTCAGAACTTAAATGTTCAATACTTGTACATTTTGGGTTATTTATATAATCTTCAATTTTTTTGTCAGTATAAAATCTCTTGTCTTTCAAAAATCCAACAGCTCCGGCTCCTATACCTATATAATCATCATGTTCCCAATACCCGAAGTTGTGTATACTTTTGTAATTGCCAAAGTTAGAAATTTCGTATTGAGGAAAACCTCTTCTTATTATTTCCTGCGTAAAAAACTTAGCTAGATCTATTGAATCTATTGCAACCTTAGGTGTCTTAAAAAACGGTGTTCCTTCTTCTATTGTCAGTGAATATGCACTTAAATGATTTATAGGGAGAGAAAAAGCAATATCCAGATCATTTGACAAAAGAGTTTTTTCATCAAGCATGGTTCCATATATCAGATCTATAGAAATATTCTTAAAACCGACTTTCTCTGCATTTTTTACAGCTTTTATGGCAGAGTTTTTATTATGACTTCTGCCTAAGAACTTTAATTTTTTTTCATCAAAACTTTGTACTCCAAAACTTATTCTATTTACTCCAAGCTTTTTCATCCCATCAAGCCAATTTAAACTGGCAGAATTTGGGTTTGCTTCAGTCGTAATTTCTGCATCTTCAGATAAATAAGGATTAAGAAGTTCAAAAAATTCTTCATATAATTTGAAATTTATCGTAGAAGGCGTACCACCACCTATAAACAAGGATCTTATACTATGCTTTTCAACTGCAAAGTTAGACAATTCAGCTTCTAAATGTTTAACTATAGAGGACATGTAAGATTTTTTTAAATCAAACTTGTCAACATAAGAATTAAAAGAACAATAATGACACAAACTATCACAAAATGGAATATGAAGATATATAAGCATAAATAAATCACTTTTTTGATAGTATTTTATCTAAATAATAGTAGCTAAAACCTTTGATAGGATACAAAAAAATAAGAAAGTCTTGAGAAAATGTCGGAAAATAAAAAATATAGACAAAATGTTGCTGCAGTTATATTGTCACACAAATACCCTCTTGTGTGTGAACTGTTTGTCGCCAGACGAAACGACATGAAGAATGTATGGCAATTTCCACAAGGTGGTATTGATGATGGAGAATCAGAAAAAGATGCTTTATTTAGGGAGTTAGAAGAAGAAATAGGCACAAATAAAATAGAGATAATAACAAAATACCCTGAACAATTAAAGTATGATTTCCCACAAACTATAGCAAAAAAGATGTATCCATTTGATGGTCAAAACCAGACATATTTTTTAGTAAAATTGAAATCAAGTGCAAAAATAGACTTAAATACTAAACATCCTGAGTTTGATGATTATAACTTTGTAAAACTAGAAAAGATTTTTGAGATGGTTACATACTTCAAGAGACCTGTTTATCAAAAAGTTTTAAGCTATTTTAAAAAAGAAGGATATCTTTAGTTAGTATTGTAATTATAAGAGCAAAGATGGTTTATCTTTGCTCTTATCCAAAGCAATCGTTTTGGATCAAGAGTAAATATAAACCACCCTTTGGGTAAAAAGATAAAACGACAATTATATTATTATATTTTTATGATCCTGTATTAATTCTGGATTATTGTTAATATATGAATTGTGTTTGGCATTTTCTCTTTTTATTTGAAAATATAGATGGTTATAAGGTCAATTGTCAGATGGAAGTTGGTACAAAATGCTTATAGTACAAAAATATGGGGGAACAAGCGTCGGCACGGTCGAGCGTATTTCAGAAGTTGCAAAAAGAGTTGCAGAAAGAAAAAAAGACGGCAATGATCTAGTTGTTGTTGTCTCAGCTATGAGCGGAGAAACGAATAAGCTGATAGAGCTGGCACATAGCTTTAGCAAAGATCCAAAGAAAAGAGAGATGGATCTGTTGTTAAGCTCTGGGGAAAGAGTAACAAGTGCATTATTAGCTATTGCTCTTAATGAAATGGGATATAAAACAGTTGCCATGAGCGGGAGGCAAGCAGGTATAGTTACAGACAACGTACATACTAAAGCCAGAATTGAACATATAGACGGCTCAAAAATAGAAAAAGAGCTTAAAAAAGGAAATATTGTCGTTGTAGCAGGATTTCAAGGTATTACAGATGTGGGTGAAGTCTCAACATTAGGTCGAGGCGGAAGTGACTTGAGTGCTGTTGCAATCGCTGGAGCATTGGGTGCTGATCTTTGTGAAATATACACTGATGTAGACGGTGTATATACAACTGATCCGAGAATCGAGCCAAAAGCAAAAAAATTAGCAAATATAAGCTATGATGAAATGCTTGAACTTGCTAGTCTTGGAGCAAAAGTACTACAAAGTAGGTCTGTTGAATTAGCAAAAAAATTAAATGTTAATTTAGTGACTAGAAGTAGTTTTAACACTAATGAAGGAACAAATATTTTGAGAGAAGAGGATATTATGGAAAAGCCACTAGTAAGCGGCATTGCTATTGATAAAAATCAAGCAAGGGTTACTTTAAGAGGTGTTACCGATAAGCCTGGAATTGCAGCGGAGATATTTAGAAAATTGGCAGAAGAGGGCGTGAATGTTGATATGATCATTCAAAATGTCGGTCTGGACGGAACTACTAATTTGGGATTTACTATACCTGAAAATGAATTGGATGTAGCTAAGAATGCTATGAGTGAAATACAAGCTTCCCAAAGTGTTGAATTTGACAAAAATATAGTCAAAGTTTCAATCGTAGGTGTGGGTATGAAATCTCACAGTGGTGTTGCGTGTACAGCATTTGATACTTTGGCAGATGAGAGAATAAATATAGAGATGATAAGTACCAGTGAGATAAAAATATCTATGGTTATTAGCGCAAAATATGGGGAATTAGCCGTTCGCGCTCTTCATGATGCTTATAAGTTGGATCAATAGTCAATGCAAAAGTTTTTAAAGTGGTCTTTGGAAAACATTAGAAAAGACAGTTCAATGATGAGCTGGATGGAAGAAAAAAGATTTGAATGGGTTCCTTTAAACGTTTCCATGCTCAAAAATTTATTAGAAGGTCATACTATTCTTGTTATCACTGATGACGATAGAGAATGGTTTTGCGAATATATGCTGGGTGATATAAATAAGCTTACTAAAAACAGACCTATACTTCCATTTTTATCTTTAAAATCACTATTTCCAAACCTAAATACTTTAAAAACAAAAGAAGACATAGAGCTTTTAGAAGATATGCTATTCCAATCTTTTCCAAACGGATATACATATTTTTATATTGGTAAAAATAACAATATAAAAATGCAAATAGCTAAAAGAAAAGACGATAGTTTTATCTGGGTGATGGATGAACAATTACAAAATAGTTTTTTCCTATCATCAAATGATGAAAATTTAGATATAAAACTTATACAACTCTATAAGCTCTTAGATAAAAGTATAAATGCCTTGCTTTTTGCTGAGGTAGATTTTGATGGTGAGTGATGAGGAGCTAAGAAGTCATATACTTATTTGCAAGAATATGCAAAAGGCATATGACTACTTAGAAGAGAAATATGTAAATGAATATCGTAAACTTTTTCTTAGAGAAGATTTTCTCCTAGAAGATGCAAAAAGTGTAGCAAAAGAAGCGTATATAGCTGAAAAAGAAAAAAAATTGCTCATTTTAGGTGCTAAAAATTACAATATATATGCACAAAATTCTCTTCTTAAGATGTTAGAAGAGCCACCTAGAAATATAATTTTTATACTGGTGTGCGAAACAAAAAATGTTTTTTTGCCGACAATTCGTTCAAGACTTCTTTCAAAGCAGTTAGACTTTAACGAAGATAAGGTAAAAGTCGATTTGGATCTAGCTAGGCTTGATTTAAAGATCATTTATAATTTTGTTCAAGAGAATTCACGAATCAGTAAAAATGAACTAAAATCACTGATGCAGGCAATCGTAGCTGACGCTATTATGAAATTCAACATACACTTTACCACAAAAGAGATGGAACACTTTGAAAAATTATTTCAATTGAGCGAGATGAATGCAAGACCAAACAATATACTTGTCTCATTACTTTTAACAATTTACCTGAAAAAGAATTAACATGAAACTACATAAAATCTCAAATGATGTTGACCTTGAAAAACTTTTTTATGATTTAGATGTGACAAAAGAAGGTGCAAAGATTTTGTTAAAAAAAGCAAATATCCATCTGATATACATAAAAAATCTAAGATCACCAGCAGCAAATATTTTAAAACAAGATGCACTATCTATAGGCGGTGACCTTGCAGTGCCTAAAAATAGCGTAACGTGTAAAGATGAGTATGTTGATGCAGTTTTGATTGCAAATACAAATCAAATTCTTCAATTATCTAAAAAAGAAAAAATTCAGCCTTTTGGTTTAAAAGAACTAGCTGAAAAATTACCTGAATTTTTACAGAACAATAACCAAAAAACAGAGATTATGGGTGTTTTAAATGCAAATGATGATAGTTTTTATTCAAATAGTAGATTTACACAAAAAGATGCTCATAGAAGAATAGAAGATATGATTAGTGAAGGTGCAGATATAATCGACATTGGCGGACTCTCAAGCAGGCCTGGCAGCATTCCTATAAGCGAAGAAGAAGAGTTATTACGGATAAAAGATATCATAGATATTATATATAAAAATCGATTTTTTGAAAAAGTAAAGTTTTCTCTTGATAGCTACAGTCCAATTTGTTTAACCTATGCGATGGATCGTGGATTTACAATCATAAATGACATAACGGCATTAGAAAATGATGAGGTCGCTAAAATTGCTGCAAGCTATGAGGCAACTATCGTTTTGATGCATAAACTTGGTTCTACGGTCAACATGCAAAATAATCCACAATACGACAATGTGATTTTTGATGTAGACGATTTTTTTACGCAAAGAATCAAAAAAGCAAAAGAGTTTGGTATAAATAAAATTGTTTTAGATGTTGGTATAGGTTTTGGGAAAAATCTAGATCACAATCTATCTCTTTTACAAAATCATGAGCATTTTTTACATTTTGGTTATCCTCTATTGATAGGGGCAAGTAGAAAATCTATGATTAACATGATAACAAACAGTAGGGAAGAAGATAGATTACCTGGAACGTTGGCTATACATTTAGAAGCTGTTAGGAAAGGTGCTTCTATGGTAAGAGTGCATGACGTAAAAGAACACTTCCAAGCATTAAGAGTCCAAAAAGCTATATTGAGAGCCAAATAAGTGGAGTTTGAATTTTATTATTATGTGATATTTCTGGCTGCAGGATTTTTAGGAGGCTTTGTTGACTCAATTGCCGGTGGTGGCGGGATCATCACAGTTCCTGTCTTTTTAGCCGCAGGAATGCCTCCTCATATGGCCCTAGCTACAAATAAACTAGGAAGTTCTTTCGGAAGTTTTACGGCATCTATAAATTTCATACGAAAGGGATTAGTCTCATTTAAGGAAGTTTATCTAGGGGTGATATTTACTTTTATAGGGGCAGTTATCGGCGCAAAAACCATATTGTTAGTAGATGCTAGTATTTTAAATAAAATAATACCGGTTATGTTGGTTGCTATCTTTTTGTACACTCTTTTGAACCCAGCATTTGGTCATTTAGATAAAGCAAATAGGCTAAAAAAACCTGTTTTTTTTCTAATTTTTGGTATCTTGATCGGTTTTTATGATGGTTTTTTTGGACCTGGGACTGGAAATTTCTGGACAATAGCATTGGTCGGTTTAATGGGATTGAATCTAAAAAAAGCTACAGCAACGACAAAGATTATGAATTTTACAAGTAATATTGTTTCTTTGTACGTATTTATAATGAGTGCAAATGTTCTCTTCTTTGTCGGAATTTTGATGGGAATGGGACAGATTTTAGGAGCATTTGTAGGCTCATCCATGGTTATAAAAAAAGAGATAACTTTTATAAGAACATTTTTTCTTTTTGTCGTTGGCGTGACAATCTTAAAATTAATTTACGATAGTTGGTTGAAATGAATGAAATAGAATATAAAAAAAATATAGATATATTGAACGCATGGGCTAGGGCATACTATGTAGAGGATGATCCTATTGCCAGTGATGAAGAATATGACAAGCTTTATCATGAAGTGCTTGAATTTGAGATAAATAACCCAGATAAAGTTGATGAAAATTCACCTACTAAGAGAGTTGGGGGCGTCGTTCAAGAAGGTTTTTCCAAGGCAAAGCATATTAAAAGAATGTGGAGTATGGAAGATGTATTTGATCTGGAAGAATTAAAGGCTTGGATTAAAAGAGTTGAAAAAACAAATACGAACTTTAGCTTTTATTGTGAACCGAAGTTTGACGGTGCAAGTTTAAATATTATATATGAAAACGGATATCTAAAACAAGCCATAACGAGAGGTGATGGATTTATCGGTGAAGATGTAACTGAAAATATAAAAACTATAAGTTCTATCCCAATAGAGATAGAATATAAAGAATTGATTGAGATCAGAGGTGAGATCATAATCAAAAAAAGTGACTTTGAAGCTTTAAATCAAGACAGACTAAATAAAAACGAGCCTTTGTTTGCAAATCCAAGAAATGCTGCAGCAGGTAGTCTAAGACAACTTGACACAAAAGTTACTGCAAGCAGAAGATTGATGTTTTATCCTTGGGGCGTAGGTGAAAATAGCTTAGCTTTTTCATCCCTCAGTGAAAAAATAGAATTTATATATAAATTAGGATTTGCAAGACCACCTAAGACAATAGTCAGTAAGTCGATTGAAGATGTAATTAGTTTATATGATGAATTGGTAGCATCGCGCGATAAAATTCCTATGATGATGGATGGAATGGTAGTTAAGATTGATGAAGTGACATTGCAAGAACAATTAGGCTACACGGTAAAATATCCAAGATGGATGGTTGCTTTCAAGTTCCCGGCGGTAGAAAAAGTAACAAAGATACTTGATGTCATAGTTCAGGTAGGAAGAACAGGTGTACTTACTCCGGTTGCAGTTTTGTCTCCTGTAAATATTGAAGGTGCTGTGATTGAACGTGCTACTTTGCACAATTTTGATGAAATTCAAAGAAAAGATATAAAGATAAATGATTTTGTTATCATAATAAGAAGTGGAGACGTTATACCTAAAGTAACAAAAGTTTTAATAGATAGAAGAGATGGAACGCAACAGGACATAGCAAGACCGACAAATTGTCCTATATGTGGCAGTGAAGTCTTGGATGAGGGTATTCTGATCAAATGCCAAAATCTATCGTGCGATGCAAGAGTAGTAAATTCTATCATACATTTTGCATCAAAAAAGTGCATGAATATTGATGGATTAGGAAATAAAATAGTAGAACTTTTGTATGAAAAAGAACTTTTGAAGAGTGTTGAAGATCTATATGAATTAAAAGCGGATGATCTTTTGGAGTTAGAAGGATTCAAGGAAAAAAAAGTTGAAAATCTTATAAATTCAATTGAAAACTCTAAAAATGTTGAGTTGCATAGATTTATAAATTCTTTGGGAATAGAACATATTGGAGAAGTGGCTGCAAGAAAAATAGCAGAAAGTTTTGCACAAAGATGGATTGATGTAAGCTTTGATGAAATAGTTTCACTTGAAGGCTTTGGTGAAGAGATGGCAAAAAGCTTGATAGATTTTATTGTTGTAAATAAAAGTAAAATAATTAAACTATCAAATGTATTAAATATATTAAATCCGATTATATCAGAAAAAATAGATTCAATATTTACATCTAAAACAGTTGTTATTACAGGGAGTATGTCAAAACCAAGAGAGGAAATCAAAGAAATATTGGTAAAACATGGAGCAAAAGTTACAAATAGTGTATCCAAAAAAACCGACTTTGTGATTTATGGCAAAGATGCCGGAAGTAAATATGATAAAGCACTATCTTTAGGCGTTAAAACTATGAGTGAAGAGGAGATGCTAAGTGAGATTGGATAATTATTTGCATCTTGAAGGATTTGCTCAAAGTAGAAATAAGGCACAAGAGTTGATAAAGCAGCAGGAAGTCTTAGTCGATGGTGAAATTGTCTCTAAATCTAGTTTTGAAGTAGACAAAACAAATAACATAAGTATTTTGAATTCAAAACAGTACGTTAGCAGAGCAGGGTTTAAGCTAAAGACTTATCTTCAGACACAAAATATAATCTGTGTGAATGGGAAAAATTGTCTAGATATAGGAAGCAGCACCGGTGGTTTTACACAAGTCTTACTTGAAGAGAGTGCAAAAAAAGTAGTGGCAGTTGATGTAGGTAGTGAACAACTTCACTTAAGTTTGAGAAGTACGACAAATTTAGAAATATTTGAACAAACTGACATCAGAGATTTTAACTATAATGAAAAATTTGATATTATAACCTGTGATGTATCTTTTATCGGGGTTGAACATATCATTGAACATATTGATAGATTGGCAAAAGAGTATATATTGATCTTATTCAAGCCACAATTTGAAGTTGGAAATACTGTAAAGAGAGATAAGAAAGGTGTAGTAAAGGATAGTTTTGCGATTAATAAAGCAAAAGAGAGATTTGTTGCAAACTGTGTACAACTATGGGATTTGATTGATAACAAAGATTCAAAAATAAAAGGAAAAGAGGGAAGTGTTGAAACATTCTACTGCTTTAAAAAAAGATGAAATAGACTCTATTGCAATCGGAACATTTGATGGTTTGCATTTAGGTCATCAACAATTAATAAAAAAACTGACTCCAAAAGGAGCCTTATTTATAATTGATAAAGAAAAAGCAAATCTCACTCCAGGTGAAAAAAGAAGTGAATATACAAAATTCCCTTGTTTTTATTATAAGTTTGATCAAATAAAAAACTTTGATTGCAATGGATTTACATCGTTTTTAAAAAAAGAATTTCCTAATCTAAAGAATATCATCATAGGATATGATTTTAAATTCGGTGCAGCCAGATCATGTGACATATATGATTTAAAAAATCTTTTCAGCGGTCAGATTACTATTGTTGATGAATTTTTTCTAGATGGAATTTCAGTTCATTCTTCTAAGGTTAGAGAATTTATACAAAATGGAGAAATAAAAAAAGCAAATAAATTAGTCGGACGTGAATATTGTATTAGTGGAAAGCATATCAGAGGACAAGGGCTCGGTAAAAAAGAGCTTGTTCCAACTATAAATTTGGAAGTAGGAAAATATATCTTACCAAAAAATGGAGTATATGCTACATTTACAAAAATAGACAATCATATTTATCCGTCTGTCACATTTATAGGAGTGAGAGAAAGTTCTGATGGTAAGTTCTCTCTCGAAACACATATTATCGGTCAAGAGATAGAAGTCTCAAAAGTTGAAACAATAGATGTTTGCTTTATAGACTTTATAAGAGAGAATAGGAAATTTGATTCTTTTACTGAGTTGAAGTTACAAATTTTTAAAGATATTAAGAGCGCAAAAAAAATTGTTGATGAGAATAAAATTGATGGATAAGATCTTTATGCAACCAATTGAAAAGCAGTTTGAATTTGATGAAAATGTTGCTAGTGTTTTTGATGATATGTTAGAGAGATCTATTCCTTTTTATAAAGACGTAATATCTCTTATATGCAGTGTTGTTATCTCCTCTGCAAAAGAGAATTCAAGAGTATTGGATCTTGGTTGTTCTACGGCCAATACCCTTTTATCCATTTACAAGAAAAGTAATAAAAAACTTGATTTGATCGGATTTGATAATTCTGAAGCTATGCTTCATCAAGCCAAAAATAAGATAAAAGCATATGGTGCGAATATCGACTTAAAATTAGTTGATATTTTAGAAGCAGAATTGCCAAAAAGCGATGTGGTCATAGCAAACTATATGCTACAATTCATTAGACCTATAAGTAGATCTCCTTTTTTAAAAACAATATATAATGCGATCAATGACGATGGAATCTTCATATTTAGTGAAAAAATTGTATATGAAGATAAAAAATTTAACAAAGATATTATTGATATTTATTACGAATTTAAAAAAACACAAGGTTACAGTGAATTTGAAATTTCACAAAAAAGAGAAGCTTTGGAAAATATCTTGATCCCATATACTGAAGATGAAAACAAAACGATGATCCTGGAAGTAGGTTTTAAAAAGGTTGAGACAATTTTCAAATGGGGAAACTTTGTAACTTTTGTGGCTTTAAAATAATCGTAAAGATTTTCTAGACTTCTTGGAAGTTATTACTTACATATTCTAATTCATATATATTTTCTGCTATATACTCTATGTCGTCTATTGCTTGGGTTGATGCTGCGAACAATATCTTGTCATCAAGTTTAATTTGCATATTTTCATCAGGTAGTAGATAGAATTTATCTTTTCTCTGAAGTAGCAGTATCATTACGTTATTTTTTAGATTTCTGTTATCTCTTCTCTTTAAAAAATTTCCTATAACTATAGTTTTATTCTCATTTAGTGCGATTGTTACGGCATATGCCTTATTGGTATTGATAAATAATTCATAAATTTGTGGATTCTCTCCTATATTATCTAGTAGGTCCCATATAAGATTAGCTCCAAAATCTTCATTTTGTTCCTTGAGAAGATTTAAGAATTTGTCTGACATTGGATTAATAAGAGCATTAACTGTTTTATGGATAAGGATTTTTGATAGCATGTAGACATAGTCTATTTTGGAATACTGAAAGATAGAATAGTTCTCTAATTCATTTTCTCTAGCAATTGTTATAATATTTTTATTTAATTTTTTTGCTGTTGACAATAAAGATAAATTGGTCGTATCATCATCGGTACCTGCAATTATGACTGCAGCATCTTGTATACCTTGACTTTTGAGCAAATCTTTGTCATCTGCATCAGCTATTACGACACCTTTTGTTTTCAAATTTTGTAGCTGTTTTTCATCTATCTCTATAAAAGTTGCTTCAATGTTGTTGTCTTCTAATATCCTATATATCTCCTTACCCATTCTTCCATATCCGCAAACTATATATTTTCCTCGTGGTAATTTGATAGTGCTATTTGATAGAACATCTATATTATAGACCCATTTTTCTATCTGATAAATGGATGGAGAATTAAGACTCAAATTTATATGATTTGATATTATGCTAAAAGGATTTTCTACTATTTCAACTCCAACATCCAATAGATTTTCTGTTAAATTGTCAGTGGTAGATTTAATTGCCAACGGAACATTTGGATTGGTCAGTTTACTGGTTATAGCTATTCTAAGATTTAAGTTGTCATCTTCAAACAAAGATACTAGTCCTTTGCAGTATTTTGATTTAATACCTGATATTTCTAAAGCGATCGGATCATATATATCTGCTTGAATTACAGGAATAATAGGAGTGTTCCCTTCTAGTAACAATTCATTTACACGTTCTTCCTCTTTTTCTATAACTACAACTCTAAAGCCTTTTTTCATGGATTTTTCAATAATTTTTTTGGTTGTGCTGTTAAAACCTAGAATAATAAAAAAGTCCTCTTTTAAATTTTTTATTTGTTTTTTAAATTTTGCACGTGATAGTTCTTTTAGTAATACTTTATCTTGAACTAGGGATATAATAGTACCAATGCTGTAAAACCAGCCGATAACCGTAAGATAGATTAACATAGATACCCAGATTCTTTGTGGGTATGTAAAGGTGTAAGGAGTTTCTCCAAAACCTATTGTGGTAGCTGTGTAAGTAACAAAATAAAAAGCATCAAAAATACTCATATGATAAGGCTCACCGCTACTTGTTACTCCGCTTATAGAGACAAGACCCACTATTGAGATAGTGTAAGCTATAATAAGTACGATAAAGGGTATTCTCATCTTTTGTAAGATGAGAAACAAAGAACTGTTTTTCATTCTAAATCCCTATCATCTATCTTTTAGATTTAACGGTATCACCTACATATAATATAACAGAAGTGATATTTGCTAGTAAGGCACCTCCTGATAGAGAAACAATTATAACCACAATACTTGGATTCATAGAGCTTGTATAAGCTGCTATGGTCCAAATGGTAGCAGCAGCAATTAATTGAATATCTGCTACTAACGATGTAGCAAGCAATACAGAGCCCATCTGTGTTCTATCACCGAGCTTTAATATTGTTGCTATCAGGTTAATCACAATTGCTGCTAAGAGTTCATATTTGTCATGTTGCTCAATTAGCCCGATGTCTCCATAAAAAAAGCCAAAATTTAATGTCATGGCAAGTATTATAAAAAAACCTGCTCTTACTTTTTCTAAATTCATATTCTATCCTTACGTTTACATAGGATTTGGTTGCAAAATTGTTTTTTTACTTAAATAGCCTCGGATGTGATTTTTTAATATGTTCGATGATCGTAATTATCTCTTCTATACCCATTTCTCCGTCATCATCATCTTTGAAAACTTCATCTATAGCATTTACATACGCATCTACTGCTTCTTCCAATTTATCTTTTTTTACACCGGCAAAGTATAATGCAACATGTAACATATCTGTCAGTTGCATCGCCAATTCTTCAATTTCCAGTTCTATCTCGTTAATTTCATTGTCTAACATTTTTCCCTCCTGTTTTTTTTGCCATTAAGTTTATAATCTGGTTTTTTATATCTTCATATATAAAACCATCTTTAAAACTTCCCATCAAACCTCCACTTGCATTTGGATGACCACCGCCATTAGCTATCTTTGCAGCTACTTTACTTACGTCTATTTTGCCGTTTGCTCTAAAACTTACAGTCTTTCTTGATGTTACATCCATAAAAAAATCGAAATTTGGATTTTCTTTGAGAAAATCATTCCCGATAACGGATACATTTCCTATATTATATGTTAAGATCCCAAGATATCCATCATATTCTATTTTCATGGATTCTTGATTTTCACTTAACATTTTAACATTATATTTGGAGATTAAATTACTTAGAGTGTCATCTTGATCAAAAGTCAGTATCTCTTTTTTGATTTTATGCATATTATTATCAAGTGCGATGTGTGGATCCTTATAATCAAAATATGGCTGTATTCTTGTTAATAGATCAAACATATACTGACTGTTTTCTTTTGGAAACATAATTCTATTGATCTCTTTAGCTCCACTAACCAAGCCTAAACAAACTTTTCCTAACTCAAATTCCTCTTTGTCTTCAAGCCAGATATCAACTGCATTGACAACATCAACAAATTTTGATAATTTTTTATCTTCTCCATAGATTGATGAAAAAAAATCATAAGTTATCTTGGTCGCACATCTAGCATCATCTAAATAATACCATTCAAACTCTTGGGCGCAATTTTCTCCAGATTTGTGGTGGTCCAACAAAAGAATCATAATATTTTTATTTGTATTCATGATCTTAGAATCAAATTCTTTAGCTTGTTCCGGTGTTAAATTTAAATCAGTTATTAATATAATATTTTTTTCAAATCCATCATTTTGAATATCGTTAAATATTTCGTTAAATCTCTCATTTATCTCTTTACCATAATTTGAGTTATAAAATTTTATAGACTCAAAGTATTTGTTTGTGACCATTTGACATCCATATCCGTCTAGGTCTGTGTGAGACAAATGATATAGCTTATAATCCATGTAATTCCTTATAAAGTTTCAATTTCTACTGCTCCTAATACTTCAAATTTAGCATTTGAGTCTATTTCTGCGTGACTTAGTACAACAACATCTAGGTTAAATTTTTCAAAGATATCGTTTAAAGATTTTCTTAAAAGAGGATCAACCACGATTACAACAGGAGCTATGCCTTTTTGCAATACTTTACCGGCTTCATCACTGACAACCTGAACGAGTTTGTTTATTTGCCCTATATTTAGTATAAGATCTCTTACTCCATCTCTGTCATGTAATGCATCCAATAGTTTCTGTTCTGTTTGCGCATTAAACGTTAGAAGCTTAATAACACCTTCTTCGTCTTTATACAGTTTTGTAATAATCCTTGAAAGTTTTGCTCTTACTTGCTCTACTATTATATCCACATTCCTAGTGATTTCTGCTATATCACTAATCGTTTCCAAAATTGTTAACATATCCTTTATAGGAATTCGCTCATGTAAAAGTGATTTTAAGACTTTTTGTATCAGACCAATATTTGCAACTTTCAAGCAGTCATCAACTACAACTTGGTAATTTTCTTTTGTTTTATCTACAAGTTCTTGAACATCTTGTCTAGTTAATAGTTCTTCAGAGTATTTTTTGATCAGCTCACTAAGATGAGTTGATATAACTGTAGACGGATCTATAGTAGTGTAACCTTTTATTATAGCATCTTCTTTTTTATCTGCATCTATCCAGAGTGCATCTAAGCCAAAAGCAGGTTCTTTGGTTGGAATTCCTTCTATTTCATCTGCAACCAGACCGCTATCCATAGCTAAAAATTTATCCGGAAATATTTCACCGTTTCCAATTTCTACTCCTTTTAAGAGCAGTTGATACTGATTAGATTTTAAATGCAAATTATCTCTTATTCTAACCTGTGGAATGATGTACCCATAATCAGTTGCAATCTTCCTTCTCATACTTTTAATCCTATCCAAAAGGTCTCCGCCTTGGCTAGGATCTGCTAGTTTGATTAGTTGATAACCTAAGTCTAGTTCTAGTATTTCTAACTTCAATATATCATTCAGCGCTTTTTCTTCTTCTTCCTTTAACTCTTTTTTAGATTTCTTTGGTACTTCAGAAGAAGCCTTTAGCGAATCATCCTCTTTTTTCTGTTTTATATCTTTTGCAAACATATTTGCTATAGAAAAACCATCTTCTACAGTTTTTTTCATAATATACCCAAGAGTTAAAAATATGAATCCCACAAGGCTTAATGAGATGCCGGGAAGGCCTGGGACTAATGCAAACATAACTAATATGAAACCTACGATAAAAAGGGTTTTATAGTCACCAAATAATTGGTCAATTGCTCCTGTTGCAAAGTTTTTATCATCTTTGTTGGCTCTAGTTATAATAATTCCGGTTGCAGTTGAGCTTATAAGTGCCGGTAATTGAGAGACAAGTCCATCACCAATAGTAAGGATTGTATAAGTTTTTGCACTTGTAGCAAGATCAAGATTGTACTGAAAAGCACCTATAAGAAAACCGCCTATTATATTTATGATGGTTATGATTATACCGGCTATTGCATCGCCTTTGACAAACTTGCTCGATCCATCCATCGCCCCGTAAAAGCTTGCTTCTTGAAGTATATCTTCTCTTCTGATTCTTGCTGTTTTTTCATCTATCAAACCGGCATTTAAATCAGCATCGATTGCCATTTGCTTGCCTGGCATAGCATCTAGTGTAAATCTTGCAGCTACTTCTGCTACTCTGGTTGAGCCTTTAGTAATGACCATAAAGTTTATCAAAACAAGAATAGAAAATACGATGATTCCAATAACGTAATTACCGCCTACAACAAATTCACCAAAACTTGAGATGATCTGGCTTACTGCATCAGGTCCTTTATGACCATTGCTAAGTATCATTCTGGTTGTAGCTATATTTAAAGATAATCTATAGAGAGTGATGATTAAGATTAAAGTCGGAAAAGTTGTTAAATCGGTTGGTTTAGGTATATATAACGAAATTAAGATAATAAGAACGGACATTGATAAAGAAATTGTTAAGAAGAAATCAAGGACAGAACTAGGTAATGGTATGATGATAATCGCCAAAATTGCTATAATAATAACAACCATGGTTAAATCTTTAGCTCTAAGTATTGGTCCTAAAATAGGACTTAAACTAGTTAAAATCTTGTTTCTATTTTGTTTCAACAATCACCTTTAGTTTTCTATTATGTCTTTTAAAGTCAAATCATCTAGAAAAAGATCAATTTTATTTTGCAATCTTGACAAGACAGGCAAAATTTTACAAAATTCTTCTTTACCGCTGGGACATTTAGATTCAGGAGTTGAACACTCGAAAACTTTTGTAGGTCTCTTTTCAGCTGACTCAATAATCGTTTTTAATGTTAAATTTTCTGGCCCTGAAGCCAATAAAAATCCACCCTTTGTCCCTTTAAAAGATTTTAAAATTCCATTTTTTGCTAACGATTGTAATATTTTAGCTAAAAAACTTTTAGAAATTGCAAGCTCGGTTGATAATGTTTCTACATCCTGTGGTGAATTTTTCCTCGCAATTATTATTAAAGATAATAATGCATATTCACTGGCCTTTGTTAATAGCATATGATAAACCTTTCTTTTAATTAAGACTAATATTGTACTAAATATAAACTAGATTTTACTTTAAGAAAACAATATCAAATATAGTAGTGAATTTTTTTTTAGTTAATTCAAATAAATTTAGAGGATTATGAGAAAATAGTGACTTTTCTTATTTTTTCTGCTATAATTTCTGGCTTAAAAAAATTGAGCAAAAACTCAAAATACCAATCAAGGAGGTCGTAATGGCTTTAGGTTCGGCGGAAAAATTAGAAATCGTCAGTAAATTCGGAAGAAAAGAGGGTGACACAGGTTCACCAGAGGTGCAAATAGCTATACTGTCAAAAAGAATATTGGATTTGACAGAACATTTGAAAATCAATAAAAAAGATCATTCATCAAGACTAGGTCTTTTAAAATTGGTAGGACAAAGAAAAAGACTTATGAGATACCTCAAAAAAACTAATTTTAGTAGATACACTGAGATTCTAAAAGAATTGTCAATAAGAGACAAATAGCATTTTGGGCCTATTTCTATTAATAGGCTCAATACTCCTTATTTTAATTTACTCATTAAAAATTTCAAACACATTAATCGTACATCATTCCGTATAAAATATATTAAAAAGTATGTAATTTAGTAATAAATTACATAAAATACACATTAAATTTTATATAAATACACAAAAATGAGATATTTTAGATACAATAAGTTATATTTTACATACATTTAGGTGTAATTAATTTTGTCTTAGTTAGAATTGTAACTATGAAAACTAATGATATTTTTAATCTCCTTCATAATGCTGTAGAATCAAAATTTCTGGGAAAAAAGATCAGTCAAAGAGAAATGGCTGAGCGACTAGGAGTTTCTATGAGAACTTATCAAGATTGGAGACTAGGAAATTCTCAACCTCAAGCTGCAACGGCAATATTTAAAATGCTTGGTGAGCTTGATGATGATGAAATTTTGAGAATAACAAAACGTATCCGAACCGGTCTAAAAGAGGAGAATACATGAGCACGTTATCAAAAAAGGAAAAGCAAGCTTTAAATGAATTGTTCCTTTCATTAGGGGAGCGCAAGAATTTTTTTGATAAATTCAAAAGATTTGTAAATGAATTTATATTACTCGTAAAATATAAATTGAAAAGCAAAAAAGCAAAAAATCCTTTCCTATAAAATCTACTATTTATATTATAAACCTTTTCCAAATTCCCTAAATTCAACATATTACTACTATCTTTCACTGATATTCATCCGTCGATATCATAATTATAAAATATGACTAAAGAAAGTTTAGTCATATAGACTAAAGAAATATACTTGACAAAATAACACTCAATGTTGTATAATTACATCAGCAATTGAATGTTGAGAGTGACAAGAGTAGTAAAATTTTGCTATAATCATAAAATATAAGAAATTTTAGATTAGCAAAAAAAAGGATAATAATCATGAAAGTATCCAAAAGAGATTTAATTTTAGAGTCTATTATAAAAGAATATATAAAATCTAAAACTCCTATTGGTTCAAGTGAATTAAAAGGCAGAATGACTCTGGATATATCACCATCAACGATTAGAATATATTTTAAGCAGCTATCTGAAGAAGGAGCATTAATCCAGCTTCATGTAAGTAGCGGTAGAATTCCAACGCAAAGTGCTTTAAGAGAATATTGGTTAAATAAAATAAATCCGGAAGTACCTATTGCTATCGAAGATATTGAAAAAATGCAAAATTCAATTCGTGATTATGGATTATATTGCATAGTTAAAAAAAATAAAAATTCTACATTTAGCGAATTGATGCGGGTTAGTGATAGATTTTTAATTTTAGTTTTTGATGAAGATGAGATCGTTTTAAAATATCATCCAAAAATAGAGAAATTTTTAAATAGTTTTATCGGTTGTAGTATGCAGGATTTAAAAAAAATATCTGCAGCTGTCGGACTTTATGAGCTGAGAAATAAACTAGAACAGATTTTTTTGCAAACATCAATCTTAAAAGAAGGAAAAGATGAATTGTATAAGATCGCTCAAGAATTAGATAATGAAGAATTTATTGAAAAGATTGTCGAACCTGGATTCCTGGATTCATTAAATGTAGGTATGTATTTTGATGATTTTGTGCCAAATGGCTGCATGGCCGTTAAGCATAATGCCAACATGAAGGATGATGACTTGCAAATGTTTTGCCTAGGAAAGCTAGACAGCGATTTTGAAAGTTTCTTTAAAAATGCAAAGGAGTAAATATGGATAATGAAGAAAACAAACAAGAAGAAATAACTCAAAACGATGAAGAGATTGAGACAACAAATGACTCTGAAGAAGTGGTGTCTGAAGTTGAAAATCTGGAAAACAAGATTAAAGAGTTAGAAGATAAGTACTTAAGAGCCAATGCGGATTTTAATAATATTAAAAAAAGAATGGAAAAAGAAAAAATGATGGCTATAGCTTATGCTCATGAGACATTTGCTAGAGATTTATTGCCTATCATTGATGCTTTGGAAATGGCTAAGGATGCAAGTGAAGTTGAGAAAGATCAAGACACTGGAGAGCTATTTAATAAAATTAAGGAGGGAATAAATTTAACCATAGAGCAATTTAGAAAGACATTTGAAAAACATGGAATAGAATTGGTTGATATGGGAGGAGAATTTAATCCTAATTTTCATGAAGCAGTCATGCAGATTGAGAGCGAAGAAAAACAATCTGGAGAAATCTTAGAGGTGTTTCAAAAGGGATATAAGATAAAAGATAGAGTTTTAAGACCAGCTATGGTGAGTATAGCAAAATAAAGAAAGCAAAGAAAAATTAAAAAGTTTAGGCGAAAAGTCTTAGCTTTAAGTGATATAAATTTAGTTTTAATAGCTTCAAGCTAAAAATATTAAATAAAAACTTGAAAGGATTAGAAATGGGAAAAGTTATAGGAATAGATTTAGGAACAACAAATTCATGTGTTGCAGTTTTTGAACATGGAGATAGTAAAGTTATACCAAATAAAGAAGGAAAAAATACTACACCTTCAATAGTGGCATTTACTAGTAAAGATGAAGTTTTAGTTGGAGATACTGCTAAAAGACAGGCCGTGACAAATCCAAAAAGAACGATTTATTCAATCAAAAGAATTATGGGCTTGATGTGTGACGAAGATAAAGCACAAGAAGCCAAAAAAAGACTACCGTATGAAATTGTTGACAGAAACGGTGCATGTGCTATAGAAGTAGATGGTAAAGTGTATACTCCACAAGAGATAAGTGCCAAGGTTTTGATGAAGTTAAAAGAGGATGCTGAGGCGTATTTTGGAGAAGAAGTGACAGATGCGGTTATAACGGTGCCGGCATATTTTAATGATTCACAAAGAAAAGCTACACAAGAAGCCGGAACAATTGCTGGATTAAATGTTCTTAGAATTATAAATGAGCCTACTAGTGCGGCTTTGTCATATGGTTTAGAGAAAAAAGAAGCAGAAAAAATCGTAGTTTATGATCTTGGTGGTGGTACATTTGACGTAACTGTTCTAGAAACCGGTGATAGTGTCGTAGAAGTTTTATCAACTGGCGGAGACGCATTTTTGGGTGGAGATGATTTTGATAACAAATTGATTGACTTTCTTGCAAATGAGTTTAAAAATGAGAATGGCATAGATCTTAAAAACGACGTTATGGCATTACAAAGATTAAAAGAAGCAGCGGAAAATGCGAAAAAAGAGTTGTCAAGCTCTACTGAGACAGAAGTAAACCTACCTTTTATTACTGCAGATGCTTCAGGACCAAAGCACTTGGTAAAGAAAGTTACAAGAGCAAAATTTGAGTCTATGATAGAAGATTTAGTGGATGAAACAATCACAAAAATCAAAGAAGTTGTAAAAGACTCAGGCTTAGATAAGAATGAAATCAAGGAAATCGTATTGGTAGGTGGAAGTACTAGAGTTCCTCTTGTACAAGAAAAAGTAAAAGCATTTTTCGGTAAAGATTTAAATAAATCTGTAAATCCTGATGAAGTAGTTGCAATTGGTGCTGCTATTCAAGGTGCCGTAATTAGAGGAGATGTAAAAGATGTTCTTTTACTTGATGTAACCCCATTAAGCCTAGGGATTGAAACATTGGGTGGAGTTATGACAAAGCTTATAGAAAAAGGAACAACAATTCCTGTTAAAAAAGCTCAAGTATTTTCAACAGCTGAAGATAACCAATCTGCTGTTACAATTCATGCTTTACAAGGAGAGAGAGAATTTGCAAAAGATAACAAATCTTTGGGTCAATTTAACCTAGAACACATTTCTCCAGCACCTAGAGGCGTACCTCAGATTGAAGTTTCATTTGATATAGATGCAAACGGTATCTTGACTGTAAGTGCAACTGACAAAGCTACAGGAAAAGCACAAGAGATTAAGATTACAGGAAGCAGCGGACTGGATGAAAAAGAGATAGACAAAATGGTAAAAGATGCAGAACTTCATAAAGAAGAAGATGCAAAAAGAAAATCAGCAGTTGAAGCAAGAAATCAAGCAGATGCGCTAGCTCATCAAACTGAGAAATCTTTAGGTGAGATGGGTGATTCAGTTGATGCCGCTGAAAAAGCAAAAATAGAATCTGCTTTAAAAGAACTAAAAGATGTTTTAGCTAATGATTCTGCTACTAAAGAACAAATTGACGAAAAAGTAAAAGCTTTGACGGAAGTCAGTCACAAATTAGCAGAAGCTATGTACAAGAAAGATGAAGCGTCAAAAGCCGGTGGTGAAAAAGAAGCTGGAAAAAAAGATAAAAATGATGAAGATGTAATTGACGCAGAAGTCGAATAAAATATTTGAGCTGGTCTAATGGCCAGCTCAAAAAACTTAGGATAAAAAATAATGGATAATGTTTCTTTTGAAAAAAATAAACTTACTATGTCAATCTTGATGATGCCTGATAAGGCAAATTTCTCAGGCAATGTACATGGCGGAGATTTATTAAAATATTTAGACCAAGTTGCTTATGCATGCGCTGCTAGATATTGTGGAGAACGAATTGTAACACTGAGCGTAGATAGTGTTGTCTTTAAGCATCCAATACCTGTCGGGACGCTAGTTACATTTTTGGCAAGCGTGAATTATACCGGTAGAACATCTATGGAAGTAGGTATAAAAGTAGTGGCTGAAGATATTCAGCAAGGAATTGTTACAGATACAAATAGTTGTTTTTTCACTATGGTTGCTGTTGATAAAAACGGCAGACCTACTCCTGTGCCAATGCTTGTTCCAAAGACTGATATAGAAAAAAGACGATTTCATGATGGTGAAATACGAAGAAGAATACGATTAAATGGGTTTAGCGACATAAAATCAAATTAAGTGTTTATGTAATATTTATATTATTTTGTTAAAATATCGGAATTTATTCTTAAGGCAAAATATATGAAATATTTTTCAAGGTTACTTTTAATTTTCCTAATATCTGTAGTGTCTTTATCGGCTATTACTCAAAGGAAAATACTTTCTCCTGATGAAGCTTTTATCGTCACAGCTCATCGCAATGCAGATAATATTTTAGTAAATTTAAAATTAGGTGAAGATATTTACATTTATGCCGATAAACTGAAATTTGATATCACTAAACCTCTAAATGTGTCCATTGACAAAGAGCTTACCAAACCAAAACCTATAAAGCATCAAGAATTTTTAGTTTTTGAAAAAAATGTCAATATAAATATACCACTTTCAGTAATCAAAAAACATGTTAGTTCAGGAAATTTTACGCTTCAGGTATCTTATCAGGGTTGCTCATCACAAGGTGTTTGCTATCAACCTCTTAGTAAAACTTTTTCATTTAATCTAGCTAGCGGAAATACAAATATAAAAAAACAAGATACAACTCAAAGTAGCACTGCAAAGGCAAATATTTCAGAAGAGGGTAAGATAGCGCAAAGCTTTTCTAAGAAGAGTATATGGCTTGTTCTAATAACTTTCTTTGGTTTTGGTCTTTTGCTCTCGCTCACTCCCTGTGTTTTTCCAATGATACCGATATTGTCTTCTGTAATTGTTTCTCAATCCTCGAAAAGCATGAACACCAAAAAAGCATTTTTCCTTTCTTTGATATATGTTTTGGCTATGTCTGTTGCATATACTATTGCAGGAATACTTGCTGGATTGTTTGGAGCCAATATACAAGTAGCTCTTCAAAATCCATGGGTAATATCAATTTTTAGTTTGATCTTTGTGCTTCTGTCTTTTTCTATGTTTGGTTTTTATGAACTGCAAATGCCAAGTTTTATTCAATCAAAACTATCAAAAAACAGTGAAAACTCTAGTAAAGGCGGGTTGATAGGTGTTGCAATTATGGGATTTTTATCTGCTCTCATCGTAGGACCTTGTGTTGCCGCACCACTTGCCGGAGCTCTTGTTTATATAGGGCAAAGTGGAGATGCCTTGCTCGGCGGTCTAGCGTTGTTTGTTATGAGTTTAGGCATGGGAGTTCCTCTCCTGATCGTAGGTGCCGGAGCAGGTAGATTTATGCCTCGCCCGGGTATCTGGATGGATACAATAAAATCAATCTTTGGCGTATTGATGTTGGGTGTTGCTATTTGGATGATCTCTCGTATTGTCCCTCCGGTATTTACTATGCTTTTATGGATGCTGTTGTTGCTTATATCTTCTGTATATATGGGAGCTTTAGAACCTTTAAAAGAAAATTGCAGTGGTTGGAAAAAGCTTTTCAAGGGATTAGGTATAGTATTATTTATATATTCTGTAATGTTATTTGTAGGTGCAATGAAAGGATCAGTAAATCCACTGGAACCATTATATCAATCAAGTGCTATCATACAACAATCAAACAGTAATACTTCTGCTGAGTCAGCATTTAAAAGGATTAAAACCTTAGATGAATTAAATACTGAAATAAAAAACTCCAAGAAACCTGTTTTTATAGATTTTTATGCTGATTGGTGTGTAAGTTGCAAGGAATTTCAGCAATATACGTTTAGTAATGAAGCAGTAAAAGAAAAAATGAAAAAATTTAACCTAGTTCAGATCGATGTAACAAAAAATACTGCTGATGACAAGGAGATTTTAAGAAGATTTAATATTTTTGGACCTCCTGCAATAGTGTTTTTCAAAGACAACAAAGAACTAAAGTCTTATAAAGTTGTCGGCTTTAAAGATGCAAAATATTTTGCTACACATTTGGATAGAGTTTTAAGTGAATGAAAGTAGCATTAGTCGTTGATGTAGAAAATCTAAAAGACAAAGAAGTATTTGAAAAACATCTTTTTAAAGAAGGTTTTTTCCCTGTCGAAAATGAAAGTTTTGCATATATAGGAGAAGCTACATCTCATATATTTAATACAAGAACATATATACTTGAAGTCGTATCAAAAGGCTTAGAAAATACACCATTTGATAGATGTAAAATAATTTTCGAAATTGGTGATAATCCAATGGAGATATATATTTTTGATAAAAAGATAAAAGAGTTCATAGAGTTCAAATCTTAAATGGAACTTTTTTTGCTTCTATAGAGTTTTAACACACAATAATTTATATATAAGGTAAAAGATGAGACAAATTTTAGTAACTTCCTTTGTTAGCCTTTTGTTTATCGGATGCACAACTCATCAAGCTGATCCAAAAATCACTATGCAAGCACCAACATACGTAGATCAAACACCATCAAGAGTCAGTGATGCACCTCAATCAAATGAAGGTAGCCTTTTTGGGCAAGGAGATAATCCACTTTTCTCTGATTTAAAAGCCATGCATGTAAATGATATCGTAACAGTTACTATAAGTGAAAATATAGCTCAAAGCTCACAAGCCAAAAAATCACTGTCTAAAAATTCCCAAGATTCACTAGGAGGCGGTGTTGTTACAAACGGAAGCTCGAATGGAGCTTTAAAAAGTGTTACAAATGCGATAAATAGTGTATCAAATATAGGTTTTCAATCCGGTTCTACAGATTCATTCACAGGTTCAGGGAGTAACACCAGAGATGAGAAATTTGCTACAACTATTTCGGCTAGAATAATAAAGATATTAAATAACGGAAATTATTTTATCGAAGGTAGTAGAGAACTCTTGCTTAATGGAGAAAAGCAGATTATTCAAATTAGTGGGGTTATCAGGCCTTATGACATAGATCAAACAAATACAATTGACTCCAAGTATATTGCTGATGCAAAAATTTTATATAAAACACAAGGCGATATGGATAAGAGTACTTCAAAACCTTGGGGAACAAAGTTGATAGAATCTGTTTGGCCGTTTTAACAGCCAAACAATTTAATTTTTTAAATCAGTTCTTAACGGCTTTTGCTAGATCCCACATTGGCATAAATATACCAAGGGCCATAAGAAGAACCATAGCAGCTATAAATCCCAATAAAATAGGTTCAATATAGCTTGATATATTGTCTATAAGTTCATTAAATCTTGATTTGAAATAATTTGTCACTTTATCTAGCATTTTATCTAGAGTTCCACTTCTCTCTCCTGCATGAATCATTTGAATCAGCATACCTTCGAAAAGTCCGGTTTCTCTAAACGCTTCTGTTAGTGAGATACCTCTTTGTACAGAAGTATTTACTGAACTTAGCTTGTGTTTTAAATGCATATTCTCAAGTGTCAATAATGATGTTTCTAAAGCATCGGCAATAGGTATACCTGAGCGTATTAATTCTGTAAAAACTAGTGTAAATCTTGACATAGTAGCATAAAAGGTGATACTTCCTATAAGATATACTTTCAAAATGTATTTATCAAAATCGTATTTGAATTTTTCATTGTTTGCAAGCATATATTTTGTAAATATGATGACTACAAAAATAAAACCCAACAGATAAAATCCATAATTATGAATAACATTTTCTAGAAAAAGCAGTATTTTAGTAGGTAACGGGAGTTCTGTTTTAAACTTAGAAAATATTTCTTTGAATTTTGGCACAACATAAACCATAAGAATTGTAAATGCTATGGCAATTGCAACCATAACAGTTATAGGATATCTCATTGCTTTTTTGAATTTTTGTCTATTTTCTTCAATTTCTTCTAGGATTTCAGCCAATTTTTCTAAAGATTCTGCCATATTTCCTGTATTCTCTCCAAGTTCAATCATGGCAATGGTAACGTCACCAAGTTCTTTTCTATATGGCATCATGGCCTGTGTAAGACTAAGCCCGGAGTTTAGATCATCATTTAATTCTGAGAATATAGATTTCAATGATTTGTCAACACTGGCTTCGGTTACTTCTTTTATGCTGTCATGTATGGAAATGCCTGCATCTGTCATAACTGCCAGTTGTCTAATCGCAGCTATCAATGATTTTGCATTGATCTTCTTTTTTATAACAGATTTAAAAAATTTTTCTTTAAACTCTGCAAATTGGTCTTCTATAGGGGCTGAAGTCACTTGAATATTTAGCAAGATGCCTGGAATTTTAGTTTTGGCTATAGTTATAGCATCTTTTTTATTTGGCGCTTTGATAGTCTTTATCTCTTTTTTACCTTTAAATAATGAGGTTACTTCATAATAATTCATCCTTTTGCCACCCTTACAACTTCATCGAGAGTTGTCACACCGCTTGCAGCTCTTAGTATGCCATCTCTGTACATATTGATAAAACCTTCATCTAATGCTTGTTTCTTTATATCTTCTTTGCTTCTCCCTTGTGCAATCATACTAGATACTGTTTCGCTAACAACAAGTATTTCTGAAAGCATTTCTCTTCCCATATAACCTGTTTGCGAGCATTTTTCGCAACCGTTGTGCTTATAAAACTGATACTCTTTAGGCAAAAATTCATTTATTTCATCATGAGCAGTTTTGGGTAATGTAATTTTTGTTTTACAATAAGGACAAAGTTTTCTGACTAGTCTTTGAGCTTCTATGGCAACAAGTGAACCGCTAAGAAGATATGGCTCTATTCCCATATCCATAACTCTTGTTACGGCACTTATCGCATCGTTTGTATGCAGGGTTGAGAAAACAAGATGTCCTGTAAGTGCAGCTTGCACAGCTATTCTCAATGTCTCTTGGTCTCTTACCTCTCCAATCATTATAATATCCGGATCTTGTCGAAGGATTGATCTCAAAGCGCCGGCAAAATTTAGATGTGCCTTTTCGTTGACTTGAACTTGCTGTATAAGATTGAGTTGATACTCAACAGGGTCCTCAACCGTGATTATTTTAGTTTCAACACTTTTTATAGCATTTAAGGCAGCATATAAAGTAGTGGTTTTCCCGCTTCCGGTAGGGCCTGTTACAAAAATTATGCCATATGGAGCTCTCATAGAAGAGTTGAATTTATCAAAGTTGTCTTTATGCATACCTAATTCTTCAAGTCTTATCATGACCTTTGATTTGTCCAAAATACGCATAACTATTGATTCACCGTTTAATATCGGCAAGGCAGATATCCTAAAGTCAAATTCTCTGCTAAGTATTGTTGCTGAAAATCTTCCATCTTGCGGTTTTCTTTTTTCAGCTATGTCCATATTTGAAAGAAGCTTTAGTCTAGAGGCTAGAGGAGGGTATATGTCTTTATCAAATATGAAAGTTTCGGTTAAGATACCATCTATCCTACTTCTGACGACACAATTATTGACGGTTGGTTCCACATGAATATCACTTGCTC
This sequence comes from Sulfurospirillaceae bacterium, assembly GCA_033723415.1. GTDB lineage: Bacteria > Campylobacterota > Campylobacteria > Campylobacterales > Sulfurospirillaceae > JAADIZ01. Next base: position 215,345 of record JAWVXD010000001.1, read on the forward strand.
TTGATAAGATAGAAGTTTTCAAAATAACTTCTATGAGCTTCATGATGCCGGACAATTCTTGAGGATTGTCGCTTGCACTTGAAGAGATTTCTTTTCTAATATCCGATATTAGATCTTTTATACTGTCGCCAAGTTCAATTTTATTTAGATATTTTTCAATCAAAGATGGCTCGCTGATTACAGTTTTGACAAGTTTTCTTGGGAATATTCTTTGAATTCCCTCTTGTGCATTAATATCAATCGGATCCTTAAATGCAACATATATATTTATTTCATCTTCTTTTATAGGAAGCGCTTGAAATTTTCTTAACTGAGCAAAAGGTAGTTTATTTACCATTCTATGGTTAATATCTATAGAATCTAAATCAATATATGTTGCGTTTAAGTTCTTCGCCAAAGCTTGTAGAAATTCTTCTATTTGAACAGCAAAATATTTGTTGATGTCCTCAAGTTCTATATTGCCTTTTTTATAAAATTCAATGATCAACGTTATTAGATCTTGTTTCTCAAAAAGATTTCTATCTATAAGTATTTCAAATATATTTTTATTTTTTTCTTCAGATTCTTTTTTGATTATTTCCGCAGTATTATCATCAATAATTCTATTACCGATTAGATAATCTGCAAAGTTATTTAGTATGTCTTCCATATTATTACCAATATACTCTAGTTTTAATTACGGTATCGTTTTTTAAAGTTCTAAGATATATTTTTTTAACACCGTTTTTTTCTTCTACAGATAGCTTGTATTTTAGATTTTTATCTTTATCATCATTGAACCAGTATGAATTTTCTTTTTGCGTATATTTACCCTTTACATATTTATCAAATATTATTGAAAGGATATAATTTGTTTTTGGAAGATTTACGTATGAAATATCAACATGATCAATAAGAGCATAATAAAGTAACTTTTTTTCATAGAGAACAGTTGCAAAATAAGCAGCATTTTCTCTATTTTCTTTTGTTTTATATAACTTTATTATAGGGACCATCATTTTATTTATCATATCTGAATTCAAACAAGAAACTGCAAATATATTTAAAAAACTATCGTCATGTTTGTATTTTGTATATAAAACAACTGATTTTGAGCAAACTTGAGCGTATTGTTTGTTTAAAAATTGAGTTTTTAAATCATTTAGATCATCAGCAGAAAGAAATGTCGACAATAATAGAATAATTAATAAAATATTTTTAGTCATACAATTCTCCATTTATAATATCATGCAAAAGAGATCTAATGCTATCAGAATTATTCGTATTTAAATATGCCTTTAAAGCTTTGATAGCATCATCTTTATGATTTAATCTATATTTTGATTTTGCAAACCAAATCCAGCTTCTCTCATTTGTGTTATCAATGTCATTTGCAATTATTGACCACTTCAGAGAATCAATAAAATCTTTTTTTTGATAATATTCTTTGCAAAGCATTAATGCAAATATGATACTGTGATTTTCATTAAATTTGTCTTTTAGGTATTTGATAGCATCTATCTTTTTCATTTCTATTTTAATACCATCACTGTGATTAGCATCAGGTGCATCAGTTTGAGCTATTTTATTTGTGCTTTGCATAGTGATATTTTCTTTAGCTTTCTTTGTTGATTCTTTAACTTTTTTTTCTTCTACCTTTTTTTCTTTTTTGATTTTGATCTCCGGTATTTTGAGGATCAAACTGCTGCTAGGAAGTTCTTTTACTTTAGGATTTGATGAACTTTCTAAATGAAAAGATTTGGTTTCATTCTTTGCTAAAGTCGTATTGTTTTCAACCTGCTGTGTAGTATTTACAGGTATAGCAAGACTTAATTTTTTCTTCTCCTCTTGTCTTATCTTTGGAACAGTTGTGGCATTTGCGCTATTTGATACTTTTGGCATGATTGCAACAGCTATATGCTTAGAACTATTCGTTTCATTTTTCTCTTCTTTCGCACTAACAACCATTTTTATCTGTGGTTCAGGAGATTTAGAGATATTGGATATATTATTGATTTTTGATTGCATGAGTGAGAGTATACTTTTTTTCTCCCAAAAAAAATAAAACACCAAGGATATAATTATCAGAGAAGAAAATAATATAAAAGAAAATTTAACTATTTTTTTCTTCATATATGTAGAATATTTTTTTTCTAATTCTGCTATGTCGCCGGGACTATACATCTATCATTCCTTGAGCTATCCCTGCCATTGTTATATATTTTATCTTGAGGGCTTTTGAACTTATTTTTGATGGACTGTACGTATCGTAATATTCAAGTATTTCAAAAAGCTTAAAGAGCAATTTATTTATAGTCCTTAAGTTCCCATCAGTTAATTTTGTAATAATCTTAAAATGTTTTTCATTGAATAATCTCAAAAATTCAAATTTATTGTGAAAGATCAATTTCTTTTCAATGTAAGTCTGAATTTCTTTATAGGAAAGATTTTTAAGTTCAATACTTTCCCATATCCTGGTTTGAAAATAGTCTTTTGCAAGGACATCTTCTTCATCAGTTTTATGAACTGTAAAAAGAAATTTAAACTTCCTAGAATCAGCCATAAGTCTAATTTTTTCTATTAATTCATTTGGGTACAGTTGAGACTCGTCAATTAGAACAGTTATAGCATCTTCTTTTGGATCAAGTTTTTCAACAACAGTATTTAAAAATTGGTCATATCCACTAAATTCAGGAGAAGTTTCATTAAAAATTTTCTCATATAATGCTTTAATAAATTCTATTTCATTAAAGTATGGTCTTGGGAAAAAAATTATCTTCTTTTTCTTTTTAAAATCATTATAGATCTTTTGCAGTAAAAAAGTTTTTCCTGTGCCTGGTCTTCCATAAAACAATATCAGTTTTAGTGGTTTGTCTATTGCTTGCACAAGTTTTTCATATGCAAAAGTAGATTTATCAAGATTTATATAATCAAATAAACCACCGTCAAGAAATATGTTTTTTAGGTATAAATATTCACTTTTACTCATACAATCTCTTGGAAAATCCTAATTCTCTAAGGGATGTTTTAGTAACTCCTTTAGCGCCTATAATTTTTGGTGTTATTACAAAAATCAACTCTTGAGAAGTCAAGCTATTGCCAGTATGTCTAAATGCACTTCCAAGAAGAGGAATATCACTTAGAACCGGAACATTAGAATCGCTTGCACCTTTAGAATTTGTTATCAATCCACCTAGAATTATTGTACTTCCATCTTTTACTCTAACTACTGTTGATAATTTTTTTTCAGAGGTATCAGGTGCGATTTCTCTAGGAGTTGTCTGCTTCCCGTCATCTTGTGTATATTTAAAATTGCTAACTGAAGGGTTGATCCTTAAAATTATTTCATTATTATCAGAAATCTCAGGGGTAATATTCAATAAAACTCCGATGAAGATAGAGTAATTAGTGTATGTTGTAGTTGTAGTTGTTGTTGCAGTTGCATTATTTGTTGTATCTTGTGGGACTCTATAGTTTATATTGTCACCAACAGTTATAAGAGCTTGTTGATTGTTTAGAGTCAATACTTTTGGACTTGATACTACCTTTGTATCTCCATTTGTCGCTAAAAAGTCCATGAGTCCAGACATTGTAAAAAGTGCATCACTTACAACAGTATAAGAATTTGTAAAATCTGATTTTCTGATAGGTAGATTGGCGCTCGCATTAGATTGTACATTTGCAGTATTGCTTAAAGACAGATTGAATGCACTCCAGTCAATACCGGTTGAGCTTTTGTTTTCAAGATCTACAGAAATGATCTTTACATTGATCAAAACTTGTTTTGTTAATCTTTCTTTTAATATATCAATGTACTGCGCAACTCTATCTAATTGTTTTTTCGTAGCTGTAATCGTAATAATACCGGCATTTTCGTTTATGATTGGTTTTTCAGCTTTATACTCATCTGCTCCGGTATTTAAAACAGACATAAGTTCATTGGAAATTTTTGCCCAAAAGTTAAATGTTTCAGTAGATTTGATTGAATTGTCTCCGCTTACGGTTTTTGTTGCTCCTTCAGCCGTAGGTGTAGCATCTACAGAAGCATTTAATACAGAAGTTCCATTTCTCACTGATGTTATATAATCAATCCTAAAAGTCTTAGTATTTAGCGCATAAATCTTCAAAATATTTTTGTCAAATTTATAGTAGAGGTCGTTATCGCTTATTAATACACCAAATAACTCATCTAAAGTAAGGTTATTGATATTGACACTATTTAGTTTATCTCTAAGCGTTTTTTTTGCAATATCATCTTGAACGACAATAGTAAAGTTACAGGTATCGGCTATTTGAGTCAATAGATCAATATTAGAAACTTTGTTGCTTGCTTTTATATTAAATGTTCTAAATTCACATGACTTATTGCTATCTAAAGCATACAGCTGAGTTATAGAAAAAAATATTAAAAAAAACAGTACCGATAATTTTTTATTATTTTGATGAAAATTTAATTTGAGACCCATTGTTTTTCCTTATAAAAATTTCTCTTGTATTATTTGAACTTTTAAGCAATACACTGCTTTTTTTGATTTTTACCAACTTGTATACTCCGATTTTTTTATATAACTTAATCCATCTTCCATTGATTTTGGCTCTATTGTCAAATATGGCGTCTAGCCTCAAATAAACTCTTCTTCTCCCCGTGGCTCTTCTTTGCTCTACACTTCTGCTTGTAACTACAAAAGGATTACGAGTTTGATTTAATTCTTTTTGACTTATGCCTATTCTGGTTTCACTAACTTTATCAAAGATTTTATCATATTTCTGCATCTCATTTGTCAATGAGTCTGAGTTTGATGCATACAAAAAATTTACAGATAAAATCAAAAATATAAATATTTTGTAAAAATTTAACTTTTTCAATATTTCATCCCCCAAACCGCTATATTTACATAACCATCAATTCCTGCTGCACCTTTTAAATTTAAATCGTAAATATCAACAACTAATTTGCTCTCTTCTATAGAATTAATAAATTTCATAACATTTTTAAAATTGCCGTTAAACTTAACAGTCAGAGTCAATATTTGTTCAATTTTTTGTAAATTTGGTTTATTTATTTTATTTTGAATTATTTTTATATGCACATTGTTCTTTTGCGCAAGTAAACTTATTGAATCAAGGAATTTTGCCCAGTTTTGGTTGTTGAAAAGTAAATATGACAGATTTTTTAGCTTGTTGTCTATGTACGTGTTCATATATGTTGTATCTTCTAATCTACTTTTTGCATCTTCTAAATCTTTTTTAGATTTCTTTATGAAGTATGTGTCATCTCCGTTTCTAGTGACTGATCTTAGATAGTTCTGTTCATTTATAACTTTTTTATCCATAAATGATAGATTTCTCTTTGTGTGCTTTAATTTTTTCTCACTTATTGGGAATACATAAGCATAAGAGATAAATCCTATAAAAACAAATAGCATCAATAAAATCAGTGAAATTTCACTACTTTTTTTATTGGAAAGTGCTATATCTATTTTTTCAAATATATTTTTAGAACTATTCATTATTTAATCCTATTGAAACTTTAGACAAATAAATATTTTTCTTTTCATCTTTTACTATTTTGTCCGTATTTATCTTATATTTTTTTAAATCAGTTAACTTTTTGATAAATTCTGTGATTTTTTTATCACTTACGTTTTGAATATCGAATGTAAATATATTTTTTTTAAATTCTACATCTTGAATTTTTGAATCGGTTTTATTTGTTATATTAAAAAGTTCCGTCAAAATGATTGCTTTCATTGGATATGAAATTTTCTTTGCATAAATCTCACGTAAAAGTTTTTTTCTGAAATTTAATTTATTACTTTCTTTATCTAAGAGTGTATTTACTTTATCTTTCTCGCTTTTTATTGCCGCAAGTTGATTTTTTATATTATTGGTTTTTTTATTTAATACTCTAAACTCTTGAGATTTTTGATTGAGTTGCATATTGAGAATATAATCAAATCCCAGCTGGTAAACAGGATATGCCATAGATATTATGATACTTGCTGCTATTGTTGCTATGACTTTACCAAGAGGTCTTTTAAATAATGGAGGAGGTCTTTTAAAAGGAGAAAAGTTCAGAGCATCGTCTTTTTCTTCAAAATATGATTGCGCCGATAAGATCATAAGTATATGAATTTGATCAATATACCACTCTTTTGAGTTTATTGCTATATTAAAATTGAATTGATGCGATTCTAAACCTAAGTAGCTTTGAGCATATTCTTCAATTCCTAAGAGATCTCCTATTTCAGAGCCTATATATATTTTATTGATTGCCTCTAATGCGTAAGATCTTTTTGCATAGACTAAAACATCATTTATGTATAAAAATATCTCTCCAAAAAGCTTCATAAGATGTTTTTGATAGTCTAGATTACTGCCTTTTAATCCATCATTCGTCAGTAGGTCATTAAAGTCTTTTTCGTCAACTCTTTCTCCAACTAACTCACAAAACTTTTCATTTATTTGCGTTAAAGAATAGTGCAGGGATTTTGAGTATAAATATTCGCCGTCTCTGTAAATTGCTAGAAATGCATCTTCTTTTTGAAAATATATAAAACAATATACGCCATCAGGCTCTAAAAAATTTTTCTTATATAAAGATTGTAATAAAAAAGGTGCGCCGGTTGCATAATCAATATATTTTGTATATTTTTTTATAGCGCCTAATCTCTCATCTACTAAAAGAGAATCCATTACAAAAACATTGTATGTTCTATTCTTTGTATCATTGGTTTCTGTTTCAAGGTAAGTTATAGAGTAATTGACAGCTGAATCAAGTCCTAATTCATCATAAACCTTAACTTCTATAGCATCTTTTAAATCTTCATCAGAAATATTTCTGCTCATCTCAATTGTGGCATTGATTATATCTTTTGATGGAATATATGAAGTGAAAAAAGAGTCTCTTTTACTTTTTTCTATTTTGTTTATTTTTATTTCATTCTTGCTATATTCATATGATGTAAGCGTTATCGGGTCAACAGAAACTATATTTGTGTAGTTATTTTGCTTTGATGCCATTGTTGATAACTCCTATTCTAGGGCGAGATATTGATTTGAACTTAAATTGTACCATAAAATTTAATAATTATTCCAAATCATAACCTAATTTCTTTAAAATATCTTTATTTTGGCTCCATCCAGGTTTTACTGTGACATATAACTTTAGGTAAACTTTCTTGTTTGCAATCTTTTCTATTTGATTTCTCGCAAAGCTGCCTATTCTCCTTAGAGTTTGCCCATCTTTACCTATTAGAACACCTTTCTGACTCTTCTTTTCTACTATAATACTAGCATTGATAATTTCAATATCTTCTCTTTCTTCTACCTTTTCAACAACAACATCGGCGAAATATGGAATTTCTTCACTTGTATTGTTGAAAATCGATTCTCTTATATATTCTTTGTATATATCTCTCATATTTTCTGTAGTTAATATATCAGGATCATATAAGTAAGGATGTACAGGAAGATATTTTGATATCTCCTCTAAAATATACTCTTGTTTGACTCCTTTTTTGATAGAAACCGGGATTAAAGAAGAGAATTTATCCTGGTATTTACTAAATTCTTCAATTTTTTTCAAAACTTGGGCATTACTCACATTGTCTACTTTTGTTAAGAGTACAAAATGAGGAATTTCTTTTTTATTCTTTTCTAGAAAATCGACATAATAATCAAGTTTGTCCGTAACAGGAGATAAAAACAAGATCAGGTCGCAATCTCCCATAGCTTTTAATGCTTCGTCCATCATAAATTTGTTCAAGAGTCTTTCTTTCTCATGTAAACCAGGAGTATCAATAAATATGATCTGTGAATTTTCATGCAAAGCTATTATTTTAGATCTTCTTCTCGTGGCGTTAGCTTTGTGAGAGACCAATGCAATTTTTTCTCCCACAAGCCAATTTAGAAGTGAGCTTTTCCCGGCGTTTGGTCTTCCTATTACCGAAACAAAGCCAGATCTTGTTTCTGTTGTATTTTTAGGCATTATAGAATATACCTGCTACTATCTTCATCCTCAACTATCGCGTCAAGTTTTTCATGAACCAATGAAGCAGTAACTATTATCTCTTGACCAGCAAATTCATCTGCACTGTAGCTAATGTCTTCTATGACTTTTTCTACTACCGTATGTAGTCTTCTAGCTCCAATATCTTCTGTTTTTTCGTTTGTAATTTGTGAAATTTTTGCTATTGCTTTTATTGCATCATCTTCAAATGTCAACTTAACACCTTCTGTATTTAACAATTCTTGATACTGCTTTAATAGAGAATTCTTAGGCTGAGTCAATATTTTATAAAGGATATCTTCGCTTAAAGAGTTTAGCTCGACTCTTAGAGGAAATCTTCCTTGAAGTTCCGGAATTAAATCGCTAGGTTTACTTAGATGAAAAGCGCCTGCTGCTATGAAAAGTATGTGGTCTGTTTTGATCGTTCCATATTTTGTATTTACGTCGCTTCCCTCTACGATTGGCAGTAAATCTCGTTGCACACCTTCTTTACTAGGATCACTTCTATTTGAAGAATGTGAACTAACGGCAACTTTATCAATTTCATCTACAAAAATAATACCGCCGTTTTCTGCTCGGTCTTTTGCTTCGACTTTTATAGCTTCAAAATCCAAAAGTTTTTCACTCGCTTCATGCCTGAGTGCTTCTTTTGCATCTTTGACTTTTACCGTCTTTTTGATGTTTTTTTGATTTGAACCTAAAATTTTAACAAAAGACTCTTGCACTTTTATGATTTCTGGAGGAAGCGATGAGTCTGACATATCACTGCTGCTGTTTGACATTTCAATTTCAATTTCAAGATCATCAAGCTCATTGTCTTTAAATTTTTGGCGCATTTTTTCATAACTTCTTTGATAATCACTTTTTTTCTCTTCACTAGCACCTTTTGGAAGAGGAGGCAATAATTTTTCTATAATTTCTTTCTCAACATGCAAATCAATATCTTCTTTATTCTTTTCTCTATGTTGCGCTTTGACAAGGTTATATGAGGCTAACATTAAATCTCTTACCATTGATTCTACATCTCTTCCCACAAATCCAACTTCAGTATATTTACTAGCTTCAACTTTTACAAACGGTAAACCCATCATTTTAGCCATTCTTCTTGCTATCTCAGTTTTACCGACTCCTGTTGAACCTATCATCAAAATATTTTTAGGCATTACTTCTTCTTGCATCTCTTTGCCTAGCTGAAGTCTTCTATATCTATTTCTTAGAGCTATTGCTATGGATTTTTTAGCTTCAAATTGTCCTATAATATATTCATCAAGATAATTGACTATCTCTTTTGGTTTTAAATTCATCTTTATTCGTCCTCTAGCGAAAATATTTTTATGTTTGAATTTGTATAAATACAAAGTTCTCCTGCGATCTTCAAGCTTTCTTTTACTAGTGCTTCTTCATCAAGATCAGAGTGTTTATTCAGTGCTCTTGCAGCCGATATTGCAAAATTACCGCCACTACCTATTGCGGCGATTTTTCCGTCTTCTGGTTCAACTACATCTCCTGTGCCTGTCAATATAAATATATGTTTAGTGTTAAGCACTATCATCATGGCTTCCAATCTACGAAGCATCTTGTCTTTTCTCCACTCTTTTGAAAATTCTATGACAGATTTATATAAATCGCCTTTTTTCTGTTCAAGAATTCCCTCAAACATATCAAAAAGATTAAAAGCATCAGCGGTACTTCCTGCAAAACCGGCAAGAACTTTACCATTGTGTAATTTTCTAATTTTTGTTGCATTGCTTTTAAGTACACTGTTTCCAAATGTTACTTGTCCATCACCGCCTATGACTGCTTTTTTGTCTCCACGACATGCTAATATGGTAGTTGCTTCAAACATTTTATCTGCTTACTCCCCGATAATTTCTAAAGTTAAATTTGCATGTATCCCATGACCTAGTTTTGCTGAAATTGAAAATTCGCCTGTAGCTTTTATGGCTTTGTCTATCTCAATATGTTTTTTGTCTATTTCTATGTTAAATTGGCTTAACAGTTCATGAGATATTTCATCTTTTGTGACTGCCCCGAAAAGGCTTCCGTTTGCGCCGAGTTTCCTAGTTATGACTAGTTTTGTATCCGCTAATTCTTTTTCGAGTTTTTTTAGATTTTTAATTTCTTCAATTTCTTCTTCTTCTTTTCTCTTCTTATCAGCTTCATATTTTCTCAATACTTCGTTTGTAGCATGAAGAGCCAATCCTTTTCCAATTAAAAAATTTCTTCCGTAACCGTCTTTTACTTCTTTTATCTCACCTTTTTTACCAAGTGATTTTACATCTTTTATCAATAAGACTTTCATATAGTTTCTCCTTAATATTATGTTATTTTATAATTTATTCGGTATCCTTGCATTTCTGCTTGTATCACCTCTATAAGAGTATATACCATCACTTAAATGTGCTATTTTTGTAAAGCCCATTTGTTGCTTTAAAACACCTAATACATATGATGTTCTACTGCCTGTTCTGCAATACAAAACGATATGCTTGTCTTTTAACTTTTCCAACTCATCTATATGCTGATTCAGTGTTGTTGTAGGAAACAATAGATCCGTGCCATTTATACTTTGGTCAGTGTACTCAAATATTTCTCTTATATCTATCAATAAAAAATCAAATTCATTATTTTTTCTAAATTCCAAAAGTTCTTTTAAATCTTCACTGCTAGCTTCTGACGAGGAAAATACTCTTTCCTTTATTGATTCTAAATTACTTGTTTTCATGTCTTTTTTTATTCTTTCCGCTTATTATAAATCTTAATGCATTTAGTTTTATAAAACCTGCTGCATCTTTTTGATCGTATACTTCGTCTTCTTCAAATGTACAAAACTCTGCATTAAAAAGATTGTCTTTCTCTGAGCTTCTGCCGATTACTGTGACATTACCTTTATAAAGTTCCAATCTAACTTTTCCATTTACATTCTCTTGAGATTTATCGATCGCTGCTTGCATCATCTCTCTCTCAGGAGAAAACCAAAATCCATTGTATACTGTTGTAGCATAACGAGGCATTAATTCGTCTTTAAAGTGTGCGGCTTCTCTATCAAGAGTTATACTTTCTATAGCGCGATGAGCCTTTAGCATTATAGTTCCGCCAGGAGTTTCATAGCAACCTCTACTTTTCATACCTACAAAGCGATTTTCAACTATATCGATTCTACCTACACCGTGTTTTCCACCTATTTCATTTAGTGTTGCAAGCATTTTAGCAGGAGTTAATCTTTCTCCGTTTAACGCAACCGGATCACCTTTTTCATAGTCTATCTCGATAGTCTCAGCAGTGTCTGGCGCATTTTTTGGGCTGACTGTCCATCTCCACATATCATCTTCAGGTTTTGCATCAGGATCTTCTAAAACTAAGCCTTCATATGAAATATGCAATAGATTTGCGTCCATTGAATATGGTGATTTATTTCCTTTTTTTTCTATCTGAATATCGTGCTTTCTAGCATATGCCAAAAGTTTTTCTCTAGAGTTCAAATCCCATTCTCTCCAAGGAGCTATGATAGTTAGATCAGAATTCATACTTAAATATCCAAGTTCAAATCGTACTTGGTCATTTCCTTTTCCTGTTGCTCCGTGACTGACTGCATCCGCACCGGTTAAACTTGCTATTTGAGCTTGTCTTTTTGCTATAAGAGGTCGGGCTATAGAAGTGCCTAAAAGGTATTCTCCTTCATAAATAGTATTTGCTCTAAACATTGGAAATACATAATCTCTTACAAATTCTTCTTTTAAATCTTCAATAAAAATATTTTCCGGTTTTATCCCTAGCTGCAGAGCTTTTTTTCTAGCCGGCTCTAATTCTTCGCCTTGACCGATATCGGCAGTAAAAGTTACGACTTCACAGTTGAATTCGTCTTGCAGCCATTTTAAAATAATACTGGTATCCAATCCTCCAGAATATGCTAAAACAACTTTCTTGACATCTTTCTTCATATTTTTTTCTCCTTTTGTTTGGGGTTACCCAACCAAAATTCCTCTCACTAAAGCTTGCCATTTTTATGATCTGATTAAGAAAGTCAAGTTCTTTAAATGAGAAAAATTGTTTAATTTTTAAGTAAGAGAGTATTTTATCGAAAGATATTGAAAAAGTAGCTTATAGGTTAAGATTTACAAATCGGCTAGCAAAAAGCGTTCCATAAAATGTAAATTTAAAACTTGTTTTGATACAATTTGTCAGATTAAGCTGTAAGGGCAGATATTTTGAGAATAGATAAATTTTTAAATAGTGTAAATATAACCAAAAGAAGAGCAATTTCGGAAGATATGTGTAAAAGTGGCGTCATAAGCATAAATGACACTGTAGTCAAACCTGCAAAGATAGTCAAAATCGGAGATATTATCAGTATCAAATATCTTGATAAAATAGTAAAGTATGAAGTCTTGCAAATTCCACAGACAAAGACCATACCCAAAAGTGCTCAAAGCGAATATGTAAAAATAATAAATTAGAGGATCAGAGATGTTTGAGGTAGCCAAAGAGAATTTTCAAAAAATTTTCAAAAATGAGATAAGTCAGGATGAAGCAAGAAAATATTTGATCGAGCTATATAAAAGAGGTGAAACTGCAGAAGAGATCGCTGCAGCAACCGAAGTCATGAGAGAACATTCGATAAAACTGATTATCTCTGAAGCTTTGAGGGAAAAACTTATTGATATTGTAGGAACAGGTGGAGATAAAAGTAACAGTTTTAATATCTCAAGCACAGTATCACTTCTTCTCCCTACTTTTGGATGCTCTGTAGCGAAACATGGGAATAGAGCGATCACAAGTAAATCAGGTAGTGCAGATATGCTTGAAGCTCTTGGAATAAACCTAAATCTAGATACAACAAAGCAGGTTAAAATGTTAGGAGAAAGTGGCTTTACATTTTTATTTGCAATCAATCATCACCCTGCAATGAAGTATATTATGCCCCTAAGAAAAAGTATAGAACATAGAAGTATATTCAATATATTAGGTCCGCTTACAAATCCGGCAGGCGCTAGAAAGTACTTGATAGGTGTATTTAGCGATGAATTTCTAAACAGGATTATAGTCGGTTTGAGCATGTTGGATACAAAAAGCGCAGTGGCGGTAAGCAGCAGAGACAAGATGGATGAGATAAGTATTTCAGACATAACTTATGCAACCATTTTAAAAGACAATAGAACTAGAGATTTTATAATAGATCCGCAAGAATTTGGTATAAAATTGGCTCCCAAAGAAGCTATAATAGGTGGAAGTGCGAAGGATAATGCTAAGATCACATATTCGATTTTGAAAGGTGAAGAAAAAGGAGCTAAGAGAGATATAGTATTGTTAAATACAGCTATGGCGCTTGTCGTGGATGATAAAGCAAGAGATATCCAAGAAGGCTTAGAGATGGCTAGAGACTCTATAGAGAGTAAAAAAGCCTTTAAAAAATTAGAAGAGATCATTAAGGTTTCAAACACGATATGAAAGTGCTAGAAAAAAGTTCTTCTTTGAATGATTTAGAAAATTTTGTATCTGAGGTACATGATTTTTTGGGTGGCTGCAGAATTATCCTGTTAAAAGGAGACTTAGCAAGCGGAAAGACTACTTTTGTGCAAAAATTTGCACAGCATTTAGGCATAGATGTTGATGTGACTTCTCCAACTTTTTCTGTTCAAAATGAATATGATAAAAAACTATATCATTATGATATCTATCAAAATGGAGTTAGTGGATTTATAGCACAGGGACTTTTAGAAGAGTTGGATAAAAACGGTTGGCATATGATAGAGTGGGGGGATGAAAAAATGGAAAAGATCCTGGATTCTTATTTTATTGATTATGCGATTATTGAGATAACAAAATTAGACCAAAAAACGAGGAAATATAAGTGCATACATTAAAAGCTGACAAGCTTATAAAATCAGTGAAAAATACAAAAATTATAAATGAAGTATCATTGGAAGTAAAAAGTGGTGAAGTAGTGGGACTTCTAGGACCAAACGGCGCCGGTAAGACAACGATGTTTTATATGATATGCGGGATTATACCACCGGATAGCGGTGATATTTATCTGGATAACAAAAATATAACAAAAATGCCGATGCACAAAAGATCAAAAGAAGGGATAGGCTACCTTCCTCAAGAATCTAGTATCTTCAAAGAACTAAGCGTAGAAGAAAATCTAATGTTGGCAGCAGAGATCGTCGGAGAAGGGCATGAAGAAATAGAAGAGAGAGTAGAAAAGCTTTTGGAGCTTTTAAATATTGAACCTATCAGAAATAGAAAAGGTATAAGTTTAAGCGGTGGAGAACGAAGGAGATGTGAAATCGCTAGATCTTTGGCAAATCATCCAAAGTTCTTATTACTTGATGAACCTTTTGCCGGTGTTGATCCTATAGCGGTGGCTGACATACAAGCGATAGTGAAGGATTTAGTAAAATTTAATATAGGTGTTCTGATAACAGATCACAATGTAAGGGAAACTCTAGGTATCTGCGATCGAGCTTATGTCATGAAAGACGGTTTACTGCTTGCCAGCGGAAATGCAGAAGATGTTGCAAATAATAAATTGGTCAAGACACATTATCTCGGAGAAGATTTTAAATTTTAAAAAAGGCACTTTATAGTGAAATTAAGAGCAAAGACTGAACTTTCCACTAAACAAAAACTTTCTTCTACATTAAGAAGTTGGTTGCCAATTCTACAATCTGATTTAGAGTCTTTGCAAGAAGTGTTGGAGCCATTTACTAAAGAGAATCCATTCATAGAGATTAAAGCAGGACATGAAAAAACTACAAAAGAGTATGAGAAAAAAAGTTTTTTTCAGCAAGCCGCAAAAGAATCTGTATCTAGTGTTATAGAAGCTCTGACTGTTGATAAAAAATCTCTTTACGATATTTTATATGAACAGATCAATCCTCCTTTATTCCCAACCTTGAAATCTCAGCAAATAGCTTATGACATTATAGAAAATCTTGATCATGAGGGTTATTTTGAGTCAGATTCGATAACTGCTATATCAAAGAAAAACGGTTGTAATATAGATACCATAGAAAAGATCAGAAAAAGATTTGCATATTTGTCTCCATCAGGTGTTGGAGCAGTGGACTTTAAAGAATCATTCATATTTCAACTGGATGAGCTTGAAACTGATGATAAAACGTATGAGTTGGTTTATAAGATCATAGAAAATTTCGAAGCTGCAGAATCATTTGCCGGTGAACCTAACTTTAACAATGCACTAAAAATTTTGAAAAAATTTAAAAATCCTCCGGCGATAGAATATCTAGAAGAAAATAAAGTAATCATTCCAGATATCTTTATCTTTAATATTGGCGGAAATATCGAAGTCAAGTTAAACGATGCATATTATCCGGATATCATCCTAGATACTTCCGGACTTGATGATAAACAAGAGTTTGTATCAAAAAAGATCAAAGAGGCAAAAGATCTTATAGACGCTCTTGAGATGAGAAAAGCCACACTTTATAAAATTGGTTTGTTGATAGTTGAGTATCAGTATGATTTCTTTTTCGGAGCAGCAATAAAGCCTATGAAACTTAAAGATTTGGCGACTGAATTAAACAGAAATCAGTCAACGATATCAAGAGCAATATCCGGTAAGTACATATCTTGCGATAGAGGTGTTATCCCTCTTAAACATTTTTTTGCTACTGCCGTTGAAGAAAATCTGTCCAACAGTGCAATCAAGGATTATATGTGTGAACTTGTCAAATATGAAGATCACAAAAAACCTCTAAGCGATATGAAACTTTTAGAAGCTATAGAAAATAAATTTGGAATAAAAATAGTAAGAAGGACGATCACAAAATATAGACAACAATTTAATATCGCAGGTTCATCCGAGCGTAAGAAACTGTATGCTTTAAAATATCTTTGATTCCTACGCTACAAAAAGATTCTTTCGTTCATGTTCAAAGTGCATCTTGATGATTTTATAAGCATTTTGAATATTGTAGAATTTTTTTGTATAGCATTTATTGAGGAAAGTGCTTGTAGAGTTTAGAGTATCGGGATGATATCTTTTTACTAGCTTCAAATATTTTTGTCTGATTGTTTTAAAACTGTCTTTTTTTGTACAACCCAAAACCTTGTAATGCTCTTCTAGAATTTGAAACAAGGAGTTATTGATTAGATCATTGTGTTCTTTGTTCTCTAAAAAAACTTTATAACCTTCATATTGGTTTTTATCATAATTAAATTCTATAAAAGAGCCAAGTAGCTCTTTTTGTTCTAGTAACTTTTCGAGTAACCGAGCAGTTCTTGAAGAGTACGGTTCTATATTTAAAGTTTTATCTTTACTTGAATAGTGCGATATATGATTTTTAAAATAATTTCTCAAATAGCTGATCAAGATCGTATTATTAGTGTCTAATTTAAATGTCATTGTGTAGTCATCTTCAATATTTATATCTATGTTGACACATTGTAGTATCTGGTTTGACTTTATCAGAGAGATCTTGATGTTCTTGTCGTAAGAGTTTTTGATATTTTCAACTTCGCTGTTTTTTGGTTTCTGGCTTTGAGAAGCGTATATCTTGCTAATCAATTTTAAAAAATATCTTCTTTGTACGCTTTCTTCATCTTGTTTAAATATAATGATCTTAGATTTTTTGCCTATTTTTTTAGAAAAGTTCTTTTCTGCAAGGTTTTGAAGAAAATAAAAAGTTTTAGCATCTTCTTCTATATCGATTGTTATTAGTCCATGCGAATATGAGATTTGCATTTGTAGATTCCTTTTTCTTTTTCTTACTCGTTTGTTAAGCAATAATTATTCCTATTTCATACTTGTTTCATCTTCATCTTTTATAATTTCACCAAGCGATAAAAAAATCGCGAATATTAGTAAGGAGATCACATGAAAAACAATGGATATTTTGTAAAAAGCATAGTTGCTTTAAGTTTAGTGGGAACATTGGCTATGGCTGAGGGGAATCATGAATCAAACGACTTTAGTGCAAAAGATCTGGGTATAAAAAGTTCGATTCAAATGAAGAAAGATACTAGCGAAGCTGATGAACGGCAAAGTGCTAAACTTGGCGTAAAAGATGTCATAGGCGCTCTAAATTCTAAATTTTCTGGTAAGATAACAAATATAAAGCTTGAGAACATTGATGGAAATCTAGTATATACTGCTGAGGTTTTAGGAAATGGTGACACAATCACTAATGTATTCGTAGATGCAGGCAATGGGAAGATTTTGACTTCTAAATTAGACAAGAAGGATCATTCTGATGAGCAGGAAAAAAATCAAGAAAATCAACATGAAGATAATGAAGGTTAGATATTTATATAATCAAGGCAACAGAGCATGAAATTACTCATCATCGAAGATGATTCACATATCCTCTCTTTTTTAAAGAGAGGTTTGCTTGAAGACGGATATATAGTGGAGGATTCAATGGATGGAGAAGAAGGGCTGTATATGGCTCTGCATAATAGCTATGATGTTATCGTGCTTGATTGGATGCTACCAGGTAAAAACGGTATCGAGATCATTGAATCTTTACGTAGTGAAAATATTAAAACTCCTATCATAATGTTGACGGCAAAAGATGATGTCAAAGACCGTGTCAACGGTCTTAGAAGCGGTGCTGATGATTATCTTCCTAAGCCGTTTTCGTATGAAGAACTTCTTGCACGGATCGAAGCATTACAAAGAAGAAATATTACACAGGGCGGCAATAACATAGAAGTCGCCGATATTGTGATCAATATAAACACAAAAACAGTCAAAAAAGATGAGAAAATCATAGATTTAACTGCCAAAGAATATGAGTTACTGATGTTTTTGATAAAGCATAAAAATTCTACGGTTTCAAACACGATGATAGAAAACGGTCTTTGGGGTAATGAAGAGTATATTAACAGCAATGTGATCCAAGTGACGGTTTATCATCTTAGAAAAAAAATCGGCAAAAATATTATCAAAAGTTCCAGAGGATTAGGGTATAAAATTGAAATTTAAAAGCTTAAAAACAAGAGTCTTGGTATGGTTTGGAACTATAGTGGCTTTACTATTGATTTTGTTTAGTATCTCTTTTTACTATTTTTACAATAAAAGCATAAATCTCTCTATTGAAACTAGATTATATAACCAGGCTGTTTATCTTCACGATAAGATACTACCAACTCTTCGTGAGAAGCAATTTATCAAAAATGATAGATTTTCATCGACTCAGATCGCTATCATAAAAGATGGTAAAATCGTCAATCAGACACAAGAATTTACTCTTAGCAAATTTGCGAAATATATTGCTTCAAAAAAGTCGTTTATCACAATAGACGGTAGTGAACATATAGACGCTGTGTATAACTTCAAATTCAAAGAACCGTATTCCGGAAATATTCTTTTATATCAGATAGGGATAGACGATAAGGCCGAAAATGTAGTAGATACACTTTTGGTCTTAGATCCTATGTTACTCATTGTTTTACTTCTTCTTGGGAGCAGGTTGATAGACAAGATTCTAGTACCTGTAAAAAGTGTGACAAATATAGCAAAAGATATCTCAGTTACCAACTTTTCCAAGAAGATACCGCTTCCCAAAGGTGAACATGAGCTAAAAGATCTGGTGGATTCTTTTAATGCTATGATCGAAAGATTAAAGGATGGATTTGAGAAGATCGACAGATTTAACAGTGATGTCTCACATGAACTAAAAACTCCCCTGACTGTGATAAAGGGGGAAATAGAGTTATCCTTAAAACGAACGAGAAAAATCGAATATTACAAACAAAGTATGGGTGCTATTTCGGATGCGGCAAATCAAATACAACATATCATAGATGATCTATTATTCTTAGCAAAATTTTCTAAAGAAAATATCAAGACTACTTATAGGAAATGTGACCTAGATTCAATCCTGCTTAAAATAATAGACAAATATGCGCCCTTGGCTAAAAATAAAAATATTAAGATACACATAGACAGATTTGAGCCGACTACTGCTTCTGTAAATCCGCTCTTGATAGAGAGAATATTCTCAAATCTATTAGACAATGCCATAAAATATACACATGACGAGAAGAATATCTATGTATCTCTTTATAAAGATAAAAAAGTGCATTTTATTATCAAAGACGAAGGTATTGGTATCCCTCAAAAGTTTTTATCAAATATAACCGATAGATTTTTTAGAGTTGATGAATCTCGGAGCAAGAGTGTAGAAGGCTTTGGTATAGGTCTTTCCATTGTTGAGAACTGTGTGAATCTTCATGATGGAAAATTGAAAATAACTTCACTAGAAGATGAAGGAACGACTGTAGAAGTTATATTGTAATATTTTATTTTTAATGTTTTCATTTTTATTTCACTTTGATTTCTTAAAATTTCTTCAAGCAAAAAAATGCTGAAATTTTATACAAGGAGATTTCATTGGAAAATATGAAAAATATTGAAAATATGTTGTTGAGGGTGCCTGAAGTTGCATTATTGTTTTGGATCGTAAAGTCTCTTTCTACAACTGTCGGCGAGACTACTTCTGATTTTTTTGTAAATTTAGGACTCGGGATGCCATTAGTCGCAATAATAGTCGCTTTAGCTATGGGTGTATTATTTTATATGCAATTTGGTAAGTATAAAAAATATATACCTGTTATTTACTGGACTCTAGTCGTTTTGATGAGTATCGAAGGGACACTAATCACCGATATGTTGGTTGACACTATGGGTGTCAGTTTGATCACATTAACCATAGTATTTTCTATTGCTATGCTTATAGGATTTGCTCTTTGGCACAAGCGAGAGGGCACTTTGTCTATACATTCGATAAATACAACTTCTAGAGAGGCTTATTATTGGGTTGTCATATTGATAGCTTTTGCACTGGGAACGGCTGCAGGCGATTTGATTTCTGAAAAACTCTCACAAGGTTATGGTGTTGCACTTGCTCTGTTCGCAGGTTTGATAGTGATCATCGCAGTTGCTCATTATTTGTTTAAACTAAACTCTATCCTTGCTTTTTGGTTGGCTTATATATTAACAAGACCTCTTGGGGCATCATTGGGAGATTATCTTTCACAATCCCCAAAAGATGGAGGTTTGGGGTTTGGTTTGGGTATGATCAACATCGTATTCTTTTCTATAATAGTTGGTTCTGTATTTTATATGCATTCTCAAATAAACAAAAATATAGAGAATTTTGCTAAAATACGTCACTAAAAAATATTGATTAAAATAATAGGATGGAATGTATATGTTTGCAAAGTTAAGTATCGGTTTAATATTTGTGTTAATGTCTCAGGGTTTATTTGCCTATAATACAAATAGTATGAAAAAAAATTATCATGAAGATATAAATCTACCTGATACTATTCTCCATCCTTTAATCCAAGACAAAAAGATTATCAAGATAGAAGCAAAAACAAAACATAAGGCCAAATATCTAGGGATCAATTCTATCTATGTAAAAGAAAATATAGAGAATTTAGGCAAATATGTCTGGAATAAAAAAAGACAAGCTTATATAAGTCCTTTAAATCGAAAAGAGCTTATCTTTGAAGCGAAAAAGATATATTTGATTTCTCAGGCAAAATATGATGATATGAAAACTATTAAGAATGATTTGGCGAAAATAAACAAAAAAAATCTCTCAGATCATGAATTGAAAGATCTATTTAGTTCTTATAATCAATTGTCTATAAAAGAAAAAGAGTTAATGTTTTGCAGTGATCTAGTAGATACCTTGATAAAAAATAGACTAATTTATTTAAAAAATAAAGAGTACTTTCTTTTGATCGATAAGAACAAGCAAAGAGGATATATATTTTCATTTCATAAATCAAACAAAAGTTTAGAATACATAGGAAGCGATCATATCTCTACGGGAAATCCAAGTTTTAACAGTAGAAACGATAGGTATTTTGAGACTCCTATCGGTATTATAAATAGAGCTAGATATAGACGAGGTGATTGGATATCTATAAAGAAAAATGCATTTAAATACGGCGAGAGAAAAGATAGGATCTATTATCTTGGAAAATATCTGATTCCTATAGCTGATAAGTCAAAGTTTAAGAGAGAAGTACATCTGGCTATACACTCTACA
The DNA here is from genome assembly GCA_033723415.1 of Sulfurospirillaceae bacterium. GTDB lineage: Bacteria > Campylobacterota > Campylobacteria > Campylobacterales > Sulfurospirillaceae > JAADIZ01. Next base: position 236,369 of record JAWVXD010000001.1, read on the forward strand.
ACTCCGATTGATGCCATGCTTTTAGGACATAAAGTTTCAAAAGGATGTATTAGAATTAGTAGAGAGTTAAACAAGATATTAAATAAAAGTGCAATTATAGATGGAAAAAATGGAAAATACGTGATTATTATTGATTCTAGCTTACCGATAAAAGAAAATTTAAAAAAGCTGGAAAAATTCTCAAAAGAAAAAATTAAACATAAAAGAAACAAATACGCAATGATTTCAGGTAACGCTCAGAACGACTAATACTAACACTTAATCTTATATTGACTTTAGTAAAGTTTGTGATATAATTTGTATGTACTCGCAATTTTGTAGATTTTGAATATAATATTTCATTATGAAATATGAAATCTGCAAGAACGTTAAAAAGGATTTGCGGTGACAAAAATTATACATAAGCTTGTAGATTATTTTTATATTTTTATCATAGCATTTATTTGGGCTGTTGCTATTGTTTCTATACTTTTTATGAGCTATCATAGGCAAAGTAAGAAATTCGATTACTCCGATGACAACATTATAACGCTAGAAATGGCATATAAAGCCAGTATCAATAAATACTCTTTTCTAGCAAGATATATTTTCCGCCACTCCATAAATAATGAAGAAATCTTATCTATTTTCCAAAAAGGCACCAAAGCAAAAGGTAGTCTGAAAAAGGTATATAGACAGCAGTTGTATGAGAAACTAAATCCATTATATGAAAAATTGAAAGCAGAAGGTATAGGCCAGCTACAATTCATTACAAAAGACAATATAAGCTATATCAGATTTCACAAACTTAGCAAAAGCGGCGATGATCTGTCAAAATATAGAGAAACAATAAAAATAGCGAATAGAGACAATAGGATAGTCAGTGGTTTTGAAGCAGGCAGAATAGTGACAGGGTTTAGAAATGTGTTTCCATTGAATTATCAAAATAAACATCTAGGATGTGTAGAGATAGGTGTTACTACTAAAGCTATTATAGGAGCAATCTCCCAATTAGATCCAAGACGAGAATACAGTTTTATATTACGAAAAGATGTCGTTTTCCCAAAATTACTTGAAGAAGAAAAACCTTTCTATAAAACGTCAACTATTGATTCAGATTTTGTTTTTGAGGATTATGCAAAAATTTCGCCTAAGTCTGTAAAAATACAATCAAAAACTACAAATAGAATCAATGAAAAACTGATGGAAGACAAAAAACTTCATGCAGCACTGGAACAAGGAAGAAAATTCTTTAAATTTGCTAAGGTTGATAATACTTTTTATGATGTTTCCTTTGTCCCTATGCTTGGTGTAAATGCAGATGTAGAAGGTTATCTTGTCGCTTATAAGAAAAGTGAAAATATACCTATAATCTTGAGTAATTTTTCACTTATTGTGGGCATAATAATATCTCTTATGCTCATACTTACAATCTTAGTCTTACTGCTTAAAAGCAATTATCATACTATCCAATACCAAAAAAGATGGTTTAAATCTATCAATGATAGCTTAGGTGAGGGCATATATGTTATGGATATTAATGCAAACATAACCTATGTAAATCCATTGGCCTGTGAGATATTGGGTTATTCAAAAGATGAATTGATAGGTAAAAATGCCCATTATATATTTCATTCTCATTATTTAAATAATAATGTATCACTGCGTGATTGCCCGATTTTAAAAGGTGTTTCAGAAAATATGAAGTTGATAAGTGAAAAAGAGTATTTTACGTGCAAAGACGGGCATATAATCCCTGTGCAAATCAACAGCAGACCAACTTTGAAAAATGGTAAAATATTAGAAATAGTAACAGCTTTTAACGACATAAGCGAAAAAAGAAAACTAGAAGAAAAAAATGATCTATTGCTTAAAGCTTTAGAGGTGAGTTCTGACACTGTAATGATCACAGACTTAGATGCTACAGTACAATGGGTAAATCCTGCTTTTGAAAAATTAACAGGATACGGTATCAAAGAGATAATTGGCAAAAATCCTAAAGATCTGATCAATTCAGGTAAACAGACAAAAGAGTTTTATGAATCCATGTGGAACACTATCTTAGATAAGAAAACATGGAACGGAGAATTAATAAATAGAAGAAAAGACGGCAGTCTGTATTATGAAGAACTTACAATAACTCCTATTTTTGACGTTCATGACAACATTAAGCACTTTGTCGCTATAAAGCAAGATATAAGTAAAAGAAAAAAAATAGAAAGCAGTTTACAGCATGTTGCACTTCATGATGTTTTAACCGGATTACCAAATAGAAGATTTTTAATATTGCATTTGGAAAAAGTTATATCTGGAATGATCGAATTTGATAAATTCATTGCAATACTTTTTTTAGATTTAGATGGGTTTAAAACTTTAAATGACAATAATGGACATGATGCAGGTGATGAATTGCTTGTACAAGTATCGCAAAGGCTTCAAGAGAGTATAAGAAAGCAAGATCTTGTAGCCAGGTTAGGTGGTGACGAGTTTGTGATTGTTTTAGACGGTTTATCAAATGATCTGCAAAAAGCAACAGTAAATGCAAAAGAAATAGCCGAAAAAATAAGACAAAATATAGCTTTGCCTTTTAAACTGAAAAAGGTAACTTACGAGATAACTGCAAGTATAGGAATATGCCTTTTTAACGACAATACAAAAGACGTCAATGAAAGACTGGAAGAAGCTGATAATGCTCTTTATAACTCAAAGGAAAATGGAAAAAATATAATCAGTATTTTTGATGATTAAAAAGCTAATTTATACTTTTCCGATATATTTACTTGACATTAAATAAAATTTTCTTTATAATTCTTTTTATATTATAACTAAGAGAAGTAAAATATGTATTATTTTACATACACTTAGTTAAAAAAGGAATTTAAATGACACAAGAAACATTAGCTATACATAACGGATATGACAAAAATGATTTTGGAACTATGGCAGTTCCTTTATATCAAACTACTGCTTATGATTTTGGCAGTGCAGAGACAGCTGCAAATAGGTTTGCATTGAAAGAATTGGGACCAATATATACAAGATTAAACAATCCTACAACTGATATTTTTGAAAGTAGAATGGCTGCACTGGAAGGCGGAGAAGCTTCAATAGCAGCTGCAAGCGGACAAGCTGCTATATTCTTTGCAGTCGCAAATCTTGCAGAAGCCGGAGACAATATTATAGTGGCGAAGAAGATTTATGGCGGTGCTACCACATTATTGACGCACACACTAAAAAGATTTGGTATTAGTGCGAAAACTTTTGATAGTGACAATGCCGATGATCTAGAATCTTTGATAGATGATAAAACAAAAGCAGTATTTTTTGAATCTTTATCAAATCCTCAGATAGCTATACCAAATATTGAGAAGATCGTTGAAATAGCTAATAAGCACAATATAGTAACTATTTGTGATAATACTGTCGCAACGCCTATTTTATTTCAACCTATATCTTATGGTGTTGATGTTGTCGTTCATAGTGCCAGCAAGTATATTACGGGACAAGGATTGGCCATAGGCGGTGTAGTAGTAGCTAGAAATAATCTCAATGAAAAGTTGATCGGCAATTCTAGATATCCTCAATTTAATGAACCTGATGAAAGTTATCATGGTCTGGTTTATGCCACTATACCTCTTCCTCTTTTTACTCTGAGAATCAGACTTTCATTGATAAGAGATATAGGTGCTACTATCGCTCCATTTAACGCTTGGCTTTTGATACAAGGTCTAGAAACATTGTCTGTAAGGATAAAGCAGCATTCAAAAAATGCACTTGAAGTTGCAAGATATTTGAAATCTCATCCAAAGGTAAAAAGTGTAAATTATCCTGGTTTAGAAGGTGATGTACAAAATGAAAAAGCAAATAAATATTTTAAAGAGGGTATGACATCAGGACTTCTTAGCTTTGAAGTCGAAGGTTTGGATTTTGCAAAAAATATATTGAACAACACAAAAATATTTGCTGTAGTTACAAACATCGGAGATACCAAGTCTATCATCACGCATCCAGCTAGCACTACGCATATGCAAGTACCTGCAGATGAATTAGAAAAATCGGGAATCAGCCAAGGACTTATCAGACTTAGTGTAGGACTGGAAAGTAGTGAAGATTTAATAGCCGATTTAAAACAAGCCATAGGTTGATCTTATGGCTCTAATATCTACAAAAGGGATGTACGGACTCAGTGCGATGTATGCATTGTCAAATATAGAATCTGATAAACCTACTCAAATCAAAGATATTTCAGAAAAGGCAGAAGTACCTCAAAACTATCTTGAACAACTTTTGGTTACTTTAAAAAGAGCAAACTTAATCACAAGTGTCAGAGGTGCTCATGGCGGATACTTCTTGGCTAGAAATGCTGATGATATTTTGATAAAAGATATACTTGTTGCACTTGAAGGAAATTTAAGTATTGTTGAATCAGACATCCAAAATCCTGTTTTGAAACTATTTTATGATGAAAGTAACAAAAAATTAGACGATATTTTCAATATCCCTCTCTCAAAGCTTCAAGAATATGAAGAGTTGCTTAGAGGCCAAATACACTATATTATATAAAAGGATATATTATGAATTATGCACAAAATGTAACCGGACTCATAGGAAATACGCCACTTATACGGTTAAATATCCCATCTGAAAAAAGTGGAACAACGATATTAGGAAAATGTGAATTCTTAAATCCAACACATTCTGTAAAGGATAGAATCGCTTATAACATGATAAAAAAAGCTTTTGAAGATAAATCGATCACTAATGATTCCGTGATAATTGAACCTACTAGTGGAAATACAGGTATAGGATTAGCTTCAGTTTGTGCAAGTTACGGGTTGAAATTAATACTGACAATGCCAAGTTCTATGAGCATAGAGCGAAGAAAACTTTTATCTGCTCTTGGGGCTGAACTTGTTCTTACAGAACCACAGTTTGGGATGCAAGGTGCGATCAATAAAGCTGAAGAAATAGCCAAAAATACACCAAACTCTTTTATACCTCAACAATTTGCAAATGACGCAAATCCGCAAATGCATATGAAAACAACAGCACAAGAAATTTGGAAAGACACAGATGGCAAAGTGGATATATTTGTTGCAGCGGTAGGAACAGGCGGAACCGTTATGGGCGTTGGAACAGCATTAAAAGAAAAGAATCCAAACATTAAAGTATATGCCGTTGAACCAGATGTTTCACCGGTTCTATCAGGCGGGAAAGCAGGTCCTCACAAGATACAAGGCATAGGAGCAGGGTTTGTTCCAAAAGTATTGGATACAAATGTATATGATGAAGTTATTAAAGTTAGCTATGAAGATTCGGTAATTGTTTCTAGGGAATTGGCTAAAAATGAAGGTTTGCTTGTAGGTATAAGTGCAGGTGCCAATGTTTTTGCAACTGAACAAATAGCTTCAAGACCTGAGAATAAGGGAAAAGTCATAGTAACTGTCCTTTGTGATACAGGAGAGAGATATCTGAGCTCAGGGCTTTACGAATAAATACATATATGATTTTCATTTAAATTTCATTTTCAGACCTTATAATATTTTAAAAAAAGTAGGGTCTGAATGGAAAAGCTAAATAAATTTTTATTTTTATATGTCAACCAGTTCGCGGGACATCATCATAATCTAGATCTTTTGATGATAGCTTTTGCGGAATTTACTCCATATATTTTTATGGTTTTATTGTTATATTTGTGGTTTAAGAACAAAAAAGAAGAAGGCTTATTTGCCGGTTATGCAGCACTCTTGGCTCTTTCATTAAATCAGATTATAGGCTTATTTTACTTTCATCCACGACCATTCATGGAAAATTTAGGACACAGTCTTATATCTCATAATCCTGATAACTCTTTTCCTTCCGATCATGTCAGTTTCACTCTAAGTATCGCTTTTGTGTTTTTGACTTTTAAAACAACAAGAACATTGGGTATAATTACTTCGATCTTAGGATTGATGTGTGGAATTTCAAGAGTTTATAGTGGCGTTCATTGGCCATTTGATGTCATGGGTTCAATTATCATTTCAATCTTTTCGATTTTTGTTATTTATAAGTTAAATACTCCATTATTATGGTTAAATAGATTTATAATAAACACATACTATAAAATCATAAAGAAGGAATTTTTTGCTTAGTGAAATTGTAAATTGGATCGTAAGTACTGTCGGTACTTTGGGCTATACAGGTATTGTTGTCATGATGTTTTTGGAGAGTTCATTCTTCCCTTTTCCCAGTGAAGTAGTTATGATCCCGGCTGGTTATTTGGCTTCTCAGGGTGAAATGAGCTTGACTTTGGTTATCTTCTGTGGGATTTTTGGGGCTATACTTGGTTCATTGTTTAATTATTATTTAGCATATAAATTCGGAAGAATCGCTATTTTAAAATTTGGAAAATATTTTTTCATGGATGAAAACAGGCTAATGAAAATAGAAGATTATTTTTATAGGCATGGGCATATATCTACTTTTATAGGAAGACTCATACCAGGAGTGAGGCAGTATATATCCTTACCTGCAGGACTTGGAAAGATGGATTTGAGATTGTTTAGCATCTTTACTGCACTCGGTGCCGGAATATGGGTTATCGTGTTGGTATTGTTAGGGTATTTTATAGGACAAAATCAGGCACTTATCAAAGAGTATTTACACTTGATTATGGCAGTTTTGGCGCTATTATTGTTAATTATTACAATACTTTATGTGAGAAAAGTAAAAAAAGATCATGCTCAAAAATAAAAAGCTACTTTTTGCTATAAGCTCATTAGGTCTAGGTCATGCTACCAGAACTATGGCAGTTGTAAATCACTTTAAAAAAGATAATGAGATAACGATTATATCTTATGGCAATGCTTTGAATTTTTTAAAAAAAGAATTAAGTGGCGACAATATAGAATTTATACCATTTGTTGATTATCCAAATTTAGAGAGAGGGAAGGGGCTTAGTTTTTATTTTTATCTTCTTATTGATCTGATAAAAACAAATTTGATCATCAGAGAAGAGAGAAAATATACAAAAGAGATCGAAAAAAGATTTGATTTTATATTTTCAGACGGAAGATACGGGATCTTTTCAAAAAAGATACCATCATTTTTGTTAAGTCATCAAATATCATTTATCCCTCCAAATGGATTGTCTGCATTTTCTTTTTTTGCAGATTTGGGCAATTACCTATATTTTAAAAATTTCAATGAGCTATTTATTCCTGATTTTGAAAATTTTGAAAATTCTTTGGCAGGAAAGTTATCTCATCCAAAATTTTTAAAGTACCTAAATTATGAATTTATAGGACTTCTATCTTCTTATGATAAAAAAGAGATACCAGAAGATATAGATTATCTTTTTGTTATAAGCGGGTATTTAAAAGAGCATAAAGACAACTTTATATCAAAGTTGATAGAAAACTCCAAAAAGCTAAAGGGATCTAAAGTTTTTGTATTAGGAGACACCAGTCATGATGATATACAAACTCTAGAAGAATATGACATAACGATCTATCCGTCTGTATCTAGTGACATACGAGAAGAATTTTTTGCGAGAGCCAAGGTCATAATTTCTAGGACAGGGTATACGACTATTATGGATTTGGTGGAATTAGACAAAAAAGCCATCCTTTTTCCGACTCCTAATCAAAGCGAACAAGAGTATTTGGCAAAATTTCATATGCATAAGAATAATTTTGTTATCTGCGAAGATAGTCAAAATTTTGACTTGCAGGAGCTGATCTTAAAATTGCCAATCACAAAGCCTTATATACCTGAATCTAAAACTAAAGATTCATTAGAAAAGATAGAAAAAAAAGCTGAAGAGTACTTTATCCATAACTTTTTTTCTATTATTATCCCTGCATACAATGAGGCAAAATACATATCAAAAACTTTAGAAAAACTATCCGTCTTGGAGTACGACAATTTTGAGATTATCATAGTAGAAAATGGCTCTAGCGATAATACCTTTAAGATCGCTTCATCCTACAAAGAAACAATACCTAAATTGAAAGTGTATCAAAGTCCTAAAGGTGTATCAAAAGCTAAAAATGTTGGATTAAGCAAGGTCAGTGAAGATTCTAATTGGGTTATTTTTTTAGATGCAGACACTGAACTTGAGAGCAGATTTTTAAAAGATTTAAACAATTATTTAAATAAGAACAAAAACAATAATCTCTGTGTCGGCACTTGTGAGATACTGGCATCTGACTCAAAAACTCTATATTCAAAACTATGGTTGAAATTTTATGATCTGGGTCATAAATTGACTCAAACTTCATATTCAATGCAAATTGCAAAAACAGATATAGCACAAGGTATAAAATTTGATGAAGAACTTAACTATTCAGAAGATCTGAAATTTATAAGAAACATGCAAATTTTTGGAGAATTTTTCTTTTTTAATACAAAAGAAGTACTCACTTCTGTGAGAAGATTTGAAAAAGACGGTTATCTTAGAACACTCATATACTGGAATATACAAGCATTTACTCCTGAATTTTTGAAAAAAAATAAAAACTATAAATCTATTAGGTAATTATGGATTTCTCATTTCTTGATAAACTCATAAGTTTTTTGATTGATTACAAAGAGATTGCATATACGGTACTGTTCTTTGGTTCAATGTTTGAAACTATCATCGGATTTTCATTTTTTATTTATGGAGAATTGTTCTTCTTAGCAGGAAGTATTATGGCAGGTATGGGTATTTTAAATATCTGGGAAGTTATAATAGTCCTGTATGTCGGAGGGATATTAGGAGATAGCACAAGCTATTTTTTGGGAGTAAAATATGGACTTAATGTTTACAATAAATTTAAGAATGTTAAATTTTTAAATCGTTTTATAAATGAAAAAAATTATGATAAAGGTGTGAAGTTTTTTCAAAAAAGAGGTGCTATGAGTCTGTTCTTTGCCAGACTTTTGGGACCTATTTCTTGGATCACTCCATTTATCGCGGGTATTTACAAACTCGATTATAAAAAATTCTTACTTTACAATATCCCAGGTGTTATCATAGGAATAGGGCAATTTATAATAATAGGCTATTTTTTTGGTAGACATTTCGATCTGGTTCTTAAAATTTTCTCAACTTATATCCTGATCGTTGCATTTGTATTGATATGCATCATATTTTTATACTATTACCTCAAGAAGAGAAAGCTTTTAAGTCAAATAAAACAGATTTTTATAGAAGATCGAAAACGAATTATTAGTTTTATTGCCAAAAATTTCTTCTTGACAAGTGCAGTTTTATTGTTGATCTATCTACTCTTTTTATTTTTTATTTTTTTCACGGATGCTGATAAAGAAGTGAAACCTATGCATCATCCTTTGCTTATCTCTATGAACATAAATCAATGTAAAAATTTCCAACTTTACTATAAAACCGACAAAAAAAATATTATCCAGCCTATCAATGTAATATTGGAGACAAATCTAGGACCTTCTGACATATTTGATAAAAATTGGATCAAAAATAAGATATTTGATATCAACGATATATCATTTCTTGAATATATAAGATTGTTAAAAGAAAAAACACCTCCTATAAGTTCTCTTTATTTTGATGGATATCCGCAAGATTATGCTTATCAATATAAATCAAATTCTATTCAAAAGAGGCAACACATAAGACTTTGGAGATTTGTAAAAAAGCCTTTTTATTACGTCTATTATGCCTCAATAACATACGATGACGGATTGAGTTTTAATTTTTATAATTACTTCTACTCTCCGATTCACAGGATTGATAAAAATATTGACAAGAGTAGAGATTTCTTTTATAAATATATGCGGCAAAGAAAAGATTTGAATGTAACATGTAGTTATATACAAACACAATGCGCAATAAGCAAGATATTAAATAATGATGAGCTTAGTGACGAACAACCGTATTATAGTGACGGGAAAGTATTGTTATGCAAGATTTCTAAATAGTTTAGAATTTTTATTGTAAATATTTAGTTATAATCGAAGGTATTGAAACCTTCTAGAAGGAATCGTCATGAAAGATTTTATTTTAAAAATCACAGCAGCTAAATGGAACTACTATTTTAGCCTTGTTACAGATGGCATGACAGGTCTTGTGTTTCTTATATTGAGTTTTCATTTTTCAGAAGACTTGTGGTCCAGTATCGCACTGTTTGTAGTTGGCGTTGTTTGTTTTACTTTTATAGAATACGCAGTACACGCTTGGTTATTTCATAAAAATCATTTTCTAAAAGTATTTATAGAAGGACATGCGCATCATCATCAAAACCCTTTCAGCTATGATGCCATGCCTTTTTTTGTCTCCGCTCTTATGGGGCTCTTAGCAGTTGAATTACTTTCACACGTCATGCCACACCGTGATGCTTTTGCATTTATAGGAGGTCTTGCTATGGGGTATTTTAACTATGGCTTAACACATCACATAATGCACAGAAAAGAATTTTCAAGCCCATATTATAAGTATCTACAAAAATTTCATTTTGTTCATCATAAAAAACCAAAGATGAATCATGGTATTACTACTGATATCTTTGATAGGATATTTGGCACCTATTACCAATGGAGTGAAGAAGACTTAAAGGGCATGGAAAAGCTCAAAAGAATCAAAAAATAGCAAAGAAGCATTTTGAAAAATATCGATAAAAATATCATATACTTAGGTTGGGTCAGTTTTTTTACCGATATGGCTTCTAATATGGTTACAACACTTTTACCTATCTTTATCATCTATGTTTTACATGAAGGCGTCGATAAGCTTGGGATCATCATAGCGATAGCTACTTTCATATCCTATATCTTCAGGATAGTATTTGGTTACCTCAGCGATAGATTTCAGATCGTCAAGCCTTTTGTTGTTGCAGGTTATTTCATCTCTGCTATAGCTAAACCATTGATGGCATTTTCCGGCACGTATTTGGCAGTAGCAACTCTAAGAGGTGCAGAGAGGATGGGTAAAGCGATCCGTAGTGCCTCAAAAGATTCACTTATAAGCTCATACGCAAAAGAAAAAGCGGATGGTAAAACGTTTGGTTTTCACAAGATGATGGATATATCAGGAGAGTTATTTGGTGCTTTGATCATCTTTGTCATTTTTATGTTCTTTGCAAAAAGCGAAGTTGCCATACGGGATATCTTTGCATTTACCTTGATCCCCGGACTCATGGCCACAATGATAGCTTATGTCTTAGTAAAAGACACTCCTTATAAACATAAATCCAAAAATATTGTTGTTAACAAAGAAGATTTGAAACTTTTACCGATTCTTTTTATATACTTTGGTTTTGTTTTCTTTGTGATGAGCGAGCAGTTTTTTATCTTAAAAGCAAAAGAGTTAGGATATGAACTCAGTACTATCTCCCTTTTTATAATGGTCTTTACATTCACTCAAGCAGTCGTGAGCTACTACGGTGGAATCTTTAGCGACAAATTTGGGATTTATAAAAGTCTGGTAGCCTCTTTTATGTTTGCAATCTTATCAATCATGACATTAGAAATAAATCTTTGGATTTCTTTTATATTTTTAGGTCTTTTTACTGTTATAAGCTTAAATGCCATTCGGGCGGATATATCCAAAAATGCTATATCAAAAGGTTTTATTTACGGTATCTTTTACGCAGGCGTAGCTATCTTTAGTTCATTAGGAGCATTAATTGTAGGCTTTATCTGGAAGATCTACGGATTTGATACGGTTGTAATATTTAGCGAAGCCGGAATGATTATTATGCTAATATTGTTAATGCTCTCAATAAAGAAAATTTAACATCTTTAATTTTAGTTTCGATAAAATACACAATGAAAAAAAATTACAGGTATAAAATAGAAGGTATTGTCCAAGGGGTTGGATTTAGACCTTTTGTGTATCAGCTTGCTACTTCTTATTCTCTTTTCGGATATGTTTTAAATGATGCGATGGGCGTTTTGATAGAAGTTGAGGGAAAAGCAGAAGATTTAGAACTATTTGATGCAGATTTACGCACAAAGATACCGCCTCTGGCAAGGATTGACTTTATCAGCCAAGAAGAAAAACCAAACTTCGGATACATACAATTTGAGATAAGAAAAAGCAGTGAAACTTTTACAAAACAGACACTGGTGTCTCCTGATATGTCGATTTGTGATGATTGTCTCAGAGAACTTAAGGATGAGACTAACTTTAGATATAACTATTTTTTTATAAATTGTACCAATTGTGGTCCAAGATACTCTATCATCAGAACTGTTCCTTATGACAGGGCCAATACTTCCATGAGCAAGTTTAAGATGTGTCCTGTTTGCGAGTGCGAGTACAAAGATCCGATGAACCGCAGATACCACGCGCAGCCGATCAGTTGTTCTAAGTGTGGTCCTGGGCTTTTTTTGAAAGATATAAAAGGCAATCTATTAGCTAAGAACAATGATGCAATAGCAAAGTTGGCTATTTTAATCAAAGAGGGCAATATCGTTGCTATGAAAGGAATGGGCGGTTTTCACCTTATCTGTGATGCTACATGTGATGAGACTCTCATAGAACTTAGGAAAAGAAAAAACCGACCGAGTAAACCTTTTGCCGTCATGTTCAAAAATATCCAAGAAGTTGAAAAATACTGTGATACAACAGAGTTTGAGCGACATGCCATAACATCTCAACAACGACCTATCGTGCTTGTGAAAAAAGTAAAATCAGCAAGTACAGTGAGTGAACATGTCGCGCCGCATATAGATAGACTTGGAGTGTTTCTACCATATACGCCGCTTCATGTATTGTTACTTGAAAAATTGGATTTTCCTATTGTCGCTACTAGTGCGAATAGATCAGGCGAGCCGATACTCACAAATGAGCGCGATTTAAACGATTCACTAAGCGGAGTGATTGATTACTATCTGGATTATAACAGAGAGATCGTCAATTCAAGTGATGACAGCGTGCTGCAGATGATCGGCGGCAAGCAGCTCATGATGAGAGCATCGCGTGGTTTTACACCGACGAGTTTTAGATATAAATCACATGACAAACATATACTAGCAGTAGGAGCGCATCAAAAAAATGCTATAGCGATGTATCTCAACAATCAAGTGATATTCAGCCCTTACATCGGAGATCTAGAGAGTGTGAAGAGTTGCGAGTTTTTCGAAAGAACGCTTGAGGTGTTCAAGAGACTCTATAACTTCGATCCCACACTCATCATCTGTGATATGCATCAAAACTACTTCAGTACACAGTGGGCAAAAAAACAAAACAAAGAAGTCAAACAAGTCCAACACCACTATGCACACATACTCGCTTGTATGTTTGAACATGAGCTGGATAGAAAAGTTCTAGGCGTCGCATGGGATGGCACGGGTTATGGCGATGACGGGTCGATCTGGGGCGGAGAGTTTCTATTAAGTGATAGAGCAGGGTATGAGCGCGTAGCGCATTTTGAGCCATTTTCTCTTTTGGGAGGAGATAAGAGCGTCAAAGACATCAAAAGAGTGGCACTCTCTATGATCTTCGATGTTTCCAAAGATGAAGCATCGGAAGATTTTGGAGATTTTATAAAACTGTTCTCTAAAAGTGAACTCTCGATACTGCGCCAGATGCATCAAAAGAACATCCACGCACCAAAATGCAGCTCAGTCGGCAGGATATTTGACGCAGTCGCCGTCTTTAGCGGAGTTTGCGAGAGTGTCACCTATGATGGAGAGAGCGGTTTGATAGTAGAGAGCTTATATGATGAGCGTATCAAAGATGCCTATGAGTTTTATCTAGATGATGATGTTATCCGCTACAAGCACATCTTTGCCCAAATGCAAAAAGACAAAGATCCAAAAGTCATAGCCACCAAGTTTATCAATGCGTTGGTAGATATATTTTTCAAAGTCTCGGATCGCTATGATCTAGACATAGTCTTAGGGGGAGGCGTTTTCCAAAACCGAACGCTTTTAGAGAAGATCTTGGAAAAAGCTATAAAAGACAATATCTACTTTCCGAATAAACTCCCTATAAATGATAGTTCCATTGCTATAGGTCAGTTGTATGGTTATTTGTAAGTTAATATATAAAAAAGTACAGGAGTCGCGAAATGCAATTTAACAAAAACCTAGTTTTACTAAGTTTGCTAATCTCATTCATGTTTAGTGGATGTGCAACATTTTTATCAGGAACCTATTCTCAAAAGGTTGATCCAAACTACAAGATCGCTCCACAGGACACGATCCTAGTGACAACAAATGAGAATGATCTTGACTCGAAATTTTATGTCAATTATGTTGCTAACGCGTTAAAAAATAAAGGTTTTTATAATGTCTATAGGTATATCGATACTAAGTTACCACCGATACGGTACACTGTGGTCATACAAGTGTATCAAAAAACAAAAACGTACACATACAATAGCGCTGATTATGGATATAAATGGGATGGAACGGTTACCACGAAATGTACCAAACATGGAAATACCACGGAGTGTGTTAAAACAAGAAATAAAGTATATGGGATTATTGGTTACTCTAACAAGATAGGGCATATAGACGGGCATTACTTTATCATGAATTGGTATGAAAATGTGAGTAAAGAAAAAATATTTTTTGCTGAGGGATCAACTACTCAAACCGATTGTACCAATGATAAACTATATCAATTTTTGATTGATGAAAGCATCAAAAGGATGAACTTTCAAAAGCCGATGGATGATAAATTTACAGTTCAAATGCCAGAAGGATATACCTGCCGATAAAGCAGGTTTTTTATAGAATCCTAAATGAAAAGTTGCGGAAATTGGGCTGTACTTCTACAGGATGTCATTAGTGCTTATATAAAGAATATGCTATAATAAATATACTATAAAGTACTAAAATATAATGACACCAAAAAGCGAGAAGCATGAAAAGAACCATATCGGTAATAATTTTAATAGCTATGGCTATACCTATAGGATTTTTTTTCTATAGTCTTTACCAAGAGACGAACACTGCAAAACCAGATATTATATACAAAAAAATTACCAGTTTCAGTGATATTGATTTACTAAAAGGTAAGAGTGTTAAGCCAGTACTCTATACTTCTGTGATACCACTGGTTTCGCTTACTGTAGAAAAAAGAAAAGAGGCTTTTATCTCAATCATGTTACCTTCGATTTTATTGGCAAAACACAAGATCAAGATGCAGCGTGAGCATGTTGAAAGTATCTTGGCAAAAAGTACTCGAAGTGTTGAAGACCAAAAGATCATAGACAAATTCAAAAAAGTTTTTAGCCTAAAAGATGCAACCCTGATTCCCAAGAAACTTGTAACGCACTCAACTAGCATCGTATTGGCTCAAGCTGCCATAGAAAGCGGCTGGGGAAGCTCAAGATTTTTTTTACAAGCCAATAATATCTTTGGTATGTGGTCGTTTAATCCCAAGGATGACCGTATAGCAGCAGGTGCCACAAGGGAAGGCAAAACCATCTATCTTAAAAAATATTTGAGTTTAGAGGGTTCTGTGTATGATTATTTTCAAACTCTCTCAAAAGTAGGCTCTTATGAAAAATTTAGAGAAGCAAGAAGGCAGACCGATAATCCGCTTGAACTCATAAAATACTTAGACAATTACTCGGAGCTTGGCGATGTGTATACGCAAAATCTTAAAACCGTGATAGAAAAGAATGATTTGCAAAAATATGATGATTACAAGCTGGCACTATCAAATGTACAATAAGCTTGACTATTACACATGTATCGCAATATAAAGTCTCGCTAATATCTCTTTTTGTTCTTCTTTTGTATAGTTAAACTTAAACTCTATTTCTTTTAGGTAGTAGAAAAAATTCTCAGGTCTGATGCCTTTGTATTTCGTGATTGAGTCTTCAAAAAATATCCAGAACCTTGTGATGAGGTTGTCGATATTTTGGATCTTGGCGATCTTGTTGAACATCATGAACTTTGAGAGTTCTTTGAAGTAGGATTTGTCGGCACCGTCTTCGAGAAAGTCATCTTTGTATTTGTTCAGATTTGGCATGGGCAGATTAAAGACTTTGTCTTCGTAGTGAAAAGTCAGGAAATTTTGTGCATCAAAGATATTTTTTTCTACTTTTTTTTTGCTTTGCTCAAGGTAGAGATACTCATCGTACTCTACAACTTCTTTGTTCAAATACGCATCTTCGGCAAATTTTGCGACAAGCTTTCTAAAGTCATCATATCTGCTTTTGACTGTCATATAATTTACTCCAAGCGCAATGCTCGTTTTGTGAGCACTGATTTCATCACAAAAAGATTCTATGATGCTATAATTGAGTTCAAGTTTTTTCGGGCTAAACTTCTTTCCGCATTTCGCACATTTGAGTTGAGCGGTTTTGAGTTTGTAAAGTTTGTCGTGGCTGCAAAATATACATTTCATAAGTGATTTTATCATAATTTGTGCCAAAAACATATAAGAAACTGATTTATTAATTATAGTTTTATATAAAAGTTATAGAATTGTGAATAATAATTCACTATCTGAGTTTATAACCTGTTCATTTCTTAGAGGATAAATCCTCCCGATGGTCTGAGCCTCACGAAATGAACAGGTTATAAACTCTCTTGGGAAAGGAAAAACATGCATATAGCAGACGGCTATCTCTCTCCTGTGACTGTTATCTCTTCATTTGTCATAGCAGTACCTTTTTGGATTTATGCATTTAGAAAACTAAAAGCAAAGATGAACGAAGAGACGATTCCTGTTTTAGGAGCATTAAGTGCTTTGAGCTTTGTGATCATGATGTTCAACATCCCTATACCTGGTGGCACTAGCGGTCATGCAGTCGGTGCTGCACTTATCGCGATTATCATAGGTCCCTGGGTATCTTTTATCTCTATTTCTTTGGTCTTGCTGATCCAAGCAGTTGTCTTTGGAGACGGCGGGATTTCTGCTTTAGCCGTAAACTCTTTGAGCATGGGCTTAGTGGGTTCTTTTGCGGGTTATTATCTGTTTAAATGGTTGAAAAATTATAAATTTGCTCCTTTTTTAGCGGGATATCTGTCTTTATTGATGGCTTCTGTGATTGTTGCTTTTGTTTTGGGCATCCAGCCGATGTTTTGGACACATAACGGTATTTCATTGTACTTTCCCTTTGGATTGAAAGTAACGCTTCCTATGATGATTGGCGGACATTTACTTTTTGGCATAGCAGAGGGAATCTTCACTCAAGTTGTCTATGCTCTTTTGAAAAATGAGAAAGAGTGCGCTTATGAAATCTAAACTTTATAAGATATTGGCTGTTTTTGTTTTACTGGTGCCGCTTGGATTACTCACAAGCAATCCTGCTTGGGGCGAATGGGAAAACGAATACTATATCAAGGTTCTAGGATATCTTCCAAAAGGTATGGCTGAAGCAAGCGCTATTAAACCTCTATTGCCTGATTATTCTGCACAAGGTGGCAATGAAATACTTTGGTATTATATCAGCGCAGGGATCGGTATCTTGTTGATTTTCTTGATCATGTATGCTATATCAAAGGTCAGTAAAAAAAATGTTGTTAAATCTTAGTTTTATTCTTGTCTTTTTTTTGTTGCTTTGGCTGAAGACACCGCTATATCTAGCTTTTTCAATACTTATTTTAAATGTGATATCTTTAAAAGACATTACAAGGTTAAACAAAAGAGTTCTCAAATCCATATTTATCTTCAATCTCGGCGTGAGTATCGGTTATATCGTGATGGCATTGCTTAAAGATATAAATCCTTGGGGTTACATCATCTATATCAATCTGAAAGTCTATGCTTTGACATTCTTCGTATTTTGGTTTTTTTCAAAAGTCAGTATTGTCGGTTTTTTCTCTTTTTCAAAAGACCTTAGCTATCTTTTAAGTATTTCTCTTTCACAAATATATTCTTATCGAAAGACTTTTGAAGACTTTAGACTTGCATATAAAGCAAGGTTCATAAAAAAATACAGAGAGAGAAAAACAGATTTTATCAGAGTGGTTTTTAGTTTTTTTCTAAAAAAATCTATGAGTGATTCAAAGGAGCGAGTTATGGCGATGCGCGCAAGGGGATTTTTTGATTGATCTAGAAAACGTAAGTTTTAAATATGAGGATCAAATAGCACTGGATTGTATTGATCTAACAATCGTTGAAAACGAAAAAATCGTTCTATTAGGCAATAACGGCAGCGGTAAATCGACACTTTTGAGACTTTTAGCCGGGTTGTATTTTCCTGATAAGGGAACGTACCTTTTTGAAAAAGAGTCTGTTATAAAGAAAAATGTGGGCAAAAATTTTAGGAAAAAAGTCGGTGTTCTGTTTCAAAACCCCGAAAGCATGATCTTTAATCCAACCGTTTATGATGAGATCGCTTTTTCTCTTCGCGAGTTTGATTTTGACAATATCGAAGAGCGAGTGAATCAAATCGCAAAAGAGTTTGGCATCACGCAGCATCTTAAAAAATCGCCCTTAAGTTTGAGCGGCGGTGAAAAACAAAAGGTCATGTTGGCTTCAATATTGGTGTATGAGCCACAACTTTTACTCTTAGACGAACCCACAGCTGCGATGGATCCAAGTTCTTCCGGCTGGTTTGTAGATTTTATGATAGATGTGCAAAAGACGGTTGTTTTGGCAACTCATGATCTAAGCCATGCTTATGAGATGAGTAACCGCGCTGTCGTTATAAACGAAGAACATAAAAAGATATATGACGGAAATATCGATAATTTGTTTGATGATCTTGATTTGTTACAGCGAGCAAATCTGATCCACAAGCATAAAGTCAAGAAAAATATCTATAATACAAAATACCATTTGCATTTTAAAGGAGAAGGACATGTGTAAAGATTGCGGTTGCTCTATCACGGATAGCGCACACGAACACGAACATCACGGGAGTAGTCATGAACACCGACATGCCCATCAACATCTACATGACAACCCACAATTAAATGACAAAAAAACAGTTGAAGTTATCACAAAGATCTTGGATAAAAACGATCAAGAAGCAGAACATAACAGAGAGCATTTTGAGGCTCACAATGTTTTGTGCATCAATCTCATGAGCTCCCCGGGAAGTGGCAAAACTACCTTATTGGAAGCTCTAGGTGACGTTGCCGATTTTAAATTTTGTGTGGTAGAAGGTGATTTAGAAACGAACAAAGACGCCGATAGACTTAAAGCAAAAGGCATCGCTGCACACCAAATACAAACAGGCTCCGCTTGCCATTTAGATGCTTTTATGGTTCATAAAGCACTGCATCATGTTGATATGGACAACATAGATGTCTGTTTCATAGAAAATGTCGGAAATCTAGTATGTCCTGCAAGCTATGATGTCGGAAGTCACTTAAACATAGTACTTGTTTCTGTGCCGGAGGGAGAAGACAAGATCGCAAAGTATCCGGTTATGTTCCGAAAAGCCGATTTGATCCTTTTTACGAAAACCGATCTTTTGCCTTATTTTGAGTATGATCTAGAGAGTGAAAAAAGCGTTGCAAGAAAGCTGAAACCAAATGTTGATATCTTAGAAGTCAGTACAAAAGATCCAAAAAGCATCAAAAGAGTTGCCGATTGGATCAAGTTCAAAAAAGAGGTGAGATAGATGTGTCTTTCAATACCGAGCAAAGTGATAGAGATCGATGAAAACAATATGGCTATCGTCGATACGATGGGGGTCAAACGTTCCGTGACTTTGGATTTGATCGATGAAAAAGTCAATGTTGGGGATTTTGTTTTGATACATGTCGGATTTGCGATGAATAAGATCAGCCAAGAAGAAGCCGAAGAGAGCTTGAAACTCTATGATGAGATCGTGGAGCAGATGAATAACTTAGATATAAGCCCTGAAGAGGGAGACAGCAACTATGCAACCTGATTTGATCGAGAGTTTTAGAAATCCCGAACATATTAAAGCCCTGGCGGCTCTCATAAAAAAAGAATGCAAAACAAAGCTCAATGTTATGGAAGTCTGCGGGGGGCATACGCATACGATTATGAAATTTGGATTACCTCAGATTTTGCCCGATCTCATAGAGTTTATCCACGGTCCGGGCTGTCCTGTTTGTATCATGCCAAAAGAGCGGATCGATCACGCCATCGCTCTGGCTTCTATGGACAATACGATACTTGCGACACTAGGAGATATGATACGAGTACCGGGAAGTAAAACGTCACTGCAGAAACTTCGAGCCGAGGGCAAAGATATACGCTCTTTGTATTCGCCACTTGATGTTATAAAAATAGCTAAAGAAAATCCCGATAAAAAAGTTGTATTTTTTGCGATAGGTTTTGAGACGACAACTCCGATGACATCGGTTTTGATAGATGAAGCACTCAAAGCAGATTTGAAAAATCTCTATTTTCACATCAATCACGTCAGTGTCCCCGAACCCATAGATGCCATCATGTCAAGCGGTGATTCAAGAATTCATGCCTTTTTAGGGCCTTCTCATGTGAGTGTCATCACGGGTTATGGGATATTTGAGCCTATAGTTGAACAGTACAAGACTCCTATAGTCGTAGCAGGGTTTGAACCGGTCGATGTCATGGAAGCTTTATTGATGTTGGTACGACAAGTCAATAATGGTGAGCAAAAAGTAGAAAATCAATACAAGCGTGCCGTCTCCAAAGAGGGCAATGTCAAAGCACAAAATCTCATCAACCGTTACATGAAAAAACGAAACCATTTCAGATGGAGAGGTATCGGAGATATTGCAAACAGTGCGTTGAAGTTGAGAGATGAATTTTCACATTTGGATGCTGAAGTCGCTTTTGACGAAATCTTGCCAAAAGGCAAGATAGACGACCACAAACTTTGTATTTGCGGCGATATACTCAAAGGCAACGCCAAACCTTTTGACTGTAAAGTATTTGGCAAAGCTTGTGTACCAAGCAATCCTATGGGTTCTTGCATGGTTTCCAGCGAGGGTGCCTGTGCCGCTTATTATAAATACGGTAAATTTACCGGAAAAGGTATGAAATAATGAGTCATAGAAAGATCATGTTATCTCAAGGCGGCGGCGGTGAAGAGACGCAAAGCTTGATCAAAGAACTTTTTTTCAAATATTTTGACAATGAAATTTTATTAAAAATGGAAGATGCGGCAGTTTTGAGCTTAAACTCTAAAAAAATAGCGTTTACTACGGATTCCTTTACCGTAAGCCCGATCTTTTTCAATGGCGGTAATATAGGCAAACTTGCCATCGCCGGTACGGTCAACGACATTGCCATGATGGGAGCTAAACCGTTGTATCTGACGTGCTCATTTATGATAGAAGAGGGTTTCTCTTATGATGAGCTCGAGAGTATCGTCAAAAGCATGAGCGAAGAGCTAAAAGTAAGCGGCGCTAAAATCGTCTCAGGAGATACAAAAGTGGTTCCAAAGGGCGGCGTTGACGGGCTCTTTATCAACACTTCGGGAATCGGCGAGATCATGATGGAACATATCTCTGCGCATAACCTCTCAAACGGCGATTCGATCATCGTCTCCAACGAAGTCGGTAATCACGGAGCTTGTATCTTGGCAAAGAGAGAAGATATACAACTTGAAACTGAACTAAAAACAGACTGTGCTACGCTTTGGCCTATGATCGAAGCGATGATAGAAGAGGGTGTGAAAATCAAGTCGCTTAGAGATGCTACACGTGGCGGATTGAGTGCGGTGTTAAATGAATGGTGTGAGACTTCGGGTGTTTGTATCGAAGTCGATGAAGATAAAATTCCTGTTTCAAATGAAGTTAAAGGTATCTGTGAAATGTTGGGATTTGAGCCTTATGAATTTGCAAATGAAGGCACGATGCTTATCTGCGTAGAAGCCGGAGAAGAAGAAAAAGCCTTAAATATCCTGAGGAAGTTTGATAAAACACATAAAGCTTCTTTGATCGGAAAAGTATCTAACAAATACAACAATAAAGTCATCCTCAATACGCCTTGGGGCAGTAGTCGCTACTTAGAGCCTCCAAAAGGCGAGCTTTTGCCGAGGATCTGCTGATGCACGAATATTCTATAGTCAGTTCGCTTATTGAGATGTGCGAAGAGCATGCCAAGAAAGAAAACGCAACAAGGATCACAAAAGTAGAAGTAAAGATAGGAAAACTAAGCGGAGTAGAGCCTTATTTACTTGAGAGTGCTTTTGAAACGTTTAAAGAAAAATCGATATGTGATAAGGCAGAGTTTGTCATGAATATACAAGATGTTGTAGTCTATTGTCATAATTGCGAGAGAGAATTTGTGCTGGAAAAAAATGAATTTTTTTGTCCTGATTGCAGAAGTTTGGATATTAAAACAATAGACGGAACTGATATGTATTTGATGAAAATTGAGATGGAATAGCTGTTTATTTATGATATAATTTTCGCGTTTGAAAAGGATTATACATGATTAAACAATTTAGAGTGGCCGAAATAGATGATTTGCCCGAAATAATAAATATTTATAATGATGCAATTAATGATGGCATATCTACAGTACACAGTGACATAATAACACCGGATAATAAAATTGAATGGTTCAAGTCTCATGACAAAGACACAAGACCGATTTTAGTAAAAGAATATAAAAATAAAATAATATCTTGGATAGATTTTCAGCCTTTTGATGAAAATGCGGCATATAAAAACAGTGCTAGGGTCAGTATTTATATAGAGAGAAATTTTAGAGGCCAGAAACTTGGTCAAAAGTTTTTGCAAGAAGCTATAGATAAAGCTGATATTTACGGTATAAAAACACTTTTGGCATATATCTTTTCCGATAATATAGCAAGTTTAAAATTATTTAAAAAGATGCATTTTAGAGAGTGGGGACATTTCCCAAATATTGCTCAAATCAACAATGAAAGCAAAGATTTGATCATCCTAGGGTGTTCTATTTAAAAAGTTTAAAAGGAGATTCTATAGCTCTTTTAAAAATATTTACTGGAGTCATAACGGAATCTTTGAACATTTGAGTCTTGATCTGCGGATTTGTCAAGGCTCCTGTTACTTTTATGTTGGTAGAGATACTTTTGTCATCACCTAGAACGATGTAGCCTAGTAGCGGTATGTTTTTTACAACATTACTGACGTCTTTAAGAGTTTTGACCTGCAAATCCAAATCTATACTTTTGCTATCTAGATTTATATATCCATATCCTGATATATCAGTATTATAGCCATGTAATTCAATTTTACTAAAAGAGACTATTTGATTGATCCGTTTAAAATCAATTTCTCCATCTTTTATAACATATCCGTTTTCATTGAAGCTTGGGTTTCGAAGTAGGACCAAGGAAGGTATTGTATTGATTATGGCCATCATATTATTAAATACGGAAGATCCCACAAGAGTAGAATCGCTTATATAAACTTTGCCATCAAATATACCTTCATTGCTTCCATTGACAGTTAGCACAAATGAACCGTCTTTGAAAATATCACTGTTTAGGGCTTTGTTTACAAATGTATCATTAAGTTTTGTGGCTTCAAGTGAAAAATTGCCGTTATATTCTTCATATCCTATTTGAGAATTTTTGTATATGCTTATGAAACTAGTGTGTTTCTTTTCTATATTTAGAGTAAAATGATCGCTTAATATTGTTGAATTAAAATCTTTTATTTTAAAATTTACATTTTTACCATTTATTAAAATCATATTTTTGGCATTGCTCTGGTGATTCATGTCAGCAACTCTGATATC
Organism: Sulfurospirillaceae bacterium; assembly: GCA_033723415.1. Lineage (GTDB taxonomy): Bacteria > Campylobacterota > Campylobacteria > Campylobacterales > Sulfurospirillaceae > JAADIZ01. Next base: position 259,902 of record JAWVXD010000001.1, read on the forward strand.
TAAATCTGCTAGATTTACCACCAAGTCCTTATCATAGAAAAGTTGGAGTTTTTTGTCATTTGTAAATGCTTTTATCTTATCTGCTTTTGTACTTATATTGATATCTAGGTCTTTGATGTTTTTATTTTTATAGTAAAAAGGCGTGGATACATCATCAAGTTTTAAATTTGCATCAAAATTTTGGAATTTTTTTGTTTTTATCTCAACCTTACCCGTACTAAGATTATAATCTTTTATAAGTGGTGAAAAATCTTTGTATTTTGAAATGTCATCTATCTTTATTTTATTATTATTTGGTGCAAAGGACAGTGTAGTGTTTAAGTCATGAAATGAGAATATACTTGTGTTTTTATTTAGCATAAGGCTAAAAGGCTGATTTCGTAAGTTTTTTATTGCCAAGAGAGATTTATTTTTTAATCCTATATTCAATGCATTGATATTTGCAAATCCATCATATTCTTTAGTATTTGTGTTAAATACTCCTGTGGTATTTGCATTGAAAATATTTTTATAGCTTATGTTGCTGTTTGTGATAAATACTCTGTTATTATCAAGTCTGATTTTTGCATGTTTTGTAAAGAAATCAACTCCTTCTATATTTAAAAGGGAATTTTCAACCAGAAAGTTCCCTTTTGCGTTTATTGCGTATGGATAAAATTTTATATCCAAAGCGATATGAGATTTATTTGTACCGCTTTTTTGCGTTATAGGTAGATTGATTTTAAATGCTTGCAGTATAGATTGAACAGGCTGATCTAGCAATGAAGTAGAATTTAGATCCACAATGATACCTGTATTTGTTGTTAAAAGATTATATATATGTATGTCATTGACGTGAATTTTTTTCTTTTCATAGGTAGGATTTGTTAGTTTAAAAGAAAGTGTATTGTCATTGAGTTCTACATTTATCTTATCAGCAATAGCAGGAGTGACGTTCGGATGAAATTTGATAGTAGCATCTTTGACTGTGGCATCTCCTTTCATGAGAAAAGGGAAAAACTCTTCTGTTTTTAGATTAAACATGCCTTCTAAATGATTGAGTTTATACTCTTTTGCAACAATATTTTTATATATCCATGCACTGACAATTGGTTCTATATAAACTTTTGATTCTATATATTTCATAATTGGAGCAAGAGTTGCAAAGTTTTGAGTACTTATTCGGTAGTAAACTTTTTCTTTTTCCATATAAAGGTTTAGCTTGCCATTGATATTTAAAATATCAAACTTGCCGGCATAATTATAGATATTTTTCTTCATATCCAAGATTACTTTTCCTGACAGTTCCATACCATAATCTTTCAATATCATTTGCTTCAGGTCGATATCCAAATTACCTTTGTTTACTTCTTTTAGTCTAGCATCTATGGTCAGATAATTACTGTTTAGATAAAAAATATCATTCTTATACAAGATATTCACGATTTCATTTTCATATTTAATGTTTTTTAGTGAGATCATTTGAAAAAATTGGTTTAAGTATTTTCCATATTTTGCAAGTTTATAAATCTCATACGTCGAGTTTTTGGCGCGTGATTCTCTTTTTATCTCTATTTGATTTGCTTCAACAATTAATTTTTTATCTAATTTTATATATAATTCTCTAATTTTTAATTTTGGCATACTGATAGATTCTATATTTATGCCATGCATTAAAGATAAAATTAGTATGATAAGAGTTAATATGATAACTAAGAAAGCTACCCAGATTTTTCTCATAATATGTGATGTGATTTTAATTATCATTTTGTCGCTTGTCTTTCATATGGCCAGTCCAATAAATTCTTCAAAAGTTGTATATATACCAAAAGGTTCTGTATCTCAAATTATATCATACTTGCAAGAAAATAATTTTGCTATTTCAAAAAAAGTTGATAAATATCTCTTATATTTTATAGGACAACCGCAATATGGGTGGATTGATATTGGATCAACTGAGTTAACAAGGGCCGACTTCTTTTACAAGCTATCTCATGCAAAGGCAGCTATCAAGATACTGACTCTTATCCCCGGAGAAACTACAGCAATATTTTTAGAAAACTGTGCTAAAGAATTCAATCTTTCTTATGAAAAACTATATAATTTATTTGATAAGATCTCTCCATATAAAGAAGGATTATTGATCCCTGACACCTATAATATCCCTATGGGCATAAGTGAAAAACATCTGATATATTATCTTGTAAATGAGAGCGAAAAACGTCAAAAAGAAAATTCATATAAAATATTCGGTGAATATAGACAGTCTAGATGGTATAAATATTTGATTGTTGCATCTATAATCCAAAAAGAATCTGCCAATAAAAATGAAATGCCGATTGTCTCTTCCGTTATCTATAACAGACTGAAAAAGAACATGAGATTGCAGATGGATGGCGCCTTAAATTACGGCTTGTATTCTCATAAAAAAGTTACCCCTCAAAGAATTAAAGAAGATAAAACTAAGTATAATACTTATAAATGGGCAGGTTTACCGGATGACCCTGTTTGCAATGTCGGTATGGATGCTATTGCAGCTGCAATATTTCCTAAAAAAACGAACTATTTATATTTTGTAAAAAACAAAGAAGGAGTGCATTCTTTTTCCGAAACATTTAGTCAACATAAAATGAATGTTAAAAAGTTGCATTAATGTAATTATTTTAGAATTATTTCTATTATTTTTATAAATTAATTAGAATTTTATAATTATTTTTATACATTAAAATGATACTATAACCAATACTTGTTTTTGCAGGTCTTGATTATGCTATCCATAAAATATTCCAAGAAGGAGATTATTCATGAGTAAGAAGGTATCCCAGATTATATATACAAAAGTTGACGAGGCTCCGGCATTAGCTACATATTCCCTTTTGCCAATTATCGAGGCATTTACAAAGCATGCAAATATAGATATTACGATCAAAGATATTTCGTTATCAAATCGAATTTTGGCGCTTTTCCCAGAAAAGCTGACAGATCAACAAAAAACAACAGATGATTTGGCAAAATTAGGTGAACTTGTAAAAGAACCGAATGTAAATATAGTGAAATTACCAAACATAAGTGCATCTATACCTCAATTGAAAGCGGCCATTAAAGAGTTACAAGACAAAGGTTATGATATCCCTTCTTTCCCAGAAAATCCTCAAACAGATGCAGAAAAAGAGCTTAGAGACAGATATTCTAAAGCACTAGGCAGTGCAGTAAATCCTGTTTTAAGAGAAGGCAATTCAGATAGAAGAGTTGCAAAAGCCGTTAAAGAGTATGCAAAGAAAAATCCACATAAAATGGCACCGTGGAAAGCAGATTCTAAAGCTCATGTCTCATCTATGGATGGCGGAGACTTTTATGAAAGTGAAAAATCTATAACACTAGATAAACCAACTACGGCAAAGATCGAATTTGTAGATAAAAACGGCAATACGACTTTACTCAAAGATAAACTAGTGCTTTTAAAAGGAGAGATATTGGACTCTTCAGTTATGAGAGCTGAAGCTTTGGATAAATTCTTTGAAAATGAGATCAAAGATGCTAAAGACAAAGGAGTCTTGCTATCTCTACATCTAAAAGCAACTATGATGAAAGTTTCTGATCCTGTTATCTTCGGGCATGCCGTCAAAGTATTTTATAAAGATTTATTTGATAAATATGGAGAAGAACTTCAAAAACTTGGCTTCAACCCAAATAACGGTATAGGTGATCTATACTCTAGAATGGATATGTTGGAAAATGACACAAAAACTAAGATAGAAGCAGAGATTGCAAATATATATAGTTCTCAACCAAATCTGGCTATGGTTGATTCGGATAAAGGAATTACAAACTTACATGTCCCGAATAATGTGATTATAGATGCTTCAATGCCTGTAGTTATCAGAGACGGCGGATGTATGTGGGGTGCAGATGGAAAACTACATGACACAAAAGCTCTTATCCCTGATAGAAGCTATGCAGGATTTTATCAAGAGATGATCGAAGATTGTCAAAAGAACGGCGCGTATGATCCATCAAAAATAGGCAGTGTCGCAAATGTCGGTTTGATGGCTCAAAAAGCTGAAGAATACGGTTCTCATGATAAGACATTTATAGCAAAAGATGAAGGAACTATCAGAATAATTGATGAAGATGCAAATGTATTACTAGAACAAAAAGTTAAAGAAAATGATATTTTCAGAAGTTGTCAAACAAAAGATATACCTATTCAAGATTGGGTAAAACTAGCAGTAAACAGAGCAAGAGCTACAAATACTCCGGCTGTCTTTTGGTTAGATCCAAATAGGGGTCATGATAGAGAACTTACAAAAAAAGTAGAAAGATATCTAAAAGATCATGATACAACAGGTCTTGAAATATATATAAAATCACCTGTTGAAGCCATGAAATTTTCACTCAAACGTATAAGAGAAGGAAAAGACACTATATCTGTAACAGGAAATGTACTTAGAGATTACCTGACAGATCTTTTCCCTATTATAGAGTTGGCATCAAGTTCAAAAATGCTCTCTATAGTTCCACTTTTAGCAGGTGGAGGTTTGTTTGAGACAGGAGCAGGCGGAAGTGCACCAAAACATGTTCAGCAATTTTTGGAAGAAGGACACCTCAGATGGGATTCTCTCGGTGAATTTTTAGCACTTTGGGCGCTACTTGACGGCTTGGCATTTAAGCTAGGAAGTAAGGAGATCTCCGCTTTAGCAAAAGCACTTGACGTTGCGATTGGTAAGGTATTAGACAATAACAAATCTCCATCTAGAAAAGTCGGAGAATTAGATAATAGAGGAAGCCATTTTTACCTTGCTCTTTATTGGGCAGAGGCTCTGTCATCTCAATCTGAGAGTGAAGAAATGAAAAATATCTTCGTGAAAGTTGCAGTTAAGTTAGAAGAAAATAAAGAGACTATCTTAAAAGAACTAAATCAAGCTGAAGGTAAAAGTGTTGATGCAGGTGGATACTATCAGTTTAATGACAAAAAGGCATCTATGGCTATGAGACCAAGCGCGGTTCTAAATTCTATTATAGATGCAATATAAAGAATTTATATAGAGATTACTTGAAGGAGACAAAATGAGTATCAATAGTAAAGTGTCTATTATAGGAGCAGGCGGCAATGTCGGTGGAATTGTTGCGTACTCTATAGCTATGCAAGGGTTAGCGCATCAAGTGATCTTAGTAGATAGAGATATGGACAGAGCTAGAGGAAAAGCACTGGACATGAATCAAGCAGCTGCAGCTATGAGATCACACTCAGTAGTTAGAGCAGCTGAGAGTTACGAAGATGTAAGAGACAGCAAGATTGTTGTCATTACGGCTGGATTTCCAAGAAAAGAAGGTATGAGTAGAGACGATTTGCTGATTAAAAATGCAGAGATCATGAGGGAAGTCATAGCACAAGTCAAAGTTGTGGCACCAGATTGCATTTTAATCATCGTTTCTAATCCTCTGGATATTATGACATATGTTGCTCTAAAAGAATCCGGTTTCCCAAAAGAGAGAGTCATTGGAATGGCAGGTATATTGGATAGCTCTAGAATGACACATTTTATCCAAGAAAAACTAGGATTCGGTGCGGGACAAATAAGAGCCAGTGTTATTGGCGGACATGGAGATACTATGGTCTTGCTTCCAAGATTTTCTACCGTTGCAGGAGTTCCTCTTCATGATCTTCTCAGTGATGCCGAGATCGAAGAGATCGTAACTAAAACCAAACATGGAGGGGCAGAGATCGTAAAATATCTTGGCACTTCTGCTTATCTTGCACCTGGTAAAGGTGCTGCTATCATGATAGAGTCTATTTTAAGAGATTCTAAAAAGATATATTCTTGTTCAACACTATTAGAAGGTGAATACGGATACTCAAATGTGACTACGGGTGTCCCTGTCATGCTTGGAGCTAACGGTGCGGAGAGGATAATAAAAGTTACTCTGGATCGTTGTGAAAAGCAACAGTTTGATAATAGTGTAACAGCAGTTAAAAACATAATAGATGTATTATATAAAAATAATTTTTTCGGGGAGGAAAAATATGAGAGAGATTAAGTATGATGACATTGTCAAAACTATTCGTGACACTATCATCTATAGCGGTACTGTTTTACCAAAAGATGCATACAAAGCTTTGAGCGATGCTCATGAAAATGAAAAAAGCCCAGTATGTAAAGAGGTTTTGAGACAACTTTTAGAAAATGCAGACATTGCTGCAAATGAAACAAAACCTTTATGTCAAGATACTGGATTGGCAGTTTTTTTTGTTAAAGTAGGAGAAGACGTAAAAGTAGTTGGCGGCTCACTTAAAGCTGCTATCAACGAAGGAACTAGACAAGGTTATACAGATGGTTATCTTAGAGCATCGACTTGCCATTGGGATACAAGAGCGAATCTCAAAGATGAGATAGGTTACAATTTACCTGCTGTCATTCACTTTGATTTGGTAGAAGGTGATGAGTTAGAGATAGAATACGCTGCAAAAGGCGGTGGAAGTGAAAACGTAAGTCGTGCTATAGTATTGGCTCCTGCGAAAGGAAGAGCCGGTATAGTTGAATTTGTTAAGCAAGTTATCTCAGATGCAGGTCCGAATCCTTGCCCACCGCTTACGGTTGGAGTCGGAATCGGCGGTACATTTGAAAAAGCAGCAGTTTCAAGTAAACACGCATTATTTAGAACGCTCGGAAGTAAAAATGAAGATCCTACCCTTGATTCTATGGAACAAGAATTATTGACTGAATTAAATAAACTTGGAATCGGTGCTATGGGTATGGGCGGTACTCAAACAGTTTTAGGCGTACATATAGAAAAAAACCCTTGCCATATAGCAAGTTTGCCGGTTAGCGTCAATGTACAATGCCACAGCAGTAGACATACTGTTATAAAACTTTAAGGAGTACGCCATGAGTAAAACATATCATTTAACAGCTCCTCTAAGCGATGCGGATGTTGTTCAGCTAAAAGTAGGGGATATCGTATATTTAAGCGGGATCATTTACACAGCAAGAGATGCAGCACACAAAAAATTGGTTGATTTATTGGATGCAGGAAAAGAATTGCCTTTCGATATGAAAGGTGCAGTTATATATTTTGTCGGACCTACTCCTCCAAAACCAGGTGATCCTATAGGAAGTGCCGGACCGACTACAAGCTATAGAATGGATTCTTATTCTCCTAGGCTTATCAGCATAGGACAAAAAGGGATGATCGGTAAAGGGAAAAGAAATCAAGAAGTCATAGATGCTTGTGTTAAGCATAAAGCTATATACTTTGGTGCTACAGGCGGTGCCGGTGCTTTGTTGGCTCGTCAGATCAAAAGTGCAGAAGTTATAGCATATCCTGAACTTGGACCTGAAGCAATCAGAAAATTAGAAGTAGTTGATTTCCCGTTGACAGTAGTTAATGACTCTTACGGAGATGACCTATATAAGATAGGTCGCGCTCAATACGAGATAAAAGCTTAATTAAATCATAGTTTAAGCGCAATAGTTTTTATATGCGCTTAAACTTAAATTTTTATAAATATATTTTATACAAATATATTTTATTAATAAATATAGAAAAAAAATTATAAAGTTACGGAAATATTTTTGTTTGCTAGATTAATAAATAAAGGCATTCGCCGTTTTATTTATTAATGTGCTAATCAATTAATTAGGAGACTATATGAATATTCACGAATATCAGGCAAAAGAGATTTTCGCTAAATATAATGTACCTGTTCCCAGAGGAAAAGTTGCATTTAGTGTTGATGAGGCAGTTCAAAATGCAAAAGAACTCGGTGGTAAGATATGGGTTGTAAAAGCTCAAATACATGCAGGAGGACGAGGACTGGGAGGTGGTGTTAAGCTTGCTAAAAGCCTTGATGAAGTTAAAGCTTTGGCTTCTGAAATACTTGGCATGACCTTAGTGACTCACCAAACTGGACCAGAAGGTAAACTAGTTCAAAAAGTTTATATAGAAGAGGGTGCAGATATAGCTGATGAGCTTTATCTTGGGGTTGTCTTAGATAGAGCAAAAGAGATGCCTGTAATCATGGCTTCAACTGAAGGTGGTATGGAAATAGAAAAAGTAGCTGCTGAAACTCCAGACAAAATTGTAAAAGTAGCAGTTGACCCGACCATCGGTTTTCAAGGTTTTCATGGTAGAGAATTAGCATTTGGTCTTGGACTTCCAAAAGAAGAAATAGGCAAATTTATAAAATTTGCTGCAGCTTTATATAAAGTTTATATGGAAAATGACGCTGAAATGATCGAAATCAATCCACTTGTCAAAACTGGTTCCGGTGACTTTATCGCACTAGACGGTAAGATGGGATTTGATGATTCAGCACTTGGAAGACATCCTGATATTGAAGCTATGAGAGATATAAGTGAAGAAGACGCTGATGAGAGAGAAGCGGGAAAATATGGACTCAGTTATGTTTCACTTGACGGTGAGATAGGTTGTATGGTAAATGGTGCAGGACTTGCAATGGGTACTATGGATACTATCAACTACATGGGTGGAACGCCTGCAAACTTCCTTGATGTCGGTGGAAAAGCAAATGCAGAAACAGTAGCAAAAGGTTTTGAAATTATTTTAAAAAATCCAAATGTCAAAGCAATTTTTGTAAATATTTTCGGTGGAATCGTAAGATGTGACAGAATTGCAAACGGAATTTTGGAAGCTACTAAAATGGTAAACGTTCATGTGCCGGTAATTGTTAGACTTGACGGTACAAATGCACCGGAAGCGGCAGAAATTTTAAGAAATGCAAATATAAGCAACGTAATCGCAGCAACTGATCTAGGTGATGGCGCAGCAAAAGCCGTAAAAGCTGCTAAGGGAGAGATATAATGAGTATACTAGTAAATAAAGACACAAAAGTAATAGTTCAGGGTTTCACTGGCAAAGAAGGTACATTTCACGCTGAACAATGTATCGCATACGGCACAAAAATTGTTGGTGGTGTAACTCCAAACAAAGGTGGACAAACTCACCTAGATTTACCGGTTTTTAATACAGTATCAGAAGCAGTTGCAGCAACAGGTGCAACGGTCAGTATGATCTTTGTTCCACCTGCTTTTGTAGGTGATGCAGTTATGGAAGCCGCAGATGCCGGAATCGATCTAGCTGTGATCATTACAGAAGGCGCTCCTGTTAGAGATATGATGATGGCAAAAGCATATGCTGTTAAAAAGAATATGAAAACAATAGGACCAAACTGCCCGGGAATCATCACGGCAGAAGAGTGTAAGATAGGAATTATGCCGGGTATGGTATTTAAAAAAGGAAAAGTTGGACTTATATCAAAATCCGGAACACTTACATATGAAGGTGCAAACCAAGTATGTAAAGAAGGTTTTGGTATTACAACAGCTGTTGGAATCGGTGGAGATCCTATTATCGGTCTCAGCTATAAACAACTTTTACCGCTTTTTGAAGCAGATCCTGAAACTGAAGCTATCGTAATGATAGGAGAAATCGGTGGAGATCTTGAGATTCAAGCAGCAGCATTTATAAAAGAAAATATAACAAAACCGGTTGTTGCTTTCATCGCGGGTCAAACTGCGCCAAAAGGTAAAAGAATGGGACATGCAGGCGCTATTATTAGCGGAAGTGCAGGAACAGCTGCTGAAAAAATGGCAGCGCTTGAAGAAGCTGGAGTTTTTGTTGTGAAGTCTCCTGCCGAAATTGGCGCAAAAGTTGCCCAAGTATTAAAAAAGTAAGGAGAAATTAATATGAGTAATGTAACGGCTCCGGAGAACACACCTGTTTGGGTTGATGTAAAAAGATGTAAAGCTTGTGATATTTGCGTAAGCGTTTGTCCAGCTGGTGTTTTAGCAATGGTCGTAGCACCTAACTCAACTTTAGGTTCTATGATCGAGGTAGAAGTACCTGATGCTTGTATTGGTTGTAGAGATTGTGAACTTCATTGCCCGGATTTCGCTATATATGTAGCAGAACGTGGTGAATATAAGTTTGCTAGGATTACTGATGAGGCCAAAAAAAGAGCCGAAGATGTTAAGAAAAATAAATATAGAAAATTAAGTGCATAGGGGGAAATAAATGGCAAGAGAAGTAATCTCAAGTGGTAATGCACTTGTAGCTAAAGCAGCAGCGGAATGTGGTTGTAAATTTTTTGGAGGCTATCCTATTACCCCATCTAGTGAAATTGCACATGAGATGAGTGTATTGTTGCCAAGAGAAGGCGGACAGTTTATACAAATGGAAGACGAAATAGGCGGAATTTGTGCTGCTCTTGGTGCATCTATGAGTGGTGTAAAATCAATGACAGCTACAAGTGGTCCCGGTATTTCTTTAAAATCAGAGCAAATCGGTTATTCGTTCATAACTGAAGTTCCTCTTGTTATCGTAAATGTTATGAGAGGCGGACCAAGTACAGGACTTCCTACCCGTGTTTCTCAAGCAGATATCGGTCAAGCAAAATATCCAACTCATGGTGATTATGCTTCTATAACTCTTTGTCCAGGTAGTTTGGAAGAGTGTTATACAGATACAGTAAAAGCGTTCAATTTAGCTGAAAAATATATGACACCGGTATTTGTTCTTTTAGATGAGACTTTAGGACATATGTTAGGTAAAGCGATTCTTCCTGATCTAGAAGAAATAGAAAAAAGTGTAGTTAAAAGAGCTGAATTCACAGGCGATCCAAAAGATTATAAGCCATATGATGCGAAGATGAATGAACCTGCGGTTTTAAATCCTTTCTTTAAAGGCTACAAATACCACGTTACAGGCTTACATCATGGTCCAACCGGTTTTCCAACAGAAGACGGTGCTATATGTGAGTTTAATATTGAAAGATTAGTAGGAAAAGTCAACAATGCAACAGACTTGATCGAGTATGAAGAATTTATGCTTGATGATGCAGAAGTTTGTATCATAGCTTATGGAAGTATAAGTAGAGGTGCAAAAGAAGCAGTTTCTAAACTCAGAAATGATGGAATAAAAGCAGGTCTTTTTAGACCTATAACTCTATGGCCAAGTCCGGTTGAAAAATTAAAAGAAATCGGAAATAAGTTTGACAAAGTGATGGTAACAGAATTAAATATGGGACAATATTTAGAAGAGATACAAAGAGTTACCAAAAGAGATGACTTTGCAACGCTTCTAAAAGCGAATGGTCGTCCTATAGCGCCAGTTGAAATGGTTGCCAAAGTTAAGGAGATGATGTAATATGGCTTTTAATTATGATAAATACCTTAGAGTAGAAAAGATGCCGACACTTTGGTGTTGGGGATGTGGAGACGGTGTTATTTTAAAATCCGTAATTCGTGTTATTGACAAAATGGGATGGAATATGGATGATGTTTGTATAGTTTCAGGCATTGGATGTAGTGGAAGATTCAGCTCATATATAGACTGCAATACAGTTCATACTACACACGGTCGTGCTATAGCTTATGCAACAGGTATTAAATTGGCAAATCCAGAAAAACACGTGATTGTTGTAACTGGTGATGGTGATGGTTTAGCAATTGGCGGAAATCATACTATCCACGGTTGTAGAAGAAACATAGATTTAAATCATATAGTTATAAACAACTTTATATATGGTCTAACAAATTCACAAACTAGTCCGACTACACCTAAGGGTATGTGGACAGTTACTGCACAATACGGCAATGTTGATCCTACATTTGATGCTTGTAAATTGGCAGAAGGTGCAGGAGCTTCTTTTATAGGTAGAGAATCAGTTCTAGATCCAAAGAAACTAGAAAAAGTTTTATTTGAAGGCTTTTCACACAAGGGATATTCATTCTTTGATATTTTTTCAAATTGCCATATAAATCTTGGTAGAAAAAATAAAATGGGAGAAGCTGTTCAAACATTGAATTGGATTGAAGAGATGTGTGTATCTAAGAAAAAATTTGATGACTTGAGCGATGAAGAAAAAGTTGGCAAGTTTCCATTGGGTGTATTGAAAAAAGATGAAGACGCACTAGAATATTGTGAAGCATACGGCAAAGTTATCGAAGCTGCACAAAACAAAACAAAAATTCAACTGTGAGGTGGGCTTAACATGAGAAGACAATTAAGATTTGTTGGAGTTGGTGGTCAAGGTGTTATTCTTGCAGGTGAAATTTTAGCTGAAGCAAAAATTGATGATGGCGGATATGGTGTAAAAGCATCAACGTACACATCACAAGTTAGAGGCGGTCCTACAAAAGTTGATATTTTGTTGGATGACAGTGAAATCTTATTCCCATACGCAAATGAAGGCGAGATCGAGTTTATGATAGCAACAGCTCAAGTAAGCTACGATCAGTTTAAAGAAGGCGTAAAAGAGGGTGGCATCATCGTTGTAGAGCCAAATCTTGTAACACCAAGTGAAGAAGATAGAAAAAAATGGACTATCTATGATATTCCTATAATCACAATAGCAAAAGAAGAGGTTGGTAATGTTATTACTCAATCTGTTGTTGCTCTTTCTATTACTGTAGAAATGACACAAGTTCTTGATCATGAGCTTGTAAAAAAGATAATGCTAGAAAAAGTACCACAAAAGGTACACGCAGCTAACTTAAAAGCTTATGAGTTAGGTGTAAAATACGCAAAAGAAGCACTAGCTTAATTTTTCATTTGGCACTGCAGGATTTTTCTTGTAGTGTCAAATCAACTTTCTCTCTGTATCAAATTTATTATAATCTACTCTAATTTTTCATTTTCATTTTGTTAAATAGCTAAATAAAAAATATTTGTATTTAATACAAATTAGTTACTAAGCTAAAAAGTTATAAAATATATATTCTTGAAAATGAGAGATCAAAAATATAAAAGAATTAACTAAAGGAATATTACGATGAGAAATGATTTTGAAAAAGCTATGCACTTTCGTCATGCATGTAAACTATTTGATGCGACCAAGGCGATGAGTAAAGAAGACCTAGATTTTATTTTAGAAGCAGGGCGTTTAAGTCCTAGTTCTTTTGGCATGGAGCATTGGCATTTTTTTGTTATAAAAGATAAAAAGATGCGTGAAGCGATACAGAAATTTTCTTGGGATCAAAAACAAGTTACAACTTCCTCTGAACTCGTTGCGATAGCTTATAAAAAACAAGTTCGCAGTACAGATTCCTATATTCAGAATGAATTTGACAAATTTAGCTATTCAGATTATGCACGCAATATGTACAAGCAATCTATAGATGCAAGAGATGATGAAACTTTGGAATGTTGGTCTGCCAAGCAAGTCTACATCGCAGCCGGTAACATGATGACAGCAGGTGCATCTATCGGAATAGACTCATGTCCTATGGAAGGATTTGATAAAGATAGCGTTGAGCAGCTCATAGGGCTAGATACAGATAAATACGCCTTAGCACTTCTTATCCCGTTTGGATACCGTATTAACGAACAATCACCGCTGAAACGCTCAGAACTCTCTGAAATCGTTACCTATATTTAACTTCATTCCGGCGATAAGCATCGCCGGGTAATTTTTCATCAGTGCTAATATTTTCATTTCATTTATATAACTACCACCACCGCAGGCTTTTTCTTAAAAGACAAGATGCGAAAATATCAATTTTTTTGTATTTTAGTTTTCTTTTTTATGGCTATGGCTGTATCATAAAGAAGTTCAAAGTAGTTGTTATTGTTGTATGAAAATTCCTGTATCACGGTAAGTCCCAGTTTCTTAGTATGTGCTGCGAAGGAGCGCGGATTGATCTTGTTTATGAAAGTCACGAGAATCGGGTATCTCTTTGACATCTCTTCTCTTGCAAAGTCAAATATCATCTCTAACATTCCGCTTCCTCGAACACTTTTGTCGATGCAGATTGGTCCATATTGGTACGAGTTATCGACGCTGAGTCTTTGCCCTAAAAATTCCAGATTGGGTAAATCCTCTATCATGTAAGCAAACATAGGCCATTTTGACCAAAACTGCCAGGATGCCGCCATAACGTAGGCTACGACTTCATCATCTTTGATAGCGATGAAAAGACCTTGTTCTTGCTCTATGAGTTCGCTTAGCTGCTTTTTTGTAAAAGGTGTGGTGACAAAACCGTCTTTTTTGTCATTTTCGTCTATGGAATCCACCTGATATCTAAAGTGAAGTTCTAAAACTTTGTCGATATCGCTAAGCTCTGCTATTTTTAGTTTCATTGATTCTCCTGATTGATTGATTCGTAAGCTATTAGTATCTTTTTGCGCTCGATTCCCCACCTGTATCCACTCATCGCACCGCTTTGTGCGATGACTCTGTGACAAGGGATAAGATAACCGATGTGATTCTTTCCTATGGCACTTGCAACGGCTCGTACGGCTTTTGGTTTATCGAGAAAATTTGCCATGTCTTGGTAGGTTGCGACGATTCCGTTTGGAAGATTTAAAAGGGCTTTCCAGACGTTTATCTGAAAATTGGTGCCTTTTACAAAAAGATTGTACTTTTTGTTTTTGATAAAGATATTTTCAAAATATTCACGCGCTTTTGCGTCATCATGATAAAGATTTGCATTTTCCCAAAGTTCCTTAAATCGCTCAAAGATCAACTCTTTGTTATTGTCGATAAATCCTAGATAGCAGATGCCTTTATCCGTGTATGCTATCAACGCTTCACCAAAAGGCGTCTCTCCAAAACCGTAAGTGATGGGCACGTCTTTGCCTTTTTCGCGCCACTCTCTTGGAGTCACGCCGATTAGGTTGACAAACAGCTCATGTAAACGACTCGAACTTGAAAGCCCGATGTCCAAACTGCTCTCAAGTATGGATTTGGACTCTTTGATATGTTCTTTGGCGTAGTTGAGCGTCACAGAGTGCAAAAACTGCTTGGGAGTCACGCCGACATACTCTTTGAAGATACGGATAAAATAAAACTTGCTCATACCGATATTTTTGGCTATGTCATCGATAGAGGGCTGCTCTTTGAAGTGATGGTCTATATACCGAATCGCTTTTTCGATTTGTTTGTAATGGGTATTTAAATTTGCAAAATCATTCATATACAAACCTTATATCATTTTCCAAAAGTATAACGCAAAGACAATAAAGATGCAATCCAAAAATTGCTAAATTTTTGGAATGTCGTTGCATATATTTTTAAAAGAAATCGATGAAGCATCCAACTCCATTACAGCTTCCTATCTTGCTAATTTTTGGTAAAACCATACTGCAGATATGCTAATTACTGAGTGCATAGTATGATCATGATTCCAAGACGAATACCTTACGAATACTGACACTTTATAGTTTCATTTTCATCTTTTATAATTTTGGTATCTAGAGCTATCATACTATTTAAGACTTTAAATGTCGAGCAGGGATTCATCCTCTCATCCGCGCGAGTACTAAAAGTGCTTCGTTGTGAACTATTGACATCCAAAAAATTAAAGTGCCCAAAGTTTGGCTATAGCGCAAAAAGAGGCAACATAACCATTAACTGTTATGGCTTGGTCATTTCTTCATTTATTTTTTGTATTATTAATATGTTAACTTTCCTTCAAAATCAACCATCCTAAAACCAAGACGACTGGAAAGCTTTTCAATTGTTTCTAGAAATAAACCTTTAATGTTGTGATCAGATGAATTATTATATATGTCTATTAACTTTATGGCAGTGTTTTTATCTGCAATTTTTACTAACTGGCTCAAAGAATAATGTATAAGATTAAATTCGTTTAATAATATAACTCGCATTAAACTATCTTCTGAAAGTTGAAGTTTTTCTATTTCACATAGATAGAGAAGACTAGATATAGCCCATTCAAACTCTTTTCCTTTTTCAATATTCTTTTTTTCTATAGCAACATAGCTAGAAACGAGTTTATTTAATAGTGCTTCAATATCATATTCAATTCTTTCAGATGAAATTAGTGAAATGTAACTTAATATTTTAGATTGTTCTATATCATTATATTTATATTTTGTAGATTGTTCTATAAGCCAATTTGAAAACTCTGGTAATGCAGAATGAAGATGTTTTTTATCTAATATTGCAAGTTGCGACAAGACAGGTTCTATTATATAAGTTAATCCAGCACTAAGAGATGAGAAAATTCCCATATAATCTTTTTTATCAAAGATTTTAGAAGATATTTTTTTTAATCCTTTAAGTGCAATTTCTCTATCTATATTACCAATTAAAAAACACCATAAGCTAATATTTTCAATGTCTTGAATATTTAGTTGTTCAACAGCATATATTTCATCAGTAAATTCTTCTTGACTTGAAAGTAAAAGGTTTAATTTAAACTTTATATTGTCAGTTAAAATATCAGAGTTATATAAATCTAGTAATAATTGTATGTGCTTTCCTTGCATTTTCAAAAGAAATAAACTGTGAAGCAAACTTTCAATTTGTTTATCAGTTAATACTTTTTCTTTAATTAACGTAAAAAATTCACACTCATGCATCTGCCAAAAAATACCAGTAAATTCGTATGAATGAATGTAGTCTTCACCAAATTTTAGCCATTCTTCTTTTATTTGAACATATAGTTCTTTTAATTCTATATCTACTACACTTGGGATTTTCATAGCAACTACTAATCTAATAATCGAGGGGATTGCCTTATCTTTAACAATACTTTCCCATTTTGATTGAGGAATTTTATTTTCATCTAACTTACTTATTAAAGTATGTAAAGTTGAAATCTCTTTTTCATTTGTATTGTTACTTAATGATCTCTCTAAATATAGATCTAAAGCTCTTTCGGCAATATTATCTACTGCCTCTTGCCAATCATGAAGATAACCCTTATGTTCTATATCCTTGCTTAACATCTGAATCAACACTTTTTCTGTAAGAAGATTATCTTTTTTAGCAGTTAAAATTTTCGCACCACCATAATGTAATGCCCAACCATTTATAATATATTCTTCAGCTTTTTGAGGCAAATCTTTAACAAATCCATCTAATAATAAATTTCCAATACTCTCCCTAATAGATGATGAGTCACTTGTCCAAGCTTCAGCCAAAAGTTCACCTAAGTATTTACGTGTATCACTATCAATCTTAGCCCCATTTACAACACACCTTGCTATCAATCTAAGAGATGTAAAAAAAGCATCATCATCTTTTTGCATTTGTTCTTTTATTATTTCATTTGATTTTGAGTATGACTCTAATGCAAATTGAATAGTTTGAGCCCAAGGTCTTGAAATAATTTTTTCAAAACCATTAATTATCTCTTCTTCTTTATTATCTCGAATGTATAGAGATGCTAAATACTCTTGAATGGTTGGATATGTAAATTGCCATCTGCTTGATACCTTTGATAAAATTCCATACTTATGTAGGTTTTCTAAATATTCTTGTGGTTTGTCACAATATTCTAAACTTCGTAAATATCTTAAAATATCTTTTTCATTAAATCCTATGTGTTCTTGAGCTAATCCTTGATAAGCTAAATATTCTGCTACCTCTTGTAAATAAGGGGTATTGTTTGTTCCTTGACTTGGCTTATGTTCTGGTAAAAAAAGAATATCTAAATATTGTTCTAGAATTTCAGTTCTTGATGTTGGCAAATTGGTATCTGCTTTAAAAGTAGCTATTACTAAAGATAAAAATAATGGGATCCTCAATAAATGCATAAGTTCAGTGTTATATTTAGTATGCTCTAGTAACTTATCTCCATCAATCTTTGCACCAAACTGACTATAAGACTTTGAAAATTCTATTATCTTTTCATCAGCTAATCGTCTTATTTCAAGAGTTTTAACATCTAAACTTTTAGTTAATATTGAACTATCTCTAACTGTTAATAAAAAGTCTGTTTTTGGAAATCTTGCAATATGTTTGCTTACTTTATCTAAAACATTTTGTCTTTCAGTATTACTAAGTTCATCTAATCCATCAAAAAAGATAGATACACGACCAGCTGAACACATATAACTCCAATCAATTTTAACATAATAAGTGTCATTTATTATTGTATTTAAATGACTCATAACAGAGCTACTTTCTATTAATGTAGAAAGAGGGATAAATGCAGGCAATTTAATTTTATCTTGACTTAATTTATAAGATATTGCTTTTAGTAATGTTGTTTTTCCTAAACCTGCTCCTGCATTTATAACAGCTTGTGATATTTCACCATTTGGAAAGTCTTTTAATTCAAAAAAGCTTTTAGGTTTTATCTCTCTCCAACTTCTTAAATCTTCAAACTCAAAATCTTGATAATCAGAAGATGAGTTTTCATAAAGTTCAGGCCATAAAAAAAGTTCATCAATACCACCACAAAGTTTTGTTCCAGGTACTGATAACAAATGAAACTCATTTTTGATAGCTTCTTTATAAATAGACACTCCCCAATGTGGAGAATCTTCTACTTCAATTTTATAGTTTACTAAAAGTTCTTCTAATAACTGTGAACAAATAAAACTTCTTCGTATTCTTGCATGACCACCAATCATATCTCTTAATATAGAATATAAAGCTCTCTTTTCAACATTGCTATTTGGAATATAATTTGGACAATAATCTCTTTCAATATCAGATAAATGTTTTACATCTACTTTGACAAATTTTAATAAACCAAATATGGTTTCATTATCAGTCAAAATATCAGGTTGTTTTATTTTTTCTACTATAGACAATTGTAAACTATTAAGACTTTCTATCCATTCATCTACATTTTCTTTTCCATTAGCTCTATCACAAAGTTCTTTTAACCCTTGCATAGTTGAATCAGTGTTGCTAATAGCAAGAATAAGAGAATAGCTTTGACCTGTACTCTGACAAATATCGGCTTGAGTTTTAAAGCTAGACCATAATTTTTTCCATTCTTCTGATGAGGCCTTTAAGCTTTCTTTAGCTTGAATATACTCTTTTTTTCCATTGGAATAAGTTACTACTACATCATCGACTGCTTCTGGTGCTTCAACTCGGACACTTTCTACAGTTTCTTCACTTGTTCTTGATGAGTCAACCAATTTTCCTAAATATAAAGCTGCAATTGAATTTTGATAATATATTCCTGATTGTGTTGTTGGTCCACCTGATTCTGCCATATTCCTAAGTCCTTTTTATCTTGCTTTAATTGAATATTATCATATTTTATATATGTTTAATAAGTATATTTAATTTCATGTTAACATTAATTTATAGATAACCATTTGCTAAAAGAGCGTAACAAAAAGCCAAATACAGACACAATGGTGAATAAAAAAGGGTGTCGTATCTTGCAAACAGAGTATTCGTAATTTTTTTAAGAAAGACTATAGAGCTAAACTCTCCAATACCTAAAATGGAAAATATGGCGGCGATTGCCCATCCCATATATGAGTAGATTTCATCTTTAAAATTACTCAAGCCAAGTTTGTATGCAACAAAGGCAAAACTCAGTATAGCAAAGAGCACAAGAGCAGAAAGAATTTTTCCAGGCTTCATGAGACGTTTACCATCTGGTGTTTTCGGCAGTGCTTTGTCTAAGCTTGTACTCCAACCAATCACCCAGTAAAAATGAATTTTGGCAATGAGGAATAAAATAATGATTACACTTAAAGCCACAAATTCCATGTTCTCTCCTTATCTGAAGATCATTATAGCGATATTAATTACTCTTTTAGATTTTCAAACTCAGAAGAAGTCATACTTGGTATAAACTCCTGAATGTCGTAAGTCGCAAGATTTTCTCTGTTAAATGGATCTTTTTTGAGTACGGCTTTTAATTCTTCCAGTGAGTCCATTTTAGAGAGGATAATACCACCTGTTCTGGGGATCTTTCGCCCTGAAGCGATGAAGTTACCTGCCTTATATTGCTCTGTCAAATAGTTGACATGCTCAGTCAAATATTTGTCTATTTTTTCAAGTGGTTGGACATACGTTAACGATACAATAAACATGTTTATCCTTTTTATGAAATTATAACAAAATGTGCCAAACTTTGCTCTTTGTTTTTTTGCATATCTTTGGTAATATACAAATTTTAAAGGAGATTTTTGAGTACAGATAAAAGGTTTGATCTTATCGTTATCGGTTCCGGGGCTGCCGGGATGATGAGTGCCATAGTAGCTTCAAGGCATGGCAACAAGGTGCTACTAGTAGAAAAGCTCTCTAAGATCGGTGCGAAGCTCAAAGCAACAGGCGGCGGAAGATGCAACCTAACCAATACCTTGTCCAATGAAGACTTTATCGAACGATTTGGCAGGGAAGGACGTTTTATGAGAGATGCCCTTGAGCGCTTTGATCATAAAGCTCTGATAGACTTTTTTGCCCAGATTGGAGTCACAACTCATGCGCCCGATGGATACCGAGTCTTTCCAACCTCACACCAATCTGCTACGATTATAGCTGCACTTGAAGAGGAGATGAACAAATTAGGCATTGAGATCTTATGTTCATGTGAAGCCAAAGAGATACACTTTGAGGCAGGACACATCAAAGGTATCAGCACGACTTTGGGTGACTTCTTTGCTTCCAATATCATCATCGCTACCGGAGGGCTGGGTTATCCGGTGCTTGGGGCTCATGGAGACGGATACCGATTTGCTGAGTCTGTTGGACATCAAATCACAGAATTAAGTCCCGCGATGATGCCATTGAAGGTTCGGGAGGAGTGGGTAGCAAATTGCAGAGCTGATACGATCCCTAAAGTGGAGATCAAAGTGGATTTGCCCAAAACAAAAAAACTACGCGCAAAGGGTGATCTTATCTTCACGAAAAACGGTATCAGAGGTCCGGTTGTGTTGGATTTTGCAAGATATGTGACACCTTTGCTAAAAGATCATGACGCCGTACCGATTTTGTTAAATCTTACAAAAGGGATGCATGAAGAGGAGATTTTTAATCATCTTAAAACTCAGGCAAAACAAAATCCAGGCCATACGATCTTGGAGCATATCATGACGTTATTGCCGCTTGCGATTTCAAAAGAGTTATGCCTTCAAGCTGACATCAATGAAACCTGTCAATATTCTGAGATAGAGGGATTTAAAAGAGACAAACTTATTAAACTTCTTGCTTGGACACCACTTAGCATCACAGGTCATGATGGATTTGAAAAAGCGATGATCACCAGAGGCGGAGTGAGTTTAAAAGAGATCGACCCCAAAACGATGCAAAGCAAGCTTGTAAAAGGTTTGTATTTCTGCGGAGAGGTTATGGATTTGGATGGACCATGCGGCGGGTACAATCTGCAGTGGTCATTCTCAAGCGGCTATTTGGCCGGACAATTGAATTGAACAAAAGTTTGTATATCATATTTGATTATAGTATAATTTGATTATGGAAAAAGTAGAAAATATAGAGGATTTTTATAGAAATCAACTCAATTGGATGCCTGATGATCTTAAAAACGGTATCGGGCATTTTAATATTTTTAAGATAGATGACTTTAGAAATTCTAAAAACAAACCAATCAATTATAGCAGAAGAGATTACTTCAAAATAACTCTTCTAAAGGGCAGGGTTCGAATTCATTATGCAGATAAAAGTGTTGAGAGTGATAAGTATGCATTGTTATTCTCAGATCCTTTGATACCATATAGCTGGGAACCTTTAGATGGAAAGCAGTCAGGCTCATTTTGTATCTTTACTGAGGCATTCTTTTATAATCATGGTGTACTTAGGGATTACCCTGTTTTTCAGCCAAATCAAAATAAATTATTTTTACTAAATGATGAAAATCTAGCTGATGTCGAAGCGATCTATGCCAAAATGTTTAAGGAAATATCATCTGATTATATCTACAAATACGATGTTTTGAGAAATTTGGCATTTGAGTTGATACATTATGCGCTGAAAATCGAACCAGCATCAGCGATCGTCTCCAAAGAATTAGGACAATCCACAAAAATAGCTTCTTTATTTACAGAATTGCTAGAACGACAGTTTCCTATCCAATCGCCATACCAAAGAATCAAAGTGAAGTCACCGAGTGAATTTGCAAAAAACTTAAATATTCATACCAACCATCTAAACAGAACTCTAAAATATATAACTGGACAGACGACTTCTGAGTTGATCTCAAAGCGAATTTCGCAAGAAGCAAAGGTCTTACTAAAACATACGGATTGGAGCATAGCAGACATCTCTTTTGCTTTAGGATATGACGAACCTCCACACTTTATAAACTTTTTTAAAAAAAGATTTGATCAAACTCCTAAAAGATATAGAAATGAACTAAATGTTTGAATTATGTAATTTTTTGATTGATTGAAGCACGTATAAAAAAACTTTTTTCAGTTATCATTATCGATATAAAATTTTATAGGAGATCATCATGAAATATAACTATTTTGGCAAGAGTGGACTTTTAGTTTCTGAGTTATGCTTTGGTACCATGACATTTGGCGGAAGCAGAGGCGGTTTTTGGGAACTTATCGGAAAGGTACAACAAGAAGAAGTCAATAATATAATCAAAATAGCATTTGAGAGCGGGATTAATTTTTTTGATACGGCAAATATTTACTCTTTCGGTGAGTCGGAAAATCTTCTAGGACAGGCTATCAAGGACTTAAAGATAAACAGAGATGAATTGGTCATAGCATCAAAAGTCAGAGGAAAGATGAGTGATAATCCAAACAGCTCCGGCTTATCTAGATATCATATCTTTAATTCTGTCGATGAAAGTCTGCAGAGATTACAGCTAGACCATCTTGATATTTTGTATGTTCACGGAGTAGATGAAAATACTGATGTCGAAGATATAATGCGTTCTTTGAATGATATTGTTATGAGTGGGAAAGTGAGATATATAGCAGTTTGTAACTGGCCTGCTTGGATGGTGATGAAAGCAAATGCTATCGCATCAGCTAAGGGTTGGCATAAGTTTATTGCGATGCAATACTACTACTCTTTGGCAACCAGGGATATTGAGCGCGAGATCATGCCATTGGCACTTGATCAAAAATTAGCAGTATTGCCATGGAGTCCTCTTGCAGGTGGCTTTTTAAGCGGTAAATACAAACGTCAAAGCGACCAAGAAGGAGATTCAAGAAGAGCAAATTTTGACTTTCCTCCAATAGATAAAGAAAAGACTTTTGACATATTGGATATAGTCGGTGACATAGCAGTGAAAAAGGGTGTATCTGTAGCACAGATCGCGCTTGCTTGGGTTAGAGTACAAAATGGAGTCACCAGTACTATAATCGGTGCTAAAAAGGCTGAGCAGCTACTAGATAATATTGATTCTTTAGAGATTGTTTTTAGTGATGAAGAACTAAAAAGGCTTGATGAGGCAAGTGCTCTAAAAGTAGAATATCCTGAGTGGATGATTGAGCGAGGTAAAGAAGCTGATGCTAAATAAGGGTAGAGAGAATTTCTCTCCCCTTATCTATGTGTATCATAGTGCTTCAATAAAATTTATCTAAAGAGTACACTTCCGAGCCTAAGCATATTTGCACCACATTCTACTGCTAATTCATAGTCGTTACTCATGCCCATAGAACAGTATTTTGCACCTTTTGTGCCTAGCTTTTCAAATATCCCAAAAGTTGTTTCAAAACTTTTTTTTATCAGTGCTTCATCTTCACTGTGTGCCCCGATACTCATGACGCCTTTTAGCTTTATATTCGGACAGGTTTCTATAATCTCACTATATATATCGACAGCACGCTCAGGATCGACTCCTGCTTTTTGCTCTTCATATGCACTATTGATCTGTAGCAAGACATTCATAGTTTTATTTTTTACCTGTAGTCTTTTTTCTATTTCTTTTGCCATTTCTAAAGAGCTGCAAGAGTGCATGAGAAAGGGGTTTACATCTATCAAAGCGTTTATCTTGTTTGTCTGCAGTCTACCTATAAAGTGCCATTCTATAGGTAAGTTTTCCAATATTTCAGATTTATTTTTTAAGTCTTGAACCTTATTCTCTCCAAAAGCTCTTTGTCCTATGCTATACATATCTGAAATCGCCTCTGCATCAACACTTTTGCTGACCGCTACTATTTTTATTATTTGGTGTTGATTTACTTTTACTCTAACATTTTCAATATTTGTCAATACTTCATCATACCTTTGTTCTAAAAAGGCTTTACTCATAATTTTCCTCCGACTAATCTATATATATCATTAAAAATTGTAAATGACATCAAAGAGAGTAAAATCGCCCAACCAGTTAGTGTAAGGTAATATAAAACTTTTTCACTTGGTGCTCTTTTTGTTATCATTTCATATATGTTAAAAACAATATGCCCGCCATCTAGTGCAGGGATGGGAAGCAGGTTTAATACTCCAAGATTTACAGAGATCAAAGCAGTTAACCCAAAAAGAGCTACTATTCCTATCTTGCTTGCTTCTGCTGTTACTTGAACAATGGAAACGATGCCTCCTAGGTCTTTTGCAGGGATGATACCCTCAATAAGCTTTTGTAGGCTTGTTACTATCATGGTCGTTGCCATTTTTGTCTGTTCAACTGCATAGGTGATACTTTGATAAAAATTCAATCTTAAAGTCAACACTTCTCCGATAGGAGTGATACCTACCATCTTTTTTTGTAGTTTTTCACCAAACATACTTTTATAGCTATGTATCTTAGGTGTTATTGAGATTTCTCTTATTTCATTTTTTCTTTTTATTTTAAATAAAAGAGTACCATTGCTATTTTTAATTTTATCACTCAATTCATCCCATGTTTTGATAGGATTGTTATTTATAGATAGTACTTTATCCCCATGCATCAATCCGCTGATTTGTGCAGGAGAATTTTTACTTATATTCCCTATGGTAGGAACAAATTTGTTAACACCTATATTTCCTATAGCGACATACAATAAAAAAGCTAAAAGAAAATTTGCAAAAGGACCAGCAAACAGTATGAGTATCCTCTGCCATGGCTTTTTTGTATTGTAGCTATCTTCGTCATGACTTATTTTGGTTGGATCTGTGTCGTCTTGCCCTTTCATCTGTACATATCCGCCAAGAGGAATCATACTAATTCTGTACTCTGTGTCGTTATACATCTTTGAAAATACTTTCTTGCCAAATCCGATACTAAAGACTTCTACGCTGACACCAAAGTATCTAGCCGCAATGAAATGTCCAAGCTCATGAAAAAATATCAAGAAAGATAAAACAAGTAATGAAGTGATGATACTCATAAGCTCTTCATCGCCTTTGCATAAGCCATAACGTACTCAAAACCGGAATATATAGTCAACGCCACTGCAAGCCACAAAAGTGTGTCAGCATATGGCCAAGCCATCATAAGAAAACCTATAGCGATCATCTGCATAACGGTTTTGACTTTGCCTGCCATTGAAGCTGAGACATTGAAGCCTTTGCTGGCAGATGCAACTCTTAGACCGGTTATAAAAAATTCTCTTGTAAGGATAAGATAGATCGCCCAAGGGTTTGCTCTATCTATAAACATAAGACCTAAGAAAGCCGCAAGAACTAGCATCTTGTCAGCTAAAGGATCCAGTATCGCTCCAAGTTCTGTTTTTTGATTCCAGGTTCGTGCTATAAAGCCATCAAAGAAATCAGTAGTACTTGCGAGTACAAAAAACAATGCCGCAAAATAATCAAGCCATGATGTGTCAATTCCATCAAATAAAGGGTTGTTTCTATCCACTAAAAACCAGTACATAAGAGGTGCTAGAGCAACTCTGACCAACGCCAAGAAGTTTGGAAGATTAAGCATCATTGAAACGTAGTTCCGCCGTCAATCAGCAGAGTATGTCCTGTTATCCAAGAAGCTTTGCTTGAACACAAGAAGAGTGCAGCACCAGCCATATCTTCTGGTTTGCCCATACGATTTAATGGTGATAATTCTGCTGTTTTCTGTTTGACTTCTTCATAGTTTGTAAAAGCTCTGAGTGCATCTGTCTCTATAGGTCCACCGCTGATCGCATTTACTCTTATGCCTTTTTCACCAAGTTCTGCAGCAGCATATTTGACCATAGTCTCAACAGCAGCTTTTGCGGTTCCATGACCTGCATAATTTTCAATATGAACAAGATTTCCTGTTGAAGAAAGAGATATAATGCTACCTCCACCAACTTTTTCCATCCTTTTTGCAGCTTCTTGTGCGCCAACTACAAAAGCGTTGACGGTTGCCGTAAATATGTTATTGATGCCTCTTGGTTTCAGTTTCATGAATTTTGTGTATCCACCGACTACTGCTCTGCCTGATATGATTGCATTTGATATGAAAAAATCAATTCTATCAAAATCTTGATCGATCTCTAAGAACAAACCTTTATAAGTATCAGGCTCAAGTATATTTAGATGATATGCCTTTGCTTTGATACCAAATTCATCTTCTAAACTTTTTGCCATATCTTTTGCTAACTCTTCGTTTGAATTATACGTAAAGGCTATATTGACACCATTTGATGCAAATTCTCTTACAATTGCTTTTCCAATACCTCTTGTCCCGCCACTGATTACAAGAGTCTTTCCATTCATTTCAGATAACTTCACTAAAATCCTTTTATGTCATATTTTTTTATAACGTCTTCTATTTTTTTTAAATTTTCTGTACTAGGCTGCGTTAATGGAAGCCTATATTCTAAAGTATCAATAAGTCCGGCTATGTACATTGCTGCTTTTATAGGGATAGGATTGCTTTCACAAAAAAGAACCTTATTTATTTCATATAGAGAATCATTTATAGCTTTTGCTCCATGATAATCTCCCTCAAGCGCCAAGTTTGTCAATTGTGAAATTTGATCAGGTAAAATATTTGATGTTACAGATATAACGCCGCTTCCTCCATTTGACAGAATAGGGTAGTTTATAGCATCATCGCCGCTTACTACAGTAAGATTTGGCTCATGGGCTAGCAAATCCACGCATCTTTCAATGGAGCCTGTCGCTTCTTTTACTCCAAATATATTTTCACAATCATTAAAAAGTCTAAATATAGTTTCAGGTAGTAGGTCACAGGCAGTGCGTCCGGGTACATTGTATAACATCACTGGTATTTCAATACTCTGTGCAATAGCTTTATAATGCTCGTAAAGACCTTCCTGCATAGGTTTATTATAATAAGGAGTTACGGATAAAATACCGTCAGCCCCATGTTTTTGTGCAAATTTTGCAAGATCTACTGCTTCCCAAGTTGCGTTACTTCCAGCACCAGCAAGAACTTTTGCGTTACTTCCTTTACAAGTATCTACTGCAATCTCGATACATCTTTTATGTTCATTATGACTGAGTGTAGCACTCTCTCCTGTTGTTCCTACTGGAACAACAACATTGATACCGTTATTGATCTGTCTAGTAATTAAAGCAGAGTATTTTTCTTCATCCAGTTGTCCTTTTTTAAATGGCGTTATGATGGCAGTCATAGAACCTTTAAAACTTCTTGTCATTTGAAATCCTTTTTTAAAATTACTGTAGTCGAATGTGCGCTTATAAGGTATTTTTTAGCAACATTTACAATATCTTTCTTTTGCAATTTATTTATTTCATCTTCATAGTTAAGAAGAGGTGAGATATCTCCTTTTGCGAAGTAACCTCCAAACATATTAGCTAATTCGCTTGAACTTTCCAATGAAAAGATAAAGTCAGATTTTGTATTTGTTTTTATCTTCTCTATCTCTTTATCTCCAATTTGACCTTTTTTAATATTTGATATTATTTTTAAGATCTCTTTTTCTACGTCCTCTGCTTTTATTCCAGGATTGCAGACAGCTAAAAATATAAAGAGTGATGGATCTTTTTGCTCCATATTATACGCATATACCTGATTTACCATTTTCTTTTCATCTACTAATACTTTTTGTAATACACTGCTCCTGCCACTACTTAGGAGTTCACTCAATGCCGACAATGCAACTTGATCAGGATTGTTAAACGCAGGGATTTTATAAGCAATAGCGAGCATCTGAACTTGAGAATCTTTTTTTATCATGATTCTTTTTGCACCGTCTTGAACAGGTTCTACCTGATGTATCTTTGGTATTTTTACACGGCTGTTTTTGATATGTCCAAAGTATTTCTCTGCATTTTTGAAAACATCATCAGGCTTAACGTCTCCTGCGACTATGACGATTGCATTGTTTGGTCTATAGTACTTTTTATGAAAATCACGTATATCTTTTATAGTCCAATGTTTTATATCTTCTTTAAAACCTATCGGCGTCCAATGATATGGATGATATGTGAAGGCATTGTTAAAAAGTCTAAAATACAAATATCCTGTCGGTGAGTTATCAGTTCTCCATCTTCTCTCTTCTAAAACAACTTTTCTCTCAGGCTGAAATTCTTTGTTTGTTAATTTGAGATTTTCCATAAGTTCTGCAAAAAGTTTCAAAGATTTACCTAAATTTTTTGTAGAACTTTTGATAAAATAATGAGTAAAGTCAAATCCGGTAGAGGCATTGTCTACGCCGCCAAATCCTTTGACTATCTCATCAAATTCACCGGCTTTTAAATTTTTTGTGGATTTAAAGTTCATGTGTTCAAGCATATGTGCAATACCGCTTTTACCCATGATCTCATTTCTGCTTCCGACTTTATAAATTACGTCAGTTGTGATGACATCACTTCCGTTTTCCATTGGAATTGCAACGACTTGCAAACCGTTTTCTAATGTTTTTGTATAGTACTTTGGCAATGAATTAGCCATTAAAACTCCTGTCAATAATAAAAAATATATAAATCTAATCATCGATCACAACCTATGACTTCTGTTATTTGATGAAAACCATCTTGTTTCATTAGCTTTAAAATTCCTTCGTTAATCTCTTTTACCAGATTTGGACCGTGAAATATAAATGAACTATATATTTGAACCAAACTAGCTCCTGCTCTGATGCGTTTATATGCCTCTTCAGCACTGTCAATACCGCCAACTGAAATCAAGATTGTTTTGCCGTAGAATTCTTTTGCTATTTCTTCAAAAAGTTTAAAACTTTTTTCTTTCAAGACTTTTCCGCTGATACCGCCAAAGCTTTGTGCGTCTTCAAGCAAAGTATAGTCGATAGTCGTATTTGTAGCAATAATTCCACTAGCTCCGCTCTTGATAGCGATTTTACAAAGGGATATAGCATCATTTACCTCTAGATCAGGTGCAATTTTAAGTAAGATAGGTTTATCTGTTATCTTTGTTGCCATCAAAAAAATATCTTTAATAAACTGTTCATTTTGTAAATCTCTAAGACCTGGAGTGTTTGGAGAAGAGATATTTATCACCAAATAATCACAGATGTCTTTGAATTTTTCAATGAGTACTTTATAATCATCGAGTGCGAATTCAGAAGAAGTTACCTTGTTCTTACCTATATTTGCTCCAAGAGGCGTGACATATGGGTATATCTTTTTGACCCTGTTTACTACTTTGAGCATGCCATCGTTATTGAAGCCCATAGCATTTTGAATACTTTCTTGCTCCGGGTATCTGAACATTCTTGGTTTTTTATTTCCTTCTTGTGCAAGAGGAGTGACAGTACCAAACTCTATATGTCCAAAACCAAAAGATGTCAAAGCCTTTGTCATAGTGGCATTTTTGTCAAAGCCTGCTGCTAAGCCTACAGGATTTAAAAAAGTTACTCCAAAAATATCTTGTTCAAGTTCTTTTGAGGTTACAAAGTATTTACTTGCTAGTTTAGCCATCACAAATTGACAATATTTTGAAAGCACTCTAAAAGTACATTCAGCAATATTGTGTGCATTTTCAGGGCTGAAGAAAAATAAAAATTTTTTCAACACTTCGTATGTGAACATATATACTCCATTAATAATTTAAGATTTTATTATACTCAAAAAAATATAAAAGGATGTTGATTAATACTTAGCGCTTATGCACAGAGAAGATTCATAGACTAGGTGTGAATCTTCTAAAGAGACATTAGAGCAACAACCTTTATGTTTGTAAACCCTTAAGCTTTAGATATTCACTACAACTCTCTGTCAGTTCTTTATTATTTCCTATGGCTTCAACTTTACCATGCTTTAAGACAATGATCCTGTCTGCTTTTTGGATCGTGCTTAATCTATGAGCTATTACAAATGTAATCTTATCTTTTATAATATTTTCGATAGCTTCACCAATCTTCTTTTCACTTTTTGAATCAAGTGCACTAGTGGCTTCATCAAGTATCAGAATCTTTGGATTTTTATAAATCGCTCTTGCTATGGCTATCCTTTGTCTTTGTCCTCCGGACAGATTTGTTCCAAATTCATCTAACTTTGTGTCAATCCCATCAGGCAGTGTTTCTATGAATTCATAAGCATTTGCTTTTTTCAACGCATCAATGATCCGCTCTCTATCTATCTCTTTCCCGTATGCAACATTCGCACTGACAGTGTCATTGAAGATATATACACGCTGAGTCACTATGGCTATTGAGTCTCTAAGACTTTGAAGAGAAAAATCTTTGATATTCATGCCGTTTATGGCAATCTTACCCTCAGTAGTATCGAAAAATCTCACTAGCAGATTGACTAAAGACGTCTTGCCACCGCCGCTATCTCCGACTATTGCGATGAATTCACCATGCTTTACTTTAAAATTTATACCATTTAGCGCAGTTTTGTCATCATCATACTTTAACACTACATCATTAAAGTCAATGCTGTTTATATCTTTAGGTACTGATTTGCTTCCGCCTTTGATCTTTGCCTCTTGATCAAGCAAAAAGAAAATTCTTTCACTTGCGGCTACGGCATCTTGCATTTTGTTATAAAGTCCTGATATCCTCTTTATTGGAGTATATAGCATAAAAAGTGCAGTTAAAAAAGAGAAGAAACTTCCAACACTCATACCTCCTTCGATGACTTCACGTCCGCCGACTATGATCACGACTGTCACACCGATAGAACCCAAAGTCTCCATGACAGGACTGATAAGTGCAGATACTTTAACGCTTTTCATAGTTAAGTGGAAATACTTTTGATTTTCGTCTTTAAATTGTTTGTGTTCGTACGGTTCTGCCGAGTTTGCTTTTATGATCTCTATATTGTTGAAAATTTCACTTAATTTAGCAGTTATATCCGATATCTTTTCTTGAGACATCCTTGAGATCTTTTTCATTTTTTTTGCTAATTTACTAAGCGGATATATAGCTAAAGGCATAACGACCAATGAATAAAAAGCTAATTCTTGACTTTGATATATCACGACTCCTGCCAAGCCGACGATAGTAAAGAACTCTCTAAAAAAATCAGGTATAAGATTTGATACTACGAGCTTAATCCTCTCGACATCATTTGTATTTCTACTTATCAACTCTCCTGAGCGATATTTGTGGAAGAAATAGATATCTAATGATAAAATATTTTCCAATAATCTGTCCCTAAATCTTCTTACTATATCTTGTCCTATGTATTCTGTGAAATATGTTTGTATGTAACGTCCACTCTCTTTTATAACATATACTAAAATGATAGCATACGGAAGCAGATCGAGCATATGTTTGTCTTTTGCTATAAAGACTTTATCAAGTAGAGGTTTGACTAGATAGGCAGTTGCGGAAGTTCCAACTGAAGTAAGAATCATACCTAGGAATGCAAGCAAAAAATAAGGTACATAATCTTTAAAATACGGTGAAAACCTTTGCAGTATATATTTTGGATTATTGCTCATCTATTTTTTCCCATTGTGTCCCGTTGACCGTATCTTGAAGCTGTATTTTCATTTTTTTGAGTGTATCTCTTATCTCATCTGCTTTTGCATAATCTTTTGCTTGTTTGGCTTCTTTTCTATTCTCTATCAAGGCTTCGATCTTAGTTTTTTCATCATCCGTAACACCGATTTGAAAGTATTGATATGCATCTTGATAACCTATGCCCAAGACATCGTCTAAGTACTCAATATTTGCCATTATTGTTGATTTTAATTCTTTATTTTTTGTTTCAATATCTAATTTTTCATTTGAGCTAGACACCATATCGTCTATAACCGCAAAAGCAACAGAAATGTTTAAATCATCGCTCAATGCATTCAATAATCCCTTTTTAAAATTTAATTGCACTACTGATGCTTTAACACCATAAACTCTTTTTTTAAGTCTGTAAATTTTATCAAGGCGTTTTTTACAAACAAGCAGATCTTCTTCTGAAAAGTTAAAATTGGCTCGATAATGGGTAGATAGAAGATAATATCTCAAGACCTCTCCATCATAAATCTTCAAGGCATCTTTTAAAAAGAAGCTATTTCCTAAGGATTTGCTCATCTTTTCGCCATTTATCGTGACAAATCCATTGTGCATCCAGTATTTTGACAACTCTTGACCGCTTTTACATCTGGTTTGAGATGCTTCATTCTCATGATGAGGAAATAGAAGATCAGCACCGCCGCCGTGTATGTCTATTTGAAAATCTCCGTCTTTATTTGCCAGATGTTTTTCTATCATGCAAGAGCACTCTATATGCCATCCAGGTCGTCCGTCGCCAAACTTTGCTTTGTATGTCGGTTCATTATCTTTTGAGAATTTCCAAAGAGCAAAATCTTTTTGATTTTTCTTTTTGGTATTGATACCGACTCTGCTTTGCTGGCTTTCATCGTCAATTGACATATGACTCAGTTCCAGATAATGGCTATCCTTTGTCGTATCGAAATATACACCGTCATCTATAATATAAGCAATATCTCGATCAAGTAGATTTTGTACAAAATCTACGATCTCATCTATACTTTGGGTAGCTTTTGGCTCTATATCCGCATCCTTAACACCCAGTTTATGCATCTCGTCTTTATAGCTTTTTATATAAAAGTTTGTGATCTCTTCAAGAGTTTTTCCGCTCTCTTTCATTTTTTTGATTATCTTATCATCAATATCCGTGAAGTTTTTAACAAATGTCGTCTTATATCCCAACTCGATCAAAACTCTTCTTAGTAAATCAAAAGAGACAGAACTTCTAGCATGACCCAGATGAGCATCATCATACACGGTAGGACCGCATACATAGATCTTGGCTTCATTCTTGATTATAGGTTCAAACAGAACCTTTTTCCCAAGAACAGAATCATAAATATACATCAATAATTTCCTTAATTTTTAACAAAACAACGATCTCTACTCCTGATAGTAAACACAGCAGCAGGATATTTTTAAATGAGATTATATCCAAAAACAATCGGATACCAAATGCTCTGATTGTAAAGATCAGAAGCACAAAGCCGGAAATAGAGCTTGCAAGAGCTAAGCCCTCGACTCCGTATGGCGATATCAATGCAAGAGATAGGATAACATTTGTAACCAGCGAATAGATCGAAATCTTTGCCGCTATATTTTGTTGGTTTTTTGAATAGAGCCATAATGAAAATATCTTTGATAATCCAAATGGCAAGAGACCTATCAAATACATACTCAAAACACGTGATGTGTGGTATGCATTTTCTGCAGTAAACGAGCCTCTTAGAAAAAGTACTTTTACGATCTCTTGGCTAAATATAAGTCCTGCTATCATTGAAACACTTAGCAGGAAAGTCAAAAACCAAAAAGAGTTTCTCATCAAAACCAATGCAGTCGCTTCATTTCCCGTTTTTAGCATTTTTGCAATTTTAGGGAAGATACCTACACTCAAAGCTATCGCAAAAAGGGCAAGAGGAAGTTGAAAAACTCTATTTCCGTAATATAGATAACTTATGCTGCCGCTTGCTAAAAAACTTGCCAGCCAAGTATCTAAAAATGCAGAAACCTGCGCCGTTGAGTTCCCCACAATAGCATGATAGAATGCTTTGAAAAATTTATCCGTTTGTTTATCATCTTTTGTTGATTTTGAAAATCTGTAGCCAACATAAAATATTTTTAACAAACCTTTATATTTTAACGCCAAGATATGAGCTGCTATCTGCAAAATCCCGCCAATCAAAACGGCATAGCTCATCCCATACACTATATCTATCTTTGGCATATTTTTGGTTATAAGCAAAGAAGATATGATAGCGATATTTAAAAGTGTAGTTGAAAATGCGGTCGTAGCAAAATGATTTTTATATTGCAGTAGTGAAGCAAAAAATGAAACACAAAATATGATCGGCAGATAGTAAAAATTGATAGCTACAAATGTTGAAGCCAGTTCAATATTTTGCTTATCAAATCCTATTGCTATGATCTTTGTGAAGAAATTACTAAAAAATGTTACAAATAACGAGAGTACTAATAAAAAAAGAAAAAACTTGACAAATATACGATAAGTAAAAAGAGACTTTAATCTGGATTTTGTGAAGTTAGGAATAAAACTTTGAGCAAATGCTCCCTCGGCAAATACTCTTCTAAATAAATTCGGCAATTTAAATGCTATAAAAAATATATCACTATATATATTTGCACCAAGTATTGATGCTGTTAGTAAATCTCTGATAAAACCAAAGATTCTAGAGACTAATATGCCTATGCTGTTTGTAAAAAATGATTTTAAGAACATTTTGAATTTTAGCAAATCATCCGTTAAATAGAGCTTTTATTTTAATAATTGTATAATTATGACGATATGTATTTAAAATATTTTTTAAGGATTTTAATTTGAGTTTATTCGGTTCGTCAAAAAAAGACACTAATGAAGTTAAAAATACCGAAGAAGATAATGAATTTAAATCAGTTATCATAGACACGGAAAATATTGTTGATGAAATTAAAAACCTTTCTTCGGCCTATAATGTTCATCCTAGAGATTTATTATTTAGATTGATCAAAGTAAGTACGTTATATAAAACAAATAAAGGTGACAATTATAAAGAAGTCAGCGATGAAGAGATGGAACTTTTCAACGACAATGACTTTCTTCTAAATCCAGAACTTCGCATTAAACAGCACTTTAAAGTTGAAATCTTCAAAAAAAATGACTCAACAAAAGATTCTCTTCCAGAGATAGTTCTAGGCGGCAATAAATCCTTAACCAAGATCATAGCTACGGTCAAACAAAATTTTGATATTAAATACACCAGCGACCTTGAAGAGCGTATAATTGATGATATAAATATCAAGAAAATCAAGTCAAATATATTGGTAGGTATCAGAGACTCAAGTATGCACCAAGAAGTGAAAAAACTTGTAGCTCAAATAAGAGTTAAAAACTTGATTGAAAACGATTCTACTTTTGTCGTTTGTCAAGGATTAGATAAAGTATCATCTATAAACGATGAGCTGATTTTTCACTACAAGAACAAAATAAAACGAAAAGATTCTAGTGACAGAGTAGACTACTCTAAGCGAGGATTTGTTTTGGCTGTTGCTGAAGGTGAAACTATTATAGAATACACAAAACCTCAAAATGGTATACCGGGAAGAACCTGTCAAGGAAGATTTTTAAGTACCAGCGACCCACTGTCCGTATATGACGGCAATATAAATCATTCTGAAAATATTATCAAAAAAGAAGATGACAACAAGATACTTTATGTTGCAAAGATAAATGGTTATGTCAATGTTGAAAACGGTGTATATGACATAAGAGACAATATGGAAATAGAGTCGGTCAATTTTAGATCTACAGGCTCTATCGAAACAGATATGAACTCAAATGTCAAAATAAATATAAAAGAAAATGACGCACTTAAAGATGCTATCGGACCAGGCATGAGCGTAGAAACATCAGAATTAAACATTGAGGGAAATATAGGAAGCGGTGCAAGTGTCAAAACAAAAAAAGTAACAATCAAAGGACAAACTCACAAGACTTCAAAAATTGAGTCAGACTATGCGAATATTTCTGTTCACAGAGGAGAAGTAACAGGGCAAAATATAGAGATAGATAGACTTGAAGGCGGTATTGTCTATGGAGAAACTGTTCACATAAAAAGTGCCATAGGAGGAGAAGTTGTAGCAAAAGAAATATTTATTGATGAACTTACTTCAAATACGATACTAAAAGCAAGTAATCTGATAGATATCAAAAAGGTCAAAGGAAACAACAATAAGTTGTCCATTGATCCTACCTCCACAAAAGTATACAATGAAAAAATAGCAAAGATCAATCATGAGATAAAAAAGCTAAAACTTGAGTTGGTACCTATACCAAAGATGCTAGAAGCTAAAAAAAGACTCATAGACAATAACAGAATAGTAGTCACGGATATAAAAAGTAGAATTGCCGAATTAAAACAAGAAGGGAAAACTCCACCTATATCTTTGTTGAATAAACTAAAAGAATACACGCGAATGGTAAATGAATACAACGCATCGCTCAATGACTTTAAAAATAGAAAACAAAAACTCTTAGCCTTAAATGAAGATTTAAATTCTGTACAAAATCAAGTTTTTTCATCAAAGATCATAAACAGAGGTATATGGAAAGAATTTAACGAGCTAAAATTTAGGCTTATATTACCTCCTGTAGAGGTAATATACAACACAAAAGACAATGAAATCATAAGAGAGGCTACATTGGTACAAAAAGGCGACAATAAATTTGAAATAAAAAAATCAAGTGAGTATCTTGCACAATGATAATAGGAATAGAAGGTAAAGTATTAAAAAAGGAGCCTACTTTTTTACATATTAAAATAAATTCAGGCTTAGTATATAAGGTTCAGGTTTCACTTTTCACATCTGCGAAGATCGATCATGACGAGGTCTTTTTACATACGACTCTTATAATCAGAGAAGATCATCACTCATTGTTTGGATTTTTGGATGTTGAAGAAAAAAATATCTTTGACACGGTCGTTAAACTAAACGGCATAGGTCCATCAACTGCTCTTGCTATTTGTTCGACCTTAAGTCCAAGTGAGTTTGCTTCGGCATTGATTTCTCAAAACCTAACAGCATTTACCAGAGTTCCTGGGATAGGACCGAAAAATGCAAAAAGACTATTGGTAGAGCTTAGCGATTTTTCACTTGAGTCTATGCAAGAGAGCAGTGGGAACAGTGTTCAGATGGAAGCTATGCTGGCATTAGAGAGTCTTGGTTTTAAAAAGGACAGGATTAAAAAAGTACTCACAACATGTAAATCTACAGAAACTACTACGCTTATAAAAGAAGCTTTGAAAAAATTAGGATAATAATGAAAAATAACCATAACATCAATCAAGGTGTAATCTCATGAAAATTGCACTTCTTTTTGGAGCAAACAGCTTCGAACACGAGATTAGTATAGTAAGTGCGATTGCTCTAAAAAAAGTATTAAAGAGTGAATTAGTTTATATATTTTGCGACTATGAGCGGGATTTTTATCTAATCCCTACAGATAAGATAAATTCCAAGAGATTTAGTTCTGCAGAGTATAAGAAAGATAAAAAATTAGATATCAAAAGCGGAGGTTTTTATCATAAAGGTCTCATGAGCGAAAAGAAGATCGAGTTTGATATCTTATTAAATGTAATCCATGGAAAAGATGGAGAAGACGGAACAGTTTCTTCTTTACTTGATTTTTTTAAAATTCCATATATCGGGCCAAGGATCGAAGCAAGCGTTTTAAGTTACAACAAACTTTTGACAAAATTGTATGCCAAAGAGTTTGGAGTGAAAACACTAGATTACGTAACACTGCAAAAAGATTCGAGTAGAGACATTGAACTCACTTATCCTGTGATAGTAAAACCGACAAGGCTCGGTAGCTCTATAGGTATCAGTATCGTAAAAAGTAAAGCAGAATTGGATTATGCGCTTGATGTTGCATTTGAATATGACTTTCAAGTTGTGATAGAGCCGTTTATAGATGGAATCAAAGAATATAATCTTGCAGGATGTCGAAGTGATGATTATAACTTTTCTATTATAGAAGAACCGCAAAAAAATGAAATCCTGGATTTTGATAAAAAGTATCTCGACTTTTCACGCACTAAAAGAGTCAATGAAGCCGATATCAGTGAAGAGTTGGCAGATAAGATTAGAGAAAATTTTAAAAAATTGTATGAACCGTTTTTTGCAGGATCACTGATCAGATGTGATTTCTTTGTCTTGAACGATGAAGTTTACATTAACGAAATAAACCCAATCCCCGGTAGTATGGCAAATTATCTCTTTGATGATTTTGACGGAGTTATTAAAAAATTGGCAGATTACTTGCCAAAAAGTATAAATATTCCAAAAAACTACAAGTATATTAACGAAATTCAAGCTGCAAAAGGTAAATAATTTGATATAATACATAAAATTTTATGTATTATATCAAGACAACCAAAAGGGAATAAATGATTTCTTATACTCAAGACGAAATCGTCTCGGCAACAGATGCAGTGAGAAACTTCAGCTCCGTTCTAAAAAGTATCTCAAGCAAAACAAAAGAAAAAGTAGTAATCGTGAAAAACAACAGATTTGAAGCAGTTGTATTAAGTGTTGAAAAATATGAGAAGATGGAAAAAGCCGTTGAGATACTTGAAAATATTTACAATAAAACAAAAATGAAATAAGAAAAAATATATATGGCAATAAAAGAGACAATATACAACGATCTAGTGTATCAAATCAGTTACGAGATCATCAATCAAGACAAACAAGAAGAGATAATTTTTCTGCATGGCTGGGGAAGCAATAAAGAGATAATGAAAAATGCATTTTCCAAGCATCTGAGCGAATATAGACAGATTTATATAGATTTGCCAGGATTTGGAAACTCTAGCATAACAAGAGCTATCACAACACAAGAGTATGCAAAGATAATCAATACTTTTCTAGACTCTATAAACTCTCAAAAAAAGATAATCTTCGGGCACTCATTTGGAGGGAAGGTAGCAACACTACTAAATCCTGAGATATTGGTACTACTAAGCAGTGCAGGTATTTTAAATAAAAAACCATTGAAGACCAAAGCAAAGATCCTGACATACAAACTTCTCAAACCAATAGCAGCAAGATCTCTATATAAATATTTTGCAACAAAAGATGTCAATGGCATGAGCCAGGTCATGTATGAAACACTTAAAAACGTAGTTGATGAAAACTTTGAGAAGATATTTGCTGATTTTGAAGGCAAAGGTCTTGTGTACTGGGGAAGAGATGATACTGCCGTCCCGCTTTGGAATGGAGAAAAAATCGCAAATCTGATAAAAGATTCTAAATTTAGAGTCTATTATGGGGATCATTTCTTTTTTTTAAAGGATTGTAGACAGATTTGTGATGAT
Source organism: Sulfurospirillaceae bacterium (assembly GCA_033723415.1). Lineage (GTDB taxonomy): Bacteria > Campylobacterota > Campylobacteria > Campylobacterales > Sulfurospirillaceae > JAADIZ01. The sequence goes on from JAWVXD010000001.1 coordinate 298,712, forward strand.
TTTAGAAAAGACTTGGAGAAGAGAATTTGATAAAATATTTTGATTTATTTGTACATGTTTTTTTAGTATTGAGTTTAGGATATTATTTTATAAGCTCTATGCAGTGGTACAGCTATAGACTTGAAAGAGTGATATTTCACTTCAATAGATATGAATGGCACTTTTATTTTTTTATTATTCCCGTATTTATTTACTACATAAGCGGTAACTATTTTGGTATTTACTTCTTCCTGATATATCTCCCGACTCTTTATCTGTGGTATAGAAAATTAGATAAAAAACTGATATTTACTCCAAGAATAAAAAGATTTTTTGCATTCTTGTTATTGGCAACTATTTTCCAAGATATATTATGCTTTTTAAGTAGTGAATGTCGTATATTTGGTGTGATTCTCCCTCTGTTTTTATCATATCTGGCTTCGTATTTGTACGAAAAAATCTTATTTTATGATTTTAAGAAAAGAGCACAAAGAAAACTCTACGCAAATCCAAAACTGAAGATCATTGCGATCACGGCAAGCTATGGGAAAACCAGTATCAAGAACTTTTTGTATGAAGTATTGTCTACAAAATATAAGGTATATAAAACACCAAGAAGCGTAAATACTCTAGGCGGAATCATAAAAGACATAAATGACAACCTAAGTGACGATATTGATTTTTATATCGTTGAAGCAGGAGCTAGGGCAAAAGGAGATATACAAGAGATCGCAAGGTTTATAAATCCTCATATCTCCATAGTAGGTCAAATAGGAGAACAGCACATAGAGTACTTTAAAACACTGCAAAATATAAGAGACACCAAAATGGAACTCATACAGAGCGACAGGTTAGAGCAGGCTTTTATACATGAGAGTGCGATGGTAAAGAAAGAAGATAATATAACGTTCTTTGGTGAAAATATAGAAAACATCAGATCAACTCTTGATGGTATAGATTTTGACTTGCTGATAGATGAAAAACCATATGCTTTTCATTCAAATCTGCTTGGGGCTTTTAATGCCCACAATCTAGATGTCGTGATTAGATGCGCTTTATATCTGGGCTTCAAGATAGAGGAAACGCAAAAGTGCATAGCAAATATTTCACAAGTCGAGCACAGACTGCAAAAGATAGAAGCCGGTGGCAAGATTATCATTGACGATAGCTACAATGGAAATCTATCAGGGATGATCGGTTCATATGAGCTTGTATCGCAATATGATGGCAGAAAAGTGATAATAACACCGGGTATCGTAGAAAGCGATGAAAAATCAAATATAACTTTAGCAAAAAAGATAGATGATGTTTTTGATTTGGCTATTGTCACATCAAAAGTAAACTCTAAAATATTGGATGAACATATAGTAAAGACAGAAAAAATAATATTAAAAGATAAAAGCAAGATAGAAGAAATTTTAAGTGAAAACACAAGAGTTGGAGATTTGATTCTTTTCTCAAATGATGCTCCAACTTTTATGTAATGTTTAAATTTTTTTTACATAGAAAAATTTTTATTATATCTTTGTTATATTATTGTTATATTATTGTGAAAATATAATCAGGGGGTTGGTAATATGAAATCAGACAGTTTATATATCTCTTCGTTAGAAAAATCAGCAGGAAGCTTGATCATAACGATGGGTATAATGGAGCTACTCAAGGGGAAATTAAACAGGGTAGCTTTTTTTCGTCCGGTGATCTTAGATACAAGAGTTCCGGACAATGATATCTCATTTGTTCTAGAGAAATACTCGTTAGATATGAAGTACGAGGATACATACGGTTTTAGCGTACATGAGGTAGAAAGTCTACTGGCAGAAAATAAATTTTCCTTTTTTATAGAGTCATTGTTGGAAAAATATAAAAAACTAGAAAATGAGTATGACTTTGTCGTTGTTGAAGGATTGAACAGCTCTTCTTTCTCTCAAACGGTTGATTTTGACATCAACTTGGCAATAGCACAAAATCTCGGTATACCATACGTCAGTATTTTAAAAGGCAAAGATAAAAGCGCTGAAGAGATATTGGATGAGATAACTATAGAAAGAGAAGCAATTAAAACATCAGGATGTGCTCATGTAGCTACCTTTGTGAATAGATTAGATTCAAAGATCATAAACAGACTGAAGGGTGATCTGATTTCTTCAGGGATGCAAGACTCTCCCGTTTACTTTTTAGAAGAACTAAAAGAGCTAGATACTCCGACAGTTTATGAAATCAAAAAAACTCTCAACTGTATGCAAATACTAGGAGAAGAAAAAGATCTTAGAAGAGTTGTAAGACAAAGTAAGATAGCTGCTATGAAGCTTGAAAACTTTTTAGAATACATAGAAGATGGCGATATGATCATTGTCCCAGGAGATAGATCTGATATCATCATAGGATCACTTGCATCTGTTTTTTCACAAAACTTTCCAAATATCTCCGGTATATTATTGACAGGAGGACTTCTGCCTCATAAATCTATAAAAAAATTATTTGATGGTTTTGATCACTGCAGCATGCCGATTTTGAGTGTCGAAGAAGATACTTATACAACTGCTATGAAAGTCAAAGAAGTAAAAGCAACGATAACTCCTACAAGTGAAAGAAAGATAGCCCTTGCCATGGGTCTTTTCTCTTCCAATGTAGACATAGGCTACCTCGGAAATAAAATAGTCTCAGACATTAGAAATGAAACGATAACTCCGATCATGTTTGAATTTGGCTTATTTGAGCGGGCTAGGGCAAACAAAAAAAGAATCGTACTGCCTGAAAGTGAAGATAACAGGATTTTGCGAGCTACAGAGATACTGCTTAGACGTGATGTTGCAGACATAATCTTACTAGGCGATGAAAAACATATCTTAGAAAAAGCCTCTAAACTAGGTATTGATATATCAAAAGCCATATTTGTGGATCCAAAAAAATCAAAATTGATGGACAAATACGCAAAACTATTTTATGAGCTAAGAAAGAACAAGGGTTTGACCGAAGATGTTGCCAGACAGTCGATGGAAATGGACAGCTATTTTGCTACTATGATGGTTCACTGCGGTGATGCAGACGGTATGGTCTCAGGTGCGATTCATACAACTCAAGAGACTATAAGACCTGCATTGCAGATCATAAAGACCAAACCTAGTGTTTCCATAGTCTCAAGTATATTTTTTATGTGCCTAGATACAAAAGTTCTAGTATACGGTGATTGCGCCGTGAATCAAGATCCAAATGCAGAACAACTAGCAGAGATCGCGATCACATCATCTAAAACAGCTTCGATGTTTGGCATAGAGCCAAAAGTTGCCATGCTCTCATATTCGACAGGAGATTCGGGCAAAGGAGAAGAGGTTGAGAAAGTCAGAAATGCTACTAAAATCGTACATGACAGAGAGCCTGAACTGCTTGTAGAAGGACCTATCCAATATGACGCAGCGATCGATGCCAGTGTTGCACAAACAAAACTTCCTAACAGTAAAGTCGCGGGTAAAGCAACGATCTTTATATTTCCTGATCTAAACACAGGAAATAACACATACAAAGCAGTACAACGAAGTTCAGGTGCCGTGGCGATTGGACCTGTTTTACAAGGTCTCAATAAACCGGTAAATGATTTAAGTAGAGGATGTTTAGTAGCAGATATAGTAAATACTGTGGCGATTACCGCAATTCAAGCAGGAGAGAATGATAAATGAAGATATTAGTATTAAATAGCGGCAGTTCTTCTATAAAATTTCAGCTTTTTGAGATGTTGCAAAACAAGTCTCTAGCTACAGGAATAGTAGAACAGATAGGTGAAAGCACAGCTCATGCAGAGATAAAATTTAAAGATCTATCGGGTAAAGATATAGAGATACAAGAAGATAGAGTTATCGCTAATCATAAAGAAGGACTTGATGTAGTCAACTCTCTTTTGATCATGACAGAACTCATAGATAGCTTATCCAGCTTGGATGGAATAGGGCACAGAGTAGTTCACGGCGGAGTAAATCTATCGAAGCCTGTTATCATCGATGAGTATGTCATCAGTGAGATCAAGAGATTGATCCCTCTTGCACCGCTTCATAATCCGGCGCATTTGGACGGGATTATCAGCGCATTGGAGCATTGTCCCAAAGTCCCTCAAGTTGCTGTATTTGATACGGCATTTCATAGTACGATCCCTCAACATGCTTATATGTACGCGCTGCCTTATGAAGTATATATAGAAAATCGTGTCAGAAGATATGGATTTCACGGTACTTCTCATCACTATGTTGCAAAAGAAGCGGCAAAGTTTCTAAATATTGATTATGATAAGCTCAATGCGATCACACTGCATCTAGGCAACGGTGCGAGCATGAGTGCCATCAAAAACGGCAAAAGTGTCGATACTACTATGGGACTCACACCTCTTGAGGGCCTCATCATGGGAACAAGGTGCGGGGATATCGATCCTGCGATCTTGCCGTATCTATCAAGGATGAAAGATATGAGCATTGGCGAACTAGATAATATGCTCAACAAAGAAAGCGGCTTAAAAGGCATCTGCGGCAACAATGACATGAGAACAGTCGGTGAGATGGCAGAATCAGGCGATGAGCGCGCAAAGCTAGCCTTAGATATGTTTAATTATCGTATCAAGAAATACATCGGCTCATATTCTGCCGTACTCGGTAGAGTAGATTGCTTGATATTTACAGGCGGTATCGGTGAAAACGACATAGATGTGCGAAAAAACAGCTGCTCTGATCTAGAAAATATGGGAATCTCCATAGATGAAACACTCAATAACCAAAGAGCAAAAAAAGCCATAGAAATAAGCGCAAAAGATAGCAAAGTCAAAGTCTTAGCAATCCCGACAAACGAAGAACTAGAAATCGCGCTGCAAGTAAAATCACTGATTTAAATATGAATTTTTCAAGATGGAAGAGGGTCACTCCTCTTTCATCCTTAGTATTTTTTATTTGGTTTATATTGTATTTTAGAGATAACGTTTGATTTAAATTAAATCAAATATTTTATCCTTAATCTATCTTATCTCGTTTTAGTTAAAACTACAAAATGCACTAGGGTGACTTATCTCTCTTCCAAGGATTTGTTGTCTTCTGGATATTTAAAATCTAAATATGTGAATCCAAACTTACTTTTTAATCCAAAAATATCTATTTTTTGTCCTTTGTGTAATTTTAAATGTCTATTGCCTTTAAAGACATATACCGTATTAAATGGCTGGTTATAGTTTTTAATTCTGATCTCTTCCCAAGCACCTCGCCTCATGACATGTTCGGAGACAACTTTTGTAATTTGTGTTTTTAATATATAAGGTTTTTTATCTGAAAGCAAATGTAAAACGACTATTGTTTCCCTATTGAAAAATAAATACAAAATAAATATCCAAAACACAATACCTATGACTGTTTTATAAAGCTTACCCTTTTTATTTTTATACATCAATATCGCGCCATATATGTAAAATAAAGAGACAAAAGCTATAAATACATACTGCCATAAAGTATCTGTATATACTTCTTCAATGATAATATGAGAAAAAAAGTCAACGAGCAGAGTTATGGCTATCAAAATATAAAATAACGCAAAAGCTGGTAGGAAAATATATTTTTTTATAATTTGTTCCTTTTAAAGATAACGTTTAAAATGAGCCGATGAATTGCACGCAGGGCAATTTATTGGCTCCTCTGATTTGTTAACTTTTTGCATGATGTACTTTATTCCATTTTCTAGACTTCAAACTTGTTTTGTATGACCATGTAAAAAGTATTGGATAGTCATTTTCATTAATAATGCCATCCATTTCCCAAACACCCCAATATCCATCATTTTTTGTAACCAAATCATGTACCTCAAGAAATTCATGATTTAAGAGAGAAATCATCTGTTTTGCATTTGCTAGTTTTATTTTTTTCGTAGGAATCGACACCCTACTTGAAGTGTCAATTTTTCTCTTTGAACGCTCAAGTCCCACATAAATTGCTTCTTGCTTTTGAATTTCTAGTTTTTTCTCTTCTACCTTAGATACGAATGCAGGAGCATAGTCAAATATTTCACTTGCAATAAATGCGAATTGCTTTTTCGGATGCAAATACAATAGTTTTAACCAGTTTTGTTCAAATGTTACATACTCCTCGTATTCTGCATCACCTTCTTTTGGGAACCCATTATTTGTAATTGTTGAATAGTAATAATGGTCTACCCATTTAGCTTTTGCAAATTCTTCTAAAGCCAATACTGAAAGTTGAAAAGCTGATGGAAAAGATTCATTGTTGTAAAGTAGGATTGAATCTTCATGCAATCGTAATGCATTACGCAAGGATTCTTCTGCAATCTTTTTGAACTTGTATTGACTTAATCCCTTCAAATTCATTACCTCTTTCTTGTATAGTTAACGGTTGTCGTGAACAATAATTCTCCCGCTAGGGTAAATTATTGGTCTCCTCGTACTTGTTATAAACCTTTTAATTTATAAGCATAGTGACTATTTTTAAAAGTTTCATTTACTAAGCCTTTTCTTGGTGATGTTTCAATGTCTTTGGACTCTATATCAATGTTTTTAAATTTAATTTTTTCATTAGTTTCTACCATAGCTAAAAAATCTTCTTTTGAAGATGGTTTTAATATATCTATTAATTCATCAATAAATTTTGATTGTGAAAATTTCTTATTGCTTTCAATACAAATTACTTCTTTTATTAAAATGCCACCAAAACTTGTTCCATTGCCAAAAGTAAAATCTAAACCTTTATGCTTATAGTTTGGATTTATGCTAATTTTATGAAGGTACCATACTGCATTCAGTAATTGCCTGTTTTTTGCACGTTTGTATTTTAAAGCATGACTGTTTTCATCTTGATGATTAGTATTATTATAATAGTAAAACTCAATATTTGAGATTCTATATTTTTTCGAATTTACTAATAAAATATGTTCATTCAAAATTTCATTTGCAATTCTGTAGAAATCTTGTTCAATTGTTTTTATACTTGTATCATTTATTGTTAAGTCCAAGAAGTTCCTTTTTGTTTATAACGGGGGCGCGGGTGAGTGACTGCCGTTGGAAAATCTTTGGATTTTCCAACGGTTGATTGCTCCTCCCGCTTGTTATCTGGTGCGAAGCTCCGGATGACTAGCGGGTGTTCAACCTGCGCCCCCGTTATCTCGGATGCGTAGCGTCCAAGATAACGTTTAAAATGAGCAATCAAAAAGCCGCTTGCGGGTTTTTGATTGGAGTGCAAGGTTTTGTTATGCTTTTTTATTAAATAACAACTCAGTTTTTTTGGGGTCATAGCCACTACACTGGACACAATGTAAACAAAACAGAGGCGATTCACCATATGTAAACTTGTTGAACTCAAAATCATTTTTCAAAGATTCTAGAATCAATTCTTTCGAATATGGAATCTTTGTTATTCTTGTATATACCATTTCTGGATCTTTAACAACATCAAATGTGACTAAATCAATCTCATGAACTATTTTGGTTGCAACAACATTGTTATATTTTTCATTTTCTATATGGTCACATTCTTCAAAATTGCGTAAACATATGTTACATGTTCCATCAATACTGTTACAAGTAACTTCATTGTAGATATTGTTTGTGATATGCTCACATTCCAAAGGTTCTTTACCACAGATTGAACATAAATATTTTTCAGTACCTCTCATACTGAAACCAAAATCATGATGTAAAAGTATATTTGGGCAGTCAGAGTAGTAGTTTTCACCATCAAATTTACATTGGCATTCATATTTTTCACATAATATTTCTCCAATTTTATGCATTTTTTTCGATATTTCTACTCTTTTGTCTCTATAAAACCAAAAACAATTTAGATACTCTTTTAAAACGGATTGCAAATCTTTTTTAACATCATCACTTTTTTTGTTATTAATTTTTTCAATTAGGGCATTTACCTTTATTGAGCTATCTTGCGCGACTTTTGGTGGGCTGTCACTATTTATTATCATCATGATTGCTTCAAATGCTGGCTGTTCTGATTTATGCATTAGAAATCTTTTAGTGAGTCAAGTATAGTTTTAATCTCATTTTTATCACCTTCAATTTCTATTTCCACATATTTCCCATCTTTCTTTTTTTTTGTAAATCTTAATTTAATTATTGATTGAGTGTCAAAATTGTTTTTTATCCAATCATAAATAAAGCTCGACAATATTGAAAATGGAATACCAATGATTAAAGGTAAGATGACAGTTGCGTCTCTTAGAGATAAATATTCATAACTTTCTCTCTTTACAACTATATTATTGACTTGATTTTGTTTTAGAACTTTATGTATATCAGGTGTGTACTCGTTGAGAATATCACTGCTTTCTGAGTATCCTTCTGGCATGATAAAAATTCCATTTTCTGTAAACTGAATATTTCTTTTCTTTAAAGTTTCAGCCACTTCATTAATATCAATGGTTATTTCTTTAATCATTTCCTTGCTCCTTTATTTCAACTCTTAGCATAACGGTTGACTTCACCAACAGGATTACCTGTTTGGTGCTAGGATTTGTTAGCTTTTATCTTTCAAAAAGATCGTCAATATCATTTGAAAGTAATTGACGTTCTCTATATCTATCTTCATCATAACCATCACCTTGACTTGAAAAATATGAATTAATTAGACTGTCTATGTCAATGGAATCAACAATATCATCCGAATTAATATTTATTGTATCGGTGTCAAATTCTATAACCAAATCATCAATGAAGTCATGCAAAACATCTTTAATTGATGATTCATCTATATCAAAATCATAGTAATCAAGTGGACTTCTTGTAATGTACGCTGAAATATCTATTTCTGAATGGGCGAAGTCAGACAATGCATCTATTAAAGCATCTTGAAGACTATTTTCAAAGTCTGTTATGAATGTCTTATCTGTTAAATTCAAATTGTTAAATATTTCTATTATAAGTGGAAGATCATCAATTTCATCAATTGAAGTACTGTTTAGTAGTTCTTTTAAATCTATTTGATAATTAAATTCTTTTGTTGCATATACTAATAGTTTTAGCAGATCAGTGAAATATATCCCATTATTTGAAACTATATCTATAGTATTTAAAAATGCTTTTATTTTATTATCAAATTCAACTTTATGATCTATATATTTGTCTCTTATAATTAGCAATGACATACTAAGGAAATATTCATTTTTATTGTCCTTAATATCATATTCCTGAAACAAATAACTAAGGATTTCTTGATAAGTTTGTTTATCTATAAAATTATTTTTTTCTAAACTAATTAAATTTGAAATTGATGATTTTGTTTGAAGAGATAAATAAATAAGTTTCAAAAGTTCAATATCTCCTTTATATCTATTCATTATGAAATCTGCCAATGATGGATTGAAAAGAGTGTAATTTATGTTACTAGGAGATTGCATATTTCTATTGACAAAGTATTTCACTGTAGTCTTTATTACATTATTGAACTGATTGTTGATATTGCTTGTAGAAGTGGCTTTTGTGATTTTATTGAGATAGTTATACGATTCATTTAATAACTTCTCGTCAATACTATTGTTATTAAAAACAATAAGCAAAATTATATTTCTGATAAAATCATCACTTTGACAATCAAATGTATGACTCCAGACCTCTGATGGATTACTTAAAATACTTAACACATAATTCCAAAAGTTTGACGGCTCTATATCTTCAAAGTTGTTTTTGTTTGTAATGAATGCAATAAGTCTTGGATTGAAGTTTTTATGCTTAATAATTTGCATATATCTTCTGTTTTCGTAGATCACATCAATAAAAGATTCAGGTAAAGAACTAAACCAAATATGGTTATATAGTATTTCAGCTTTATTAAAATCTGTAAGTCCATCAATTGTCAGGACAAACTCATTTTGATGAATATTTTTATTTTTAAAAATACTACTAATCATATATGCTTGATTGATTATGTTTGTTCTACTAGTTAAAATAAATTTTTTAGTGCTATCTTTTTTTACTCTGCTAATAAATTGCATAATACTAGAATCATGTTTATGCTCAATGGCATTTAAAAAGTTACTTCCTAAAAAATCATCAAAGTAAAATACTTGTTTTGTATCTTTGGAGTAAATATTTTCTACTTCTTCTATATCTTTATTAATTAGATAGAACTTGTAACCTTGGCTTGAATAAAAGTAACATAAATTTTCTGTTAAAGTGGTTTTTCCTATCCCAGGCTCACCTGTAATTATTAATGCATTAGATTCTTTTAATATCTCAAGCGCATTTTTATGATTACTAGTATTTACATATAGATGTAGCTTTTCATTTATATCTTCTAGATAACTTTCACTTCTTCCTTCAATAGCATTATTTAGTAATCTCATTAATACATTTGTACTACTCAACCATAATTTATAATGATTTTTTTCAATATCAGGAAACTTTTTTAATAAATCATTTAAGTCTTCCTGTCCATAAATATCATTGTCATTTTTGATAAATGGAGTAAATAGATTTTTAATAGTTTTTTTATTCTCAGAAGATAATGGTAATGAGGTAATAAAATAATAGTTTTTTGGTTTTAATAGCTTGACCTTTTCAACTTCATTAATACCTTTATTATTTTTCCTTTTTAGAGATGATATTAATCCTTGAAAACCTGTCTGTAAATAATGCTTGCACTGAATTATATCTTCTAACCCATTGTTATTGTAATATCGTCCATCTATCCCTCTGTCGCGCCCAGCCTTAAACCGTTCAAATCTTTTATTTTTATCTGTTGAAAGTATGTCTATTGATAAGTTTTCAAACTCTTTATCATTTAAACTTGAAAATGTGTAATCAACCAAATTATTCCTTAGTACTGTTGTAAGCTAACGGGGGCACGGGGGAGTGACTACCATTGGTAAACCTTTAGGTTTTCAATGGCTGATTGCTCCTACCGCGTGTTATCTGGTGCGAAGCTCCGGATGACTTGCGGGTGTTCAGCCAGCGCTCTAGTTATCTCGAATGCATAGCGTATTTATTAATGCTAATATTATAATTAGATAATTCTTATATATAGTATAAACACAATTTTATGTAGTATTTAAACTACAATATAAAGTTTAGTATTACTTTTTAGCCTAGATAAACTATTGTTTTGTGATAAAAAGACATTGATTTTAAGAAATATTTTGCAATAAGATAACAAGTTACTTGATATTTACTCAAATATAATATCAATAAACAACTCCAAAGCTATGATAAAAATTATAGTATAATTCAATTAAAAAAGACTGGATACCTATACTTTTTCTGAAAAAATATCCTACATCTTATCATCCTGACTCCTATATTTAAAAGAAATAAAAGGATAAAAAAGACAATCCTCACTCCCAGAAGTGTATTTATCATGCTACTTTAAATAGGCTCATTTTTCTACTATATTGGACTATTAGGTGCAATACTGATTTTTATTTTAGATTAACATTAGTAATGTAACAATTCTGGGAAGATATAGGTGCCCTCGTCAAAATTAATTTAATTATAAGTTTCAATCAAGTAACATTATAAGATTTTATTAATAAAATTATAAAAATTAAGGAAGGATGTAGAATGGTTAAAAAACTTTCTATAGTGGGCGTGTTGGTTTTATGTGTTGGTATGAGTGTATATGCTAAAGATTTTTATGTAAAAATCGGTGCCGGGATGGCAAATGTATCTGAGAAAAGTGCCTATAATTACAATGTAGATTTTAGTAATGCCAAGCTTTATACCGCAGCAATCGGCAAAAATTTTGGAAATTTTGCTGTTGAAGCGGAATATTCTCATGAAAGTTGTGATTGGAACAACAAAAGTCTCAATTTAAGTGGCAAAGGAACTACAAATGGATATATGATAAATGGATATTATAACTTTCCTTTGAATTCAAAATTTGCTCCATATATAGGAGCAGGTATAGGGCATACTAACTTTACGGACGGTGGATATACCTCAAGCGGTACTACAGCATATCAAGGGATTTTAGGAGTATCGTATCCAATAAATAACAACTTTAACCTAAATGCTGAATATAGATACAAATATGCGAGTTATAAATCAGTTGATTTAACATCAAATAATCTTTTAGTTGGTTTAACTATAAAATTTTAATTTAGAGAATTACAACGCATCATTCAATAGATTGGTAGGTAATGCAGAATTGCGATTTTTCCTACCAATCTACACTTCTAGGACATGAAGAAAAATTAGACTCCAAATTTATAGTATAATTCAATTAAAAAATATTGGATAAATATGCTATTTTCAGAGAAGAACATACCGAATCTTATCATCCTGACTCCTATATTTACGATCATCATACTTACGTCTCTCATCACATTTTTCTTTGTGGATTCTCAGTACAAGTACTTTAAAGAACAAAGCGTGACCTTGGAGAAAAACTATATACAAAAGCAAAGAACGCTACTTAAAAACGAAGTCAACCGTGTGATCAATTACATAGCTTTTCATAAAAAAAATCTAAAAAATTTAAGTGACAAAGAACTCAAAAAGACGATAGCTGCCTATATCGAGACTATTAGGTACGGTGACAACGGCTATATCTGGGTACATGACACGAACTATTATCTCGTCGCGCATCCATTTAGGAAGGATATGATCGGTAAATACGACATCAACTTAAAGGATGAATCTGGTGCATTTATAACCAGAGCGTTTATCAATATAGCCATCAGCAAGCCTGAAGGCGGTTTTTTGGAGTATTATTGGAAGAAGCCGAGCAACGGCAAGGTTGAAAAGAAGCTTGGATTCTTGAAGCTTTACGCACCATGGAAATGGGTCATCGGAAGTGGTTTGTACATGGATGACATCTCACACTCTATCAAGATCGAGAAAAAGCACCTGGAAGAGAAGATCAACAAACAGATCCAGGTCATCATGCTCATAGCTTTTACGTTTATGTTCCTAGTCGGTATGATCTCATTTGTGATCTCTAGAAATATCATCAATGCTCTTAATTCTTACAAAGAAAAAGTCAGAGACAATGAACTCACACTAAAGACAAAGATCGCAGAGGCGATTAGCGAATCGCAAAAAAAAGATCAAGCGCTATTGTACCAGTCCAGACTCGCTCAAATGGGAGAGATGATCAGTATGATCGCACACCAGTGGAAACAGCCTCTCAGTGAAGTGAGCGGGATCTTCATGGAACTGGAGACTATAGGCAAATTTGACGAACTTGATAAAAATTATGTCTTGGAATGTGCAAAAGACGGAGATAAGATCACAGAGTACATGAGCAGGACGATAGAAGACTTTAGGAATTTTTTTAAACCTGACAAGAAGAGGGAGAGATTTGATATACAAACTGCATTAGATGAGACCTTAACACTGGTTGATGCTTCGATTAAAAATTCACATATCCAAATAATTTCCGATATTTCTGAGCACATTTATATAGAAGGATACCCAAATGAATATTCCCAAGTCATCTTAAATATATTGATGAATGCCAGAGATGCACTGATATCGAGAAATATAGCAAACCCGGAGATTCATATAAAAGTGTATCAGAAAAAGGATCAAGCGATCTTAGAGATCATTGACAATGCAGGAGGGATAGACGAAGAGATACTAGATAAGATCTTTGATCCATACTTCAGCACCAAAGACAATGTAAACGGTACAGGTTTGGGACTGTACATGTCTAAAATGATCATAGAAAAAAGCATGAACGGAAGATTGAGCGTACAAAACACCGATAGCGGTGCAAGTTTTAAAATAGAAGTAAAGATATGCAACTAGAAGAAAATCTAAAAAAACTCTCCATCCTCTGTGTCGAAGATGACGAGGGCGTAAGAAAGAGACTGGCAAATACCTTGAAGTACTACTTTAAGGAAGTGATCGAAGCCGATGATGGCAAAGAGGCATATGATATTTACCAGACACAAAAGATAGACATCATCATCACGGATATTGATATGCCAAAACTAAACGGCATCAGTCTTGTAAAGAAGATAAGACAGCAAAATACCAAGATACCGATCATAGTATTGAGCGCATACAGCAATGAAGAGTACTTGATGGAGCTGATCAACTCAAAGATAGATAATTTTATACTAAAACCTATAAACAGCACCAAGCTCTTAAATGCTCTGGAGAGCATCAATAAAGATATCTTTATCTCTCAAGTTGAAATACCACAAGGAATCACGATCAATTTTGATACTTTAGAGATCATTTACAAAGATGAAAAGATAAAAATAACAAATAGAGAAAAGTTGTTTTTAGAGCTTCTTACACAAAATAAGAACAAAGTATCAAAATATGAAGAGATAGACGAATTTGTATGGAGAAATGATGAGATGAGTCACGCGGCACTGAAGACTTTTATCAAAAGTTTGAGAAAAAAACTACCTCACAATATCATAGAAAACGTATCTGGAGTAGGCTATAGATTTTGTAACTAAAAGTTACAAAATAGTTTTAAATTCACAAATATTTTTTGTTTTGAATAAGTCTCACTTTTTTCTCACTCTTAATTGCTAGTATGAATTAAATCATATCAAAGGAGTCGACATGGTAAAGAAGATTATAGTTGCGGCAAGTATCGCTTCATGTATGTTTGCGGCAAATGTTAAGATGGATTTAAATGCAAAGTATGGAGCTACGAACTTTCACACTATCGGTGCTGAAAAGTTTGCCGATTTGGTCAAAAAATATACCAACGGTACAGTTCAGATCACAGTTCATCCGGGAAGTTCTCTAGTCAAAGGGAATCCTCTAAAGGCTGTCAAAGACGGAGTTGTGCCTATGACAGATATGTTTATACCTTTTACTGCAGGCGGAGGTAAGGTGTTTGGTATCTCAGCACTTCCTTTTATAGCAAAATCATATGATGATGCGTATAGATTATATCAACTGTCTAAGCCTGCATATGAAGCAACTGCGAAAAAATGGAATCAAAAACTTCTATATGCGGTAACTTGGCCGCCAAGTGGACTTTATACCAAGAAAGCCGTAAATTCTACTGCTGATTTTGCAGGTATTAAGGCAAGAACATACGATAAAAACTCAGCTAACTTTGTAAATATGGCTGGAGGAAGTGCAGTTGCATTGCCTTGGGGTGAAGTCTACTCAGCTTTAAATACAGGTTTGGTAAATGCGGTAGTAACATCATCTGCATCTGGAAAAGACGGTAAATTTTGGGAAGTATTAACTCACTTTACAAAGATCAACTATGCTTATCCATTGCAAGCTGTGACTATCAATCTTGATTATTGGAAGAGTTTAACCAAACAACAACAAACTGAGATGTTAAAAGCAGCAAAAGAGATTGAAAAATCACAATGGGAAGCATCAAAAAAAGAAGACAAGATCGCACTTAAAATGCTAAAAGATCATGGTATGGTCATCTCTGAAGAGAGCCCAAAACTAGCTGCCCAGCTTGATGTCGTGGCTAAAAAGTTGCTTGATGAATATTTAAAAGATGCGAGTCCAGCAGTCAAAAAAATATTTAAAGAATATAGAAAATAAGATGTTAAAACAATATTTTATGAAATTTGAAAAGGGCCTCAATAAATTTGGGGTCTTTCTTTCATCACTGTTCGTCATCGCGTTGGTTGCTCTTATTTTATTGGAGATCTTTTTAAGAACTTTTTTCAACAAATCAACTATGATCTCAGATGAATACAGCGGCTATTTTTATCTTGCTTCAGTATTTTTTGGACTTGGATATACATTTAAAGAAAAAGCACATATTAGAATCAATATAATAACGACCAGATTAAATCCAAAATTTCAGAAGATCATGAATATATATGCAGGCACCGTTACATTTCTGGTTATCTCATTTATACTTTACAGAGTTACTCTCATGACTATTGACTCGTATAATTTTGACATACTTTCAGAAGGGGTATCTGCAACGCCAATATATCTGACACAAATACCTATGATCATAGGTACGTTCATATTTGCAGTTTCAATTTTGGCATTTATCTTGAAAAGGATTGGGCATGATAGCTGATCCTCTTGTACTGACCGTTGTTTTATTGTTTGTAATGTTTGCTTTATTGCTATCATCCATATGGATCGGTGCCTCTTTGATGCTGACAGGTATATTTGGTATGTTGATCTTCAAAAGTCATCTGCCAGCTTCCATCAGTATCTTTGACAAGATCGGAGATCTACTGTCTTCATCACTGTATGATTCGCTAAACTCATGGTCTTTGGCAGCGCTTCCTATGTTTATACTGATGGGAGAGCTTTTATATAAATCTTCCATATCATCCAAGTTGTTCAACGGACTGATCCCTTGGTTAAATAAAGTTCCGGGTAGATTGCTTCATATCAATGTTGCAGCTTGTTCACTGTTTGCAGCAGTTTCTGGCTCGTCCGCTGCAACTACGGCAACGGTCGGTAAAATCACTCTAGCAGAGCTTAAAAAAAGAGGCTACAGTAAATCTCTGGCGATCGGTTCACTCGCAGGAAGTGGAACTTTAGGATTTTTGATCCCGCCTAGTTTGATCATGATCATTTACGGTGTTTTATCCAACGTATCTATAGGGCAGCTTTTTATAGCAGGGATCTTCCCTGGTCTCTTACTAGCAAGCTCATATGCTATCTATATCATGATAGCAGCATCCATAAAGAAAGATGCCGTACCTGTAGAAGACGAAAAGATAACTTGGCAGGACAAAGTAAACTCACTCAAAGATCTAGCTCCTATTATATTTTTGATCACATTGGTACTTGGCAGTATATACGCAGGATTTGCAACACCGACAGAGGCTGCAGCTCTGGGCGTGTTGGGTTCGATGCTACTCGGATTTTATTTTAAAAGTTTAGATTTTGAGGTATTTAAAACAGCTATCTTAAATTCTATAAAAACAACCGTCATGATCAGCTTCATCATAGCAGGGGCTGGATTTTTATCTCAGGTAGTCGGATTTTTGGGAATCGCAACGGCACTGAGTGAATATATAGCATCATTGCATTTGTCTCCTTATATGCTTATCTTTGTAGTCGGTATTATGTACATGATACTCGGCATGATGTTGGATGGCATATCTATGGTCGTCATGACGTTACCGATCGTCTTGCCTATCATCACTTTAGCAGGATTTGATCCGCTTTGGTTTGGTATATTTTTGGTCTTTATGGTTGAATTGTCACAGATCACTCCGCCTGTAGGATTTTCTTTATTTGTAATTCAGAGCATTTCAGGTGAAAAAATCGACTATATTTTAAAGGCAACTTTCCCATTTTTTGTTATAATGATACTTGTGGTTGTCCTTGTGACAGCTTTTCCTGAAATAGCATTTTACCTACCGAGGAGAATGATACAATGATAAAACTAAACTGTGATATGGGCGAGAGCTTTGGAACCTGGAAAATGGGCTTGGATGAAGAGATCATGCCTCTTGTGGACATGTCAAATATAGCTTGTGGATTTCATGCAAGTGATCCAGTCACTATGAATAAAACAGTAAAAATGGCAAAAAATCATAGAGTGACTATAGGAGCTCATCCGGCATACCCTGATCTAGTCGGTTTTGGAAGAAGAAGTCTAGCATGCAGCAGTGAAGAGATAAAAGACATGCTTCTTTATCAAATAGGCGCATTAGCAGGGATTTGCAAAGCAAATAATACAAAAGTAGAATATGTCAAGCCTCATGGTGCATTGTACAATGACATGATGAGAGATAGCGCTATTTATGAGACTGTTTTAAAAACTATCTCGATGTATGACAAAAACCTGAAACTGATGATCTTGAGCTCAGGTAAAAATGAAGAGTATGAAAAGATTGCAAATACTTACGATATAGAACTTATATATGAAGTTTTTGCTGATCGTGCTTATATGGATGATGGAGCCTTGATGCCAAGAAGCATGCCAAATTCTGTACTTGAATCTAGCAAAGATGTACTGGAAAGATTGGAGTATTTGATCAAAAACGGTGCTATAAAATCACATACGGGCAAAGTATTGGAATTAAAAGCAGATTGTATATGTGTGCATGGCGACAATGCCCATGCTGTTGAACTTGTAAAAACTATGAGAGAATATTTGAATTGATAGAGTATAAAACAGCATCAGCAGACAGCGTCATCGTATATTTTGGCAATGCGATATCCAGAGCCAACATAGATATAGTTTTAAATAATTATCTTCACTTGAAGCATATGAAAATTGAAGGGATCATAGATATCATCCCTTCATATACTACTATATTGTTTCATTATGATCTGAAGATCTTTGATGAAAGTTCCATCATAGCGCTTTTGAAACAACATATCTCATTAGATATACAAATTGTAAAAGAAGAGGGTAGATTGGTTGAAGTACCCATTTATTACGATGAAGAAGTTGGATTTGATCTAGGAAGGATTTCTGAGTTATCAAACCTTAGCGTAGAAGAAATCATAGATATACACTCTAGTACGGAATATCTAGTATACACTATAGGATTTTTACCAGGATTTGCGTATCTCGGAGAAGTTGACAAAAGAATTGCAACACCTAGACTAACAAGTCCACGAACAAAAATCCCAAAAGGAAGCCTAGGTATAGCAGATAACCAAAGTGCCATATATCCTGTTCAAAGTCCTGGTGGATGGAATATTATCGGACGGACCTATCTTGATATGTTTGATAAAAACTTAGATGGATTTTCATATTTAAATGTTGGAGATCGGGTGAAATTTGTGAGAATAAGCAGAGAAGAGTTTCTGAAAAACGGCGGTGTTATTTGAGTTCTTTTAAAGTATTGGCAGGTGGACTTTTATCATTGATAGAAGATTTTGGAAGATTTGGATTGTGTGATAAAGGTATTTCAAATTCCGGTGTTATGGATGAGTATGCATATCAGATTGCAAATAATCTACTGCAAAATCCACCAAATACAAACTGTATAGAAATCACTCTTGGCGGCCTTAAGTTGGAATGTGATGATTCTTGTACGATCAGTGTGACCGGAGCCGATGCAAAATTTAGTATAAATTCTCAAGAAGTAGGTATCTGGAGAACGCACAATATCAAAAAAGGCGATATCTTAGAGTTCAAATTTGCTAAAGAAGGTGTTAGAAGCTATCTTTGCGTAAAAGGCGGATTTAACATAGCCAAAGAATTAGGAAGTAATTCTACAACGGTAAAAGAAGGTATCGGCGGCTTAAATGGTACTGGCTTGCAAAAAGATGACATATTGGAATTTACACAAACGAAAATACAAAGTTACAATACACTTTTCAAACATGACCTTGTACCTGTATATGAGGATAATCTAACCTTGAGAGTCGTCCTTGGCTATCAGGATTCATACTTTGACGATCAAGAGATTGAAAAGTTCTTCTCTCAAACATATACTATATCACCGGAAAACAATCGGATGGGATATAAGCTAAAATCTGAGCCTATAGCATGTCAGATAGATGGGATCATATCGGAAGGTATCAGTTTTGGAGCCATTCAAATTCCAAAAGACGGCCAGCCTATCATCTTACTAAAAGATAGGCAAACTATCGGTGGATACCCAAAGATCGGCTCAGTTTTGCCGATTGATTGTTTCAAACTTGCACAGATGAAAACAGGTTCTACTCTAAGATTTGAGAAGATAGGTATAAAAGATGCTCAGAACAAAATGAAAAAGTTCTATGATAGTTTAAAGTTTTAAGCTTGTAGTTCTTCAAATCTTGTTTGTAAATCTTCTCTCATTTTCTCAGCGATAATATCACCGTTTTGTATGAAATCCTTCACAAACGTATCAAGATCGATAAGTATTTGCGCTAATTCAGACTCTAATTGTTCTTTGGTTCTATTCTTTGCCATAGCTGTTTCAAAAAATACCAGTTTTCTTATAAAATCAGATAATATCTCACCGGCTTCGTCCAATTTACTCATATCTTTTAATGAAAATATTACTTCATCTTGAGAAGCTTTATTTATATCTGCCCTGATATCTCTGATATAATCTTGTATATGAGCAGAGAAATCTCCGTATGCCTGACTTGGATTTATCAGTGTTTGCATGTCTATAGTATCAGTTACTTTTTTTATATTTTTTAGCATAATAAATACAATTAAGATAGAGATAAAAATAACCGGTATAAGATTATTCATGATAAACCTTTTTTATATAATTTGATTAATTATAGCAATAAATATAAAAAGTTGTCTTAGAAGACAACTTTTTATAAGATTAATGTGAGAGAATTTGACTTAAAAATAGTTTCAATCTATCTGATTGAGGATTCCCAAAAAATTCTTCTGGATTATTTTCTTCTATGATCTGTCCTGACTCCATAAAGATAACTCGATCAGCAACTTTTTTTGCAAATCCCATTTCATGAGTTACACAAACCATCGTTTTATCGCCTTTTGCCAACTCTATCATAACATCCAACACTTCAGAGATCATTTCCGGATCAAGAGCACTTGTAGGCTCATCAAAAAGCATAATAGATGGATTTTTACAAAGACTTCTAGCTATAGCAACCCTTTGCTGTTGTCCACCTGAGAGTTGATTTGGATATTTTTTGGCTTGATCGGCTATACCGACTCTCTCCAAAAATTTCATAGCTGTTGCTATTGCTTCTTTCTTTGGTGTTTTTTTCACCCAGATCGGTGCAAGTGTCAAGTTATCCAATATTGTCAAGTGAGGGAAAAGGTTGAAGCTTTGAAATACCATAGCAACATCTTCACGTATTGCTTTGATCTTTTTAACATCATCGCTCAATTCCACATCATTTACAACAATTTGTCCTTCTTGAAATTGTTCAAGATAGTTGATACATCTAACTAGTGTTGATTTTCCGCTTCCCGAAGGACCTGCTATGACAATAATCTCACCTTTTTTGACATTTAAATTTATATCTTTTAGTACGTGAAAATCACCATACCATTTGTTTAAATTTCTTATTTCTATGACATCATTTTTATTTTCCATAATTTTCCCTAATTATTATTTGTATTAAATCTTTTTTCTAATGAATTGCTAAATCGTGACATTGCATAACAAAATGCCCAGAATATTATCGTTACAAATACATATCCTTCAGTTTCATGACCGAGCCAATGGGAATCACTACTAGTCAACTGAACCATAGCCAATAAATCAAAAAGACCGATAATCATGACCAAAGTGGTATTTTGAAATAGCGATATAAATATACCGACTAAGTTTGGAATAGCGACCTTTAAAGCTTGAGGCATTATAACCAAAAGCATTTTTTGCCAGTATGACAATCCAACAGCATCTGCTGCTTCATATTGACCTGTCGGTATCGCTTGTATTCCACCTCGAATTGCTTCTGCGACATATGCTGATTCAAAGATAATCAAACCGACGAGTGCACGAAGTAGTTTGTCAAAAGTCACTCCTTCAGGTAAAAACAATGGCAAGATAACGGCAGACATAAATAGTACTGTAATGAGTGGTACAGCTCTTATAACTTCTATATACGTAACACTTATGCTTTTGATGATCGGTAGATCTGATTTTCTTCCAAGTGCGAACAAAACCCCAACCGGAAATGAGAAAAGAATACCAACAGCAGACACGACTATAGTCAGCATGAGGCCTCCCCATTTATTATAATTGACACCATCTAAGCCAAAAATGCCGCCTCTTATCAATATATATGCTACTATAAAATATAGTGTTGCGACTGCTATCTTTGGTACACCGTGTTTGAAGTATTTGAAAGCAGCGATAACTACAACAAACAGTCCATAAGCTAGATTAACTCTCCAACGATCTACTTCAGGATAAAAACCGTACATAAACATACTTAATTTTACTTTGATAAAAACCCAGCAAGCGCCGCTTCCGGTACAAACATCACTCGTTGTTCCTTTAAAATGTGCATCTACGACCGCCCACTTAATAAAAGGAGGGATAATAGTCAACAAAAGAGCGATTCCTAGTATTGTAAGAGCAACATTTAACGGAGATGAAAAAAGATTTTCTCTCATCCATAACACGATGCCTCTAGAACTTAAAGGGGCATCTCTTGTTTCAATTTTTTTATAAACAGCCACTTTATCTTTCCTTAATTTTCATTTTAAAATTTATCCAGTTTAATAAAGCAGATACTACAAGACTTATTACTAGATATACCAACATAGTTATCGCGATGATCTCTATCGCTTGACCGACCTGATTTAGCGTTGTTCCGGCAAAAACAGTGACAATTTCCGGATATCCTATAGCTGTTGCTAGAGAGGAGTTTTTTAAGATATTTAAATATTGATTTATAGTCGGCGGAATCGCTATCCTGATTGCTTGTGGCAAAATAACTAATTTTAATGCCTGATAGTGAGATAAACCAATCGAAGCTGCTGCTTCTTTTTGTCCTTTGTTGACAGCTTCTATACCACTTCTAACCGCTTCAGCTATAAAAGTAGCCGTATAGATTGTCAGTGCAAGCGTTAGTGCAACAAATTCAGGATAAAAATGTTTTCCATCTTGAAAACTAAAACCTTGTAAATGAGGAAGTGAAAAATTAAAGTTCGCACCACCAAGAAAATATGCTATTATCGGAACAACAATCAACAATCCAACAGCTGTTAAAAGAACAGGAAATTCTTCTCCTGTTAATTCTTGTCTTTTATCTGCCCATTTATTTAGGAAAAATGTAAAAACAAGAACAGCAAATATTGAAACCATTATTGTGATAGTTGTCGAGTTTAGGGAAGGTTGCGGAATATACAATCCACGATTATTTATAAAAATATCACCAAATAATTGAATACTCTGCCGTGGTGAGGGAAGAGATCTGAGAACAACGTTGTACCAAAAAAGTATCTGTAATAATACAGGGATGTTTCTAAACATTTCAATATAAGCTAATGAAAGTTTTCGTATCAACCAGTTCTTTGAAAGTCTAAGAACACCAAGGATCAATCCAAGTATCGTTGCTAGGATCATAGAAACAAAAGTAACTATTAATGTATTTAATAAACCAACGTAAAATACTCTAGCATAAGTATCTGAAGGATTATAAGAAATAGGAGAATCATCTATACCAAATCCTGCTGTTCCACCAAAAAAACCAAAACCTGTTCGTATGCCTCTTTGTTCTATATTGTGTGAAGTGTTCGTTCCAATATACCACATAAAAGCTACAACAATTATAACCGTAATAAGTTGAAAGAGATATCCTCTAACCTTTCTATCGCGCAAAAATGCTAACATTCTATTCCTTTTTCTTGAGTCGGGCAGGAAAATCCTGCCCACAATATAAAAATATTATTATTTGAATGGAGGTGAGTATTGAAGTCCACCGTCTTTCCATTGCGCGTTTAGACCTCTTTTGATTTTAAGAGGTGATCCCATACCAACATTTCTGTAGTATGACTCGCCATAGTTTCCTACTTGCTTGATGATATTGTAAGCCCAGTCTTTACTTAAGCCTAGATTTTCACCAAGTCTTCCTTCAACACCTAAGATTCTTTTGATAGCAGGATCTTTTGTTGTTGCTTTTAGCTTATCAACATTTTTGCTAGTAATTCCGTGCTCTTCTGCAGCAACCATAGCATTGTAAGACCATTTTACTATATTAAACCATTTGTCATCACCTTGTCTAACAACAGGTCCTAAAGGCTCTTTTGAAATGATTTGTGGAAGTATTACAGATCCGCTAGGATTTTTTAGTGTTGTTTGTAATGCATGTAACTGAGAAGAATCTGAAGTCATAACATCACATCTACCACTTTCATATCCATTTCTTACTTGTGCAGTAGTATCATAAGAAACTGACTGATACTTCATACCATGTGATGCAAAATAGCTAGCTAGATTAAGCTCTGTTGTAGTACCTGCTTGTACACATACTGCAGCACCATTTAACTCTAAAGCACTTTTTACGCCAAGAGATTTATGAACCATAAATGCTTGTCCATCGTAGAAGTTTACACCGGCAAAATTTAAACCTAAAGAAGAATCTCTAGTTTCTGTCCATGTTGTATTTCTAGAAAGAATGTCTACTTCACCACTTTGAAGTGCCGTAAATCTTTCTTTTGCTGTTAATGGTGTATATCTTACTTTTGAAGCATCTCCAAGAACAGCTGCTGCAACTGCTCTACACACATCAACATCTATTCCACTCCATACACCGGCTGCATTTGCAGATGAGAATCCAGGAAGTCCTGTATTTACACCACATTTTACGAAACCTGCTTTTTGAACATCACTGAATGTATCAGCTTTGACAACCGAGGCACTTAGCCCCATTACTGCTACTGCAACTAGTGCAACATTAGCAATCTTTGTTTTCATGAATCTCCTTCAAAAATAAATTTTAGATTGTGATTATAGTATATGAGCAACAATATAATTTGCTGCCCTAGACTATAACCACACACCTTGCTATTACTGTACCTTCTTTTTTTTTAACAAATGTTGAAAAAGTGTATTTACTCTAACTTTGTTTTCCCAGATGTTCCTCAAAGTTACAAGAAGAATATTTATTTCTTTTTAATTTTCCTTGCTGATCTAGAATCCATTGAAAATACGATAAGAGCAAGCCATATCAAAGCAAAAGTCAGGAATTTTTTATGATCAAATGGCTCATGATAAACAAAAATTCCAAGTAGAAAAGAGATGCTTGGGGCGATATATTGAGCAAAACCAAGCTTTGTCAGAGATATTCTTGTAGCTGCAGCATTGAACCATAAAAGAGGCACCACGGTTATAAACCCGGCACTTATCAAGATCAGTGAAATATAATCAAATGAAAAATCAAATTTATTTTGTGATGTATGCACTAGATATGCAAAGTACAAAAGTGCAAATGGCAATATAAGCAAGGTCTCTATAAATAATCCTGAAACAGATGGTAGAGAAATTTTTTTTCTAAGCATTCCATAAAATGCAAATAATGAAGCTAAAGACAAAGATACAAGAGGAATTGAACCAACAGATATCAATTCGTTTAGAATTGCGAGTCCAGCGAGTGCTATGGCTATCTTTTGTAGTTTTGATGGAATTTCATCAAAAAATATTATGCCAAGAATTATACTGAGAATAGGATTGATATAGTACCCCAAGCTTGCTTCTGTGATCATATTGTGCGAAACAGACCATATAAATATTAGCCAATTTGATGAAATCAATACAGAAGTGATCATGAGAATTTTTAGTTTATGCCAATCCTTCAAAATTAACTTGACCTGCGCTGATTGTTTGCTGTATACGATCAGTATTGAAAGAAAAACAACCGACCAAAAAATTCTGTGCACCAAAACTTCAGATGCTAGTACGGAGCTTGTAAGCTTAAAATAAATAGGCACAAGACCCCAAAAAATAAATGCAGCCAGTGCGTATAATATACCTTTTCCCTCTTCATTAGCAGTTTGCAAAGAAATCCTTAAAATTTTTTTGGACATTTTACTATTGTTTTCTTAATTCTAAAGTTTAAAACTGTATAATGCAAACACTAAATTGAAGTAGAGGTAAATTGATTATGGAAGAATGGAATAAAACTTCTTGGAGAAATAAAAATATCAAGCAACAGCCGACTTATCCAGATAAAGCCGAGTTAGAGAGAGTTGAAAAAGAATTAAGCAAATTTCCTCCTCTTGTTTTTGCAGGAGAAGTAAAAAATCTTAAAAACGAATTAGCTAGAGTCTGTGATGGAAAAGCATTCCTGTTACAAGGAGGAGACTGTGCTGAAAGTTTTGCTGAATTTAATGCTGACAACATAAGAGATATGTTTAAGGTCATGATGCAAATGGCAGTAGTACTGACTTTTGCAGGAGGATGCCCTGTTGTTAAAGTCGGAAGATTAGCAGGTCAATTTGCAAAGCCTAGATCAAGTGATTTTGAAGAAGTGGAGGGTGTAAAATTACCTAGTTATAGAGGAGATATCATCAATGACAATGACTTTAACGAAGCTTCCAGAATTCCTGACCCTAGCCGGATGATCAAAGCCTATAATCAATCTGCTGCGACTATGAATTTACTTCGAGCATTTGCTAGAGGCGGTTTGGCAGATCTTCATAAGGTTCATAAATGGAACCTTGGATTCGTAAAAGACAATGCTCTTGGCGGCAAATACGAAGCATTAGCGCATAAGATCACAGAAACTTTAGAGTTCATGGAAGCATGTGGAATTACTTCTGAAAATACACCTATGATCAATGAAACCGTACTTTATACCTCACATGAAGCTTTACTTTTAAACAGTGAAGAAGCACTGACAAGACAAGATAGTCTCAGCGGCGATTGGGTTGACTGCTCCGCGCATATGCTTTGGATCGGTGATAGAACACGTGATGTCAATGACGCTCATGTCGAATTTCTAAGAGGCGTTATCAATCCTGTCGGTATCAAAGCAGGTCCAAGTATCACACCGGATGAACTTTTGGCTTTGATCGAGCGATTAAATCCAAACAACGAAGCAGGACGCATAAATATCATCATCAGAATGGGTGCCGATAAGATAGAATCTGAACTTCCAAAACTGATCCGTGCTGTAAAAGAGAGCGGTAAAAAAGTCATCTGGAGTATTGATCCTATGCATGGCAATACGATCAAAGCTTCAAATAACTACAAAACACGAATATTTGATGAAATCTTGCGTGAAGTAAAAGGTTTCTTTAAAGTTCACAAACAAGAAGGCACATTCCCTGGAGGCGTGCACCTTGAAATGACGGGACAAGATGTCACAGAATGTGTCGGTGGTGTTGCAGATGTCACAGAAGATACTCTGAGTTCAAGATACAATACCAACTGTGACCCAAGACTAAATGCAGATCAAGCACTGGAATTAGCATTTTTGATAGCCGAATCGCTAAAAGAAGCAAAAGATAGAATGAAAACACAAAAAAGTTAATTTTTCTACAAGATAGCGGGATATGTTCACATTAGAGATCGTGAACATATCCCAAAAACTACTTTACGAGCAGTGATAGGAGCTTTGCCCTATATGAAAAGATTTTTTTTGGCGATTGTTATATTGTCAGGCATTTTATTTGCAAGCGATCATTACCCCTCAAAGCCCATCAATTTTGTCGTTGGATTAGGCAAAGGAGGTAGTGCTGATCGTATGGCCCGCAATATGGGTATTTTTCTAGAACAAGAACTCCATACGCCGATTCATATCATCAATAAAAGTAACAATGCCTCTTTAGATGCTGCCAATTATGTTTTATCGCAACCACCTGATGGTTATACGGTTTTTGTTTCTTCCTTTTCTCCATACCTTATCAATACAATTGTGACCGGCAAAGCTAGGTATTCGTTGGATGATTTTGCATTTATCAATTTGCAATGGTTTGACTATGATCTGTTCTTGGTTGACAAAAATTCTAAGATCAAATCAATTATGGGACTGATTCATCAAATCAAAGAACATCCGGGATCTATCAGAGTTGCAGTTGTATATCAATCAAGCGGTCATTTGATCATGAAATTATTGCTAAAAACATTTAAAATACCTCTGAGCAGTATTAGATTTGAATTTTTTAAAGGAGGCAAGCTGGCACGAGAAGCATTATTGAAGTCTAAAGCTGATTTACTAGTGATTTCAGCACAAGGCAGTGAGCGATATAGGAAAGAGATCAAACCTTTAGCAATCGTATCAAACAAAAAATCTAGAAGATGGGATGCTCCGACACTAAATCATGCCATATCAAAAAGCTATATGCATATTCCAGTGCTCAATGGACCAATCAAAGGGTTTGCAGTCTCTAAAAAATTCAAAAAAAAGTATCCAAAAAGATACTTGATATTAGAAAATGCTATCAAAAAAGTATTGGCTGAAGTTAGAGTTCAAAAAATGTTAAAAGAGAAACATATCGGATCAGTTTGGATAGGAAGCAGAACATCTACGAAAATATTAAAAGATCAGTATGACTTTTTTGAGAAGCATAAGGATCTTTTAAAAGATTAAATTTAACTTTCGGGGTATGGAAATATGATAGAAATCTTTAGTCCATTGTCATTGCTTGCCAAAACTTCTGCATTATGCAGTATTGCTATTTGTTTGACTATGCTGAGTCCCAAACCGGAACCGTTTTTCTTTAAATCCACTCTATAATATCTCTGGAAAATATTTTCCAAGAGCTCTTCTTTGACACCTTTTCCTTCATCTTTGACGTTTAGCCAAATCGCGTTGTTATGTCTTTGTATAGAAAGTGTGATTTTCCCCATTGGATTGCCGTTTTTATCAACAGCATAATGTAAGGAATTGTTGATAATATTGTCAAGCATACTCTCTAATATAATAGGATCTGTTTTTATAAATACTTTTTCATCTAAATCTTCAAATTCAAATTCAAAACCTTTATGATATATTCTTGGCGCAGTTTTAACGCAATAATCTTTACAAATTTGATTTAAATTTGCCTTTTTAAGTCTTGTCAGATTGATCGTATTAGGGTTTGTCTTCGCGTAAAGCAGAAGCTGCTCGATAATATGTGACATATCATTGATGTGTGCGTTTAAAACGATGTACTTTTGATCTTTCTTTTCAAAAAATTCTTCAAGCTCCATTTTCATCTCAGCCAAAGGAGTTCTTAGTTGATGCGAGACATCAGAGTTAAACTGCTCTATATATTCGATATTATCTCTGCTTCGCTCTAGCAAAATATTGATGCTGTTAACCACATCCTCGATCTCTTTTGGAGCTTGAAATTCGAAAGGAGTCAAGTCTCGTTTGTCTCTTTGGCGGATACTTCTTTTGAGTGATACCAACGGTTTTAATCCGACATTGACTGCAATCAATGTGATGATAATAGTAAAGAGCGAAACCAAGCTCATGATGATTAAAGTTGTATTGATAAGTTCTCTGATGTTTTCCGCCCGCTCATAATAACTCTCTGCGATCGAGATGTATGCGGTGTACACTTTCCCGGAGCTATTGATAGTGGTTTTGTACGAGACGACTCTTAACTTTTCACCGTCATATATCTTGTCATAAAATCTTTTATTTTGTTTTGCTAAAAGATTTTTATTGAATAAAAATTGATACCCGATCAATAGATCACCTTTATCATCGACTACCGAATAATACATTAAACCGTTTTTTGTCGGTGAAAGATAATCAATCGAGAAATTTTGAAAATCAATAATCAGTTTTCCATTTTCTACACCGATGTAGTCTTCTATACTTTGGGCAGATGCAAAGAGTCTATTGTCAAAAAAAGTGTTGACCTTAGCTCTTAGAAAGCTGTTGATATAGATGAAAAGAAAAAAAGAAAAAAGGCTCAGCGGAACGATAAGCCATAAAATTAGACGTGATTTGACAGAAGGTGCTTGTACCATATTAGTTCATTATGTAACCTAATCCACGGACTGTTTTTATATTGATAGAAGAACCTAGTTTTTTTCTCAATCTAGAAATATAAGTTTCAACAGCTGTAGGATTAAAATCATCATCAATTGTAGTGATATGTTCCACTATATTTTCTTTGCTGACTATTGCATTTTGATTTTGTAGTAGGTATTCAAATATTTTTAATTCTCTTTTGCTAAGTTCGATGATAGCTTCATTTTTTGTTAATATGAAAGTATTGGTATCATATACCAAATCGTTGTATTTGATCGTGTGTGTTAGGTTGTTTTTACTACGTCTAAGCAAGGCATGGACTCTGGCGATGACTTCTTCCATCTCAAATGGTTTACATAGATAATCATCCGCTCCGGTATCTAAGCCTAATATCCTTTGATCTAGTTGGTCTCGAGCCGAAATCACGAGAATCGGCAAATTTCGCTGTGATTTTCGCAGCTTCTTGATAACATCAATACCATCAATGATAGGTAACCCCAAATCCAAGATCAATAAGTCATAAGTCGTCATCTCTAAGGCATAAAGACCAGCCTCTCCATCGCCAAAAAGATCCACTAAGAAACCGATCTCTTTTAGCTTTTTATAGATACCGTTTGCGAGCGTTTCGTTGTCTTCGATTAGTAATATTTTCATGTTTGAATTATATCATAAAATTTCGCAGCGATATTCTTTAGTTTGTTACGATTTTACTTCATTTTTATGATTTTTAAATAGAAGAAATATAATGCAAGTTTGATGACAGATTTCAATGCTACGATGATTTTCAAGAGAACAAATAACTTTGCATATGAGATTTAAAATCAAGAAACCGGTGATGAGGAGAACCGGTTAAAGCAAAATTTCAAAAATGCAAAAATCAGTGTTTCTTACTAAAAAATTCAAAGGAGAATTGAGATGAAATTTTTTAAATCCGTTGCAATTTTTGCAATGTCCTCATGTTTTTTGATGAGCGCAAGTTATGGCTCTCAAATCAATATTACATTCCCACTACATGTGGCACCTAAAAATGCTAGAACAGTAATGCTCAAAGATTATGTTGACCAAGTCAGTAAGTTTTCAGGCGGAAGGATTAAAGTCACACTCTATCCGGGAGATCAACTTTATAATACCGCATCAGGACTTAGAGCATTAACACAAGGTTCAGTTCAAATGATGGAGGCCCCAAACGGTGCGTATTTAGCGTATGATAAAATATTTAATCTTATAGAAATTCCATTTGTTTTTAACAATAGTCAAAAATACTACAACTTTTTATACGGAGCACCCGGTGAAAAAATACTAAAAAGTCTTGAAAAAAGTAATATGCACGGTATCACTTTTGCAGATGAAGGTCCTATGATCATCGCGACCAAAGATAGACTTCTTGCAATTCCATCAGATTTTAAAGGCTTAGTGGTTCGTACATCTGGACATAAACTGGTCGAAGATTCTCTTAGATTACTTGGTGCATCAACCACTAAAATGTCACTTAGCGAAGTTTACTCAGCAGCACAACAAAATGTTATCAATGCGGTTTATACAACGATCAGTGCCTATAAAGCACAGCATTTATATGAAGTTATGCCTTATGTAACATTATGGCCGGGTCGTGGTGCGTATGTTTGGGTTACTTCCGATAAATTGTGGAATAGTCTTGATGCGTATGATAAACACACGATCAGCACAGCTGCAAAACAAGCAGCACTAGAGTATGATTATCATGCTTGGCACAATAAAGACAAAGATATTGCCGAGCTTTCTAAAAAAGGTGTGAAATATCATGAATTGACAGAGAGCGAACTCAAAACGATACACTCCAAAATCATGCCGCTTTACAACGACTTGAAGAAAAAATTCGGTTCAGAAATTATCGACAGTATAGTTTCCGGAAAATAATAATCAATCTATCTTGACTGGACATTATGGTTTCAGTCAAGATAATCTTAATATCAAAATTACAATAGGAGCGCCGTTTATGATTGCAACAAAAAAACAAGTTGAAAATTCTATTTTGGGTAAATTATTGAGTTTCAACCTCAAAATAGCAAGTTTAGAATTAAGGCTAGCAAGCATCATGATTGTGATTGCAAGTTGCTTATCACTATATACTATTATTGTTCGAAATTCCGGGCATAGTACTGCTGATTGGACTGTTGATTTACCTATTGCTCTTGTTAGCTGGGCTATCTTCATAGGCAGTGGTGCCAATTTTGTTTACAAGAGTCATATCAACACCGATTTTTTTTTAGAAAAATTGCCTTTTAAATTGAAAAAAACGATTTTGATCTTTGTTAATTTTGTATTGCTTGGTATGTTTATCTTTATCGTACATTACAGTATCATCGCAACGGAATTGTTTATAAAAACAGGAAATAGACTATATGAGATGTTTAACACACCTGTATATATTGTGTTTCTGATTTTGCCGATCAGTGTGGTCATATGGTGCGTACACGTTTTGATAGACATTGTAGATATTTATTGTTCAACTGAAAAAGAGGGAGCTTAGTATTATGGAAATTATCATGACGTTACTGCCGTTTGTTTTTCTTATTGTTTTGATGACTTTGAGTGTACCTGTAGGATTTTCACTCATCCTCTCAAGTATATTGGAGTTGTTGGTTACTGGCAATTATTTCTTTTTTCAAGAAATCCCTACAACACTTTATTTTTCGCTTGATCATTTTACATTTCTAGCGATACCGTTTTTTATCTTATCGGCGGAGCTTCTTTCAGGAGGTAAAGTGATAGATCTATTATTTGCCTTAGCTTCGGTACTTTTAAAACGAGTTCCAGGCGGAGTCGGTGTTGTGACTATCTTTGTGAGTATGATGCTCTCATCAATACAAGGCTCGAGTGCCGCTACTGCTGCAGCTCTTGGCAAAATCGGAACGGATGGTATGGGAAAAGAAGGATATGACCGAGGATTTGCTGCTTCTTTGATCGCAGCATCTGGAGGTTTGGCTATCATGATACCCCCAAGTATAGCGATGATTATCTATGGTACGTTATCTAATACTTCGATTGGAAAGTTATTTTACGGCGGGATTTTACCAGGAGTCATTATCGGCACTGCATTGATCGCTTATACTATGATCGTTGCTTATAAAAACAAATACGGGGTAGAACATGAAGCGATAAGCTGGAGAGCAATTTTTATATTGCTAAGAAACTCAATCCCACTTTTATTCTTCCCTGTCATTGTTTTGTTTGGTTTTTATACCGGAAAATTTACCGCTACCGAGATTGGAACGATCAGTGCATTTTATTCTGCCTTTATCGGTGCTTTTATTTACAGAACGATCAATATGAAAAATATTTTTCAAATTATCGACCGATCAAGTAAAGTCACGGTTTCTATCTTTATCATTATTGCCGGAGCGATTTTATTTCAACATATTTTGGTGTTGTCCGGTTTTGTGAATACAATTTTAGGTGTCATTCATCAAGCCTCACTCTCACGCTTTGAGTTTTTAATTATCATCAGCGTGATCATGTACTTCCTTGGTATGTTTATGGAAGGTGTCGCACTCAATGTCTTAACCACACCAATTTTAGCACCTATCGCCTTGACATTGGGAATCGATCCTGTGCATTATGGCATCATCTTAGTTCTAAATATTGAAATTGCACTCATTTCTCCGCCTGTCGGACTCAATCTCTTTGTGCTTTCAGGTGTTACAAATATCAAACCTGAAGCCATGTATAAAGCAGTATGGCCTGTTATCTTGGTACTTGTGGCTTGTTTGGTTTTACTAATCGCTTTCCCACAATTGACGCTTTTCTTGCCTCATTTGTTGACAAGTACTCATATGTAAGTTTTACCGAGTGTAAAATTTACGTTATTTAATAAATTGAATTATATTATCAGGGGGAACAGATGAATGATCTTAAAAAAATAAAATGTATGTTGTTTCGTGGGGGAACGTCAAAGGGTGCATTTTTTTTAGCCAATGACTTACCTACGGATATAAAACAGAGAGATGAATTGCTGCTGAAAATCATGGGATCTCCTGATCCTAAGCAGATAGACGGTATCGGAGGAGCCGCTTTTGTGACTAGTAAAGTTGCCATATTAAGCAGTTCCAAAAGAGAAGGTATCGATGTAGATTATAAATTTGTGCAAGTGATGGTCGATGAGCCGATCGTGGATGATAAACCAACTTGCGGTAATATCCTCACTGGAGTCGGAGTTTTTGCAATTGAGCGGGGTTTAGTGACCATTCAAGACGGTGTTACGCCGGTTAGGATTTACGACATCAACACCGGTGCTACTATCTCACAGATCATACAAACGCCTAATCGCTGTATCCAATACAAAGGAGATACAAGTATCACCGGAGTTCCCGGTACTGCAGCTCCGGTTGAGATGTACTTTCAAAATATCGCAGGAGGCAAAACCGGACATTACTTACCTACAAAAAATCCTATAGACATCATCGACGGTATTGAGGTGACATGTCTTGATATCAGTATGCCTATCGTATTTGTCAAGGCAGAGGATGTCGGTATCAGCGGTTATGAAACACCCGGTTTGCTTGATAAAAATGAAGCGTTATTTGAAAAATTGATCGCGATACGAGAAAAAGCTTCTTTGATCATGGGATTAGGACCTGCAAAAGGCAATGTCATTCCTAAAATTGTCGTGATCAGTCCTCCAAAAAATGACGGCGATATCAATATACGATATTTCACGCCTCTAAGCTGTCATCCGACAGTCGCAGTATCGGGAGGTTTTTGTATCTCTGTAGGCTGCTTTATAGAGGGAACTTTGATGAATCAAATCCATCCTATGAAATTAGCCGTAGGCGATTATACGATCAAAATAGAAAATCCTGGCGGTACGACACCTATTAGCGTTAGTTTTCCGAGCCTTGATATTAGTGAAGTGAGCGGTAAGACGATCAGAACTGCAAGGTTGCTATTTGATGGAGTAGTCTATGCATGATATTATCGTTATCGGAGGGGGCAATGCTGCTTTATGTGCAGCTATCAGCGCAGCAGAAGAGGGCAAAAGTGTCTTGTTGTTGGAATCTGCTCCAAAACTGTGGCGAGGCGGAAATTCCCAACACACGAGAAATATGCGCGTATCTCATGAAGAACCGACTGAAACCTTGGTGGAGCGCTATCCATTTTCTGAATTTTATGAGGATCTCCTCAAGGTCACCAAAGGTGAGACCGATACAGAATTAGCCACTTTGATGATCCAAAAGTCTGTAGAGCTATTACACTGGATGAACCGTCATGGAATTTACTTTCAGCAAAGTATCTCAGGGACTCTCAGTTTATCTCGAACCAATGCTTTCTTTTTGGGTGGTGGTAAGACGTTGGTCAACAGAGAGTATCAAATAGCGCAAGATCTAGGTGTCGAAGTTTTGTATGAACATGAAGTTGAGCGCGTCAATATGCAAGATGATCACGTCCAATCCCTTGATGTCATGACACCGCAGGGAGTTAAAAATTTCCAAGCTAAAGCATATATTGCAGCAAGCGGCGGGTTTGAATCCAATCGCGAATGGCTTAAAGAAGCATGGGGAGAAAAAGCAGATAATTTTCTAATCCGAGGTACTCGCTTTAATCAAGGAAAAGTGCTAAAAAGCTTACTAGAACAAGGCATACAGCCTGTCGGCAAGCCTGAACAAGGGCATGCTGTCGCCATTGACGGGCGAGCGCCGCTTTATGATGGCGGTATTGTCACGAGACTTGATTGCGTACCTTTTGGGATTGTACTAAATAAAAACGGTAAAAGATTTTATGATGAGGGAGAGGATTTTTGGCCAAAACGATATGCGATCTGGGGAAGACTCGTAGCAGCACAACCCGATCAAGTCGGCTATGTCATCATCGACAGTAAAAGTTTTGATCTCTTTATGCCTTCCGTCTTTGCACCGATAAAAGATGAGACGATAGAAGGATTGGCAGAGAAATTAGATCTTCCGGTTGAGTCCGTGCTTCAAACCATCAATGAATATAACGACCACGTAAAAAAGGGTGATTTTGACACAACGATTTTGGATGGATGTCAAACAGAGGGCTTGGAAGTAGATAAAACAAACTGGGCGAGAAAGATCGACACTCCGCCGTACTATGCCTACATGTTACGCCCCGGCATCACGTTTACCTATCTTGGCGTCAAAATAGATACCAATGCACAGGTTTATATGCGTGATGGAAGAGCGGTAGCAAATCTATTCGCAACCGGTGAGATGGTTGCAGGTAATATCTTAGGACAAGGTTATTTGGCAGGTACCGGTATGGCTATAGGAGGCGTATTTGGAGTGATAGCAGGGAAAGGGGGCAGTCAATGTTGCAAGATAGTATAAAACAAACACCACAAGATAACTTGCAAGAAGCAAGACGTATCATGGAGATCTGTAACGCGTGTCGTTACTGCGAAAGTTTATGCCCGGTTTTCCCGGAGATCACACGATTTAGAACGTTTAGTGATCATGATCTAAACTATTTAGCAAA
Source organism: Sulfurospirillaceae bacterium (assembly GCA_033723415.1). Taxonomy (GTDB): domain Bacteria; phylum Campylobacterota; class Campylobacteria; order Campylobacterales; family Sulfurospirillaceae; genus JAADIZ01. Next base: position 334,359 of record JAWVXD010000001.1, read on the forward strand.
TCTTTGCCACAACTGCAAAGGATGTTACTACGGGTGTCAGTACTCACCTCCTCATGAATTTGCCATCAATGTTCCAAAAACGTTGGCGGAAGTGAGAGTGGATAGTTATGCCAGATATGCATTTCCTCAGGTTTTGGGTAAATTGTTTGCAAAAAATGGAACATTTGTCAGTATCATGATAGCCTTGTGCATCGCATTGATCTTTGTAGTAGGATCAATATTTAGCACTACGGGGTCATTTTTTGCAACTCACAGCGGCGAGGGGTCTTTTTATCAAGTAATACCAAGTTTTCTCATGATCGGTGTGCCGATGATCATCGGTGTTTATGTTTTGGCAGCTTTTTATTTTGGATTTCAACAATTTTGGTTAGAAAGCGGCAATGAAATAGGTGAGCTTAAATGCGGCGCCCTTTGGAAGTCGGCTTTTGGTGACATCATGACCTTAAGACATTTAGACGGCGGCGAACACGGACACGGATGCACCCATATGGATGATCGCTTTAGTCACTCAAGAAGATGGTTTCATCAAGCCACAATGTTTGGATTTTTCTTTGCGATCATCTCTACAAGTATTGCGGCGATTGATGAGCATATTTTAGGTTTGGCGGCGCCCTATGGATTTACTTCGCTGCCTGTGATCTTTGGCACGTTAGGCGGCGTGATGATGGTGATCGGCACGATTGGACTTGCCGCGATTAAAACCAAAGCAGATCCTGCTCCGATGGCAAAGCAATTACTGGGTATGGATTATTCATTTATCGTTTTATTGTTCTTGGTGAGTTTGTCCGGCTTGCTTTTATTGGCTTTACGAAATACGGCTTTGATGCCTTTGACGTTATGCATCCATCTTGGCTTTGTTTTAGCGTTTTTCGTAACCATGCCTTATAGTAAGTTTGTGCATTTTCTCTATAGACTAGGTGCCTTGCTCAAATTTGCCAAATACAAGTGATTTGAAACCATTAAAAAGATGAATATGAAAAATATTGCTAAAGTACTACTCACACTCTTTATAGCCCTTATTGGAGCAGTAATATTTGAATATTTTAAATTACCTCTTCCTTGGTTAATAGGACCTATCGTTATCATATCTATTGTGGTAAAACTTTTTCCGACATTGCCAATGGAAGAGCCGAAAATTTTCTCTTCTCCTGCAAAGGCAATACTTGGCTTGACGATAGGAAGTGCCTTTGTGCCTGCAATTTTAAATCATCTAGGCAGCTACATGATCAGTTTGTGTATTGTCGTACCTTTTATTTTGGTGATAGCCGTTGGAGGTACTTTTTATTATTGGAAATTTCTAGGGCTTGATCGTATGACGGCTTTTTTCAGTGCGATGCCTGGGGGTATCTTGGTCATGGTTTCCATCGGCGAAGAGATGGGTGCCAATGTCTATAAAGTGACCTTGATGCAAGCCACAAGGCTCCTTTTGGTGATCTTTTCACTGCCGCTTATCATCAAACACTGGGCACATATTGATCTTAGTTCCAATGTAACATTTACGCCTCCGCTGAGAGATGTTTCTTTGGTTGACTTGGCTTTGTTGGCGATTCTTGGCATCGTTGGAGTTTGGATTTCAAAAAAATGGAAAATTTCAGGAGGAAACCTCCTGATTCCTATGGTGCTGAGTGCGGTTTTTTATTTTAACGGTTGGATCGTCTCTAAACCGCCGGATGAAATTATCAAGCTGGTTCAGATTATCCTTGGCTCATCAATCGGTTTTTCATTTTATGGGGCCCCTATAAAAGACATCATCAAGACCATTGTTTCGACTATCGGGTATTTTATCCTTTTGCTTTCAACCTGTTTCCTTGCGATCATGCTGGTGCATGAGATCACCGACATCGATCTGCTCTCGATCATCTTGGCTTTTGCGCCGGGCGGGCAGGCTGCGATCAATCTGATAGCCATAGTGGTAGCGGCAAATATCCCTTATGTTGCACTGCATCATGTTTTAAGGATTTTTTTGGTCATGGCGGTTTCACCGATCTTTGCCAAAAAGTTTAAGTCTGAAGAGATAATTTAAAAAAGCTAATCTATATGTAGCGATACGATCCTATCGCTGCACCACTTTGCTAAACTTTCATCATGAGTTATCAATAAAATTCCTACCATATCCAAAAATTTCACAAGAAGCTTCATGACTTCAAGCTGCGTTATATTGTCAAGAGCGCTTGTCGGTTCATCAGCCAAGATCAGATCAGGTTTCATAAGAAGAGCTCGCAATATAGAACATCTCTGCAGTTGTCCACCGCTTAGTTCATGCGGTTTCTTTTCCAAAAGTTCTGTTGCAAGATTTAACTCACTACAAAGCTTTTCATGACCATCCAAAGTAGCCACATCTTTTATTTGATCTATTATCTTATATGTTGGATGAAAAGACGTGTAGGGATCTTGAAAAATTTGAGAAAAATTTGAAACTTGGATGACACCGGAACTTGGTTTTAAATTCTTACTAATCAACTCAAACAATGTACTTTTACCTGAGCCGCTAGGTCCTACAATACAGACAATTTCACCTTTATTTACATCTAGAGAAAAATTTTTATAAATATTTCGCTTACCGTCATACGAGAACGATATATCTTCAATCTTCAGAATCTTATGCATTTATCTTATGTTTCCACTGCCATAAATCTTATATTTATAGGTCGTCAGATCATTTATTCCCATTGGTCCTCTAGCATGAAGTTTACTTGTGCTTATACCTACTTCCGCACCAAAACCAAACTCAGAGCCATCTGTAAATCTTGTACTTGCATTGATATATACACAAGCAGAGTCCACTTCATTTAAGAATTGTTCTCCATTAGAATACACCTGCGTAATAATAGAATCAGAATGTCCTGAGCCGTATTTATTGATGTGAGCTATTGCTTCATCAATATTTGCTACAACTTTTATGGATAGTATATTGTCAAGATATTCTGTATAAAAATCATCTTCTGAGGCTTCTTGAACGTCAATATATTGTCTCGTTTTTTCACAACCTAAGAGTTTTGTGCCCATTGCAATAAAATCATTTTTTAGTTGAGGAAGTATTGATTTTGCAATATTTTCGTGAATCAAAAGTGTTTCCATCGCATTGCAAACACCTGTTCTTTGGCACTTTGCATTTACAGCTATCTTTAAGGCATCTTGTATTTTGGCACTTTCATCTATAAAAATATGGCATAGTCCCTTGTCATGTTTTATGACAGGCACACTTGAGTTTTCAGATACATATCGGATCAACTCTTCACCGCCTCTTGGTATGATCAAATCAACAAATTTATCCATTTTTATGAGTTTTGCAACACCTTCTCTTGAATCATCAGGCAATAAGGAAATGATCTCTTTAGGTAAACCAAGCTCGACAAGCGTCTCTTGCAGTATATTTGCTATGACGGTGTTGCTGTGTCTTGCTTCTTTTCCACCTTTTAAAACACAGGCATTTCCGCTTTTAAAACAAAGTGCTGCCGTGTCGCTGGTTACATTTGGACGACTCTCATATATAATACCGATAACTCCTATAGGAACTGATACTTTTTCTATGCGAAGGCCATCAGGTGTTATCCAACCATCAAGAATCCTTCCTGTCGGTTCTTTCAATACAGCGATTTCTCTGATGCTTTTTGTCATGCCCAATATTCTTTCTTTTGTAAGAGAGAGCCTATCCATCAATGCATCAGGAAGTTGGTTAGCTATACCGGCTTCTAAATCTTTTTGATTTTCACTGATAATCAAAGCAATATTTTTTTCTATATTCTCAGCCATATGATTTAATATCTTTGCTTTATATTTGGGTTTAAATGTAGAGAGCACTCGACTTGCATCTTTGATATTTTTTAAGAAATTTTCCATTTTTTACCCTTCTCACATAAATATTATAAACAAATTGAATAAATTTTTTAAGATTTTACTCTTTTTTTAATGTAAGTAAGATAAAATTGTTTATAATTCACTGCAAGAGGATAAAGGAGGCAAAATGCAACAAGTATATGACGTTATAATTATAGGTAGTGGCCCGGGTGGCGTTGGTGCAGCTATAGAATCAAAAGTTCTAGGGCTTGAAAAAATTCTTGTTATTGAAAAAGGCGATAACCATTCTCAGACAATTAGAAAATTTTATAAAGACAATAAACGAGTAGATAAAGATTATCAAGGACAAGAGGTTGATATCAAAGGAAATGTTCAATTTCTAGACGGTACAAAAGAGAGTACTCTTGATTACTTTGATCAACTCATAGATAATGAAGAAATAGACGTAGTTTTTAATAGAGAAGTAGAAAAAGTAGAAAAACAAGATGGATTATTTGCAGTGACGACATCTAAAGCAGGATATTTAGCTAAAAATGTGATAGTAGCTATAGGACGCATGGGAAAACCAAATAAACCTAGCTATAAAATTCCGCCTTCAATCAAACAAAAAGTAAATTTTAATCTAGAGAGATGTACACATGGAGAAAAGATATTAGTCGTAGGAGGAGGAGATTCTGCATCTGAATACGCTGTTTATCTTGCAAAAGAAAATACTGTAACGTTAAATTATAGAAAAACTGAATTTTCTAGATTAAACAGTATCAATGCAAAAGAGTTAGCCGATGCAAACGGAGAAGAGAGATTGCGTTTAAGACTAGGTGTAAATATACTAAGTCTTGAAAATGAAGGTGGATCGGTTAAAGTAACTTACGATGACGGATATAGCGTTGTTTACGACAGAATTATTTATGCAATTGGCGGGACAACTCCTGTAGATTTCTTGAAAAAATGTGATGTAGAATTAGATGAAAACAAACAACCGATACTAGATCAAAATTTTGAAACTAACAATAAAGGTTTATACATAGTCGGAGATTTGGCAGTTGACAGTGGCGGTAGCATTGCTATAGCATTAAATCACGCTTTTCATGCCGTAACTCATATGCTGCAAAAGGATAAGTAAGCTTTATTCTTTAGAGATATTTTATATATTTATAAAGCCAATATAAAAAAGGATAAATTTTGCCTTATTATATTGGCTTTAAAAAAAATTTTACTGCTTTATCAACATAACTAAGGTAAAATCCCAACGATTATACAAGACAAGGAGTTTAAAATGCCTCAAATATATGATTTGATAATAGTTGGTGGCGGTCCTGGTGGCATAGGGGCTGCAGTAGAGTCAAACGTGCTTGGCATAAAAAATATACTTTTAATTGAAAAAGGGGACAATCACTCTCAGACAATTAGAAAATTTTATAAAGAGCATAAAAGAGTAGATAAAGACTATAAAGGTCAAGTTGTTGAACTAGCAGGAAGTATAGAATTTAAAGACGGCACAAAAGAGAGTACTCTTGATTATTTTGATTTTCTCCTAGACAATGAACAGATAGACGCTGTATTTAACAGTGAAGTAGAGAGTATTGAAAAATCTGACGGCACCTTTTTAGTTACGACTTCAAATGCCGGATATGTTGCAAAAAACGTAATAGTTGCGATCGGTCGCATGGGGAAACCAAATAAACCCAGCAATTATAAAATACCGCCTTCAATCACACAAAGAGTAAATTTCAACCTTGATAAATGCGTTAAGGGAGAAAAGATCTTAGTTGTAGGAGGAGGAAATTCTGCTGCTGAATATGCAATTGAATTAGCCGAAAACCATATAGTTACATTAAATTATAGAAGAACAGAGTTCAATAGACTAAACGATAAAAACCTGGAAATGTTAAACGAATACAATGGACACGAAAAACTAAGACTTAGATTAGGATGTGACATCACATCATTGGAAAATGAAGAAGGACTTGTAAAAGTAAATTTTACTGATGGTTACTACACAATATACGATAGAGTTATATACGCGATCGGTGGAACTACTCCTGTTGAATTTTTGAGAAAATGCGGAATTGAGATGGATGAAAAAAATGAGCCGATATTTGATGAAAATTATGAAACTTCTACAAAAGGATTATTTGTAGGCGGCGACATCGCTGTAAGAAACGGTGGAAGTATCGCTATAGCTCTAAACCATACTCATCATATTGTTACTTATATTTTAAATAAAATATAGCCTATGCGATATAGTTCTTTTTCTATATTTTTGAACTTTATTCTTGTTTTTTTTATAGTAGCCGGATCTGTATATATCTATAAAAAACAGAAGACTGAAGAGACAAGAATATTGAAAAACTATATCGCTAAAAAAGATATTAAATTTAGCGATCTGTCAAAAAAAGAGCAAAGAAACTATCTGTACATAGGCTCACCTGATGAATATGATCCTGATGTTGCTGATTCTTCTGATGAAAATACGAGTCAAAGATACATACAAGAGCTAAAAAACAAGCTTGTTGTAGTACAAGAAGATAATTTGCGTTTATCTGATGAAAAAGACAAGATATCAAAACTTCTAGCCGATATGAAGTTGGAATTAATAAAACAAAAGAAACTGTTATTGGCACAGAATATAGAGCAGATGGATGAAACAGAACAACAACATTATAAAAATATCAGCGAGCTAAGGAAAAGGATAAATGATCTGCAAAGGGAAAATATTGATCTATTGCAAAATGACAATGAGAGAATAATATCCTTGCAAAATGAAATAAAGATTTTAAAACAAAAATTAAAAGGCAAACAAAAATAACATATGACTTTTTATCAATATAAAAACGGCTATAGATATAACAGCGACACTGTATTTTTATATAATTTTATATCAAAATACAACTTAAAAGGAGAGGTTTTAGATGTAGGTTGCGGATGTGGTATATTGGGTCTTTTATTAAAGCGGGATTTTGATCAGATCAAGCTTACTCAGATTGACATACAGGAAAAAAATACAATTTTGACACAAAAAAATGCCGCAACAAATAATATAACAACTAAAGTTATAAGTGATGATTTCCTTATTCATGATTTTGATGAAAAATTTGATGTAATAGTCAGTAATCCACCTTTTTATCACAGCGGTTCTTTGAAAAGCGAAGATATTTCATTATACTTAAGCAGACATAGTGATGCACTTGTTTTTGATGACTTTGTAAAAAAAGCGTATAAACTTTTGAATCATAGGGGAAGTTTGATATTTTGCTATGATGCAAAACAAATAGATATCATTACCGCCTCTCTTATTAACGCAAAATTTAAGATAAATGAGTTGCAATTTGTTCATGTAGATAAGAACAAGCCTGCAAGCCTAGTGATGATTTTAGCCAAAAGAGAGTCCAAAAGTCTTTGCAAGGTATTGCCTTCTATTGTTTTATACGAAAACAAAGAATTAACAAAGGATGTTCAAAATTTTTTTATAAAGGCAGATACAAACAGTGAAGATATCTAAAGATGGTTACAATTTTAGTTTTAATCCCAAAGCTTGTGAGAGCTGCGAAGGAAATTGCTGTATAGGGGAGAGTGGCTATATCTGGGTTGACAAGAAAGAGGCCGAGAATATTGCCGTTTTTTTGGGTATTTCTGTAGAAGATTTTTATAGTTTTTATCTAAAAAAAGTCAATTATAAATATTCGTTAAAAGAGATTGAGTATAATGGCGGTTACAAGTGCATCTTTTTTGACGAAACTAAAAAAGGCTGTACTATTTATCCCGTAAGACCGAAACAATGTATTAGTTTTCCGTTTTGGGATCATTTTAAAACAAATATCAAAGATGTGGAGGATGAATGTCCAGGTATAGTACGACACTGATTTTTATAATATTTTTTCTTTTTTACGGGTGTGCTCCAAAAGAGCCTAATGTTCCTATCGGCAAAAAAGCTTTTGCAAATGAAGATATAATGATAATGAAAGCGCTTGAATATCAAAGACTTGGTAGACATGATGATGTTGTAAGAACGTTTAAAACTCTATATGAAAAAAGCCATAAAATTAATTATCTTGAAGAAGAGGCAAGAGCATCCTTCTTAACTAACAATCAAAAGAGAACATATAATATCTTGAAATATGCAATAAACAAATATCCAGAAAATCTGTTTTTTAAGAAGTTGCAATCTGGTTATTACATGAAAGAAAAGGATTATCCAAATGCAGAAAAGATCGCATTGGATGTCTTAAATAAAGACAAAAGTGCTGACAATCTATCTATGCTTGGTGATATTTACTTCATGGAAAAATCATACAATCTATCACTAAAATATTATGAAAGTGCCTTTAAGGTAAATAAATCAGAAGACTTACTCTTGAGTATGGTAAATCTTCTATATAAATTTTTGGACAGGAAAAAAGAAGCCATATCATATTTGGAAACATATATTAGGATCCAAGATGCAAGCAAAAATGTTTATTTTACACTCATTAGGATTTATGGAGAAGAAAAGAACATAGACGGACTTATCTCTACTTATGAAGAGTTATATAACAAATTTAAAAAAGATGAGTACGGTAAAAAAGTAATAGATTTGTTAATGTATAAAAAAGATAAAGATGCTGCTATAAAATTTTTGGAAAAAAGTGACTATAACCCGCAAATGTTGCTAGACATCTATACATCAGATAGAGATTTCAAGAATGCATATAGAATAGCAGAAAAGATATATAACTCAACAAATGATATCAATTTTCTAGGTAAAATGGCTATATTTGAGTATGAATCAAACAAAGATCATCTCAATGCAAAAATACTAAAATCCGTTTCTATGAAGTTTGAAAAAGTTTTGAAAACTTTGCAAGATCCATTGTATTTGAACTATTATGGATATTTATTGATAGATCATGATCTGGATGTCAAAAAAGGTATAAAACTGGTGAAATTAGCGCTTAAGGCAGATAAAAATTCTCCGTTTTATCTTGATTCTCTTGCATGGGGATACTATAAATTAAACCAATGCTCTAAAGCTATGAAGATCATGAACCAATTTATCAACGAGACCAACGAACCGGAAGTTATGATGCACTATAAGCTGATTCAAAAATGTTTAATAGACAAAAAGAACAAAGAGAAAAAATGATATTAGATGATATAATTGAAAAAACAAAAGAAGATCTAGAGATCAGAAAAGAAAAATTTTCGATGGATTGGCTAGGCAGGAGCTTAGCTTATAATCCTTATCCTCCAAGAGATGTAAGAGAATTTTTGACTTCAAGCAAAGAAGATCCTTATAAGATCATAGCAGAAGTCAAAAAAGCAAGTCCCAGCAAGGGAATCATACGTGAAGAGTTTGATCCTCTTCAAATCGCAAAAGATTATGAAGCAGGTGGGGCAAATGCTATCTCCGTTTTGACAGAGCCTCACTTTTTCAAAGGTGATCTAGAGTATTTGACGATGCTAAGAAGATATACATCACTTCCACTTTTGAGAAAAGATTTCATAATAGACGAATACCAGATATTGGAAGCTGCCGTATACGGTGCAGACTTTATCCTGCTTATAGCAAAAGCACTTTCAAAACAGGAGCTAAAGAAGCTTCTGGAATATGCTTGGAGACTTGGGTTAAATGCTTTGGTCGAGATACATGACAAGGATGATCTCACAAAGGCTATCTTTGCAGGAGCCGATATAATAGGCATAAATCACAGAAACCTGGATACATTTGAGATGGATATGAAACTCAGTGAAAAGCTAATACCTCTTATACCAAATGGCAAGATTATAGTTGCAGAAAGTGGACTCTCGGACAAAGCAACGCTTGTAGAACTGAACAAAGTCGGAGTAGATGCTTTCTTGATCGGAGAATTTTTTATGAGACAAGATGACATCGTAAAATCACTTAAAGAATTTAAAGAGATCTGATGGATTATTTATATGCGCCTTGGAGAACAGAGTATGTCACTAGAGGCAAACATGAGTGCGTTTTTTGTGCTATAGCCGAACATGAAGAAGCTGATGAAGAGAACAGTGTTCTATATCGAGATGAACTTTGCTTTGTTGTCATGAATAAGTATCCCTATACTGCAGGACATCTTTTGGTCGTACCAGTATGTCATACCGATTCTATAGAAAGTTTAGATGAAAAGGTCTGGATTCACATCAGTAAAATTGTAAGACAGTGTAACTCAATGCTAAAAGATGAATTTAACGCCGATGGGATAAATATAGGTATGAATCTTGGCAAAGCAGCAGGTGCCGGGATTGCTGAGCATATTCACTACCACATCATGCCACGCTGGCTTGGAGACACTAACTTTATAACCACTATTGCAAACAGCAGGGTCTTTTCAACTGATTTCAAAAAAATTTATACAAGACTTAAAAATGATATAGGAAAATATGTTAAAAATAATTAGCACGGAAGATTTTTTAGACGATTTAGATGAATTTGATATCATCATAGATGCAAGAAGCCCTAAAGAGTATCATCATTCCAAGATTCCAAATGCCGTTAATCTTTATGCTCTAAGCGACAGTGAACATCAGGAAGTAGGGTATATTTATAAGCAGCTATCTAAAAATGATGCCAAACTAAAGGGTGCAAGTTACATATGCTTAAATGCTTCAAGACATGTTTTTACACTTAGCAATATGTGTAAAATAGGCTCTAAAATAGCTATCTATTGTGCTAGAGGAGGGCTTAGGTCAGCTTCATTAGCCACGATATTTTCCAACATAGGATATAGAGTATATAAACTTGAATTTGGTTATAAAGGCTATAGAAACGCCGTGGTAGATTATCTAGAAAATTTCAATCAAATAGATTTTATAGTATTGGGCGGCAATACCGGGTGCGGTAAAAGTGAACTTTTACAAAATTTAGCAAATTCTATAGATTTGGAAGCCTTGGCAAATCACCTAGGTTCTACATTTGGATCTGTAAAAGGAGTTCAACCGACTCAAAAAGAGTTTCAAAACAGACTACATGACGCACTCCGTCATGTGGACAAGACTAAGCCGGTATTTATAGAAGGGGAAAGTAAAAGGATTGGCTCGATCATATTGCCAGATCTTTTATATAAGAAGATGGGTGAAGGCATGAGAGTTGAGATCACTGCCCCGATTGGACAAAGAGTTGAAAGAATTTTAAAAGATTATATCAATATTGATGATGATTTTTTTTATCGTTCAATGGAAAAAATCACTCCATACATCAAAAAAAGTGCGAAGAGCGAAGCTATAAAATTTTATCAAGAAAAAAATCTAGCTAAAGTAGCTGAAATCTTACTTTTAGACTATTATGATAACGTTTATAAGAAACCGGAGAAGATAGATATTAGCATAGACAATAGTGATATTTCTGTTACATTATCAAGACTACATAAGATTTCAAAAGTAAAAAAATAATTTTATTTCACTTTTAATACTCATACTGTAAACTCTATAAAAATTTATTAAAGGGTCAAAATGATAAAAAAGATTTTCTTATTTTCAGTTATCGCTACTTCATTGATAGTAGCCGGTAATATCGAGGTAAAGGATGCTTATGTAAGAGCAGTTCCACCAAGTTTACCTAACTCAGCTTCATTCATGAAGCTTATAAATCACAGCAGTGATATCATATATTTGAAGCGAGCAGATTCAACTCTGGCTAAAAGATTAGAATTACATGAACACACAATGGAAAACGGAATGATGGTTATGCGCAAAGTTCCAAGTATAAAGATACCTGCAAAATCAATGGTTATGCTAAAACCGGGAGGTTATCATATTATGTTGATTGGCTTGAAAAAGCATCTAAAGAATCATGACACTGTTAAAAAAATTGATCTATATTTTTCAAACGGTGAAAAAGTAATACTTAGAAATGTGCCTGTAAAAAGCGTTATGGGCGGCATGAACATGAGTAAAATGAAGAAGAACTAGATAACCATGAAAAAAAAGCTTATACTTACACTTCTGCCTATAGCTGTTTTGGCATTCATTGTCTTTATTGGAGTTCCATACTATCAAAACCAACAATTAGTTAAGAAATATGCATTTACTATGGATTCAGCAGGAGGTAAGGTAAGCCTGAGTGATTTTAAAGGCAAGATCGCGATCATCTACTTTGGATATATGTACTGTCCTGATATTTGTCCTACAACGCTCAGTATGATTAGTGATGCACTACATAAACTGCCAAAAGAAGAGGCTAAAAAATTTCAACTGATCTTTATAAGCGTAGATCCGGACAGAGACAAAGTAAAAAATTTGAAAGAATACGCTTCCTACTTCTATCCAAGCGCAATCGGCTTGACTTCATCTGCAAAAAATCTAAAAGCTGTCAGTAGAGAATATGGAGCCTATTATTCAAAGATATATGAAAAAGGCTCCAAAACAAACTACTCGGTAGCCCATACTTCAAATGTTTATCTTATGGATAAAGAGGGCAAGCTGGAAAAAACGATCCCTCATACAGACGATGAAAATGTATTTCTTACAAATTTCAAGGAAGCCTTGAAATCGATGTGACATACTATTCTCATATAATTTTTATAAAGCTATCTATGGGCATTGGCTACTTTTTTGATATATAAATCAAAGAAGTAGCAACAAAACACATGAAATAATATAAAGCATTTTTCACATTAGAACCAAATCTCTTGAACATATCAATGTTACATATAGATACATATATAATAGTTTGTCTATTAGGCAGTGAATTTATGGTTTTATGTGTTGAAATTTTGACTTAACCTCTAAGTGCGCTTTGATATAATCCGCTTTGCTTTTCTTTTAATAATTTATGCTTAGTATTTTTGTGGTATAGTATTCTAAACTAAATAATTATGCAGAGGAATTATATGGAAGCTATAACAACTATTAGCACAATATTATCCAGTGTGAAAACTGCAACAGAAATTGCAAAACTTATCAAAAATAGTTCTACTTCATTAGAAGAAGCAGAAATTAAACTTCAAATGGCAGAACTTATTGGTACACTTGCTGATATTAAAATTGAACTTGCAGAAGTTCAATTTGCTCAAAGAGAAAAAGAAGAACAAATAAGAAAATTAGAAAAGCTACTCGCAAAAAAGGAGAAATTGACTTTTAAAAAAGATATGTATTGGATGGAAAATGATGATGTGCCATTTTGTAAAGTTTGTTTTGAAAGTAATTTAAAATATCATCATTTGGATTATGTAGCAAAAAGTGAATATGGTTTAGAAAGCTACTATTGTCGTGTGTGTAATAATAGCTATTATGTATGACAGAATTAGGATAAAAATAGTTGATCCTGCGAACGCAATTATTCGTTAAATCAAACATTAGTATAACACGATAAGGTAGAAGAATTGCAAAATACAATTAAATGCTACATGTGCACAAGAGATGCTGCTTCTAGGGAACATATACCACCAAAAAATTTATTTCCTGAGCAAAAAGATATTGGAGAAGATTATAGACAATATCTTATTACGGTACCAAGTTGTGAAATACATAATAGTGCTAAGAGTAAAGACGATGAATTTTTAATGGTTAGCTTAGCTGGAATATTTGGCAACAACTCAATTGGATACTTACATAAATTTACAAAAGTAAATCGTGCAATTAGACGAACTTCGAATAGGCTGCTAGATAAAGCATTTATAAAAAGAAAACACTATTACTTACAAAAGGACAACAGTTTTATTGAAATAATATGGGGAAATCCAGATTATAAAAGACTGATTACTTGTTTTGAACATATAGCGTATGGACTTCATTATCATCATTTAAAGAAACGCTTACGAGGTAAAGTAAAAGTTCTTCTTGGTTATCTTCATAGTGAAGATGAAAATAATAATAATTTTGTTCAATTTATAAAACATCAATCGAAAATTGATTTAAAAGATGTACCTCTATGCGGAGCAAATAAGGATATTTTTTCTTATCAATTTTCAGAACCAGATCATTATGGGACATATTTAGTTCTTATGAGATTTTATGGAGGAATTGATGTATATGCTTCTTTTTTACCAGAAGACAAACCAGAAGTATATGACTTGGGAATAGCAATTGCAAATGCTTCTGATGAAATCATATTCAAAGTCGAAGATAAGGAATATAGGGTCAAACATGTAAATAAAAAATAAAATAGCAATCTTGTAGTAGTTTTATATTTTTAAATACCTGATAACATATCGGTCTATTCTAAGGTGGTTATTGCACTAACCACCTATCTATGACTAAAAATACGACTACTGCTAGGGTGTAAAGGTTTAATTGCATGAAGATTTTCTTGCACAATCTTTTATCCGACCAGGCATCATCTCTCAGAAGAACAAAGCTTTTATATGCCAAAAAGATTGAATGTAAAATTATAAATGCAAAGATCACTGTACTTTTTGGTATAAAAAATGACACAACCATCAGAGCACTTATGATCGTCAACAATATCCATACATAGGTTATATGAGACAATGACTGAGCACCGACCACATTTGCCATATTTGGGAACTTTGCTTTATTGTAGTCATTTTGGTACATCAGCACCAATAACCAAAAGTGAGGAATTTGCCATATAAAATAAAACCAAGCAATGGCCAAGAAAGATGGACTAAATACACTTTGATCCGTAGCCATAGTACACAGCACTGTCGGGATTACACCCAAGATAGCACCTGGAAATACCGCATATGCACTAGTTCTTTTCATAGGCGTATAAATAGCATTGTACAGGATAACAACAAAAGCAAATATCACAACTCCACTAATTCCAAGTACGTAATATTCGATCAATGTTGAAGTACCGATCAATCCTATGATAATTCCTAATGCCTCTTTTTCACTTATACTACCGGTAACTAGAGGTCTGTTTTGTGTTCTTGGCATAAGAGCGTCTAATTGACGCTCTTGAAACTGGTTTAACGCACTAACACCCAGTGCCAACAAAAATATAGCCAATACAGAAAGCCAAAAACCAGGATTGATTTCATCTGCAAATAAAAGATATGACAACGCACCGGGTATCATAACCGCAAACGATAGATAAGCCTTTGTCAGAGCAATATAATCTTTTACACCTGCACCTTGTTTATCTATTAAAATAGCCGTTTTCATCACTAAAATCTCCCTTTGGCTTTCATTTTATTAATTTTTTAATGTTTTGAAATACTGAATCAAGATATTGATATCTTTATCATTCAATATTCCCTTATATGGCGCCATCATACCGCCATTATATCCTTGTACGATCTTTGCATTAGGATCTAAGATCGATTCTTTGATATATTTGTCATCGGCTAGCACACTTTCTACTTTACCTTTTACTACGACTTTTACAGTATGTCCGTACATACCTTTATAGCTTGGTCCAATCAATTTAGAGCCATCTAATGAGTGGCAACCTAAACATCCGTTTGAATCCAAGATATCTTTTGCTTTAGCTTTTATGTCGACTTTCTTAGGTTTGTTACCGTTTTTAAAATAGTCTATGATCTGATTGATATCTTTATCGCTCAAGACACCTTTGTATGAACTCATCATACCAGGAGTAAATCCTTGTACAACTTTAGCATTCGGCTTTAAGATCGACTCTTTTAAGTACTTATCATCAACAATAATGTCTTCTAATTTACCGTTAACTAAAACTTTTTCTTTTCTGCCATACAAACCTTTATAGCTCGGTCCTACCAAAGGAGAGCCATCAAGTGTATGACAACTTGTACATCCATTTGACTTTAACAAGGCGAGACCTTGGTTTTCTCCACTTGGAGACTCTTTACTAAATGGTGTCTTTCTATCGCTGTTGTACCATTTGTCAAAATCTTTTTTACTCAAGACATATACTTTTGCAAGCATATGTGAATGCCCTCTACCGCAGTATTCGGTACATTCTATATCAAACACGCCTTTATCTGTAGCTTTAAACCATGCATGATAAGTAAATCCCGGAACAACGTCTTGCTTAAATCTAAATGCAGGTACATAATAACTGTGTAAAACGTCATTTGCCGGTGCCGTTAGGTCAAGCTTGATATTTTCACCTATTGGAACGTATAGATCTCTTGTTTTTTTACCGTTTGGATAAACATGAGACCAAAACCACATCTGTCCGATGACTTTGACTTCCATATTCTTTTTAGGTATTTCTCTTATTGCTTTTAAACTTGTATATCCATAATAAAACATAATCCCAAGTAAGAACATAGGTATGATCGTCCACGCTATCTCCAGAGGTGTATTGTGTTCTATATTTTCAATTTTATCACGCGCATGTCTTTTGCTGTTATACTTATAGAGAAAGTAAAACATAACGCCCACAACAAGCACAAACATCGCTAGGTTTATGCCTATAACTATCCACATGGCAAAATCAACCGTACTTGCGAAACTTGAAACGCCCTTCATTCCTTCTAACATATGCTGCCTTTCACTATTTTAATTAAGAATTGTAAGAATATCATGATTTCCATATCTTACATAAGTATCTATTGCCATCAATCCATATAACACGATCAATAAAATAATCGTACCGAAAATCAACTTTTTGAATATCGAAGAAGATGATTTTATATGCATATAATACAATACGATCAACACTATCTTGATTAGTGCAATGCCCATTTGAACCATAAGCGTAGGAGCAAGTTGCATGTGTATTACCAAAGGCTGTAATATCGTCAATGCAGTTAATGTTATCAAAAGTAGAAAAACATTGAAGTACATCTTTCTGCTTATTGGATGTAAATTTTGATTAGTATCTGTACTCATACATTACTCCTAATAGATCAAATAAAATAAAGGAAATACGATAACCCACACTATATGAACAAAATCCCAATATAGTGCCGTATTTTCCAAAAAGACATAATTTTCAGGTGTGATCTTACCTTTATTTATAAGTCTTAGTAAAACAAGCATCACGATGATACCCACGATGATATGAATCCCATGAAGTCCTGTCAAAGTAAAATAAAGCCCAAAAAACAGTTTTGTGCCATTACTCATAGCATCCAAACTTGGAGAACTTGGATAAAATCCGTGATGTATCTCCAAACTCCACTCTGTAGCCTTTATTGCTAGAAATACAACAGCTAAGATCATAGTGGCCCAGATATATTTTTTACAAGTACTGACATGACCATTTCTAAGATGTACCAATGACAAACCCATAGTCAAAGCACTAATCAAAAGTATAAAAGTATTTATCCCTCCAAGGAGTCTATTCATCTCCTCAGAAGCATGAACAAAATCAGCACTGTGTTGAAACATATAAAAACCATATACCAAGAACATAGACCCAAAGATCATGATCTCTGTAAGCAAAAATACCCAAAACCCTAGTTTTGCCCCATCATAATCGTTATTAAAGTCAACGACGATATGCTCATTGCCTTCTTTATCTAAAACAATTTCAGGTTGACTCACGGTAGTAGCATCAGACATGCTTCTTATCCTCCTTTACAGATAAATCCATAACATGAACCGGCTCGCCTTTTTCGTATTCATAAGGCATAAAATCAACATAAGGGATCGTACCAAAGTTTGCCAATTGAGGAGGTGAAGGTATCTGCCACTCTAGTGTAGTTGCATTCCATGGATTTGGACCTGCTTCTTCTCCATGCTTCAAACCTTTGTATAAGTTATATGCCATGTATATTAGGCCAACTGCGAAGACCCATGAGCCAACAGTTGCGATTCTATGATAGATCGTAAATTCAGGAAGGTAGTCAAAATATCGTCTTGGCATACCAAGTGCACCGGCTATGAACATCGGGAACCACAGCATATTAAAACCGACAAATATCACATAAAAAGCACGTTTTGCCCGTTTATCATCATACATCTTTCCTGTCATTTTTGGGAACCAGTAGTGAAATCCTGCGAACATCAAAAATACAACGCCGCCAAGAATCGCATAGTGAAAGTGCGCCACGACAAAGTAAGTACCGTGAAGATAAACATTAAGACCGACTGCGGCCAATATAAGACCTGTCAAACCACCTATAATAAATGTCACAAATGTACCTACAACCCATAGCATCGGTGCTTTAAAGTCGATAGAAGCTTTGTACATCGTCGCAATCCAGTCAAAGAATTTTATACCTGTAGGAACAGCAACAAAAAATGTCAAGACTGAAAATATTAATTGAATTGTATTTGACTCACCTGATGTAAACATATGATGTCCCCAAACTAAGTAACCAACACCTGCGATCATAGCACTTGAGATAGCTATTGAGCGGTAACCGAATATAGGTTTTCTACAAAATGTCGGTATGATCTCAGATGCGATTCCAAAAGCCGGAAGGATCATGAGATAAACTGCAGGATGAGAATACATCCAAAACATATTTTCAAGTAGTACGGGATCGCCGCCTTTGGTCGGATCAAAGATCCCTATACCAAATACTCTCTCTATAACAACCATAAGCAATGTAATCCCGATGATCGGAGTCGCAAGAACTTGTATCCAAGACGTTGCATATAGTCCCCAAACAAACAAAGGCATTTTGAAAAAGCCCATACCCGGAGCTCTAAGCCTGTGAATTGTAGCTATAAAATTTAAACCTGTTAAAATTGAAGCCAATCCCAGAAAATACGCCGCAGTCAATGCCAATATAACATTGGTTCCACTTTTTGTACTATATGGTGCATAAAATGTCCAGCCTGTGTCTGCTGAACCGCCATTTGCAAACAACGATACAAAGACCAAAATAGCACCAAACATATATATCCACCAAGAGAGTAGGTTCAATCTAGGGAAAGAAACATCTCTGGCACCAAGTTGCAACGGAAGCAGAAAATTACCAAGAGTCGCCGGAATTCCCGGAACAATAAATAAAAAGATCATGATAATACCATGCAATGTAAAAGCTTGGTTATATCTCTCGGGACTCATTATCTGCTGACCCGGGCTAAATAGCTCCAAACGCATCAATAAAGCTATACATACGGCTGCTGTGAAAAATGTAAACATTGCAACGCCGTAAAGTATAGAGATACGTTTGTGATCTATACTAAATATCCATTGCAGGAACTTATTCTTATGATGCCCAAAAACAGTGTGGGTCTCATGGTAAAAACTTGTGTGAGTATTACTCATGTAAATCATCTCCTTTTTTTCTTTTTCTACTTTTACTTGTAAGAACAAAATATATAAACAACATGATCATGAACAACGTCATGACTGCACCAAATATCTTTTTGGTTTCAAAAACGTATTTGTTGCTTTTTGGATCAAATGAAAAACAAAAAGCTACGGCTCTGGCGATAGTAGGTCTAGCTATGCCTTTGCTTGCTTCGCCTATGGCCATTTGGAGGTCAAAAGGAAGGTAATCTATACCGTTTAGATATCTAGTTATCTTTCCTTTAGGAGAAAGGATAACAAGACCTGCGGGATGGATATAATCAATAAAACCTTGTTTGTTTATAATCTTTTTAAAGTTATATCCCAAAGCATTTGTAAGAGCATCAACTGTCTTTTTGTCAGGAGTAGTTAAAAAACTCCAAGCACTCTTGTTGAAGTCTTTTCTTATCACAGCTGTGTGATTTTTCTTGAACCACATCGCATCTTTTGGACCATCTGTAGTTACAAAACTTATTGTTAAAGCTTTATAATCTTTACCTTCTTTTAGGTTTAGTTTATCCAGGGACTTTGTCATTCCATCAATCTGAGGACCACAAATACCGGGACAATGAAAATAATTTACGGATATGACCGTAGGTTTATTTTCCATAAACTCACCCAAAGTTTTTTTGACGCCGTGTTCGTCTGTAAAAACCAGATTTAGAGGCACAAATTTACCTAATCTTTCGTAAGTACCAATTTTCGTATCGCTTCCATATAAAAACATAGAAAAATACACTGATAAGAACAATAATAGAAACTTTTTCATTCTTCTCCCAATTTCTTAATAGAGTTTTTTAAATATTAAATAAATATTAAATTAACATTTATTTAACACTTTTTTAACAAACAAATTCTATCAAATATTATTTTTCTTAAAGGCGTATAAAAATTTTAATCAAGATTATTTATAAATAAAGTTTTAATATTTTAAAAAGGTATTATAAATATAATATTTATTGTAATAACAGATTTTATATAAGAGTAAAAATGTCGTATTTAAGCCTAAAATGGATTTAAGATAAATTATATCTTAATTATAAAAACTATATTAATAAAAATATATACAAACTTGAAGTTTTATGATTTTTTCTTATATATTGTGATACAATTATATAAGAGATAGACTAGTCTTATCAGGGCTTTTAGAGAAAAAAATAAAAAAATTGACAATATAATTCAAGTATATTATATTCTGTATAAAAGGATACAAAATGAGAATTTACAGACTTTTCCCTTTTGTGGTTTTATTGTGCACTTCAATAACCTTATATGCCGTAAATACAGGCAATCCTAAATACTTGGGGACTGTGAGTTTAAATGAGATTATTATGAAACCTAATACTTTGATAGTAAATATAAACAGCAATGGATGTACTGATAAAAAATCTCTTAAAATTGATGTTCAAAAAGATACTTCTATATCAAATCCTGAGCATTATATATTAAATATCAAAAGAATAAAACCTGATCTATGTAACAACTTCATACCAAATGGAAAGACTGTGTTTTTTGACCTAAACAGAGATTTGAATATAACAGGTCAATTTAGCTATTCTGTAGTAAATGGCATAACCAGTGTAATGCATCTTTCAGAGAATAACGATTCATCTACTGCTTTAAGCAAGAACGTGGCACAAACTAAACCTTTAGTAACAGAAGTTCAACCTAAATCATTCAAAAAATTCTCAGTCATGCATAATTATTTTACCACAGAGATACCGACATCTTGGAAATTATCGTATGACGTAAACAAAGATCAACAAAATGGTATTTTTGAAATCAGACTAACTAAATCAAACGAATCAAATACCTCTAATACTACGCCTGAACCTATGATATATGTAGGATTTTATGACTCAAATAATACTCAAAAAGAAACTTATGACGTGTTTATAAATGAATACAAAAAATTAGCACAGAAGAGGGCAGGTGATCCAAACTATCATTATGAAGATCCAAAAACGATAACTTTAAACGGATTACAGGCTATGCAGTTATCATATGAAGTTTATAAAAATACAGACAAGCTTTTGAATCAATTTTGGATGCAAGCCAACTTTATTTTATTGAAGACTCAAGAAGGTTTTTATGTATTGGCGTATAAAAGTCCAAAAGAATTCTATGAGAAATTTTTACCAATATTTAATAAAGTCAAAAATACATTTAATCCTGGAATATTTTAAATTTTAGTATTAAATAGAGTTATTAAATGACTATAAACTAGGCTATAGATGTTGTTTATTTACCTAAAATGACAAAATAAACTATTAAAAATATCACCCATGCTAAAAACATAGCCAAAAATATTTTAATAGTGGAAAGCAAGACTGAACAGTTCCCAAATTGTCTATGTTTTGTTTCCTGATGAGACATATACAAGATCCAAAGAGATATAACCGGACCGGCTACAGGAAGAGCAACAAAAAGTAGTGCACTGTAAAAATACCAATGAGATAAATAATCATTTTGTTTACTTTTAAACTCTACGATAAGTCCGATAGCCATAAGGAATGTACCAAACAAATAAATACAAATACTTAAATCTGCTGAGTTAGAAAAAGGGATCATTCCGATGATAATAGCAATATAAGACACAATAAGCCCGATTCCTATAAAATTGTTTCCAAAAAGTGTTTTAAACATAGGTACTTCTTTTATATACTTTTTTATCTCTCAAAAGCTGTCGTCAGCTCACAATTTACCACAAAAGACGAAAACTAAAACTAAGTTTTGCATTATTCGTCATTTCTGCTACCTCTTTTTTTCACTAATAAATCTAACGTTAAAATAATTATTTCAACTAAAAAATGTATTTTCAAGATCTTCTATACTTTCAATATTCTCTTTAATAAAATCTATATAATAATAGTCAACCCCAACACCAAACTTTTTAACAAATGCCGTGATCTCAGTTTCATCAAAAACTATATCTTTCCCAATATTTAAAACCAAAAAGTTATCTCCAAAAAATCTGATGACTATTGAATTTGGATATCTTTGCATGAGTATTTGTGACAAACTTTTTAGTAGCTCATCTCCCTTTTTCCAACCAAATTCTTTATTATAAGCAGTCAAATTTTTCAAAGTCAGGCGATATGCATTTACTTTTTTGTAATTATGTAATTTTGTCAAAAGAGCTTTAAGATGATTTATATTATAACAGCCTGTAAGCTGATCCTTAAGATAATAACAAAATCTCATCTCATCTAATTCATTTTGAGGTATTTGTTCTGCAAAATCAGCTATAGATATGTCTTCCAAAGCTTTTAGAGCAGCATTTACGATACGAGGGTTAAACTGGTGTCCGCTCTCTTGCCTCAAAATTTCAAAAGTTTCTTCTTTACTAAGAGCGATTTTGTATGCTCTACTGGTAGTTATAGCATCAAAAGTATCAGCCACGGCGATGATCTGTGATAAGATCGGAATTTTGTCCCCTTGCAAACCCTCAGGATATCCCTTGCCATCATATCTCTCATGATGATAAAGTACGATTTTAGAGAGTTCATTAAATGGACCGTGAGATAACAATTGTGCACCAAAAATAGAGTGTGATTTAATTAGTTCATATTCTTCATTAGATAATTTTTCCGGTTTTAATAAAATAGCATCTGGGATCTCTATCTTTCCTATATCATGTAGCATTGCCGCTCTAAAGAGTAAGTCTATTTTATCTTTTGAAAGTTCCATGGTCTGGGCTATTTTTGTCGCATAAGAAGCAACTCTTCTACTGTGTCCGGCCGTATATGTATCTCTTCTTTCCATCATATCTGCCAGTAGATATATGTTTTCTTCGTAATCTTTCATTCTGGCATTAAAATAATTTCTGCTTTTATAGTTAGACCAAATTATAACAGCCAATCCTGCCAGCCATGTTATAAAATACGCAAAAACAAGAAAAAAGTATCTTTTTTTATTTGAATTTTCAAAGATCGGTATTTTTATTATGGCATCGACACTGCCGATCACATCACCTTCTTTGCTTTCATCATGAATATGACACAATAGACAATTTCTAGTTGCTATTAAGGGTTTTGTAAAATAAACATAAGAATCAGAATTTTGTTTATATATAACATATTGTTCTTCTTTTGTCTTCTGCATAGTTTTTATTGTTTTTGTTATTTTTTGGGGATAATCTTCAAAATCATCTTCATAAAAAAAGCTGTTTATATTTAGTGTTATTCCTTTATTTTCATTTATCTTGTGTATTAAGTTGTTTAGTGAGAAGGTCAGTCCTGTTTTTATTTTATTTTTATTTTTTTCTTCTTTGATTTTTTGTTGAAATATCCATCTTATAATATATTCTGCTTCTTGAGTTGCTTCTTTACTTTGATATATTTGGTTCTCGACTATGTGTTTATTTTCATTATGAAGTTGGAAATTGAAAAAAATATATGTCAAAATTGTCCATAAGACTGACATTATGAGAGCAATTCTCTTGAAATAAAAATACTTTATTGGTGCAGGCATACTTTATAATCCAAATTTTAAGTAATTAAAATATGATTATATCCTATTTTAGTTAAAAATAAATTAACCTTGTTAAATTTATTTTATAGCTTCCTTTACCGCATTGATATAACTTTTTAAAGATAACTCCACATTTTTATATGCTTTGTCAAAGCCTGTCCCATGATCAACGGAAGTTCTTGTAATACTTTGATTTAATGTAACATTGATACTTTCCTCAAAATAAAGTGCTTTCAAAGGGATAAGTCCTTGGTCATGATACATACAGACAAAATATTTATATTTATCTCTATTAGGTTTTGTAAACGCGATATCCGGGACAAGGGGTCCTACAAAGAGTTCTTTCCCTAATATCTCATTTGATTTTTTTATAGCCAAACTGATATCTTTTTCTTCATTTCCTATAACGCCGTTGTCTCCTGCATGAGGGTTCAATCCCAAAACTGCAATCTGATCGGTCTCAATATAAGTTGAGACATCCAACAAGAATTTGGCTAATTGTTTTGTTTTTATTTTGGAACTCACATCCTTAAGAGGTATGTGATGTGTAAAGAGTAAAACAAACATCTCCTCACAGCCTAGCATCATAATGGTCTTGCAGCCAAGAAGATCAGATATGGCATCAGTGTGCCCTTTGTATTTGATATCTGCCAGATTCCAAGAAGCTTTATTTATAGGTAGTGTTACAACTGCTGATACTTTATTGCTTCTTGCCAGTGCAATCGCCGTTACAAATGAATCAAATGACATCTCTCCGGCAGCCTTTGTAGAAATACCTGGTTCTATATCAAATATATCACCACATTCTTTCGTTTTAAATTTCTCCGGAACGTCAAGTCCAAGCATTGCCGCAGCCCAATTTAGCATCGTTTGATTGATACAATAAACAGGTTTACAAATTTTACTGATCTCTTCATGAGCTCTAAGGGCAATTTCAAGACCTATGCCGTTTATGTCTCCGATACTTATGGCAACTTTTTTCATTTTATAGCCTCTATCATATCTTTTATTGCTACTTCTAAGCCTGTAAAGACTGATCTGGCAATTATACACTGTCCTATATTTAGCTCTTCTATGCCTTCTATTTTCACTATTTCTTTAACATTTTGGTAGTTAAGACCATGACCTGCTGCTACTTTTAGTCCAAGTTTTTTTGCAAGGTGTGTACTGACTCTTAATTTGTCTAAAGCATTTGCTAACAATGATTTTAATTCTTCTCTTGATAATTCCAGCTCTTTTATACTGTGTTTTGTTAGCGAAAGATTTGAAAAGAGCATAGCATATATATTTGAATAAAGCCCGGTATGCAGTTCTATCCAATCTGCATTCAATTCCTTTGAAAACTCTATAGCTTTATCATCAGGATCAATGAACAAAGATAATTCTATATTTTTTACTTTAAGTTCTTGTGATATCTTTTTGATGATTTCAAAATTTTTATAAACATCCAATCCGCCCTCGGTCGTGACTTCTTCTCTTTTCTCAGGTACTAAAGTGATACGGTGAGGGTTTAGCTCGATGACTTTTTTGATCACTTCTTCGTTTATTGAACATTCTAGATTTATCGGTAAGTGTGAATTCTCGACGATTCTTTTTGCATCATCATCATTGATATGTCTTCTGTCTTCTCTTAGATGTATTGTTATCTGATCTGCTCCGGCTCGCTTTGCCAGAGAGACTGCATCAAGCGGATCAGGATCATTGATCTTCCTTGCCTCTCGTAAGACTGCTATGTGGTCTATATTTACACCCAAGAACATCAAAATCTCCTTTGTGAATATCTTTTAAAACCATATATTATACCTATATTAAATAAAAGAATTATTTAGTATAATGATAAAAAACAATCACAAAGGATTTATTATGAGAAAGATATTTTTGATTTTAGTATTATTTATAGGGTTAAATTTATTTTCCAGCGAACTTCAAATAAAAACAAAAGATGGATTTATATTAAAGGGTTGGTTGACTTTTCCGAAAGTTTCAGAAAAAACTTATCCTTTGGCAGTTTTTGCTCATGAATTTGGCAGTGACCATAAAATGTGGGCAAATATATCAAAACTTATGCGTAAAAGAGGATATGCTACGTTTGAGATGGATCTAAGAGGCCATGGAAAATCAATTATGCAAAATGGAAAAGAAAATAAGATAATCAGTTTTAAAACCTTGGACCATCTAGAAGCTTCCGTAAAACAGAGTGCTATAAAAGTAGATTTTAAAAAAATTCCAAATGACTTATCTGCATGGATCGATAAATTGTCACAGAATAAGAAATTAAAAACAGAAAACATGGTGTTTTTCGGTGCGTCTTTAGGTGGTGGAGCAATCATATCAATCTTGCTTGATTATGAACCTAAAGTCGTAGTGCTATTCTCACCTGCAGCTCCAAAGACTTATGATGAAACTGCCATGAATGACTCTATTTCAAATAGCGAAGCTAAAATACTGATTTTTTCTTCTAGAGATGATTTTGCCAGGAAAACAGCTATTTACTACATGACAAAAGCACTGACACCAACACTTATAGTTCTACCTGGCAGTGGACACGGAAGTGCAACATTTGACCTTGCTATGCCTTTTTTAAAAACTTATCTTAATAAATATTTACCAATAGAAAAGTGAAGATGATAGGTTGTGACCTTGGATCAAATACGCTAAGAATAGTGGAAATTGACTGTAAAACAAAAAAAAGAGTTATTGAATTTGAGAAGATAGTAAAAACAGGACAAAATTTAAAAAATAGCGGCAAAATATCGGATGAATCGATCAAAAATATCTTTGATGCTTTAGAAGAAGCTTCAAGTATTTTTGATTTTTCATCTAAAAAAACTAAATGCGTGACAACAGAAGCAATGAGACTGGCATCAAACTCAGATGAAATTCTAAAGACAATAAAGGAAAGATTTAATCTTGATTTTCAAATTATCTGCGGAGACACAGAAGCACAGTACACCTTACAAGGCGTCAAAAACTCGTTGAGACTACTGAATATACCAGATGATGATTTTTGTATGTTTGATTTAGGTGGAGGATCTACTGAGATCATCTATGTGCAAGAAAACAATACATCATATAAAAGCTTCCCTTTTGGTATTTTGAAGATTTCTGAACAATATCCTGATTTAGAAAGCCTGCAAAATGGCATTTACGAAGAGATTGAACAGATAAATTACTTTATAAAAGGTCATAATAAACCTAAAAAACTAATTGCGACTGCAGGAACACCTACTACCGTATGCGCATTTTTACAAGATGTGGATTATAGATCTTATAACCATAACAAAGTATCAGGTAAAATATTGCATATAAACGATTTTAAAAAAGCATATACCCAAATTTTGGCATTAAGTCTTGAAGAACAAGAGAGGTATTGCGGTACTAACCGAAGTGAACTGATCAAGACAGGTATTTTGATAATAATAGGATTAATGGAAAAACTAAAGTTTGAAGAATGCCTAATAGTAGACGATGGACTCAGAGAAGGAGTTGCCCTTTCATTGTGTAATTTTGGCTTTGTCTAAGATTTTTTTGATATAATTAACGACTTTTTATATAAAAAAGTAAAAATAAAACTGGAAAGGAGAGGTCATGGATTTAAACGGTTCTCAGATGGTCGTAGAAGCACTGCATAAGGAGAACGTAAGTGTAGTCTTTGGCTATCCTGGCGGTGCCATCATGAATGTTTATGATGAAGTATACAAACAAAACTATTTTGAACACATATTAACAAGACACGAACAAGCTGCAGTACATGCGGCTGATGGATATGCAAGAGCAAGCGGAGAGGTAGGAGTTGCATTCGTTACAAGCGGCCCAGGTTTTACCAACGCCGTAACAGGACTGGCAACAGCTTATATTGATTCTATTCCTATGGTTGTAATTAGTGGACAGGTTCCTATAAGTATGATAGGAACTGATGCTTTTCAAGAGATAGATGCAGTAGGAATCAGCAGACCTTGTGTTAAGCACAATTATCTCGTAAAACATGTAAGTGATCTACCAAGAATTTTAAAAGAAGCATTTTATATAGCAAGAAGCGGAAGACCCGGTCCTGTACATATAGACCTCCCAAAAGACGTTACTGCTCAGGTTGGAAAATTTGTATATCCTGATGAGATCACAATACAAACTTACAAGCCAACTTATAAAGGTAATTTTAGACAGATAAAAAAAGCCATAGATGCCATAAAAGAAGCAAAAAGACCTGTACTATATATAGGTGGTGGAGCTGTTAACTCAAACGCTGCCGCTGAAGTAAGAGAATTTGCCAATATTACAGGTATACCGGCTGTTGAGACTTTGATGGCAAGAGGCGTCATGGGAGATAATAACCCTTTATTACTGGGTATGCTTGGAATGCACGGGTGCTATTGCGCAAATATGTCTATGAGTGAAGCTGACTTGATGATAGCTTTTGGAGCCAGATTTGATGATAGAGTTACCGGAAAACTAAGTGAATTTGCAAAACATGCAAAAATAATCCATGTAGATATTGATCCAAGCAGTATAGGGAAACTAGTAAAAATAGATTATCCGATAGTTGGTGATTTAAAAAATATAGTAAGCGAGATGATCCCTCTAGCTAAAGATAAAATCGATCCTTCTAAGTATGAACAATGGAGAAAAATACTAAAAAGATATGATGATATACACCCTTTAGGCTACAAAGACAGTCAAACTTGTATAAAACCTCAATGGGTTATCCAAAGGATTGGCGAACTACTTGGCGAAAAAGCTATAATATCAACAGATGTTGGTCAACATCAGATGTGGACAGCACAATTTTACCCATTTGACAGACCTAGACAGTTTATCACAAGTGGCGGACTTGGAACTATGGGATTTGGTTTTCCAGCAGCTATGGGAGTTAAAAAAGCCATAAAAGACAAGATTTCGATAAATATCACAGGTGATGGTTCGATTTTGATGAATATACAAGAGCTTATGACAGCATATGAATCAAAGATACCGGTTATAAATATTATATTAAACAATGGTTATCTTGGTATGGTAAGGCAGTGGCAAACATTTTTTTATGACAAAAGATACTCATCAACTGATCTAAGCGGAGCTCAACCTGATTTTGTGAAATTATCTGAGAGCTTTGGCGGTTTGGGATTTAGAGTTGAAACAAAAGAAGAATTTGATAAAGCTTTACATGAAGCCGTTGAAAGCAATATGGTCTGCATGATAGATGTAAATGTTGATAGATTGGAAGATGTTTTACCTATGGTTCCTGCAGGTGGAACACTTTACAATATGATATTAGAGCATAAGGAATAAGATATGAAAGAAATCAGAAGAGTTTTATCAGTTATTGTAACAAATGAGCATGGTGTACTTTCAAGAATTTCAGGATTATTTGCAGGACGTGGCTATAATATCGATACATTGACTGTTGCTCCTATCCCTGATACGAATTTCTCAAGACTTACGATAGTGACATCGGGAAATGAAAATGTACTGGAACAAATCGTTAAGCAGCTGCACAAACTTATACCGACATACAAAGTTATAGAATCTGGAGAATTTGTAGAAAAAGAAATGGCACTGGTCAAAATTCCACTCGGTGAGGATTTTAACGGCCTTGATGCTATGTTAAAAGCCTACAATGGTACTATAGCCAATAGTGGAGCAGATTTTATAGTTGTAATGGTAGCTGATAATGCAAAAAGAATACAAGATTTTTTAAAAGCAATTAAAAAATACAATCCGACCGATATGGTTAGAAGCGGTTCAGTGGCTATGGATGTATAATGACACTGAAAGATTTAGCAGATAAATTAGATATTGCGTATAATGGTCAAGATTTTGAGATAGCATCCTTTGCAACCTTACAAAGTGCGCATTCAAAGAATATCACATTTTTTGATGATGCAAAGTTGCTCGAAGATCTAAAGAATACAAAAGCTAAAGCAGTCTTAATAAGTGAAAAATTTGCTTCATTTGTACCTGAAGATACACAAGCTTTGATCTGTGACAATCCGCATCTCTACATGGCTAAAGCTAGCAAGTATTTTGTAAAGGATTCATTTTCTTTTGGTGAAAATATAGAAATTCATCAAAATACAAGAATCTCACCAAATGTGCAAATTGGAAGCAATAGCAAGATAGAAGAGGGTGCAATTATATATCCAAATGTCGTAATAGGATCAAATGTATATATCGGTAAAGACACTCTGATATATCCAAATGTCGTAATCTATGCAGATTCCGTTATAGGTTCAAACTGTATATTACAGGCAGGTTCCATCATCGGAAGTGATGGCTTTGGTTATGCTCATACAAGAAATGGGGAGCATGTAAAAATTCACCATAGTGGAAATGTTGTAATTGAAGATGATGTTGAAATAGGAGCAAATACAACGATTGATAAAGCAGTATTTGGTTCTACCGTGATAAAAAAAGGAACAAAAATCGATAATCTCGTCCAAATTGCTCACAATTGTGAACTAGGAGAATATTGTTTGATAGTATCACAAACAGGAATTTCCGGCTCATCAAAGCTAGGAAGGAATGTAATCATGGGAGGACAAAGTGCAACTGCAGGTCATCTCTCAATTGGCGATTTTGCAACAATTGCAGCAAGAGGCGGTGTCACAAAGACAATTGATGGAGGAAAAGTTTATGGCGGATTTCCATTGATGTTACAAAAAGAGTGGCTAAAAAAACAAGCAAAAATAGCAAATTATTTTAAAAAAATTAATAAAAGGATTTAAAATGGGTGGAAAGAACACTATACTAAAGGAATTTCCTTTGGCAGATACAAAAAATGGAAGAATTTCAGTTTCTCATCTAGAAGAGCCTTATGGTGATGGCTCATTCCCAGTTGTTAGCATAGGAATATCTCTAAAAAAGAATGCTGAAGAGCCAGACTGGAAAGCACACATCCCTTATGACAATTTGGATGAACTCATAGACGCGCTAAAAGAAGCACAAAAAATCTACGGTAAGAAATAAATCGAAAAGGGTTTACTCATCTAAAAAAATGAGTAAACCCAACTTTCTCTTTTCTAATAATTCTCTTTTACAAAATCTTTAATTCTAGATATTCCTTCTTCGATACTTTTTGTATCTGTTGCAAATGAAAATCTAAAATACCCGTCACTACCAAAACCGATACCAGGAACAGTGGCAACACCTTTATTTTCCAATAATCGTTTACAGAAATCTAAAGAATCATTGGATATTTTTTTAATATTCACATAAAGATAAAACGCACCGCTTGGTTTGATAACACTTAAACCATCGATTTCATTAAATAACTTTACTGCCACATTTCTTCTTTTTTCAAATTCAACCCTCATGCTTTCCATATCATTGTTTGCTTCACCCAATAATGCAGGAATTGCCGCTTTTTGAGTAATAGAGTTAATATTTGACGTACTTTGGCTCTGTAATTTTTTGATAGCAGCCGTTATCTCTTTAATAGGGCAGGCCATATAACCAAATCTCCAACCTGTCATAGCTACGGATTTACTCAATCCATTGATCGTGATGGTTCTATCATACATATCTTTACTAATACTTGCCGTAGAAGTAAAGACAAGGTTGTCATAGATCAGTTTTTCATACATCTCATCTGAAGCTACTAATACCTTAGTTCCTTTTAATACATCTGCCAATGCTTCAAGTTCAGCCTTCGTATAAACGGATCCTGTTGGATTTGAAGGCGAATTGAGTATTAGAAGCTTGGTTTTAGAAGTCATCGCATCTTTAAGCTGTTGGGGTGTTATTTTAAATCCTGTAGAATCATCTGTTTGGATTTCAACGACAGTTCCACCTGCATATTTTATGATCTCAGGATAAGTAACCCAATAAGGGGCCGGAACAATAACTTCATCACCATCATCCACAATAGCTTCCATTAGGTTAAATAATGATTGTTTTGCTCCAACATTAGAAATAATATCTCCCACTTGATAATCTAACCCATTTTCATTTTTTAATTTAATTTTGATAGCTTCAAGTAACTCCGGAGCTCCAGCAACTGCAGTGTATTTCGTAAAACCATCATTGATCGCTTTAATCGCTGCATCTTTTATGACTTGAGGAGTGTCAAAATCAGGTTCTCCTGCTGAAAAACTCAAAACATCCTTGCCTTCTGCTTTCATTTGCTTTGCTAATGCAGTGATTGCAAGAGTCATGGATTCCGATAGTACTTGTATTCTTCTAGACAACATATTTTCTTCCTTTTAACCGTTGAGATTATTGTTTTACTGAATTTAAAAACTGTTTATAAATATCTTCAAGTTCTTTGTCAGTCTCTATAAGATTTTTATCCGCATGCTGTTCATTAACGGCAGTTTCCAAAGCTTTAATCCTCTTAAATAGATATAAAAATAGTTCTTTATTGATATCTGGTATCTTATTATGAGCCATAGGATTTTTATCTCTGCCTTTTTCGATTACTCGTGCCGGGATACCCACGGCAGTTGAATTATCAGGGACGGAATTAACGACTACCGAATTAGAACCGATTCTGCAATTTTTCCCTATCGTGATATCTCCTAAAACTTTTGCTCCTGCACCGATAACCGTTCCACTCGAGATCGTAGGATGTCTCTTTTGACCTCTGTTTAAATTGACTCCGCCGAGCGTCACTCCTTGGTATATCAATATATCATCCTCGACAACAGCGGTTTCTCCGATCACCACGCCGAAAGCATGATCTAAAAATACTCTTCTTCCGATTGTAGCACCAGGGTGGATATCAATATTTGTCACAAACTGATTGATACCCATAATCATCCTAGCCAGTAACTTGAAATCTCGGATATACAGTTCATGTGCTATTCTATAATTTACGATAGCCCAGACACCTGGGTAATTAAAAAATAGTTCAAATTTTGAATTTATGGCAGGATCGCTTTGAACAGGCTGAGAAAAATCTTCTTTGATTTTATGCCATAAACTAACTTTGTTCATTGTTCTTCCTTACCATTGATGGTTTTAAGATATCCATTGTCATTTAGGAATAGATAAATTTCGCCTAATATATACTTCTTTGTCTTATCGTCTATTAAATCTGATTTTTCAATTTTTTCATTTAAGATTTCTTGAACTTCTTTGATATCATAATCTAAATCTTCGAGTATATCCAAAATACTTTGCGATTCGATTAAATTTTCTATTTCAAATCCTTTGTCATCTATCTTTATTGTTGCTTCTGTAGGATGTGCAAAAAGGTTATGATTCATACCCAACACTTCTTGGTATGCACCTACTAGAAAAAATCCTATAAAATAGTCTTCCTTAGTCACATCTAGATCATGTAAAAGTAACGGATTATTTCTGTTATAGCTTATCTCTCCATCGCTGTCGCAAGTTATATCCCAAATTGAAGCAGATCTAGTAGGTTTTTCATCAAGTCTGTCAAGAGGCATGGCAGGGAAGGATTGATCAATTCCCCAAAAATCCGGTAAACTCTGAAAAATTGAAAAATTAACAAGATATCTTTCTTGCACCATATCTTGAATTTGAAGTAACTCTTTTGTCTTTTTGTCTTTTAAAAGCATAATAGCTTTTTTCATGATCAAATTAACCAATATTTCCGTATTGCTTCTATCAATAAGATCTATATATCCTAAGTCAAACAATGTCAATAGTGAATCCATATGATCAATGCTGTCATGCAGATATTCTTGAGCATGCAGATGATTCATAGTCGTATACAGATCATATAATTCTTGTATTAGAGGAGGATTTTTATCCTTTAATTTTAATTTTTCTTCAGTATATTCTTGAGAAAAAAGCTCTAAAACAGGAGCAACCAAAACAGCATGTGATGCTGCTATATATCTTCCTGATTCTATAAAAATATTTGGTTCGGCGACATTTGCTCTAGTGGATATATCTTTTAATAAAAATGTAATATCATTTGCATATTCATTTAAAGAATAGTTTCGATTCATCGTACTTTTTTGCTGTGAATATTCGATCGCGAGCCCTCCGCCTATATTAATCGCATTTAGCCCTGTTGCTCCCATTTTATTTAGCTGCACAAATATATTTCCGGCTTCTCTTAGAGCTTTTTTCAAGGGCCCAATATCTGAAATTTGTGAGCCTATATGAAAATGAATCATACTAAAACGTTCTATAAGTCCGGCATCCTTTAGCATATTAACAGCTTGCAACAACTCAGTAGAAGTCAAACCGAATTTTGAATTTATACCGCCACTCTTCGCCCATATGCCTACACCGGAACTGTGTAATCTTATTCTTAGCCCGATGTTTGGAACCTGTCCGAATCTCTTTTTGGCGATTTTTATTATATTTTCAAGCTCACTTAATCCTTCTATGGTTATTGTTATATTGTGACCCATTTCACTAGCAATAAAACCTATATTTATCATCTCTTCGTCCTTAAAGCCATTGACTGTGATAGGTGAGTTATCGCTATTATACGCCATAGCTAAGAACAATTCAGCTTTACTTC
This sequence comes from Sulfurospirillaceae bacterium, assembly GCA_033723415.1. Classification (GTDB taxonomy): domain Bacteria; phylum Campylobacterota; class Campylobacteria; order Campylobacterales; family Sulfurospirillaceae; genus JAADIZ01. Next base: position 368,147 of record JAWVXD010000001.1, read on the forward strand.
CGGCTTCTAAACCATAATTGTATTTTTCACCTAATCTAACTAGATTTTTTACAAAATTTGGATATTGGTTTACCTTTAGCGGATAAACAGCATTAAACGAGCCTTTGTATTTGAACTCTTCTCTTGCTTTATTAAATGTTCTGTAAATCAAATCAATTTGTTTTTCTATCAAATGAGGAAACCTCAATAATATAGGTCCTTTTATATCATCTTCTCTAATTCTTTGTACAATTTTTACTAAAGAAGGGCTACTTTTATAATTTAGTTTTACTTTTTTATTGTCAATAAAAAAATTATCATCACCCCATATTTTAATTCCATAATCCAAATTATTCTCCTAAGAAATCTTCTATTGCCATACTTTTTTCTTCTTTATTCTCTAAATCTTTTAGCCAAATCAAATTTTTTGCTAATTCATCTTCACCTATACATATACAAAATCTGGCATTTTGTTTATCAGCATTTTTCAAGTGTGATTTCAGACTTTTCGTCTCATAATTCAATGCAACTTTTTCTTTTCTTCTTAACTGAATTGATAACTTAAAAGTAATATCCAGTGCTTCTTCACAGAGTGCTCCTATATAATATCCCGATCTTAAACTCTCCGGCATATCAATCAGTTCCATGAGTCTTTCTATACCCATAGCAAATCCAATTCCATATGTAGGTTTTCCATCTAAATATTCAACTAATCTATCATATCTACCGCCGCCGGCTATTGCACTTTGAGCACCTATCTCATTACTTACAAACTCAAATGCAGTCTTATTATAATAATCAAGTCCACGAACTAATTTTGGATTTAACGAGTATTTTACATCAAAATCATTCAAAATTGATGTAAGTTTAGTAAAATCACTTTGACAGCCCGTGCACAGATTATCTGTGATCAAAGGAGCTGATTTATAAACCTCTTGGCATCCCTCATTTTTACAATCTAAGACTCTTATTGGATTTGTATCTTTTCTTCTTTTGCAATCCTCACAGATCTCACTTTCATGTCTTCCCAAAAAATCTACAAGCTTTTCTCTGTAAAATGGCATGCATTCATTACATCCAAGAGAATTCAGCTCTAATATATAGCTTATGCCAAAGAAATCTAACATCTCTTTTAACATCAAAATGATACTTGCATCTTCTTTTACACTTGATTCTCCAAAAGACTCGACTCCAAACTGATGAAATTCTCTAAGTCTTCCTTTTTGTGGTCTTTCATATCTGAACATAGGTCCATGATAGAAAAATTTCTTATTTCCTCCGGCTTTATCAAACTTTTGCTGTATAAAAGCTCTAACTACTCCTGCCGTTCCCTCTGGACGCATACATACGTCATTGCCGCCTTTATCCATAAATTGATACATCTCTTTACCGACAATATCGCTACTTTCTCCAACACTTCTTTTAAAAAGAGCTGTTTCTTCTAAGATTGGAGTTTCAATATAATTGAATCCATAGTTTTGTGCTATTCTACTACAGTTTTCAACAAAATATAGATATCTCTCACTGCTTGGTGTCAGTAAATCTTTCATGCCTCTAAGCGCTTGTATCATATATAAATCCCTCTATTTTTTTATAAATATTTTCTATTGTATCAGACGAGTCTATCATTAAGACTTTTACTGAAAGCTTCTTTAATACTTTTTCCATAAGCTCTTGTACACTCAAAAGATAATCAATCCCTCTTAATTCTATATTGTCATGATCCTTTTGTGATAATCTTTGTCCTATCAACTCTTTTGTTGTCTTAAAAAGTACAACTGCATCCGGCAAGTTCCCGCTTAATGCAAATTTATTTAATTCGATTAAAAAATCAATATCTAAACTTTCACTGTTCGCAAGAGCATAAGCGATACCTGACACTAAACCTCTGTCTGATAAGATCATCTTTTCATCGTTGTCTTTTATATTTTCAGCAAAATTTTGAGCTCTATCGGCTAAGAAAAGAAACAATTCGGCATTAAAAGAAAGTTTATGTTCACTATTTAAAATAATCTCTCTTAGATTTTTCCCAAGTTCTGTATTTCCAGGTTCTTTGAGAGTTATGATATTTTCATGTCTTTGTTTAAAAAGCTCGATCTGAGTACTTTTTCCTGTCGTGTCTATACCTTCAAATATTATGTACATTATTTCTTCTTAATATATTTTAAGACTTCATTTGGGACTAGGTGACTTGCATCACCATTGTGTCTTATGATATCTCTCACAACTGTTGAGCTTATAAAAGCATGTTCTAAGTTTGGCATAAGATAAACAGTATCTATATTTTTATCCATAGAAGCGTTTGCGTAACCGATCTGAAGCTCAAATTCAAAATCACTTACCGCTCTAAGTCCTCTTATGATCGTATTGACATTTTGATCCTTACAAAACTTGACAAGCAGGCTATAAAAGGGCAAAACATCAACATTTTCAATATCTTTTACACTGTCTTTTGCCATATTTACTCTTGTTTGTATATCAAACATAGGATTTTTATTGCCTGAGTCGGCAATACCTACAATAACTCTATCAAATATTTTTCTAGCTCTTTTTATAACAGAAATATGTCCAATTGTTATGGGATCAAATGTTCCTGGATATATTGCGACTAGGTGTGGCATAGTTTTAGCCCTCCCATCTTTTAAATAGATCATGTTTTATTCTAAGTGCATCAAACCATTTTCCTATCAGAAAATCTTCCATATCATCTAAAGATTTTATATCTGCATAATATCCTAATATAGGTGGGGATATGATCACTCCCAAATGTGACAACTTAGACATGTTATCTAAAGCTATAGCAGAAAATGGCATTTCTCTTGGAGCCAGCAACAAAGTTTTACGTTCTTTTATCATAACGCTTGCACTTCTAGTGATAAGATTATCGCTTATACCGCAAGCAATTTTCGCTAAAGTATTCATGCTACAAGGTATGATAACCATAGCATCTGCACCAAATGAACCTGATGATACAGGAGCAGCTATATCACTGTTGTCAAAGAAAGTTCTATTGTCTTCTTTGCTTAAAACAGTAGAAGAGTTTTCAGAAAAAATAATATATTTTTCAATATCCCGTGGCAATTTCTTTATAAATTTTTCACCTAATCGAACTCCGCTAGCTCCGCTTATACCAATAACTAATTTCATTTTATTTTGTCCAATCTACTATTATTCTATTATAATAGCACTTTTTGGGGATAAAATCTTCGCTTTTAAAATTTTACCCTTTAGGGTTCTAATCTTTACTACATCTCCGATATTTGCATCACTTAGGACATGAGCTTCTTCTTCTATTATCAGATTTTCATCTTTTAAGATAGCCTGAATAGAATCATTTTTAAGTACACTTTTCTTGACCCTGATATCATTACTAGTCAAGATCGTACCTTTTCTTATATAACCTCTAATGATATACTTTTTATTCAAATCTGCCGTCAAAACGTTTAGCGGCAAAACATCAAATTTTATCTTTGTTGTCACATAATCATTATTTTTGAGGATTTTACCGTTTCGCAAGTTATATTTCGCTTTAAAAACTAAAATAGTGCCTAATATCTCATATCTTAAATATATCCTTTTTAATTTAAATTTTTTTCTATAGATCACAGACAAAACACCTTGGGAATTTCTATAATTATTTTCTCTTAAATCTATATCTTTCACCTTATAACCGGAAAGATCAAAATTGATCGGAGATGTACTGCTTAGGCTAATTTGTTTGATCTTCAATGAAGGATATTTTTCTTGAAACTTTTTCAAGATAAGTTTTTTTACATCACCAAAAGCAATAGGATCATAGCATTTCTTAAAAGTGACAATACCGTTTGACATATCTTTAAAGCTAATGTTGTTTTCTTTAAATTTTGAGATTATTTGCAATGAAGAAACAGAAAAAGACGATCTGCTCTTTGGAAGATTTAATATAAAAAAATCATTATTTTTATTTTTAGTAAAAAAAGATGCTGTTATTTTAGTCGTATCATCAGAGCAGTAAGTATCTTTTAGTATTATTTTTTGAGTTGCATTTAAGAACGAGAGCGTTAAAAGTAAAAGTAAAATGGAGCGGGAAACGAGGTTCGAACTCGCGACCCCGACCTTGGCAAGGTCGTGCTCTACCACTGAGCTATTCCCGCTTACAGGTTGAAATTTTATCAAAAAAATCCTTTAAAAAGTATTATTTTTACCTCTTCATCTTTAGAAAATTCACTAGTCTTTTCATCTGTAACGAGTAAGGCATTGCTCTCAACTATAGGTAATATCATACCTGAGCCATATTTATTTTCCATGGTTACAAAGAACTTTCCATCTTTATAGGTACCTAAAATGAGATTTGATCTATTTGGCTTTATCTTCAGGGATTCATTCATCTTAGCAACTATAGTCTGATGACTAAAATCTATATTTCCTTGTATCTTTTTCAACATTGGGATTAAAAATAAAAATGCATTTACATAAGCAGCTAGAGGATTACCCGGCATTGAAGCAACAATAGTATTATCCATTTTACCTATCATTGTAGGACGACCAGGTTTAATATTTACGCCATGGAACAGAGGTTTAAGACCATTGAAGAGTAAAGCTTCTTCTACAAAATCAGCTTCACCCATACTGATTCCACCTGTTGTAACCAGAATATCATATCTTTTCATTTGTTGGAAATATGCCTTGCTCTGGTCTAAACTATCAGGTATTACACCACAATAATCAGCATCAAAACCAAACTCTTTAAACAAAGCAATAAGTGCAGATGAATTTACATTATATATCTCATCAGATGCAGCTTCTTCCCAAGGCTCTTTTAATTCATTACCTGTAGAAAAAATTGCAATAGATGGTTTTCTATATACTTCAATTTGGGAAATACCTTGAGATGAGAGTAGGGCAATTCCTGAAGAATTAAGAAAAGTTCCTTGACTTAACAAGATCTTCCCCTCTGAAACTTCTTCACCTTTTTTTCTAAATGCATTTCCTTGTTTTATACTTTTTTTGATTTCTATATAGCTTTCATCATACAGTTCTGTATCTTCAAAACCGACTATAGTATCAACATCATCTGGAACTTTTGCTCCTGTCATGATCTTATAACATTCATTTTTACCTAATGTAGTTTGACAATTACTACCTGCAAATATAGTATCTTTTATATATAATCTATCATTGATTTCTGAAAATTTAAAAGCATAGCCATCAAGTGCAGAATTATTAAAAGAAGGCAGATTCTTTTTGCATGGTATATCTTTTGCTACAACATATCCCAAAGCTTGAGAAAGAGGCAACAATAAGCTTGAAGATTTATTATCAACTAATCCTAATAGTAGTTTTTTTGATTCTTCCAAAGAAACAGATGTTAGTTTTTGCATACATTTACTCCTCTAATCTTTCGATCTTTGCACCTAATGCAGAAAATTTTCCTTCCAAATTTTCATATCCTCTATCTAGATGATAAATTCTATGTATTTTGGTTGTACCATTTGCCACCAATGCTGCCAAGATAAGAGCCGAACTGGCTCTTAGATCTGTAGCCATGACATCTGCTGCATTTAAATCGGTATCACCTTCTATTGTAGCGCTATGTCCTTTTAATTTGATATTAGCGCCCATCCTTCCAAGCTCACTGACATGCATAAATCTATTTTCAAATAGTCTTTCATCAATAATACTAGTTCCTTTTGCTTGTGTGCAAAGGGCCATAAATTGTGCCTGCATATCCGTTGGAAAGCCTGGATATTCCGTTGTCTCTATATCACAGGATTTTATAACGTCAGCAGGAAGCAAAGTGATAGATTCTTGATCTATCTCTAAACCAAAACCCATCTGTTTTAATTTTAATGTAATAGATTCTAAATGTTTTGGTATGATATTAGTAATGGTAATTTCAGAATTGGTGATAGCTCCGGCACACAAATATGTACCTGCTTCTATACGATCAGGTATGACCTTGACGTCTTTCATATCCAACAGCTGACCGCAACTTCCTACTATACTAATATTTGAAGTGCCTATTCCTTCAAGTTTAACTCCGGCGTCTTTTAAGACTTCACATAACTGCACTACTTCCGGTTCTTTCGCTACGTTGACTAGATTTGTTACGCCATGAGCCAAACTTGCTGCCATTATAATATTTTCACTTCCAGTAACAGTCACTTTATCAAAGATAATGTTTGCTCCTACTAAACCGTTTGGCGCTTTTGCCACTATATAACCTTGTTTGATCTCAATTTCGGCTCCCATTTGTTCTAAGGCTTTTAGGTGAAGGTCTATGGGTCTTTGTCCTATCGCACATCCACCTGGAAGAGACACTTCGCAATGCCCAAAACGAGATAAAAGTGGCCCAAGAGTAAGTATTGATGCTCTCATCTTTCTGACAATATCATAATTAGCGATAGCAGACTCTACCCCAGTCGTATCAACAGATACAGAGTTTTCTTTATGCGTAAAGATTGAACCTAAATTTTCCAACAGCTTTAGCAGTGTTTTAACGTCCGCAACATTAGGTAGATTAGAAAGCGTAACGTTGTTTTTTGATAAAAGAGTAGCAGCTAAAAGAGGAAGCGCCGAGTTTTTGGCCCCTGAAATAGCAATTGAACCTTTTAGTTTTTGGTTTCCTTCAATAGACAAATAATGCATAAATATAATCCTTGATGTAATTAACTCAATATTGTATAAAAATTATATTTAAACCTTGATATGTTCTATGTATATATAATAAGATAAATTTGCTATTTGATACAAATTTTCTTGATTAGCTTTTGGAAAAATTTATTTATTAGTTGATATAATTCAGACATGAAAAAAATATACTTGATAAGACATGCAAAATCTAGCTGGAAAAATGCGAATATTAGTGATTTTGACAGACCACTAAACAAAAGAGGCAAAGAAGATATTAAATTTATGTCCAAAAGATTAAAATTTTTTCGGATCATGCCTGATATAATCATATCCAGTCCTGCGAAAAGAGCTAAAAAAACAACTGAAGGCATTGCCTCAATCATAGGATATGATGAAAGTAAAATAGTATATCAACCGGCTCTATATGAATCTTCCTTTGAAACTTACATGGATTTAATCACAAATATAGATGATTCATATAACTCTGTATTTTTAGTTGCACACAACCCTACATTAACAGAAGCAGGTGAGATGTTAAGTGGTGCAATACTCACAAATATTCCTACATGCTCGATTGTTTGTATTGAATTTGATATAAACTCCTTTGAAGATATAAAAGAGGGTAGTGGGAAAATATTATTTTTTGATTATCCTAAAAAACATAGAAAATAAAAAATAAAATTCCTCTCCAAGATTTTTTATACACAAGATCTAAAATTCTCTTTTTGTTTGTTAGTAACACATTTTTTACTCATAACTTATAAAATTTAAAATACATATAATTTTACATATAATTTTCCAATATGCCTAAATTTAGGGCTTAAAAGGTCTTATAATTACGGTTTTTTCATCAACTAACATGTTAGTAATTACATATATTTTAAGATAATGTTTCACGCAAAAACAAAGAAGAAATATGAAAAATATGCTAAAAACACATCTCTATCTAACTTTATTTAAATAAAAAGAATGTATAATTATCTCCACTTAAAAGGAGTCATATGTTATACGAAGATGAAGATGATTATTTTGTTGGTAGTCCAAAGAGTAAATTTTTTGATATAGTTTTTAATGCAAATCGATCTTTAGTAGAAGAATCCATATCAGGAATTGTAGAAAGATATAGCGCAATGGAATTACTATTGGAAGAATTTATACAGGATGAGAGAGAATTAGAATATCGAATAAATGAGATAAAAAACGATAGAAGTGATGAGCTTGTAAATAGAAACAACAGCTTATATATCTTAGCAACAGGTGAAGTTTTAACTCAGCATGAGTAAAAAAATTTTTCTCATAACTCTTTTGCTTGCGAGTATTACATTTGCAAAAAGTCAAAAGATGTGGGAACATCAGCATAGTTTTGTACTGAAAAAAGACCAAGTTGCCAATATTTATATTGATGAGATAAATATAAAAAATAAGCAAAAAAATAGTTCCTACTTGTTAAAATTCAAATGGGTAGTATATGAAAACGGTAGTTTGATTTTATTGCTAAATTATATGGGATATCCACATCAATATATATTGAAAAGAGAAAGATCACTAGAGAGTGTTAAAATTAAGTTGCTAAGTGATCTTAACGGATTTAACAGTGAAGTTTACGCTCTTATCAATTTCTCTAATTTTAACAAAAGTAAGCAGCTTGCCGGTCTTAATGTTTATATTAAAGATATGAAAAAAAGAGTGCTGACAAAATTCATAGATCCAAAATAGGATATCAAAAAGTAAGGATACGTATTGTTGAGAAAAGTAGAAACAATCATGAAAGAGTATATAACTTCTCTAAATGACAAAAACAGTCTTGATCTATTTGAAAAAGTTCCAAAAGGCAAAAGATTAAGAGCGAAATTGATACTAAAGATTGCAGGAGAAAGTGAAGAAGCATACAAATTAGCAGCAATAGTTGAGTTGATCCATGCTGCCAGTCTTCTTCATGATGATGTGATAGATGATGCCTTGACACGAAGAGGAGAAGATTCTATCAATGCCATTTTCGGTGACAAGACTTCTATAATGTTGGGAGATATTTTATATTCAAAGGCATTTACTGAATTGACGAACTTTTCAAATGCTATTGCCTATAAAATATCAAATGCCGTAGCTCTACTATCTGTTGGAGAGCTTCTTGATGTAGAATTATCAAAAAATTTCAACAACAACGAGAAGCTTTATTTTGACATGATATATAAAAAAACAGCCTCATTAATAGAAGCCGCATCAGCCAGTGCAGCCTTATTATCAAATAAAAATGTTGAGACATATGAAACCTACGGTAAAAACCTTGGATTGGCATTTCAAGTTATAGATGACGTTCTAGACATAACACAAAGCAGTGAAAAGCTAGGAAAACCTTCATTAAATGACTTTAAAGAAGGGAAAACGACATTGCCTTACCTTTATCTTTATCAAAGAATAAACAATGAGGATAAGCAGAAATTGCAGGACTTGTTTAAAAAGGATTTAGAGAAAGATGATAAAATTTGGATTAAAAATAGAATGAAGGAGACTTCAAGCTTGAATGACTCGATTCAATATGCCAAGAACCTTGGTTTGAGAGCATTAAATGCGATACAAAATGAACAAAATGAAGATTTAAGCAGGATAATAAAAGAAATGATCGAGAGAGAATTTTAATGCATTATCTTACTATAAGCTTTACCCACAAAAATACTGATATTGCAGTCAGAGAAAAACTAGCACTAAGCGATAAAGAGAAATGCAAAAATTTCCAAGAGATCTTGAATCATTTTGACTCTATAAATGAATCCATTGTACTTTCTACTTGTAATAGAGTAGAGATTATTTTAAGCGTTCAAAACTGTGATGAGACAACAAAACTTGTACTTGAAGCACTAAGCCAAATCAGTGGAGTACCCCTACAGGAGTTAGAAGAAAGAGCAGATGTTTATGAAGATAATGGAGCAATTTTTCATCTATTCTCTGTTATATCTTCATTGGACAGTTTGGTCATAGGAGAAACACAGATAGTAGGGCAGCTTAAGGATGCATATAGATTTTCTTTTGACAATGGTCTTTGCGATCAAAAACTTAGTCGTGCAATGCATCATGCATTTAAATGCGCCGCATCCGTTAGAAGTAATACTGAAATTTCAAAAAGTTCCGTTTCCGTCTCTAGCGTAGCCGTTTCTATGGCAAAAGATCTACTTGGGAACGATCTAGGCGGTTCCACTGCATTGGTCATTGGGGCAGGCGAGATGAGTAGATTGGCTGCAAAGCACTTGATAGCAAATGGCGTAAATGTCATTATTATCAATAGAGATGCAGAGCATGCTAAAGCTCTGGCTGATGAATTAGGTGAAATGGCTAGCATAGCTCCTTTCTCAAAATTAACAGATTATATCAACAGATACAAATTATTATTTAGCGCAACCGGTGCGCCGCATACTATAATTACCGAAGATCTGATTGAAGAGCGAGAATTTCAGAGATATTGGTTTGATATTGCAATGCCTAGAGATATAGAAGATTGTAATATAGACAATATCAATATTTATGCAGTAGATGATTTAAAAGACTTGGTGCAAAAAAACCTTGCACAAAGAGAAGAACAAGCTAAAATAGCATACTCAATAGTCGGCAAAGCAACAATGGAATTTTTTAAATGGCTTCAGACTTTATGCATTGATCCGATCATCAAAGAGATTAGAGACAAAGCTCAAGATTGTGCGATCTATGAACTAAACAGAGCTATAAAAAAAGGTTTTATTGACGAATCACAGAAAGAAGCGATCAAAAAAATATTGCATCATTCTTTTAATTCCTTTTTACATACACCGACTAAGAAATTAAAAGGTATTGCAGATTCATCTGAAGCCGATGTGGTTGTACAATCGGTTCAGTACATCTTCGATATAAATGAAGATCAATCAAAAAAATTAAATATGTATAAATGCGAATACCAAATGGAGGATAATGCATGAGATTTTCAAAGTTATATGCCCCTACGACGAAAGATGCGCCAAAAGATGCGACGCTTCCAAGTCACAAATTTCTTTTACGAGCAGGATTTGTAACTCAAAGCGGAAGCGGGCTGTATAGCTTTTTACCGCTTGGCAAAATTGTCTTAGACAAAATCAGACGAATTGTCAAAGAAGAGATGGATAAATCAGGTGCACAAGAGATAGAGATGGGTGTCGTAGTTTCAGCAGACCTTTGGAAACAAAGCGGTAGATATGATGTATTTGGGAAAGAACTCTTAAGATTTAAAGACAGGAAGAACAATGAATTTGTCTTGGGCCCGACACATGAAGAAGTTGTCGTAGATATCGTCAAAAATATCATCACGAGCTACAAACAGCTACCACTTCATTTATATCAAATCACAACAAAATTCAGAGATGAAGCAAGACCTAGATTCGGACTCTTGCGAGGTCGAGAATTTATTATGAAAGACGGCTATAGTTTTCATGACAGTGAAGAATCTCTCAAAGAAGAGTTCAATGTAATGGAAGAGACTTATACAAAAATCTTCAATAGATTAGGTCTAGATTTTAGGGCAGTAGATGCTGACAGCGGAGCGATAGGCGGAAGTGGAAGCAAAGAGTTTATGGTACTTGCCGATAATGGAGAAGATGATATTGTAGTTTGTAGTAAATGCCAATATGCTGCCAATGTCGAAGCTGCTAAAAGAGCTAAAAAAACAACTTCTGTAGAAGCTCCTATTGCTGATTTTGCCAAATTCCATACGCCTACCCCGGTAAAAGACAGTATAAGACATATAGCAGAATTTTTTAAAGTAGATGAGTTTTACACAATCAAATCAGTCATAAAAAAAGCTATTTTTAAAGATGAAGAGAAAATTATATCTTTCTTTATTAGAGGGAATGACACATTACAAGAGACAAAAGCTCTCAATGCCTGTGGAGCATTGGAGTTAGTTGATGCCAGCGAAGAAGAAGTAAAGAATGCAGGTTTCAATCCAGGCTTTTGTGGACCTGTGGGATTAAATGAGGATGCTGAATTTTATATTGATAATGAACTAAAAGAAGAAAAAGACTTGATCTGTGGTGCGAACGAAGATGAATACCATTTTGTTGGCGTTTCTATGTTCAATTTCAAAGATTCAAGATACAAAGACCTAGTACAGGTTGATGAAGGAGATCTTTGCCCTAGCTGTGGTGAAAAACTCCATATTACAAAAGGTATAGAAGTAGGACACATCTTTCAATTAGGACAAAAATATGCATCGGCTATGGATGCAAATTTCTTAGATAACAATGGTAAATCCAAGCCTTTTTATATGGGATGTTACGGCATAGGCGTAAGTAGATTGGTGGCTGTTATGATTGAGGCAAGTCATGATGAGAAAGGATGTATTTGGAACAAGCAAACTGCTCCTTATCTACTAGATATCATTATATCAAATGCAAAAGACGAAACGCAAAATACTTTTGCAAATAACATATATGCAAAATTGCAAGAAAAGAACATAAATGTTTTATTGGATGACAGAAAAGAGAGATTTGGTTTTAAGATGGGAGATTTTGAACTTATCGGCTTCCCTTACGCTCTTATTGTAGGGAAAGGATTGGAAAACGATGAAGTTGAACTGATAGATAGGGAGACTTTGGAGAAACAAAAAATCAAAACATCTGATATCTTGCAAAAATTAGAGGAAATTTTATCTTGATATATTTTCTCATATATTTATTTTTAGAAGTCACATTTAGTGTCAATATTGCCTCGGGAATTGGAGCTTTTGCTACATTTGCCGAGATTATTATTTCTGCCATGATAGGATTTGCTTTACTTGCAAACTTTAGGTACACTTTTTTTGAAACGATACAAGCACTAAATAACAGATCTATTTCGATAGAAGAGTTTCAGAAATTAAACGCTTTCTCTGTCATAGGAGCACTTTTACTTATATTACCCGGTTTTTTTAGCGATCTGTTGGGTATATTACTTCAATTTAGTTTTTTTGCAACTATTTTTGCAAGAAAGATTTTAAACGTAAACGATGAAAAACAAAAATTTAACCAGAGGAGAGACGATGAAGTCATTGATGTTGAGATTATTGACGATAATTCTGCTAAGTAGCACTATATTACTTGCACAGAACACAAACAATATAGAATCAAAGTTAATTAATTTTATAGATAAAGCAGTAAACACGGGCAAGAATTATAAATTTGTAAAAGCTGAGATATCACACAGTGAAGATGTTCCAAATATGAAAGGTTGGAAAGCTTACTTTTTAAAAATGGATTTACAGATACTCAGCCAAAAAAGAAATATCTCCGTAAAAGATATAATTTTTTCAAACGGTCAATTCATAAGCAAAGACTTTATAAATATGAATACAGGTAGAAGTATCAAAAGTGATTTTTCATTTCCTGCAAGTGCAAAACTATATGATGACACACATTTTCTACTAGGCAATAAAAATGCTAAGAACAAATTGATTCTGTTTAGTGATCCTTTATGTCCGTTTTGTATGGATTTTGTACCGGATTTAGTAAATTTTGTAGAAAAACATCCTAAGCAATTTGCTCTGTATTATTATTATTTCCCATTGTCTATTCATCCTGGAAGCCAATATTTAGTAAGAGCTATTTTGGCAACAAAGAAAATAAAACATATAAAAGATTTGGATAAAAAAGTCTATTCAATGGCCTTTGATTTTCCAAAAGCAAGTGAAGATGAAGTCATCAACCAATTCAATAAAGCCTTTGATACAAATCTTACAAAAGCAGAATTAAATACCAAAGATATAACTGAACGTATAAATTATGATATGAAAGTCGCAAATGATCTTATGGTAAGAGGAACTCCGACTTTATATGTAAACGGTAAAAAAGATCCATCAAGATCAATATATAAAAAATTAGTAAAAGAGTAGATATGAGAAAATTGATCATTGCCACACGAGGCAGTAAATTAGCTCTATGGCAAGCTGAACATATAAAAGATGTTTTAGAAGAGCTACACAACGGACTTGAGGTAGATTTAAAGATCATGAAGACAAAAGGCGACAAGATATTGGATACTCCTCTTGCAAAGATTGGCGGCAAAGGACTTTTTACAAAAGAGTTAGAAGAATCTATGCTAAGAGGCGAAGCTCATATAGCTGTTCATAGTTTAAAAGACGTTCCTGTAGTTTTTCCTGATGGTCTTAAGCTAGCTGTCATAACCAAGAGAGCAGATGTTCGAGATGCCATGTTATCTGAGAAATATGCTACTTTGGATGATTTACCAAAAGGTGCCATAATAGGTACGACAAGCCTAAGAAGAAGGATGCAGCTCTTAGAGACGAGACCTGATCTAAAAATCAAAAATCTTAGAGGTAACGTCAATACAAGAATAAGAAAATTAAAAGATGGTGAATTTGATGCGATTATTTTAGCAAGCGCTGGAATAAAGAGGCTTGGGCTTGAAAATGAAGTAAAGTACTTTTACCCGATAGACCAAAGCATCATGATACCTGCTTCAGGACAGGCAGCCCTTGGTATAGAGATAGTAGACGATCCTGAAATCGAAAAACTTGTAAGCGTTTTAAACGATCCAACTGCTATAATAGAAACTGAGATCGAGCGAGAATTTGTAAGAAAGTTAGAAGGTGGATGTCAAGTTCCTATAGGTATCAATGCGCACTTAAATGGAGATATTATTGATATATCTTGCCTTATAGGTATGCCTGATGGTACAGAGATACTAAAAGAGAAAATACAAATCTCAAAAGATGAATATAAAGGTATAGGCTCAGTATTGGCACAAAAGATGATAGACTCAGGGGCCAGAGATATACTAAAAAAAGCCGAAGATATGGCTTTAAATGTAATTTTTGAGGGATAACATGCAAAGAACAATTGAGCTGTTAAAAAAACATAATTTATTGAAAATTATAAATGAAGAAGTCGATATCGACTTAGAGATGGCTCATATTGCATATATTGAAGTAAAGCAAGAAAATTCAAAAGCTTTACTTTTTACAAATCCTGTTTGTAAAAGATTAAATAAAAAATTTGATATTCCGGTTCTTATGAACGTCTTTGGTTCCTTTGAAGCAACTAAATTGATATTTAAAAAAGATCCTGACGCGATAGCAAAAAAAATAGATGAATTACTACATCTAAAACCTCCTAAAAACATTTGGGATAAATTTAGCATGCTGGGTGAATTATTTAGTTTGAAAAATGTTTTTCCAAAACGTGTCAATATAAAATCACCTTGTCAAGAAAAAGTTTTAGAAAATATAGATCTACTGGATTTACCAGTTCTAAAAACCTGGCCAGAGGATGGCGGAGCTTTTATAACAATGGGTCAAGTATATACCCAGAGTCTAGATGGAACAAAGCAAAATCTAGGTATGTACAGACTGCAGATATATGACAAAACCAGACTTGGCTTGCATTGGCAAATTCACAAAGACGGTTCGCACTTCTTCAAAGAATATAAAGATGCAGGGGAAAAAATGCCCGTGAGTATAGCAATCGGAGGTGATCCATTATACATTTGGTGTGGACAGGCTCCTATGCCAAACGGTATGTTTGAACTGCTACTTTATGGTTTAATCAGAGACAAGAATGCTATGCTTGTCAAATCAAGAACTAATCCTATATATATACCTGCTGATAGCGATATTGTTATAGAAGGTTGGGTAGATCCGCAGAAGAGTGAATTAGAAGGACCTTTTGGTGATCACACCGGTTATTATACTCCGATTGAGCCATATCCTGTACTTGATGTCACATGTATAACTACTAAAGAAAAGCCAGTTTATCAAGCCACTGTTGTAGGGAAACCGCCACTTGAAGATAAATATATGGGATGGGCAACAGAGAGGATATTTTTGCCTCTTTTACGTACAACTACACCTGATTTGATTGACTACTGGATGCCTGAAAACGGAGTTTTCCATAATCTAATCATTGCTAAGATGAAGACACTGTACCCAGGGCATGCAAAACAATTTATGCACGCATTTTGGGGCGTCGGACAGATGAGTTTTGTTAAACATGCATTTTTTCTAAATGATGATGCACCTAGTTTTGAGGACTATGATGATATAATCGATTATATACTTGATAGAGTTTCTGTTGAGAATATACTGATAAGCGAGGGTGTTTGTGATGCACTTGATCATGCTTCTCCAAATGCATGTTATGGTGGAAAATTAGGGATAGACTGTACTCAAGACAATGTTAAGCATCCAAAGAAAACCATAATTAAAGATAGTGAACTTTATGATATAATATCAAATAAAGTTGATGATGTCGTTGGTGTTTTCCAGTATAAAACACATACGAAAACTCCAATCGCAGTTTTTGCTATTAATAAAAAACGAGATGTCAAGAAACTTTATAATGATTTAAAAGAGTTTAAGGAATATATGAAACTCTTAATATTTGTTGATTCTGAAGATAATGACATAGAAAATCCTTATATGCTTATCTGGAGAGTTGTAAATAATATAGATGCAAAAAGAGACATTTTCTTAAATAAAGAGTTTATCGGGATAGATGCAACAAGTAAAAATATAAAAGATGGCTATAAAAGAGATTGGCCTAAAGATACTGATTGCGATGCAAAAGTATTAGAATCCCTAATAGAACGGGGATTAATTAAAAACAACAAGGAGTTATTTAAAAACTATCATGTCTGATTCATCGTCGAACATGCAGTGCCGTACAAGACAAATCTTAATTTTGAGGTTTGCAATATGACACTGCTACTTATATATTTCAGCTTAGCTGTTGGCGTTTCCTTTCTTTGTTCAATGTTGGAGACTATTCTTCTTTCTCTAAGTTTATCACATATTAATGTAATAAAAAAAGTAAATTTACCTGTCGGTGAGACTCTTGAAAAATTAAAAAAAGAGATAAACAGGTCACTTGCTTCGATTTTAGTACTAAATACTGCAGCAAATACTCTAGGTGCTGCGGGAGTAGGGGCACAAGCCTCAAAAATTTTCGGTGCAGAGTATATGTTTTATGTTTCTGCAATATTGACACTCGTCATCTTATTTATTTCAGAAATAATACCAAAAACCATAGGTGCCCTTTACTATAAAGAATTGGCTCCAATTGCTGCTAGATTAATAAGTTTTTTTATCTTTATAACTTATCCGCTGGTAGTGGTCTCTTTATTTATAACAAAAAAAATATCAAAATCCAAAGTTGCACACTCTATCACAAGAGAAGAACTTTTAGAAAGTACTTTGATCAGTGAACATGGAGGAGTAATAGATGAAAAAGAATCTGACTATATTGAAAATATTTTAAGGATTAACAAAAGTAAAGTTGAACAAATCTTGACGCCAAGAAGTGTCATGTTTGCATTAAATAAAGATTTGCTGATAAAAGAAGTGTTGCAAAAACCTGGTATCAAGAAATTTTCAAGAGTACCGGTATATGATAATACTATTGACAATATAGTAGGTGTCGTACTAAGTAAACAAATCTTTGAAGAAGCGATACATAATCAAAGTACAAAATTAGAAGATTTAATGCAACCAATATTCTCTATAAATGAACATATCCCTGTTTCTTATACTTTGGATTTATTTATCAAAAGAAAAGAGCATATGTTTTTAGTAACCGACAGCTATGGACAAACAGAGGGTATCGTTACTTTAGAAGACTGCATAGAGACATTATTGGGTATTGAGATCATGGATGAACGAGATACTACTGAGGACATGCAAAAACTTGCAAAAGATAGGATGAGGCGAAAAAAAAATAAAAAGCTAAAAAGAAAATTGGAAAAGCAAAAGCAACTGTTACAACAATTTCAAGAAGGAAAAAAGATCGATGAAAGTCGAATAGATTCACATAATACGTAGATTAATAATAAAAACTTTTTGGATTTCATTATTACAATCATACTACTAATTCATCATAAAAATAACTATTTTTTATTTGATTTGTGATAGAATTGTACCTTTACAACAATTGCAAAAGATATGGAGATTAAAGTGGACAAAAAACAGAAGAAAATCGAACAAATATTAGAAGCTTCATTGGTTTTATTTTCAAAAAAAGGCTTTTATTCTACAACCATACCAGATATTGCCGAAGCTATGAATATGAGCGTAGGGAATCTTTATAATTATTTTTCTTCTAAAGAAGAATTAGCCAAAAGTGTTATTAGATATTCATCAGATATTTTAGGTGCAAAGATTAAAGAGATAAATGAATTAAAGATCAATTCAAAAGAAAAAATCAAAAAGATAGTTGAATTATATTTTAATATGGCCATTACTCAACCACAACATATTGATTTCTTTTTAAGAGTTTATTTAGCCAATAAAGAAATCTTTAAAAATGGGTGTGAAGGTATGATCTGTGTGTCTGCATTTGTTACAGAACTTATGATATTTTTTGAAGAAGGTGTCAGGAACAAAGAGCTCAGAAATCAAAATTTCTTTTCTGCCTTTGGCCTATTTATGGGATACTTAGGAGGTTTTGTATTTTTAAACGGTGAAGGAATTTTGGATGACAAATTAGAGAATTATACTGAAGAAATATCCGAAAATATCTACAATGCTCTAAAAATACAAACATAGATAATGTCTACCTTTCATAATAAACAAACAATTGTGTGGATCCATGGAATTACTTGCAACGGTGATTCACACTCTTTTTTTAATTATGAAAATATGAAAAATTTTTCAAAAAATTTTGAAATCATATATCATCCTCTTCTAACAACTCAATATGATCTAAAATCTATACTAAATAGTACTAAAAATTTTGATTACCTTATTTTTGAAGGTTCTTTCTCTAAAAATAGAGATTTGATCGAAAGAGTAGGTTTCTCTTTAAATGAAATTTTCAATACTCTTAGCAGTAGAGTAAAACATATCATTTGTGCAGGGACTTGTGCAAGTTTTGGCGGAATATTTAGTTTAAGAGATCCTGTTAACATAACTGGTGCGATCTTTTCAGGAGAGAGAAAAGGTGGTTTTTGGAATCAAAATAAAAAGATCATAAATATACCTGGTTGTCCATTACACCCAAGATGGCTTGTAGATACGCTCTTTATGCTAAAAGACGGTAAAAGAGTAGCTTTGGACGAATTATCAAGACCAAAAGAAGTATTTTCATATTTTGTTCATCATGGATGTCTTAGAAATGAATATTTTGAATGGAAGATAGATGCTAAACAATTTGGAGAAAAAGAAGGATGTTTATTTTATGAACATGGCTGTAAAGGGCCGATGACACATGCCAACTGTAATAAGATCTTGTGGAATGAGGTCAGTTCTAAAACAAGAGCAGGATCACCTTGTCTTGGCTGTACTGAACCAACTTTTCCGACAGAAAATATATATGAAACAAAAAAACATATGTCTTTACCAATGACACCTACAGGAGTAAGTAAAAGAGCATATTTTACTATGACTGGTATTGCAAAAAGTTTTAGAATAGATAGGCTAGAAAAAAGATTAATCGATGATAACTAAAGAAATTATAGAAAGAATAGAAGGTGAAGCGCTATTGGAGCTTGAATGGCAAAAAAATGAAATTTCATATGCAAAAATTAAATTTTTAAACTACAGAGCCATTGAAGAAATTTTAAAAAAAAGACATCTTTTAGATGCACTCATGATCACACCTAGAGTTTGCGGAATTTGTTCACACTCACATGCAAATGCAAGTATTTTAGCCATAGAAAATTGCTATAAGCACATAGGAATCGACATAAAACTCACACAAAAAGCCAAATATCTTAGAGAATTAATCTTAAATGCTGAAAAAATTCAAAATCATATAAAATGGTTTTATTTTTTAATACTACCTGAACTCTTTAAGATGAATAACGAAAAGTTTACACAGACTGAGCCTTTTAGAGATAAAGAATGGTTTGAAGCACAACAAACAATCAGTAATATTTTAAAAATGGGCGCAATTTTTTCGGGACAATGGCCGCATGGTTCATATCTTATGACCGGAGGTGTAACCTGCGATCCAACAAATAGCGACATAATCAATGCAAAGAATTACCTAATAAAAACCAAAGAATTTTGTGAAGAAAACTTATATGGATGCAAAATAGAAGATTTGTTTGAGATAGATTCAATGCAAGATATTATAAGTATTAAATCTACATTAGGAAGTGCTATTTGCTTTATGAAGGAGAAATGTTTTCATGAAGTAGGTAAAAGTTATGATAGATTTTTGGCACTTGGTGGTTATAGCAATAACGAAGTAGGTCTAAAAGTGACTAAGACAAGAGTTATAAGAGCTCATAAAAAATTTGTCGAAGAAAATTTGGACAATAGCTTCTTTCAAAATAAAAATACCGGATACACATACTCAAAAAGTGCAGTATACAAAAAGATGTTTTATGAAGTAGGGCCGTTAGCAAGATTGATGGCATCAAAAGATATACTGATCAGAGATTGTCATAGAAGATGTGCTGATTCAACTGTAACAAGAATTGTTGCTAGAGTTAAAGAAATAGCGATACTCATAAAAAGATCTGAAGAGATATTGAACAATATAGATATAAGAGAAAAATCCGTACAACTTCCCAATAAACTGCCAAAAAACATAACTTCTAGCGGAATAGGGGTTATTGAAGCTGCAAGAGGCTCTCTAATTCATAAGGTTGAAGTCAAAAATGGTTTAATAAATAGTTATGATATTATTCCTCCTACCGTTTGGAATCTTGGAAACGGCAGTATCGGCAATCCTTCTATTGCACAAAAGGCTATAATAGGGCTAGACAGCGTTGAAAAAGCCGATTTTGTCTTTAAAAGTTTTGATGTTTGTTCTGTCTGTACAACTCAATAAAACACTTCTGTTTAATAAAACTTTAATTTAATACTAATTTTATCCCATTATTTTGTTACCATACTACACAATTAATTGAATATTTATTCACTAAATGAGTATTCATTTGTTTTTTTGTCATAATTATGATTTAATTGCTTCATAAATAAATATTCATTTATAAAATGATGTATATAAAAAGGAGCGGTTTTATGGAGCAAGATGAATTGTACCAGAATCTAAGGGCGAGACTAGGTAAACTTACACATTTCCCAAAATTGATTGATAACGGTAAGTCAATATCAACTTTATTGGAAGATAATGGCATCTCCAGAAGAGATTTTATGAAGTGGGCTGCTGGTATGACGGCAATGTTGTCTTTGCCTGCAGCATTTACACCACTCGTTGCAAAAGCTGCTGAGCTGACTGACAGATTACCTGTAATATGGTTGCATATGGCAGAATGTACAGGATGCAGCGAGAGCTTACTTAGAAGTGATGCGCCTACTGTTGATAGTCTAATTTTTGACTATATTTCACTAGAGTATCATGAAACACTTATGGTTGCTTGTGGATGGCAGGCTGAAGAAAACTTAGAAAATGCTATAAAAAAATATCATGGAAAATATATCCTTATGGTAGAGGGTGGAATTCCTGCCGGAAAAAGTAGTTTTTATCTTACAGTGGGTCCACAAGGACAAACAGGAGAATCTCACGCAATAGAAGCAGCAAATGGGGCAGCAGCTATATTTGCAATAGGAAGCTGCTCAAGTTTTGGTGGTGTTCAAGCTGCATATCCAAATCCAACAAATGCACAACCTCTACACAAAATCACGGATAAACCTGTTATAAACGTTCCAGGTTGTCCACCTAGCGAAAAAAATATAGTAGGACAGGTTCTACATTATCTTCTTTTCGGAACTCTTCCTGCATTAGATGCATACAATAGACCAAAATGGGCATACGGTCTAAGAATTCATGATCTATGTGAGAGAAGAGGTCACTTTGATGCAGGTGAGTTTGTTCAAGAATTTGGTGATGAAGGAGCAAAAAAAGGATATTGCCTCTACAAAGTTGGTTGTAAAGGTCCGTATACTTTTAATAATTGTTCTAGAGAAAGATTCAATCAACATACTTCTTGGCCTGTTCAAGCAGGACATGGTTGTATAGGATGTTCTGAGCCTGATTTTTGGGATAAAATGGGGCCATTTGAATCTCCTCTTGCAGACAAACTTTATCATAGCGTTTTTGGCGGACTTGGTGCAGATGCAACAGCTGACAAAGTAGGTATCACTGTTCTTTCAGCTGCTGCCATCGGTATTGCAGCACATGCAGCGATTTCTTTAATAAAAAATCCGAAGGAGAAATAGAATGTCAAAAAGAATAGTTGTTGATCCTATAACTAGAATAGAGGGACATTTGAGAATAGAGGTAATGGTTGATGATAATAATGTTGTGACAGAAGCATACTCTTCATCTACGCTATGGAGAGGCATTGAAACAATTTTAAAAGGAAGAGATCCAAGGGATGCAGGATTTTTCACACAAAGGATTTGTGGCGTTTGTACATATTCACATTATAAAGCAGGAATAGAGGCAGTAGAAGATGCTCTTGGTATAGAACCTCCTTTAAATGCAAAGCTGGTAAGAGATCTAATGAACGCAGCACTGTTTTTACATGATCATCCGGTACATTTTTATCATCTTCATGGTTTAGATTGGGTTGATGTAGTGTCGGCACTTAGTGCAAATCCTCACAAGGCAGCAGAGGAAGCATTTAAATATACGCCAAATCCTATTGCTTGTGGAGCTGACAGTTTGGTTGCAGCACAGAAAAAAGTTGCAGAATTTGTCAAAAAAGGTCATCTTGGACCATTTGCAAATGCTTATTGGGGAAATAAAACTTATAAATTAACTCCTGAACAAAATCTTATAGCACTTTCGCATTATCTAAAAGCTTTGGAAATGCAAAGAACTGCAGCACAAATGATGGCTATCTTTGGCGCAAAACAACCTCATCCTCAAAGCTTGAGTGTTGGCGGTGTTACTTGTATTATGGATTTAAAAGATCCTGCAAGACTTGGTGAATATCTGACAAAATTTCAAGAAATGGCAGATTTTGTAAATAGAGCTTATTATCCGGATATTGTTATGGCAGGAATTGCTTATGCAGGCGAGCCAAGTGTAAATGCAGGACTTGGAACTGCAAACCTAATAGCAGGTAAATCTTTCTTACTTGCAAAAGACAAGTACCTTTTTGAAGACGGTGTCATTTTAAACGGCGATATTTCAAAAGTATTTCCTATAGATGAAAGTAAAATCACAGAAGAAGCAACTCACTCTTGGTACTCGGACAATGAAGCATTGCATCCATATAACGGAAAAACCAATCCAAATTATACCGGATTTAAAGATGCCAAGACTGTAAATGGCAAAGGAGAAATGGAAACAACAAAAGTTCTAAAAGAAGAGGGCAAATATTCTTGGGTAAAATCTCCAAGATATGATGGAAATCCTATGCAAACAGGACCATTGGCAAATATAGTAGTAAACTATGCCAAAGGAAATCCAAAAGTTGTAAAAGTTGTCGATCAATTTTTAAAAGATACCGGACTACCTATAACTGCTGTATTCTCAACACTTGGTAGAACTGCTGCACGTATGCTGGAAACTAAAATCATAGCTGATAATGCACTAGAGACTTTTAATTCTCTGATACAGAATTTTAAAGTAGATGAATCTACTTACACGACTTATAGCATAGACAAGAATAAAGAGTATAAAGGCAGGTATATAGGTGAAGTGCCTAGAGGTATGCTAAGTCATTGGGTAAGAATCAAAAACGGCGTCATAGAAAACTATCAAGCAGTTGTTCCAACCACTTGGAATGCTAGTCCAAAAGATGCAAAAAAAGTAAGAGGTCCATATGAGGAATCTCTGATTGGATTAAAAATATCTGATTTATCACAGCCTCTTGAGATAGTTAGAGTAATTCATTCTTTTGATCCTTGTCTCGCTTGCGCCGTACATGTCATGGACACGAAGGGTAATGAGTTAAGTGAGTACAAAGTTGATTTAAATTGCTTTTGCTAGCATATAAAGGGAGATTATCATGTTAAATAATAGAAAGAAAAAGTTTGAATTCTCATCCGGTCTTAGATGGACGCATTGGATTAGAGTTGTTACGATCATTGCTTTAACTGTTACAGGATTTTATATAGCTTTCGTATTTATATCACCTGAGCCATCTAGTTCGCCTACCGTCTTTTTAAATGCAAAATTTAGAATGTGGCATGAAGTAGCCGGTTTTGTACTGATTGCTGTGACTCTTTATAAAGCTTACCTGTTTATATTTACAAGATTGAGTAGAAATGAGAGAGTATCTATGTATGATATTTTAAGTCCTAAAATTTGGATACAGCAGATAAAATACTACCTTTTTATAGGTAAACATCCTAAACTCAAAGGTGTGTATAATCCATTGCAGTTTGCTGCATATGTATTTTTATATGCCCTTATCTTTTTGATTTCTATAACAGGACTTGTATTATATGTGAGAGGGTACCATCAAGGCTTAGGTGGATTTTTATTGCCTTATATGGAACCTGTAGAAGCATTTATGGGAGGTTTAGCATCCGTTAGAGAAATTCATCATATAGCAATGTGGGGTATTTTGATCTTTATTCCTATACACATATATATGGCTGTTTTCAACTCTATCATGAGCACAGAAGGTTCTATAGATGCTATAGTCAGTGGATATAAATTTACAAAACACCAAGATTAGGAAAAGACGTGAAAGTCTTAGTACTTGGTATAGGCAATGTGATGTTCTCCGATGAAGGCGTCGGGGTTCATCTCTGCCGCCTTATGGAAGAAAAGTATCAGTTTTATTCTGATTCACACACAATTGATTTTGTAGACGGTGGTACGCTCGCTGAGAGATTGATACCTATAATCGCTGAATATGATCATGTGATTATATTCGATTGTGTTGATGCTAATAAAGCTGATATAGGAGATGTTTATTTTTTTGACTTTGAGAATATACCGGATAGCATAACATTTCAAGGTAGTGTTCACGAAGTCGAAATGCTTCAGACACTCAGTATGATGGATATGCTTGGTGATAGACCTACTACAAAGATTATCGGCATCATCCCAAAGGTGATAGAAGAAACTACTTTGAAATTAACTGACAAAGTTATTGCAGGTAGCTATTATATGGAAAAAATATTTTTAAAACATATACAAAAGGATCTTGGATTTTCATGTGCTTTAAAAAATGACATAGATATACAAAGTGTGGCATATAGAGCTTGTACACAATTTGAATAATAAAGGTAGAGAAAGGTAAAGGAAATGACATTAGCTTATCAATTTGAATATATATCGATAAACATGGTATTAGAAAATTTTTTAAAAGTTATTTGTGATGACTTTAAAATCAAATATTCTATTAATAAACTAGATACTGTCGCTACATTGTTTGTAAGTGATACAGAAGAAAGACTACATAAGTTTGCTGATTATATCGCATACTATTTGCCATTGTCTATATTCTTAAAATCAACCAATGCAGAGGTTGTTGGAGATATATATGAAAAAAGCATTAGCCCAAAAGAGTGTACCATTGCTTTACCTTTCACAAAAAGAGCTATCACTTTAGCACAAGATCCTAGTTCTGTCTTTTTCAATAACCCTTTTACTCCAAATGAAGTAGGCAAAAACTGTGAGAATTGTGATGCCTCTCTTATTTTCAGTAAAGAAAACAATATATTAATAGCAAATAATTCACTTTCATATCAGCAAGTATATGACGAAGTCGCAGATTTAATTGCCAGAAATAAATCTGTGACTATAAAAACTCCAACCGGAAATTTTGAATTTTCTAAAGTTTCAAAAAAACAATTGCGAAATAAAAATAATTTTGAAATAATACCTACTGATTTGTCAAACGTACAAAAAATGGTAATTTTAGATGAAAATGAGATCAGAAATCTAGCTTCAATAGAAAAACCCATAATAAGAGCTAAAATCAATTCTATATATGCCTCAACAAATATTTTATCACAAAAAACTGTCAAAATAAGGATGCCAAATACTCTACTGTTACAATTTATCTGTGATAAATTATATAAAATCGGCGTAGATTTTATAGTAAAAACAAAAATAGATATAGAAGAACAATACTTTATAGACTATGATGCAAGAACACCTAAGATAGATGATATAGAGATTTGTGTTTTAGAGAACAATGAAGTTCTTATCTTAAAAGGTCATGATGATCTTCCTTCAGAACTGGTTAATGGACTAGAGAGTATAGAAGTCCCGGCTATAAAGCAATATGCTTCAATATTAAAAGAAAGAGATCTTTTTAACTACAAAAGCAGTTGTTTTTATTTTAGTAAAATTCATGATGATGCAATAATGTTTTTTAATGAAAAAGAAGAAATTCTAGAATTTGTAAAATTTCATACTTTTACTTCTATAGAAGAGATTTTCAAAAAGATAGAAGAAGAGGGCAAAAGCGGACAAACTCTTGTAAAAAACTATAAAAATACATATCCTGATATATATGAAGCTGCACAAGATACTGAAATTCCGGAAACTTTAGCCCAAAATTTATTTAGTTTATTTGCCTTTGCATCCATTATTTTAGGATTTAGCTACGATTTTGAAGAAGCTGCAGAAATATTGATTGAGAATGCCGAAGCTTATGGCGGTCAAAAAGGCCCTAGGATTGAATTTTCTCTAAGAGAAAACAACAAAATAAAGTCCGATTTTGATGCTATAAAAATGATAAGAAGTGCTATGAGCTTCAAGTTGGCAGGAACCGAAGATCTAACTCTCAGCTTTGGCTTTTTAGATAGTTTTTCATACTTTCTATCTGATATTGCAGATACACACAAAGCAACATTGCAAAGCTCAAAAATAACTTTAGGAGGCTCATTATTTGGCTATAAAAGACTTACTGAGATGACATGTAAAAATCTACTCTCAAGTCATAAAATTTACTTTAATAGAGAATTACCTATAGATGATCTTTGAGACAAATAATTTATTGATCTAATTTTCTTGCCGTGTTGTTCCAAAGTTTTGGCAAAAATATCAACATGATCACAATAGATGAGACTCCTTGCAATGTTATAGTATACTGTGCTCCTATATAGTGAGACATAGTTCCTACAAGCAAAGCTCCCAAAGGCTGCATGCCAAAAAATGCCATAGCAAAGTAACTAATAACTCTTCCTCTCATCTCCACTGATGATGTTGTCTGCAACAAAGTATTGATTATTGCTATGAGCATCATCATGCCAAAGCCTGTGATTGAAGCAAATAATAAAGCTAGCACTAAAGTGTGAGTATTTGAAAACAATATCAAACCAATGCCAAATATTGCATTTGCAAATATAAGAATCTTCCTTAGATCGGCACTTGATTTAAAAGAAGCCAAGGTAATCGCTCCACAAAATGCACCTATACCTATAAAGCTATTAAGATATCCATAAGTTGAGGCATTGCCTCCTAGTGTAACTTTAGCTATAACAGGGAGTAAAGCAACATATGGCAAAACAAGAAGACTTACTAAAGACAATAATAAGATCAATATACCGATCCTTGGAGTAGTTACTATATAAGCCAAACCTTCTTTTAGATCCTCTAGCACTTTTTTGGAACTCACGGTAGGAATGTAATCAGGTAACCTCATCATGAGAAGAGAAATAATAACAGCTATAAAACTAAAAGAATTTAGTGCAAAACAAAAACCTGCTCCAAATTTATCTAACACTATACCTGATATCGCAGGACCAAAGAGTCTTGCCAAATTCACCATAGAAGAGTTTAGAGCTATGGCATTGCCAAGATGCTCTTTGTTATCAACCATATGATGAACCAAAGATTGTCTCGTTGGTACGTCAAAAGCATTTATAATCCCAAGTAAAATGCTTAGTGCCAATATCTCCCACACCGTATATGCGGTAAAAAATACGATCAATGTCATGAGTATTGCTTGAATCATCGATGCGATCTGTGTTGCCAGCAACATCTTGTATCGATTGTGTCTATCGGCGATGGTACCGCCTAAAAGTGAAAATAAAAATGAAGGAAATTGTGTAGCAAAGACGGCAACTCCAAGCATAAAAGCAGACTGTGTTTTTGCATAGATTATCCAATAAACTGCTGTTCTTTGTATCCAAGTACCTGTCAGAGATATGGATTGTCCAAAAAAGAACAGCCTGTAGTTGCGACTGCGAAATGCGTTAAAGGTGTTGATATTCATGAGTTTTGGCTGCTTTGTTTTTATCTGTTTTTATCTTGAAATGCTATCACTTTTATACTTAATTTTTGTGTTATAATATCGAAATTTTAAAGAAGGCTACTTTTGAGCGACATTATATTATGTACATTTAACGCAAGATACACTCATACATCCATAGGACTCCGATATATCTATGCTAATCTAAAAGAACTAAGAGAAAATTCAAAGATCATAGAATTTGTTATAAATACAAGCATAGAAGATGCGGTAGAAAAAGTTTTGAATGAAAGTCCAAAGATCATAGGCATAGGAGCTTATATCTGGAATGCCGTAGAAGTCAGTGATTTTATAGATCTAGTGAAAAAAATCTCACCTGATACGATTATTGTAGTAGGAGGGCCGGAAGCGAGTTATTTTCCTCACAGAGTCGATTTCAGCCAGGCCGATTACTTTATACTAGGCGAGGGTGATGTTGCTTTTTATGACCTGTGTAAAGCTATATATGAAGATAGGGCACCAAAAGAGAAAAATATAAAAGCACCCATAGTAGATATGAGCCAGATTGAACTTCCGTATAAATATTATGACGACAATGATGTAGCCCATAGGTACGCATATGTAGAAGCAAGCAGGGGCTGTCCTTATAAGTGTGAATTTTGTCTCTCTTCACTTGATAAAAAAGTACGTCACATTGATGCCGCTAGATTTTTAGATGAGATTGAAATACTCTGGAATAGAGGAGTGAGAAGTTTCAAGTTTATAGACAGGACATTTAATCTTAGGATAGAAACGGCAAATAAATTGATGGATTTTTTCTTATCAAAAGAGGGAACTTATTTTGTGCATTTTGAAGTCATACCTGATCATTTTCCTGAGTCTTTAAAAGAGAGGATCGTGCAGTTTCCACCAGCTTCTTTACAGCTAGAAATAGGGATTCAGACACTCAATCCTGATATTTCCAAAAACATAAATAGAAAACTTAATATAAAGAAGATCCAAGAAAATCTTGCTTTTTTAGAAAATCAAACAAAAGCACATCTTCATGTAGATTTGATTGCGGGACTTCCAGGAGAGAGCTTGGAAGGCTTTGGAGAAAATCTTGACAAATTACATAAAATGACAAACTGTGAGATTCAACTGGGTATACTCAAAAAACTCTCAGGCACGACACTAAATAGACATGACAAAGAATACGGGATGGTATACTCAGACAAACCGCCATATGACATACTGCAAAATGATCTTATACCGTTTGAAAAAATGCAAGAAATGAAACGATTTGCAAGATTTTGGGATTTAGTATATAACAGTGGAAATTTTAAAAAATGTGTCGATTATATCTGGAGTGATGGAAAAGTTTACGACGGATTTTTGGCCTTTTCAAACTGGTTGTACAAGCAGACAGAATCTACATGGCAAATTTCTCTAGATAGACTGGCTAAGCTTTTATATGAGTATTTAACTATAGAGTTAAATGTAGATATGATAGAGCTAAAAGATCGACTCATAGAAGACTTAAGTGTAGTAAGAGGACGTAAAATACCAAAATTTTTAAGGATTGAAGATAACAAACAAAATAAAAAAGAAAACGATACTCCTACGTTCAACAAACGACAACTAAAACATTCCGGGATATAGATTACTTCCAGATATCTTCTTCGTCTAAAGATGGATTATTTTGCAATATCTTGTATGGTTCGTAATTTGCTTTGTAATTTAGACTATTGCAGTCTTTTACATAATAGCCAAGATAAATCCAGTCTAAGTTAAAATTTTTAGCAAGTTGAATTTGAACATAGATTGAATATCTACCAAGCGAAAAGTCTGCATATTCTGGATCATAATAAAAATAAATGGAAGAAATTCCATTGTCCATAAAATCAATAAGATCAACTGCTACAAGTTTATTATCGATAAAGTAAAGCACCTCTTTACCAAATTTTCCTGCTCCTGACATATATAGATCAAAATAACTACTTGGTTTTATTTTATAGCTTTTCCAACCTTTTTTATATTCCATATGTGCATGATACTTTTCATAAATTTCAAGATGTTCATTTGAAAGGGTTGGTTTTTGTATAGTATATACTGTTTTTTGATTTTTCCGGATGGTTCGTCTTGCACTTTTGCTAAAAGTATAATTTTTTGCATCTATTTTCAGACTTTTACATTCGTTGCAATTATCACAATTTGGTCGGGAGTAATAATTACCAAATCTTCTCCAGCCTCTTTTTACCAGTTTATCGTTTAAACTACTAGTACAGTTCTCTATATATTTATATTCCATTCTAGAGCGTTTATCACTAAGATAAGAACATTGATTCGCTAAAGTTGAAAACTCGATAATTTTGGTGGATAGCTGCATATTCATTGAGTTAGCCTATTTTTTTAATACCGCTATCTTTGACAAATTCTAAAAACTCGTCTTTTAATTTTTTTTCTTTTCTTGCTTTCTCTTCTTCAATTCTCTTATCATTCTCTATTTTTTCATTTTCTTTCATATTATTTTTTAAATTTTTTAAATCGTCAAATAACGAATTTTGCATTTTATCTCCAAGCTATATTTTTATTAATTATATCAAAATAAATTCATTCTCCAATAAATTTGAAATCATAATATGATCACCTAGTGTTTTTCCCAATCCCAATATGATCTTTATAGCCTCGCTACATTGCACTGAAGCTGCAAATGTCACAGAGAATGAAGGATTTCCTATACTCTTTTCAATCCCGCTACTACCGGTCTTATAGAGATTTTCTAGTGTTAAGTTTGTACAGAACTGACCATTTAATCCGGCTATGGCACCATGTACGAAGTTTAATCCATTTTCCTTACACTCAATTGACAATTCAAGCTTTGTTCCAGGGTTGTCTAATGCATCTATTACAACATTTGCAGTCGAGATAAAATCAAGATCATTTTTTGGTTTAAACTTTTTTACATAAGCGTTTATCTGAATAGACGGATTGATCCTTTCTAGTTCCTCTTTTGCAACTAGGACTTTTTCTCTGCCAAGTGTTGCATAATTTGAAAAATTTTGCCTGTTAAGATTGTGCTCTTCAAAAATATCAAAATCAAATAAAGAGAGTTTTCCAACTCCGATTCTGGTCAAAATTTCTGCTATATGCCCACCGAGACCTCCACATCCTATAATAGCAATATGCGATTCCAAAAGTTTTAGCTGATCTTTTACACATATCGTTGATTGATTTCGCTTATATCTAAGAGGAGTTATATTATTTTTTAGTGCTATCTTCTCAACTTCTCGCAAAGTCGTTTGAAATTTTTGTGCAGCCTTCTTATGTAGGTCCATAGGCAAATAATTGTCATATAAGTTGTCTAACAAATAATTTAATATTTTTTGTTGCATTCTAAATCCTATTAGTGTTATAATTGTTCATAAATACTTCAAATAAAGTCTGGAGGCAAACAATTGATAAAAATCACTTTTAATGCTTTCTCATTTTTGAGAGAAAAGCTCAAAAAGCAAAATATCCCATATGTCAATGCCCTTATGGAATTTCCAGATAATTATACACCAAACCTTATAATAAAAAAGTTTGGCTACGATGATAGAGAAGTGGAAGCAGTATTTATAAACGGAAAAGTAATGCCAAAAGATACTGTTTTAAAAACTGGCGATAGACTAGCTCTATTGCCTCCTGGAACTCCTGGATGTTATCGCCTGATACTCGGCATAAAACAAGAGGAGGGTGCTTGATCAGCCCCCTCCAACTTTAGGGAATATAGAAAAAATATGTCCATCCTCTAGCACAAAATCTTCTTCTATGTGTCTTCCGTTTACCATTAAAACACCGATAGGAAGCCTTTCTTGATCAATACCAATATCTTCTAGAACAAATTTGGCAGTAGTCCCTTTTGGGTACTGCCTAGTATCTGCTTTAAATCTGCCTTCTCGATATTGTGCGAAAAGCTTCACGGTGATTGTAATCATCTCGGCCATCAAAAATTCCAGAACTCATCAATCTCTTCATTTGTAAAGTCCCAAGTTACATTATGTGGTGGAAGAGCTTCGTATTTCATAAACTCAGGTAGTCTGTCGTCATGTTTAGTTAATCCTGCGTTTAGGTTAAACTCATGTTCTGTTTTGAGTATGTTTTTACCAAGATTCATAACATCATCAGTTGTTAAATTTATACCAAATCTTGCATTTATCATATCTATCAAAGCAGGCAAACACTTCGGATCATCAAGCGCCGGGAATGCAACAAAGATACACATGCCAGTACTGTCAACAGCGGCAGATGCTATCTGAAGATTACGCGCTAACTCTACTTGACCTTCTTTCTTTAATGGATCTACATGACCACCACTGTTTAATATATTTGTGGCAACTGCATAACCTGCAGTATGATCAGCACCCATTGGAGTAGTTGCATAAGTGATACCTTGACCTTTTACGGCTCTTGGTTCATAAGCAGGAATACTTTGGTTCTTTACAACAGGTACACGAACTAATCCATACAATTTACCTAGATTACCGGCACCTGAACCTACGATTCTACCAAGATGAGTTCCTTCGCAAACTTCATACTTTAGTATCTCGTATGCTCTGTCTCCATCTCCAAATTCAATAAGCCCGGCATCAACTGCAAGTCCAAGAGTTACACCTGTTTCGATTGCATCGACTCCCATATCATCCATCAAAGCATCTATCTTTGCAATCTGATCCAAGTCTCTAATACCTAGATTTGCACCAAAAGCCCAAATCATCTCATATTCAAAACCGGAAGTTAGATATTTACCTTCTTTATCGTTATATGTTTGAGAACACTGAATAACGCAGCCTGCATGACAACCGTGAGTCGTGCTACCGCCTCTGGCTTTAATATTTTCAGCCATTGTCTCGCCACAGATATTTTCTGCATTATCAGAATAACCTGATCTGAAATTTCGAGTCGGTAAGCCTCCTGCCTCATTTATGATATTTACCAAAACATTTGTTCCAAACGCCGGTAATCCTTCACCGCTGATAGGATTGTCTTGAAGAGCTTTTGTAAAAATCTTACTCGCTTCTTTGAATTTTTCTACATCTACGATACTTGCACTGGCTTCATTGAACTTTTCTGCATCTACGGTGATACACTTGATCTTTTTAGAACCCATAACAGCACCGAGTCCACCACGTCCGTGACTTCTTAGTTTTCCTTTTGGATCTTTTACAGAAACATTGGATATGAGCATTTTCATCTCTCCCGGACGTCCTATACTCATCACTGCTACTTTTTTATCATATTTTTCCATCATAGCATCTAAAACAAAATAGTTATCTTTTCCAACAAGTTCAGGAACTTTGTGTATTTCTATGTTTTCTTTTGTTACATGGATATGATAAAACGTACTATCATCTTTAGGCATACCTTCGATTATCAGTGCTTTTACACCGAGTTTTGCCATAATACCGGCAGATGTTCCGCCGACATTACTTTCTTTTATACCGCCTGTCAATGGACTCTTTGCCCCAAGAGAGTTTCTTCCGCTGTTTGACGCACTTGTACCGGAAAGCAGTCCCGGAGCAAAAACAAGCTTGTTATTTGGCCCAAGAGGGTGACATTCCGGATCAACTTCCGCAGCAACGATTGTAGAGGTCAATCCTCTACCTCCTAATCCCATCCAAGCCTCAGGAACATTTTCAATCTTAAAACTAAGATCTGACATATTCACTCTGTAAATTTTGTCTGACATTTTTTCTCCTTTTGAGACATCTGCTATGTATGCCTTATTGTCCCTATTTTACGTCTTTTATAATTAAAATAGTATTAAATTTTTTGAATCATTAAATAAAGAAAATATGCAAAATTTGCATATCTTTTTTTACACACTTTTTTAATTTAGACAACATAAAAAGTGAATTTTTGCTATCATAACGGGGAAATTTTAAATCCGATAAAAAATCTTTGATTGTAGGGAACAGAGTAAAATATGATATCAAAAAAACAAATCTTGATCATGTCAGCAGCAGCCGGAGTAAATGCCGCAAATATTTATTATTCTCAGCCTATCTTGAATAATATTGCATTAAATCTAAATCTTAGTCATGGACAGGTTGGAAATCTTCCTGTATTCACACAGGTTGGTTATGGACTTGGATTGTTCTTTTTAACTCCGCTTGGAGATATGATAGATCGAAAAAAGTTGATAGTATTTTTACAGATCTCATTAGTATTTACTTTATTTGGTATGACGATCATAGATAATATAAATTCTCTATACATATTGAGCCTTATGACAGGACTTTTTGCTGTTGCTCCACAAGTAATCATACCTATGGCAGTCTCTATGAGTCCAAACACAAAAGGCAAGGTTGTAGGTACCATATTTAGCGGCCTATTGATAGGCATCTTGATAGCTAGGACTTTTAGTGGATATATGGCACATTGGTTCTCTTGGCATACGGTATATGGATTATCTGCTTTATTTGTTTTTCTCTGCATCGTCTTGGTTCAAAAGACTCTACCAAACATAGAACCAAATTATTCAAGCAGTTATATATCACTTTTAAGATCAACTTTTGTGCAGATGAAACGATTTGCTCTTTTGAGAAAAGTTTCACTTTTGGGAGTTTTTTCATTTGGTATTTTTTCATCTTTTTGGACTACACTGACGTTTAGATTAAGTGAGGGGCCATTTCATTATAGTAGCGGCACTATAGGGTTATTTGGTATTTTAGCAGTAGGAGGTGCTCTTCTAGCTCCAAAACTTGGTAAACTTTCTGATAGGGTCAATCCTCAATTAACAAAATTTTTGGCTGTTTTTACTATCATAATATCCATACTTATGATTAGATGGTTTGACACATATGTATTGGCTTTTGTTCTAGCTACTATTTTACTTGACATAGGTGTTCAGGCTATCCAGATAAACAATTTTGCGCAAATTTATACCTTGGATGAAGAAGCTCACAGCAGGATAAATACAGCATACATGACAAGCATGTTCCTGGGTGGATCTATCGGTACGTTTATAGGTGTAAAATGCTGGGAGTTTGGCGGATGGAACTTTGTCACTATACAACTTTTATCATGGTCGCTCATAGCCTTGATTATAGTATCTTCAAGCTATAAAAGTATAAAAAAAACTTAAATATTTTTCTTCCGACAAGAATCCAAACCTAAAAAATATAGTAAGTACCTTTTAAGCAAACGGTTCTTATAATGCACCTATAATTTAGGAATAACTTTGCCTAAAACAAGGCAAAAAACTTTATAAGGAAATCCATGAAAAATCCAACTATTGCACAATTACAAAATAGAAAATCGATCCGACAATTTACAGGAGAAGAGGTTAGTGATTCTGACTTAGATCTTATATTTAGAACTGCTCAAAGAGCACCTACTTCGATTAACGGGCAGCAAATAAGCCTTATCTACACAAAAGATAAAGCGATGCTTGAAACAATAGCTGATCTTTGTGGAGGACAAACTCACATAGCCACAGCTTCTGTTTTTGTAGGAGTCGTCATCGACTTTAACAGAACCAGTACCATTGTAGAGAGTATAGGTAGGAAACATGTCATAGAACAAAGTGCTGAGGGTATTATGGTCGGTGCCGTTGATGCAGGTATCATGTTAGATCACCTCCAAAGTGCCGCAGAGGCCTTAGGCTATGGCACAACTGCCATTGGTGCGGTGCGTGGTAGGGCAGATGAGATGATCAAGCTTTTTAAGTTGACACAAAAAACATTTTTAGCAGTAGGATGCACGATAGGTGTACCTACAGAAGCTGCAAAAAATGCCCCGCTGAAACCTCGGGTATCATTGGATAGTTTTGTTATGGAAGGTTCATATGATAGTGAGAAAGTAAAAGCCGGCGCATTAGAGTATGAAAATACTCTCAAAACTTTTAGAGATGAAACAGGCAGTGGTTCAATGCCGACTTATGCTGAAATGACATCAAAATATTATGCTGATATTTACTATCGAAAAACAGGTAAAACCTTGGAAGCGCAAGGATTTGCTTTTAAAGACGAGTAGTTATCTTTAAAAAAGGGATAGGCACAAGGGTGGACTAAATGGCTAAAATATTTATCACGGGATCAACAGACGGTTTGGGATTTTTGGCTGCACAGATGCTGCTAAAACAGGGGCATAAGGTTGTTCTGCATGCACGAAATAATGAGAGGGCAGAGCAAGTACGGCACAAACTCCCGACTGCTGAGAAAGTATTGATTGCGGACCTCTCAAATATCGAAGAGACTAAAAGATTAGCAACTTCAGTCAATGCCTTGGGCCCTTTTGATGCTATTATACATAATGCGGGAGTTTATCAGGTTTCAAAACAGCTTATCTTTGCTGTCAATACGCTAGCGCCGTATATCTTGACTTGCTTGATACAAAAACCTAAACGCCTCATCTATATCGGTTCAGACTTGCATCTTCAGGGTGATCCAACTCTTCAAGACTTCTCTCTTGAAACGGGAGCAAGTTATTCTGATTCTAAATTTCATGTTTTGTTACTCTCCATGGCTGTAGCGCGTAAATGGCCAGATGTTTATGTCAATACCGTTAATCCAGGCTGGGTACCGACGAAAATGGGTGGTTCGAGTGCGACGGATGATCTGCAAAAAGGGGCTGAGTCACAAGTGTGGCTTGCTGTGAGCAGTGATATTAGAGCTCAAGTAAGTGGTCGTTATATTTTCCATCAACAAGAAGCGCATTATTTACCAGAAGCAGACGATATAGATACGCAAGAAAAATTGTTGACACTTTGTGAACAGATCAGCGGAATCCATTTTCCAGATTAGAAGAAACCCGTAAATATTATGTTGATATCTACTACCATTTGCTAGTTTAGGATATAAAAAGTATAATTTTCATATAAAAATTAAAACAAGCAACATATTGGAGTAAAAATGTCCGAGACTTGCAATCGTAGACCAAAGTGTACACATCAAAAATATGGTGATTCTACGAAGTGTATCTTGCATTGTGATAAATCAAATTTTAACGATGATGATATAAGATTTTTTTGGGAAAAAATACGGGAAGAATATATTCAGTACTCTTATCCTGATATTTCTAATGAGATTATCATAGAAGATGTAATCTTCCCTAAATTTGGAATTTTTAACAGGTATAACACATATTTTTTTCAAGGCAATTGTAGATTCCTTCATAATGTAAAATTTATAAAGTGTATTTTTACAGATAATTTTGATTTATCACAAGCCGAATCTAGCCAAAAGATAACATTTGATAATTGTACTTTCTATGGAGATATTCAGTTCAGCCAGTCAAATACAATAGAGATAATAAATAATTCTCAGTTTAAAAATGAAGTCTCATTTGGACATTCCTGCTGGAATAAATTAGAGATAAAAAGCACCAAGTTTTTTCAAGATACAAAAATATACATAAAAAATGATTTAAATATAGATGATTGTACTTTTAATAATGATGTCTTAATAGATGGTTTTACTACTTTGAACTTAGGTATTAAAAACGGATCATATAAGAAACTAGTAACCATAAGTAATACCAAAAGTATAAAGCTTGAAGATGTTAAATTGAACTCAGATGTAAATTTCAGTGGGACTAATGATAATATCGATATAAAAAATATCGAATTTAAGAAAGATGTGACTTTTGATGCATTTAATAATTTACACTTAAACAACACCCAGTTTCATCAAAAAAGCAATTTTAGTCCAAACCCATATCATGACATCACTTTTGACAACACAAAAATGAATGATGTGGAATTACATTCTGGGAATACTTTGACTATCGTTAATTCTAGTGAAGTCAATGGAAATCTAAAGCTAAACGAAGTATATCAAAAGTTAAATATTGAAAATTGTAATATTAAGAAAAACTTGAATGTTGGCAATGTCAAGGAGATTATATTAAAGTGGAGTAGACTTGAAAAAAACTCAGTATTTAGCGGTGTATATAATGATGTAGATATCTTGGAATGCTCATTTAAAGACTTGACAATAAATGCAACCAATACAATAAAAATAAGTGACAGTAAAATTACTGGTGACCTTGATTTGCTTGGACAAGACTATAAAGATATATCTGCCAGCCACACTGAGATTTCTGGTACGATACAAATAGGTAAAGCGACAAAAATAGAGTTAATTGATCTAAAACCAAATCCATCTCTAAAACTGATAAATGATGAATATGAAGATGTCAATATAAAAGACTCAAGATTTACCGATGTTAAAATGAACTCTATAAAGGTATTAAATATTCAAAAGACTACAATAAATGGTATATTTAGTTTATTGGGAGAACAAAATCAAAATTTAACCTTTAATACGGTTAAATTTAAAAATAGATGTGATTTTCCTAATATTACTAAGTTGATTTTCAATAAAAGCAGTTTTGCAAAAGATGTGAATTTTAATACTTTAGGCAGGTTAGTTTCAAATCAAACTCAATTCAATGAAGACGTGAAATTTTTAGCAGAATGCACAACTATTGAACTTGAAAATTGCGAATTTCATCAAAAAATGCAACTCTCAAAAGTTACAAATTCGTTGGATTTCAAATCTTGTTGCTTTAAAGGGGAGGTCGATTTCAGGAATGGTGAATTTAAGGTAGTAAATATACTTTCTTCAACTTTTGAAGGTGATTTATTGTTATCCTCATCCATAATAGAAAAAATTCATCTAGATAAGATAACAGAAGAATTGGCTGAAAATAACTCATTTTCTTCCGTAGATTTTACTGAATCACAAATTAAGTATATTACTATAGCCAACTCTAATTTTAGTGGTACATTAAAATTTACAAAGTTACAGCAAACACAATCTTTATTATCCTTAGATAATATTACAACGTCGACTATTGAATGTTTGATGATTGAACATAGTACGATAATGAACTTATTTAGGAGTTCCAAGCATCTAATAATTAACAATTTTACACTAGAAAATGTAAAATTAGACACAAATAGTTCAGAAATAGATTTAACAGATATAAAAATAAGTGAACTAAAATTCAATAAAATAAGTATCTTAAAAAATATGAATTTTAGTGAAATGAAGATAAAAAAATTCATAATAGGCAATTCAAACATAGAACATGTATTTAGAATAAAATACTCTGATATAGGTACTTTTACACTCATATCTAGTACTTTTGAAGACTTACAGATAATAGACAATAAATGTGAGCATTTTGATGAAGAAAAAAAATTAATATTGAGAAACACGACAATAAAAAATGCTGTATTAGACAAATTAAGATATAACAGTTTTATTATGAATGATGCTCATGTAAGTGATGTTAAAATAGGTTATGTAAAGTTCAAAAAGGGGAGTAGAGAAACAAATAGATTTTTCAAAAATTATTATGATTCAATTAGTGATTATATTACAGCAAATACATATTATAAACAAGAGATGGAAGAACAACTCAAAGCTTCTTCTACTGATAACGGGGAGAAATTTGTTTTATGGATAGGGAAAACAGTTTCTAATTTTGGGCAAAGTTGGAGTCGACCTCTTTGCTTAATGATTTGTTTTTCAATTTTCTTTTTTATGTATATGCATTGGCAAATATTTTATAGCTACGGATGGCATTATTTATGGCAAAGTAAATTAACTATTTGGAATGAATTTTGGGAATTTTTAAATCCATTTGTAAGAACAATTGATCCACAATACAAAGGAAGTTATAGTATTTGGATATTTCATAAAATATTGATGGCTATTCTCATGTATCATTTTATTGTAGCAGTAAAAAGAAAAACAAAAAGATAATAGAAACACAATATCAATTTCCCTTATTAAAACAGATCCGTGGTTTTTTTCAATCTCTCTTGGTCAAAATGCGTATAAATTCTGGATGTATTGATATCTGCATGACCGAGGGATTCTTGAACGAGTACCAAATCTCTGTTTTTTTGGTAGAGCAGGGTGGCAAACGTGTGTCTTAGCATATGGCAACCGTTTTTCTCTTTCCTTAAGCCCGCACTCATAAGTATCTGCTCAACTAAGCGGCTTAGATAGGCTTGTGTTAATTTTGTGCCCTTTTGATTGCAGAACATCAGCCCGTCTTCACAATTTCTGATCTCAAGCCATGCAGCCAAGTCCTCTTTGATCACGCGCTCTCTTATCATGACGACTCTGGATTTATTTCCTTTTCCTGTTATCTTTATGATGTAATTATCTTCTTCTTTGAAAAAGTCCTTGATCTTGACACTGATCGCTTCTCCGACTCTGATGCCTGTATAAAGGATTAGTTTTATGACCAAGCGGTTCCTAGCGCCAAGTTCAGGAGTTTTGTAATCAAATGCATCGATTGCATTGATAAATCTAGAGGCTTCTTCTTTGTTAAGAAAAGAGGGCAGTTTGACACCGCTTTTCCCGCTCAAACCGCCCCAATTTTTAAGCTCTATACCATATCTGTAGGCGTTGCCGTTTTCATCTTCATTTTGTTTATCTATATAACCAAAAAAGCCAAGTAGGGCGATACGGTAGTTTTTTTTACTCGCATCTGACAAACTTGAAGTCTCACTCGCTAAAAAATCACTCAGAAGCTCTTCATCGATCTCTTTCATAGAACCTGCACCAAATCGCATAAGATACTCATATAGCTTTTCAAGTGGACGGTAATAGACATGAACGCCACTCATACCTATATTTCTCGCTTCTTTTAAAAGATTTGTTAGAGTTTTTATATCACTGGTACCTTTTGCTAGATTTTGGATAATGATTGCCAGTTTGTCTTTGTCCGTTACTTGTCGATTTGAAAGAGTCGTAACCTTGTTGCGTATAAATCTACTAAGCCAAAAAAGATACGTTTGACTAAAAGTCGACTCAAGATCAAGAGAATACCTCATAATGTGCCTTTTTTTGATATTTTCATATTATAGCAAAATTTAGCTTAATTGTATTGGAAACTGTAATTTCCAAACTCTTATTTGGATTTATTGGCTTGAAACTTAAACGAGTGAGAAATTATGAGTTAAAACTTAAAAAGAGTATGTCATGATAGACATAAAACTCATTGATAAGTTTAAAAATGGCCGTACAACGGTTGAGAATGATATTTTACTAGATAGTACCTTGACAGCAACTGAAAAGATAGTCTATATGTACATCGAAATGCTATCGCACAAAGATAACTACTGTTATGCGACAAATATACAGATATCGGATCTTACCGGACAAACAATAGACTCATTGAAACAAGCATTTAAAAAACTCAAAAAGAAAAAATACATTGTAGTCGATACGCTACAAACGCGCACACCATACAAGCGCCGTATATTCACGGAAACACGTTTTTTACGTGCTTGGAATCAAAACACCCTACCCCGTGACTGTACGGTAAAAGAGCCAATAAAACGGCCTGACGAGCTAGATAGACAAGCAATCAGCAAGTCATTTCCAAAGTTTAGGAAATTCATAAAATTATATCTTACAGAAAATCAATTTAACATCACTACACCGGGCGAACTTCAAAACAAAACTATCATGATCAAAAAGAACGGCTACTACACAAGCATTTGGGATGCGCGAGATCTCACAAAAGATGAAAGCGTAACGTTTGAAATGCTGATGTTCGATAAACGCGAAACATTGCTAGATAATTTTTTCAATAAGGAGTGAAAATGCAAATCAAAAAAGGTGATATTATTGTCTATAAAGTCGGTAAGAATACAAAGCAAAGCAAAGTTAGAAAGATGAACTTTGATAATAGTGCTTCAATTTTTGCAAAAGAAAAGATCATACCTTGGGATAATATTTTAGGCGTATGCTCTACTATAAAGGATCATCATGATAATCGAAATAAATGAGGAAGATTATGACTTTATCATGTATCTTATCAGAGAGGAAATATATGATAAAAAAGACAGTTTAGAGATACTTAAAGGCAAAGATCATTTTTATGGTAACGAAGATCCATATAGGATAAAGAGGATCAAAGAGTTAAAAAGAGAGATTAGAAAGATTATTGAACTAAGGAGAGCTTTAAAACGAGGAATAAAATAGCTGTTTAACTCTCATATAGGGATACCGTAATTTCCCTATATGAGCGTTTTCATGTTACGGAATGAAAGCGCCTTTATATCAAAATAAAGGCATAAAATGGGAATAACAAATTTTTTCAGCGGTTTATTTAGCAGCGGAGCCGCAAAAGTAGTCGATGCGATCGGCAATGCAGCAGATAAACTCTTTACAAGCGATGCAGAGCGTTTACAATTCCGTAATGATCTACAAAAAGAGCTAGACGATCTCAAAGTCAAACTCAATGATGCACTTGCGGCATACGACAAAGAGATCACGACACGCTGGCAAAGCGATAACGAACACATCATCACGCGCTTAGTGCGCCCTCTTTCGTTTATATACGTTCTCGTCATATTTTCATTTATGGCGCTACTTGACGGAAATATCGGAACATTTCATATCAACACGGCTTATTTGCCTATATTTCAAGGGTTACTTGGAACTATGGTTGTCGCCTACTTTGGCAGTCGTGGTATCGAAAAAGTATCAAACATAATAAAAAAATCAAATCAAGGAGATAACCAATGAGTACAAAAAAGCAAATAGATCAGATCGAAGAGATAGAAGATCTACCCGATCAACTTGATCCACCAAATCCAGAGATTGAAAAGGAAAAGCCGGAAGTTGAGATAAAAGAAACTTTGACACCGGATCTCGAAAAAAAGATTGATGAGATTGAACATAAATTAGATCAATATCATGTTCAATCTATCAAAAAAGAATTTGAAGATCATTCAAAAGAAAAACTACAAAGATCAAAATCTAAATTTATTTGGTTATTTGGTAGTATTTGTGTTGCTAGTATTGGCTTAATACTTATAAAAAACGCTAAAAACAGCGAAACGGAGGCTAATGGATGAGTAAAGAAGCGGTTGACGGAACGGATAATGGCGTAGAAAGGAATATTCCTTTTGAAGAAATGGGAAACAGTACGGAGGGCATTACCCGTACTGAGTTAATGGAAAAAACCGGCAAAGAACTAGCAAAAATGGCATTGCCTTATACAACTTGGAAAGAGAGTACATTATCAAAGTTATCTAAGCCAGAACTATGTGATATCATACTAACAAAAGGAGCAAATAAAGAGCAGCAAGAGCCGAGAGCTAGAGCAGCAAGAGCCACGAGTGATAGTGAAGCAATTATCGAGACATTTCTTGCTATTGCAGAGAGTTTTAAGCTTAAAAGAGAAAAAGAGCCTTTAAATGCTACAGCCAAACAGATCTTTAAAAATAATGCCGTTAATTTAGTCGATAAAAAGGTTGAAGAGGAAACGTTAAGCAGCCACGGTGTAAATGTTACAGTGGCATTTATTGCCGGTACATTTTTAGCTATAGACGGGCTTATAGGCTTAGCAAACATCCCAACATTCTTTTCAAAGATAAAGAGCAAACTAAATGTTAATAAAACAGAAGCAAAATAAGATAATTACAGTTATCGGACATAAGGGCTATGGAAAAACAGCTTTAACAGAAGCCCTTATGCTTATGTATGATAAACCGACAATTATCGCAGATCCACGATTTCAATACTCTACTTTTCAAAAGCGCCGTGTAAGCTTTAGATCTGTAGGTGATTTTAGAAAGTGGATCTATAACACGGCAAATTTCAAAGATTTTTATAAATACAAACTCGAACTCGTCGTAAATGCTTTTGATGATACATTTGAAGAGTTAGCACATATTGTGAGACAAATGAGATCTTTGATGTTTGTCGTCGATGAAGTAGATATGTTCTTAGATCCACGGGCTACAAAAAACAACTCCTTGAACAAAATTATTCAGTATGGTAGACACCACGAGATCGACATCATAACTACTTCTAGGAGACCGGCAAACATCTCGCGTAACTTAACATCTCAAACAGATATATTTTATTTCTCTAAGTTACGCGAGCCAACTGATAAACTGTACATAAAACAAGCGATAGGTGCAGAATATGTCAGTACCGTTGAAAACTTAGAGAGATTTAGCTTTTTAGAGTTTGAAGACGAAGAACACCAAAAGATCATCACTACTTCTGAAAGAGATCTTGAACTATTACAAAGAGGGTGAGGAAAAATCTTTGAAAGGAGGAAAAATGCAAGCAAAATTGATGAAAGGCTTTGTCTTAGGTATCACCGTAGTTGTTATAAGTGGCGTTGTGGGTAAATGGATCCCATCCGTAAAAATATAAAAAAATTTATCATATAAGGAAAAAATATGAATAT
Organism: Sulfurospirillaceae bacterium; assembly: GCA_033723415.1. Lineage (GTDB taxonomy): Bacteria > Campylobacterota > Campylobacteria > Campylobacterales > Sulfurospirillaceae > JAADIZ01. The sequence continues at coordinate 411,941 of JAWVXD010000001.1, forward strand.
CACAAAACTTGATGTTTATTTGGCAGCAGGTATCTTAGTTGGCATTGCAGCCGGGAAAAAATTTGTTGATCCGATCTTAGTTTCGGTTTTGGGGGCATAGTATGGCGCAATCATTAAAAGTAAAAGAAAATTCCGCAACGTGGGCAGCTTCTACTCAATCCAGGATCCCTCTTAGTAGAAATTATCATGTGGAAAATTACCTTGTGAAAATAAAAGTAACACATGATAACGGGGCAACCCCTGTGTTTTATAATGAGGGCGTTTTTTCTTTAATTAACAATATACAGTTGATTGGAAATGGCAATGAAAATATTAAACAAATGCCAGCAAACAAATTATATATCGACAGTATTTTAAGAAGTGGGAAAAATGGCGGTAACTCTCTTGATACTACAGCAAACAAAACCGGACTTACAAGCTATGTTTGGGCCCGTATCAATCTAAGTATGCCAAATTCTGTTCGACCTTGGGACACTATCCTATGGACAAAACCATTCCAATCTCTCGATCTTATGATTGATTGGGCTTCAAGTGCAAATATCGGATCTAATATTACTGTAACAGCAGCAGAAATGACAGTATTTTCAAATCAGTTAATCGGATATAGTAGAGCAAAAGGCGAAGTGATTAAATACTATGAAGAAACAGCACTTAAAGAAGAAGTGACTGGAACAAATGCTCAATTAACTTTCAATTTACCAGTAAATAAACTTTATAGAGCTATTTCTATAGTATCAACAATTAATGGCTTAAGAGCTGATACTGTGATAAACTCTATTAAGCTAAAAAGCGGGCAAACAGTTTTTTGTGATTGGGATGCTGAAGCATTTAACGAACACAATAAAGAAACATATCGTATTGAATCATCAACAGATTTTAAAGGAATCTATGTAGTTGATTTTGCAGAGCGTGGAAGACTAAGCGATATGCTGAATACAATCGTAGCACAAGGTGGTTACAATACTTTAGAACTTGTTTTAAACGTCACAAAACAAACGGGATCAAACTTTGTAGACGTCTATTTTGACACGGTAAAACAGACTACAGCAACGGAGGTTTAATATGCCTAATTATAACGGGGATGGCACAAACGGCGGTATTTCCACCGCCTCCACTCCAATTTCAGGAACGGTAAATGGTACTGATTGGTTATCAAATATTTTAAAGCCTATTAGTAATGCCGTTGTTACAGTTGCACAAACACAAGCACAAGTTGACGCACTAAAATCACAGACCGCTACACAACAAAATTATCAAAATACACAAAACGCAATTGGATCTAAAAATATCATTGGCGGTGTGGATAACAATATCTTACTTTTGGGTTTAGTTGGTGTAGTCGGAATTTACATGTTTATGAAAGGGTAAATTATGGGTTTCTTTGGTGGAAGTGCTAGTAGTAGCGGAATTGTAACAAGTAGCATTAATTTTAACCCGTCAATGCAGTTTGGCACAGATAATACAGCAAAGCCCTCTCAATCAGTAAGTCAGACACCCAAATTGACACAAACTACAAAGGATCAAGGGCTAGCAGCCGCCGCAAGTGTTGGGCTTGGTTTTGGTGGGAGTGGATCTGCAGGGCCGGCAAGTTTGGCAGAAGCTCCTCTGGTTGGATCTGCACAAACTGGAAGCGCTGCACAGCCTTTAAGTACTTTGGCATCTAATTACAAAAAATATTTGCCTTTACTTGGCTTAGCCGGAGTTGGTGGATATATGCTAATTGTAAATGATAAGTCTGGAAAAAAGGCTAAAAAATGAGTTGGTTAAGTAGTCTTTTAGGTGGTGGAGGCAGCACAAGCTCCACTACCTCAAACACAACGGTAAGTGTAAGTCCAACTACAATTATAAATACCGATAAACTGGCTCAAGCTATAGCAGACGGAAATGCAACACAAGCACAACTTGCACAAGCAACAATCACAGCACAAGTAGCCGAACAAAACGCAAAATTGCAACAAAACGCGCAGATCTTTGATACCTTAAGAGCAGGCGCAAAAAAATATGCTTTTTTAAGTTTGCTAGGCTTTGGAGTTTACAAGATTTTTAAAAACAAAAGAGGTAAAAAATGAATTACAACGTAATTACAAAAGATATATCTAACGGGCTATCTCTTAGTCAAAGCAATACACTTGGAAAAGGAGATTATATTATCTTAAGATATGCGCCGGATCTTGCGAATGTACGAGTGAGATTAAACAGCCCTGATGCTCCTGCAATAAGTATGATACAAGATGACAGCATCAATGCAAAAGGCATAAATCTTGTATATATCGAGTGTGACCCAGTAGCAGCAGAAAAGATAATCTTTGCCCAGGGCAATACAGATCTAGACTTTCAAATCAATCCGGCTCCTGCTCTTAAAACTGTAAATGTAAACGGATCTTTTATGCCGCGTACGGATCAAAAACAAACGATAGCTGCAGGAGCAAATTTTATATTAGACACAACGACACTTAAAGCGATCAGGTTTCTAGCTACTGATTACGTTGATGTGTCACTCAATGGCAGTGCAATAAACTATCAAATGCTAGAAGATGAGATCTACACGGGTAATATCACGTCGTTAAAGTTTACAAACAACACGGCTTCAGCCATTGATCTTGTAATATGGGAGATGTAAAATGTTAGGTATTTCAAGAGCTTTGGTAGAAAAACTTTTCGCAAAAAAAAGCGACAAAAATCAGTGTACAGCTTGGGTTGTATTTGACGGAACAACAACTCCTCCAACAATAAAAGATAGTTATAATGTTATTTCTGTTACTAAAATTGCAGTCGGTGTCTACGATATAAATTTTACAATACCTATGAAAAATATAAACTACCAAACAAGTGGATCTGTAACAGATGATAATTCTTCTAGTGGGTTTATCTATGAAAGAGGCACTTTTGCACAAAATAGAACCGTTAATAAATGCAGAATTGTAACTATTCAGATATCTGGAGGTAATACAAGTACAGTTGATCGTTCAGGGATAACATTCAGCGCAATTGGAGGTATCTAATGGGATATTTTAAAGTAGTTAACGATTATGTTCAAACGTGTAGTAAAAAAATAGATGATACTTGGTTTCCAATTACTAGAGATCAAAACGGAAATATCATCGGGCCGAGTGTTCTAGTCACGCAAATTGCAGATGAACAAAAAGCAACTTCAAACGCAAAAATAATGCAGCAGATAACAGCACTTGAAAGTGAACTGATAAGACCGATGCGAGAGCTTTTAAGCTCAATTGTAACAGACAAAACCTATGCTCAAACAAAGGTAAATGACATCGAAACAAAAATTGAAGCTTTGAGGGCTCAAATTGTCTAAGAAAAAAATAATAGCCTATGGCTCTTTTTTGGTGTCATTGGTATATTTTAGGAGTTTTTTTATGTACGGATTAATTTCAAAAAAACATTTGGACGAAATTATCGTCAATGTAGTTAATACACTAGGTGGAGGTCAAAATGCTATAGATCTTTTAAGCGAAACGGCTATGTCGGAGACACACTACGGAGATACACCGGACCTACACTTACACAGCGGTTATGGAATTTTTCAATTTGATAAGCCAGGCTTTGATGATGTAGTTGCCAGAACACCGCAAAGTACAAAGGATCTCATCAAAAAAGTCTATGACATTGACATCGATCAAGTCAGCATATTGGCGCTGCAATGGTCGCCGCTTTTAAGTACGATCTTTGCACGACTTTTTTACATGCTTCGCCCTGGTGCGATCCCTGATACAATTCAAGGACGGGCACAGTATTGGAAACAGTATTACAACACTTTTGCGGGAGCAGGAACGGTGCAACATTATCTTAATGCAAACCAAACCGAAAGGTTTAACGCATGACACCAACTTTAAATAATAATTTAGCGGATATGTTTGTTGCGTCCACACCGGTTTTGCAGACGGCACCGATACAGTCAAGCAATTTAAGTACATTTGATAAGATATTATACGGTTATGATAATATGATCTCAAATGCTAGTAATTCAGCAGATCAAACGCTTACAGATCAAGCGATTGCACAAGAAAAATTTAAACAAAATGCATCGAATATGTATACAAATTTTAAAGCAAGTCTTGGCAGCGCATACGATACGATCAGCAAAGATCTAAATATCTCAAAAAATATTTTGATCTATGGCAGCATTGCCGCCGGATCTCTTTTTCTTTGGGATAAGATCGGGCGTGATATTTACTACATGACACAAAAGGGGAAATAATGCACGAAATAGCAATGTGGATGCAAATTTTAACACCGGTAGTTATTTTGCCACTAGCAAAGACTTTAAGCGATCTAAAAAGAGACGTTGCCGTTCTTATGGAACGTACAAAGGGAATGTAATATGGACTTAACACAAGCAAGCAACGCAGTCGGAGCACAAATAAAAGAAGGGATCATACAATCTGGTAAAGATATCGGTTTTAAGATTACACTTGGTTTATGTATTATTGCAATCGCAATTTATGCTAAAAAGTAGTGACGAGATCTCGTCACACTTTTTTAATCTCTTTTTTGTCTTAAGTTTCAAATCAACCTTAAGCCTTTTTCTATCTCGGATCTCCTGGCGCTGCACAAATCAAAACTACTATAAAATCGACATTTCATTTTTTAAAAAATTTATAAAATCGTTTAAGTTTCAAAATAACCTTAAACGATTTTATTCATATAGATCTTCTTCTTTATGATATACTTTTCTAAAAATTTATATCAAAAGGCTTTATATGACAAAAATTATACTCTCAAGCATAGCGATATCCGCCCTATTCTTTGGATGTGCTAGTAAAGAGCCATTATCAACCGTTGAAGCAACTGACTACGCTATGAGCTGCAATGCTCTTATAAGTGAAATTAGCGACATAAGATCACAACTACAAACGGAAGAAACTACAAATGAAGCTAAAAATATCATCGGTAAAACTTTAACATTCGGAATTTATAGCGCAGACAATGAAAAAGCCATACTTTTGCGCGAACGTGCAAAGAGTTTACAGCTTATATATACAATAAAACAAGCAAAAAATGAGTGCAAACAACTAACTGAAAAAGATCTACAAGTAAATAGCACACCCGTGAGAGAAATAAAAAATCTAAAAGCACAAACAAAAGAGCTTAAAAATTAATTTCGCGCCAGATCTTTACGTTCAAACTCAAAAACTATAAATTTACCCTTTCAGGATTAATTCTTTGAGGGTAAATTTAAACAATCTCAAAAATTATAGGTACTTGCCTATAAATAAAAAAAATTGATTGTAGAGCGTTTGAGAGCGTTTTTTTACTCAATAAAATCTCAACTTCAAAAATCTTTCACATATAAACAGCTTATGTACGGTGCTTTGATCCTAAATCAAAGCACTAAAAAGCACGCGACAGCGTGTTTCATCCTAAGAGCAAAGAAAAACACAGCCGCGAGGCTGTTTCCTTATTGAGTCGCAGCGACGCGAAAATCAAATCAAGCCTAAATAATATTATTTATCTAAGATATCTATCAAAAAAAGACTTTGTATATATATAGGAAACCTAGTGTCTCATAGACACCAGAAAGTAATGACCTAGTGTTTCATAGACACTAGCTGTTGTCTCACAGACACTAGATAATAAAAAATTTATTAATTTTTTAAAAAATTAAGCTTGGTTTAAAAAGTTTAGTATTAGAATGGTGCTTTAAGTTTCAAAGCTACGAAGAGTAGCCGTGCAATGCTTGCAACAAAACACGGCTTACAAATACAACCTATTACGGAGGTTATAAATGTATTACAATCAAATTATATCCACAAATCCTTTCAATATACTTAAATTTTCTTCAAAATCAAAATTAACCTTAAACAAAAAAAATGTTATAAAGTTTGAAAATAATATTTCAAAATACCCTATTTATCGAAGTTTTGAAATGGTGTCAACTATAATTTCCAAACTTTTATTAATATGCTAGATAATAGAGAGTCCAAATAATATATTGGACTCTCTTCTTTGAATCTAAGTTTATTATTTTTTATCACAAAGGTTTGAATATAGTTTGCACAAATAATTCAAACCTTTTACAGCAAACTTATTACCTTGTTTTGATGCTCTCTCAAATTCTTCTTTTGCTTTATACACATCTTTATCCACTCCAAACCCTTTGAAATACATATAACCAAGCATGTATTGAGCTTTTGAATAATTCTGTTTTGCCGCTTTTTGATAAAATCTAAAAGCAACATCATATTTTTTAGGTACACCATGTCCCAAATAATACATATTTCCCATATTATACTGTGATGGTGCATAGTTTTTCATAGCAGCTTTTAAGTATAATTCTACTGCTTTTTTGTAGTTGATTGGGACACCCCTTCCCATTTGATATACAATACCAAGATTATTCTCTGCAAGAACATAATTATGATCAGCTGATCTAGTATACCAATACAAGGCTAGTTGATAATCAACTTTCACACCCAGCCCTTTTGTATACATATAACCTAAGTTATATTCCGCTTTTGGATAGTTTTTTGTTGCAGCCTTTTTATATAATTTTATAGCAAGTGGATAATTTTGTTTTACGCCTTTTCCTATCATGTATAGATTGCCTAAATTATACTCTGCTTCCGGCATATTATATCTAGCTGCTTCTTCATATAATTGAGCTGCCTTCATATAATCTTGCTTTACACCATATCCGTATTGATATAATACACCAAGATTATTTAGTGCTTTTGTATCATGTTGAGCTGCAGCCTTTTTATACCACTTAACAGCTTTGGTATAATCAGTCTTGACTCCTTGTCCGTATGCGTACATGTATCCTAGATTATATTGCGCCTGATGCATATTGTTTTTGGCAGCTTTTTTGTATAGCTCTATAGCCTTGGCATAATCAACATCAACGCCATGTCCATACTGGTACATAACACCTAAATTGTTCTGCGCCAAGGGATAATTTTGATCAGCTGCCCTTTTGTACCATTTAAAAGCATTTTTGAAGTCCGCAACACCTTTATTATAGTGTTCATAAGCATAACCCAGATTGTACTGGGCTTGAGCCAAGTTTTGTTTAGCTGCTAGAGTATAAAGAGAAAGGGCTTTATCTTCATCTTTCTCAACACCTCTTCCCAACTCATACATTATTCCTAGATTATTTTGAGCCAATGGGTAATGTTGTGCAGCAGCTTTTTTATACCAATACACTGCCTTCTCATAATTTACTTTTACCCCTTGTCCGTATGCATACATATACCCTAGATTATACTGAGCTTCGGGCATATTACTTTGGGCCGCTTTTTTATACAAGTCTAAAGCTTTAGCATAGTCTTGTGCGACTCCTTTACCTCGTTGATACATATTCCCTAAATTATTTTGAGCCTTATCAAAGTTTTGATCGGCTGCTTTTTTATACCATCTGAGAGCTTCTTGATAATCAACTGAAGTGCCATCACCTTTTTCATAAATATAAGCTAGATTATATTGTGCCTGAGGCATATTTTGTTCAGCTGCATGCTTATAGTATTCTATTGCTTTTGAATAGTCTATATCTACACCGTTGCCAAATTGATACATAGTACCTAGGATATACCAAGCATTTGCATTATTATCTTGAATTGCTGCTTGTTTAAAGTACTTTAGGGCTTGTTCGTACTTGCCTTGGTCATAGTAGTTAATCGCAGTATTAAAAACTTTGCTATGTGTCATGATTTGACCTGTTTTTGGCTGAGATGTAGCACACCCGCTAAATAAAACTATAGCAATTGTCATACTAATTTGAACAAGAATCTTTCTCATATCTATTCCTTATAAGTTTAGTTTTTATTTTAGAATTTAAACAAAATCTCTACTCACCAAAGATGATAACCTCATAGCTGTCTCTTTTTACTATAGGATTTTCAACGGTATCGTTGCCTTTTTTATTAAATTTGTTCAATTGTTCTTTCAAATCATCTATAGTTTCTTCATACTCTTTAAGCTTATCTTTGAGTTGGATTATAATATCCACACCTGCCAAGTTGACTCCAAGATCACGAGTAAGTCGCTGTATCATTTTGATTTTATCAATATCCTTTTGAGAAAAGAGTCGCATCTTTCCATCTGTTCTAGAAGGACAGATCAAGCCTTCTCTTTCATATTGTCTTAGTGTTTGAGGATGGATAGTCAAAACTTTTGCAACCACACTTATAAGATATACCGGTTCGTCATATGCATGCATTTTTAATGTCCCCTTTTCTACTCTGGTAATTTTTCTTTCATCATCTTTTGTAGATTTTCATCTAGAGCGTTTACATCAGGAAGCACGATATTTGCTTTCAAATACAAATCGCCTTTTTCTTGTGTTTTTCTATTGATGACACCATAGCCTTTTACACGAAATTTTTGTGCATTTTTCGTATTTTCTTTGATTTTTAACGTAACTTCTTTATATGGAGTCTCAACAGTTACTTTTCCTCCAAATAATGCGGTTTTTAAGTTGATATCAACACTTCTTACAAGATCATCTCCGTCTCTTTCATATACTGGACTGTCTGCCACCTCTACACTTAAAAAGAGGTCGCCTCTTTGCCCCTGATAAGATTTACCTTTGCCTTTGAGACGCATTTTCTCACCATTTTTAATACCTGCTGGAATCTTGATATCAAAATTTTCATTATTAAAAGATATTGAATGTTTACCGCCAAGAATAGCAACATTGAAAGGTATCGTTATTCTAGCTTCCACATCTAGATCCGGAGCTTGAAATCCTGAAAATCCTCCATTTGAAAATCCTCCGGAGAACCCTCCTCTGCTAAAACCGCCAAATCCGGCACCACCCATGCCTCCGCCAAAAATATTTCTCAATATTTCATCTAAATCAGCATTTCCGCCTTGACTAGATGCGAAATCATGGAAATTTTGGCCACCAAACATATTATCGCCGTATTGATCGTATTTTTTTCTTTTTTCACTATCTTTTAGTATTTCATATGCGGCATTGATCTCTTTAAATTTTTCTTCTGAGCCCTTTTCTTTATTTACATCAGGATGATATTTCCTTGCTAATCTGCGATATGCTTTTTTTATTTCATCTGCAGATGCATCACTTGAAACACCTAATGTGTCGTATAAACTTGCACTCATACCTTTTTACCTCTTGTATTAATTTGATATGAATTCTACCATAAAACTTTAGTCTATGTCAATCAAGGTTATAAATATTTGATCGTTCTAGTCATTTATATTATACATAAAATTATACATAAAACTAAGAAAAATAGATTTTTTTTGCTTTATAAAAGATTGTCAGCTCTTCTATGGTAAAATAATACAAACTCTATATGGGAATAGCTAATGATGAAAATACTTATGATAGAAGATGATTTAGAATTGGCAGAGATCTTATCTGAATACTTAGAACAATTTGATATCCATACGACTACTGCAGAAGATCCGTATATAGGGCTATCTTATCTGGATAACCAAAAATTTGATCTTGTTATTTTAGATTTGACTTTACCAGGTCTTGATGGTTTGCTCGTATGCAAAGAGATAAGAAAAAAGCACTCTATTCCTATCATAATATCATCCGCAAGACACGATTTGACAGATAAAGTAACAGCTTTGGAAAACGGCGCAGATGATTATATCCCAAAACCATATGATCCACTTGAACTCAGAGCCAGGATCATGAGTTTGCTAAGAAGACATAACCAAGATTTTGCAATAACAAAAGAATCCAAAAAAGAAGAACCGGATCTAGTGTTAGATGAAGACAAAATGATTATAAAACATATGGGAAAAGAACTCAATTTAACTGTTGGAGAGTATGAAATATTGGCATATCTCATTAAAAAAACAGGTGGCGTTGTATCTAGAGAAGAGCTTATATATAATGTTGATTCTATAGGAGAAGACACTACAAATAAAAGCATAGATGTCATCATCGGGCGCATAAGAAATAAATTGAACGAAAATCCAAAAGAACCAAAATATATACACTCAATTCGAGGTATTGGCTATAAGTTGACACAATGAACAGAAATTCTATCTTTTACAGTATCACCTTTATCTTTATCATCTCTATAGCCAGTATCATCTTGGCTTTTATGTTTTTGATGGATTATGATCAACAAAATTATACTGAGAAATTAAATAACAAATACACTATAATTGCCAGAGCTACCCTCTTCCATCTAAATAATTTCATAACAGAAAAAGAGTTGGAGAAGCAGGTAGAAGGCTATAATATGAAAGAAATGAACGATGCAAAAGAAAAGAATAGAATCATAAAACATGCTTTGGTTTTGCAAAAGATCACTAATAGAATAGGTACTAGCTCTATACTTGTATATGAAAAACAAAATTATTTGCTTATTGAGCATGGCAGTACGGTACTTCTATTGAAAGACAATGATTATCAACCTTACAGATATCATACGATAAGAAGTATTTTTGCATTGATATTACTTATAATCATAACTGCATATATTTTAACCATTAGAAAGATAAAACCTCTTAGGAGATTAAAAAGAGAGATGAACAAATTTGCCAAGGGAGACCTGCAAATATCTTGTGCTACTGATGGTGAAGATGAGATATCTCAAGTAGCAAACTCATTTCAAAATGCTGTTGATCAAATCAATAAACTTAACAAATCCAGACAATTATTTTTGAGAAATATTATGCATGAGCTAAAAACTCCTATTACAAAAGGAAGAATAAGTGTAGAAATGATAGGAAACAGCAAACAAAAACAAAGGCTTATAAATGTTTTTGAAAAGTTAGAATTACTTATAAATGAATTTGCCTCTATAGAACAAATAACCTCTGGCGAGGGCATAAAAAACGTCAAACCTTATAGACTTAGTGACATTATAGACGAAGCAACAGATTTGGCTATGATTTCAGAAAATCAAATAACTATTGATATCGAAAAGAATTATATAGTACATGTTGACTTTAGATTGTTTACAACTGCAATAAAAAATATTATCGACAATGGAATAAAACACTCAATAGATAAAAAAGTGATTATAAAAACAACTGAGAATCAAATCATATTTATATCTTTGGGAAATCCTCTTAAGTACGATCTTTCTCACTATATAGAGCCATTTACTCAAGAAGAGATCACACACAAAAGCTTTGGTTTAGGGATGTATATAGTATATAATATTTTAAAGGCACATAATCTAGAGTTCAAGTATGAACATAAAAGCAGTCAAAATTATTTTAGTTTTGAGAATCTAAATAAACTATTTTAGAAACTTATTCGTTTCTCAATGTATCTAAGACATTTATCTTAGTAGCTTTGTAAGATGGATAATATGATGAGAATAAAACAATACAAACAGATCCTGCCAAAATCAAGAAGAAATCAGTTAGAGATAACTCAAGCGGCAACTTTGATGTTCCATAAACATCTGCAGGCAGGGATACGATATCAAAAGTTCCAAGCAGATATATAGATAAAAGTCCCAGAACAGTACCTATGACGATACCTCCACCACCTATAATTGCACCTAAGTAAAAAAATGTATTTTTGATCTCTTTTTTGGTAGCACCCAGTGAAAATAAAAGCGCTATTTCTTTTCTTCTGCTCATGACCGTCATCAAAAGTGAACTTATGATATTTAACGATGCTATTAAAATTATCAACATCAAAACTATAAAGAGAGACCTCTTCTCCAAGGCAAGTGCTGAGAAAAAATTACCATTCATCTGCCACCACCCTATAACCCCTAGATTTTCCGGCAAAACTTTTTTGATCTTGACTATATCAGAGAAAGGTGTTTTTGAATAAATATGTATACCGTCATACGTACCGCTTTTATAATTTAAAATAGTTCTTATAGAATCTAAGGTCGTATACATATAAACTTTATCATAGGCTATCAGTCCTGATTCAAAATAACCTTTATATGTAAACCTTTTCATTCTAGGAACCAAAGAAAATCCGCTTGGGTCATTTTGAGTAAAGATAAGGATCAATTTATCTCCGACATTTAAATAGTTGCTGTCTTTTATCTCTTTACCGACTATTAAGTCATATTTCTTTGGGTTTACGCCTTTGAGAGCTGAATTCAAAACAGAGTTTATTTTCTTTTCTTTGTTAAAATCAACGCCAAAAAGCAATCCTCCTTCTAGCTTACTTCCTCTTTTAGTAATAACTTGTGAAGATATATAAGGACTAAACAACAGATTCGGAAATTTTTGTTTTAAAAAATCTAAATCATGAGTATTGACTTTATCAAATGTTTTTGAATATATACTAAGCGGATAATTCATAGTAAAAAGTTTTCTCTCAAACTCTTTATCAAAGCCATTCATGATGGCCATAGCAACAAGTAAAACAGTTACCCCTACACAAACACCTAGAAAAGCGAGAAAGGCACTGACTGTGATGAAAGGTTGTGCCTTATCAAATCTTAGATATTTTCTGACAAGGTAGCCGCTTATACTTTTTTTTGCCATAAACTATACTAACGCGCCTTTTTTCGGTCCACTGACGCCGCAGCAATTTTTATATTTTTTGCCGCTTCCACATGGGCAAGGAGCATTTCTTGGGATTTTTTTCTCAGCAGAAAGAGTGTTTGAGCCTGATTGGAACATTGAACCGTCATGTTCTAGCTTCATACCGCTTTTTGACTCTTCTTCCATAGCTCTTAACATCTCTTCCATAGCACGTTTTTGTGCATCTTCATTTTCATCTTTTAATTTTACTACATAAAGTGTTTTAAAACTTTCAAATTTTATCAATTCTACCAATTCTATAAACAGGTTATAACTTTCCTTCTTGTATTCAACAAGTGGATCTTTTTGATTATACCCACGAAGCCCAATACCTGTCTTTAGTATATCCATCTGATAAAGATGCTCTCTCCATGCATTGTCGAGGACTTGAAGATACAATATTCGCTCTATCTCTCTTTTTTGTTCATCATCTACAACTGACATTTTCATTTTATAAGTTTCTGCCAAGCTCTCATCAATATAATTTTTCAAAGCATCGAAATCTTTGCCTGCAAAATCTTCTTCCTCAAAACCTTCTTGCAAATCAGAATTTATGATTGATGTCAGTCTATTTAAATTAAAATCAGCACTTGTAGCTCCATCAAAGATTTCTGCTCTCATTAGTAGATCTGCCACAAATTCTTTTCTAATTTCATCTACTTTTGAACTTATATCATAGTTTGCATCCAAAAGGTTATTTCTAAAGTTATATATAGTTTTTCTTTGTTCATTTGCAACATCATCATATTCTAGCAAATGTTTTCTTGACTCAAAGTTCATATTCTCAACTTTTTTCTGAGCATTTTCAACAGCTCTTGTGACCATTTTAGATTCTATATGTTCACCCTCTTCTATACCTAATCTATTCATTATATTTTTGATTCTATCACTACCGAATATTCTCAATAAATTATCTTCCAAACTAAGATAGAATCTACTTTTACCGGGATCTCCTTGACGTCCGGCACGACCTCTCAGCTGATTATCTATCCTTCTACTTTCGTGTCTCTCAGTACCTATAATATATAGGCCTCCCAGTGCTTTTATCTCATCTGAAATCTTTATATCAACACCACGTCCAGCCATATTTGTAGCAATAGTAACGGCGCCTTTTAAACCGGCATCTTTTATAATTTCAGCTTCTTTTGTATGGTTCTTAGCATTTAAAACAGTATGTGGTATATTTTTATTTTTCAAAAGAGCGTGCAATGCTTCACTTTTTTCTATAGAAGCAGTTCCTACCAACACCGGTTGACCTTTTTTATGACAAGCTTCTATATCATCTATTGCTGCTTTAAACTTTTCTGCTTCACTTTTATATATAAAGTCATTGTTGTCTTCTCTTATCATCGGAAGATTTGTAGGAATAGTAACAACTTCTAGATTGTATATCTGTGCAAATTCTGTGGCTTCTGTTTGCGCAGTTCCTGTCATACCGGAGAGTTTGTTGTATTGTCTAAAATAATTTTGGAATGTGATATCTGCCAAGGTTTGAGACTCTTCTTTGATATCTACTTGTTCTTTTGCTTCTAAAGCTTGATGCAATCCTTCTGAAAATCTTCTACCTTCACTAAGTCTGCCTGTAAACTCATCTACTATAACGATCTCGCCTTCTTTCACGACATAGTCAACGTCTTTTTCAAAAAGATAATGAGCTTTCAAAGCTTGATCTAAGTGATGAGCCAGTACAGCATTTTCAAGACTGTATAAATTTCCCACTCCAAAGAGTTCTTCGGATTTTTCATTACCCTCTTCTGTGATCATGATAGTTCTATTTTTTTCATCTACAGTAAAATCCGTATCTCTTGTGAGTTTGAGCGCTATTTCATTTGCTTTTCTGTATCCATCCAAAGTTCTGTTCGTTGGACCTGAGATTATCAGTGGAGTTCTAGCTTCATCGATCAAAATCGAGTCAACTTCATCTACGATAACAAAGTTGTGTCCACGTTGGACTTTTTCATCTAATGAATAACGCATATTGTCTCTTAGATAATCAAAACCATATTCATTGTTCGTACCGTATGTTATATCTGCTGCATATTGCTCTTTTCTCACTGCTTCATCTTCAAGTTCTGCAGTAACTACTCCAACACTCAGACCTAAGAAATTATATATAGGTTTCATATCATTTGCATCTCTGCTTGCTAGATAATCATTTACTGTCACAACATGAGCACCTTTACCGCTCATTGCATTTAAAGTTACGGGAAGTGTTGCAACAAGTGTCTTACCCTCACCTGTTTTCATCTCAGCTATATCACCGCCGTGAAGTACCAATCCACCTACCAACTGAACATCAAAATGACGAAGACCTATAGTCCTTTTGCTAGCTTCTCTTGTTATAGCAAATACATCGTACAATATATCATCGGTTGTTTTACTTCCGTTTCTAATCTCTTCTTTAAACTTATTAAATGCCTCTTTGACTTCATCGTCACTCATTTTTTCATAAAATTCTTCAAGTGCATTTATATTTTCAACTTTTTTTAGATAAGATTTGACCAATCTATCGTTTTTTGTTCCGAATATTTTCTTTGCTATATTGTTTACGAGCATTAATCTACCTTTTATTTATTTCAAAGTGTGAATTTTATCATACTTTTACTATCTATTTGCTAAAACTTCACTATAATATGTCAATGGAGTAAATTTTATGAAATATTTTTTATGTGTAGCCATCATTTTTATTAATATTCAAGCTGGAGTTTTAGATTTTAAAAGTATTCAAAGTGATTTTATACAAACAATCACCAATGACCAAAATAGTTCAATCAACTACTCGGGAAGGTTTTATGCGACTGATTCAAACAAAGCACTTTGGATATATGATAAACCCATCAAGAAAAAAGTATATTTTAATGACAAAAAAGTAGCTATAGTTGAGCCTGAATTAGAACAAGTTATAGTAACAACTCTACAAAACAGTCCAAACTTAACTCAAATAATAAAAGATGCAAAAAAGATCAAAGACAATACATACAAAGCGACATATCAAGATACCGATTATTTTGTTGAGATAAAAGATGGTGAAATAGCAGACATAATGTACAAAGACAAACTAGATAACAGAGTCATAATAAAGCTCAATAATCTGCAAAAAAACATCATATTTGACGACTCTCTATTTAGAGTCAAAGTACCTAGTAATTACGATATAGTGGATCAATAATTCTTAACGCACATACCCTCTTTTTTAAGAGCTTCAATTATCTCTTTGACACTTGGTTGGGAATTCATTTTTTGAATATAAATATTATCTATATCTACACCGTATTTCTTAGAACAATACGCTATAATTGCTTTTTTTAGGTTCTCTTTACCTTGAGATGTTATCAAATCTTCAAAATAAAAACTTCCGATCACGATGTTTAGAGAATCCACTATTTTATAGCTTTCATCTTCTACATATCTACCGTCAAAAACAAGACTAATACTTATAGGAACGGGCTTCTTGTGTAATTTTGAAAAGACTTCAGAGCTAAAATCTTCAACATGAAACATCTGCGCAAAAAGAGTGACCGTAGTAAACAGCATCAAAAATATAATCGACTTTTTCAAGATATGACTCTCCTATTGTTTTATTGTTTTAAGTATAGCTAATTTAATCAAAAAATGTTTTATATCTTACTTTTTCTTCTTCAATTTTTAAAACTTCATAATTGATATAAAAATCTTTGACTTTTGGCGAAACCGTTGTGATTTTTTGTATCCATCTATCAAAATCACCGTTACTTTGATGAATATATAGATTTTTTGGATTTTTTGCTCTAGATATTGCTACATAAAACTGACTTTTTTCAAAAATATGATCTATATTGCAAACAAGTTCGTCTATGCTCATACCTTGTGATTTGTGTATCGTTATAGCATATGCCAATTTTATCGGAAATTGTTCTATAGATATCAAAGGCTTTTCTTCGATCTCTCCGTTTAAGACTATGTTTTCACTCATCACATACTCATGTCTATCAACTCGTATCAGAGAATCCTCTTTTTCAACTACTATATAATCATCACCTATCTCTCTTACAATACCTCTTTCTCCATTGTAGAATTTACCCCATTTATTAGTGCAGAACAAAATCTTAGCACCGATTTTGAGCATCAGATCGCAAGGAATAGGTAAAGAATTTTTCCAATTTTTTATCTTGTTTTCATGCAAGGTCTTTACATGTAGCTTTTCTTTAGCTTTTAACAAAATTGGATTGCCGTCCAATTCATTTAATTTTTTTAAATTCATATCGTCTGCTTCTCTGTTTCTAGCAAACAATACAGTGGCATCACTTTGAAGAACAGATGAATTCTCTCTCAAGCTTTTCAAATATTTTATAACATCTTCATCAATATCTGCCAATCTAATTTTACTAAGTATTGAAAAAAACTTTTTATCATTTGTTCTTTTTGTCTTTGTAAGCTCTATGATTAGAGGATCTATAAATTCCCAGGCACTACTCTCAAAAGCATATTGATTGTTTCCAAGGAGAGAATTATCTACACTTTTAAATACCGGAGGAAGTTGAAAGAAATCTCCTATAAATAGAATACGTCCCTTAAATCCCGCACTTCTAAGTCTATACTGGATCATATCCAGCAAATTTGCAGAAACCATACTAATCTCGTCTATGATCAATAAATCACAACTTTTTAGTATTTTTTTTATCTCACTAAGTCGTCCTTTTGCATATCTGTCATGTTTACTAAGCTCTTCCAAAGTACTACATATCCCAAATGCAAAGAAGCTATGGATAGTTTGGCCGTTTATATTTACAGCACTGACTCCGGTACTTCCTAAAGTGACAACTTGCTGTGAATTTTTTTTGGCTCTTTTAACTAACTCCATAGCGAGGTAGCTCTTTCCGACTCCTCCTCCTCCTGTTAGAAGTGCATCTCTGGTTTTTAATATCTCTTCTATTTTTTCTATCATTCTTAATTATCCATAATATTCAGTATCAATTATTTTGCGTCATTATAGCATAGTTATTTTGATAGCAAATTTGGCTTTTTTAATAGCTTTTTAACAGCTCATTTGCTATGATTAGTATATGATTAACCTAGAAAAAGCAAAATTACTAAAACAACTATATCAATACAAATCATTTGGTTTTGAATACTTTAAAGATTATAAACCATTGGTTATGCCACAAAACAAACCTTTTGCTCAAAGTTTACATGAACTGGAAGACAAAGTTATGCAATGTCATCTTTGTCAACTTGCCAAGGGAAGAAAAAATATTGTTTTTGGTGAGGGGAACCAAAGAGCAAAACTTATGTTCATAGGCGAAGGTCCCGGAGCCAATGAAGACGAAACAGGAAAACCTTTTGTAGGGCGAGCAGGTATGCTTCTTACCAAGATTATTGAAAATGTTTTAGAATTAAAAAGAGAGGATGTCTACATCACAAATATAGTAAAATGCAGACCACCAAACAACAGGGTTCCATCCATTGAAGAGTCTGAGTCATGTAAACCTTATCTATTAGAACAAATAGCGATCATAAAGCCTGAGATCATAGTGGCTTTAGGTTCTACAAGTTATCATTATCTGAGTGAAGATTATGATATGCCTATATCAAAAATAAGAGGTGAGATACTTGAATATGGTAATGCCAAGCTTATACCGACATACCATCCAAGTTTTCTTCTAAGAAATCCATCGGCAAAAAAAGAAGTATATGCCGACATGTTAAAGGTCAAAAGACTATTATGAAATCCATTTTATTTATCCTAATGTTTACAAGTTTATTACTTTCAAAGAGTGAGATACCTTCGCCTATACCTCCTACAGAAAATGTATTTATGGATTTGAGTGTTGAAAAGTGTGGCACCGAATGTCTCAACAATATGATTGAGAACGGTAAAGTATTTTCATTTTTAAGTGTTTATAAAAATCACAGTGAATATGATGATATCCAAAATGCATATGATCAATATTCCAAAGTATTTAACATGACAAAACCTCAAGAAATAAGCATAAAAGTTGCTATGTTAGTACCTCAAAAGACGATTAGAAGATATGCTGTCAGCACTGTCAATTCAGTACTCACTTATCTCATATACAAAAAGTTCAACTTTGATTTAAAGATTTATAATTGTGAGGATGAAAGGCAAGATTCTATCATAAATGCTCTACAAAATATAAAGAATGATGGTTTTACATATGTCATAGCCCCTTTAACAGAGGTAGGAGCAAGAATTCTAACACAAAATGCCGATGGATTATTAGTTTATATACCTACGGTAAATATATCAAAGATTGAAAATCCAAGCCCAAATATAGTATTTGGCGGTATAAGTTATAAAGATCAGATCGACAAGCTTTTAACATATGCCACCAATAAAGTTGCAATATTTTCAGATCAAAGCAGCATCGCAAATGAATTGGATAAAGATGTCGGTACAACAACAAAAGATATCGTTTATCAAAAACAATTTAATAATGATAGGCTTGAATTTAGAAAAATATTAAAATGGAACAAAGCTCTTGATGATTCTTCTATATTTTTAAATTTACCGCTTGTAAAAACAAGTCTTTTGGCCTCTCAACTAAGAGTTTACAATAGAACACCATATAATCTATTGTCAACACAGATAAACTACAATCCTATGATCTTGACATTAACTCAGTATGATGATAGAAAATCTTTACTTATTGCAAACTCCATAAGCAAGACAAATACAGAAATAACACGTGCAAATGAGATGCTTGGAGGCGATATAGAGTTTGACTGGGTGAATTATTCAACAACTTTAGGTATAGATTATATATATGAAAAATACTTCTTGTCAAATGGAAAGAGAAACTTTCCTGAAGTTGTAGTCAATGGTCAAGTTGACTACAATACGACCATTGTATCGCCCAAAAGATATACTCTGGAGCCGATTACAACTCAATAGAGTGTAAAAAGCTCCTGATCTCATCATCAATTCTGATAGGCTTACCGTCTTTGGCAAAAACCAAAACAACAGTCATGTCAAAGAGTTTTTCTTCATCTCTATATACGCATTGATTTAACTTCATAGAGCTATTTCTCAGCTCTATGATCTTATTTTTAACTTCTAACATATCACCTAATTTAGCTGATTTTGAGTACTCTGCATCTATATGTTTGATTACAAAATGTCCTCCATCTAAAGTCGGAGTTTTCCCTTGTGCAAAAAACAGCTCACTGCGTGAACGCTCACAAAATTTTAGATAATTTGCATGATAGACGATACCACCGGCATCGGTATCTTCATAATAGACTCGTATTTGCATTAAAATCCCTTATTTTCGGTTTTTCTAAGCTTCTAAATTAAAAACTGGCACTAAATGTTTTAAAACTTAAAGCCTTTTTGATTATATTTTTGTGTATTGTACACAAAATAAAAGAAAATATTACTAAAGAGGCAGCTGATTTATTTTATTCTGTCTCTTCTTATTTTAAAAAATATTACTTACTTTTTTAGATATTGCTTTCTATGTCAGCTGATTGTTTCATCAAAATAATCAGCATAATCAAATGACTATTTTGTATAGTGTCATGTCGTTAAGATGGTTACATATCAAAAAATACCTAAATCATATTTTAAAAGTTAATTTATTTTTAAAGATTAATTTATTTTTAAAGATGTATAATCAAAATATATGCTAGAGAAACTATAAGGAGCTCTATTATGAAAACATTTCAATCAAGGAATAAGGTACTTGTATCAATGGTGGCCATGTTGTTTGTGGTCTTGTTTGGTATTATGGCTAGTGGCTGTGGCGGTGGTGGTGATTCTACGACACAGACTGTCGAGGCTCCTGGTATGCCGACGAATTTTACTGTTGTAGCGACACCGTCTGGTGGAGCATTATCTGCCACGCTGTCCTGGTCGGCACCGACAACAGGCGGTAATGTGACTTCCTATGAGATCTATCGCAGCACTACAGCCGCTAATATTTTTGATCCGGCAAACCACCTCATCTCCCTACCTGCTACAACCCATGAGTTTATAGATAATGCCGGTCTGGAAAGAGGTGTGACAACCTATTGGATCGTCGCCGCCAAAAACGCCGGTGGAGAGACAACTACGCTTCCACAAAGCTATACTCCTCCTGGTGGAGGTGCTGGTGAAGTCGTAACATACGGAAACAACTTTGCCGCAGCGGTGATATTTGCCGACGGTTACGGTATCGGAGGGCTTCCTATTGATGGGAACTGGACGGAAAACAACCTTTCCCTCATCGATTATAACACCAGCCTGAGACCGTCTGTAACAGAAGCGTCGACACTGACAGAATTTCCATACTTCGACGAGAACACGACATTTGTACTAGACGGTGTAACCTACTACAAACAAAAGACTGCCAGCACGTGGCAAGGAGAATGGAAAAACGGAGCGGGCACGCCACAGCATGTTACGGCAACATGGGGTGACAACCTAATCAGCCAGACCCTGAACACACAATCCATCATCAGGATAGAAATGGTGCTTACAGAGACTCTGGACACTAACATGACCTCTTATAAGATGGTTTCACTCTACGGTACTAAAGATGTTGAAATATACGGAACAGACAAAACGACCTATGAAACCAACACCTCGTTCGTATTTGCCACCAATGCTCACCTGAGGATAGAAGAAGTAGATGCAAACGGTACTGTTGGAGCTACGGTAGTAGACCAGACGCTTTTTGACTCAACCATACCAGACGGTCCTGGTAAATTCGCAGCAGAAATCAATGTGGCCGGTAATCTGACATATGGATACGTATGGGATCTCAAGCAACATCCTGTCCCAGCGGGAACATATCGGATCACGTTCTTGTTGGATAACACATCAATGCCTACAGGTACGTTTAACAATACCTATATCGATAATGTCACAGTGCCAGTTGAAGGAGATCCAACAACATTCCCTGTGCTCGATTCTACAACTTCGACGCATATCGATATTACCATCCACCAATAGTGTTCATATAGGATGATCAATCAGCGGAAACGTATAGTATATGCGTTTCCGCCTATTCTTCAGGCTGGAAGAGGCAGCATGATACCTTCCCTTTACGAGAAATTATGTAAAAAGGAAAGTATTCTTTATATTAACTCAAACTCTTTTGCCAATAACTCGTAAGATTTTACTCTGTCCTTGAAACTATATGTTACATTGACTATCATGACTTCATCTACATCATATGAGGCAGCAAGTTTTTCTATCTTTTCTCGGCACTCTTTTGCATTTCCAAGGATCATATGATTCATCGTTTCATCATAGTATTTTTTGTCTTCAGGAGATAGGTCTTCTATTATTTTGACCAATTCTTGCGGGCTTTTGAAGGCACCTCTTTGGTATTTTGTAAATGCTTGCAATTTCCAATAAACATGAGAACTGGCTATAAATTCTGCTTCTTCTTTTGAATCTGCGACGATACACGCAACGGCGATGATGACCTTGGGCTTGGAAAAAGCAAGTGAAGGGACAAAAGCGCTCTTGTACTCTTTGATAATCGCAGGGGAGCGCTCATGATTTCCTATAAATAAAGCCAATACAAAACCGGCACCCAAGATCCCTGCTAATTTGGAGCTTCCTTCGCTTGATCCCAGTAAATAAACAGGTGGCGCTTTAATATTTGCAGGACTCAAGGCAACATCGAAATAAGGATGTCTTTTATCTAGATTTTGATTTAAGTAACCTATCAATTCATAAGCTTTCTGTGAATAATCGACTTCTCTATTGCCTTGCAAAGCCCTAGAGGTTAGAAAATCACTTCCTGGCGCACGACCGATACCTACATCGATTCTACCAGTATGTAAAGCTTCAAGCATATTAAACGTTTCCGCCACTTTAAACGGGCTGTAATGATTTAGCATAACACCACCGCTTCCAACTCTCATATTTTTTGTAGCGGTTGCCACTGAATTTATCATGACTTCAGGAGCACAAGAGGCATAGCCGTTTGTATTGTGATGCTCCGCTAACCAATATCTATGGTAACCTAGAGTATCACATATCTTGGCTAATTCTATCGTATCTAACAAACCAAATCTGTCTTCTTTCCCATCATGTATAGGAGATTGATCCAGTACGCTTAGCTTTAATTTGCTCATGTAAATCCTTAAGTGTATCTTCCTGCTTTTTCTAAAAGCTTGCTTGTGATAATCTTCCCAAGGATCAAAGAGATAGCGATATTAATAACAATCAATGTCATATCTCTATCGTCAAAATAGGAAAAGATGTCGCTTGGTGTAGTAGATTTATAAAGATGCAGGAAAGAAAAAATATGATCTATACAAAAATACAATGCCCATGTTACGATGTTGTAAATAATAAATTTCATATTGACTCTCTGTTTTCATACAAATCATAATCTGGGAAATGTTTAAAATAACACGACAGAGCGATGATTTTATATCTTTTGAGATTTGAAAACAATAACCCCTGAATATAGGGATTATTGTTTTAGAGATTATATCTCAATATTCTCAACTATTTTTAAACCAAAACCACTGATTCCTACGAATTCTCGTCCTTTAACCATGGAAATCAATCTTATATTTTTGATTCCAAGCTTATTTAATATTTGTGCGCCAATACCATACTCTCTGATCTCTTTGCTATATGAATTTTCATCATCTATAAAAACTAACAATCCACCATTTTTCTTTAAGTATTCTATCGCATTTAACATACCGTTTAATTTTGGAGCATCCGCAAAAAGCTCATCATCTCTAACTATATTGTGAAATTTTACTGCCATAGTCTCTTTTGATTCACCAAATTGGTAAACTGTGTGATGATTTCCTTCATGGTCGACCATATCCACTCTTCTAGCATCTACATCCATGAATTTTGTCATAGATGAAGCCACTTCTCGAACCAAAGATTCACTTTTCATTCGATACTCTACTATGTCTGATATATAAACCATATGGATGTCATTTTCTTTACAAAAAATATCTAAATCCGGTCTTCTGGCCATAGTCCCGTCATCTTTCATGATCTCACATATCACAGCTACCTCATGAAGACCTGCAAGTCTGCACAGATCCACTGAACCCTCAGTATGACCTGTACGAACTAAAGTACCGCCTTTTCTAGCTATGAGAGGGAAAATGTGTCCAGGTCTCACTAGATCAGTTGGCTTACTCGTATAATCGGCAAGTACCTTTATAGTCATGTCACGTTCATATGCCGATATTCCGGTAGTACAGTCTTTTGCATCTACTGTCACTGTAAAAGCTGTTTCATGCTGCGAATTATTATTTACCACCATTGGTGATAATTCTAATTTGTCCGATATTTTTTTAGAAAGTGCAACACAAATCAAGCCTTTTGCACGAGATGCCATAAAATTTACCATTTGTGGTGTAGAAAAAGTCCCCGCATAAACTAAATCGCCTTCATTCTCTCTATCTTCGTCATCTACCATCAAAACCATTTTACCTTGTTTGATGTCCTCTATAGCTCTTTTAACTCTGTTTTCCGACATTAAAAAAATCCCGCCTATTTTAAATTTTTGAAATTGTACCATAATCCCTTGACAATTCAGATAAAATTGATTATAATTCCACCTCACAAATTGAGTGAGGATTACCGTTGGGGTGTAGCCAAGCGGTAAGGCAACTGGTTTTGGTCCAGTCATTCAGGGGTTCGAATCCCTTCACCCCATCCATATCTTTCAATGTCGCGGGATAGAGCAGTTTGGTAGCTCGTCGGGCTCATAACCCGAAGGTCGATGGTTCAAATCCGTCTCCCGCAACCAATTTTACAACTAATTGATATAAATCACCCTTCTTTCAACTATAAATCTAATTTTTTTGAATAAATAATTAAAATATTGACAAGCCCGTTTTCGTCGTAAATAATTCTAAGGCTTTTGTTCCTGCTAAAGAATTTCCTTTAGCATTGAGTCTTGGTGACCACACGCATATAGACATCAGATTTGGAACAATTGCTACTATCCCACCGCCTACTCCGCTTTTTCCTGGAAGTCCAACCCTAAATGCAAAGTCGCCTGAAGCATCATAATGTCCACAAGTAAGCATTAAAGAATTTAATCTTTTTGCCTGTGATGAGGTAATATACTTTTTATGTGTGATAGGATCCACACCATGATTTGAGAGAAAAAGCATCGCCCTACTCAATTCGTTTGTATTCATAGAGATGGAACATTGTTTAAAATAGACTTCCATCACTTTTTCTATCTCATTTTCTATATTGCCAAAACTTTTCATCATGTTGATCAAAGAAAGATTCCGATATCCGTACTCTGCCTCGGAATCAGCAACTTCTATATCATACATAATTGTTTTATTGTCACTCACATCTCGTATAAATTCCATAATAGTTAAGAAAGTATTGTCTTTATACTTACTGTTGAGCATATCTGTAACTACGATAGCACCGGCATTGATAAATGGATTTCTTGGAATCCCTTTTTCGTATTCAAGTTGAACAAGAGAATTAAATGGATTACCTGAAGGTTCGATTCCGACTCTTTTGTGAAGTGTTTTTTCATATAAGCCCAGTGCTAGAGTAAACGTAAAAACTTTGGAGATACTTTGAATTGAAAATTTTGTATCAACCCCGCCTACACCATAGGTCGTTCCGTCAAAAAGCTGCAAGCTCATGGCAAACTGGTTTGGGTTAACACGCCCCAAAGCCGGTATATAATCAGCAACATTGCCATCATGCAAAAACGGCTTAATCTCCTCTTCTATCTCTTTCAAAACCAATCGATAATCCATGTCCAACCTCTATAAAAATATTTAATAATTGTATCGTAATATTGGAAATTTCAAATAGTAAAAAATAAAATACCGTTTCTATCAAAAAATTATCACTCTTACAAACTTTTTTGAGAAAACTGAATGTTTTTTATGATACAATCTAATACATGAAAAGAAATATAGTCGTTTTACTTTTATTTGTACTTAATTTATATTCAAATGACCACCTTATAAAGCTTAGTGTTCAACTTGACTGGAAATACCAGTTCCAGCATGCCGGACTTATCATGGCAAAAGAAAAAGGGTATTACAAAGATGTAGGTCTAGATGTTGATCTCAGAGAGTATAAAAAGGGCATAGATATTGCTCAAGATGTCTTAAGCGGCAAGGCTGACTTTGGACTTTCAAATACATCACTGATATACGGCAATGATGGAAAACTACAGCCAACTGTTCTTCTGGCAACATATTTGCAAAAATCACCACTGGTATTTGTCACTCAGCCAAATATAACAAATCCTTCTATGCTAAACGGTAAAAAGATCATGATAACTAACTATGAAGCAAGAAACAGTTCTCTATCCTTGCTTTTGGATTATTTTTCTGTGGATTATACATTTGTTCCGCACTCATATACTATTTCTGCCTTTAAGAACAAGAAAGTTGACGCGCTCAGTGCATTTACGTCAAATGAGCTTTATGAATTAAATAAAGAAAAAATACCATATAACATTATAGATCCAGCAGATTATGGGTTTGTCACAAATGCTATGAACTTATTTAGTTCATATAAATTTGCAAAAGAAAATCCAAACACAATAAAAAAATTTTTATCTGCCACAAAAAAAGGCTGGGAATATTCACTGGAGCATATGAACAAAACTGTTGAAATAATTCATAGAAAATATCGACCTGATTCTGACGTACAAAAACTGCTCTATGAAGCAAAAGTAATAAAAAAGCTCATGCTCTTAGATTTTTTTAATTTGGGCGAGACGAATAAAGACCTTATGTACAGGGTATATAAACAACTTGTAAAAAGTGGAAAATTAAGATCAGGGCAATCTTCACATATCTTGACTTTTACTGATATTTTAAATGAAATCAAGAATCAACCGATTTCATTTAATAAAAAAGAAAAAGCATTTTTGACAAAAAAAGGAAAAATAAAAGTTTGTGGAAACCCCGATATGATGCCATTTGAAGGTATAATAAATGGAAAGCATGTCGGTATCATTGGTGATATAGTAAAACTTATAAAGCAAAAAACAAATCTAAATATAATACTCTATCCCACAAAAAGCTGGGGTGAATGCATAAAGGCAATAAAAGATAAAAAATGTGACTTTGCTGCATCTATAACAAAAACTCCAAAAAGAAGTAAATACATAAACTTTACTGAAGATTATCTACACTTTCCTATTGTAATTGCAACCAAAAACGATAAACCATTTGTAGACGATATAAGCAAGATAAGAGATAAGAAGCTTGGTGTAAACAAAAATTTTGCGATCATAGAGATACTTAAATTAAAAAATAACAACAATATCAATCTCGTAGAAGTCAACAGTACGATGGCGGGCTTGAAAAAAGTTGAAAATGGAGAGTTATACGGATATATCAATGATTTGACTACAGTTGCTCCACTGATACAAAAACACTTTTCCGGGACTCTTAAAATTTCCGGTAGATTGCAGGAAAATGATGATATAAGCATAGGCGTCAGAAATGACGAACCGATACTTAGAGATATATTTCAAAAGATTATAATGCACATCACTCCAGCAGAAAAACAGGAGATTTTCAACAAGTGGATATCTGTCAAACAAGTTGTTGGCATAGATTACAAATTTATCTGGGAAATAGTCGGCCTATTTATATTTATATTTGCCATTCTTTTAGCTTACTTGCTTCAACTTAGAAAATATAACAAGAACTTAAAAAATCTCTCTAGAATTGATGCACTAACACAAATTGCGAATAGACTCAAAATAGACGAAATACTAAGAGAACAGCAACAATTGGTAGATCGATATGACCTTGAGTGTTCTTTGGCTATTTTTGATATTGATGATTTTAAAATGATCAACGATACATATGGACATCTAGCGGGAGATCAAATTCTAAAAGAAATCTCAAACCTAATAGGCTCTTCCATTAGAAAAACAGATCTTTTAGGAAGATGGGGCGGTGAAGAATTTATGCTAATATGCCCAAATACAAATCTAGAAAATCTAGAAGTACTAGTACACAAGATAAAAGAGAATATTAACAAAACTATATTTTTTCAAGATTCCAGTATCACTGTCAGTATAGGAATTGGATATCTAGCAAAAAATAAAAGCATAGATTACTCTTTAAATCTAACCGATAATGCACTCTATAAAGCCAAAAACAACGGTAAGAATAGAGTAGAACATATAGATGTAAATAAAAAATAAATATGATTTTTGATATAATCCAGAAAATTTTTAAAAGGAAGAAAATGAGTTTAAAAAAATATGACTATTCAAAAGAAGAATTAGCAAAATTTCAATATGCGATCATCAAAACAAAAAATGGCGAAATGAAAATAAAATTATATCCGGAAGAAGCACCAAATACTGTAGCAAATTTTGCAACACTGATAAATGATGGTTTTTATAATGGTTTGAATTTTCATAGAGTAATTCCAGGTTTTGTCGCACAAGGCGGTTGTCCTCATGGAACAGGTACCGGAGGACCGGGTTGGCAAATAGAATGCGAATGTGATCAAAATACAAGTAAACATGAAAAAGGTAAACTCTCTATGGCACATGCAGGACCAAATACAGGAGGAAGTCAATTTTTTATATGCTATGATAACCTACCTCATTTAGATGGTGTGCATACAGTATTTGGAGGAATTGAAAGAGATGATGAAGAGAGTATGAAAGTGTTAGACAGTATACGACAGGGCGATGAAATAATAAGTGCTGAAATAAAAGAAAGTTTATAATTCTTAAAGATAAAAAAGAGTGACTAGATCACTCTTTTTTTAGTTGCTACCTTTAAATAAAACCATAAAACCCCAACTAATACAACCAATATAAGAGGTGCAATCCAAGGATGTGATGATATATATGTACTTACTTTTATAAGTGTCTCTCCAGCCTTATAGCTGGCAATTCCTACTATCAAACTCCATAGTAAAGCAGAAATTGCATTTAATACATTGAATTTGAATGCAGAATACTTTGTAAATCCTATAACAATTGGGATAAGAGTCTTAATACCATATATAAATTTTTGAATAAATATGATCTTATCACCGTATTTTTTCATAAGAACATGACTCAGTGCCAATTTTCTTCTATGCTTTTTCAGATACGGCATCATTTGCGATTTATTGTATCTGCTCATATAAAAAAGTATTGAATCACCTAGCGTATTTGCGATAAATGCAACCAAGATGGAGGTAGTTAAATCCATATGACCGCTATATGATAAAACTCCCGCAGCTATCAAAGCAACCATTCCCCCACCCAGTGAATATAAAAATAAAATTATATAACCATACGTTGATAATGAATTTAATATATCTTGCAATTTGTTCCTTTATATCTCGTCTAATGCTTTACGAAATTCTTTTATGGCAAAAGTGTCTTCTCTTGTAGGCATACTTACTATGTCTTTTGCACCAAATCCATTGCCATAGTACTCAACATCTTTATTTTTTTCGTGGCTTACAACAGCACCTTTGAGCGATACTCCAACAAATAATCCTTTAGCTTTTCTATATGAAAATATCTCTGCACTTAGGTTGATCTTACTGTTTCTCTCAAATGATTTACTAAGAGGTCCAGCAGAAATTGATGCATCTACACCCATAGTCATGCTATTTTCTAAAAGAGAATCCGCGCTTTTTTGAGTATTGAAGATAAGTAGTATGGAATTCATTTCAAATCCGAACTGCCATCCAAAACTGCCGCCTTCAAGCTTTACGAAAAATGGGTTGCTCCAATTTCCGTCATTTTTTTTGATCGCAGCTACCCCACTACCAAATTCACCGCCCAAAAAGAATCCTATTTTCTTTGTACTAGGAAATATTACGACTGCTCTAGCCTTTGAAAGTACAAAAGGTGGAATTTTATTGTTTGTTCTAACCATATCTTTTATGATATTTGCCGAATCTAAGAGCTCTTCTTGAGGTCCCGCAAAAGAAACTGTTGCAAGAATTAAACTAACTGCAAAAATTAATATTGACTTTTTCATTTTATGCTCCTTTCGTATATCCGTAAAATACTCCTTCTAAGCTCATAAGCTTATCATGAGTTCCCTCTTCTTCTATTAGTCCATTGTCCAACACATATATATAATCTGCCTTTCTAATGGTGCTCAATCTATGTGCAATAATAATAGTAGTTTTATCTTTCAAAAATTCACTTAAATTTTCAAACAATCTACTCTCGGTATGAACATCAAGAGCAGATGTAGATTCATCTAAAATCACAATATTGGAGTTTTGTATGATCATTCGAGCGATAGATAATCTCTGTCTTTGTCCACCGGATAATTTAATACCGTTTCTTCCTACTCTTGTGTCAAGTCCTTCTTCAAGTCCTTCAATAAAACCTTTCAATTGTGCAATATCTAACGCATTATACAGCAAATCATCGCTGACATCTACTCCAAAAGTAAGATTTTCTCTAATTGTATCGTTAAACAATTGTGGATTTTGAAGTACAAGATAAACATGCTCCCGAACTACATCTAATCCTATCTCTCTGATTGAGTGATCATCATAAAGAATATCACCATTTTCAAAAGCATAAAGACCTACCAATAAATTTGCCAAAGTTGTCTTACCGCTTCCACTTGCTCCGACTATGGCTACTTTTGTACCTTTTTTTATCTCAAGATTGATATTTTTCAAAACATTTTTAGAATTACCGTAGGAAAAACTCAGATCTTTGACTTCTATTTTATTTGTATTATTTTCTTCAAAAGGATTGTATTTATGCACATACTTCGGCTCACATTTTAAGGCAAATATAGAATTTATTCTCTCTAATGCCTTTTTTGCATTTTGATATGTATATTGAATGCTTAAGATATCTTGTATTGGTGTCATCATCACCCAAAGATAACCAAATATACCAAACATAAGTCCGATACTAAGATTTGAATACGCAACAACCAAGATACTTGTAGCTCTAAACACTTCAAACCCGGACAAGAAAATCAGAAAAGAGAGTCTATTTGCACCATCACTCTTATATGTAAATTCTATAGATTTTTCTTTTATCTCTCTGGCATTTTCAATCACTCTTGAGAAAAAGTTTTTATCTTGATTGGCTGCTCTTATTTGTACAAAAAGCTCCAACGTTTCACTTAAAGCTTCTTGAAAAACCTCAAAAGAAAGATTTTGATTTTTTTTAAGTATAGATACTCTTTTAGCTATCTTTGTTGTAAATACAACAACTACAGGATTCAATATCAAGATAAAAAGTGCTAATTGCCAATATATCATCAACAATACTATAGCTACCCCTATCATAGTAAGTATAGATATGATCAATCTACTTACAAATATTCCAAGAAAATTTTCAATAGTCTCTATATCAACTACCATCAAAGAGGCACTTTTGCCAGAACCAAAATATTCAAGTTCATTGATTGCAACTTTACTTAAGTGATTCAACAAGTCTTTTCTTATCTTAAAAGATATATTTTTTGATACGATAGTAAAAAGTTTTGTTTGAAAGAAATTGAATACGAAGAATAAAGCACGTAAAATAATAACAAGAAGAAGCATCAGTAACACATATGTATATGCTTGTGAAGGATGACCTAAGATTTTGTCAATTGTATGTACTACGACACCTGGTTTGTGCAATAAGACTTCATCAACCAAGACAGGCATGATAAGTGGCGTAGGAGTACTGACAACAACGGCTAAAAGAGCTAGTAGATTTGCATAAACCAGCTCTTTTTTATATTTTTTAGCCTCGGTTAAAAATATTTTAAAACTATACATTTATCTTTTACTGTAAAGAAAAGAGAAAATCGTTATCTTGCAAAATCCACCGAACGAACTTCTCGTATAACGTTGACTTTGATCTCGCCTGGATACTGAACTTTTTCTTCTATTTCTTTTGCGATCTCTTTTGCTAAAAGAACAGCTTCATCATCATTTATCAGTTTTGCATTTGCTATGACTCTGATTTCACGACCTGCGTTGATTGCATAAGCATGTTTGATGCCATCTTTACCTGTTGCTATCTCTTCTATGTCTTGAACTCTTTTCAAGAATGCTTCCAATACTTCACGTCTAGCACCAGGTCTTGCAGCTGAAAGCGTATCTGCTGCACAAACGGCTGCTGATTCGACAGAAAGAGGTTCTTCATGACCATGGTGAGCAAATATAGCATTGATGACTACAGGATGTTCTTTATATCTTCTACATACGTCAGCTCCCAAGTCCACATGACTTCCAGGGAAATCGTGTGTCAATGCTTTGCCTATATCATGTAGGATACCGGCTCGTCTTGCTAGGATTTCATCTCCGCCTGTTTCAGCTGCTATGATACCTGCCAAGTGAGCTACTTCCAAAGAGTGTCCAAGTGCGTTTTGTCCGTAACTTGCTCTAAATTTCAATCTTCCTATCAACTTGATTATCTCAGGGTGAATTCTGCTTAGGCCTAAATCCATAACAATATTTTGCCCCTCTTCTATCAATCCTTGATCAAAATCTTCTTTAACCTTTTCATAGATAGACTCTATTCTCGCAGGTTGTATTCTTCCGTCTTCAACAAGTAATTCTATTACTTTTGTAGCAACAGCTCTTCTATAGAGATTAAAGCTACTTAAAATGATAGCGTTTGGAGTATCGTCTATGATGATATCAACACCTAAAAGCATCTCAAGAGTTTTGATATTTCGTCCCTCTTTACCTATAATTCTGCCTTTTAACTCATCATTTTTAATATTTACAACATTAATTAGTCGCTCTGCAGCAAATTCTCCCGCAAATCGCGTTGTTGCCTGAGCCAATATGTAATCGGCCTTTCTTTTACCGTCTTGTTTTGCTTCTTCTTCATATTTTCTAACAATATGTGCTATCTCGCCGCGAGATTGTTCTTCGACTTTTTTAAGAACAATGTCTTTAGCTTCTTCTTGAGTTAAACCTGAAGATTTTTCTAAAACCATCAGCGCCTCTTTTACTTTAGAGGCATACTCTTCTTTTAGACTTTTTCCTTCTGAATAAAGTTCTTTTGCTTCTTTTTGAAGATTGCCAAGTTCACTTTTATCTTTATTTATCTTCTTTAATTCTTCTTTGTAATGATCTTCTTTTTTATCCAATTCAAGCATTTTTTCAGAATGCTCTTTCTTAAAACTGATCAATTTATCTTCATATTGCTCTCTAGCTTCAAGTTCAGCTTCTCTTACCTTTATCTTGCTATTTTTCAAGATCAATTCTGCTTCATGCTCTATAGCTTTCGCTTTTGCTTTTGCTTGTTCTACTCGCACCTCATGCTTTGCTATCTCCATTTTTTTGGAGATCAAAAACCCAAAACTAGCTCCAACTATTGCACTAGCTCCAACTACTGCTGATTCTAATATCATTTTTCCCTCTTCTCATTGTATTATAAGGGGTAATATAAATATCTGCTTGTATATCGTGTTTTTCGCTTACTTTATTTTTAGTATGACAATCAACCAATTCAACAAACGCTATGTGTGGTTTATAAGACAGTGATTCAAAAAATCTATCGTACATGCCTTTTCCAAACCCAACTCTTCTAAATGCTCCGTCTACCCCAAGAACCGGAACAATAGCTAAATCAATTTTTCTACATTTTGCAAAAGAGTTATTTGGTTCTTTTATATTAAATCTTTTGCTTTTCAATGGCAATCTAAATTTTACCATTTTAAAACTGACACCTTCCATAAACGGTACATAAATATTATAACCCCGTCTATTTCTGCTTTTATATAGTAACTCTCTCACATCAACTTCACTTTTTAGAGGTAAATATAAGAGGATATTTTTCGCCTTAATTGTATCTATAAAATCCCATAATTTTTTTAGTACTAGCATATTTCTTTTTCTATTATTTTTGTTTGAAACTTTGTCTAGTCTTTCTTTGCAATAGCATCTAAATTCTTGCTTTGTATCAAAGGTTAGTTTTTCCATTATCTTCACTTTAAGGAGCTTTTTTCTATAATATTATCCTTATTTTGATAAAAAAGGTTTTTAATATGAGAAAATATTTATATATTTTATTAATTTTGGTTCCGATTATATTTACTGCATGTTCAAATGACAAAAAAGAAACTAAAGCAGCAGATCAAAATTCTTCGATACAAAAAACAGAAAATGGAACGGTTAATAAAAGTATAACTTTAAAAGATGTAAACGGTCAAACCATTATTGCGACAAAAACAAAAAATGGATTTACTTTTTCAAATGCCAAAGATCAAGTCGTGTTGATCTGTTTCTTTGCTACCTGGTGTCCTCCTTGTAAAGCAGAAATACCTCACTTGGTAAATCTGCAAGAGAAATACAAAGGCAAACTGAAAATTATAGGTATCTTGCTTGAAAAAAACAAAGATAATGACGAGATCAAAAACTTCATAAACTATCACGCCATAAACTATACTATAACAAACGGTGAAGGCAACTATGAACTTACGGATATGGTCGGAGGCGTCAAAAGTATACCTTTTATGATCATGTATGATAAGAAAGGAAACTATTCAACTCATTATTTAGGGGCAATTCCTGAAGAGATGATTGATACAGATATTGAGAACACTCTAAAAAAATGATAGGATTTATAAAAAAAGGGCTTGCCAAAACGGTAGGTGCCATAAAAGAAGTTCTTCCGGAAAAAGTAGAAAAGATTGATAAAGGTATCTTAGAAGAGATTCTTCTAGAATCTGATGTTCCTTATGAATTGGTTGAAGAGATAATATACTATCTTCCTCCTCAAGAAAAGATCGAAGAAAAAGATCTAAAAAGAGTTCTGAGATCATATTTTGTTTATGATATAAAAGAACAAGAAGAGGTAGCAAAGCCTTTTGTTGATCTGATCATAGGGGTCAACGGAGCAGGAAAAACTACTACTATCGCTAAACTGGCAAATAATTATAAAAATGAAGGTAAAAGTGTTATTTTAGGAGCTGCTGATACGTTTAGAGCTGCTGCGATAGAGCAACTCAGCCGATGGGCGGAGCGATTAAACATACCAATCATCGCAACCAAACAAGGTCATGATCCCTCAGCTGTAGCCTATGATGCCATAAGCTCTGCCATTGCAAAAAAGATCGATCATGTCATCATTGATACTGCGGGAAGATTGCATAACCAAACAAATCTATCAAACGAACTCAAGAAAATAGTCAGGATTTGCGATAAAGCAAAATCCGGATCACCTAATAGAAAGATACTCATACTTGACGGTACACAAGGCAACTCAGCAATTAATCAGGCAAAAGCCTTCAATGAACTTGTCGGTGTTGATGCCATTATCATCACCAAACTAGACGGTACGGCTAAAGGCGGAGCATTGTTTGCTATAGCAAAGGAGTTACAACTACCTATTATTTATATAGGTGTCGGCGAAGGAAAAGATGATTTGATCTCTTTTGACGCTGATGAGTATGTAGATACTATATTAGAAAATATATTTGTAAGAACCAATGGCAAAGACTAAAACACTATTTGAATGTCAAGCTTGCGGTCAACAAAGCAGCAAATGGATGGGAAAATGTCCTAATTGTGGAGCTTGGGATCAATTTTTAGAATTAAATCAAAAACAGATTGAAATCTTAAAAGAGATAAGTCCGCACAAAGCAAGTTATGTCGGTGCCCTGCCTATAACACAAATCGAACATGAAAAAATAGATAAATTTTCTTCAGGCGACAAAGAGTTAGATTTGGTACTAGGCGGTGGTATTGTCAATGGAAGCCTAGTCTTAGTCGGTGGAAGTCCCGGAGTCGGGAAATCAACTCTTCTTTTAAAGATAGCAGGGAACATAGCAAAACAAAACGGTAAAGTACTTTATGTAAGCGCAGAAGAATCCACAAGCCAGATCAAACTTCGATCAGACAGATTGGATAGTAACGATGACAATCTATTTTTATTGTCGGAAATCAGACTTGACATCATCTTTGATG
Organism: Sulfurospirillaceae bacterium; assembly: GCA_033723415.1. Lineage (GTDB taxonomy): Bacteria > Campylobacterota > Campylobacteria > Campylobacterales > Sulfurospirillaceae > JAADIZ01. The sequence goes on from JAWVXD010000001.1 coordinate 447,225, forward strand.
AGCTAAAAAAGCAAGATTTCAATCTTCTTATCATAGATTCCATACAGACTATTTATAGTGATAAATTAACGGCGGCTCCAGGAAGCGTATCACAAGTAAGAGAGATCACTTTTGATCTTATGCGTTATGCAAAAGAGAGCAATGTTGCTATATTTATCATAGGACATATCACTAAAGAAGGTTCAATCGCAGGGCCTAGAGTCTTAGAACATATGGTTGATACTGTTTTATATTTTGAAGGTGATTCTTCAAGAGAATTACGACTTTTAAGAGGTTTTAAAAATCGTTTTGGACCGACTAGTGAAGTCGGCATATTTGAGATGACAAAAAAAGGCTTAGTGAGCGCAAAGGATATATCCAAGAAATTTTTCACAAGAGGCAACGCACAATCCGGATCTGCAACTACCGTTGTCATGGAAGGCTCTCGTCCAATCGTACTTGAAGTCCAAGCATTGGTGAGCGAAAGCGGATATCCTAACCCAAAAAGAAGCGCCACCGGGTATGAACTTAACAGACTTACGATGCTTTTGGCACTGCTGGAGAGAAAACTTGACTTGCCCTTTAATCAATATGACGTATTTATAAATATAGCCGGGGGCATAAAGATAAATGAGACAGCTGCCGATTTAGCTATTATAGCAGCTATTATAAGCAGTTTTAGAGATAGACCTATAAGTAAAGATACAGTATTTTTAGGAGAAGTCAGCTTGATTGGAGATATAAGAGACGTATATAGCTTGGATGTCAGACTCAAGGAAGCCAAATCTCAACATTTCAAAAAGGCCATAGTACCTACTTTACCTATTGAAGAAATTGCCGATTTAAAGTGCTATAGCATTGATGAAGTACCAAAACTAATAGAATGGATGTAAAAATATTATAAAGTTACATTTATAAAAAATTTGATAAAATCACTGTGTTTTTGTGAACTCAGTAAAAAAGGAAATCCTTATGGCAAAAGATAAAGAGAAAGAAGAAGAAGTTGAGGTAAAGAAGAAGTCAGGCGGCAATATGGTGCTGATTATTGTAATAGTCCTTCTTCTCTTATTATTGATTGGCGGCGGATTACTCACCTATTTTCTACTAAGTGGCAATACTAAAAGCACTGTCAGCCCTGCAGCAAATGCAACAAAAGAAACGCATGTGAAAAAACAACTTAAGAGGTCTACAGACTACTTAACAGTTGGACCTATGTATCCTATGAGTGCATTTATAGTAAATTTATTGAGTGAGGGTGGAAGCAGATTTTTAAAAGCAAATATTGATCTAGAGATGGATAAACCTGAACTTTCAGCTGAACTTGATAAGAAAAAACCACTAATACGAGATATCATCATAAGAGTTCTTTCATCAAAAACTTTTGAAGAAGTAAGCACTATGAAAGGCAAAGACAGACTAAAAGATGAGATTGTCAGCAAGATAAATGATGTCCTAGCCGATGGACAAGTGAAAAATATCTTCTTTACAGATTTTGTCGTTCAATGATTGGTATAGATCTTGTTAGCATAGATAGAATTAAAAAATTCAAAGATAAATTTGGCGAAAAGGCATTAAAAAAGTTCTTAGATGATGAAGAGATAAACTTAGCAAACTCAAGTGAAAGCATTGCGGGTTTTTGGGCAGCCAAAGAGGCTGTCTCAAAGGCTCTTGGACTTGGTATATGTGCTGATTGTAGTTTCTTTGATATTAAAATTTACAAAGATAAAAAAAATAAGCCCTCTTTCCTGCTCTCAAAAAGACTCATAGAAAAATATAAGATAATTGATTTGGATTTATCCATAACACATGATAGAGGATTTGCTATAGCCGTAGCTCATTTGCATAGTCTAGAAGAAGAAACAAAACAACTTTTTTTTGACAAATAACCTATATAATTTATTTCCTAAAACAAACCATCTTAAATCTCTCTCCCATAAATGATGGGTCTATGAGGGTTTTGATTTTATTTATCTCTTGTTTGTAAATTTTTTCATCTCCATTTTTGTGCAAGATTTCTAATAATTCACTAAGACCAAAAGATATCAAAGCGTGAGCCTGGCTCATGTAATTTTCAAGCCTTGCACCGCTTCTTTCGTATGCTTTGATTAGATAATCAAAATTGACATCATATGTTATATCAGTTGTTTTAAAACACTCTTTATATGTAAATTCAACATTTTCATCTTTTGCAAAAGGCGTAAGTGAGAAAAATGGATAAACTTGATGTTCCTTATATACTCTAAGAGAAAAATCTTCTCTGGCAAATCTATCTCCATAATCAAAAGTTACAAATTCATATTTATTTGAAGAATTAAACATGTCAATTGCAAATTCTTCATAACCGATTGCAATCTCGCCTTTTGAGATACTATATCTTTTTGATAATTCTTGAGTCTCTTTATCCATTGTTGCAAATTTCAAGATATTATCTTCAAAAACCAACATTTCTTCATTTTTAATAACTTCACAGCTAAATGCATCAAATATCTCATTTGCTACGAAAAAGGCATCTTCACATTTTAAAGATTTTAGATCCTTTACATGACGCAGTTTTACTTGTCCGTCAAATGAATCCTCAAAGTACTTTATCTGTGCTTTTTGATTTTCCATAAAAGGTTCAACTATAACAAACTCTAAAGTATCTAACAATTCAGGTTTCAGTGTATATATGAACTGGATCATATCAGCCAATAGATATCCCTTGTGAGCACCTATCTCTACAAGACTGCAATTTTGACTTAAAAATCCACTATCAATCGTGTCTATCAATCTTTTTGCTATGCTGCCGCCAAAGAACATACTGCTACTTACAGCAGTATAGAAATCCCCTCTTTTACCAATCTCAATATGAGCTCTATAGTATCCTTCTTGACCATAAAGCCACTCTTGCATATATTGACTAAATTTCACCGTTCATCCTTGCGTATATATCAAGCAGAGCAAGTTGTATGTCCGTTGCGAAAATCTTAGCATCTATAGCCATCGTTTCTTTTGAATTTGAAAGAGTCTCGACATCATATATGGTTTTTTCTCCTGCGCTATATGAATCTTTTGTCGTTGCTAAAAGAGAATCATATAGTTTTAAATCTTCTAATGCCAAAGATATCTTTTTCTTCAGTAACTTTATTTTATTTACAGCCAAATCATAATTTTCTTTTTCTTCTCTTTTTGTATCTGCAAACTGAAGTTTTGATTTTAGATAATCAAGTCTTGATATCTCTATCGTCCGCCCTCTATTTACGTCTATCAAAGGTATAGTGAAACTCAAGCCTATACTTCTATATTGTTGTGCTGAGTAGTCATGCACATCATAATATCCTGCATTTAAAGAAATTGTCGGTAGATAACTTGAAATTGTCATCTTTTTTAGATAATCACTTCTCATAATCTCACTGTTTTTTTGTCTAATATTTAAAGATTTTTGCATAAATTTAGATTCATCCACCAAGGCAAACTTTGGTAGAGTCACATCTTTATAATTCAAATCACTATATGTTTTCAAAGTCTTCAAAAGTTCATATTTACTGGATTCCATGTCCATAAGAGCTCGTTCAAGAGTGCTTTTTGTCAAAATAGCTTGATTTAGGTAACTACTATCCAAGAAACCGCTTTCGTACTGCTCTTTTTTTCTCATGATATCTATCTTGGCATTGTCTATCAAATATTGTTGTTTCTTTATCTGTAGATTGATCTTTTTTATATTATACAGAGTAGACAGTACTGTTTTTATCTGTCCTTGTTCACTATTTTTTGTAACAATCCTCAAATAATCTCTATTTGCCTTAGCATACTCAATGGCATAGTATATACCACCGCTTTTAAAAATAGGCTGTTTCATTGAAACAGAAAGTATATTTTGTTCTTCTGTATTTTTTGTCATATCGCTATTGTTATAGCTAAAAGTACCAACTATCTGGTTGATCCAGCTATACTGCAGGTTATCACTGTTTAATTCATTTTGCATCTGTTCAGTTTTGATGATGTCTTGTTTCAAGCTAGATAGAAGTTGTAAGTTGTCTTGAGAAAAACAACTTACACTTAAAAAAATTCCTATACTAAGAAATCTTATCAAACGCACTAATCATCCTTTTAAAACCTTCATCAATCTCTTCTTTGCTGATAGTTAAAGGCGGTAACAACCTAAGTGTATTTTTTCCGGCTTTTAGTACTAAAAGTCCTTCTTCAAATGCTGCTTTTATTGCACTTGTCAAGATTTCATTACTTTTACATCTCAGACCTCTGATCAGACCTAGTCCAACTTCTTCTGTGAATAGATTTGGATATTTTTTGAATATTTGTGAGAGTTTTGATTCAAAATATAAAAATGACTCATCCAGAACTCCACTATTTTTATAGCTCTCCAAAATCTCTAAAACTTCCAAGCCTGCTCTTGTGCTAAGATAATTTCCTCCAAACGTACTTCCGTGATCTCCTGGTTCAAAGATATCTTTGTGTTTTGTCATGACAGCCCCGATTGGAACTCCTCCTGCCAAACCTTTTGCTAAAGTTATGATGTCTGGTTCAATTTCGTATAGATTTGTAGCCAAGAACTCACCGCTTCTGTATATACCTGTTTGTACTTCATCAACAATTAGCAGTAATTCTTTCTCTTTTAAGAAAGAAGCTAATTGTTGTATTTCCTGCTTATCAAAAGGTTGAACTCCACCTTCTCCTTGAACTAATTCGATCATCACACCGACTGTTTCATCATCAATAGTATCATAGATTTTTTGTATATTCTCATTGAACGAAAAACCTTCAGGATAAGGGCTAAAATCTGATTTATGAAAACTTGTCTGTCCTGTAGCCTTAACAGTAGTTATTGTTCTGCCGTGAAAGGAGTGTTCAAGCGTAATTATCTTATATTTTTTATTTTTAAATTTTTTCTCACCATATTTTCTTGCTATCTTTATGGCACCCTCATTTGCTTCTGCTCCTGAATTGCCAAAAAATACAGCCATGTCAAAACCGCTTAGATGAACTAATTTTTTCGCTAATTTTGCCTGTGGCTCTATCATATAAAGATTTGAGATATGGATTATATTTTTAACTTGTGCGCAAATAGCTTCAGCTAATCTAGCATTTCCATGTCCAACACTTACTACCCCTATACCGGCTGTAAAATCGATGTAATCTCTGCCCTTATCATCATATAATGTCGAATTTATGCCCTGTTTAAAATTCACATAATTCCTAGCATATGTATTCAACACAAATTCTTTATCCATTTGCTCAAACATATCTGCGTCCTTTAATTAAATTGTTTTATTATATCTAAAACTCTATTCAAGATGTGGCAAATGCCATTTTTTATTATAAGCTATTAATCTTAACAGCAAGCCTAAAATAAAGACTATTGTCAATGAAAATATATTTATGCAATTAAAAATATTTAGTGTATAAATCGCCAGACTAATTAAAAGAGCTACGGTACCGTAGAGTTCACTGACTAAGAGAAACGGTATCTTATTTAACAGCATATCGCGCATCACCCCGCCGCCTGTTGCTGTGATAACGCTCAATATAGCAACTCCAAAAAAGTTAAAATCAGAATGTATACCTACTAAAGAACCTGAAATAGAAAAAGAGATCAAACCGATTGAATCACTTAGCACTAAGTATTTGCTATTTTCTATTTTGTCTCTTTTGTGAAATTTAAAAGTAATACTCACAAACAGTACGACTAAGACTATAGTAGCAGGATAAAAACTAATAAAAGCAAAAGGCTCTCTAGTGGCTATGACATCTCTTATGATACCACCGCCTAGTGCTGTAAGAAATGAAGCTATAAAAATACCGAGCAGATCAAGTCTATCTCTAGTTGCAACATAAAAGCCACTCAAGGCAAAAGAAACGATCCCTATAAAATCAGCTGTATCCAGCAAAAAAGTGTTATTAATCATATATGTATTTTACTATAAGTTGCATTAGATTTCGCAAAAACTAACTAGGTATAATATTCATATCCGTTATCTCGGCGTTGGCACCTAGTCTCATAGGAGGTCCCCAAAATCCTGTGCCTTTGTTGACATATATCTGAAGATCCTGCGTATGTTGATGCAAACCGCTGATATAAGGTTGAGCAAGTCTTACCAAATATTGAAAAGGATATATTTGTCCACCGTGAGTATGTCCGCTTAGCACCAGATCAACTTTTTTACTGACTTCAAATATATATTTCGGCTGATGTGCCAACAATACGGTTGGAGAGTCTTTTATACCTTTTAATGCTTTCTTTAAATTTGGTTCATAAGCTTGTATTCTATAACCAAAAACATCATAAACACCGGCAAGATTAAAACCTGCGTTAGCTTCGCCTATATAAGTATTCTCATTTTCCAATACCTTTATACCAAGTGCTTTTACGGCGCTTAAAATCTCTGAAATACCATGAAAGTACTCATGATTTCCGACTATATAATATGTACCGAATGTTGATTGAAGTTTTGTAAACTCATGAAGAACATCTTTTGCAAAACTGGCTTTTGTGTCTAGAAGATCACCTGTTATCACTACCAAGTCAGCATTTAGTTTATTTGTTTTATCAACTATGTTCTTAATAAATTTTCTATCAACCAATCCTCCTATATGCAGGTCACTGATCTGAGCAATTTTATATTGTTTTTTTAGATTTTTTATCCGTACATCTACTTTTTCAACCTTAACATTTTTAGCTTCATACATAGCTATTGCACTCAATCCTGAAGCAAAAAACAATGATGATACGTCAAGTGATCTTTTAAAAAAGTTCCTTCTTGATTCTTGCATAGGAGTTTTAGACAATAATAGCCTTGATATATCATATATAAGAGTAGTACAAAAGAGTAAAAATAAAACACCTATAGGAAGTGAGAGTAAGAAATATAACCAACTTGGGATACTGATAAGATATCTTGCTCCAATATATCCAAAAATTCCAAGTAGATTTATAATCAAAAAAATCTCTAAATATAGTTTGATATTTCTTTTGAAATCTAATTTTAATATCAATCTTTTATAGATATAAATATTTACTAAAATAAACACTATTAAAAAAATTATGGCAAATGTTTTCATAGTCAAATTATATCTAATTTGAGCCTATTTAGATTTAATGTTTGAGTTTTGTTATCAAGTGTTGCAGAGATAAACTAATGTTATTTTTAAAAATTTCTCCATATTCTGTTTGCTCGTTTATAAGCTCGTATGCTTCAATCAACCCTAGATCAGACTGTATAGCTCTTCTCAATATTTCAAGTACTGCTGTTGCATCATTTGGATTTATATGAGTTGGCGCTTCTTTCCCATACGTAAAATGCCTATGTATCCTCTCAACAAGTTTTTTATTACTTACTTCTATAAAAACAGACTCTAGCGGAGCTTTAAAAAATATCACACCATTTTTGATATTAATCGAAGTATATGTCGTATCTAAGCCATATATCTTTCTTGAGAAAGAATCAAAAAAATATAGTTTTTTATTGTAATTTTCATGAAAGTTATCGTACATAAGATTTAAAATAGAGATTTTTTGCTCTTTAGTATAAAAATTTCCTATAGGAGAAAAACAAAAACTAAGCAATGATTTTATACTATACCACTCCACAGTTTGAAAGGAATAAGAAAGCATTTTTTCTACCCTCTCCTTTTTAAATTCTTCTACCTCTTTCGTACTTTGTGTTCTATATACTCTTGGAACAGTGCTATCTCTGTACATAGGTCCTGGAAATTGTGGATGTATCACAAATCTTTCTTTGTCTTCATATTTTATTATATATTTTAATCCCTCAAGATAGCCCTCGTCTATTATTTTCACTTCTTCTTTTGGTATATTTGTAATAAGATCTAAAAATTCTTCATTTTGACAATTCTCATCCCAGATATTTTCTGGATATCTGAAAAATTTTGATATTTTTTGCTTTACTTCATCGCTTGGTTGCTTATCTGAAATCTTGTCTATCCAGGAAGTAACGGTTCTTCTGTCTTTACCTATGATAGAAGAAAACTTTGATATACTTAATTCTGATTTATTAAATATCATTATAATTTTTTCAATTATGCTTTTTTTCATTATTCGCTCTCTCACTACAACTTCGTTTTCTATTGTACAATTATTGTACAAAAATTACAAATAACAACAATTTTGTTTTTTATGTAAAAATTATGTATTTTGACACTTAAAACTGTACACCTAAATACCATTATTATCAAGTATAATATGCTTCAAACATAGTAAAAATCAATATAAAATTCAAAAAAACTTTCACGCAGGAGAGATTCATGGGAAAAATTTATGATGATGTTTACGGCCAATCTATAAAAGATCCTGAGAAATTTTGGTCAGAAGCTGCTACAAAAGTACACTGGTACCATAAATGGGATAAAGTTCTAGATGTTGTTGACGGACACTATAGATGGTTTGTAGGAGGATGTATGAACAGCTGCTACAATGCTCTGGATTTGCATATTCATAACGGAAGAGCAAATCAACTTGCTCTCATCTTTGATTCACCCGTAACCGACACCAAAAAAAGCTACACATACAGACAATTGCGAGATCGCGTGGCAAAAGTAGCCGGCATGCTTGTCAACAAAGGTGTGTATAAAGGCGATCGCGTTGTGATCTACATGCCGATGATCCCGGAAGCCGTCATCGCGATGCTTGCATGTGCGAGGATCGGTGCGATTCATTCTGTTGTTTTTGGAGGTTTTGCCGCGCATGAGCTAGCAACTAGGATTGAAGATGCTAAACCAAAAGTTGTTATGAGCGCCAGTTGTGGTATAGAAGTCAGCAGAGTCATAAAATATAAGCCTCTGTTAGATGAAGCAATAAAACAATCCAAACATAAACCCAACGCTTGCCTTATATGGCAAAGACCTCAAGATCGCTGTAATCTTCTGCCATGGAGAGATGTGGACTGGGAAATCGAAGAAGAAAAAACCAATCCGGTGGATTGTGTACCAGTCGATGCAATCGATCCACTTTATATACTATACACCTCTGGAACAACCGGTAAACCAAAAGGAGTCATCCGAAGCAACGGAGGACACTCGGTAGCGATGAAATGGTCTATGGACAATGTTTACAATGCAAAGCCGGGTGATGTATTTTGGGCGGCGAGTGATGTCGGCTGGGTCGTCGGACACTCTTATATCGTCTATGGGCCGCTTATGAACGGCTGTACGACCATCGTGTATGAAGGCAAACCTGTCAGAACCCCAAATCCAGGTTCTTTTTGGAGAGTGTGTGAAGAGTACAAGGTCAATGTCATTTTTTCCGCCCCGACTGCTTTTAGAGCTATCCGAAAAGAAGATCCAAGCGGGAAATGGGCACACAAATATGACCTAAGCAACCTGAAACACATTTTTATGGCTGGAGAGAGATGTGACTCCTCAACACTAGAATGGACACAAAAAGTAACAGGAAAACAAGTCATAGACCACTGGTGGCAAACTGAAACCGGCTGGTCTATTGCTGCAAATCCTGTCGGATTAGATCCTATGGAAGTAAAACCAGGCTCACCCACAAAAGCGATGCCGGGCTACAATCTCAAAGTCTTAGATGCAGATGGTAAAGAGTGTAAAGCAGGAAAGCTGGGAAATTTGGTCATCAAATTGCCCCTTCCGCCAAGCTGTCTTATGGGTATTTGGAATGATGATGAAAGATACCAAAAGTCCTATCTGAATTTTTATAAAGGATACTACCTTACGGGAGATTCAGGATACATCGATAAAGACGGTTATGTTTGGGTTATGGGACGTATGGATGGTGTCATCAATGTCGCAGGACACAGGCTTTCAACCGGAGAGATGGAAGAAGTGGTCGGCAAACATCCAGATGTCGCAGAATGTGCCGTGATCGGGGTCGATGATGAACTCAAAGGGGAAGTTCCTATGGGCTTTGTTGTGTTAAAAGAAGGCATACAAAGAGACCCGGAATCCCTCATCGAAGGTGTCGTTCAACTTGTTCGAGACGAGATAGGAGCCGTAGCCAGTTTTAAGATAGCAACCATCGTCAATAAGCTGCCAAAAACACGAAGCGGGAAAATACTCAGAGGTACGATGCGCAGTATGGCTGATGGAAAAGCGTGGAATATGCCATCAACCATAGAAGACCAAAGCGTTTTACCGGAAATTGAAGAAGCCATTAAAGCTTTAGGTTATCCAAAAAAATAAAAAATAAAATTCTTTGCAAGGCGAAAGCTTCAGTGCAAGGAATTTTTAAAGGGCTTGGCCCGTTAAAAAGGAAAAAATACATGATAAGTGCAGGAAAAAAATTTAGAATTGCAATCAAAGAGCAAAGTCCATTGCAGATACTCGGTGTCATCAATGCCTATAGCGCCATACAAGCTGAGCGTGTTGGAGCCAAAGCTCTGTATCTCTCAGGTGCCGGAGTCGCCAATGCCAGTTATGGATTACCGGATCTTGGGATGACCGGACTTGAAGATGTTTGTATCGACATCAGACGTATCACCACACGATCTGATTTACCGCTGCTTGTAGATGCAGATACCGGATTTGGCGGTGCTTTCAATATCGCAAGAACCATAAAAGAGATGACAAAAGCCGGAGCAGCAGGCTGCCACATAGAAGACCAAGTGGCACAAAAAAGATGCGGACACAGACCCAACAAAGAGTTGGTCAGCACCGAAGAGATGTGTGATAGACTAAAAGCGGCGGTTGACGGTAAAATTGATCCGGATTTCGTCGTCATGGCGCGAACCGATTCACATGCCAGCGAAGGGCAACAAGCAGCACTTGAGCGGGCAAGTGCTTATGTTGAAGCCGGGGCTGATATGATCTTTGCTGAAGCGATCCATACACTCAGTGAATATGAAGAATTTACCAATCATATCAAAGTTCCGGTATTGGCCAATATCACAGAGTTTGGAGCCACCCCGTATTTTACTGTAGAAGAGCTTGCCAGTGTTGGGATTTCGATGGTTTTGTATCCGTTGTCAGGATTTCGAGCTATGAATAAAGCAGCATTGGACGTGTTTAAAGCCATCGTTGAGAAGGGAACGCAAAGCTCTGTGATTGACATCATGCAAACCCGTATGGAGCTTTACGATATGCTGGGTTATCATGCCTACGAAGAAAAACTAGATAGATTATTTAGTAAAAGTAAATAAAGGATGATCAATGAGTGCTAAAAAAACCGGAGGGCTTGCCGGAGTTATCGCTGGAGAAAGCGCAATTTGTACTGTCGGGCAAGGTAGTGGACTTAATTACCGTGGATATAGCATTGAAGCGTTAGCTGAAAATGCGACATTTGAAGAAGTTGCCTACCTTTTACAATACGGTGAGCTTCCAAATATGAGTGAATTATCAAACTATAAAAACGCGTTGATCAAAGCAAGAAGTTTACCTGAAAAATTGAAAAACATCTTAGAAAATATCCCAAAAGACGCCCATCCTATGGATGTCATGAGAACGGGTTGTTCGGCTCTTGGAACATTAGAGCCCGAAAGCGATTTTACAAAAGAACAAGATAGAGTGATCGTAAGATTACTGGGTATTTTCCCCTCAATCTTGCTATATTGGCACCATTTTCATAAAGACGGCACACGCCTTGACACAAAGAGTGACGAAGATACGATTGCCGGGTATTTTTTGGAAAAGCTTCATGATAAAACTCCAAGTGAGGATGAGCGGCGATGCATGCATGTCTCTTTGATCCTCTATGCAGAACATGAATTTAATGCTTCGACGTTTGCTGCTCGCATTTGTGCTTCGACTTTGTCAGATACTTACAGTACCATCACTACCGGTATTAGCGTGCTCAGAGGCCCACTGCATGGTGGTGCAAATGAAGCGGCGATGAAGCTGATAGACTCTTTTTCAAGTGTGGAAGATGCAACAAAGGGTGTTTACGAAATGCTGGAAGCAAAGCAATTACTGATGGGATTTGGACACCGAGTTTATGGCTTAGGCGGCGATCCAAGAAGCCCGATCATCAAATCATGGTCGAAAAAATTAGGTGGAAATACCGACACTTTTAAGATCAGTGAAACGATTGAAGAGATCATGAAAAAAGAAAAACCGCAGCTACCGACCAATGCGGATTTTTTCTCAGCTTCTGCTTATCGGTTTTTAAATATTCCGACAGATTATTTTACTCCTGTTTTTATCATGAGCAGAACTTCAGGCTGGGCAGCGCATGTTAAAGAGCAGCGATCCAACAACAAACTAATCCGCCCAAGTAGTGAATACACCGGGCCAGACAATAGAGCATATGTTGCTTTAGAAAAACGATAAAAAAAGATAAAGGGCAAAAATGAGTAGTGAATTAGGAACACTGGATACAAAACGACCGGATTTTGATGAGATTTTAACAGACATCGCACGCTATGCGAGTGATTACGTGATACAAAGTGATGAGGCGTACGATACGGCGAGGTATTGCCTGATGGACACGATAGGATGTGGATTATTGGCACTCAAATATCCAAACTGTACCAAACTTTTAGGACCCGTTGTACCGGGAGCTAATTTTCCGGGTCTTGGGGCTAAGGTTCCGGGGACATCTTATCAGCTAGAGCCGGAGCGTGCGGCATTTAACATAGGAGCCATGGTGAGATGGCTTGATTATAACGATACGTGGCTGGCAGCCGAATGGGGGCATCCAAGCGATAACTTAGGTGCTATTTGGGCGGTTGCCGATTATCTAAGCCGAAAAAACTTGGTTGAGGGCAAAAAAGCTTTAAAAGTCAAAGATGTCTTGAGCGCAATGATAAAAGCACATGAGATACAAGGTGTGCTGGCACTTGAAAACTGCTTTAACCGTGAGGGGATGGATCATGTACTCTTGGTTCGTATCGCTTCAACTGCCGTAGCGTGTGCGATGCTCGGCGGTAGTTTTGAAGAAGTAAGAAATGCAGTGAGTCACGCTTTTATAGACGGCGGCGCACTTCGTACTTACCGCCATGCGCCCAATACCGGTTCAAGAAAATCCTGGGCTGCAGGAGATGCCAGCAGTCGTGGTGTCAATCTCGCCCTTAAAGCATTGAGCGGCGAGATGGGGTATCCCTCAGCAATCAGTGCCAAAGCCTGGGGTTTTGAGGATGTGAAGATGCGAGGCAAAAAACTAAGCGTGCCACAACCTTATGAAAGCTACGTCATGGAAAATGTCTTGTTCAAGATCAGTTTTCCTGCAGAATTTCACGCACAAACGGCATGTGAGTGTGCCGTAACACTTCATGATGAGGTTAAGAATAGACTGGATGACATCGAAAAGATCGTTATAACAACACAAGAGTCAGGTCACCGTATCATCAACAAAGTCGGACCGCTTGCCAATCCGGCAGACAGGGACCACTGCATCCAGTATATGGTAGCCATCCCGCTCATTTACGGTGAACTCACGGCTGATTATTATGAAGATGAAGCTGCCAGTGATCCAAGAATCGATGCGCTCAGAGATAAGATGATCGTAGAAGTCGATGATGAGTACACCAAAGAGTACCTTGAAGCGGATAAACGCTCGATCGCCAATGCCGTTCAAGTCTTTTTCAAAGACGGCACAAAAACTGAGAAAATAGAAGTACGATACCCAATAGGACACCGTAGAAGAAGAGCAGAAGGAATTCCAGTATTGGTTGAAAAATTCAAATTTAACCTCAAAACCAGATTATCTCCTAAAAATGCTGCATTTATTACAAAGATTTGTGAATCAAAAGAAGAGTTGGAAAATATGAATTTTAACGAATTTAGCGATCTTTTTGCAATGTAACATGAGATTTAGAGGTGCATTTGCACCTCTAAATATTTTTAGAGTTAAATCTAGCAGATAACCACAGATTTGATCTGAGTATATTCTTCTTCAAGGGCATGTTTTGGTCCCTCTTTGCCGATACCGCTATCTTTCACGCCGCCATATGGCTGTATATCAAAGCGTAATGTCGGAA
>JAWVXD010000002.1:0-376987 GCA_033723415.1 Sulfurospirillaceae bacterium
AGCAGCAACAGATACATCTGATTCTATAGAGAGAAGCTACAATGAAACACAAAAAGACGTGGATGAGATATTTGAACAAGTATCCAAGATCAATGACATATCAACTCAAAATGCAAGAAGCACAGAAGAGATAGCCAGTGCAGCAGAGCACCTAAATGCTATGACTGAAACATTGAACAACAAGTTGAGCGAGTTTAGAACGTGAGAAGAAGAAATTAATCTTAAAATAATATTATAATGATATAATTTTGTTGTTAAGAAAAATTACTATTAAGGAGATTAAATGTTAGTTACAAATAAAGCACCGGATTTTTCCGCTACTGCTGTTTTAGCAGATGGACAGATTGTAGAAGATTTTAAACTATATGAAAATTTTGGACCAAAGGGAACTGTAGTTTTCTTTTATCCTTTAGATTTTACTTTTGTTTGTCCAAGTGAGATTATCGCTTTTTCACATAGAATAGAAGAATTTAAAAACAGAGGCATCAATGTTATCGGTGTTTCTATAGATAGTCAATTTTCACACTTTGCATGGAGAGAAACTCCTGTTGAAAAAGGTGGAATCGGCAGAATTAAATTCCCTCTTGTCGCAGATCTAGACAAACAAATCTCTAAAGATTTTGATGTTTTATTGGGTGGTTCAGTTGCACTACGTGGATCTTTCTTACTAGATGCAGACGGTACAGTAAGACATGCAGTTATAAATGATCTTCCACTTGGTAGAAATATTGACGAAATGCTAAGAATGATAGATGCTATGTTATTTACAAACGAGTTTGGCGAAGTTTGTCCAGCTGGTTGGAACAAAGGTGATGAAGGTATGAAGGCATCAACCGAAGGTGTTGCTGATTATCTTGCAAAGCACTCAACAGAATTATAATTTATCTTGGAAGCTCTTTTAGGGGCTTCCAAATTCTTATTTACTTAAACTTGCTTCTATTCTTTTAGCCAATTGTAAAGGTGTAATCTCAAGCATATTTTCAACTAAATTTGTTGCTCCATGCGGTATAAATTTATCTTCATACTCAAAACTTTGAATTGCTACGGAAAGTGAATATTTTTCTTTTAATAACCCTAATATAGATCCTATACCTCCATGTTTTGCACTGTCACTAAAAACAAACCATTTATTGTGCTTTGTTGATAGCTCAAGTAAACACTCTTCATCTATAGGCTTTGCAAATCTCAAATCAATAACACTTGAACTAATACCATTTTCTTCTAAAATAGCAGATGTCTGCATAGCTCGTCCAACTCCATTGCCATAACCGATCAACAAGATTGTAGAATCGTTTTTTTGCACTAAAATTTGTGCTTTACCATATTTAAACTCACTATTATCTTCATACAGAGTGTCTATAAATGCTCCTCTTGGATATCTAATAGCAAGCGGGCCTTGATGTGTATATGCATATTCTATGGCTCTTTTCATACTATTTTCATCTCTAGGTGCTATCATTGAAATATTCGGTATAGCATTGAGGTAAGATATATCAAAAGCACCTTGGTGGGTTTCTCCATCTTCTCCGACTATCCCGGCTCTATCCAATGCAAAAACAACATTTAAGTTCATAATACAAGCATCATGAATAACTTGATCATAAGCTCTTTGTAAAAATGTAGAATAGATAGTAATAAATGGTTTAAAACCCTCTTTTGCCATAGCACACATCGAGGTGACAGCGTGTTGTTCGGCAATCGCAACATCCCAAAAACGTTCAGGGAATGCCGTGATGAGCTTGTCTAATCCAGTCCCGCTAGGCATAGCAGCAGTAACTCCTACAACATTATCATGATTCTTCGCTAAATCCATCAAAGACTCACTATACATTGTTGTTGCATTTTTGGCAGAGCTTTTTTTGAGTGACTTTCCGCTTTCTATGTCAAACGGACCGACACCATGCCAGTTTTCAAAATAACCTTCGGCCTTTTCATATCCTTTCCCTTTAAGAGTTTGCGTATGAATAATAACAGGTTTTTTAAGCTCTTTTGCCATTGCAAACGTTTTTATAAGACTTTCTAGATTATGCCCGTCAATTGGACCGATATAATCTATGCCAAGCTCTTCAAATATGATACCGGGAGTTATAAGTTTAAAGCCTTCTTCAAATTTCTTAGCCATATATGTAGCGCTTTCAGGTAAGTATTCTAAAATTTGCTCTGTAGTTTTTTTGATTTTTTGATAAAAATTCCCTGCCATTGCATGAGAAAGAAAACTGCTTATTGCCCCTATTGGCTTTGAAATACTCATTTTATTGTCATTTAAGATAATAATCACCGGATATTTTCTAAATCCTAGCTCATTCAGTGCTTCAAATGCCATTCCAGCACTCATAGAACCATCTCCAATAAGTGCAACAGGAACTCTTTTCCCTGTTTCTCCTTTTAACGCTATAGCTTTTGCAGCTCCAACGGCTAGTGATATAGAAGTTGAACTGTGCCCTGCCACAAAATAGTCATGTTCAGACTCGCTCGGCTTTGTATATCCACAAATTCCGTTTAACTGTCTTAATGTACTAAATTGATCCCATCTTCCTGTCAAAAGTTTATGAGCATATGATTGATGACTTACATCAAAGATAAAAGGGTCATTTGGAGAATCAAAAACATAATGCATTGCAACAATCAGCTCAACTGCACCGACATTACTGCTTAAATGTCCTCCATTTTTGCTAACAGTCTTAATAATATAATTTCTAAGAGATACACATTCGTCTTTTAACTCTTGTATATTTTTGTTTTTAATATCAATAATATTCACAATTTTAATTTTCCTAACTATTTTCCAATAAATATTTAACTTTTTCTAATCTCGCAGATATTGTACCGTCTAAGTTACCGTTTTCACTTAATAAAATCACTCCGCCTTTAGATATGGCATCATCTGCTTCTACTTTTATTTTATCATTATTTTTATATATTTCATCTAATGTCATGAAATCATATGGATTTATCTTTAATGTTATTTTATTAGCATCTTTTATCTCTTGTAACAAATTTTTTGAAAGTGCTACAGCAATATCGGAACTTGAATTTGAGATTTCTTTTTTTATTACTTCTTTCGCTATCTCAACGGCAGAAGTTGAGAGATCATGTTCAAGTTTCTTGAATGAATTATCAATTTCAATAATTTTTTCATTCAACCTTTGATTTGAATTATTATATTTGAGTGTTAGTGAATCAAAATTTTCTTCTAGATCTAACTTAGCTTTTTCATATCCTTCATTATAAGATATGTCTTTTTCTCTTGCTAAATCTTCTTTCAGTCTTCTTTCAAATTCTTCTTCTTGTTTCTCTATTTGCATCTGCAGTTTTACGATATTAGATGAGAGTTCATCACTTCTTTTTAAAAGTTCTTCTATAAATTTGCTTTGTGTTTCATCTACTTTTTTAGGCGGCTGTATAACCTCTTCGTGTAGGTCTTTATTATCTATTACATCATATTGATTTTGTTGTTCATCCTTTGCATAGGAGCCTAAAACCTTAAATCTGTATTTTTGAATACTATGATTACTGATGTCATCTTGCAAAATTATATTTTCCATGATCTACTCTATCATCTCCTCTGCTTCACCGATCTGCAAGATTCCTTGTTCGGCAAGTTTCTGCACTTCTTCAACGATTTTTCTCTGAGCTTCTTCCACATCCTTAACTCTCACAGCCCCCAAGAAGTTCATTTCTTCTAAAAATGCATCTTGTGCACGTTGAGACATATTGTCCAAGAATTGTTTTCTAAGCTCTTCTCCTGAACCTTTCAGTGCAACCATTAAATCCTTTTTATCAGCGACTTTCAAAATCTCTCTTATACCGGTATTGTCAAGCTTAACAATGTCTTCAAATGTAAACATCATCTCTTTTATCGTAGACGCCAGTCTTTCATCTGATTGCTCTATAAATGATATAGTAGTTTTAGACGCTTTCTGTCCCAGTCTGTTTAAAATCTCAGCAACTGCTCTAGGTCCGCCAACTTCAACTTTATAAGATGTTAATGATTCTAGCTTATTTTCTAAAACAGTAGAAACACGTTTAACAACAGAAGGTGATATTTCACCTAAATTTGCCATCCTGATTGTAACTTCACTTCTTAATTCATCAGTAAAGAAAGATAGTGTTTCTGCTGCACGAGTAGGCTCCATATGAGCTAATATCAGTGCTACAGTTTGGGGATGTTCGTTTACTATAAAATCTGCAAGCTGCTGCGGTTTTATCTGAGATAAATAACCGAAATTTTGAGTGTTTTCCATGGTTTTTGATAATTTTTCTAAAATCTTTTGCGCTGCTTCAGATCCAAAAGTTCGATATAAAATCTCTTTTGCGTACTCCATACCTCCGCTTCTGATAAATTGGTTTGATTGTAATAGAGCATAAAACTCTTCTAAAACAGCGTTTGCTACTTGCTTATCAATATTTTTTACCGTTGCAATGTATTTAGAGATCTCTGTAACCGTATCTATTTCCATATGTGAAAAGATATTTGCGGTAACATCTTCTCCTAATTGTATTAAAAGTATAGCAACCTTTTCCGGCATTCTAAGTTCATTATACTGATTTTTTTGATCTTCAGTTAATTTCATTATATTTCCTTTTATCCACAGCTTCAAACTCAGAGGCATTTTTTATAAGATTTTGCAGCAAGGTAGATACTTCTTCGGTTTTTTGCTCAGAAAGGGTTTTTAATTTTTCTAATAAAACATCGTACTTTAATGACTCTTCATTGAAATCGCCACTAACTCCCAATTGCTCTTCAACTTTTTTTCTAGCTTTTCTAAATTGTTCCAGAGTATCCTCCGCATTCTCTTCATCATCAAAAGTTTCTTCTTTTCTAAACTCTTCCATTTCTTCAATTCGTTCTTCCAACATTTTTTGAGAAAATGGCACTATGATCTTTTTGTAAAAGATAAGCAATATTAGCACGACAAATGCATATTTCAAGATAGGAAGAATAGGTGTCACATAATAACTTGCTTCTTCCAGAAATGTTTCGGTAGGAGGCTTTTGAATATCTTTTGCAAGTGGCTTAAACTCAAGATTACTTACAGTTACTTCATCTCCTCTTTTTTTATCATAGCCTATGGTTTGTCTTACTATATCTTCAACAGCAGACAACTGCGCTTTTGACATAGGAATATATTTTAACTCTTTTGTGGGCTTACCATCTTTGTCTTTTACGTATTGGTAATCACCGTCTACCACAACAGCAGCACTTATTTTATTTATTGTTGCAAATTCATTTTTGATCTTAATTGTCTTTTTTGAGATTTCATAATTTGTTGTAGTTGAGCTTTTTTGATATGTTTGTGTGCTATTTTGGCTTGTAACCCCCTGAACCGGACCAATATTACTAACAGCCCCAGGGACACCTCCTGCACTTTGCGGTGTTGTACCTGTCTTTTTTTCTTCTACACTTTGTTCACTTCTTGGAACAGAATTTGGATCATATACTTCACTTACTGAATTTTCTTGTTTAAAGTTAAAGTCTATAGTAACTTTTGCTACAACTTTATCTCTTCCTCCTGCTATCGGTGAAAGCATATCTATAATCTTTTTCTCTAAACTTGATTCATACTGATTTTTATATCTAATCTGACTTTTTACCAAATCAGAAGAATATTCTCCGTCATCTTCACCAAGAGGCATACCATTTTGGTCTACAATTTTCACATTTTCAGGTTTCAAATTTGTAACAGAAGATGCAACAAGATTTTTGATCCCTGTGATCTGTTTATGTGAAAGTTTCATACCATCTCTGATATTTACTACTATTGAAGCTGTTGCAGGTTCTTTTTGATCTGAGAAAACACTATCTTTTGGGATAGCAATATGAACATTTGAATCTGCTATCGGAGTTAGATCATTTATAGTTCTGGAAAGTTCACCCTCCAGCGCTCTTAAGTATTTGATTTTTTGTTCAAAGTCAGTAGAGCCAAATTCTGTTTTATCAAATATCTCAAAACCTACTTTAGAATCTTTTGGGATACCAAGTGCCGAGATAGCAATTCTTTCTTTATAGACAACATTAGTAGGTACAGCTATCGTTCCTTCATTTATGATCTTATAAGGAATATTGTCTTTTTTTAGCTGTTGTATGATGAGAGCAGAATCACTAGGAGTCGTGTTATCAAACAAAATGCCATAGCCTTTTGTTGACATTGAATTTGAACTCTTAAAAAATACCAAAAATGCTAAAAATCCAACTACTACGGCAACGGAAGCAATCGAAACTATCTTTTGTCGAAGAGACAGATTTTGAATTAAAACCGTTATTTGATTTAAAAATGTTTTTAAATTCATTTACCCTACCAGATTATTTAAGTAAATATCTTTGAATTCCTTCATAAATCTAGAATTTTGTTCAGGAGTTCCAATAGTAACACGTATAGCATTCATACCATATGCTCCAAGGTTTCTGACTATTATACCCTTTTTCAAAAGTTTTTCAGAAATTTCAGAAGAATTTTTGCTATCATCTAATTCTAAAGTGATAAAATTGGTAAAACTTTCTATAAAATCAAAACCGAGATCATTTGCAAATTTTTCAAATAATTTCATTTGTTCAAAGTTTTCTTTGATTGAGTTTTGAACAAATTCTTCATCATCTAAAGCAACAATAGCGGCTTTTAAAGTCAAATTCGTGATGTTAAACGGAGCTCTTAGTTTCATCAAGGATTTTATAATTTTTTCATTTGCTATCCCATATCCACATCTCATACCGCCTAAACCGTAAGCTTTGGAAAAAGTTCCAAGATATAGTACATTTGGATATTTTTCTATTATATCCTTTGGATTTATTTCTTTGTTCTTATCCTTATATTTTGCATACTCTTGATATGCCCCATCTACTATGACCAGTGTTTCCTTATCTATCTTATCAAGAAAATCATACACTTCTTTGGCATCCAAGCACTCACCTAAAGGATTATTAGGTAAGCACAAAAAGACTATTGCTACATCATCATTTTGCTTATAAAGTTCCAAAAATTCTTTTAGATTATGTTGATCACTCTTTGTTTTTAAGATAGTAGTTCCGGTTTGTCTAGCATATATCTCATACATTGCAAATGTTGTTCTTGCCATCAATACTTTGTTGTCTTTATTTGCTTTTGCATGAACTCCAAAAGATATAATCTGATCACTGCCTGCACCTATGGCTATATTTGAATCTTGTACTCCAAATTTTTTTGCCAATTTTGCCTTCAGCTCATACATGCTATCGTCAGGATAAAGGTTCATTTTTGATGCTTCTTTACATATAGCATCTTGAACCAACTTGCTGCACCCTCTTGGATTTTCATTACTTGCTAGCTTTATGATATCTTTTTCATCTACCCCGTAATCTCTTACAACAAGCTCTATAGGTTTGCCTGCTTCATAAATTTTGAGATTATCTAAAACCTGATTAAACTTCATATTATTCTCCACTTACATAGCTGCCAAGCCATTTGATTTCATGTTTATTTTTATTTGCTTCTATTACTTGCTGTACATTTTCATCATCTATATGACCTTCAAAATCAATATAGAATACTTTTCTAAAACCTTTTTCTTTTGTTGGACGTGATTCGATCTTAGTTAAGTTTACTTTTGCCTTTTGAAAAGTCTGTAAAAACTCGACCAAACCTCCAGGCTGATCAGAAGTTTTTGCCAAAATAGATGTTTTACTTATTACTGATGGTTTATTTTTAAAATCACTCAAAATCAAAAATCTTGTTTTATTTGCCATGTTGTCTTCTATCTTTGAAAAAAGTATAGGTACATTGTATAATTTTGCCGCTATGTGAGAACATATGGCAGCGGAGTCTTCATGTTCTTTGGCTAATCTTGCAGCTTCGGCTGTTGATTTTGTTGCAACAAATTCTACATCAATTAAAAAATGCTCTTCCAAAAATTTTCTGCATTGATTATAGCCTTGAGGATGTGAGTAAATTCTTTTGATATCTTTTAGATTTTCGCAAATACTGGCAAAAGAGTGGTGAATATCCATGTATATTTCTGATACTATCTTAGAATTGTATTTACCTAAACAATCAAGAGTCACTCCAACGGCACCTTCTGTATTATTTTCAATAGGCACTACTCCGTACTTCGCTTCTTTGTTTTCCAAAACATCAAAAACTGCTTTTATTGAATTAAGTCCGATATATCTTCCCATTGCACCAAATCTACTCTCTGCCACTTGATGAGTAAAGCTTCCTTCCGGTCCAAGGTATGCAATATTTTCAGGTAATTCAATATTTCTGCTGACGGCAAAGATCTCTAAGAATATAGCATCAATAGCATCACTGTTCAGATACTTTTTGTCTAAACCTTTTAGCCTATCTAGTATCTCTTTTTCTCTCTCAGGCCTGTATATGGATCCGCCTGTTGACTGCTTTAGGCGTCCTATAGCTTTTACTGCTTCCATTCTTTTGTTCAAAAGAACAAGTATCTGATCATCTAGACTGTCGATTTCTTTTCTATATTGTTCTATATTCAATTTTTACCCTTTTACTTGCCCTATATCTTCGACAATTTCATCTATAAGCTCTTTAATCGGTTCTATCTCATCTACGTTTTTACATTTTCCGCTAAGAACCAAAACCGTTTTGCCTCCAAGTACTTTGATCCCACAAAGATCACCCACCGCATCATCACTTATCATCGTGATATCTTTAAAACTAAAGTGTTTATCACTCTGTAAATTCAAAAGTCTGAGAGCTTCTTTATAAAACGCATCACTTGGTTTACCTATCACGGTATAAGACTTTGATGTAGCATACTTTAGCATCTCCAATATTGCTCCGACTCCAGGGTATCTTCTGCCGTCTTTTGCATAAATGCTTGTAGCATGCATGCCTATAATATCTACATTATTAAATGCTGCTTCGATCATTTGCGCATAATCATCAGAACTAAAATCTTTCTTACTGGCTATCAACATGGCTTTTGGATATTTTGTCTGCGTATCAAATCCCAATTTGTCAAGAGTTTCTACAAATTCATCTGCCCCAAACGCTGCTATTTTATCACTATCAATACTATTTTTCAATACCATAAAAGGATCAAGATAATTATTTTGCGGTATCTCAAATCCTAAATCGCATAAAAACTCATGAAACTCTTCACTTTTTACTTTTGTATTGTTTGTCACAACAACATAAGGAATCTTCGACTTATTGAGTCGATCTATAAATTCTATTGATCCTGCAATCGGCTTTTTGTCGATGTCATCGATTAGAGTTCCTTGAACATCAATAAAATAGCTCATATAAGATCTTTCTCCAATCTAATTAGATCATCAAATGTTTCTCTTTTTCTTATCAGTCTGTCGACTCCGTCTTCTATAGCGACTTCGGCGGCTTTAAGTCTTGAATTATAATTACTACTCATAGTAAAGCCATATGCACCTGCACTCTTGAAGACTATCAGGTCATCATGTTTAGTGGAAGGCAATTGTACATTTTTGGCTAGAAAATCGCCTGTTTCACAAATTGGACCTACAATGTCAACTAGAGATGTATCCTCATCATTTGAATCCAACAATTCAAAATCATGATAAGCTCCATATAAACTAGGTCTTATCAAGTCGTTCATTGCCGCATCTACAATTACAAATCTTTTTTCTTCATTTTTCTTTTCATACAAAACTTTAGTCAATAAATAGCCGCAGTTTCCTACCAAATAACGCCCCGGTTCGCAAAGTATGGTAACATCCATACCTTTTAGCGAGGCAAAGATACTTTGCGCATAATCATACAAAGATATTGTCTCTTCATCTCTGTATTTTATACCTACGCCTCCGCCTATGTCGAAAAATTTTATATCTATATTTATAGCTTTTAAACTTCTCAAGAGATCAGCGATGATAAGTGAAGCTTCTTGGAAAGGTGACGTTTGGGTGATTTGGCTTCCTATGTGAAAGTGTATACCTATAGGATTTAAATTTTCAGATTTATTTGCATAAAGGTACATCTTTTTAGCACTATCCAAATCTACCCCAAATTTATTTTCATGAAGACCGGTAGAGATATAAGGGTGTGTTTTTGGATCTATATTTGGATTTACTCGTATGCTGATCCTGGAAACTTTGCCTAAATCTTTTGCTATTTGCTCAACTCGGAGCATCTCTTCTTCACTTTCAAGATTGATCATCAAGATATCTTTATTAAGAGCTTCTTTGATCTCTTCATCTCGTTTACCGACACCACTGAATATGATCTTATATTTGTCAATACCTGCTATAAGTGCCCTGTTAACTTCACCTATAGAAACACAATCACATCCTGAGCCCAAACTCGCCAAATGTTTTAAAAGAGATAAGTTAGAATTTGCTTTAACAGCATAACAAAGCATAGATTTTCTTGCTTTAAACGCATTTTTTAAGTTGTTGAAGTTATCTGTAATCTTGTTAAAATCATAAACATATAACGGAGTATCATACTTTTGAGAGAGAGCTCTAAATTGGATCATATATAACCTTTGGATATTTTGAGTCCTTGCTACTAAGGACTCATATATTTTATCTAAAAAAAGAGAAAAAGAAAATTAACTACTTTAGTAAAGGTTATAAAAAATTTCTAAACTTATTTGTGTTCAAAAAGCCTGTACTTTTTGCTTACAAAGATTTTGTCAAAATTTTGGATATTTTTTATTTTTGAGACATCATCTTTGTGCACCACGATAAAGTATTTTTTCGTAAGATTTTGTTCCATATTATCAAAATCTTGAACTGTAGTCAGATCTAATTTTTTTCCCATATAGTAGGTTGAAGAAAATGATTTTTTGTCTAAAAAATATATCGCCTCACCCGGTTTCTTAACGGCTTTGTATTTTGCGATCAAAAATTTCTCTGTTTTTATGGTTGATGGGAAAAGTAAAATAAAAACTAATGCAATCAATGAGACAATGGGCACAAATATAGAACTAATACAAAACATCTTGTGCTCTTTTTCTAAAAACTGACCTTCTGCTCTATTGAAATAAAGGGCAATCAGTATAGCAAATGCCGGAAGGGACGGCAGTACATAGTACCACAAGACATTACTTGCAAAAGTAAAAAAAAGTATAATAAATAAAGTCCAACTTAGATAAAATGAAGCAAGATCATCTCGCATTTTTGCAATCATGCCTTTTAGTCCACTTTTACTAAATAAATTTTTACCCCAAGAGTATACAGCGTAAAGACTCCAAGGCAAACTTCCTAAAAACAAATAGAACCAAATAATACCATGAGGCGTTTTGTGGACATACCCGTATTTATCTCCATGCCATCCGGTATCTAAAAATCTACCAAGATTTTCTCCAAGAATAAAATACTTTAAAAATCCAGGAGTTTTTATCTCTGCTACAATATACCATGGAAGAAAGATAAGAATCATTAAAAGAATACCGCTTTTCCATGGAAATTTTGCCAATAAAGAGATCCTTTTCTTGTATGAAAAGAGTACCCAAAGTGCGATAACACCACCGACAACGACTCCTGCTAGTGGTCCTTTTGTCAGTATTCCAAGGCCCACGCCTATAAAAAATAGGTAATTCCAAAATCTTTCTCTTCCGTTTATAACCATCAAAAAGGCAACTAATGATAAAGTGGTGCTAAAAGTAAGATACGGATCTGTTGTAACCGCACCACTTAAGGCAAACACCAATAGCATACTAGAATATATAGTAATCGCGAGTAGTGCGCTTACCTTGTTGTGGAATGTTTTAACGAGCTTATAGATAAGCCAAGCCGTACAAAGTGTTATCAATAAAGAAGGAAGTCTTGGCACATAGTCATGAACTCCCAGAAACTTGTACGAAAGTGCTTGAGCCCAAAAAGCTAAAGGAGGCTTGCCCCAAAAAGGAACGCCGTAATCATAATACGGAGTAATCCAATCCCCAATTTTAGCCATGATCATAGCCGTATTGGCGTATCTGGCTTCAGTTGTATCAGCAAGAGGAAGAAATACCATCGATATCACTCTGGATAGGTTAATCAGCCAAAATAAAATTGTTAAATTTCGCACTTGTTTATTCATCGATTTGCCTTGTTTAATTTTTGTATAAAATCTTTAAATTCGTTAGATAAAAGAATCTGCATCTCTTTTTTTCTATTTGGGTCTGTGTAAAAGTCTTTAAATTTGTCATCACTCCAAGCACTATTTTCTACCTTGGATAAATATGCAGGATGTAAAAGTATCTCGACCGTTTTATCCCCTTTGTATGACTGAAGAGCTTTTTTGATAGAATTAAAAGTCATATTGCCGGTAAATAACACACCAACAAAAATATCACTGTAAGATATCTTATGAACAGCTAATTTACGTGCAAGTTGCTTGGAAAAAAAGTTGAGTAGCAGATGTTTTATAATATTAAGACCAAAATAATTTTTTAAATCCCTGAAGGAGCTTAGGTCAATAAAAAACGGCTCTTTTGGAACTCGTATGTAAGAAATTTTTATATCTTTTAGTTCATGGTTCAACTCTACAAGTATATCACTTAAAAAAGGAATTGTATGATAATGCTGATGCGAATCCACTGATATTTCATTTTTTTGAAGTTTTTGTGCATATAATATAATCTGGTTCTTATACTCTTCTTTGATTTGAGTCTTTATGAGTTCTTTCTTGGAACTACTGCCAAGATAATAATCAAAGACAATCATCTCAAAGCTTTTGCAAAATTTACCGTTTGAATCCAATAGATAACCGATGTCGCCTGCTTTAGATATAGGATTTCCCTCTGCGATGTTAAGATGGAGGGAAGTACGCATATTTGGTCTTGTTTTAAGCAATTCTAACGATGCGTCTAGATCATGAGCATTTATCATAATACTTGTAGAATTAAGCTCTCCGTCGTCAAAACACTTACAAATGACCTCACTCATATGAACTGAGTTTGCAAAGTCATCGGCGTTAACTATGATTTTCAATCAATTCTCCAAAGTAAAGCGGTCGCTTTTTGACTTCTAAGTGAATCTTCCCTATGTACTCGCCTATGATCCCCAATATGATAAGTTGGATAGATCCTATGAATATAATAACAATTAAGGTAGTCGCATAACCTGTTCGTTCAACATTAAAAAAGAGATATTGTATGAAAGTATATAATCCAAAGACTCCAGAGACTATGACAGATATAATACCAAGATATGTAGCTAACCTCAAAGGCTTAGTAGAAAACTGCATGATCGAGTCAATAGCCAGGCCGAATGATCTTTTAAAGTTATATTTTGTTTTTCCTGAAAATCTATCAGGCACTTCAAATTCTAGCAGTTTAAAGTTATTGTACCCTATAAAATTCAAAAGTCCGCGAAACATCCTGTCATTTTCACTTATAGTCTTGAGCATTTCTATATGCTTTCGATCCAAAAGTCTAAAGTCGGGATAGTCTTTTGGTATTTTGATATCAGACAATTTATCAAGCATATAGTAGTATATTTTTGACAAGATCTTATATGTAGTCGTTTTATCACTTCCATGACTTATCTTTCTTGTCAAAACGACCTCATGCCCTTCCAACCAGCCATCTACCATATCTTTTATCAATGCAGGAGGATGTTGCAGATCTCCGTCCATAAAAATAACACAATCTCCCTGTGCTTGATCCATACCTGCACTCATGGCTATCTCATGTCCAAAATTTCTGTATAAGTTGTAGATTTTTATATTTTTGTATTTCTTCATCAAAGTTTGAATATTCTTTAGAGTATTATCCGTGCTTCCGTCGTTAACACATATATATTCAATATCTACTTTGTCTTTTAGTTCTAATTCTATCTTGTATAACTCTTCAAATAATTTATGTGTATTGCCCTCTTCATTATATAAAGATATAACAATGCTTACCAATTTAGGCTTCATGACTCACTCCTTGCCTAAGAAAAACAAATTTTTTATATATCAAGTAGTTCTGCAAAGCTACGATCGCCGATGTTAATAACTGAGAGACGATGACTCCATTGTGCAGAAGATTATGAAACAATGTAAATAAGATTAAATTGCTCACAAAAGAGATCGAAACCGTGATTATATACTTAAACACCGAACTATTATGCTTCTCATCTGAATCGAAGGTATAATAATACTGAAATATATAATTTACAACAGCGCCTACTATAACTCCTGCAGAAGTCGATAAACTGGCATTTACGCCAAGCCAAACCAATAGTGCCATAGTTCCAAGATGAAAAACTACCGCAGTGCCGCCACTGATAATAAATCTTTTAAGTTGATGGATATCTAATTTTTTGTGGCTAATCACTATAAAAACCTTACTATAAATACATGTATTGTTGAAATCATATTATACATAAATGAACCACAAATGAAAAATCTATTCTTTAAAATACGAATATAAAGAAAACAGTCCCAGAAGGAACATTGGTAGCATAATTCCAATTTCCGGGATTATCACGGAATTCATCGCCAATTTACTAAATAAAAATAAAATTCCCCACGTACCCAAACTTACGAATATAAGAATGAATGATATGAGTGTAGTATTGTAATACCTAGAAATTATCGGAATTTTTGATGAAAAGATCAAAATCAACAATGGAGCAAACAATGGCAAGAACAGCTGTGATAGAATTATGGTTTTTATCCTACTTGTATCAAATCCTTGAGCATTGAAAAATTTGAAAGCATCAATAGCATCTAAAACAGAAAGATTGGCTTTCCCTTTGTAGACATTATCTATAATTTTAGGTCTAAAATCCTTTAATGTCTCCAATTTTGCAAATTTTTCGATACCCAATCCCTCACCGCCAAGAGTTTCTACTTTTGGCTTTATAGTTTTTACAACATTATATAAAACCCAATTTTTCTCTTGATAATAACCTTTTTTTGCTTCTAGTATATATTTTAAATCCATATTTACGACATGAAAGATCTTTATATTTGTTGCTTCTTTTTTGATAGGATTTAATTTTTCAAAATATATATAATCATCATTGTTTTTTAAAAATAATCCTTCAGTATTGGTAGAAATCTGATTATACTGCAATATATTCGTACTATATTCTCTAGCATATGAAAAAGATGTAAAGGTAAAAGATATATAAACGATGATTATAGCCAATGCACTAAAGAACACAGGTCTAGTAAATGCTTGTCTGCTTACGCCAAGTGCACTCAAACTAACAAGTTCATTAGATTTTATCATAGATATCATAGTTGCTATCATCGCAAATATAACTGATAAAGGCAAAACGAAGTTGATAGCATACATGCTTTCAAACATAGTGTATAGTATCTGCAAGTTTGCTGATTTTGGAAGTTTTTGATAAGTAGTAAGTAAATCAATACCTATATAGAAAAATTCCAGTGCACATAAGATCACAAAAAAGTTTTTTAAATAATTAAAAACTAGATACTTTTGGTATATTTTCATACTAGCAGTTCATTTGTAAATTTTTGATTTAGAGTGTATTTTTGAGATACACTTTGCAAATCTTCACTAATCAAACTCAAACTAGCTTGTTTTGCATGATCTATGATATTTCCCAAACGCTCTTTTTCTCCTGTTGAAAAATCTGATAGAACATGAACGATCACCTTGTCTCTGTCTTTTGGTTTACCGATTCCTACTCTCACTCTATAATAGTCTTTACCTATATGCGCATCTATTGACTTTAAGCCATTGTGTCCACCGTTGCCGCCGTCTAATTTAAACCTAAGCGTTCCAAAAGGCAAATCTAGATCATCATGTATTACTATGATAGTTTCCGGATTAAAATAATCGCAAACAGCGCGTACACTTTCACCTGATAGATTCATATAAGTGAGAGGTTTTAACAATAATAGATCTTTGTGTTTATATAGTTCGCCTTTGAAAGCAGGCTTTTTTAAAGAGGTGCAGGAGAGGCCCTCCAAAAGTGCATCGATAACCATAAAACCTACATTATGTCGGTTTTTGCTATATTGTACTTCCGGGTTGCCAAGTCCTACGATTAGATTCATATGTTTGTAATCACTACTTAGCTTTGATTACTCCAACAACTGAAATTCTATCTTCATCCATGATTTGTACGTTTTTATCTACTTTTATATCACGAACCAAAATAGTGTCACCGACATCCAAATCAGTTACATCAAGTGTATATTCATTTGGTAAATGTTCAGCTGCACATTTAACACAAAGTCTTTTTTTAGATTGTGCCAATACGCCTTTATTTCTTAAACCTTTTGGAGTACCTACTGTTTTTACAGGAACTAAGTATTTTGTAAGAACGCCCGGAAGTGCTATTCTTAGATCAACGTGTAAAAATTTACTTTTTACAGGATCTTTTTGATACTCTTGTATTACAACATTAAACTCTTGTCCGCCTACTTTCACAGGGAATATAAGAGTTTCTTTATTTCTAACTGCTTTTACGAATTCATTTTCTTTGAATGCAGCATTGATATTTTCAACGCCTTTTCCGTAAATGTTGGCAATTAGGTAACCATCTCTACGAAGCTCTCTAGTAGCTTTCTTTGTGATACTCTCTCTAACGATGCCTTCTAACATAATTGTCCTTTTAAAAAATTATAAGGCGACCATTATACTGAAATAAAACTAAATCTTGTATAAATTACTTTTTCAACCCAATTATATCATTGTCATTTGCCATATTTTCTTCTTCAGCCTGTCTTTTTTGTTTTGCTTTATTTGCATCAAAGTAATCCAAATCTAACGCTAAGTCATTTCTGCTAGTTGCGTTTGCCAGCGCTTCATCTCTAGTGATTCTTTCTCTTGCATATAAATCTAAGAGTGCTTGATCAAACGTCTGACACTTATAAATATCTTTACCTTCTTTTATAGCATCTGTAATTTCATCATCTCTTGCTTCTAAAATCAAACTTGAAATTCTCGAATTATTTACCAGAACTTCGACCGCTGCAGTTCTTTTCCCATCTGTTGTTCTAACAAGCCTTTGCGAAACAATACCTTTGAGCGTAGATGCTAGTGACATCTTAATTCTGTTTTGTTCAGCACCGGGAAACATACCAAGTATTCTACCTATAGTCTCTTTTGCATCCAGCGTGTGTAGGGTAGATAATACCAGGTGCCCTGTTTCTGCTGCATGCATAGCCGTTTCTATAGTCTCTAAATCTCTCATTTCTCCAACCAATATAACATCTGGATCCTCTCTAAGTGCGGCTCGGAGTGAATCAGAAAAGCTAATTGCATCTTGTCCTATTGCTCTTTGATTAACAATCGATTTTTCATCTTTATAGACAAATTCAACCGGATCTTCTATAGTTATGATGTGTTTTGGATGATTTTGATTTATATAATTTATCATAGCAGCCAAAGTAGTCGTTTTCCCGCTACCCGTAGGGCCAGTAACCAAAACCAATCCTCTGCCCACCCCGCAAAAAGAATGTATCACATCAGGAATTTGTAAAGATTCTATTGTTGGAAGCTTTGTAGGAATAGTCCTAAAAACTGCTGAGACTCCGTCTACTTGAAAAAAGATATTGACTCTAAATCTATAATTGTCATTTAATTTATATGTAAAATCAAGATTCTTTTTTTCCACAAGCGAAGGGAACCTGGTTCTTAATAACTCTTTTGCCAAAGTCAGGCTATCTTCATAAGACAATATTTCCTTCGATAAAGGAACTATTTGACCATTTATACGCCCGCGAATATTTGAACCGCTTTTTATATGTAAGTCACTTCCGTTATATTCTACTAACTTAGCAAGATAAAACTTCAATTTTTTTGAGAGTTCAAAAGTTAAATTCTCTACATTAATCTCGTATTTTTCGCTCATGTTAGTCCTTTGTATTTCAAATATTTTACCATATTTGTAATTTATTCACTTTTATAAGCAGATAAAGCTTTCAATATCTCTTTAAATGCTTCCATAAAAGAGCTCAAACCTTCTTTCATCAACTCATCACACACACTGTCCATATCAATACCGTTGGCTTTTAGTGTATCAAAAAAGGATTCGATGCCTTCTTCTTTTATCTCTGTATTTTTATCATTGTGATCAACAAAATATTTTATCGTCTCAAGAGGAGCAGTATTTATAGAATTTTTACACAATAGACCTTTGATATAATAATCTGCTTCCAATGCATCTCCTTTAACGCCCGTACTTGCAAACAAACATCGGACATTTGGCAAAGAATACTTCTGTATAAGGTCATATACCCTAAGTGCATTATAGATCCCGACTTTAGAAACGGCTAAATTTAGTTTTTTTAATTGATCATCAAGTTTTCTATCAAATCTACTAACAAACACACTTATCACAGCTTTTGGAAGTTTATTTTCTTCGCATAAATCATTTCCCTTTTTGAAAGCTTCCAAACATTGTCTTGTTTGTTCCACAGAAAATATCAGTGTTGCGTTTACATTAATTCCTTCACTTATCAACTGTTTCATAGCCTTATAACCAGCTTCAGTCGCAGGTACTTTGATCATTACATTTGGCATGCCTATCGCAGAGAACAGCCTTCTCCCTTCATTGATAGTGCCTTCTGAATCATTACATAAAAACGGGTCTACCTCTATACTGATAAATCCATCATCACCTTGTTCGTACAAAGGCAATAACTTTTCTGCTGCCTTTTTAATGTCTTTTATAGCCAAGGCTTCATAAATCTCTTTTGCTTCCAAATCTTTCATATCTAATATATCTTTTTTATATGCCGGAGAGTTTAAAATCGCTGCTTTAAATATAGCAGGATTGCTAGTTGCTCCGTTGATAGTGCCATTATTTATAAGATCAACAAACTCTCCCTCAAGAAAACTTCTCTCCACAAAATCACACCAAAGCGAAAAATTCAAACTATCTACATACATATATTTTCCTCTAAAATTTTTGTTAAATCTTTATCATTTATAATAATATTTGCTTCTTTTCTCAAAATCTCTTTAGCACAAAATGCAACCTTTGTATCGGCAAATTCAAACATAGAGAGGTCATTTGCCCCATCTCCTACAACCATTGTATCCTTTTGACTTATCTTTAGAAGAGATTGGATTCTTTGCAGCATATCTCCTTTTGAGTAATTAAACATCATATCTCCACCTACAAGTCCTGTCAATATGTCGTCTTTGACATGAAGAATATTTGCAAAGTCGGCATCATACCCTAAGATTTCCTTAGCATAACTTGTCGCATTTCTAAATCCACCGCTAAATACGATAACTGTGTAATTATGTTTTTTCAATTCCCTAATGGTTTCCTGCGCCCCCTTCATATACGGCAAGCTATGGCATATCTCATCTACTGTTTCTTCTTTTAAGCCTTTGAGGAATTTAACTCTTTTGGTAAGACTTTCAAAAAAGTCTATTTCGCCCTTCATCGCTTTTTCCGTAATCAGCGAAACTTCTTCTTCAAAATTCAACTCTTTTGCCAAAAAATCAATAGTTTCTCCGTCCATCAAAGTCGAATCAAAATCAAATACACATAATTTCATTATTTGTCCTAATATTAATACCTAATGATACAAAAAATCATTTTATAAACCAATAAAAATATATTTAAAAGAATTTATTGCTAATTTTGTAAATTTTATAGTATAATACTTACCTAACTATATTTTTCGATAACCCTATGCATTTATGATGGGTATTTTAAAAATATTAAACAGAGCATGTGTTTGTTTATTGATTAATATAAAACTATTTAAAGGACAAGAAAAGATGCAAATATATGTTGGGAACATTTCCTATGCAACAACAGAAGAAGGTTTGGAAAGTTTATTTGGCCAATTTGGGGAAGTTGAGTCTGTAAAGATTATTACTGATAGAGAAACTGGCAGAGCAAAAGGCTTTGGTTTTGTTACTATGAATGATGATAGTTCAGCACAAAAAGCAATTGACGAATTAAATGAAAAAGAATTTGAAGGAAGAACTCTTAGAATTAACGAAGCTAGACCAAGAGAAGAAAGACCAAAAAGAAACTTCAATAATAGATTCTAATCTTAATTTTGTAGAAAACTATAATTAAATAACTTAAAAACTAGAGACTTCTTTTAGAAGTCTCTTTTTAACAATGAATCCACTTTCAAGATAGTAAGCATACTGTCATCTCTTTTCCCTATCCCGTAAATGAGTCCAGTATCTGACATTATAGTCTCAGGCGGCGGATCAATCCTATTTCTCTTAATTCTTATTGCCTCTGTCAATCTGTCTATAACAAAACCTGCTATATTGTCGTCATTTTTCAAAACTATATATCTTGTATCACTACTTTGTTTTTTAGTTTCTAGTTTAAATTTTCTTCTGAGGTCGATCAGAGGGATAACATCACCTCTAAGATTAAAAACTCCCAAAACATAATCAGGAACCTGAGGTACCCTTGTATATTCTAATGGTTTTATTATCTCCTGGATACTGAGTATTGGGATAGCATACTCCTCATCTCCAATAATAAAACCTACCAATTGTATTACATCATCCTCAACTTTTTGCGGCTCTTGTATCTGCTTTTTTTGTTTCTCTATGACCTTCGTTAATTTTTCATTCATATTGATTACTCCGCCAACAATTTAATATTTTTTCTAACCACGCTCTCTAGATATTCTTGAGAATATGGCTTAGTTATGTATTCACTCATGCCTGACTCTACGCCTCTTAGTCTATCAGATTTGGAAGTTCTGGAAGTTACAGCTATCAATGGTAGATTTTTGTATTTTGAATATTTTCTGATTTCATTGGCAAGAGTATAGCCATCCATTCTAGGCATCTCTATGTCTATCAGTACAGCATCAAAATCATACTCACCGGATTTTACAAGACTTAATGCTTCTTGTCCGTTTGATGCTTCTACAACGCTGACTCCGATAGGTTTCATTGATTTTATCATGATATTTCTATCCATACTGCTGTCGTCAACTACCAATACATAATAATCACTCGGGCTTGATTTAGTTTTTGCAACGTTTTCTATACTTGATTTAATGTCGACATTTATATTTTTTGCCAATCCCATTAATGCTGCAACATCTATAATTAATGTAACTCTACCGTCGCCTCTTATTGTTGCTCCGGCTATGCCGTCTATACCTTGTAAATAATCCCCCATAGATTTTATAACGATCTCTTCCTGTCCTACTAAATTATCTACTATTACGCCTAGTTTTGATTCTGCTAAACCAATGACAACCACATAAGCATGCTCGCTATTTTCATAGACGGTATCTACACCAAATATATCAGACAATCTTACCAAAGAAAGTACTTCATCTCTTAATCTAAGTACATTTTTACCTTCGATAGTATATATCTCATCCAACTCGATTCTAACTGTTTCTAAAACCGATGCTAAAGGTATAGCATAAAATTCTTCTTGAACGCCAACTAGCAATGCCTGAATGATAGCTAAAGTAAGAGGAATCTTTAATTTAATAATTGTTCCTTTGCCTATTTCACTGTCTATATCAATTATACCGTTTAATTTTTCGATATTTGTTTTGACAACATCCATACCTACGCCTCTTCCTGAGACGCTGGTAACTGAAGCAGCAGTAGAAAATCCTGGTTTAAATATAAGAGTAAGTGCTTCTTTATCACTCATAGTATCAGCTTCCCGCTCAGTGATTATTCCCTTTTCAAGTGACTTATTGCGAAGCATTTGAGGGTCTAATCCTTTACCGTCATCTACTATCTCTATGACGATATTGTTGCCTTCATGATAAGCTTTTAGCTCAATAGTTCCGACTTCCGGTTTTCCTGCCATTTTTCTTATATCTTTATCTTCAATTCCATGATCACATGAATTTCTGATAATATGAACTAATGGATCACCTATTTCTTCGACTATAGATTTATCAAGTTCTGTTTCCTCTCCTGTTATTTTCAACTCTATAGATTTTTTAAGTTCACGTGACAGATCCCTTACCATTCTTGGAAATTTGTTGAAAACTTTAGCAATCGGAAGCATCCTTGTTTTCATAACAGCTATCTGTAGATCGGTTGTAACAAGAGAGACTGATGAAACTACTTGATTTAACTCTTCTAAAAATTTTTCTCCCTCATATCTTTCCTCAACATCATCATAGATTTTTAATAATCTATTTTTGCCAAGAACCAATTCACCTATGAGGTTCATCAAGTGATCCAGTCTTTTGACTTCAACACGAATAGTTTGTTCTATCGTACTTGCTGCTTGTTTTTTAATTGGTGCACTAGTGCTGTCATCTTTTGTTTCTTTTTTCTCACTAACCGTTTTTTCTTCTTTATTCTCTGCTTCAACTTTTACGTCTTCTTCTTTTTTCAATGCTGCTTTTTTCTGTTTGCTTTCTTCTTTTTTCTGCTTTAAAAGACGCTCTATCTCAGCTTCTACCTCATCGTCGCTTAAATTAGAATAATCAACCTCTTCTTCCTCTTCTATAGAAGTAGTTTGTGCAGCAATGTCCTCTTCAATTTCTTGCTCTTGAACTTTTGGTTCTTCTTCTTTTATCTCTGATAAATCTTTTCCCTGAGATATAATGTCAAGACGAGAGCAAATGCCTGATATATCAAGACCAAGCTCAGTATCGTTTCCGTTATCTCGGATAGAGAACAAAAGCGTCTTCATCATGTCTATTGACTCAAGAACAACATCCATTATCTCCGGTTCTATTTTTAAATCACCTCTTCTTGCTTTATTTAAAACATCTTCCATGTGGTGAGTTAAGGCTGTCAAAACATCAAAGCTTAAAAATGAAGAAGAACCTTTAACTGTGTGGGCAACTCTGAATATACGATTTAATAACTCTAGATCTTCAGGGTTATTTTCAAGTTCAACTAAGTCTTGATCGATTTGTTCGATTAGTTCAAACGCTTCAATCAAAAAGTCTTCTAATATTTCTTGAATATCATCCATGTTCTCGCCTTTACTCTTCATCTTTAATATGCGATTTTAAGACTTTTGAAATCTCTTTATAAAAAATCGCTGCATCAAATTTTGTCAAATAGGCTTCACCGCCCGCCTCTTTACCTCTTAATTCGCTAAAATGGTCACTTATTGAAGAATTAAATATTATAGGGATATTTTTAAATCTCTCATCTTCTTTTATACCTGCAGCAAAGTGAAAACCATCCATTTGCGGCATTTCAACATCACTTATTATGACTTTTAGTTCACTTTCCAGATTGTCTTTATAAGTATCATGCAATTCTTCAAGTTTTTTAAATCCTTCGACACCATCTTGTGCTTCGATCACTTTGAGTCCCATTCTCTTAAGTGCATCACTTACTAATTTTCTAGCTATCTTACTGTCATCTAGTATAAGCGCTGTTCCTTTTAGCTTAAAAATTTCATCTTCTTGTATATCCGTTCTTGGTTTATAAAGGCCCAGTTCTTCTACTACGCTCTCCAGATCAAGGATCAATAAAACTTCATCATTTTCTATTCTGGTCACGCCTGTGATCTGACTTTTGTCCAAAGTACCTACACCTGAGATAAATGTTGCAGGTTCTATATCTTTCCAACTTATTCTTCTTATTCTTTTTGCTTCATGCACTATAAAGCCTATAAGAATATCGCTAAATTCTGTTATTATAACTCTGAGTTTCGATTTAACGTCTGCAGGTTCTTTAATATTCATCCATTTTGCCAAATTGACAACAGGTATAACAACTCCCCTTAGGTCAAAGATACCGTCTATATACGATGGTACTCCGGGAAGTTCTGTAAGATTTGGAAGTTTTATAATTTCTCTGACTTTTGATACATTTACGCCGTAAATACCTTCATAAATTCTATCGCCGTCTTGCTTCAAAATACGAAAGTCAACAAGCTCCATTTCATTAGAGCCGACTTTTAGCACATTATCATCAAACATCGAAGCCCCTTAATTTATTTTCTACAAATTTCATATTTGATGAGAATTGTACAATAAAATAACTTTGATTGCACGCAAAAGAAGGAAAATTTATATATTTTATATTGTTAACGTTGAAATTCTTATTTTGGTGATAATGCCCCTCAGCAATTATATCGGTATCAATATTGATAAATTTTTTGATCTTTGCTCTTATAATATGTTCAAATGCATCTATTTCTGTACATATGTTTTTCTTTAAAAGCTTATTTAAGATCTTTTTAGATATATAATTTCTACTAATAGAATCAAAAAAGTTTAAAGTTTTAAGCACTGTTTTATTTCGTATAATGCTCGTATAAAGCATATGCCTTTGACCGCCATATTTATCACCATGAAGAAGCAACAGCTTTTTCTCATCAATGGAAAATAAAACCGGCTGTTCTTCTATCTTGTAGAGTTTGACGTTTTTAAATATTTTCTCAAGTACAAAATCATGGTTGCCCTCAAAATAAAAAACTTCTATCTCTAAAGCTATCTTTTCAAGTAGATCAATGTATCTTTGATACTTTTTTCTCAAGTATTTTACTTCACCTACAAGCAAATCAAACATATCACCCATGAGGAAGAGTTGCGTTGCCTCGATTTTCTTTGACTCAACAGCCAATAAAAATTGCCAAAAATAATCTCTATTATCATTTTCATGGGCATCACTTATGAAAATCGCGCCCTCTTTTACATCAAGGAACATATGATATAACTGGCATTCCTAAGCTCTCTTCAAAACCAAACATCAAATTTGCATTTGCTACTGCCTGGGATGAAGATCCTCGCAATATATTATCAATAGTTGCATTCAAATATAACTTTTTACCGACTACTTTGGCAAAAATATCACAAAAATGTGTACCTGATGGAGATTTCATATCAACAGGTTGCTCATAAATCCTTATAAACGGTTCATCTTTATAAAACTCCCTCAAAAGTTTCAAGGCATCTAGCCCCTCTTCTTTCAAAAGCATATAACTATCTACCATTTCTCCTCTGATTATCGGTAGTAGGTGTGGTACAAAATTGATATCAAAATCAATACCTGAGTGCAGTTTCATTTTCTCTTTTATTTCAGGTTCATGTCTGTGCGTCATAGGATTATACGCAAAAATATTTTCATCTACTGAAACAAAATGTGTTTTTTCGGTGCACTTTTTTCCAGCACCGC
Source organism: Sulfurospirillaceae bacterium (assembly GCA_033723415.1). GTDB lineage: Bacteria > Campylobacterota > Campylobacteria > Campylobacterales > Sulfurospirillaceae > JAADIZ01. Next base: position 24,934 of record JAWVXD010000002.1, read on the forward strand.
TTACTCCACTTTTAGCATCCATAAATATAGGATAATTTGGATCGATATACTCACAAAACGGCAAGACACTCAAGAGTGCAGCTGTAGGATAACAACCTGGATTTGCCACCAAAGATGTAGTTTTTATCTTTTCACGATAGAACTCCGGCAGCCCGTAAACTGCATTTGCAATGTTATTTTTATCAGTATGAGGACAATAATGCTTTTCATAAGTATCTAATTCCAACCTGTAATCAGCAGAAAGATCTACGACTTTTACACCTAGCTTTAATAATTCTTTTGCAAATCCCATAGATGTTTTGTGAGGCAAAGCTAAAAAAGCTACTTTTGCCACTTTTGCTATATCTTTGGCATCGCTTTTTACAACTTCTTTAGACAGTACGCTTCGTAAAGAAGGATGCAAATCTTCTACTTTTACGCCGCCTTCACTAGTCCCGACATAGGCTATCTCAAATTTTGGATGCGTTATGATAAGTTTAATCAGCTCTAAACCGGTATATCCGCTAGCTCCGATTATAGCAACCGGTATTTTATTTTCTATATCACTCAAAACTTATCTCCTCGTAATAAATACTTAAAATTTCAAATTCTTTTTCACCGGATGGAAGGGTAACTACAATTTCAGAACCTTCTTCTTTCCCAAACAACTGCTTTGCCAAAGGTGAATGAAAAGAGATCAACCCTTTATCAGGATTGCTTTCTGTACTGCCGACAAGAGTATAAATGATTTCGTCTCCGCTATCTAAATCTTCAAGTACGACAGTTGTTCCAAATCTAACTTTATCATGTTCATAACTACTAGGATCAATCACATGAGCCCTAGTCATCAAATCACTGAGTTCTGCTATTCTACTCTCTATAAAAGACTGCTTTTCTCTTGCAGCATGATATTCTGCATTTTCTTTTAAATCCCCATGGCTTCTAGCTATATCAATTTCTTGTACTATATGAGGTCTTTGGTTTTTCTTTAGATCATTTAGTTCTTCATTAAGTTTTTGAAAACCAAAATTTGTCATTGGCTCTTTTATCATCTATTCTCCTCGTCCATTGTCTTTTTTTGTTATTATATCCAACATCTCGTTCAAAGAGCCTTTGTGCAAGATTTTTCTAAGCAGCAAAGCCTTTTTGAAAAACTTCTCTCTATCCATATTTTTATACTCTGAAAAGATATTTTCAACATTTACATCTTCTTGTAACAATTCGATATGCAACTGAGAATAGCCTGCAAAATCAAGTAAAATATTTGCAAGTCCTATATATTTTAATTTAACGAACTTTTTAGCGATCATGTAGTCTATCTTTTTTGCTTTATATGCCAAGACAAATGGCGTTCCTATAAGTGCCGCTTCCAAAGTTGCCGTCCCTGAACATACAAAAGCAAACTCACTTTGTTCAAATGCTTCTTTTGCGTCTCTGGATATCTCAAAAGCACTGATATCACCATATATCTCATCGATCTTTTCTTGTGTAAAAAATGGAGGAATAACCAAAAGTAAACGTTTATCTATCTTTGTGGCAAGTTCTCTAAAAATCGGCATCAATGCCTTTATCTCACTTTTTCTACTGCCTGGCAAGAAACAAACTGTACCTAACTCTTCATATCTTGTTTTATACTTTTTTATCTCATCGATCAATGGATGTCCGATAAATTTCGAGCGATTGTAAAATCTACTTTCAAAAGGCAGAACCGAGGCTAAAACATCACAGTATTTTTCAACTTTTTTAACTCTTTTTGCTTTCCAAGCCCATACTTGAGGCAAAATATAGTAGATAATCTGTACATCTGGATTTTTTTCTTTTATAGCTTTTGCCAAAGGCAGATTAAATGCAGGAGAATCAATCAGCAATACTTTATCTACTCCAAAACTAAGCTCAACCATCTTTTTTATGGCTTTTTTTGCTTTTTTTATTTTTGGGAGAACATCTAAAAATCCCATAATTGAAAAAGCAGATGAGGGCAAATAAGGGTTGCCGAACTTTTCATCAAATATTCCAAAAAGTTCACAATTATCTAATTTCTCAAGAATAGGTTCCAGATGTAAATTTGCCGAAGGTTCAAGTGACGACACTAAAAGTTTGATTTTTTCCAATAATACGATCCTAAATACTTTATTTATATGTAGTATATAAAAATTTTGATAAAATTTCATAAAAAGTCTAAATAGTCGCTGTATAATCTAATTTTGATAGTTGCCTATTTTTAGCTTAATATAGTAAAAAAGGTTAGAAATGCTTAAAATGATGATAGGTTTTTTTAAAGATTTTTTGAAATACAGACACCAAGTGAAAAAACACTCAAACTGGATGGAAAAATACATAAATCAAAAAAATTATGCAATAAATCCAAGTTGGATGATGAGTACAAATCTAAAGATTTGGCTTTCTGAGATGGAAGCTACTTTCGGAAAAAGATTTTGCCCTTGTTTTGAACCTTCAAGTGATGAAGTATTAAACAAAAAGATGCTTTGCCCATGTGAATTTATAGAAGATGAGATCAAAGAATACGGCACTTGTCACTGTGCGTTATTTGGAAAAGCGGATTTGAGCAAAGAGGGTTGGAGTGCATCTTCGAAAAGACTTATGAGTGAATATAAAATCCCTCTCAATCTGAAGAATGGTATATTAGACACAAGAGGCATGCCTCATGACAGTAGAAGAGACTTACCGATTCCTGATGCGATGCACCAGTTAAAAGCCACACTCAATGATTATAGCAATGAAAATTTAAAATTGATAGTATCAAATGAACAAGAAGTTAAAAACCTAGAAAAAATAGCAAAGTTCCGAAATTTTGGGTTTGAGCAAGAAAAATTTGAAGACAGATACGAGGTAACACTAAAGCTCAGATAGAACCTTGGTGATGATCTTCCACTCTTCTAATTTTTCTTCTTTTTTCATTTTTGCAAATGCAGGTGAGGTAGATGGAAGTTTATAAACTGATTTATCACCTTTGTAGATTTTTGTAAATTCACTGTATGCTTTGCCTCCGTTACAAAATACATGCTTTATATTAGAATGTTTTTGAAAAAATTGCTCAAAATCCTGATGTTTTGCATTTTTGATAGCACTATCCAAACTACCTGCTCTCTCACATGACCCAATCACATCATAAAGTGCAATACGATTTTTTAACAGTATTTCCAATCTTTGGTTATACTCAAGTTTGCGTTCAAAATGAAATAATTCTGACATGATAAACCAAAATGCATTTTGAGGATGAGCATAGTATTGCATCTCCTCAAGAGATTTTACCGATGGGATAGATCCTAAGATCAACACATAAGAATTTGTATCTACGATAGGTTCAAAACTCTTTATATCTAGTTTTTTCATTCTTCTCTATTTTTCTTTCTTATCTCTGTAACTGTTTCTCCGCCGATTCCCCAGTTATCTGTGCTAACTTCATCAATTACAACAACTGTAGTCTTTGGATTTTTGTTTAGTGTTTTGACCAATAGCTCTGTTACTCCATTTATCAATGCCTTTTTTTGCTCCGAAGTAACTTCTTCATCTGTAATCTTGATGTTAACATATGGCATATCAATCCTTTTTTTATATAAAAATCTCTTTGAATCAAGAATTATGGCACAAAAATGTTTATTATTGCAAATAAAAAAGTATAATGTATTTATAAAAATCAAGGAGGGCAAAGTGTCTGAAAAACAAAATGATAAACTTGCAGTACTAATTGATGCTGATAATGCCCAAGCATCAATAATAGCAGAACTATTAGAAGAGATATCAAAGTTTGGCATCGCCAGCATAAAAAGAGCTTATGGAGACTGGACGACAACGCATCTGAAGAACTGGAAAGAACATCTGCATAAATATGCTATTCAACCTATGCAGCAATTTAGTTACACTACGGGAAAAAATTCAACAGATTCATCACTGATCATAGATGCAATGGATATCTTACACGAAAATCATCTTGATGGTTTCTGTATCGTTTCATCCGATAGTGATTTTACAAGACTTGCTACTAGGATTAGAGAAGCCGGCTTAGTCGTATATGGTTTTGGAGAAGAAAAAACACCCGAATCTTTTACTGCGGCTTGCGATAAATTCATATTTACGGAAAATCTCAGAAAAAGAGAACATATCAAGAAATCAGATTACAATGAAACAAAACTAAAAGACATCTTGATCAAAGCTATCAATGCGGTTTCAGCTGATGACGGCTGGGCCAGACTCTCGAGTGTAGCATCTTATATCAATAAAAATATACCCTCATTTGACCCAAGAAGTTATGGCTATGACAAGTATGGCAAACTCATAAAATCACTGAATTATATTGAAGTTGATGAGAGAGATTTTCACGATGGATCATCCAATGTGCACATGTATATCAAGATAAAAGAGAAGTAATTCCAAGCCTGAAACCATCTAGAAAATTATCTCATTTTCAAGATGGTTGAAAATTCCTTCATCTAATAAACATTTGCTTCTTTCTATGATAATTCTACAAATTTTTGTTCATAAGATTCCATAATCTCATCAAAACTATTGTGTGCTATTTCTAGATTGAAAAAAGCAGTTTCAGCATCACTTTCTTGAGATACGATTAACCTAGATAATTCTGAGAGTTTATCGTTTTCTCCATTATTTGACAACTCTATCAACTCTTTTTGATTTCTCACAAGTGCTTCTTCTGTTGCGATAATAAACTGCTCTAATCTTTCTATCTCTTTTCTTAGAGGGGCTAAGAGCTTGTTTCGCTCCTGAACCAATTCTGCTCTTCTTTTTTTATTTTCAAAGTTATTTGATTTTGGGGTTTTCTTCTCTTTTTTTTCTTCCGCTTCTTCTTCCCAGCCTATTTTCTCTAAGAACAGATCATATCCACCGTCAAAATACTCGGCTTTATCTTTTGAAAAAACGATCAAACGCTTTGCCACTCGTCTTAGTAACTCTTCAGAGTGCGTAACGATAACGACCGATCCTTGAAAATTCTCGATCGCTTTGGTTAGGGATTCTATAGACTCCATATCCAGGTGATTTGTAGGCTCATCCAAAAACAGGAGATTGACCTCTTGTGCCAAAGTGATTCCGAGCATCACCCTGCTTTTCTCACCTCCTGAGAGAAGGTTGATTTTTTTATCAGCACTCTCCCCGCTAAACATCATTGCTCCACAGATACTTCTCGCCATAGTATTGGATAGTTTTGTATTTGAACCGTATATTTCTTCATAAACCGTATTATTTAGATTTAAATGATTGATGTTTGTTTGCCCAAAATGAGCATAGGTCACACTAGGGTGCATCTTTATCTCACCTTTATTTGGTTTTAATTCTCCAGCCAAAGTGTTTAAAAGTGTTGATTTCCCTTTGCCGTTTTTTCCTATTATACCAAGGCATTCTCCTTTTTTTAGAACAAAGGATACATTCTTAAATAAAATCTTCTCTTTTGTATAACCGAACTCTAAATTTTCTACTTCCATTAGGATCTTTGCAGGAGTATCTTTATAATTAAAATCAAAATCCAGTGTTGATTCACTCTCCAGATCATCCAATTTTTCGATCTTCTCCAACTGCTTTACTTTTGATTGAGCAAGCGCTGCCGTAGAGGCTCTGGCTTTGTTTTTTGCTATAAATTCTTCTAACTCTTTTATCTTTTTATCTTGTGATATCTTCTGCTTGACATAAAGTTCGTCTCTCTCTTTTAAATGCTCGTAAAATTTATGAGTATCTCCTTCTATCATGACGAGATTTTTGCGTACGATTCCCATGGTATGTGTGGTGATCTTATCCATAAAGTCACGATTATGCGTGATGAGGATGACTTCGCCGTCAAAATTTTTCAAGAAATTTTCCAACCAACGCAGTGAAACGATATCCAGATAGTTCGTCGGTTCGTCTAAGAGTAGAAGGTTTGGTTCTTCGACTAAGAGTTTTGCCAGATTTAAGCGGATTTGATATCCTCCTGAAAAAGACAGAGGACTTTTTTCTAGATCATCTTGAGAAAAACCCAAGCCAAACAAGATCTTTTCAACTCTGTAAGTGTCGTACTTGACATCTTCTCCCAATGACAAAGAAACCTCATCTCTGATATTTTTTTCACTAAATTCAAGATGCTGTTTTAATGCTCCTATCTTATAGTTCTTAGGTATGAGTATCTCACCGCTGTCCGCTTCTAGTTCACCGAGTATGAGTTTGAAAAGTGTAGATTTTCCACTGCCGTTACGACCTACTAGACCGACTCTATTTTTTGGATTTAATTTAAAATTTATATTGCTGAGTAATTCTTGTGCTGCAAAACTTTTGGAAATATTTATTAGTTGTATCATGAGACTCTTTTTGTTTTTTGGTGCGCAATTTTAACATATTTTGATCATGTTCTTGATAAACGTCTTATATAGCATATTCCAAGATATTTGTTATGTTTGTAATAATATTTCAAACGGAGTCGCGTTTCTTTGGTTTTTATCTTTTTGTTCTGCTTGCATTTTCTCCTTTAATATCTCCAAGAGATGTTTTCTGTAATCTTCTACCAATTTATTTATTTTTTGCATAGCTTCTGGAGAATCACCCATCTGCCCTATAAGCTTTTGCTTGTAGGCTTCCACTTGTTTGTCTATTTTTTCTTGATTTAGATCGGCAAAAAACTGTACTGCTCCTTTTGTATGCAGCTCTTTTAAAAACTTTGCGACATCATTAGAATGCGACTCATCATGAGATGTTATCGTTGGCGTCTTTGTTTCTGTGCTTGCAGCACTTTGTTGACTTAAGACTGTGTCAAACTTTTGTGCATTTGATGCCTCAGTAGTTTGAGTGTTTTGAAGAATCTTGCAATTTTGCATCGCAGTGAGATAGCTTTGATAAGTAGTGTCTGTTTCCATGTTATACTCCTTTCAACTTAGAAATCACAAGCAAAAGATATTCCTTATCCGAGATGATTCGGCAAAAGTATGACTTTGTATCTTACAAAAAAAGGTTATAATATACTTTTGATTTACAATAGCAATAAGCTAAAATATATACTGTCGCTAAGAAGATGTGGCAAAAGGTGTCAACCATGTGCGGGATTTCACTTGGATACCTCGGATATGCATACTTTTTCAACATTCAACGAGAAGATTTTAAGAGACAAAAATGCGTCTTTTGTCGGATCAATAATACAGGCATCGGTATAGACAAAGCCTTCGTACAGACGGCAGGGACAAGATATTAAAATTCTCAAACGACAATTTAAATCAACACAAAAGGCAGATCATGACTTGTAGAACAGCCGTAAAAGAAGACATCCCTCATCTGTGTAGACTTTTAAACCAACTTTTCGAACAAGAAGCGGAGTTTGAACCGAATACTAAAGATCAAGCCTATGCCTTGAGTGAGATCATCAAAGATAAAAGAATCGGAGAAGTCTTTGTTGTCCTGATAAACGATAAGATCGTCGGCATGGTCAATATCTTGTATACGATCTCGACCGCCCTTGGAGCAAAAGTCGCTATGCTTGAAGATATGATCGTTGACAAGAATTATCGAGGAGAAGACCTTGGCTCGTTTCTTTTAGACTATACGCTCAAAAAAATCAAAGCCGATGGATGCAAAAGAGTCACGTTGCTGACTGATGGCGACAATGCAAAAGCGCACAGATTTTATGAAAACAGCGGATTTGCAAGATCCGGTATGATTCCCTTTAGAATACTTTTGTAATCAACTCCTGACAAATCTCAGATCATATTATGTTATACTTTTTAGATATATAAAAAGAGGGCAATATGAAACTTATAAAACTTGGGGCAATAACGCTGGTGATTTTAGGTCTTAGCGGAAACGTATCGGCAGCTCAAACACTTGAGAGCGCTTTTAAAGATGGAAAGATAGACGGCACACTCAAAGCTTTTTATTTCAACAGAAACAATCAAAATACTCCTTCAAATATAACAGATCTTGGAATTGTCTTAAATTATATAACGGCTAGCTATAAAGGATTCAATGCCGGATTTAGTGCTGAAGGTGCCAGTACACAGAATATCAATGAAAATGGCAAAACTGCATTTAACGATGATATGTACGGCACAGGCGCCGTTTTATCACAAGCCTACGTCAAATATACCATAAGTGATGCATACTTTAAGGTCGGACGACAATACATAGACACGCCGCTTGTTGCAAATGACGACTCAAGAATCGTAAAAGATTCATTTGAAGGTTTTGTCGCAAGTTATTCCGGTATTAAAAATACGATACTGACTGCAGTATATATCAGTAAATTTCAAGACAGAAGCAATAAAAACGGTAGTATCGGGACTTTTGAAAATATAAGTAACGCAAGTAGCAATGATGGAGCATGGAGCGTTGCCCTTACATCAGCTATAGATAAATTTGAGCTTACTGCGGCTTATCTGCAAGTTATACAAAATATTGGAGATATAAGTGCACTTTATGCAGAAGGAATCTACCATACAAAATACGATACTTCCATCATTGATGTTGCCGTTCAATATTTTCAAGGAAAAGATAAAAGCGATACTACCGGCTCAAATGACGGCAACACTTATGCTTTCCAGATATCAAGTTCTTTTGACAAACTCTCAGCATATATAGCCTACAGCCATAACAGTAAAGATAAAGCTACTTTTGCCGGTATCGGCAACGGATCCGGGCCTTTGTATACTGCCGCACCTATCGCTGAAGCAAATTTTGATGCCAATTACCAAATAACTGTTCTAAATCTTGAATATGCCCTCTCAAATGAACTCAGTGCTTATCTGTTTTATTCACACGATCATTTAAGAGCAACAGATACCATAACAACTAGCAGCTATGATATATACAGCATAGGGGCTTCTTATGCTTTTCCTCGGACTTTAAAAGGATTGAATACAACCTTACAATATGAGATAAAAGACTATAAATTTTCCGAAATCTCAAATGATAAAGAGTTTAGAGTGAAAATAAAATATAACTTTTAGATTACCGATTTACTCTATTCGTATAGCATTTCTATTAGATATAAATCTTAACCAGATATATCCGAAAGTCCCGGCTAATATGGATGCTGTGAGTATGGCTGCTTTTGATTGGACCAAAAGTTCCGGATTGCTTAGATACGCTAGATCAGCTACAAATATACTCATTGTAAATCCTATTCCACCCAAAAATGAAACGCCAAAAAGCTGAGTCATCGTGGTTTTTTCAGGTAATTTTGCCACACCTAACTTGATAGCAAGCCATGATACTCCAAAAATACCGATAACCTTGCCTGCGACCAAGCCTAATATAACTCCTAAGCTGACCGGTTTTAACAGAAGTGTGCCGATAGATGAAAAGTCTATAGGAATACCGGCATTTATAAGTGCGAACAGAGGTATTATCAAAAGTCCTATAGGAAGATGCAGTGCATTCTCATATCTACCCAAGGGAGCTTCTATACCTATGATCTTGTTTCTCATATCTCTAACGATCACTTTTTGTTCATCTTTTAGTATAAAATTATCTTTTATCGGATATTTGCCAAAATCATCTAGTAGATGTTTCATAGGCGTAGAAAATGATCTGGGATTAAATTTCGGCAGTGACGGTATTGTCATCGCGACTAAAACACCGGCAATTGTTGCGTGAACTCCGGACTCTAACGTAAAAAGCCATATAAATACACCAACCAATCCGTATGGAAAAACCGATCTCATGCCAAACCTATTAAAAACGATGAGCACCATAAAAAGCCCTATAGCTATAGAAAGAGCTATAAAATTAATATGCTCTGTATAGAAAATGGCTATGACACTCACGGCACCCAGATCATCTACTATAGCTAATGCCACAAGAAAAGTAACAAGTTGCGGTGAAACTCTTTTACCTAGCAAAACGATGACACTAACGGCAAATGCAATATCTGTAGCCATAGGAATTCCCCAGCCGTTGCTTCCTGCATGTCCATTGGTCACGATTTTAAATATCAAAGCCGGGACGATCATCCCTCCGATCGCAGCAAGTATCGGTAATATGGAAACTTTTATATCCGATAATTCTCCAACGAGTATCTCTCTTTTTATCTCAAGTCCGACTAAAAAAAAGAACAGAGTCATAAGCCCGTCATTTACCCAAAAATGAATATCACGATCTAATACGAAAGATCCGACACTGATAGATATATGAGTGTGCAGAATATGCTTATAAAAATCCCCTAAAGGAGAATTTATCCAGATTAATGCCACAAGCGTCATAACCATCAATATAATACCACTGGACATTTGAGCATGTAAAAAAGCCTCAAAAGGAGAATGTATCTTTCTCCTAAAAAATTTCTCCCACGGATTGTATATTCTATTTTGATGACTGCTCATATCTTTCATATCCTCTATCAAGTATTATTTTATGTACATTCTATCGTTTAAATGTAAATATCGCCAAAAGAGTACTAACACACTACCATATTGACGGCAAGTCCTCCTTGTGAAGTCTCTTTGTATTTGTTCATCATGTCTTTGCCTGTTTCAAACATGGTTTTGATGACGTTATCCAATGAAATAAAATGCTTTCCATCACCGTTTAGCGCCATCCTTGCTGCGTTTATTGCCTTGATAGAAGCCATCGCATTTCTCTCTATGCATGGAACTTGAACCAATCCGCCAACCGGATCGCAAGTCAATCCAAGATTATGTTCCATCCCTATCTCTGCAGCATTTTCTACCTGTTCTACGCTTCCGCCCATGGCCTCCGCCAATGCACCTGCAGCCATAGAACAAGCCACCCCCACTTCACCTTGACAGCCGACATCTGCACCGCTTATGGAAGCATTTTTTTTGTACAAGATCCCGATTGCACCTGCTGTGAGTAAAAAATCTACGATCTTTTGCTCATCATACTCTCGAAACGAACTGCCAAGGAACCGATTCATATAATGCATAACAGAGGGGATGATACCAGCTGCTCCGTTGGTAGGAGCCGTCACGACGATACCGCCGCACGCATTTTCTTCATTGACAGCTAGTGCCCACAAATCCACCCAATCCAATACTTCAAGCGGATCGACCATAGAAAAACTGGATCTTTTGGATAATTTTTCATAGATGACGTTTGCTCTTCTTTTTATCCCTGTTTTGGGGAGGCATCCTGTGTTTTGACAGCCATTTTCAACGCAGTTTTTCATAACTTTCCAGATATTTATCAACGCTTTTTTCACTTCTGCTTCGCTTTTGAGATGCTTTTCATTTTCCATCATCAAAGCACTGATACTGAGATCATTTGTTTTACACATCTCCAATAGCTCTTTGGAGCTTTTAAATTCATACGGAAAATGCGAGCTCATTTTCTCTTTTTTATTCAAACATTTTTCATCCAGTACTTCACCGCCACCGATAGAGTAGTAAGTTTTTTCGAAGATGCAGATTTTTTGTTTATCATACATATATAATCTCACTGCATTTGGGTGAAATTCCAAGAACTCATCGAAGTTGAAGATCAAATCCTCATTAAAATCAAAACCGATCTTCTTGATATCCAGTAGATTGATCTTACTGCTTTTTTTCACGCTCTCAAATGTCTTTTCTGCCTTAGCAGCACTGATGTTGTGCGGCTTATATCCACAAAGCCCTAAGATTATGGCTTTATCGCTTCCATGACCTCTACCTGTTGCCGCCAGTGAGCCGAAAAATTCTATTTTGATAGTATGACACTGTTGTAAAAACCCTAGCCTTTTTGATTGAGCGGCAAAATCTCTGCCTATTTTCATAGGACCGACCGTATGAGAACTAGAAGGACCTATGCCTATCTTAAACACTTCCAACACAGAATAATTCATATTTTCTGCCTTCATAATTTTGATGCTAAGATATTGTAACTCTTATAACCTTATCTTTCGTATCAATAACACCGTAGTAAAATAAAAAGATACAAAAGTGTAACTATGACAATACTAAGTAAATGAATATCTTAAATTTTTTTACTTAGTATTTCTTTGCGCCTTTTTGTATAATCCCACCAAACACGCGCTACTCCGGTGTTCATAAAATCAGTGATCGACATGAAAACATCGAGGACACAAGGATCATGTCTCACGCCGCTTTTTTCACATAGCATTTCATAGAGTTCAAACGGGTCTTTCCCTTTTAATTGCTGTGGATCTTCAATCCCGACAAGCCGTAAATCAGCCGCCAATAAGGGACCGACATTTGGAAGATCGGTTAGTTTTTTGACATTGTCTTTGTTGACTTTAGCGGGATTCATTGCTTAACTTTGAAAAATATTGTCGTGTCATGACAAAGAAGATCAGAAATATGATCCCATAAAATATAGTATTGTAAATGATCGCGATGGTATTGGGACTATTTAGTAGATGAACGCTCCACACGTAGATGACAAGGATAGTAAAAATCAAGATTGAGCGTTTTGAACAACTTTTAGGATTCTGGGCGATCATATTTTTATCAATATAGGAGAGTGAATACTTCATCCCAAGTAAGAAAAACCCGACATTGATCACATCTCTAAGAAGTGTCAATGCACCGCTGTTAAAAGTATTGCCCAAGTATTTCCACACAAAATATCCTATCATCAAACCAAAAAACGGAAATATTACAGCTGTTGTCATGATGTGAAAAGTGACGATACCAAGCGTTGATTTTTCTTTTTTCATTGTGGCTCTTTTTGGATATATTTTGAGATATTATATCGCAAAACAGGACGACTTTTCGACACTGCTTATAAAGCATACTACTTCATTCTCTCTAAAAATGGTAAAATTTCTCTAATCAATACATCTTGGAGAATCGGCATATGGGACAACCTTATCATTACACTTTGGGTGTAAAAACCTATACTTTTAAAAATCTGGCAGATTTGATGGCAAAAGCTACACCAAAACGATCCGGCGATCTGCTCGCAGGAGTGGCGGCTTTGTCCTCACAAGAACGCGTAGTGGCACAGATGTGTCTTGCCGAAGTGCCGCTCAAAACGTTTCTCAACGAAGCCTTGATACCATATGAAGAAGACGAAATCACGCGGTTGATCCTAGATGAACATGACACAGAAGCATTTGCAAGAATATCGCATCTAACTGTCGGAGATTTCCGCAACTGGCTTTTGAGCGATGATGTCACGAGCGAGACACTAAAAGAAGTACGTGATGGCATCACCCCCGAGATGGCAGCGGCGGTGAGCAAGATCATGCGAAATCAAGACCTCATCATGGTAGCCAAAAAGTGCCACGTCACCACCGCTTTCAGAAACACGATCGGGCTACAAAATCGCCTCTCTACAAGACTCCAACCAAATCATCCCACAGACGATGCTATGGGAATCGCAGCATCCATACTCGATGGTTTGCTATATGGCAACGGGGACGCGGTTATCGGTATCAATCCCGCAACAGACAGCGTTGAACAGGCGATAAAACTGCTAAAACTCACCGATGAACTCATCCAAAAATATGAGATTCCGACACAATCTTGCGTACTAACACATGTCACTAACACGATTGAAGCGATACAAAAGGGTGCACCGGTTGATCTGGTTTTCCAGTCGATAGGAGGAAGTGAAGCGACTAACACTAGTTTTGGCGTCAATTTAAATATCCTCAAAGAAGCACAAGATGCAGCACTTAGTTTGAACCGAGGCACTGTGGGGGAAAATGTCATGTACTTTGAAACGGGTCAAGGAAGTGCGCTCTCAGCCAATGCAAATTTTGGCTTGGATCAGCAAACTTGTGAAGCCAGAGCTTACGCCGTAGCCAAAAAATTTGATCCACTTCTCGTCAATACGGTTGTGGGTTTCATAGGACCTGAATACCTTTATGACGGCAAAGAGATCACGCGAGCCGGACTGGAAGATCATTTCTGTGCCAAATTGCTCGGGCTTCCGATGGGATGTGACATATGTTATACAAATCACTCCGAAGCCGATCAAAACGACATGGACAATCTTCTTACTTTACTCGGCGTCGCCGGATGTACCTTTATCATGGGTATCCCTGGATCTGATGATATCATGTTAAACTATCAAACGACTTCGTTTCATGACGCGCTCTATGCAAGACGCGTTTTGGGTCTGAACCCTGCACCTGAGTTTGCCGCATGGCTTGAGAAGATGGAGATATTTAAAGATATGGATAAATTTGTCTTAAATGACAAAATGCCAAAAAGTTTTTCAAAAGCACTCTCAATCACAACAGGAAATCAGTCATGAACGATATACAAAAAACACAAACAAACCAGAATATAATCGAAAACCCATGGGCTGAGTTGCGAAAATACACTGACGCTAGGATCGGACTTGGCAGAGCCGGAGTCAGCATACCTACTTCTCATATGTTGGATTTTACACTAGCTCACGCAAAAGCTCAAGATGCAGTTCATGAGCCACTTGATGTGCAAGAGATCGTGACACAATTGCAAGGAGATGATCTTGCAGCTCCTTTACTGTTGCATTCACAAGCCATTGATCGAGATACATACCTCAAGCGTCCAGATCTGGGTCGCAGACTCGACGTGCTATCTTGTGAAAAATTACAAGAATTTCAAAAGCATCATGATGATTCCTATGACCTCAGCATCGTCATCGCCGATGGCTTGTCATCTATCGCTATCAAAAATCATGCAGCCAATTTTATAAAACTCCTCAAATCCGCTCTTGCAAAAGATTCACAAGATTGGAAACTCGCCCCTCTTATGATCGTACAACAAGGACGCGTAGCCATAGCAGATGAGATCGGAGCGATTTTAGGCGCACGAACAACACTGATCTTGATTGGGGAGAGACCGGGGCTTAGCTCACCTGACAGCTTGGGACTTTATCTGACCTGGAATCCAAAAGTCGGCACCACGGATGCAGGAAGAAACTGTATATCAAATGTGAGACATGAGGGATTGAGTTATGAAAAAGCAGTACAAAAAGCGATGTATTTGCTCAAAGAATCCAGAAGATTACAACTCTCGGGAGTCAATCTCAAAGATCGAACTTTTGAGAATGTTTTAGATGAAACCACCCATCAGGATAAACTCACTTAACCACCAACTCCAAACCTTTTGAAGTGGTGACAAAGCCTTCTATGATGATCTCTTTGTCATGTACCATTTTGTGATGCAGTTTGCAAAGCGGGATTAGATTGTAGCGGTGATTTTGGTTGATGTGTTCGATTCGTCCAAGTTCGTCTGAATTTTTTTGCTCTTTGATGTGATGCACGTCATCTGCTTTTTCACCACAGATGGCACAAGTCGAGAGATAGAGCTCTTTATTGTAAGTGCTAGTTTTTTTCTGTTTGAGTCGCTCGATAGGCGCATACTCATCACTAAGCCTTTTCCTTATATCATTTGCTATTTTTAAAAAATCTCCGTCCATATGTAGTGATTTTGCAAACTCCAAACCGTATTGCGAGCTTCCGCTACCTGATTTTAATTTTCTATCAAAGATCAACTTGTCTTCATCATTATTGTATAGGACGCTTAGATGAAGTGATATGACATTGTTAAGTTCAGATATTTCTTTTAGGGATGGGAGTTGATGCAGATGTGTGGCAAATAAAAACAAAGATTCCAATTTGGCAAGTTTCAGTATCGCACTTGCTACTATGCTCACTCCACTCAATGTCTCGGTAGAGTGACTTATCTCATCTCCTAAGATCAGTGATTTTTTAGAAGCACGATTAAATATATTTTTGAGTTCCAACATCTCAACGGCAAAAGAGGAAAGCCCTTTGGCTATATTGTCCGCTCCGGAGATTCTGGTAAATATGTTATCAAAAAGTATAAATCTCATAGACTTTGCAGGCACGTAAAATCCGGCTTGGGCAAGTATCACACATATACCTATAGCTTTCATTAGAGAGCTTTTGCCTGAGCTATTTATACCGTAAAGCAAGATGCCATGAGCTTTATCATCACTGTTTTTCAATATCACATTGTCATCATCTATCGCTTTTGCAAAACTCAGATCTCCCATGATGATGTCATTTGGGACAAAAATACCTCGCTCTTCATTTGCTTCGATAATAGGATGTCTAAGTTCGCATACCTCTATAAAATTTATATCGTTTTCTTCTTTTTGGATTATGTGAGGTTGGACATATCCGTGTTTTTTTGAAGTTTTTATATTTGACACACTTACGTCTATCTCGGAGATGAAAAGCACTAACTCCTCTAAAAGGACAGCAAACTTTTTCTCAAACTCCATCACCTTTTCTTTGAAAAGTGCCTTATTTAGCTCTACTATCTTTTTTGTATTATGAACGAATTTGTCCGAGATCTCATTTATCAATGTGTTAGTGATCTTAACATTGGTTGTTTGTATTTTGATTGAGAAGTCTTTAAAAAGATAAAGTTGATCATCTACTATGAGATGTGATTTCAGAAGTTCATCTTTCACGCTCATGTATCTGCTTTTTGTAAGTCCTATATAAAATCCCTCTTTATCAAGGCGATTTATCGTAACAAAATTTTCATTTGAGTTGCCTAGCACTTCTAGTATATGTTTTCGAAAGATATCTATCTTATCTCTCAGGGCTTTATTTTCTGCTAAAAGCTTATCTATCTTTGGATTGATCCCCTCTTGTATCATATTTTCATCAACATCTTTGAGCATAAATCTTCCACTCACGTTTAGATCGAAAGTTGCATCAATCGCTTTGATAAAGAGCGTCAGCTCATCAGAACTGCAAGGTGGTGTAAAGAAATGATAATTTTCCATGAATTTTACGACTTCTCTCACAGATATAAGCGAGTCATACAAATAATTTAATTCAAAGGGATGCAAACGTGTAAGTTTTATACGACGAGTCAATCTCTCGATATCATAAATATTTCCAAGTTCATTCTCTATAGCCCCATGATAATCATACAATTCTCTAGAGAGTTTATATCTGCGGTTGATCTCTTTTGCATCTTTTATCGGATGAGTTAGTCTCTCTTTTAGAAGTCTCTTTCCCATAGCGGTCGATGTTGCATTTATCAGTTTGAAAAGAGACGGATTATGCGGTGTTTCGATGATATTTAGCTGTTCTAGTGCATTATTCCCAAGATATACATAACGGCTTATATCCAACCTGATCGGATGTGAAAGTTTTTGTATAATATTTGGATCATGTCCTATTACAAAGTCTATGAGAATCGCTAGTGATTCACTTGCGAGCGGACTAAGTTCCAGATCAAGATGTTCTATAGGCGAGAGTAGAGTCTCAATCCTAAATACACTCCGAAAAAGCTCATTTTGATAAGAGATCTTTGGATGAAAAGAACCGATGTGAAAAGTTTTGGAACTTAGTTCAAGATACTCTATGACCTCTTGTTGTTTTATAGACTTATCGGCAAATGTTACGACAACTTCAGAGGTTTTATGCATATGCATATAGTTAAAAATTTCGTCAAGAGCAAAACCGCCGTCTTCTTTCGTTCCGTAGACTTCATTGTAGTAACATTTCCCTGTTGTGACATCAATAGCACTGTAACCTATGTGAAAATTGTTGTCGTTGTATCTGTCTATGACCAAAGATGTTACATTGTTCTCATCTTGATCTACTACAAAATCAAAATTTGTACCTGGACTTATGATGGCATCAAGATAACGACTGACTTTTGGAGGGATTCCTTTTTGTCTTATGATGACTATCGTATATCTTTGTTCAGCGATTATACGACTGAGATGTTTTTCAAAAGATACAGCAGGAACTCCAGCCATCAGAGGGTTATCTTTGGAATTTTCAATTATAGATTTGTTTTTTCTTGTCAGTTGGATATTTAAAAGTTCTGCTATTTCTTTGGCTTTTCCTATACGCAGCTTTTCGTTGTTGACTTCATACGTCTCAAAAAAAGTTCCTACTTCCATCAAGACAACGACATCTTTTCCATACTTTTGCTCAAAGAGTTTTTGAATATCAAAATATGCTACTGTGAGGAGTTTTGACTTGTCTGTTAATATCTCTGTTATTTCTGTATTTATCATGGGAGTTATTTTATCAAAAATTCGCTTGGAGTTTGACTTGTCCTTTCGATTTATCACAACTATTTCTCAAAGTAAGACATAATTTC
Organism: Sulfurospirillaceae bacterium; assembly: GCA_033723415.1. Classification (GTDB taxonomy): domain Bacteria; phylum Campylobacterota; class Campylobacteria; order Campylobacterales; family Sulfurospirillaceae; genus JAADIZ01. Next base: position 42,894 of record JAWVXD010000002.1, read on the forward strand.
CTATACGAACTTACAAATCCTAATCTAACGATGATGAAAGGATGTATATAATCAATTATAGAAGATATTAGATGAGTAAAGATATTCCTTCTGGTTACAAAATATAATGATTTACAATCTAAATGATGATATTTTTAACTCAAATTAATATAAATTGAAGAAAGGATATAAAGTGTGTTATAATGGATTGCACTCTATTATAAAGGTATGCTATGATGGAACTCTCATATAATGTACTTATAGTTGATGATATCAGTGACAATATAAAAATTGCAATGAATATCTTAAAAGGAAGCAATTATAATTTTTCTTTTGCCCTAAATGGAAAAAAAGCACTAGAGATAATTAAAAATAAAAGATTTGATCTGATCTTATTAGACATCATGATGCCGCAGATGAACGGTTTTGAAGTATGTAAAATACTAAAACAAGATCCGATAACACAAGATATCCCTATCATATTTTTGACTGCGAAAACAGATATAGACTCTATAACAGAAGGCTTTAAATTAGGTGCTGTTGATTATATCACCAAACCTTTTTATGCAGAAGAACTTATAGCAAGGGTTACGACTCATTTAGAACTATACAGAGCAAAAGAAGTACTAAAGAAAAACAATTTGGATCTAAATATAAAGATGATTCAAACAGAAAAGAGACTGATCTCCGAACTTGAAGAGACTCAAAAAGAGATCATTTACCTTCTAACCGAAATGATGGAAGCCACTTCCGATGAAACAGGGAAACATATAAAGAGAGTTGCCGAGATATCCAAACTCCTCGCGGTACTACATGGTAGTCTGGGAGAAGATGAAGTGATGGAAGTATTTTACGCATCACCGTTACATGACATAGGCAAGATCACTATCCCTCAACATATATTGCATAAACCTGGTAAATACACGGAAGAAGAATTTATCATCATGAAAGAGCACACCACAAATGCTCACAAATTCTTGCAACACTCTAACAGAAGATTAATGAAAGCCGGAGCTATCATCGCTTATCAACATCATGAGAAATGGGACGGCACAGGATATCCGCGAGGTATTAAAGGTGAAGAAATCCATATCTATGGGCGAATCGTAGCGATAGCTGATGTTTTAGATGCTTTGACGCACAAAAGAGTTTATAAGGACTCTTGGAACTTCGATAAAGCCAAAGACTACATCATAGAGCGAAAAGGAAAACAGTTTGACCCATATTTGGTAGATCTCTTTGAAAAAAATCTAGAAAGTTTTAGAAATATTATAGAAGAAAAGTAATGAAAACGATCCTGGGGTTTTGTTTCATTCTTGTGTTTCACATATCCATCTTAAATGCCTCTGTTCATTTTACCCCTGAAGAGCTCAATTATATAAAACAACATCCTGTTGTAATGCTTGGAGCAGATTATAAATGGCCGCCTTTTGATTTTGCTGATCAAGACGGTGTACCCTCAGGACTTTCGAGTGATTTTATAAAGCTAGTTTCTCAAAAAAGCGGTTTAAAATTTGAAATAAAACCTGGTATATGGGCAAATGTACTAAAAAAAGTTCAAAATAAAAAATATGATGGTCTGACTTGCGCAGTAAAAACAAAAACAAGAGAAAAATATCTAAACTTTACAAAACCGTACCTCTCAGTACCTATGGTTATAGTAACACAAACCGATACCAAGGGAATCAACAAACTATCTGATCTCAATGGAAAAGTAGTCTCGGTAAATAAAGACTCATATATAAACGAATGGTTACAAAAAAAATATCCAAAAATCAAACTCAAACTTTCCAATTCAAATGAACAATCTCTCGAAATGCTGTCATTTGGGAGTGTGGATGCATATGTCGGAAATCTTGCTGTCAGCACATATATCATAAACAAATATCTTCTTAATAATCTCAAGATCGCAGCAAAAGTGGATGATTTCAATACCTCTGTTAGTATAGCGATAAACAAAGACAAACCTCTTCTCTTTAGTATAATCCAAAAAAGTTTGGACAGTATATCAACACAAGAGATGCAAAAAATAAAAAGCAGATGGAGTGAAAATCTTGCTATGCCTAATGAGCTTTTAAAATTTACAAAAAAAGAACAGGCATGGATCGATAAACATAAAAAGATAAGATTTGTCATCGATAATGATTTTGGACCGCTTGAATACCTTTCAAAAGGTCCTGATGCTAAATATTTAGGGATCGCAAGCAGCTACCTGCAGATCATCAGTAAAAAAACAGGCATAACATTTATCAGAGTTCCAACAAAAGTCTGGTCACAAAGCGTTGACATGATCAATGAAAGAAAAGCCGATATGTACACTTGCCTACTAAAAACACCCTCAAGGGAGAAGGTAGTAAATTTTTCTAAACCATATATCACCATGCCACAAGTCTTTATAACAAGAAAAGATGCAGGATTTATAGCCGATATTCAAGAGCTATATGGCAAAAAAATCGTCTTGGTGAAGAGCTATGCGATCAGCGAAATACTCCAAAAGGAACACCACAGATCAAGTACCTCATCGTTCCAAACATCATGGATGCCTTTAAAGCTATAGTCAAAGGGAAAGCTTATGCGTATATAGATCTTTTGCCGGTTGCCAGCAACTATATTCAACAGATGGGACTCTCCAATCTAAAAATCTCCGGGATCAGTAACTATAAATCAAATTTTAGGATGGCTTTGCGTAATGACTGGGGAACTGAAGGTATCAAAGTCTTGAACAAAGTAATAGACTCAATCTCAGAAAGTGACAAAACTAAAATATATAACAAATGGGTTCGAGTGAAATTTGACAAGGCAGTTGATTATACACTATTAGCGGAAATTGCCGGAGTATTTTTACTGATCATAGCCGCTTCATTGTTTTGGAATAGAAAACTCTCTATAGAAATCGAAAAAAGAAAAAGAATTGAATTAAAACTAAAAGAATTGAATAAAAAATTGGCACATGCCACAAATGAAGCAAAAAGCGCAAGTAAAGCAAAATCAAACTTTCTATCCAATATGAGTCATGAGATAAGAACACCAATGAACTCTATCTTGGGATTTGCCGAACTTTTAGATGAAAAAGTAGAAGATAAAAAGCTCAAATCTTTTATCAAAACTATCAGATCATCCGGAGAAAGCTTGCTTGTCCTGATCAATGATATATTAGATCTTTCTAAGATCGAATCAGGGAAATTAGAGATCATCAATAGCAAAACAAATATCAAAAAAATACTAGAAGAGAGTATAAGTATATTTACCTTGCAAGCTGAACAAAAAAACATATTGCTTGAATTAAGCATTGATAGTATGATGCCTGATGCCGTATTGATAGATCAAGTCAGACTCAAAGAGATAATCATAAATCTCATAGGAAATGCACTAAAATTTACAGAAATCGGTTCTGTGAAAATTATAGCAAAAGTAAATGCCGTGTATGAGCATCTCAGCAAAGTTGATTTAGAAATAAGAGTAGAAGACAGCGGTATCGGGATAGCAAAAGAGGCTCAAGAACAAATCTTCAATGTATTTGAACAACAAAACAATCAAGATGTAAGAAAATACGGCGGTACAGGTTTGGGACTTGCTATAAGCAGAAAACTTGCTATCCTTATGGGCGGAACACTGGTAGTTCAAAGTGAAATAGGCGAAGGCTCAACCTTTATTTTAGAACTAAAGAATCTTGACATAGCTTCCTTACATGACCAAAAAAATCCAGATACGATGGTTGATGATTATAGCTATGTTGAGTTTGAAAAAGCTGTGATATTAGTGACTGATGACATCGAACAAAATAGAACTTTAGTCAAAGAGTGTTTTACCAATACCAAAATAAAAGTGATTGAAGCCCTAAACGGACAAGATGCTATAGATCAAGTCAAGAACAACATGATAGACCTGATCTTAATGGATATAAGGATGCCTATACTTGATGGTTACAGCGCTACTGAAATCATCAAAAAAAACTTTGATATACCTATAATAGCATTGACTGCCTCAATAATGCAAGATGATATAAACAAACAAAAGATAAAAATATTTGATGGATATCTAAGAAAACCAGTGTCTAAAAATGAACTATATGGCGAAGTATCAAAATTTTTGAAATATAAAATAAAGAAAAAAGAAAAAAGCGCAGATATCGAAGTGGAAGATATACAAGAATTAAAAAGCTTTTTAAATGTCGTATCTCTAGAACTTAAACCCTCTTTTGAATTAGCTAAAAGAACAAACGATTTACAAACCATATCAGCTTTTGCAAATGATCTAAATACATTATCCATCAAACACAATATAAAATGCATGATTCATTTTAGTGAAACTCTTTTGGAGAAAGTCGACTCATTTGAGATAGAAACTATAAGCGCAATGCTAAACGAATACGAAAAAATTATGAGCAAACTGATAAAACTCAGTAACGAGCGATCAAACTAATTTTTGAATATTTTCTTCACGCTTTAAAGGATTCTTATACAATTTCTACCGGAGCTTTTTGCTTGATATAGTGCCTCATCTGCTCTGGCAACCATCTCATGTGCTTTGTCATCAGAACGAAAGATAGTCATGCCGAAACTTGCTGTTTTATGAATAATTACAGGAAACACGTAACTTTCTATAGTTTTTCTTAGTTTTTCCGTTAAATTCAAAAGATTCTCTTTAGTTATATTTTTCACTATCATGAGAAATTCTTCACCGCCCCATCGACCTATGACATCAGTATCTCTGGAATTATTTTTTAGTATATTTGCGAACTCGCACAGTATTTTATCTCCTACTTGATGTCCATGCTTATCATTTACTGATTTGAAAAAATCAATATCCATCATAATAACACCAAAAACCGTACTATAACGTTCAGAATGTTTCAACTCTATCTTTAAAACTTCATCTATTTTGGATCGATTATATAAACCTGTGAGGTAATCTTTAGTTACCAATTCATTTAGTAGAAAATTTTTCTCTTTTATTTCTCTTGTGCGCTCTTTCACTTTTGCTTCTAGCTCTTTTCGTTTATTTATCTCTTCGACTGTCCACAATACTCCTTTGCTCAAATCAGCAGGAATATTTTCATCCAGTGCCTTTCCTGAAAGTTCACACCATGTAGGAGTCCCGTCTTTTTTTCTAAGTTTATATTCTAAATTAAAAACTTCTCTTTCTCTTAAAGACTCAAAAATCTTTTGACCGAAGTTTTCAAATCTTTTTTGTGTAAGATGCAACTGACGCATACTTATACCTATCATATCTTTTGGGCTATCATAACCAAAGATATCTGCTAGATGTTGATTGCCTTTTATCAATTTTCTTTCACCTGTTATATACATTAACCCTACAAGCGCATTATCGAATAATTGTGAAAGTTCATATTCTCGTGCTTTCAGCTTTTTATTTGATGTCTTTGTTTGTTCTAAGATTACACGTTCTTTTTCTTTTATAATCTTCTCATTGTAAGATTTCTCAATCGCAACTGAAGCCAAATGTGCATAGGAACTGATAAGCTTTAACTCAAAATCAGTAGGAGTGACCGGATATCTATGGTATATGGCAAAAGTTCCAAGTATCTCACCGCGTGATGAAAATACCGGCTCAGACCAACATGATCGAAGATTTGCTTTTTGCGCCAACTCTAAATAAGGTACCCAATTTTCATGTGTATCGATGTCTTCTACGATCACCCGCTTTTTTTTAAATGCTGCTGCACCGCATGAACCTACCTTTTCCCCAATTTCCAAACCATGAACTGCTTTGTTGTAAAAATCCGGGAGATTTGGTGCTGATCCGTTTAACAGATGTTTTTTCTCTTCATCAAGTAACAAAATAGAACAGATTGAATTTTCATTTCTATCTTCAGCAAGACAAATGATTTTATAAAGATTGTCTTTTAAATTGCCATGTATAGCAATATAATCGGCAATTACCTGATTATCATTGTAAATTATCTCATATTGTTTTTCTTTTGTGGTATCTTTTGCAACACAAAATAAACCTAACTGATTTTTGTTTTCATCATATATAATATGTTTGTTCGTGTGAAAATATAAATTTTTAGTATTATCTGTTTTTATAACTACGTCTACAGATCCATCCGTATCATTTTCCAAGATCTTTTGATCATCTTCGCTGAACTTAATAGCAAGTTCTTTCGGGAATAGATCAAAGTTTGTTTTACCGATTACATCTTCTCTGTTTTTTTTAAAAAAAGTCAAAAGTGCATTATTGCAATGCGTATACACTCCTGTCGTATTTTTACAAAATGCAGGATCCTGTATTAATTCAATAAAAGCATCCAAGTCTTCCATGTTATATGTTGTATTTTTCATAATTTATAATATCATAAATTTTTTAAATAAATCATGACATGAAGGTGATTTTGATAATTAAAATTTTTTAACATAGTTGAATATTCACAAAAAAATTGCTACTATGCTGTATCATAATTTTAAAGGAAGAACTTTTGAATAAACAGTTTGATTTTACATCTTTTGAACTAAAAGAAGATAGATATGATGGTGTTACTATTACAAGTATCAGCATACAACATACAAGTTTAGAGTTTGAAAAAGAGATACTGAACATCATAGAAAATATTACAAGTAAAAAACTTCTCTGGATAAAACTCTCGATAGAGCGCTCCGATTTAGTTCCTGTTCTGACAAAACACGGTTTTGTGTTTCACCATTGCAACGAGTGTGATATTACTCTGGTCAAAAAACTCATCGAAAACCCTATCATTCCTACAGCTGTAAATCATACTTTGGGAGTAGGCGTAGTAGTTTTTCATGGCAAGAATATTCTCTTGATCAAAGACAGAATATGGCAAACATATAAACTGCCTGGAGGCTTTATAGATGATGGAGAAAACATTTCACAAGCAGTAGAAAGAGAAGTATATGAAGAAACCGGTGTACAAGTAAAATTTGATACGATAATCAGCTTAGGGCATTTTTTACCTGCACAATTTGGCGAATCAAACCTTTATGTTATATCTTTAGCCAAACCTTTGTCTACACAAATAGATATAAAAGATGATCATGAGATACTTGAAGCAAGATGGATGGATGTTGAAGAATACCTCAGCCGTGATGATGTCCTCCCTTACAATAAAGCTATAGTAAAAAATGCTCTACACAAAAAAGAAGGATTGAAGATACACAACAATATAGAACTCGTCTCAAAACAAAATATGCAGTATGAGCTCTTTTTCTAAGCTTTTCAAAAACGCACCCGTCAAGATTGTATAAAAAATTATACTTTGCTATAATAACCCATCAAAACAAAGGAGAAACCATGAAAAATGATCATACGATGATTTCAATATCCACAGCAAAAATCCCTACTTTAAGCCTCTGTATTCTCCTGCTGCAACTCCTATAATTTTCCTCGATTTTTTATTTTACTGTTAATTTTCTAGTTTTGCCATTTTGGGCGTAATCGTCCGTAGTTTGGCATTTTCATTATTTTTTAATTATCATGATATGGATATTTTGATGCAAGCACATACAAAATAGGCTGATCGAAACGATTAAAAACATCTCTCAAAAAATAACACAATGAACAAAGAAGGCACTATGAAACACAAATGGAAAGCAGACGCCTACGCGTCAAATTCAAAAGGACAAGAGATTTGGGCAAAAGAGTTGATAGAAAAGATGCACTTACAAGGATGCGAGACAATCCTCGATATCGGTTGCGGTGATGGCAAGATCACGAACTATTTGGCTGGACTTACGACATCTCAGGTTACGGGAATCGACTTGAGCCATGATATGATCGCTTTTGCAAAAAAAAGTTTTGTAAAGCCACGATTTATCCAAATGGGAGCAGAAGATCTCAAATTTGACTCTGAATTTGATCTCATATTTTCCAATGCAGCACTTCACTGGGTAAAAGATCATGATGCGGTTGTAAGAGGCATCTATAAAGCACTAAAACCAGGGGGCAAGATATTGCTTCAAATGGGTGGTAAAGGCAATGCTTTTGAAGTATTTAAAGCACTGGAATTTGTGAAAAAAGAGTATGTGCCTTATTTTAAAGATTTCATCTCACCTTATACCTTTCACTGTGACACCTATTATATAGAGTTATTGAGAAACATAGGATTTGAAAGCTTTGACGCTACATTGATTCCAAAAGAGATGGTTCACCAAAATATTGATGATTTCAAGGGATGGCTTGAAACGACTTGGTTTCCATTCCTAGATTGTGTGCCAAAGGTGAAAAGGGAGACTTTTCTCAACCAATGGATTCAAACCTATTTGGATTTGACCTCTTTACATGACCAAGGTCCGATCAGTGTTTCGATGATAAGACTCGAAGTCACAGCACAAAAATAAAACCTGCCCCGTTAGAAAAATACGGGGCAAATAAAAATTATAAGATATTAAATGTATAATTCAACGAAAAAAAGTTAAAATTTCAAATATCACAATCGCTGAGGAGATTTCCCATAAAAAGCTTTTTAATAACAATCAAAAATGCTAAGTTCCTCTCAGTGGTCACTTCACTCATCTTGACATTTGTCTTTGCAATGCGAACGGATACCTTAGTGTTTTTAAATCAAGCACACACCTACATCATTTGGTTTTGGAGTACTTTGATCTCGTATCGTTTCATACATGAAAAGTCTACTCTGATTATTTTTTGTCTGCTACTTAGCGGCTTGCTGATCTTATATATAATCTTTAAAATCCTCACAAGGCCAGAATACTTAGCATATCAAGAAGACATTATTTATGATCTAAAATGGCGTTGGAATTGGAAGCAAAATACCATATCCAATATCTGGTGCTATTGCCCAAAATGCGATTGCGCTCTCCTGTATGACGACGGTTTTTACTATAATCCCATCTCAAATATAACAAAAACCGACTTGATTTGCGAACAGTGCGACTCACAGATCATCGCCAGCATCAAAGGCGGTAACAAGGATTTTATTGTCAGGCTGGCAAAACGCGAAGTCAAAAAAAGAATTATAACCAAAGCATATAAAAAGTCTTAATTTATTTTTTAAGCCGGGACATGATAAACTTGAAAAAACTCGCTAAAGGAGCATTTATGAAATACTTCGTTTTTATTCTGGCATTTGCTATAAATATCACATTTGCAGGTAATTTCACATTAAAAAGCAATGATGTCGGCGGTCAGTTTACTATAAATCAAGTCTTTAACGGATTTGGATGCAGCGGCAAAAATATCTCTCCTCAGTTAAGCTGGAGCGATGCGCCAAAAGGAACCAAAAGTTTTGCTATCACTATGTATGATCCCGATGCTCCAACAGGCAGCGGCTGGTGGCATTGGATCGTTTATAATATACCAGCATCTACTTCCGATCTAGTAAGCAACGCAAGCGCATTGAAACTTCTTCCGAAAGGCTCTGTTGAAAGCGTAACAAGTTTCGGTGTGAAAGGTTTTGGCGGTGCATGCCCACCTCGCGGTGATAAAGCTCACAGATATGTTATAACAATTTACGCCCTAAATGTGACCAAGCTAGATTTAGGTGAAAACCCAAGCCCTGAGTTGGTTGGATTTAATCTAAATGCACATGCTATACAAAAGAGTTCTATTATCTCATATTACGGTAGAAAATAAATCAAATACAGCGGCACACTTATCTTAAATGCGTGCCGCTGTTATATTTATATCGTAGAATCTTTCATCGCTTGATGTAAAACAGCGATATTTTTTTCTGCCAATTTAGAATTCATTTGAGTTATTGCTGCTTCTATATCCTTTTGTGAAAAAGGGAAATGTGGGTCTCTAGCCAGTGTTGCTCCTAACATATAGACGTTTAGAGCTTGTATATCAAATTCTTTGTCCTTTGCTTTTTGATAAGCATCAATTTTAATACTCTCATACTCAGTCTTTGGAAAATCATCACTTGCATTTACTATGATCGTACCTGTTTTTTTGTTTAAAAACTGTATATTTCGAAGTCCTTCATTTCCATCTAGAGCGATCAACAGATCAGCTTGTCCTTGGTCAATCGCCGGTGAATAAAAATCTCCGACTTTAACATAACATGACACAGACCCGCCTCGCTGACTCATACCGTGATTTTCCGTTCCTATACACTTTTGCTCATTTATAGAAGCAGCTATGCTTAGAACTTTGACTAAAAAAACCGCACCCTGTCCTCCAATACCAGCTATGACTATCTGATACCTCATCTCTCAACCTCCATAAAAGCACCGGTCGGACACACATCATCCAAACATGCAGAACATCCTATACACAAAAATGGATCTATCTCGATCTTTTTGTCTTCATTATATGCCATAGGCGGACATTTATAAGCAGTTGTACAGATATCGCAAGCGACACATTTGTCCTGATCCACTGTCGCATATGTTCCCGGTAGTTTTTCATAAGATATCTCTTTGTCAAGAACACAAAACTCTCTGATAACTGCTACGACAGGTGCATTTGATGATTCATATTTCTCTTTTAATATTTTCATAAACCCTATGGTTTTATCTATGTCAGGAACATATTCATACTCTAAACACTCGACTCCACATCCTTCTACTATCTTTTTGATATCTATACTTTGAGGGCTGATTCTCTCAGGAGTTACTTGCCTTCCTGTCATAGCGGTAGTTGAGTTATCCAAGATAACAAGCACAAATCTATGATTTAAGCTGACCGCGTTTATAAGAGGAGCAACACCGGAGTGCAAAAAGGTACTGTCGCCTATAGTAGCTACAACCGTTTTGTTTTTATCTGCTAGAGAGAAACCGCTTGCCAGTGAAACTGATGCCCCCATACATAAGAAAGCATCTATAGCTCCTTGATTAAGCCCAAGCGTGTAACAACCTATATCTGATGAATATATCGATTTATTTTTCTTAAAAACTTTCATGATAGAAAAGAAAACATCTCTGTGAGGACAGCCTGGACATAAATTTGGAGGACGATTCGGAAGTGTTTTTTCATATTTTTCATTTTTATAAAAATCACTTTTTGAGATTATTCCTACATTTGAAAAAGCTGCCAATACTTTATCTTTTGTAAACTCGTCTATTACATGCAGATCTTTTGTGAGTTTTCCGTGCAATTTAGGGGAACTTAGTTGTTCTTCTATACAAGGATAAGTCTCTTCAAAAACGATGACTTTTTCATATCCTTCAAAAAGTGCCTCAATTTTCTCTTTCGGCAGAGGATAAGACATATCAAATTTCAGTACATCGGCTTGAATATTCATCTCTTCTATGGCTTCTCTTACATATCCATCACCTGTTCCACTTGTAAGACACAAGACTTTTTTACCTTCTAACTTTTTGATTCTAGGCTCTATAAGACTTGTCCAATTGAACTCTTTAATGATCTCTATCTTTTCTAATAGCTCTAAACCTTGTCTAAATCTTCCGGCAGGAGGGACACCTGCCCATCGTGGGATATCTCTTATAAATTTACCTTCAAATGGATTGAAGTTCAATTCATCATCAACTTCACAGATCTCTCTGGCATGGCAAACTCTCATGACAGGACGTAACATGACAACCGTTTCAAATTGGTGAGATATTTCTATACCCAGTTTTACCATATCGTAGGCTTCTTGAGGAGTGGCTGGATCTAAAACAGGAATTTTGGCAAACTTGGCAAAACTACGGCTGTCTTGTTCAGTCTGCGAAGAATGAAAACCAGGATCATCAGCACTGACCAGTAACATAGCGCCTTTTAGTCCGATATATGCCGCACTCATAAGCGCATCGCTTGCAACATTCAATCCCACCTGTTTCATAGTAGCACAAGTCTTTTTACCTGCTATTGCTCCTGCGTAGGCAACTTCAAATCCTACTTTTTCATTTGTAGCCCACTCGGCATAGGCATTGACATCAAAATTATTTTTATATTTCTGAAAACTGCCTAAAATCTCACTTGACGGCGTTCCAGGATATCCTGAAATCATATCAACACCTGAGTGCACCAGTGAAAGCGCTATGGCTTCATTCCCCATAAGAATCTTCTTCATAAAACGGCTCCTCTTGCCTGAGTATGTCAAAACAAATATTTTAAGATGAGTACTTGTTTAAAAATTCAATAAATGCTCTAGCTTCATTTTTCGGATAAGAACTTAAAATCTCCAATGATTTTTTAATATGTTCATCAAGCGGCATATCATCTATAGAATCTATGTGTAAGATATCTTCGATCCCGTCAATTTCAAATGAACATTTATCAAAGTGCAAAACAATAGTATCATCATTGAATTGTAACTTATAAAACTTTATATTTGAAGCTGCAAACTCGCAATCTTTTGTCTTGATCTTGATTTTCATGGCAGATTTTAATTCTAACAGCTGAATGATTGTTAAAAGTGAGTAGTGTGCTTTTGATTCAACATTTAATGAAACCAATATTTTTGACACTGTAACTCTCATCTCTTCTGCATCTTCACGTGAGAAAAAATCAGAGTTTATCATATCAACGGCATCTATGATATCCGCATAATCATCTTTTACTTCATAAGTATCATTGATCATCTCTTTGCCTTCATGCATCAAGATGATTCTCTTTGACAATTCCTTAAAGACTTTTGTATAGTTTTCTGTATTTACCAAGATCGTCTCAGGTAGCTTATATTTTTCATAATACATCAATTTTGTATTTTGAATCTGCAAAAAACCTCTCTTTAGCAAATATTCACATCCATCTGCTATTTTTGCATTTATATCTAGGTTGTTAAACTCTTTTGTGTAGACGACATTTTTAAAATCTTTTTGCGAAAAAGCAGTGCCTTGATTTTTTATGGCATATGTCAAGATATTCACTATAAGTTCAAAGGTACAACTTTTCATATTATCCTTTCAGTTTAAAATTTTTAATTTTATAGAAAAACTACTTAATCTTGAGTTATTCCTATCTAAAACTAATATTTTATCAAGTCTTTTATGTTATACTACAAAAAAATAATTAAATTAGTCATACTTGTAGTATTTATTTTTTATAAATTTAAATAGGATTATGAATGAGAAATGAAAGCAAAAAAAAAGTGATGGTTATAGGAGGCGGCTATGCAGGTATATCACTTCTACACGAATTAAAAAAGCATAGAGATATAGAACTTACTTTGATAGACAAATCACCAAATCACGTTATGCAGACCCATATACACAAGTACTTGTCCGGACACTACAGTAAAGAAGATATCACCTGTGACTATCAAGAGTATTGTAAAAAAAACTCCATAAGATTTATCCAAGATGAGATCATTGATATAAAATTTTCTGACAACTACGTTGAAACCAAAAATGCCAATACTTATAAATACGATTATATCGTAATAGCAACAGGCGCTACATCCTTCTTTCCTACACAAATAGAGAACATAACAATGTTTACCAAAGATATAAAGCAGATAGAAAATTTGGATTATTATAGAGAGACTTTTTTAAAATTATTGAGATCTAAACCAAAAAATAAAAATATCCTAGTCGTAGGAGGAGGCGTTTCAGGACTTCAAATTGCCTGCGAATATGCTCAAACTATCCTATCAAATCATCTTAATTCTGAAAATATCGCCGTAACATTAGTTGAAGGACTTGATACTATCTTGCCCAATATGGACAAGTTTCTCATAGAAAAATCTATGCAAAGATGCGAACAATTGGGTGTAAAAGTCATAAATAAACTTTTTGCATCAAAAATATTTCAAGATAAAGTAGTCCTATCAAACTCACTTGAGCTACCTTATGATATCTTAATATTCGTAGTCGGCGTAGCCGGAAACTCCATCAAGAATATAGAAAATGACGTAGCTTCAAATCAAAGAAACCAAATCATCGTAGATGAATATTACAGGATAGCTCCATATCAAAATGCCTTTGCCATAGGCGATATAGTACAAGCTATAGATGTTAAAACTAAAACCTTTCAAACTCCTACAGCACAGGCTTCTAGAATGCAAGCAGAGTTGGTTTCCAAAAATATTATAAACAGTATAAAAGGCAGAAATCTAGTCAAAAACAACATTTCCAACAAAGGTATATTTATAGACTTAGGCGGAACGAACAGCGCTATAGGAAAACTCTCTGCTCTTAATATAAAAGGTAAAATAGCTCTTTGGATGAAAAAGCTCATATATTCACTTCATATAAGAAAACTTAATAAAATGTAAAAAAGTAATAAAAAAAAATAAAAAAAATAAAGTACTACAGATTTATGTAAAGTTTAAGTAATATTGTAATAGACTTTTTTATAGAGACAAATGACTCTCATAAAATATAAAGGAAGTAAATATGAAAAACATTATAAAAATATCCAGTATTAAAATCCCTGCTTCTATAATGAAAGCTCAAATATGAGTGAATTGTTACAATTTATCTTTGGCGGTCTTACTGTCGGGTTTATATATGCTCTTGTAGGATTGGGCTTTACCGTAATCTATAATTCAAGCAAGATCATAAACTTTTCCCAAGGTGAGTTTGTCATGGTTGGCGGCATGTCTGCAGTATTTTTATCATATGCAAAATTCCCTTTTGTATTGGCGTTTCCAATCGCCATATTTCTTTCTTCTCTGCTAGGATATATACTGTTTAAACTTGTTTCTATATCAAAGAACTCATCAACTACATCTTTGATCATATTGACACTTGGTTATTCTATTTTTTTAAGAGGAGCGGCTCAAGTCGTGTTTGATAAACAGATGCACACTTTGCCGGCTTTTATAAGCAACACTCCTATAAATGTTTTCGGAGCTACTATAACTCCACAGGCAATTCTTGTAATCGTTGTATCGCTTATCATAGTTTTTGGTTTGTATTTTCTATTTAACAAAACAAAACTCGGTAAAGCTATGCTTGCTACGGCAGATAATAAAAATGCAGCAAAACTTGTAGGTATTTCTGTTCGCAAGATATTGATCTGGAATTTTATGATCTCTGCAGGAATCGCTTCTATCGGAGGAATTGTTTTAACTCCCATAATATCTACAAATTATGAGATCGGAATTATGCTCGGACTTAAAGGGTTTTGTGCGGCGATCATAGGCGGCATCGGCAATCCTTTCGGCGCTGTTTTTGGCGGAGTATTGCTAGGTGTGCTTGAATCTTTCGTTGCAGGTTATTTAAGCAGTGAATACAAAGATGCCGTCGCATTTATAGTTTTACTGTTGATTTTATTCTTTTTCCCGGGCGGTCTGTTTGGGTCTAAAAAATTTGTGAGAGTTTAATATGAGAAATAATGGTTTATTTTTAGATAAGGGAATTGTGTTAATGATAGCCATATTGTGTATCTTGCCTTTGATACTGCAAAATAGCTTTCACTATGAGATTGCGATCACAAGTATGTTAAATGCCGTCATCTGTATAGGTCTCAATATGCTGGTAGGATATGCCGGACAGATCTCTCTGGGTCATGGAGCTTTTGCCGGACTTGGAGCATATGTTGCTATCATCCTCTCTACAACTTTTGGATTTGATCCTGTCTTAAGCATCGCTATATCTTGTATTGTTCTTGCTGTTTTGGCTTTTCTTGTATCAAAGCCTATCCTGAAACTTGAAGGTCACTATCTGGCTATGGGAACTTTGGCGGTAGGTATCATCATCTCCCTTGTTCTTACTAATCAATCAGACTTAACGGGCGGACCTGACGGTATGAGCGTATCGCAATTTAGTATATTCGGATATGTGTTCAATAATGATATGCAATGGTATGTGATTTCTGCTTTTCTTTTGGTTTTTTCTATTTGGGCGCTACAAAATGTCATTCATTCGCCATTTGGAAGGATACTCAGGTGTATCAGAGATTCTGAGACTGCAGCAAAATCAATAGGTGCAGACGTACCATACTATAAGACTTATGTATTTGTCATCTCCGTTGTTATAGCAACAATCGCAGGAAGTTTATATGCGTACTATTCAGGCTTTATATCTCCTGCAGATTCGAGTTTCACAAGATCAATCCAACTTGTCGTCATGATAGTCTTTGGCGGATTAGGAAGGATTTACGGCGCTGTATTTGGAGCGGTGATCATCACGGCACTGCCGCAGCTTTTGACTTCCTTGCACGATTACGAGCAAATGGTCTACGGTGCGATTATTATCTTTGTCATGATATTTATGCCGAAGGGAATCGTATCCATATTTGACCGTTTCAGAAAGGAGGAGGTATGAGCTTATTAAAAGTTTCAGGTATCTCTAAAAATTTTGGCGGACTAAAAGCTCTGGATGATATATCATTTGAAGTACAAGAAGGAACTATACACGCGCTAATCGGTCCTAACGGAGCCGGGAAGACTACGCTTGTAAATATGATATCCGGCATATATTCTGTTGAAGAGGGACAAATTTTCTTCAATGATGAAGAGATCACAAATACACCGACCCACAAATTGGTAAGCAAACACATTGTAAGGACATTTCAAAATCTGGAGATCTGTGAAAATATGACCGTAATGGAAAACGTACTTCTTGGTTTCAATATCAATATGAATAAAAGTCTTCTAAAATGCTCTTTCCAATTTGAATCCATCATAGACGATGAAGAGAAGTTTAAGCACATTGCCTTGTCTCACCTTAAGCGAATAGGACTCGAAGATGTTGCTTATAAAAAATGTTCTTCCCTCTCTTATGGCGTACTTAAAAAAGTAGAGATCGTCAGAGCTTTAGCCAACAATCCAAAGCTGCTTTTACTAGATGAGCCTGTTGCCGGATTAAACGGTACGGAAACAGCAGAGATAGCAGAAATCATAAAAGAAATAGCAGCAGAGGGAGTCACAATACTTTTGATCGAACATGATATGAAAATGATCATGAACATCTCCGATATGATCACGGTGGTAAACTTCGGACAAAAGCTCGCAGAGGGAAAACCAAAAGAGATATCATCTAACCCTGAAGTGATCAAAGCATATCTGGGAGAAGGATCGTTACATGCAAAAGTCTGATTTATTATTGAAGATTAGTGATCTGGATTGTCATTATGGGCATATTCATGTTTTACAAAATATAAATATAGAGATCAAAAAAGGTGAGATAGTCGCACTGATCGGTGCAAACGGTGCAGGAAAAACAACTTTGATGAAAACTATCTCAGGACTTAAAATACAAAATAAAGGCGATATCATATACAAGGACAATATAGATATCACAAAAACTCTGCCTGAAAAAAGAGTTAAGCTCGGTATCGCTCAAGTTCCTGAGGGAAGAGAGCTTTTCAAATCAATGAGCGTTTATGACAATCTGATGCTAGGTTCATACACAAGAACAGATAAACTCGGCATACAAGAAGATCTAGATTTTGTATATGATAAATTTCCTATACTTTTTGAAAAAAGAGATATAATATCTGGCAATCTCTCAGGGGGACAACAGCAGATGCTTGCAATAGGCAGAGCGCTCATGTCAAAACCTGATCTTTTATTGATGGATGAACCCTCAATGGGACTGGCACCTGTGATCGTAGAAGAGATATTTGCTTTTATTGAAGAACTTAAGAAAATCCACATGACGGTGTTTTTAGTCGAACAAAACTCATACTTTGCCCTCAGCATATCAAACCACGCTTATGTACTAGAAAACGGCGAGATCGTTTTAAGCGGTAACTCTGAAGATTTGATCAAAGACAACAGAGTAAAAGAAGCATATTTAGGAATGTAAATGAATTATAAAAATATAATAGTAGAAAAACTACAAAACGGTGTCGGTGTTATAACGCTCAATAGACCGGAAGCTTACAATGCAATCAACACTTTATTGCTTGAGGAGATATCTAGTGCCATCAAAGACTTTGATGCAGATCCTTTGATCGGAGCAGTAGTTCTAACAGGTGGAGATAAAGTTTTTGCTGCCGGTGCAGATATAAAAGAGTTGGCAAATCTAGATTTTGCAAGTGCTTACAATAATGACTTCGTAAAAAAAGAGTGGTCGGCTTTGGAAAATCATGTCAAACCGATAATTGCAGCGATCAGTGGATATGCATTGGGTGGAGGTTGTGAGATGGCTTTGTTGTGCGATATCGCTATCTGTGATTGGAGTGCAAAATTCGGACAGCCTGAAGTTAAAATAGGAACGATGCCAGGAGCCGGCGGGACTCAAAGATTGACCAAAGCAGTAGGAAAATCAAAAGCTATGCATATGTGTCTCACAGGCGATATGATAGATGCCAAAGAGGCAGAGTATTACAAACTTGTCTCAAAAATAGTAGATCATGATGTTATGAAAGAAGCTATAAAGATAGCAGAAAAGATTGCTTCCATGTCAAAGCCCGTCGTGAAACTGATCAAAGAGTCTATAAACAATGCATATGAATCAAATCTGCAAGCCGGATTGGTAGCTGAGCGACAATCTTTTTATGCAACATTGGCTCTTGAAGACAGGATCGAAGGTATGAATGCTTTTATCGAAAAAAGAAAAGCAAACTTTAAAAACTAACAATATATCTTTTAGAAAAAATAATACAAAAAATATAGCTATCATAAAAAAATAGTATAGCTATATTTTAAAATAAATATCATTTTTATTAAAAATAAGCTTATCTCCCAAGAATAGAGACTACTATGACCAATAATCAATTCTAAAATGAACTTAAACAGTTCTAAATATCTAACTTTTTAAGCCCTTATTAAAATATATATGATACAATAATATTTAATTTACTAAAATAATTGAAGTATATTTTCAATAACTAAACAAGGAGCACTAAATGTCAAGCAGAGAAAAACTTGCCGGAACAATGGAATTTCCACCGCCTACTGAGCAGCCAAATGTTTACCCGCTAAGCTGGGTTAATAAAACAATGAAACTGCAAGAAATCTGGGATGCTTCTCAAAGAGAATACTGGGATCCTGCAAAACTGCCTTGGGATACTTTTGATGTATCCAAATACAGTTGGGAACAGAGGGAATCTATAGCCTATTGGTGGACAATTCTTTCTGTATTTGACGCTTCTGCGCCTCCTGTATTTGCATCTGCCCTTATCAAGACTTATGAATTACATGAAGAAGATCTAGTTAGAAGATGTTTTTTTTCTGTTACAAGAGATGAGCAAAATCACGAACAAATGTGTGGTATGGCTATTACAAAATTACTAGAACATCCGGATCCTATAACCTATACACCTAAAACAGATATCGGTAAAAGACTCCAAAAAAATGCAAAATGGTTATATTACAATGGAGGAAGATATTGGGATGGTTTTAAACACGCAGTTCCAAAATACTCACTTGCAGTTCTTTTTTCATCATTTTTGATGGGTGAGATCGCAGCTGCGACAATATTCCACCAAATGTCAGCAGGATGCAGTGAGCTGGTATTTAAAGAAGGTTTTAAGAAAATAGGTATGGATGAAGGTAGACATATGGCTATCATATTGACACTTATGGAGAGAGATTATCCAAAACTGAACAATGAAGATAAAGCAACTATAACCAAACAGATAAGAGCCGGTTACTTATTTCTCTCTGCCGTTTTGTTTGAGCCGCCTGAAGATTTTTGGGATATCCCATCAGACTTTATCGCCAATCAAAGAGAAGGTGAAGCATTTGCCAGAGAAGCAGGTTTTCACATCCCTGAGTATGAAGCAAAAAAAGAAAATTGGAAAAATGCGATGCTTAATCTAAAAGGCGTCCTAGATAAATACGATACAGAATTCCCGGCAATTCCAGAAGTAGGAATCACCGGTAAAGAGATCACGGATATCGATATGGAAGATATCATCCCTGTATTTTAAAAATTTAGTTATAGGTCAAAGATCATGAAAAAAATAATTATACAGCCATCGGGCAAATCGATTGATTGCCCGGATGGAGAATCAGTACTTTCCGTATTGGAAAAACAAGGTTACGCACTACCTAATAACTGTAGAGCTGGTGCTTGCGGAGAGTGTAAAATAAAAGTTTTAAGTGGTACCTTTGACCAAGGTTTTGTTATGGATATGGCTCTGTCACAAGCTGATAGAGCTGCCGGTTTCGGCTTGATGTGCATGGCAAAACCAACTTCTGAAGTTTTAGAAATAGAATTTGGAACAGAAGATGCCAAGCCAAAACTATTTCCACCTGTTGAAAATTCTTGGCATATCGTCACAGACAAGATACAAAGAACAGATAAGATACTGGAATTAAAACTTGCTCCTTTAGGTCAATCAATCAAATTTTGGCCAGGTCAATATGCGATGATAGGAGACGGAACAGCTGAACATCCATTGCGACCATACTCAATCGCAAATGCTCCAAAACAAAATGGAGAATTGAGCTTTTTTATCACAAAAGAAGAAGGCGGCAAAACAAGTCCTTGGATACATGATGAAGTAAATATTGGAGACAATATCAAAGTCAACGCTCCTTATGGAACATTTCTGGGAGATCCAAGCGTGAATACACCAATACTTTGTCTGGCTTCGGGAAGTGGTTTAGCACCCATACTTTCTTTGTTAAATGCATATCTAAGCAGAGGACACAAAAATCCTGTAACTCTTTTGTTTTCAGCCAAAACGAAAAAGGACCTCTTGCATTTTGGTAAGATAAAATATTTAGAGTCAAAATATGTCAACTTCAAATACAAATATACACTTACACAAGAAAGCAACAAAGAGGGAGGACTGGAAGGCAGGATAAGTACAGTTTTACCTAATCTTATACCAAATCTAGCAAACTATTCTATCTATATCGCCGGTGGAGTTTCCTTTGTGGAATCTTGTAAAAAGACTGTAGAAGCCCTTGGAGCAGAAGAAAATCTGATCCATATGGAAGAGTACTTTGCACAACAAGTGCAGTAGCGGATTACTTTAATCCGCCAAATCTGTTAAAATAGAACTTATCTAACTTTGGATTGTTACCTCCGACTGTCAGCAAATTCTCTTTTATATATTCATTTGCCTGGTTATGAATAGCAGCGTAAACAGAATCAACCAAAGATGCGGCAGCTTTCCCAAGCCAATCTATCGAAACCAGTTCATTTCCTAGTTTAGGATCATATAAAAGTGCCCTTCTGTACTCATGGATCAACAATATTCTCAACATAAAACACTGCTTCGTAGTAAATTCATCAATCGGTGTTTTAAGTGCAAATATTTTTCTAAATTTCGTGATAAAACTCTGATATCTCTCTTCAACGTCTTTTAAATCCCAAAAGATATTTGCCATATCTTTCAAAATCTCCTTATTCATAGGCATATCCGCAGTTCCGTTTATAAGTAAAACATCATTTTGCAATTCATACTTGATCAAGATATCCTGCATATACTCCATCTTATAATTCGGGTGAAGATAAGTAAATTTTGATTGTGATGCAAAACCCTCTTTTTTCAGGATCTTTGAAAGCTCCAATTCTTTATCCGGCTTAAGAGCATTTGTAAATAGTACGATCCAATTATTTTCATCATCTTGTTCATCATATGCATAAACACTGTAATGAGCTTTAACAAACCTATCTATCGCGTAATTGCTAAGTGAATAGTAGCTCTCTCTACCAAATTTCTTAGAACTCAGCCAACCCTCTTTTGTAAGTCTAAATATAGATGTTCTTGTCAGTTTTTCACTGATATCAAACTCTTCCATAAACTTTACCAAAGAACCTAGCCATATAGTGCCCCCATAAGGGAAAACAGTATCACCGAAAAATGTGATTATCAAAGACTTTGCTTTTGGAGATATCTCTGCCAATAATGATTCTAGATATTCATCAACTTCATTTGAAGGATTATGGTTTTTCAATTTCATTCCTAATTTTGTTTATTAAAATAATATTTTATCAAAGTTTTCAAAAAAGCATCATAAATAAGGCAACCTTGCTATTGAAAATAGGTTTGATCGAAATTTTTTGCATCACTTTTTTGAATATACTCAGAAACATCCAGACCACAAATATTTTCTATGATCTTGCCTTCCTTTGCATCCCACAGCAAACCTCTGGTAATAAACTCCAAAGTAGGTTCACTGTATCTTCTTGTACAATCTAGGAACTCTAATATATCGGTATGTATCGTATCTAGTTTTGTCACAAGATAAAAATCACCTAATGAAAAAATATTATGATGATGCAAGCAATACTCAAAACTATCCATGCCCTCATAGATCAAGGCCGTATCCCAGAAATACAACGCATCTTTGTAAATTTTGATTTGCAAAAAACCGTGTATCAGGATATGCCCATCAAGCTTATCGATCTCTCTTGCAAGATATAATATATCACCAATATTTAATTTTTTTTCTATTGCATACCCTCTTGTTGAATTATTGTAAGAAAATCCAAGTTCCACTAAACGGTTAGAATCAAAAACATAAGAGTTATCGGCAGGAGAAGTGTTATTTTGTGCATTTATAACATTAGAGACAAAACTTGACACATCCACATCTTGTGTTTTCACATCAAGTTTTACCTCTAAATAATTCATTTTTTATTTTTTCCTTTTGTCTACTACTCTTTGGGCTTTACCTTGACTTCTAGGAACTCCTCCTATAGGTTTTACATTTATCTTGACTGATATTCCGATACCTGATTTTATTTTGTGTATCAATGTTTTTGTAGCACTTTTTATATCTGCATCGCTTACATTTGCATTCGGCTCAATATCAATAGATAGATCATCCATATTACGTTCTCTGGTTATTACCAATTGATAACATGGAGAAAATGCATTTATTTTTAGTAATATCTCTTCAATTTGAGAAGGAAATACGTTTACCCCGCGGATTATCATCATATCATCCGTTCTTCCGGTGATTCGTTTCATCTTTCTCATATTTAACAAATCTCCATCATAAAGAGTGGATAGATCTTTTGTTCTATACCTGATTATAGGCAGTGCCTCTCTTGTCAAAGTTGTAAATACAAGCTCACCCTCTTCACCGTCAGGAAGTGGCTCAAAAGTATCTCTATCTACGATCTCCGGATAGAAACTATCTTCCCATACATAAAGATCTCCCCTATCTTCAAAAGATTCACAAGCCACGCCTGGTCCCATCATCTCAGAAAGACCATATATATCAATAGCAGCAATACCTACTTTTTCTTCAATCTTGTTTTTCATCTCGATCGACCAAGGTTCTGCTCCAAATATACCTATTTCAAGAGCAGTTTTTTTAGGATCTATCCCTCTGTTTTCCATCTCTTCTATGATATTTAACATATATGAAGGAGTTACCATAATAATATTTGAGTTAAAATCGTTTAATAAAGTGACTTGCTTATCCGTAAAACCTCCTGATGCAGGAACAACGGTACATCCAAGTCTTTCTGCCCCGTAATGAGCTCCTAGACCGCCTGTAAAAAGTCCATACCCATAAGAGACGTGAAGAATATCTCCTTTATGTCCGCCTGCCAATCTGATAGATCTGGCAACCAGATCCGACCAGGTATTTATATCATTTTGCGTATATCCTACAACTGTTGGTTTACCTGTCGTTCCACTTGATGCATGAAGCCTCACGATATCGCTCATAGGTGTAGCAAAGAGTCCGAATGGATAATTCAATCTCAAGTCTTCTTTTGTAGTAAACGGAAATTTTTTAATATCTTCCAAAAAAGTAAAATCATCAGGATGTACTCCGTGTTCATCCCATTTTTTCTTGTAGTAAGGGACAAACGAATATGCTCTTAACAATGTATTTTTCATCCTTCTGGTTTGAAGTGCTACCAGCTCATCTCTTGAAATAAGCTCTTGTGGTTCGTAGTTTACTATTCTTTTACTTTTTTCCATTTTCTACTCCTTACTTGTATTTAAATTTTCTATGATCATCGAGATGCCCTGCCCCACACCTATACACATAGAACACAGTCCATATCTGCCATTTGTCTCTTCCAATTGGTTAAGTGCAGTCATGACAAGTCTTGCCCCGCTCATACCAAGAGGATGTCCGATCGAAATCGCTCCACCGTTTGGATTGACTTTTGCTTCATCATCCTTTAATCCCAATCCTCTAATCGTTGCTAAAGACTGTGATGCAAAGGCTTCATTGAGTTCAAAAACATCCATATCATCTAAACTCATACCGCTCTTTTTCAAAATCTTTTGTGTTGAATACAACGGACCCATACCCATGATCCTAGGTGGTACACCTGCAACCGCACCCATTATGATCTTTGCTCTTGGTTTTAAATTATATCTTTTTACAGCATCACTTGATGCTATGATGAAAGCTGCCGCACCGTCATTTACTCCAGATGCATTACCTGCAGTAACACTTCCGTTCTCTTTAGCAAACGGTGCCCTTAGAGTTCCTAAAACCTCTAACGTAGTGTTCGGTTTTGGAAATTCATCGCTTTCGACTATCAGATCTTCTTGTTTTTTTCTTTTTACTAAAACAGGGACTATCTCTTTTTTGAAAAAACCTCTCTCGGTAGCGGCTTTACATTTCATCTGCGAATTGTAAGCAAATTTATCCTGATCTTCTCTTGTGATACCAAATTCTTTTGCTACATTTTCAGCAGTTTCAGGCATAGATTCTGAACCATACTGTTCTTGAAGTTTAGGATTTATAAATCTCCAGCCTATAGTTGTATCATATACAGCATTTGCTCTAGTAAATGCGCTCTCTGCTTTTGGCATGACAAAAGGTGCTCTTGACATAGACTCTATCCCGCCTGCTATGATGAGATCACACTCTCCTGTTTTAATGCTTCTTGCAGCCATAGAGATAGCATCCATCCCGGAACCGCACAATCGATTTATCGTTGTACCGCCACTTTGATGGGGAAGTCCTGCCAAAAGTGATGCCATCCTAGCAACATTTCTATTGTCTTCTCCTGCTTGGTTTGCACAACCCATAATCACATCGTCAACTTCTTCAAAATTTATCGTAGGATTATTTTCCATCAGATATTTGATAGTAATAGCACCTAAGTCATCAGGTCTTATAGAAGATAAAACACCGCCGTATGCACCGACTGGAGTACGTATATAGTCAATAATATATGCTTCATTCATTTGATATCCTTTAATTGTTCCGCGCTAAGAATTGAGCCTGAAACTGCGCGAGATTTACCTACAAACATGGCTATTGTCTCATCATTTTGATTTGTCACTTTGATGTCGTAGATACCGTTTCTGCCCTCCAGATGTTTTTCAACTCCAACGGCAGTCAATACATCCCCCTCAAAGGCAGGTTTTACAAATGTAATATCACAGGCAAACGCAACGGTCGGTACATTTCTGCCATTACAAGCATAAGCAAATGCCGCGTCGGCAAAAGAAAATATAGCACCGCCTTGACAAGTCCTGTGTCCGTTTAACATAAATTCCTGAACAGGCATAACAAGCTTTGCATATCCGACATCTACATCAACGATCTTTGCGCCTAGATGATTTTCGAACATCGCCTTTTCATTCAGAACTTTTACACACGTTTTAGCTAATTCTTTTTCATTCATAATATTTACTTCCTATTAAATTTTTTTCGATCAAACCTCTATCAACTCTGTATCTCGAATCTTTATAAAAAGCTTCTAATCTATCTAAGGCAGTAACTATAAAATCAACACCTAATTTATCTGCCCATTTAAACGGTCCTATAGGGTAATTTACACCGTTTTCCATAGCGACATCGGCACTTGGAATATCACATACTCCGTTTGTTACGGCAGAAGAAGCTTCATTTACAAGCATACAAACCGTTCTCATCATGACAAGAGCCGGAGAATCTTTCACAATCAATGTTTTTTTGCCTATTTTTGCAAATAATGCTGCTACTTCGGAAGATACATTTTCATCTGCCAATAAAGAAGAAGCAATCGTCAAGTATTGGGTATCCTCATAATTTATATTGATATCAAATTGTACGATATTATTAAATTTAGTTTCTTTTGAAATTTCACTAGCCATTTTTCCATTTGTCAAATACAATCTTGTTTGATTGAATTCTATAAAGCCATCGCCTTGCGTTTTGGTGATCTTGATACCTGCATCCTCAAACATTGAAACCAAAGTGTTCGCAATCCCTAGATCTCCACATATTGAGATCTCATCGATCTTGATATTTGATGGGAGAACCAAAGATATCTCATCTCTGCCATTTTGCTTGCCTTGGGTATAGGTATAAAAACCCGCTTCTGACTTGCGACCTAACAATCCTGCTTGTGAATATTCCTGTTGTGTGAGTGAAGGTTTAAACCTAGGATCTTGATAGTATGAATTAAAAGTAGACTCCGTTACGGCATAATTTGTATCGTTTCCGATCAAGTCCATCAACTCAAACGGTCCCATTCTAAACTTCCCTGAACTTCTCACGATCTCATCAATCGTGGCAAAATCAGATACACCTTCTTCGTAAACTCTTAGAGCTTCGGCATAAAATGGTCTTGCTATTCGATTGACTATAAAACCTGGACTTGATTTGACATAGACAGCTTTTTTACCCCAAGAGAGAGCAAGAGCATAAACATCTTCAACGATCTTCCTGTCACTTTGTAATCCAGAGATTACTTCCACAAGTTTCATAATGGGTGCCGGGTTAAAAAAATGAAGTCCTAATATATTTTGTGGTCTTTTCATCCCGTTTGCTAAAGCTGAAATGGATATAGAAGAGGTATTTGATGCTATGACAACATCACTGCAGATTTCTTCTAAGCTCTTAAATAGATTTTGTTTTATCTCCAAATTTTCGATTATCGCTTCTATGATCAGATCACATCCTGCCAAATCGTTGATATCCATGGTAGGTTTGATCAGTGAAATCGTCTTATCTTTTTCTTCTTGAGATATTTTGCCTTTTTTGACAAGTTTGGCTAGCTCTTGTTCATTGATCTTCATAGCGTTATCTACTGCACCATCCCAATTGTCATATAAAACTACGGAGTGATTGCATCTAGCTACGACTTGAGCGATGCCTCGTCCCATGATCCCTGCTCCGACGATGCCTATACGAGAATTTTTGTCTATTTTCATTTTAGTTTCCTTGAAAGTCGGGTGTGCGTTTTTCTAAAAATGCAGCAACCCCTTCTTTGTAATCATTGGAATATCCGGCAAGTCTTTGGAAATTTTTCTCTACCTCCAATTGTTCATCTAACGAATTTCCCATAGATTCGTTTAATTCTTTTTTTATAAGAGATAATCCGTAAGTCGGAGCTTTTGACAGCTGAATTGCAAACTTTGATACTTCTTCGTCTATACTCTCTTTTGGATAAACTTTAGAGATCAGACCATATTCTAACGCTGTTGCTGCGCTTAATTTGTCACCTAACATACAAAGCTCTTTTGCTCGAGCCATACCTATAAGGCGTGGCAAGAAATAACTTATTCCACTGTCAGGTACTAAACCTATCTTACAAAAAGCTTGTATAAATGATGCGCTGTCTACAGAGATGATAAAATCGCATGCTAACGCGATGCCGACACCTGCCCCTGCTGCAACCCCGTTGATCTTGCAAATCACAGGGATTTCCAAATTATAGATAGATTTTATGAGTGGGTTGTATTTTTTTTCGATGGATTCACCAAGATCAAGTTTTTCATCTTTGCTATTGACAGATCTGTCATTGAGATCCTGTCCTGCGCAAAATGCTCTGCCTTCACCCGTGATCACCAAAACTCTGATTGATTTATCATTTTTTATTTTAAATAATACATCTTTGAGTTCTTCATGCATGATCTCGTTTAGGGAATTAAAAACTTCCGGTCTATTTAACGTTAAAGTTGCGATGCTTTGTTCTATTTCAAATCTGATTGTAGTATATGACATTATTTTCCCTTAAAAATTGGTTTTCTTTTCTCTTTAAATGCTGCTATTCCTTCTTTTTTATCTTCAGTTGAGAGAAGACCTGAAAAAAGCATTTTTTCATATTTTAAAGACGCTCCTAATCCACTTTCATAGGATTCCAAAACTGCACTTTTTATTGCACTTACCGCCAGTGTCGATTTTGATGCGATTACACTCGCGAGTTCAAGAGCTCTTTTCATAGTGTTTTGAGGATCCACTACTTCTGATACAAGATTCATATCTTGTGCCTTTTTCGCATCTATGAATGTACCGCTTAAAAGCATAAGCATAGCATTTGATTTACCTATAGTTCTAACCGTTCTTTGAGTTCCTCCTGCTCCTGGCATAATCCCCAGATTCACCTCAGGTTGAGCAAACTGTGCATTTTCTCCTGCTATGATAATATCGCAATGCATAGCCAACTCACAACCGCCTCCCAAACAAAAACCATTGACTGCCGCTATGATAGGTCGTTTATAATTTTTGATACTTTCCCAATAACCGGTTCTAACATCATTTAATGATTCTAACGTTCCTTTTGCTTCTAATTCATTTATATCAGCACCTGCTGCGAAGACTTTTTCACCTCCTGTTAACACGACACAATTAATTTTATCCATATACTCATAAAGCACCTGCGATATCTCTTTTAGTGTTTCAGTTCTTAGTGCATTGTAAACTTCATTTCTACTCAAGGTTATGACGAGTATATTATCGTTTTCAACCGTTATTTTTATATCTTTAAAACTCATTTCATCCCTTTATTTAAAAAACGTATTTCAACTTTCTTGCAAAAAGTTTAACAAATGTAATATTTATAAAAGCTTAAAAAAAATGCGATTTTTAAGGAATTTAATATATTATTAATAAAATATATACTAATATTTCTATAAACATAATACACTAAAGGATTAAAATGAGTCTTTTTGAGAAGCATAATAAAACTCTAAATAGAGCGCTGGAAGAAATAAGCAACAGAGGTTTTTGGTCACCATACTTTGAAATACCGAGTTCTAAAGTTTATGGAGAAGATGCAAAAGAAAAAGCAAATGAGTCTTTTAAGTCCCAATTAGGTAAAAAATTTGAGATAAAAGGGTTAGAAAGTAACACTTATCTAGGTTCAGAAATCTCACCTTATGGTTTTGATCTAAATATTACATACCCTGCTATAAATTCTGACAAATTAGTAGAAGATTCACTGACTGCTATGAATCAGTGGAAAAAAATATCTCTCGATGAGCGAGCCGGAATCTGTTTGGAAATTTTGGATCGTTTAAATAAAAAAAGCTTTGAGATGGCAAATGCAGTGATGCACACTACGGGACAACCTTATGTCATGTCTTTTCAAGCAGGCGGCCCTCATGCGCAAGATAGAGGTCTTGAAGCACTTGCATATACATATAGACAATTGAAGAATATTCCTACACAAGCTCGTTTTGAAAAGCCTATGGGGAAAAATCCTCCAATCGTCATGAACAAGAAATTCGTAGTTGTTCCAAAGGGAATATCAGTGATCATCACTTGTTCTACCTTCCCGACTTGGAATTCATACTCTGCACTTTTTGCCTCACTCCTTGCTTGTAACTCTATAATTTATAAGCCTCATAGCAGTGTAATCCTGCCTATAGCCTTAACCTTGAAAACAGCAAGAGAAGTACTGGAGGAAAATGGGATCAACCCTAATTTGATCTCTATGATAATAAGCGATGATCGAAGTGAAACTCAAAATCTTGTCAAAAATAAAAATGTAAAAATTATAGACTTTACAGGAAGTACCGGATTTGGCGACTGGTTAGAAGAAAATGCCAAACAAGCAAATGTCTACACGGAAAAAGCAGGAGTTAACTGTATTTTAGTAGATAACTTCAATGACCTTAAAGCGATGGGAAGAAATATGTCATTGGCTCTTAGTCTGTATTCTTCTCAAATGTGTACGGCACCTCAAAATATCTTTATTCCAAAAGACGGAATAATCTCAAATGGAGAAAAAGTGTCATTTCAAGAAGTTGCAGATATCATCACGGGAAGTGTTGAAAAACTTCTATCCGTGGACGAGAGGGCTGTAGAGATCTTGGGTGCAATCCAAAATGATGGAATCTGCCAAAGGGTCAAAGACGCAAACAAGCTTGGTGAGATTTTATTACCCTCAAAAGATATAAAGCATCCGCAATATGAAAATGCCACCGTAAAAACACCGGCGATCGTAAAAGTTTCGTCCAAAGATAAAAACTTGTACCAATCAGAGCATTTTGGCCCTGTGATTTTATTGATAGAAACAGACTCGAGAGAAGATTCACTTAATGTGTGGCAAGATACTATAGCCGAGCATGGTGCGATCACTGCGGGAGTTTACAGTTCAGATGAAAGTTTTATAGAAGAAGTTGAAGATATAGCAATCAATGAAAAAGTAAATCTGTCAGTAAATCTAGTCGGCAATGTCCTTATCAATCATTCTGCTGCTTTTACCGATTTTCATGCCACAGGAGATAACAAAGCGGCAAATTGTGCGCTTTCAAATGAAAATTTTGTTTCAGGTAGATATTCTATTGTTACTATAAAAAGGGATGCATGATGCAAATCTATAAAATAGACAATATGGTTCCTGTCATCAGCAAAAAAGCTTTTGTTCACGAAAGTGCCGTAATAATCGGAGATGTATTTATAGATGAGGGCGTTTATATAGGTCCTCTATGTTCTATAAGAGGTGACTTTGGAAGAATTATCATCAACAAAAATGCAAATATCCAGGATTGCTGTGTAATACACTCTTTTCCTCATTTAGATGTAATTGTAGAAGAAAACGGTCACATAGGACACAGTGTTATATTACATGGATGTGTAGTAAAGTACAATGCTATGGTAGGCATGGGCAGTGTTGTCATGGATGAAGCAGTAGTCGGAGAAAACTCAATCATTGGGGCATCTTCACTTATTCCTTCAAAAACCATCATCCCTGACAATCATATGGCTTTTGGCAATCCTGTCAAAGTAAGAAGAGAATTAAGACAAGAAGAGATAGATTGGAAGACCAAAGGGACAAAGGCTTACGTTGATCTAGCATATAATTGTATTGATAATCTTGAGAAGTGTGAACCGCTAAAAGAATCAAGTGAAGAAAGAGATGCTATAAGATGTCAAATGAGCTTCAAAACTAAATACTCTTTATAAAATTTAGATTGTAAGATTTTTTAAATCTTACAATCTATTACATGAAAACACTATAATAAATAAAACATGTAATGAATTATTTTGCTAATGCCCAATCATGATTTTTGATAACAAGCATTTGTATACCTGAATTTAAATCTAAACCTAAATGATCTTTTTTGCTCATATTGTAGATCCCGTTTAATCCTACATAACCTTTTGTTTTTTCTAATGCATCTCTAATAGCAGTTGGATTGCTTGATTTAGCACTTTTTATAGCATCGACTACAAGATTGAGCGCATCATAAGCATATCCTCCAAATGTTGATATAGGAGCATGGTATTTCGCATCATAAGCCTTGATATAAGCTAATGAAACTTCTTTAATAGGATTTGAATCTGATAGAAGAGATGCTACAACAACCGGTGGTGAAGCAACTATAACTCCCTCGCTGGCATCACCTGAGAGCTCTATATATTTTTTAGACGCAACACCGTGAGATTGAACCAAAGTTTGAGTCATGCCTAACTGCTTAAAGTTTTTTGTAACGATCGCAGGTCCTTGTCCGAAGCCCGGATTTACAACTGCTTGAACATTTGGTGTATTTTTGATTTTTGTCAATTGTGCCGTCATATCGGTATCTTTTGGTCCATAAGTTTCATCAGCCAATATTTTAATACCGTAAGCAGGTGCAACATCCTTGCATTGTCCTCTCATTGATTTTCCAAAACCGCCATTGCCTGATATCAATGCAATATTAGTTTTGCCTTTTTCTTTTAAATATTCAAATATTTTCTGGCAAGCCATTCTGTCAGTTGCCGGTGTTTTAAATACATAAGATTTAACAGGTTGTACTATTTTGATAGAACCTGCCATAGAAACCAATGGAATTTTTGCTCTTTGAACAAATGGAATGATTGCCATAGTCTCTCCTGAGGCAGAACCGCCAAGGATTGCAACGACTTTATCTTGACTGATCAATCTCTTCACAAAAGTTGTTGCTTTTTTTGGACTAGCCCCTGTATCATATGCTACCAATTCCAATTTTTTGCCTAATACTCCGCCACTGGCATTTATTTTGTCAACATAAAGCTCAAGTGTTTTAAGCTCTGGATCTCCAAGAAAAGATGCAGGACCCGTTGCTGCAACAAGTGCCCCTATCTTTATCGTATCTTTTGCACTTACAGTGTAAGTAAAACCTAAAATTAACAGCCCTAAAATCATTCTCAAAATATTTTTCATATTACTTTCCTTTATGATTAGTTGAATAAATTCAACCGTATTTTAAAGATACTATTACAAGATTACTTAAACTTTCCATAAATTTGTAATACTTTTTTGTTAAATTTCAAATCTTATACTTTTTTATACACTTTTACTTCTTGTTATTCAGATTGAATAACAAGAAGTTATATAATAAATCAAAAACGCCTTGGATGCTCATGATTTATACAAAAACTTTGAAGTAAAACCTTCTATTTGATAATATCATTTTATTGTTAATGAGATAATGTAGTATAAAAGTATAGGTGTGGAAAAGCTTAAACCCTACAAGAGTTTAAGCTCATATAAAATATATAATTTAGGTATATTGAGTGTTAGAAAGCTATTTTATCATCTTTGAAATTGTCAAACTGTTTGTTTTCACTTGTATATGTATCTAGTTTCTTGTCCGATTTTACTTCATTTTTACCGCTAAAATAGCATTTAGAGTCAATCACCAAAATACGGCTTTTTATATTGCCTGTAAAAGAACCGCCCTCTAGGATATGAACTGTATCACAATCCGCATCTCCGTCAAAAACTCCTTTTACATATAGTATCTTAGCGAATACTTCACCTACTACTTTACTTTTAGCTTCTATTTTAACTGATTCTTTGGCTTCTATTCTGCCTTCTACATCACCAAATACAACCAAGTTCTTGCCGCATTTTATTGTGCCTTTGAGTTCTGTTTCCTTAGAGACGATCGTATCTTCCATAATCTGCCTTTGCGTATAAATATTCTGTCAAGATCATATTATATACTATTTACTATTTTAGTTGGCTAAATATAAGTTTTTGAGAACAAATGGAGCAGGTAGTGTTACCTTAGCTCCATTTGCATAAGTTAATTTTATAGAGTGAGAGCAAATTTTACTATGTAGAATCCGCCGAAGATAAGCCACAAAAATAAAATTGCAGCCAAATATATAGGTTTCATACCCACATTTTTAAACTTGTCCTTGCTTGTTTCCATTCCCAATGCGGTCATAGCCATTGTTAGTAAAAAAGTATCTATAGACGTTATGTCACTCACCAAGCTTGCAGGTAATAAATTAAATGAATTGAATCCTGCTACCAAAATGAAAAATACAGCGAACCAAGGTATCGTGATTTTTGTTTTTTGTTTCGTTACTACATCTTTTGAGCTTTTAGCTAACCAAAATCCCAAGATCAATAAGAATGGAGCAAGTAGCATAACTCTTATCATTTTAACGATTACTGCAGTTTTAGCTGTTTCTGGTCCTATAGCATTTCCTGCAGCTACAACATGAGCTACTTCATGAACAGTACCGCCAATATAAATACCAACATCTTGTGGACTAAGCGGGATAAAACCTGCTTTATACAAAAATGGATATAAGAACATAGCAGTTGTTCCAAAAATGATAACTGTAGATACGGCAATTGCACTCTTATACGGTTCTGCGTTCACGACAGGTTCAGTTGCTAAAACTGCGGCTGCTCCACAAATAGAGCTTCCTGCTGTTGTTAAAATTGTAGTATCTCTATCAAGTTTTAAAACCTTTGTACCTACAATATAACCTATTATAAATGTAGATGCAACAACGCAAGTACTAGTTACAATACCTGCAATTCCTACTGCTTCTATATTTTGAAAAGTTAGTCTAAAACCATATAATATAATACCTACTCTTAGAAGAGTTTTTGTAGAAAATATTATCCCCGGTGTCCATTCTGCAGGAAGTTTATTTCTCAATGTATTTGCATAAATCATACCCAAAACGATACCTATGATAAGCGGACTGATCGCTAGATGCTTAAAAATCGCAAAATCAGATAGGTAAGTGGCACTCATAGCAAAAAGAGAAACAAACAAAATCCCACTGATCGTGTTACTTCTGTTTTCTTTTGCAAACATTTTAATCCTTTAAATTTTTTTGTGATTATAGTGATATTCTCTTTATAAGTAAAATAAATTAATTTTGATATAATGATAAATATTTTTTATCAAAGAGGTTTCCGTGACACTAAAAGAGCTAAATATATTTTATGAGCTTTGTGAGAACTCACATATTTCACAACTTGCCAGTAGACTAGGGATAACACAATCTGCTATATCATTGTCTATAAAATCACTTGAAAACAATATAGGTGAACAGCTATTTGATCGAATAGGCAAAAAATTAATACTCAATGAAATAGGCAGACTCTTTAGAGAAAAAACTTTTCCACACTTCGTGGCATTAAGCGATGCAGAGAATTTTTTTAAGAAGAGCAAAATCTCAGGTATCTTAAATATAGCCTCCAGTAGAACAATAGGAACTTTTATAACTCCTCAAATTGTTTATGATTTTCTTGGTATTCACTCAAATGTAGTTATAAATAAAGATATACAAAACTCACTAAATATCGTAAAATCGATCAAAGATGCTAAGATTGATATGGGATTTATAGAATCAAGTTGTGATGAGCCTGAGATAACGAAAGAGAAAATCGGACAAGATAGAATGATAGTAGTAACCAGCGACAAAAGTCTAAAAAATGTAACTTTATATATCGATGAATTGTTTGATAGGAAATGGATATTGAGAGAAAAAGGCTCTGGGACGAGAGAAATATTTTTAGACTCTATAGGAGATATTTCAAAAGATATAAAAATATTTATGGAATTTTCAGAGTTTGAAGAAGCAAAGACTATACTCCTTCACAATCCACAAACTATAACTTGTCTATCAAAATACGCTGTGGAAAAAGAGTTACAAAGAGGTGAGTTATTTGAAGTAAAACTAAAAAATCTTAGTATTGAACGAAATTATTATCTCATATACAACAAAGAAAAATACAAAAGCAAACTTTTCTTAGAGTTTCAAAAATTCGTCAAAGATTTTTTTATTGCTTAAATTTCATGATAAAAATGCTAAAATCCCTCTCATCTTTGAAGAGGAGAAGAAAGATGGACATGCATCTTTATTTAGCATATATAAGCATATCATTTTTTACTATTATAAGCCCTGGTCCCGCAATATTGTTAGCTATAAGCAATGGATTGGCGTTTGATGTAAAAGCTGTTGTCTTATCGTCCTTGGGAAATATAATAGCTCTGTTTTGTCTGTCTGCGATAGCGATGTTTGGAGTTGGTGTGATTTTAAAGACATCAGTGATCTTTTTCACGGCGTTAAAAATAGTGGGTGCCTGCTATCTTATGTATTTGGGTATTATGCAATTTACAGGGAAACGTGGAAAAATCTCGTTGAGTGACAAAAACAATCATAAATCATATAGTAGTTGGAAAGTATTTAAAAAGGGATTTTTAGTTGCTGCTACTAACCCCAAACCGATTTTATTTTTCACAGCCCTTTTCCCTCTTTTTCTGAATCAAAACGCTCATATCACTTTACAATTTTTTGTCATGACCTTAACATTCATGGCGTTATCTTTTTGTTCTTTGTTCTTTTACGGATACATCTCAACAAGTACAAAGGCCTGGTTTTTCAATGAAGATAAATTGAAAGTATTTTTTAAAATTTCAGGCTCTCTTTTTATCTCTATGGGGATAGGTTTGCTATTTGTAAAAGAGCATTAGTTTTTCATTCTGATCTCTTGTGTAATTAGAATAAAATATTTTTAGAGTATAATTGCATAAAAAAATGAAAGACAAGTATGAAAAAGATTTTAATAACAAATGATGATGGCTTTGAATCTGAGGGGCTGATGGCATTAGCTGAAGCACTAAAACCTTTAGGGCGTATAACTATTGTTGCACCTACAACTGAAAAGTCTGCTTGTGGACACTCTCTTACACTTACGAAACCTCTTCGTTTTATAGAAATAGAAGATGACTTTTTTAAACTTGATGACGGTACACCGAGTGATTGTATATATCTTTCTATCCATGCTCTTTTCACTAAAGATAATCTACCAGATATAGTCGTAAGCGGTATAAATAAAGGCTCGAATATGGGTGAAGATATCACATACAGTGGAACGGCAAGTGCCGCTATGGAGGCGGTCTTACATGGCATACCTGCTATAGCAGTGTCACAAGCATATTTAAACTCCCCTATGAGCCTTACAAAAAGCAGCTACGATCTTGCAAAAAAAGTCACTCATGACATAGTCAAAAAAATACTTGATGGCAATTTCCCCTTAAGTGAGAGAAAATTTTTAAATATAAACATACCTCCTACGCAAGATTTCAAGGGCTATAGGATAACAAGAGCAGGATATAGGGTTTATGGCAATGATGCGCACCTTCACAGAAATCCAAGAGGAGAAGAGTACTATTGGCTGGGAACTCATACGCTAGTGCATAAAGAGAATAAGGCTAAGGATTGTGATCTAAGTGCCTTAAAAGACGGATTTGTCTCTATTACCCCTATACATCTTGATATGACATCTCATGAAGATATTGAAAAATTAAATCAATGGATAAACAATGGATAGATTCACCAGAAGTAGAATTATATTCGGGGAAGATTTTGATAAGATAAGAAATGCGAAGATAATATTGCTAGGAGTTGGGGGAGTAGGTGGTTTTTGCCTTGATGCTCTTTATAGATCGGGAGTAAAAGATATCACCATAGTTGATTTTGATACATTTGATATAACGAACCAAAACAGACAACTAGGAAGTGAAGAATTAGGAAGAGTAAAAGTAGAAGTGATGAAGGAACGATATAAGGGGATAGAAGCCATTGAGTTAAAGATCACAAAAAACTGGGTAGAAAATTTTGATTTTACTCCTTATGACCTAGTGATAGATGCTATAGACGATATGCCGGCAAAAGTCGCAGTTGCAAATAAATGCTACACTAAGTTAATCTCATCAACCGGAGGTGCTAAGAAATTAGATCCCACCCGCATAAAAATCACTTCAGTATGGAAAACTTACAGTGACGGATTAGCCAAAAAATTTAGATATGAACTAAAAAAAAGCGGATTTAGCGGTGATTTTAACGTCGTTTTTTCTGATGAAGAACCAAATTGTAAAGATTTAGGCAGTTTTGTAGGAGTAACAGGCAGTTTTGGTCTTACTTTAGCAAGTCTAGCTATCAAAAAGATAACTGATAGATAAAACTCCAATCTACAAAATCATTCTTAACTAAGAGAGATATTACCTAAGTCTCTCTTTAGCTGTTTTACCGCACTTGATTATAACTGAAGGAGTATTTTCTGAAAATCCATATTTAGTATATAGTATTATTTCTGCATTATCTTTTACAAATGATTCGTCAAATCTTTTACCTGACTCGTTGGATGAAGTAGAATATGACCATTTTATCTTTCTTAAAAATTCTAGATGTCTTTCATCTTTGACTACTCTGATAGCCAAATTGTTCGCATATACAAAAGTAGTCTTTGAAGCTCTTCTAATCAGTTTTTTGTGAGTTTTTGGTACTCTTGTAAATTTTTTTAGAGTGTCAAAAGAATCTACGCTTATGATAAATTGTTTGTTTTTATCTCTTTTCTTGATTAGTGAAAGTTTTTCTTTGTTTTGAGATAAGAATCCGGCAGTTGTATCTGTTTGGACTAGATATACTTTCGCCGGATTCATAATATTATTTTAAATAGTCTTGTAAAGCTTTCGGTTCCAAAACACTGTCATCTTGAATTGAAGCTAAACTCTCAGCAGCTACCGTAGCAGCCGAGATAGTTGTGAAATAAGGTATATTAAATCTAAGTACAGACTGCCTAATCTTCTTAGCATCATCTTTACTGGACTTGTTGTCACTCGTATTTATAACCAAAGCAACATCACCGTTTTTTAGTTTATCTTCTATATTTGGTCTTCCTTCGCTTATTTTATAAACGAATTCACACTCTATCCCTTCATTGCTCAAAACTTTATGTGTTCCTTCAGTTGCCAAGATATGAAAACCTAGATCATTGAATTTTTCACCTATCTTTTTCGCAAAAGATTTATCTGCATCAGTCAGTGAGATAAATACCGTTCCTGATTTTGGGAGAATATTATGAGAAGCGATCTGAGATTTTGCGAAAGAAATTGCAAAATTTTTGCTAATACCCATAACTTCACCTGTTGATTTCATCTCTGGCCCCAAAATAAGGTCAGCTCCTGCAAGCTTATTAAATGGAAATACTGCTTCTTTGACTGCAACATGACCTTTCACTTTGGCTTTTAGTATTCCGTCTTCTTCATAAACTACTTTAAATGTATCGTAAAAAGAAAGAGCTTCTCTTAGATCTCCCTGATACATAACTCTTGTCGCAACTTTCGCTAGTGGAACACCAGTGGCTTTTGAGACGAAAGGAACAGTTCTACTAGCTCTTGGATTTACCTCTATCATGTAAACGTCATCTTGGTAAATTGCAAATTGTATGTTCATTAAACCTACAACTCCTAAATTTAGAGCTATTTTTTTAGTTTGTTCTTCTACTCTCTTTGTAAGCTTCTTACTTACACTCACTGTAGGAAGAGAACAAGCACTGTCTCCGCTGTGTATACCGGCTTCTTCTATATGCTGCATGATACCGCCGATATAAACTTCTTTACCGTCACATACCGCATCTACGTCAAGTTCTATTGCATTATCTAAAAATTGATCTATCAATACAGGGGAGCTGTGGCTAACACTTACTGCTTCATCCATGTATTCTCTGAGTTCGCTTTCATTATAAACGATCCTCATAGCGCGTCCACCCAACACATAACTTGGTCTAACAAGCACAGGATATCCAATATCTTTTGCTTTTTCTATAGCATCTTCTTTACTTATAGCAGTATCGTTTTTAGGCTGTAATAGATTGTTTTCGTTTATAAAGTTAGAGAATTTTTTTCTATCTTCTGCCATATCTATTACTCTAGCACTTGTACCTATAATATTTGCACCGATCACTGTCAGCCTTTTTGCTATCTTAAGTGGTGTCTGTCCGCCAAAATGAACTATAATACCATCTGGCTTTTCTCGCTCAACAACACTTCTTACATGCTCAAAATCTATAGGTTCAAAGTATAAGATATCACTTGTATCATAATCTGTTGATACCGTTTCAGGATTACAATTGTACATAATCGTTGTAACATCTAAATCTTTTAATGCATAGGCAGCATGAACACAGCAATAGTCAAATTCTATGCCTTGTCCTATTCTATTTGGTCCGCCTCCTATGATCATGACTTTTTTCTTATTGCTTTTTTCATTTTTTTGTTGTGGTATTTTGGTAATATTTGTAGTTGAATATAGGTATGGCGTCAAAGCCTTAAACTCAGCACCACAAGTGTCAACTTCATTATATTCCAGATTTATTCCAAGCTTTTCTCTTGCAAAATATATATCATTTTGTGTTAATTCTAAATTGTCATACTTATTTATCAGCCAAGCAATTTTTTTATCTGAAAAGCCATAACTTTTTGCTTTTCTTAAAATCTCTTCATTGTTCAAAGCAAACATGTCTAAGCTTTTCTCAAACTCCACCAAATCTTTAAATTGGTATAAAAACCATTTGTCGATTTTACAAAGATCGTGCACCTCATCAACACTAAACCCACGACCCAATGCTTCCATAACGCAAAGCATTCGCTCATGATTTGGTCTTCTTATTTCAAGTCTAAGCTTTTCATCGCTATATTTAATCTCATCAAAACCACTAAGTCCAGTTTCAAGTGAGCAGAGTGCTTTTTGAAATGATTCTTTAAATGTTCTGCCTATTGCCATAACCTCACCGACACTCTTCATTGAAGTAGTCAATGTTGAATCTGCAAATGGAAATTTTTCAAATGTGAAACGAGGTATTTTGGTGACTATGTAGTCGATTACCGGCTCAAAGCTTGCTGCTGTTCCTGTGATATCATTAGTGATCTCATCAAGTGTAAATCCGACTGCAAGTAATGTAGCTACTTTTGCAATAGGATAACCTGTAGCTTTTGAAGCAAGAGCACTACTTCTACTCACACGTGGGTTCATTTCTATAACCGTCATTCTGCCGTCTTTTGGATTTATAGCAAATTGTACATTGCTGCCACCCGTATCAACACCTATTTCACGAAGTATTGCAAAAGATGCATTACGCATTGATTGATACTCTTTGTCTGTTAAAGTTAAAGCAGGAGCAATAGTAATACTATCGCCTGTGTGAACACCCATAGGATCAAAATTTTCGATAGAACAGACGATTATACAGTTATCTGCGTTGTCTCTGATAACTTCCATTTCGTACTCTTTCCACCCAAGTAGAGATTCTTCTATCAATATCTCATTTATAGGGCTGGCTTCTAATCCTCTGGTTGCCAAATCTTTATACTCGTCTATATTGTATGCAACTCCGCTTCCACCGCCTGCTAAGGTATATGATGCTCTTATGATAAGTGGAAAGCCTATCTCCATTGCAGCATCCATGGCTTCATCAAGATTATAGGCATATTTACTTTTCGGTAGATCCATGCCAATCTTTATCATGGCTTCCTTAAAAGCCTGTCTATCTTCACCTTTTTTGATTGCCTCAGGATTTGCGCCTAAAAATTTGATACCTTTTAATAATCCCTTATCATTCATTTTCATAGCAATATTTAGAGCAGTTTGTCCACCCATAGTAGGGAGTATGGCATCAACTGACTCTTTTTCTATAATTTTTGAAATTATTTCTTCGTTAATAGGTTCTATATATGTTCTATCAGCAAATTCAGGATCCGTCATGATTGTAGCAGGGTTCGAATTTATCAACACAACTCTATATCCCAGTTCTTTTAAGGTTTTAGCAGCTTGTGTTCCAGAGTAATCAAATTCACAAGCCTGTCCTATAACTATTGGACCTGAACCTACAAGCAATATAGTTTTTACATCGTCTCTTTTTGGCATCTTATTCCTTAATTTTTTGTTATTATATGTAAATATGTCGGTATTTTTACATTTACGTATGGCTGGACAATCAAAGTTTTTGAAGATTCTTCTTTTACTACTTCAACAACTTTTCCAACCCTAACTCCTTGAAAAAATATATTATCCAAACCGCTGGTTAAGACCTCATCACCTATTTTTGGATTCATCCACAATGGGATATATTTTACCAATATATCTTTTTTATTACCCTGCAAAACTCCCGGTATCTTTTTCTTTCCCACATATACCGAGAATATACACTTTGAATCTCCCAAAAGCAAGCCCAAAGGGTTTGAGTCTTTTGCTACTGCTATCCCAGCTGCATACCCCTGATATAAAAGTCCATAGATCTTGCTCTTATTGAAATCTTTATAATCAAGCCACACTTTATTATAATCATTTAAGTTTGCATACGAAATGGCTTGTATCATCTTGACGCTTGGCTTGTAAACAGATAAGTTGTTGTCTGCCAATATCGCATTTAACTTTCCTGCAAATGCTATGGACAAAAGAGCAGATTTTTCAAGCTTTTTGTTTTTTTCTCTTAGTTGAATTATAGTATGTTGCTGAGAAACATGCTCGTTTATTTTTTCTTTTATTTTTTCTTTTGTATTTAAATATGAAGTAAGTACAAAATGATTTAGACCCATTATGTACTTTCTTCCAATATCTGTGTAATTTGTCGAAATATATATCAATAGAACTAAGACAAATAAAAGTTTTATTTTATTCATTTGCCAAATGTTGTAATAATTCTATCTCGTCTAGTGCTCTTCCTGTACCTTTAGCTACTGCTAAAAGTGGTTCATCTGCTATAAAAACAGGTAATTTTACTATATCTGAAAGGTATTTATCCAAACCTCTTATCAAAGCTCCGCCGCCTGTTAAAACGATACCGTTTTCAACAATGTCTCCTGCAAGATCCGGAGGCATAACTTCTAGTACGTCTTTTAGAGCATCGGCTATCTCTTTAAGTGGTTCTTTTATAGCATCTCTAACATCTTCGCTACTTAGCTCTATACGACTGAGAAGACCACTTACTTGGTCTCTTCCTTTTACTATTGATACTAATGGCTCTTCTACCGGAACTGCGGAACCAATATCTATCTTTATCTCTTCTGCTGTTCTCTCTCCGATAAGTAAATTGTATTTTTTCTTGACGTAATCTACAATTGCCAAGTCAATTTTATCGCCTGCTGTTCTTATTGATTTGCTGATAACCAATCCACCAAGAGAAACTACACCTATCTCTGTCGTACCACCGCCGATATCTACAACCAAACTACCCTCAGGCTCTCTAACAGGTAAATCTGCACCGATTGCAGCAGCCATAGGTTCTTCAATCAAAAACACTTCACGAGCTCCGGCACTAAGGGCTGATTCTCGAACTGCTTTTCTCTCAACCTGAGTCAATCCGTATGGCACGCAGATTATAATGCGAGGTCTCAAAAAACTTTTTCTTCTATGGGCTTTTTCTATAAAATAACGAATCATTTTTTCCGTGATGTCAAAGTCAGCTATGACCCCATCTCTCATAGGACGAATTGCCGTAATATTCCCTGGAGTCTTTCCTAGCATATTCTTAGCATCTGTACCGACAGCTAAGATCCTTTGCTTTCCGCTTTTATCTGTCTGTATTGCAACAACTGAGGGCTCATTTATTATGATCCCCTTGCCCTTTACAAGTACCAAGGTATTTGCAGTGCCTAAGTCTATGCTCATATCACTTGAAAAAAATCCTACTATTTGATCAAAAATCATTAACTTTACCCTTTTTATTTTATTGTCATCTTGACTCAAAGCTTTGCTTCAAATCAATTTTTACTCTATCAAAGCTGCTGCATTGTAGAGAATTTATTATGCACTTTTTTTATTTTTCTTTATAAATATAGGCTTTGCACCATCTAGCACTACATCTTTTGTTATAACTATTTCATACCCGTTAAGCTCAGGAAGCTCATACATGATATCAATCATAACTTCTTCCATAATCGTTCTGAGGCCTCTTGCCCCGGTTTTACGTTTTATTGCTAAATTTGCAACTTCTTCCAGTGCCTCATCTTCAAAAACCAACTCTGCACCGTCTATTGCAAATAATTTTTTGTATTGCTTTAAGATAGCATTCTTCGGCTCGCTTAATATCTTGACCATATCTTCTTTTGTGATCTCATTTAAAGTTGCTAACACATGTAATCTTCCGATCAATTCTGGAATAAGCCCATAATGAACAAGATCATCCGGTTCAACCATATCTATAAGTTTCCAATCTTCACTTTTTGCTCTTTTTTCTTGTCCGAAACCTAGAACATTATTGCCTACTCTTCTCTTTATGATATCTTCCAAACCATCAAATGCTCCACCGCATACAAATAAGATGCCTGATGTGTCTATTTGAATGAAATCTTGGTTTGGATGTTTTCTACCGCCTTTTGGCGGGATATTCACGATACTGCCTTCGATGATCTTCAACAAAGCTTGCTGAACACCTTCCCCGCTTACATCTCTTGTAATTGAACGATTTTCACTCATCCTGGCGATCTTATCTATCTCATCTATAAATACGATACCCTTTTCTGCTCTTTTTACATCTCCATCTGCAACTTGAAGTAGTTTCGTCAAAATATTTTCTACATCTTCTCCAACATATCCGGCTTCGGTTAAGCTAGTCGCATCTGCTATGGCAAGCGGAACATCTAAAAACTTTGATAGGGTTTGAGCCATAAGAGTTTTCCCACTTCCTGTAGGCCCTATCAGTAAAATATTTGATTTGGATATTTCAGTATCATCTTCTGCGACTTGACTTTTAAAGATTCTTTTATAGTGGTTGTAAACACCGACTGAAAAAACTTTTTTTGCTCTATTTTGTCCGATTACAAACTCATCCAGTACACTTGTCAACTCTTTTGGTGTTAATAACTCATAATCTAATTTTTTACTATCTGTGACTTCATTATCTTCTTCACCAAAAAAAATCTTATAAGCAGAGATCACACAATGTTCACAAATAAAAACATCTTCTCCTGCTATCAATCTTGTGTCATTGCTTTCTTTGGCTCCACAAAAACTACACTCTTTTTTCATTTAATTTCTCCTTTATCTCGGAACAAGTCCCAAGACAAATTCCTCTCACTAAAACTATGACTTTGTCGAGAATTTATCATTTTAATTTTCTTTTTTAACTCATGCGTTGCCCAAGTTAAATTTCTCAAACTAAAGCTTAAGCCCTGTGCAGAATTTTTCATTTTGTTACCCTTTCAAAAGGGATACCTCTTTTTGTTTCTAATATGAAACGGCACATCTGTTTTATTTTTTCGTTCGATTCGCTTTGCATCAGCTCAAGAGCCGTTTCTTTGATAGCCCGATCTGATCTAAAAAGCTTTTTATAGGCGCGCTGTACCGCTCTTATATCATCTTTTTCAAATCTTCTTTTCATTCCGACCAAATTCAGACCTTTAACCACGGCACGGTTACCCTCGGCTAAACAAAAAGGAGGAATATCCTGACTTATTGCACTCGCTCCGGCTATCATGCAACCTTCCCCTATTTTTACAAACTGATGGATCGGTGTCATACCGCCAATCACTGTAAACGAACCCACTTGTACATGACCAGCCAAAGTGGCATTGTTTGCCATGATAACATTATCACCGACTTGGCAATCGTGTGCGATATGTGAATAAATCATGATAAAACAATTATCGCCGATTCTTGTAGTCCCATCACCATGATGAGTACCGCAATTGACCGTTACAAACTCTCGTAAAATATTATTTTTACCGATTCTGACTTTTACATCATGTTCTGGCTTGTGTCCTATATCTTGTGGCGGCATACCGATTATCGCATAAGGGAAAATCTTCGTACCCTCATCTATGATAGTGTCTCCGTAGATTCCTGCCCCTTGCATAATCTCAACATTGTCTTTCAAAACAACACCTGAAGATACTACCGCAAAAGCACCG
This sequence comes from Sulfurospirillaceae bacterium, assembly GCA_033723415.1. Classification (GTDB taxonomy): domain Bacteria; phylum Campylobacterota; class Campylobacteria; order Campylobacterales; family Sulfurospirillaceae; genus JAADIZ01. The sequence continues at coordinate 87,660 of JAWVXD010000002.1, forward strand.
ATTTTTACATTTTCCCCTAAAACTGCACCTTCTTCGATACTCGCACTTGGATGGATTTGTGTCATTTATTTGTCTACTATCATCGCTTTTAGTTCAGCTTGTGCGACTAGTTTTTCGTCCACAAATGCTTTACCGTCAAGAACCCAGACACTTCCTTTGTGTTTTATAACATTTAGCTCATAAATTAATTTGTCCCCAGGCTTGACAGGAGATCTAAATTTGGCTTTATCAATGCTCATAAAATATACGACTTTGTCTTTCGTATCTTCTTGTCCTTCTTCATCCATACTTTTAAATGCAAGGATGCCTCCGGCTTGTGCCATACCTTCGATTATCATAACTCCAGGATATATCGGATGTCCGGGGAAATGCCCTTCAAATACAGGTTCACCTATGGTAACATTTTTATAACCTCGCACAAATTCACTCTCGATTAGATCTGTGATTCTATCAACAAGTAAGAACGGGTGGCGGTGAGGTAAAATTTTCTGAATTTCTACAACATCTATAATCATTTAAAACCTTATTAGAAATTTTATAATTTTATCAAATCTTTACTAAATTTTCTCTAATATCCATATAAATTTCAGATTTTAAATATATTTCATATTTCTTTTCACTCAATTCATCTATGACTATGATAGGGTTAAGTGTCGGTAAAATGGAGTTTGCCAAAGAATTACGAATTTTTATCTCATCTTCAAAGATTAAAGGATTATCCATCAAATCTTTTATACTTTTATAAGACTTATTTAGTAATATATTTAATTTTTTTATACTGATAAAAATAACATCTTCACGATTAAAATATCCGATGTCATCTTCTATTGATTCAATTTTGCCTTTTGTAAATTCTCGTGAAAATTTAGAATAAAAGATAAAATAACTTGGAATCACATCTTTTTTTTGCTCTCTCACATATGCTCTTAAAAGCCTGTAATTTAAAAACTTTTCTCTTCTTAGTTTAAATTTTTGATTATTTTGTTCGCAAAGATTGACATTTTCATAAAGTTCAATTCTATCTTCTATGGAAGAAGGAAGTATCTGCTTTGTTATGGGAGACATCAACTCGTCTTTTAACCTTTCTTGATTTTCTCTTTGTACTTCAAGAGCAAATATACAACCACAGTAATTTTGATGATAAAGCATATCTTTTTTTGCGAGCATGAATTGTTCACTTGTGCCACCGTTCTTTCTAAAGTCGGGCGTTAACACTTTGACTCCAAATTTTTTTTCAACTTCTTGTGAATTATTGATCAATTGTTCAATAGATTTTTTTGGACTTGTTAGCAAAGTTGTAGTTATTTCATTTTCTCCTATTTCCAATGCCTTTTCGGCTGTTTTTGCTAACCTGTTATCAAAACACACTGTACAACGTTTGCCTTTTTCAGGCTCATCCTCCAAACCTCTGACAGCTTCTATCCAACCTTCATAATCATACTCACCCTCTAAAAGTTTTATACCCAATTTTTGACAACTTCTTTTAACATCCATCAAGCGCAGTTTGTATTCGCTGTATGGGTGAATATTCGGATCATAAAAATAACCTGTCAAATTTTTTTCCGGATATTTATCAGAAAGTTTTTGTAGAAAAAAGTGACTATCTACCGAACAACATATATGTACCAACAATTTTTCGCCATCCTTTGATTAATAATTTTCAAATTATAGTATAATTTAGTAAACTATCTTAAATGGAAGAGGAGTCAAATATGAGATATCTAAAGAGTTTTAAATTTTGGATTTTAGTTTTGATATCTACATATACCTTGACGGGGTTCATTTTGATTCCTTGGTTTTTAACAAACAAAGCTCCAACCATTCTAAAAAACAAGATTGGTATCAATCTCCAAATTGCAAATGCTAGTTTTAATCCATATAGTTTTGAATTAACCCTACATGATATAACCTTGCAGGACTTGAGTAAAAATCCTGTATTTTCACTCAAAAGACTATACATAAATTACACCCTGCTTGGACTTTTGGATAAAACTGTATTATTCAAAAAAATCAGCATTAATTCACCAAAACTGTATGCAGGATTCCAAAAAGACGGGAAAATAAATCTGGCAAATATATTGCCCGAATCTACCCAAAAAGACAAAAATACAACAACTTCAAAGATTTCTTTGCCTCATATTGTATTAAGTAAATTAGAAATAACAAACGGTGCAATTAAATTTAGCGATAAAAGAGAAAATAAAAACTTTACATTTGATTTAGGTCCATATAATTTTGTTGCACGTGATGTAAGCACAAAAAAAGATCAGATAAACTCATATTCATTTACTGCTGTATTAGGAAAGGAAAGTAGACTGTTTTGGGAAGGAGGAATGGGTATAAATCCTCTTAAGATTTATGGCATAATCAATGTCACTCATCTAAGTCTTCCTGATATTTATAAATATGCCGTTCCAAACTTTGACGCAACCTTAGATTCCGGTTTTATGGATTTTAAATTACCATATCAAATAGCTTTTACCGGTGGTACAACGGTCAGAATCAATCAAGCTATATTGTCTTTATCAAAACTTTCTATGAATCAGACAACAACAAATCAAAATCTTTTTGATATACCAAAACTCAAAGTTTCAGGGTTTAATCTAGAATGGCCAAAGCAATCAATATACATAGATAATATTGATATAAACAGTACTTCAATAAACCCTATATTAGAAAAGGACGGCAAACTAAACTTTTTAAAAGTTTTTGCCTTTAGTGATAGTACCAAAAAGGAAAATAATACAACAGTCTCAAAACCTTGGGATTTCTTAATTGCTAATCTTAATACAAATAATATGCTCATACAATTTACAGATAATACATTGCAAAAGCCTTTAACCACGGAAATGAAACAAATTAAATTGCGTGTAAAAAATATTTCGTCCAAAAAAGAGGATCCTATTGGTCTACAATTATCTGCTATTTTAAATAAAAACACAAATATAAATCTCACGTCTAGTATCTTACAAACTCCATTAAGTGCAGATTCCAAACTTGCATTATCACATTTTGCAATAAGTGACTTTAATAGTTACATAGATCCATTTGTTAATTTTAAAATTAAAAATGCAAGTGTTGATCTAAATGCATCAATAAAAGCTAATCTGGACAAAAAACCATCTATATCACTTAATGCCGACACCAAGATATACAATCTACTTATAAATTCTTCGAATAATACAAATCTGATAAAATGGAAAAATTTACAAGTAAACGGCATAAAATATACAAATCAACCCTTATCTATAGATATAAAAAGCCTAAGTCTACTAGAGCCGTATTTCGCCGGACATATATATAAAAATAGACAAACCAATTTTTCTGACCTGATAAAACAACAAAAATCAAAATCACAAGACAAGTCAAAAACAAAGCAAAAACTTGAATCAAAAAACTCTTTAAAGCTAAAAATTGGACCGATAAAACTAATAAACGGTATAGCAGATTTTAGTGATGCTAGTTTGCCATTTCCGTTTAAAACACATATACATGGTTTGAATGGAGATATTTCAACGCTAGATTTCGGTACTACGACACCATCTGTAGTCAAATTGGATGGCAAGATTGACAAATACGGCTATGCAGACATAAAGGGAACTATTTTGCCTTTTCATTTTAAGAAAAGAGCCAATATAGATGTACTATTTAAAAATATCAATTTAACCACCCTGACACCCTATTCCGGGAAATTTTTAGGATATAAAATAAAAAGCGGTAAATTGTCGATGGACTTAAATTATAAAATATCAAACGCATCGCTACTAGGTAAGAACAAGATCAATCTAGACACTCTCAATCTGGGAGAACAGGTAAAAAGCAAAGAAGCACTCAATCTTCCATTAAATTTGGCTATCGCTCTTTTGAAAGATTCGAAAGGTCAAATAGACATAAACTTGCCTGTTTCAGGAGACATGAATAGTCCTGATTTTAGTTATGGCGGAGTAGTGTGGAGAGCTATAGGGAACATGATCACAGGAATAGTGACAGCTCCATTTAGGTTTTTAGGATCTCTTCTTGGCATAAAGGGAGAAGATTTAAAAACTATAGATTTTGCAAAAGGCTCGGCCATAGTCATATCAACAGAGTATGAAAAACTTGATAATTTGAAAAAAATACTACAAAAAAGACCAAATATAAAACTAAAACTCAGCGGAGGATATGATGAAGTCTTTGATGTGCAAGAGTTGCAAAAAAAGCAATTTGATATAGTTTTACAAAATGAGATGAAAATAGTTAAAAAAGATCAAAATGCTACAAAAGAGGATCTTTTTGGCTTAGCACTTAAAAATCTATACACTAAAGATTTTGGCATAAAAAGATATAATGATTTAAAAAATAACTTCATGATAGTTCCAAAAAAAGACGATAATACAACCAAGAAATCAAAAAAAGAAGAAAAACCAAAACTAAATGTCTTGGCATTTAATACATCAATGCAAGATAAATTACGCAAAAATATCAAAATATCAAAATATCAGCTGATAATTCTAGCAAATAAAAGAGCAAATCAGATAAAAGATATTCTTGTAAAAAAATATAAGATCAACAAATCAAGAGTAATGGTTTTAGTCCCTATTTTAGAAAAAGCAAAAAGAGATATGTGGATAGGAACAAAAGTTGATATAGCAATATAAAACATATCTTGTTTGTCAAATACGGGGTATTGTAATCGTAAATTCTACCCCTTTGTTTGTATTTTCAAAACTCAATGTTCCATGAAAATTATTTTCCACTATCATCTTTGACATATATAAGCCGACACCTGTACCTTGTGATTTGAATTTTGTAGTAAAATAAGGCTCAAATACCTTATCTTTTATCTCTTCATTTATGCCACCTGCATTGTCTTGTATCGTTATCTTGACATATTCGTTTCTCTTTTCAGCAGATATTTTAACTTCCCCATTTGTAATATTATTGGACAAAATAGCATCTTTTGCATTATTTAAGATATTGATAAATGCCTGCTCTAATTTTTTCTTATCTCCATTTATGATTATATCTTTTTCACATGAACTGAATATTTTTATAAAATTACTTGTAAAAGAATCTTGTATTATAAGTATTGTGTTGTTGATCTCTTCTTCTAAATGAAACTTTTCATCATTTCCAGTCGGGATAAAAAAATTTCTAAAAACATCAATTGTTTTTGAAAGATAAATTATGCTTTTTTCCATCCTTTCAAAACTTGAAGACATTATCTCTTCTGTTAAACTGCCATTTTCTTTTAACAGAGTTAATTTACTCATAGAAAGACTTAATGAATTTAGCGGCTGTTTCCATTGGTGAGATATATTCCCCAACATTTCTCCCATAGATGCCAACTTATTTTGCTGCTGTATCAAGAGCAGTTGTTTTTTGCTTTTGTCAGCTTCCGATAAAATCACATTTTTATATCTATTGCAGAGTCTTTCACTTTTTTTAGAAATAAAGGTCAATAAACCTGCTAAAACAATAGCCATAAAAGAGAAAATTATACATAATATTATAATAGTCTTACTTAATTGTATTCCCAAATATTTTTCTTCTGTACTAACGATATAGTCCATATTTTTAAGATAAACTCCGGACCCAAGTACCCACTTCCACTCATCAAATCCGACCACATAAGCTATATTTCGTATAGGTTTACCGTTATTTTGACTTCCCTCGGTCAAATATTCTAAGAAACCACCGCCTTTTTTTGCCAGATTGATGGTCTTTTTGATTAGGCTTGATTGATTTACGTCTTTAAATTTAGTGTTATTTTTTACAATAAGCGACTCATTGATATCTATCAATGTATCACCATTGTATTTATAAGCAAAAAAATAGTTATTTTCCCCATATTTGGTATCTTTTATCTCATTTATCAGTTCATTTTGTATGTCTTTTTCAAAATCAGATACGTACTCTCCAGTACCTATAAACCAATGCAACGGCCCAAAATATTTTACATATCCTAATTTTTTATACATAGTCTTTTTATCTTCGGGTTTTCTCCAATACCAGGTATAAAATCCACTATTTTTTTTGAGACATATCTTTGCGATATCTCTAACTACATAATGACCTTTTATATCAAAATAACCTGAGAAATCTTTTCCTTCCAAGTCTGATTCTATTGGTAACAAAATATTTTTTAAATTTGTATCATAAATAAAATAATATCCTCTTCCGTGATTGAATCTGATAGGTCGTATAGCCTCTTTTACTAATTTGGCAATTAGATCTTTATTTTTATTTTTATTTTTTATATAAATATTCATACTTATGTTATAAGCTTCTTCCACCCGTGCTTTTAACTTCAACTTCAAGTTTTGTTCCGCATGTTTCTTTTCGTATTTTATATGTTCAATAAGTGTAAAGGTATGATTTTTCAATCTGTCTTTTCTAGTTTCTATCAAAGTGCGCTTCATATCTTTGATCTGTCTTTTATTTTGTTGGATGTAACTGTATATGATTATGGCGGACATGATACAAAAAAACATAAGCACTATTATCATAGGCATATATTTGATCAGCCGTAATAGCTTTTTTTCTTGTTCTAGCTCAGGCATTGGTGCTTACTCTTTTAAAAATTTATATCTATTTTTTCCTGATCTTTTTGCTTCATACATAGCTTTGTCTGCATTGTGAATCAATGACGCCTCTGATGAGCATTCACTGTGTTCATTGCATATTTCTATGCCTATACTACAGGCTATTCTCACTTGTGTAGAATGATCTAACGTAAATGGCATACTTAATTTTTCCAATATACTTTTCGCAATTAAAATATATTGTTCCTTGCTAGATGCACTCTCTAAAATCAAAACAAATTCATCTCCACCAAATCTAGCTAGCGTATCTGTCTGTCTAATTGTAGTTTTTATCCTGTCTGCGACCATTTGAAGCAATTGATCCCCGGCATTATGCCCAAAAGTATCATTTACTTCCTTAAATTTATCAAGATCAATAAACAAAATGGCAAAATTTTTCTGACTTCGTTTACTTCTTAAAATTGCCTGTTCTAACCTATCTTTTAGTAATATTCTATTTGGTAACTTAGTCAGCATGTCATAGTTTGCCATATATTGGAGTTCTGCTTCTCTTTCTTTATCTACGGTTTTGTCTTGAATTATTTTCAAAAATGCATAGATTTCATTGTTTTCATTCTTCATCGGTATTGTTTTTATATCCAAGTAAGTTGTTTTTCCATTTTTATCAGTATCTTCATACAATTCTCTTCTGCTTGCACCATTTGCCAAACTTACTTCTCTTTTACAAAAATTACCTGTAAACTTACAAACAATATCATTGTTTTCAGATTTGTCATAACACTTTATAAACTCTCTTTCACCTATAAAGTTCAATTTTTTTGCCAAATTATTTACAAATGAAATATTACATTCCAAGTCTATCACGACCATAGGATAGGGAAATTCATTCAAAATAGCTTGTGTAAGTATTTTTTCTTTTTTAAATTCTTTATCTTTTATAACGGCTTTTGATTCTTTTAAAAGTACATCCAATAACAATTTTGCATTTGTTGGCTTTATAACATATCCGGATATTTTATCTCCAATAGCTTGCAAAAAAGTATCGATACTTGCAAAAACCGTATGAAGTACGACAGATATATCCTCATTAATTTCTCTCATCTTGCGAATCAAACTAAAACCATCCATCTTTGGTAGTCCTAAATCCACCAGTACTATGTCAGGTTGGTGTATCATAAACTGCGCAAGCCCCTCTTCACCGTCTCTGGCTTTGTAGCATTCCTTACAATAAATTTCCAGTAGACTACACAGCTCTTCTAGCTCATCTTCATCATCTTCAACAACAAGAATTGTTACGTTTTTTAATTCAGAATAATCGTGTTTTTGGTTCATTGATTCTCACTTAAAGTAATCATGTACTTACTACCATAAACATTTTTTATCAAGTCATGTGAACCTAGTTTTTTTCTTAGATTAAAAATGGTATTTCTTATATTTTTTGGATTGTATTCTTTGTCTGTATCGCCCCACAAATAGTTAAATATAGTTACACTGGATACCGGTTTATTTTTAACTTTAAGTAGCATCTTCAATATCTTTTGCTCACTCAAAGTTAGTTTTATGACATCGTTATCCTTAAGAAGGACCGATTTTTCATTGTCCCAAACAAGCTCATGGTTCAATTTTGTGAAGCCTTTAGGTATATTTAACCTCTTCATGCACAAATTAATGGTATTTTTCAATACTGCAGAAGTAAGCGGTTTAACCAAGTAATCAACAATATCCAGTTTTATTGCCTTAAATAACTTTTCTTTGTCATCATAAGCACTAACTATAACAACTGGCAATTTTCTATTGTTTTCTTTGATTTTTTGGATAAGATCAAAACCGTCAACATTTGGCATTATAATATCCGTAAATATTATATCCGGTTTTTTGGATGCGATAATATTCAATGCTTCTTCTGCATTCGCAGCTTTATAAACATTTGAAAACACCACACTGAGGTATTCATACATTTCTTCAAGTGAATACAAATCATCATCTACGACTAGAGCTGTGTATTGCATTAAACTATCCATATAATTTTTTGTTTTCAGAGTCGATCAAAAATGATTATAACAAAACAGTGTCTTTAAAGTGTCTTTTAAATAGTTTTGCAATCAGTCAGCTTTTCTAATACTTCATTTACATGTCCTTTTACTTTAACTTTATCCCAGAAAGCTGCTATTTTACCGCTTGGATCAATCAAAAAAGTTGAACGAACTATACCCATATACTCTTTCCCGTATAATTTTTTTAACTGCCAAACGCCATACAGATTTGAAACCTCTTTTTCTACATCAGACAACAATGTGATCTGTAAATCTTTTTTTTGAATAAAGTTTCTATGACTTTTTGGACTATCCGGGCTTATCCCTATAATAACAGCGTCAATCTTATCAAAATCCGGCATCATTTGTGTAAATTCACAAGCTTCAGTCGTACATCCAGGAGTATTGTCTTTTGGATAAAAATACAATACTATCCATTTTCCTTTTAGATCTCTCATACATATCTCTACATCATCTTGATTTGGTAAACAAAATTCAGGTGCGTTTTTACCTATTTCTAACATTGACATCCTTTTTATATTTTATTCTCGTGTATTATCGACAAACTAACTAAAAACTAGAATTTATTTATCTTGAACCACTCTTGTGGAAGTCCTACCTCTGAGCTATATGCCGCAACGATCATGCTCGCAACCATACCGCGAGATGCACTGTCACCACCAGCTTTGGCATTTTGAATCAAAAGATTTTTTAGATCAAACGGATACTTACTTAAAAGATGAATAATACCACTGAACCCCTCATCTATACCGCATGCCGGGCCAAATTTTCTTATTGTTTCAAAGGTGTCTTGGTGTTTTGATGCAACTCCATTTTCTACGCTTTTTATCACATAAGGACTAAACTCATCTTTCAAAAGTAGCATCTCTTTTTCTATATTTTTTGATTTTTCTGCTCTGAAAAGAAGCTTGGCAAAAAAGATAGATGCTTCTATTACTTTTGGTGAATTGTGAGAAAGCCTCACAAAATCATTAACATTTCGTAGGAAAGAAGCTTCATCTTTTGAAACCAGTAAAAGCGGTGCTATTCGACCGATCACTGAGAAATCTTCTGAATTTGAGCCTATAGTTTTACCTTGTTCTAGATTTACAAGCGTTTCTCTTGTCGCACCGTCGATATAGCCCTCGTATGAGCCCATCTTATCTCTCCAAAATTCCAGATACTCTAAAGCATTAAATTCTGATTTGTCTTTTAAAAATTCTTTTAAGAAATATGCTTGATCTCCTATATGAGTAAAGTCTCCGGCATTTTTACCTTTATGCCATTGTGCTTTTGGAGCGTTTAATGCTTCCCAATCAACATCTAGATCATGTAATTGTTTTTCATCATAGACCCAATGAGCACCTAAACTATAGGAATCTGCTACAAGTGTCACTAAAACTATCTCTTCTATTTTTTCTTTACTAAACATAATGTATCCTTTTATTTATATATATTTATTATAACCCTCAAAAGTAAATAATGTTATTTAATAATATTTTTTTCATAAAATTGATACAATTCTATGAACAAAAACTAAACACAACAATAAAAAGTGTATCTATTTGGAGGGATAATAAAATGAAAGTTATATGTCCACACTGCCTAGCAATAAATAATGTTCCTATAAAAGAAGACTACAACAAGGCTAACTGTGGAAAATGTAAACAATCTCTTTTGGAGGCAAAACCTGTTGACCTGACAAGCTCAAATATAGATAGAATATTAGAGAATTCTGACATCCCTGTGATAGTTGATTTTTGGGCACCTTGGTGTGGTCCATGCAAGATGATGGCTCCAGTATTTGCTGATGTTGCTATAGGATTCCCGTTAAAAGCACTCTTTGCTAAAGTAAACACTGAAAATGAACAATTCTTAGGAAGCAGGTTTAAGATAAGAAGCATCCCTACATTGGTAGTTTTTAAAAATGGTAAAGAAGTTGAACGAGTATCAGGGGCGATGGATCCTATTTCCTTGGAAAGCTTTGTCAGAAAATTTGTATAACATCTTTTTTTTTCATCTTGGCAATATAAGATACATAAGCAACAATGAACAATAAAAAATTAAATGTATTTACCCTATCCAGCCTTATTATAGGTCCAATCCTAGGTTCTGGTATTATATTATTGCCTCCCCTTTTATATGATAGGGTCGGTAACTATTCATTAATTATTTGGGCCGGTATCCTTGTGCTTGGTTTTTTATTTGCCATGATATTTGGAAAACTTGCTACATTATATCCTGGAGATGGAGGCGTCTCTTTGGCTACAAAAGCTGCCATGGGAAAGCATTATCAACTTTTGACATCACTGTATCTTATATGCGCTGTTTTATTTGGTCCGCCTGCCGTATTCTTGATAGCAGCTAAATTCATTTCGGCATACTTTCCGCAAACTCCTTTGAGCATTTTGGGCTTTTTTATATACCTTCTGACATACGCGTTACTTCTCTTAAGAATTGATTTTTTAGGCAAGTTGATGCTAATTGTCACAACTGCCATAACATTAATATTTTTTATATCAAGTGTAAATATTTTAATACATGCTCATTCATTTACTTTTATACTGCCTCATATTCAAATAAAAGAGATCGGATATTCTTTTTTAATCGTGTTTTGGGCTATAGTCGGCTGGGAAGTTATAGGGAACTATTCAAATGAAGTTAAAGACCAAAGGACCCTGATAAATGCCGTCATATTTTCTGCTGTAATAGTATCTTGCATATATTTTTTGATTGCTCTTGCAGTTTGTGTTGGAGATTTTCAATACAAAGGAACTCAGGCATTCAAACTCGTATGGCTCTTGCAGCCATTGTTTAAGGAGTATTCACAAATAATACTCTCAAGCATGTCCGTGATCTTGTGTATAGGAACGCTTATGCTTTTCATAGGTGGAGTTTCAAGACTGATCTCATCACTAAATTTGACAAAATATTCATCCAAACATCTAAAAAACGGTACTCCTATAGGAGCATTAAATTTTTTATCTACTGTATATCTGATTGAGCTTTATCTAGTTCATGAGGGCTTTTTGACCTTAGATAAACTAGTAGCATCTGCCGATGGTTTTTTCATCGCAAATGCAACCATAGGACTAGTAACTGCCATAATTCTTTTTAAAAACGGTATTTTGAGATTTGGCGCAATCATTCTATCTGCTCTTTTTCTGAGTATCTTGCTTTTTTCAAATATTTTTATTTTATCTCTCATTATAGGACTTTTTTTATTTACATACTTTAAAGCTAAAAGATCTATACTACTGGTTTAGTAAAGTAAATAAGGCAAAAACAACAATTTTCATAAATGGATTTTTAGCTTCTAAATGTGCTCTGAGTTGCCCTCTATTGACTCCTAAAACTACATTTAATGTAAACTTGGATATTATTATACCTATTTTAATACAACAGGTAGGCACAAATGGAAAAAGCAAAATTTATTTGGATGGATGGAACACTAACCCCTTGGGATGAAGCAAATGTTCATATCTTAACCCATACTCTACATTATGGGAACGGCGTGTTTGAAGGCACAAGAGCCTATATGACAGAAAAAGGGCTTGCCATTTTTAAATTGAGAGAACATACCAAGAGACTTTTGAACTCTGCTAAGATAACAAGAATAAAACCAAATTTTACATTAGAAGAGCTAGAGAAGGCTCAAATCGACACATTAAGAGAAAATAATTTTAAGTCAAATGTATATATAAGGCCTCTTATATATCTAGGATATGGGATTATGGGTCTATACCACATAAATGCTCCTGTCAGAACTGCAATAGCAGCTTGGGAATGGGGAAGTTATCTAGGGGATGAAGGATTAGAAAAAGGGATAAGAGTCAAAATCTCGTCTTTTGCAAGAAACCCTGTCAGCTCAACTATGGGAAAGGCAAAAGCTGCTGCAAATTATCTAAATTCACAATTAGCTAAGTTTGAAGCTATGGAAGCAGGATATGAAGAGGCTCTCTTGCTAGATACGGAAGGTTTTGTAGCAGAAGGAAGCGGCGAGTGCTTTTTTATAGTTAGAGACGGTGTATTAATCTCTCCTCCAAATGATACTTCTCTAGAAAGTATAACTCAAGGAATGGTAATACAATTGGCAAAAGATGCAGGAATAGAAGTACAAAGAAGAAGAATTACAAGAGATGAAGTTTATATAGCTGATGAAGCATTTTTTACCGGTACTGCCGCAGAAGTAACTCCTATAAAAGATGTTGACGGCTATGTCATAGGAGATGGCAAAAGAGGCGAAATGACCAAACAACTTCAAAATGCATACTTTGATGTAGTTTATGGAAGAAATAAAAAATATGAGCATTTGCTAACGTATATTTAACAAAGGGCGGTATAATAAAGAATATCAAGATTAAATTTAGTTTAATACCTCAAACAAATTAAACTAATATGATAAATTCTACACAAAGCGTGAGCTTATGTGATAGAAATTTGTATCAGGATAAGTTCCAATACAAAATACAATGAAAAAGGAAAGTAATGCCAGTTGATTTAAATGATTATTTTAAGAAAAAGAATGGAAGTAACGGAGGCAATAGCGGAGGAGGAGACGGTGGAAATCGTCGACCAAGCCAAGGTTTTGAGCCACCTGAGATATTTAAGAATCTAGGCAAAAAAGCAGGATTCTTATATGTTCTAATTGCCATAATAGCATTACTTGTGATTTCAAAACCATTTGTGATAATAAACTCTGGAGAGATGGGAATAAAAGCAACGGCAGGAAAGTTTGAGACTACCCCTTTAAACCCTGGTTTTCATATATTTATTCCTTTTGTCCAACAGATTTTTATCGTGGATACCAAAGTTAGAGTTATTAACTATACCTCTGGTGCAGATCAAGAAAGTGTACAAAGAGGCTCTGGAATCAAAAATAAAAATGCAATATCAGTCTTAGATTCAAGAGGTTTGCCCGTATCTATTGACTTAACCGTTCAGTATAAACTTGAGCCTTCCACTGCTCCGCAAACTATAGCAACATGGGGTATGGCATGGGAAGATAAAATCATAAATCCTGTTGTTAGAGACGTCGCAAGAAATGTTGTAGGGCAATACCCTGCAGAAGAGTTACCGGTAAAAAGAAACATAATTGCCGCTAAAATTGATCAGCAAATAAGAAAAAACATCGAAGCGCAGCCCGGTCATCCAGTACAACTTTTAACGGTTCAATTAAGAAACATTATTTTGCCTCAAAAGATTAAAGATCAAATAGAAATAGTGCAAATAGCAAGACAGAGAGTTGAAAAAACCAAATATGAAGTAGAAACTGCAAATCAAGAAGCTCAAAAAGCGGCAGCTCTTGCTCAAGGACAGGCAAATGCAAGGAAGATAAAAGCCCAAGGACAAGCAAATGCTGTCAAAATTGAAGCAGACGCTAATGCATATGCAAATATTGAGATAGCAAAAAGCATCACTCCTAATCTCTTGAAACTTCGTCAGATAGAAGTCCAAGGTAAATTTAACGATGCTCTACAGGTAAATAAAGATGCAAAAATATTCTTGACACCTGGTGGAGCAGTACCAAATATCTGGGTTGATGCAAAAGATACACAAAAGCTATCAAGTATGAGTAGTAAGTAGGAAATTATGGATAAAGAGCTAATAAACACTATTGACTGGGAAAAAAATCTTCTTATCCCGGTCATTGCCCAAGATTATCAAAGCGGGGAAGTGCTTATGTTGGCTTATACCAATAGAGAAGCTCTTGATCTAACCATCAAGACAAATGTAGCTCATTATTATTCAAGAAGTAGAAAAAGGCTTTGGAAAAAAGGTGAACAAAGCGGAAATATACAGGAAATAAAAGAGATATATCTTGATTGTGACAGCGACACATTACTTTTAAAAGTAAAACAAACTGGTGTCGCTTGCCACACTGGGAGAACGTCTTGTTTCTTTAATCGTATTGATTTATGCGAAGATACAAAACAAGTTGATCAACAGACAACTAACTATAGTGTAAGTGATGATCTATACCATATTATCAAGGAACGAAAAAATTCTGATCCTTCAAAATCTTATGTATCTTCTTTATTCAAAAAAGGTGAAAATTCAATATTAAAAAAAGTCGTTGAAGAGGCCGGAGAGTTTTGTTTTGCAGTAAAAGATAAAAATGAAAAAGAGATTATCTATGAAGCTGCAGATCTTGCTTTTCACACACTTGTCGCTTTAGGCTATAGAGATATAAATCCTGATTTAGTAAAACAGGAATTAAAAAGAAGATTTGGAATAAGCGGCATTGAGGAGAAAAATAGTAGAAAAGATGGATGATTTAAAAGCTTCTATTTCGCTGTATATCAAACATTTTACCAGTTATGATTATATAGCATATGGCTGGCTTTTGGCTACATTTGTACTACTTCTGATACTCTCAATATTGTTTATTAAAAAATCTCCTAAGACTTCTTTATTTCTTATATTATTAGCATTTGTTCTTTTTTTTATTTGTCCTATGTTCGTAAAGAACTTTCTTGATAAGACAATAAGACCTCTAGAAGTAAAAAATATAAGTTATAAAAAACTGCATTTCTCAGATACGCTTATATTGAATTGGAGTATTCAAAATCTCTCGAAAAATCCATATCAATATTGTCAAACAACAGCTATAATATATGAACCGTCCAAATCCAAAATCAAATCATTTTTAGATAAATTAAACCCTATTTTAAGTAGAACAATCTTAGAGGAAAAGACAATAAATCCAAATGAGATCAATAATGATCAATTGGTATTAAATAATTTTAATACCAACAGAGATATTAACATATCCGTAAAAGCAGAATGTTATTGAATTTAAAATTTTACATCTTAATATTTTAATACTATGTAATTCAAATTCTAACAAAAGATTTTAAAGTAGGAGAATTAGAAGTTTTATTCTTCTAATTCTCCTGCTTTTAGCTTATAACAATAGCTTATTTTATAAAATAATTCCCATCAAAACTTACAAGTGAATATTCCATATCATTGCCTATACTTGTTTTTAAAGCATCAATACTTAAAAAACTAAGAGAATCAGCCTCGATATACTCTTCAACTTCTTTTACGCTCTTATTTGCACTGATCAATTCTTCATAGCTTGGAGTATCAATACCATACTTATCTGGATGTTCAATAGTAGGTGAAGCTATACACATATGAACTTCTTTAGCCCCTGCTTCCTTTAATATCTTTATTATTCTCTTGGCAGTCGTTCCTCTAACTATACTATCATCTATAACGACTATCTTTTTACCTTTCAAAAGGGAACCGATAGGCGATAATTTTAACTTGACTTTCATATCTCGTTTTGCCTGAGTAGGTTCTATAAATGTTCGTCCAACATAGTGATTTCTGACTATTCCCATCTCAAATGGTATGTTACTCTCTTGAGCATATCCAAGTGCCGCACTAACACCGCTGTCAGGTACGGGGATGACTAGATCAGCATCTATTCTACTTTCTCGTGCCAATGCTCTTCCCATCTCTTTTCTAGCGGCATAAACACTTTTACCTTCAATAACGCTATCAGGTCTTGCAAAATATATAAATTCAAATGCACAAATTCTAGGCTCTGGCTCAAATAATTGTACGCTTTCATATTCATCTTTTGCATTATCAAATATTATCATCTCGCCAGGTCTCACATCTCTTATAAAGTGTGCCCCCACTAGATCAAATGCACAGGTTTCACTGGCCACAATATATCCTCCATCATCTAAACGCCCCAAAGATAATGGTCTTACCCCATACTTGTCTCTAATGGCAAACATCTTATTTCTACCTTGTATCAAAAGGCAATATGCACCTTTTATGACATTCAATGCCTCAACGATTCTATCTCTTAGATGCTCTTTATGGCTTCGTGCTATAAGATGTATTATATTTTCGGTATCCATCATAGATTGAAATATTGCACCTTCTTCTATAAGATCCCTTCTTACTTCGTCTTTATTTATCAGGTTTCCGTTATGGGCTACTGAAATTTCACCCAGTTTATAATTTGCATGCACAGGTTGTGCATCAACAGTAGATTTTTTACCTGCTGTTGAGTATCTATTGTGCCCAATTGCTATATTACCTGTTAGATGATTCAATGCGTCTTCATCAAACACTTCGGTTACTAAACCTTTTTTCTTAATAGTTTTTAATACTTTCCCGTCACTTACGCTAATACCTGTTGCTTCTTGCCCACGATGTTGCATAGCAAAAAGAGAATAATAAGCGATCCTAGCAGAATCGTTCGTACCAAATACACCGACTATTGCACACATTTAAAACCTTTTTTATTATTTTATTTCTTATAGAAGAAGATAATTGAATATCAATCCTCTATTTTATAGCTAAAACCGTCTCATTATGAAAAAGCTTTAGATAAAGTGTTTGTTCTTATTAAGAATAGAAAGCATATTTCCTATTCAACCCCTATCACAATACAAAAAAAATATTGATATAGAAAGATATAATGATACTAAATGTAGTAATATTCTAAAGACCTATACAATCATCTATAGTATACAAACCATTTTCTTGTTTTCCTATCCATTTAGCCGCTTTGATTGCGCCTTTGGCAAATGTATCTCTGCTTGTTGCGGTATGATTTAATTCTATAAATTCACCATTATTGTAAAAACCAACAGTGTGTCTGCCTACAATATCTCCACCGCGAAGAGCCATGATGGCAATCTCATCTTTACTTCTCTCACCGATCAATCCATTTCTACCGCTAACTCTAACATCTTCTAAATTTAGACCTCTAGCACTAGCTGCGTGTTCACCTAATGTCATAGCTGTCCCACTTGGAGCATCTTTTTTGTATCTATGATGTTGTTCGACTATCTCAATATCAAAATCACTTAAACTCTTTGATGCAATAGCAACCAATTTATTTAATACAGCAACTCCCAAAGACATATTTGTTGAATACAATATAGGCATAAGTTTTGACGCTTCATTTAGGAGATTTTTTTGATGTTCATTTAACCCTGTTGTTCCAATGACTAGCGGAGTAGGTTTTTCTAGTGCAGCTTCAAGTAAGGATTCTGTTGCAAAAGCAATAGTAAAGTCTATTATAACATCACTATTTTCAAATAACTCATCATATGATTCTGTCAAAATTGCATTTGCCGGTAAAATACTTTTGTATTCTTCTATTGCGTGAAGCATATGTGGATATGCTTCATCATCTCCCTTAAGATTTTCAACTAAAAGTTGTCCTACTCTACCGGTTGAGCCATGTATTCCTACTCTCAATGAGTTCTTATCAATCATTTACATACTCCAAAGCCTGAATTCCTGCAGTTGCTCCATCGCCTGCTGCACAAACTACTTGTTTTGATGCCTTTATCCTTAGATCTCCTGCTGCAAAAAGTCCCTTTGTCGATGTGTGCATTTCAAGATCCACTATTACATTTCCATTCTCATCTAAATCACAAATAGGAGAGCCGTCTTCTTGTATAAGTATAGAGTTATTTACATTCATGCCGACAAAAACAAAAAATCCAGGAACCTGTAAGTCTCTCTTGTTACCATCTTTGCTTGAGATAATAACTCCGTTGACACCGCTGGCATCGCCATATATCTCATCTATAGTTGAATTTAAGATCAATTCTATATTTTTATTTTTCTTTACTTTTTCTACTGTTACAGGACTAGCTCTAAATGTATCTCTTCTATGGATCAGATACACCTTTGAACAAATGTTTGCAAGATACAGTGCTTCTTCTAAAGCTGTATCGCCGCCGCCTAATACTGCAACTTCCTTATTTTTGTAAAAAAATCCATCACAAGTGGCACAAGTACTTACTCCACGTCCAAAAAATTTATCTTCGCCTTTTATGCCTGATCGTCTAGGTGTACTGCCTGTGCATACAATAACACTTTTTGCTTCAACGACTTCATCACCTAATAGCATAATTTCAAAAATTCCATCTTCTCTTTTGGATACGCGGCTAACTTCATCCATCCTGTGCTTCATTCCAAATCTCATACATTGTTCCGGCCAATTTTGCATCATATCCATACCGCTCATAACCTCTGAAATGCCGGGATAGTTTTCTATTTCACTGCTGCTGGTAATCTGTCCGCCGGGAAGACCTTTTTCAAACATTACTACCTCTTTTAGCCCACCTCTCGTTGCATATAAACCAGCGGTAAGTCCTGCCGGCCCTCCTCCTATAATCGCTAAATCCAACATTGTTTTCCTTTTTTACTTATTTAATTAATTCCAATTTATTATATTGTTATATATCATTTCATGATCTTTTATAAGGGATATGTCTGAAACTTGATATATACTGAACCTTCGGACAAATTTTAGCAATAAATTTGCACAAGCATTTATACATTATACTTTTTATCTCTTGTTTTGATACAAATCTACCGTAATTATATGATTTGTCTTATTAACATTTCTTAAAATTTTATCGATATTATGAATCTTGAGGCTGTGTACTACAATCGGATACTTATAAAGTTGTATGAGAAAGATATCACTTTTATCAAAGCAAATCCATTTGTAAAAATGAATCAAATAATATACAAAAAAACGATAATAATAATAAGACGAAAAAACAGCTGTTCTTATAACTGTACCAAAAAAAGAAGCAAAAATATAGTTAAGGGAGAGTAAGTTTCTCCCCCTTTTCATTGAGTTGTCCATCTCGCAATCAATAAATCCTTATGAAAAGTCACTATAACTTTCCCAAGACAATAAATAGATTGCATGAACATTATAGGTATGAATTTATCTTATCTGCTAAAATTTGTTTTGAAGAAGCACCAACCATTTGGTCAACTAATTCCCCATTTTTAAAAAATAAAATTGTAGGAATTGATCTAATTCCATATTTTACGGCAACATCTTGTTCTTCATCTGTATTTACTTTACAAATTTTTGCTTTACCATCAAAATCTTCGGCTAATTCTTCTATAACAGGAGCTATCATTCTACAAGGTCCACACCAAGGTGCCCAGAAATCTACTAATGCTACGCCTTCACTCACTGTGCTATCAAAGTTTGATGCATTCAACTCTACATATTTTCCCATAATTTCTCCTAAATCTTGACTTATTAATTATAGTATATTATACAAATTTTTCTTTAAAATTACCATAGGCGATCTTTTTAATTACCAACATACATGATCAGCTAATATTTTCTAAAATCTCAATATTGTTCGAATCCACCAAGGCTGCGCATATCTGATAATCTTTATCTTCTTGATTTAACATAAAAAAATAATTTATGGTTTTGATTATTTTTTCTAATTTTGTCGGTGTTATTCTATAAATCGGATCATAATCTTTAGAATATTTTACTTCAAAAAAACTAATTAAGGAGCCTTTTTCAGCAATAATATCTATCTCACCGAATTTTGAGTGAAAATTTCTCTTTATAATCTTGTATCCTTGTTTCTTTAGATACTTTTCTACTCTATCTTCTGCAAGTTTACCGATTTCTAAACTCATCTACTCTTCTATTCTGATCATAGTAGGTTTCTTCTTTATAAATTCACATTGATGTATATCATTGATTGCTTTTTGTATATCTTTTTCAAAGCATTTATGCGTTGAAAAAAGCAATGTTGCATTTTTAACATCACTGCTTTGTTTCTGAATAAAACTATTGATAGATATATTATATTCGCCTAAAATCTTTGCTATTTTTGACAAAACACCAATCTTGTCTTCTACTTCTATTCTCACGTAATACTTTGTAAAAATCTCATTTGCATCTTTTAGCTTCAACACACTGTTTTCTAGTATATTTTTAAATCCCAGCATAGGTGAATTGCTACCGTTTCTTGCTATGTCAATAATATCTGATATAACCGAGCTAGCAGTTGCATCTCCGCCCGCACCTGGTCCATAATACATAGTTTCTCCTACACAATCACCAACAACACTGACTCCGTTCATAACACCGTCAATCTTAGCTATCATTTCATTTTTGTTTATAAGTGCCGGATGAACTCTAAGTTCTACACTGTTCCCTGTCTTTTTTGCTATTGTAAGTAATTTTATACTGTAGCCAAATTCATTTGCAAAGAAGATATCTTCTTTGTTTATATTTTCTATACCTTCTATAAGTATGTCTTCTGGTTTTGCATCAATTCCATAAGCAATACTTGCCAATATCAAAAGTTTATGAGCAGCATCAAAACCACCTATGTCAAAACTAGGATCTGCTTCTGCATATCCTAGCTCTTGGGCTTCTTTTAGGATCTCTTCAAATTCTACGCCGTCTTTCATCATCTTGGTCAACATATAATTACAAGTACCGTTCATTATACCCTTGATCGACTCTATATGATTTGCACTTAGTCCCTCTCTTAAAGCTTTGATAATAGGAATACCTCCTGCTACGCTTGCTTCAAATCCTATTGGTATATTTTTCGCATATTTTTGAAGTTCATATCTGTGGTAAGCAAGCATCGCTTTGTTTGCTGTCACGACAGCTTTATTCTTTGCTAATGCTTTTTTTACTACTTCATAGGCGTCATCAACCCCACCCATGAGTTCAACAACAATATCAATACTGTCATCTTCTAATATGTCATCTAGATTATTGCTTATGCGTATATTTACATCTCTTTTTTTATCTATGTTTTTGACTATACCAATAACCGGGACGATCTCTTTACCGGCTCTTGCTTTTATAATATCTTTATTCTTTTGTAAAATCTTAATAACACTTGTACCGACTGTACCTACCCCTATTACCCCTACTTTTATCATTATTTTGCCTCTAAACTCTTTAAATATTTTTTTACATTTCTGGCAGCTTGTCTTATTCTGTTTTCATTTTCGATCAATGCGATTCTTACATACTGATCTCCATGTTCACCGAATCCGATCCCAGGACTTACTGCTATCTTCGCTTCTTTCAATAACTGTTTTGAGAATTCCATACTTCCTAAATGTCTTGCCACTTCAGGAATTTTTGCCCAGATAAACATCGTAGATTTTGGTTTTCCCATCTTCCATCCTGCATTATTGAAACTCTCATGAAGAACATCTCGTCTATTTCTATATACTTCTTTTATCTCTTCTACACACTCTTGCGGTCCATCAAGTGCTATAGTAGAAGCCACTTGTATTGGAGTAAACATACCATAATCAAACCAGGATTTGATTTTTTGTAAAGCTCCGACAAGCTTTGGGTTACCTACTATAAAACCGACTCTCCAACCCGCCATGTTATAACTTTTAGAAAGAGTCGAACTTTCAACCGCCACATCCTTAGCGCCTTCTACTTCAAATATAGATGGTGTCGTATAGCCATCATATGTCAGATCAGCATACGCTATATCGCTTATGATATAAAATCTCTCTTGCTTTGCATATGCCACCAATTCTTCATAAAACGATTTATCTACTGTAACCGTTGTTGGATTATGAGGAAAATTTACAACTACAAACTTAGGTTTTGGGACAGAATCTCTAAATGCTTTTTTTAATTTAATAAAAAATTGTTCCTTATCCAATTCAAAATTTTCATTAAAATCTAAACCAAATTTATGGACATTTCCTCCTGCGATTATAAATGCATGTGAGTGAATAGGATAGGCAGGATCAGGTACTACTGCAACATCTCCTGGATTCGTTATAGCTTGAACCAAATGCACATAACCCTCTTTGCTTCCAAGCGTTACTACAGCTTCAGTATTTGGATCTAAGTCAACTCCATATTTCCTTTTATACCAGTTGCAAATAGCAAGTCTTAATTTATAAATACCTTTGCTGACACTATAACCGTGAGTCTTGTCTTTACTGACCGAATCTACGAGCTTATCTATTATGTGTTGCGGTGTTCTTCCATCAGGATTACCCATAGAAAAATCTATAATATCCTCACCTGCACGTCTGGCTTTTAATTTTATCTCATTTATTTCTGCAAATACATAGTTCGGTAATCTTTCTATCGTATTAAATCTAATTTCATCAAACATCGTATTCTTCCTTTTCTACAAAATTTTTAAATTCAAATTTAACTAAAAGCTAATAAAGGGTGTGTTTAATTGTTGCTCTTAAGATAAACACTTAACCCATGCTTTATATTATCCAGTGTGTATATGTCCCCGATTCTTATATATTTACAATCTTTTGGGACTTTCAATGTGATGCCATATGTTCTTTCGTTGATCTTTGTCTGGGAAATCAAGTGTAAGCCTCTATCCAAGAACAATACCAAAGGATACCAGTGATCAGAAAAGCTTGTTTTTATTTTGATAGATTTGGCATTGTTATTTTCTATCCAATACGGTTGAATCGGTTTTGGCAGATCCGTATTTATATCGTTTTCTAATTTTACCGTATTTAGTTTTGCATCTTGTGAGTCGATCTTGTACTCCCAATGGTCATCATTCTCTTTTATGATATCCTCAATTTTACATCCTCTCTTCTCAAGCTCTTGGGCAAATAGAATCGGATTTATAATTCTTTTGGTTTTTAAATTTATAGTCCATGTAAATTTATTTTCTGATTTTGCTGCTTCTTCAGTCAAAAAATAGTTGTAACCTATTGCTTCCAAAGATTCACTTATAACCCTTGTAAATATAAGTGGATTCTTATCCGTGATAAATTTTATATGCAAAAAGATAGGCGAATTATAAAAAAGCTTCAATAATCCGTTATCTTGCAACTCTTTTATAACTTTCAGGCTATCTACACTGCCATCGGATTGTCTATAAAAATTTGACTCATTTTTAAATAAAATTTTAACCAAATTTTCTTGTTTAGCATAGTTCTCTGCACCCATATAGCTGATGATCTTATCTTGCAGATTTGCAAAAGCAAATGTAGCTATAAATGCCAATAAAAAGATTTTTTTTACCAAAGAGAGCCTCTATTTAATTCCATAAACTTCTTTGTTGAAATTTGTGATATATTTCCATCTTTAATCATAAATTTCATCGGCTGTATCTTATTATACTTTGTTACTTCTCCGTTAAAGTACAAAGTAAAATCTCCATGACCTGTTGTTATAAGCTGGTCTTTAGACGGATCAATAGTATAATTGCCATCTCCCAGATATGAACTTCTTTTAAAAGTTTTTAGATCAATAATCCCGATCCAAAGTTTCGTTGCAGGAGAAATAAAATCATCTTTGTTTATATTTAACGCAACAGAAGTAGAATTATTTTCTTGTACTTTATCTTGTTTGATCTGTATATTTGAAAACGACTTATTTGATTCATCAGAGGTATTCTTATCTACAGTCACAGGTAATGTGTTTACGGTAGTAGAGTTGTTATCTTCAGTAAAAGCTGTAGTATTTACCTCATCGACCTTAACATTACCGGATAATGACTTTTTAGCTTCACTAACAACAGGGGTTTCTTCATATGTATAGTTTATATCTTTTTTAAGTACCGTGTCTTCAAAAAAATTCAATTTTTTATTTAAAAACATATAAGCACCATACAAAATTGCAACTAAAACAATAAGAGATAGCAGTGTAAATATAACCTTTGTATATTTTTTTGGTTTTTGAACTATAAATATCTTATTATGTTCTTGTTCAGGTATTTGTTCATCCCAATACTGCCTTGCTTCTTCAAGCCAATCTGTAAAATCCAGATCATACTCTCTAGAAATTATTTTTGCAAACCCTATAGAATTTGTCTTATTTAACTTGTCAAACTCCGAATTGATTATATATTCTAAAAATTTAACTTCAATATGGGTTTTTCGTGAAACTTCTTTTAAGCCTATATCTTCAAGAATCCTAATACTAGCCATTAAATATCCTATCGCACAATATTGCAGTAGCTGCGCCAACGTTTAAAGAGTCAAATTCTCTCGCCATTTTTATAGAAACGATTTCATCAAGCTTAGATTTTACTTTACTTGGGATACCTTCTCCCTCACTGCCCATCATTAAAGCTTTTTTAGGGCTAAACTTTAATCCTTTAACATCTTTTCCATTCATATCTGCACCATAGATCTTAAAACCAACTTGTTTTAGCTCATTTATCAAATCTAGAGTATTGCTTTCTAAAACTATAGGAATCTCAAATATTGCCGCACTGCTAGTTCTGATAAGAGCTTCCAAATTAATACTTTTTATTCCACTTATTATTACAGCATCTGCACCAAATACATATGCGCTTCTGATAATTGCTCCAATATTACCTACATCAGTAATCCCTTGTAATATCAGTACAAACGAACTTTTTTTGATGTCATTGAAATCAGTAAAGGTTATGTCTTCAATATGCGCTATAAAACCTTGGTGGTTTCCGCCATGACACAGAGCTTGTGCCTTCATATTATCAACCAAAGAAACATCCAAGCATGCTCTCTTTATCTTCGAAAAAAGTTTTGGGTCACACTTCTTAGATAACTGCACTTTTATTAATTTATTCGGATATTTTTCTAAAACATGTAAAAAAAGTTGTTTACCGTATATTATCATGGATTTATTGTATCTAAAATAGCTTAAAAAGTACTATAAAAGCTTAAGTCTCTTGTATGTTTTTATAACAATCTTTGATGCTTGTCCCTGTCAATTTTGAAAGTAGTTTTGCTTTTTGTTTTGGATGTATTTCTAAAGATTTTATATCCTCTTCAGTAATTTTTTCACCGATTAGTTCCTCTTTTGGCTCTAGCACCAAAGACCACTCTCCCTTTGGGTTTATATGATTTAAAAAATTCGGAAATTCACAGCAGGTAGCAAAAAATTTATTTTCAAATTTTTTAGTTGCTTCTTTTATGGCAAAAAGTTTTCTATTTGGACACATCTTCTCTAGTTCGAGAGAAAGTTTTGCGATTCTATGGGGTGACTCGTACAATATTGTAGGATAGATCGAATCAATCACGCTAGATAAGGCATTTGTTCTTTCTTTTCCCTTATGTGGCAAAAAACCATAAAACGTAAATTTGCTCAGATCAAAACCACTTGAAGCATAAGCTAAAAGAGCGGCATTTGCTCCAGGCAAAACTTCATATCCTATATCATTTTCTTGACAATATTGAACAAGTTTTGCTCCTGGATCACTAATACATGGCATCCCTGCGTCACTCATAAATGCTATATTATTTAGAAAAATCTCTTTGTCAAATGAAGCTAATACTTTTTCGTCATTGTGAGAATGAAATGATATAAATTTTTCGATTTTGAATTCTATGTTATGTTTGATTGAAAGTAAATTGAGGAGTTTTTTTGTGACTCGTGTATCTTCACAAAGCAGAATTTGTATTTCAGTCAAAAGCTTTAAGCTTCTAACTGAAATATCATCTATATTTCCTATTGGAGTAGGAATTAAATATACCAAAATATTTTAGAAAAACTATTTTAAATTGTATTTTTTCTTAAATTTTTCAACTCTACCGGCCGCATCCACTATTTTTTCACTGCCCGTAAAAAATGGATGGCATTCATTACAAATGTCTATCTTAATTTCAGGTTTGTTAGACATTGTTTCAAATTTATTTCCGCAAGCACAACTAACGGTACAAGCGACATATTCAGGGTGAATATCTTTTTTCATTCTTATCTTCCTTCAAATTTGTATAAAGTGCCCTAATAATAAGTAAAATTAACTTAGCAGTAGGCTTTTTAAGGCCCACCGCTATATAGGGGGGAGGGGAAACGAAATTATAACACAATACTCTTAAGATTTCAAGTTAAAACTAAAGAACAGATTGATATGAGTGCAGTTTCACTTCTAAGTACCATCGGTGTTTGTAATCCTATTTTATCTATGTGAGCAAATAAATTTCTCTCTACATTAGAAAATCCACCTTCACATCCGATCAAAAAGGAGGAAAGATCATTTTCTTTTTGTAATTTATTTTCACTAAAATCAATCATCTTGCTTTTTGGATAGAGCATAAAATAATCCTTCAAACTATCAACAATTTCAATTTCCATCATTTTACTTCTTCCGCATTGCTGTGATGAATTTATCAATATCCTCTCAATTCTGTTCAAATCAATTTTAAAATTTTTCTGTGAAAATTCACAATATACAAAAGAGATCTTCGCAACACCTAATTCATTTAAATATGGAATCGTTTTTTCTATAATCTTGGGATCAACCACGCACCAACCGACATGAAGATACCTAGCCGCTTCAATTTTTAGATGTTCTTCGCCAATTAAATCCAAACTTGCAAATTTTTTATTGATATCTATAATTTTATATTTATACAAAACATCATCAGACATATTTCTAAAAAAAAGCTCATCTCCCACTTTAGAACGCCTTACTTTTAGAACATGCGCATATTCTTTGGCATCCAAACTCAATGTGGTTTTTTGGGCTTCGATATGGTATATAAATTGCATTTTTACTTTATGTATACAATAGCCATAGTCGCAATAATCAAAAGTATATCGATCAAATGTTTCTTTTTTGAAAATTTGATAAACCTACTTAATCTAACAGTGTCATCACGCCTAAGTGATTTAAATTTTTTGTATCTCTTGATCGTGCTGATAAGTATAGTAAACCATACTATTATCATGACCAATTCCCGATAGCTAAAATTAAATTTTGATAGCCCTAGTAAAACTAGTCCCGTAAATATAACCGTAGCCAAGAACAAATAATAAAACGGAAGCATTGATCTAAATCTTTTTACCAAACCGTCATAATCTAATTTTTCATTTATAATAAAATAATTTACAGCTGCAAAAATTAAAACTATTCCAACAAGAGCACTGTGTAGGTGTAAAGTCATAGCAAATGTCTTATCCATTTTCAACCTCCGGTTTCATAAAATGCTCTTTGGGATGTTTCATTCTCATTATCTTCACTCCATTTATTTTTTTCTGGCTTGTTTTTCAATACGGTTTTTAGTACATTTGCAGCACCTTCTATATCTCCATTTTGAACTGCGTCTTTTATACTCATAGCTTCATCAAAATACAAACAAGGTATCAACATCCCCTCAGCTGTCAACCTGATTCTATTGCAATCTTCGCAAAAATCATGCTTATGCGGGTCTATAATCCCAAATCTGTATCCATCTTCTAATTCAAAAAGATGCGCAGGTGACGATCCGACTCTTCCAATCTCTTTAAAAGGATATTTTTGAGATATTGCATCTTTTATCTCTTGTGCACTTAATCCTTGCAATTTATCTTTTGCATGTTGATTTTCCATATATTCGATAAATCTGATTCTCATATTTTTTGATTTAGCAAATTCCAAAAGATCCAAAACTTCATCAGCATTGATCCCTTTTAAAGGGACTGTATTTATTTTGACGCTAAACCCTACTTTTAATGCTTCTTCTATACCTTCCATAACATGGATAAAAATATCTTTTTGAGATATCTTCATAGCTGTTTCTGCCCGAAGAGAGTCAAGTGAGATATTTATTCTCTTTAATCCGGCGTCTTTTAATTTTTTTGCACACTGTTTCAAAAGATAACCATTTGTCGTAAGAGCTAGATCCAAGTCACTTCTATAATCACTGATCATCTTGATAAACTTATCAAGATCAGCTCTCAAAAGAGGCTCACCACCGGTTATTCTAATCTTGTTGATGCCTTCATCAATACCAACTTTTATAAATAAAAACAGATCTTCAAAGCTTAGCAAGTTTTCTTTTGGAACCCAAGAAAACGGCTTTTCCGGCATACAATACTGACATCTAAAATTACATCGCTCAGTTACGGAAACTCGCAAATAATTGACTTTTCTACCATGTCCGTCTATTAACATAAAAATTCCTTTAAAATAGTCAACCTTATATTAAATCCATACTATTTTAAAGTGAATTATACCTATCTCAGCTAACAATTATATAAAATGAAAAATTATATTTTTTTATTGATATAGTTTTGCGTAGTTAAAAAAATAAGGAAGCAAAAAACATTCTTTTGCGTTACCGTTTTTATTGATTTTTGCTTCTATTTCTATCTAAAACATCTTTTTGTTGCGTTTTTTTTGTAGATTTCTTTGCCATAAAACTGATGGTAACACGTCTATTTTTTTTACGCCCTTCTTCTGTAGTATTTGAAGCTATCGGTCTGTATTGTCCATAACCAACAACCCCCAGTCTATTTCCGTCTATTCCATCTTGCATCAAGACTTTAACGACAGATAAAGCTCTTGCTGCCGATAACTGCCAATTGTCCTTGTATGCTGAATCTTTTGAGGGTGCTATATTGTCTGTATATCCATTGACTAGGATATCAGTACTTTTTGGCATTTCCTTCATGATAAGAACTATTCTTTTGAGTAGTAATGTAGCATCTACACTTGTAATTTTTGCACTATCTTTTTTAAATAAAAGCGAAGCAGGCAGATTTATAATAAAACCCTTTTCTGATTCTTTGATTGATATCTCTGTCCCGGCATCTTGCTTTTTTATCATCTCGTTCGCACTGGCAATACTTTTCTTGATCTGAGGATTTTGCATCAGCAATCCTCCTTGTATGGCAGTACTAGAACTTGAGAGAAGATCACTAGAAGTACTTTTTTGTGAATCACCCTGGCTTGAATTAGGAGTTCCTCCGCTTAATACACTCTTTGCTCCCGGAAGTGAACCGGACAAAGATGTCGAAGCACTTTTTGAAGCTTCTCCGGATCTTGGGCTCATGCGAATCACAGGATTCATCTGTTCAGGCTTTGGGGTATATGAATATATCTGTACAAAAGCTGCTTTTAAAGCATCCATCTTTTTCTTATTTACTGAAGCTAGGGCATAAAGAGCAATGAAAAGAGCCAATAAAAGGCTTAAGAAATCCGCATAAGGAACGGCCCATTTTTCACCGGCAGGACATTCTGTTTTTTTGCATTTCTTTTTCAAGCTCTATTTCCTTTATTTATCAAATTTACTTTGTTTTTCTTCAACAGGAGAAAAGTAGTTAAAAAGCTTACTCTCTAGTGCTCTTGGATTATCACCTGAGGCTATACCGACGATACCTGCCAAAATTATATTTTTTTCTTGAATGATTGTACGAGATTTACCTTTTAATTTATTTCCTATCGGCCCTATAAACATATAGGCTCCGGCAATCCCTGTAACAGTTGCCGTAAAAGCTCCCGCGATTCCCTCAGCCATAGCAACCGGATCATCTAGTTTTTGAAGAGCAAGGATGAGACCCATAACAGCACCTACTAGACCCATAACGGGACAAGTTTCGCCTGCTAGCAGCCAATAATGTGAGGCACCGTGATAATACTCTTCAGTCTCTTCTATTAAATGTTCCATAGTAGATTCAATTTCATCAATCTCGATTCCGTCAATCGACATAC
Source organism: Sulfurospirillaceae bacterium (assembly GCA_033723415.1). Classification (GTDB taxonomy): domain Bacteria; phylum Campylobacterota; class Campylobacteria; order Campylobacterales; family Sulfurospirillaceae; genus JAADIZ01. Next base: position 117,420 of record JAWVXD010000002.1, read on the forward strand.
TAAGCCCTTTTTTAAAGAACTCATCATCAATATCTTTTACATGTGACTCTAAAGCAAGGATGCCATCTCTTCTTGCAATAATCGAAAGATCGACTATCTCGCTAATTCTGGCAGCAAAATCAATAGGAGTCTTTTTAAACACGACTTTTAACTCTTTAAAAGCTGCTCGTACATACTCACCGTTAGTACCGGTCATAGCGTTTGCCATTGCCGTAGGTATAACAATAAGAAAAGATGTGATATGTAAAAGACCAATTGGATTTCCACCATCCAATAAATCTCCTATAACCAATGATGTAACGGCAAGAACCATTCCTAAAACAACTGTTAAATCCAAAGCATTACTCCAAAAAAATCTTTTTTAATTTATTTTAAACCTCAGCAAAAGAGATCGTCCAAAAAAGAAAAAACTTTATCTTGATTGCTGAAGGTCATCTTATTTAGTTATATATTTTACCGGTTTTATCTGCTCAAATCACCGTTTTGACAAAAGCTGCATAGGCTTAAAAAAATCTATAGCTGATTTATCTTTTATAAAGCCGACATTATAAGGATGTGGTGTTTTATGAGTTTTAAACTGCTTTGAAATTTCTAATTTTTTTTCTATCATGTCTGCTATATTACCAAATAGAATAATTTCTATGTCATTATCTTTTAAACTGTGTAATAATTTATCCATAAAAGGTAAAAATTGACGAGCATGATAAGAAGTATCTTTTTTTGAAGTAAATATCAAAGCTGTATTTAGCAGTAAAACTCCATTTGATTCAAAATTATTCTTTAGATCAATAATACAGGATATGATATTTTCTTTAGAAACTTTCAATATCTCTTCTTGAGACGTATTATTTATATCTAGCTTGCCATCTGACACCAATAGCATTTTTATAAAATTTCTAAGACTTGTAGCTTTATTTACACTTTTACTCAATCCTGATTCACTAAAAAGTTCATTAACTAGCCCATCAATAAAAGCATAACCTATGGCACTGTCTTTTCTTGGATAAGGATCTTGCCCGAATAAAATATATTTTGTATCTTCTAATGCAAGGGTTTTGAATGCATTTAAAAAGTTATTTTTATCTGGAAAATAGTTATTGTCATTCTCTAAAAAATCTCTATACTTTTTATCTAATGAACTATAACATTCACTGACAATCTCTTGCCATGATGGATGAACTTGTATCACTTCAGATTTGCCAATTTCAATATCAAATCAACTTCACCTATACCTATTCTCAAATCTTTTGCGATCATCGCCTCGCTTTTCCCTGCTTGATATTGAGAGATAATGATCTTTTCATTTGACTCCGTTGTTTTTATTTGGGAAAAATTTTTTTCTTTAGTCCGATTTTCCAACAAATCAATCCTGTTAATTTGTTCATTTTGAAAAGTCTGCATGATCTCTTCTATCTCTTTAATAGAATCAACCATAGGTCTAATCGAATTTTGCACTTCAAATTCTACTAATTGCTGTATCTCATCTTTAAAATTTATCATGTGGGATTCATTGCTTTTGGATAATTTGTCCATATTCCTCGATAATCTATGATTTTCAAGGTTTAAATCCTCTATGATCCTTTCATAAATACTAAGCTTTTTAGAAACTTCTTGATCTCTTACTATCATGAAGAAGAAAAGGATCACAACCAATATTATAAGTGCTATAAGTCCCAACGATTCTATATTCACGAAAAACCATCCTTTAACGCTTTCATTTCCCTAATTATGGCTCTCTCTCTAGCATTCATATAAAAACTCCAATCTTTCTTGTCTTTTTCATGGAGCATATATATCTGTGCAATATTTGAGTCCAATCCAATAAAAAATACCGGAACTTCTCTTTTTGGAAATACAGGCATAAAGATCCTGCCATAGTACTTAACGTTTTCTTTCAAATTTCCCTCTATCAATTTAAAATGTTCATGCCCTATACCTTCTATATCTTTGTTATATTGAAGGTCTATAAAATCCGGTTTTTCGTTCTTGACAAAGGCACTGAGTTCATCTACTTTTCGGTGTAGTTCAACCAACAAAGTAAGTAGTACTTGATCACTTTCTCCAGTCTCGCCTCTGGCTTTGGCTAACTTTAACCACTGGCCTAGGTTGTCATCATCTATATTTGATAGTTTGTCATACTCTCTTTTATACATCTCTTCATTATCATCGATCTCATCAAACCAAATTTTAAGAGGTGCTTCTACAAAACGAATATCATTACTCATAATCAAACTCCACTTAGTATTAGTCTATCCAACCATATAAATACAAAAAATATAATCCCTAGATAGCCGTTTAATGTAAAAAATGCTTTATCTATCTTGGAAAAGTCTTTTGCAACAATTTTATGCTCTTGATAAAGTATTATAGCAGATATTGCAACGCCGATGTAAGCAATAACACTTAAATCTGCCAAATAAACAAATAAAATCCAAAATAATATAGTTTGTGCATGAAAAAGTTTTGATATAAAGAAAGTAGCATCTTTACCGTATTTTGATGGAATTGAAAAAAGGTTATTTGCCTGGTCGTATTCCATGTCTTGCAAAGAGTATAAAAGATCAAATCCCGCAACCCAATACATGACACCGATACACAACATGACAGCCCAAAGAGGGATATTTTCTCCTACTGCTACAGCACCTGCAATAGGAGCCAAACCCAAAGAAAGACCCAAAACAAGATGAGCAGTCTCTGAAAACCTTTTAAATATGGAATACCCGCCTAATATTGCTAAAATAGGAAAAGAAAGATAAAAAGCCAGATGATTTATAAAATACGCTACGACAATAAATATAATTGCATTTGCTACGATGAAGATTATCATATTTGTCTCACCGACTCTACCGTCAACACTTGGTCTATTTGCAGTTCTTGGATTGTATTTATCTATATCTTTATCTGCCCATCTGTTGAATCCCATAGCAAAACTCCGAGCACTGACCGCTGCCAACAGTCCTAATATCAGCAATCTCCATCCAAACCACATAGTTCCGTTTAGCAAAGAAGAGGAAACGATCATGGCCACAAATATAAACGGCAGCGCAAAAATCGAATGCTTAAACACGATCAAATCATTTATACTTTTTATAGTATCTATATATCTTTTCAACATAATCCTTTATCAAAGAGTGCGTAATCCAACACTTCATTTTAATCACAAATTTTACTACAAATGAGATTAAAAGTGTTATAATTTCACTTTATTGCATAACTTTTAAAGTTTTTCAGGAAAAACTTATAAACTGCAAAGGAGAAGTACATATGAGAGATGTTATCATCATAGGCGGTGGTGTTATCGGTTTAATGTGTGCTTATTCATTAAACAAAAGCGGCAGAAAAGTAACGGTAATAGATAAAGGAGATATAACGGATTCCACTTCATTTGGTAATGCCGGCGTGCTCTCTGCATTTGACGAAAATCCACTCTCAAGACCCGGTATTTTAGTAGATACTATCAAGCTGATGCTGCAGGGGAAAAGTCCTGTCGTTATCCATCCTACCTTAGATATCCATATACACAAATGGCTTCTGAAATTTTTGTTGAACGCAACACCTGAACGACTTAAAAAAACTCTTGTACTCTTTGAGAGATATGGAGATTCGAGTATTAAGCTTTATAAAAAAATGATTAAAGAGTCTGAACTTGATTTTGACTTTCATCATAATGGTCTGCTTATGTTATACACTGAACTTGAATCTTTCCAAAAACAAACGAAAAAAACCGCCGACAGCACGCACTATCAAATACTAGACAAACATGAGACAAAAGAGTATGTTCCTTTCATAAAGGAAAATATACAAGGTTCTGTTCTTTTAAAAAGAAATGCCCACCTAGATCCGGGACTCATGATGAGAAATTTGCATCAATACCTTGAAAATGAAGGTGTAGAATTCCTTTTAAATGAAGAAGTGATAGATCTAGAATTAAATTTTTCAAAGATAGGTAAAGTTATCACGACAAAAGATTCATATAGTGCTGATACTGTGATAATGTCCACAGGTGCCGATACGTCACTAGCCAAAAAAACCGAAACGGAACTGATGTTAACTCCTGCAAAAGGCTACAGTATTACTTTTGAGATGGATGAAACATTTAGACCCAAAACTCCTATTATATTTGCGGACCAGTTCATAGGTTTTGCTCCTAGAAAAAATGACATGAGGATTACTGGAAAACTAGAGATCGCAAGCAGAAATAAGTTTATTGATAAAGAAAAGATCGATAGTATCATAAAAAATTTAAAAAAATACAGTATTGATTTTGAAATGAAAAACCAAAAATTATGGACCGGATTTAGGCCACTTACTCCAAATGACATGCCTCTTATCGGAAGAGATGAAACATATAACAACCTTATTTATGCTACAGGGCTTGGCTGGCTTGGTATAACCTTTGGACCGGTTATAGGCAAGATCATAAATGACCTAGTAACGAAAAATGAAGCTAATACTGACAATATAGATATACTATTGTTTTCAGGTTTTTACCAAGGTTCATGAAAACTATAGCAATATTGGGTCCAACTGCATCAGGAAAGACTTCTTTGTCAATAGAATTAGCAACTGAATATAATGCAAATATTCTCTCTTTAGACTCTTTAAGCATATATAAAGAAATAGACATAGCTTCTGCAAAACCGACACTTGAAGAGAGAGGAAACATAAAACACTTCGGAATTGATGAAATTTTTCCGGATGAAACTTTTAATGTTTCGATATATTTTGATTTTTACAAAAAAGCAATGGACGAGTCCATCAAAAATAGTAAAAACCTTATAATTGTAGGAGGCACAGGATTTTATCTTAAATCGCTCATCTCCGGATTAAGCAATAAGCCAATAATCTCAAACAAGACTAAAGAAGAAGTTGCAAAAACTTTACTGGATCTGGATCAAGCATATGAAATTTTATCCCGGTATGACACAGAATATGCAAATAAAATCTCTTCAAATGATGCATATAGAATTGAAAAATGGTTTGAAATATATATTGAAAGCGGGATAACAGTAAGTGATTTCTTTCAAGAAAATAAGCAAAAGCCACTCATCGACAATTTAGATATTTTTGAGATAGAAGTATCTAAAGATGATCTAAGAGAAAAAATTTCACTCAGGACAGAGATCATGATACAAAACGGCTTGATAGATGAAGCTGTTTACCTGGAAAACAGATACACAAGGACTCCAAACTCGCTCAAATCTATAGGTATAAAAGAGACATTTGAATATCTTGACGGATTGATAAGCAAGGATGAATTGAAAGAAAAGATAGTTACAAATACTGCTAAATTAGCAAAAAGACAAATGACTTTTAATAAAACCCAATTTGAAAATCGAATTGTAGGAAATACTGATTTAATATTTAAAGAAGCAAAAGAGATCTTTAATCTTTAGGATTTCGTTTCAATCTATTTAGCATCATTATCATGTCATCTCTATGTCTATAAATTTCGGCTAAACTTTCACTTAAATTTTCTATAGATTGATATTTACACTCATCACATAACTTCTGAGATGCGTCATGCAGTTTATTGTGCAACATAAAGATAGGCTCTAATAAATCTTTTCCAAAATGTTCAAGTCCTTCTTGTTGAAGCCATTGTCCAAAAGAACAATCTGTAGAATTCATTTGTGGCATAAAAGGAGATCTTTTGTATACATAGTTTTCAAGCATATCTATCCAAGACCTATGTCTGACAATAGCATGTAAAATTGGGAAATCCTCTCTATCATAAAGGATCGTATTTCTCCAAATTTCCGGTAACTTCCAGCTATCAACCCAACCTTTAACATTCTCGGCACTCATCGGCTTTGCTATGCCGTACCCTTGTGCATACTTACAACCCATCTGAATGAGCATAACTCCATGTGCAAGTGTTTCAACTCCCTCTGCTATAACTTTTTGGTTAAAGGCATTGGCTAGCCCTAAAATGCCATCCAATATAGAAAAATCATTTGGATCATCAAGCATATCTCTTACAAAACTTTGATCTATTTTCAAAAGATCTATAGGTAATTTTTTTAAATAAATCAATGATGAATATCCCGTACCAAAATCATCCAAAGAAAATTTAAAACCTAATTTTTTTGCCTCTTTAATCAATTTAGATACTCTAGCTAAATCCTGCAGAGCACTTGTTTCTAAGATTTCTAATTCTATGTTGGCAGGGGAAACATCTTTGTATAGCCGTATTGTTTCTTCTAAAAATTCTATGAAATCGTGGCTGAGTAATTGTTTTGCATTAACATTTATACTGACATTGACATTTATTCCCTCTTTTTGCCAAGTTCTCACCTGCTCAAAAGCATTTCTTATAACCCATTTACCGACATCTATAGAAAGCACATGTTCTTCAATAACCGGTAGGAAGATAGCCGGAGGCAAGATTCCTTTTGTCGGGTGCTTCCATCTTATCAATGCTTCAAAACCTATAATTTCACCCGTTCTCATATCTACCTTAGGCTGATAATAAAGTATAAATTCTTTATGTTCAAATGCCTTTCTGATATCTTCAATATTTGCATAATTTCCACGGACATTTTTGTCTTCTTGCTCATCAAATATATGATATCGGTTTTTACCGGATAACTTAGCTTGATACATAGCCTGATCAGCTTGTCTTATCAATTGATCAGCTTCTACAACTTCGGACTGTGGATAAAAAGTAACTCCTACGCTCGCTGAGACTTTTAGCATTATATTACCGCATAGAATCGGTTTATTGACAACTTCTAAAAGTCTTTTAAGCATTGGTATACACATTTGTGTATCTACAATATTTTGTAATACAATGACAAATTCGTCTCCACCTAATCGTGCCAAAGTATCTTCTTCTCTAAGTGTCTTTTTCATCTCGTTCGAAATTTCTACTAGTAAATCGTCTCCTATTTCATGCCCGAATCTGTCATTGATTGTTTTAAAACCATCTAGATCCAAAAATAGAACAGCTACTAAATGATTGTTCCTTTTGGTTTCTATCAGCGCTCTTTGCAATCTCTCGCTCAATAGAAGTCTGTTTGGCAAATTTGTTAAGGCATCATGATGTGCTATGTATTCTAACTGCTCTTCATGCTCTTTTAAAAATGTAATATCAGAAAAGATTGCTACAAATTGTTTTGGAACATTTTTTTTATCAAAAATCGTGCTGATCGTGAGCATTTCAGCATAAATTTCACCGTTTTTTCGTTTATTCCAAATCTCACCGTACCAATGCCCTTTAGTAGTGAGGTCATTCCACATTCTTTTATAAAAAACCTCATCATGAACTCCAGATTTTAGTATTGAAATCTTTTCGCCCACAACTTCACTTTTTGAATAACCCGTGATATACGTAAATGCATCATTAATATCCATAATAGTACCGTCTGTATTGACAATTACTATACCTTCTCTTGCATGACTAAATACACTTGCCGCAAGATAGAGTTTTTCCTGTGATTTTTTCTCTTCGGTTATATCTCTAAACTCTACAGCTCTGACAATTTTCCCATCATAAGGCATTAATTTCGCTTCTAGTCTCACCGGATATAAAGTGCCGTCTTTTTTTATTCCGATAACCTCATAAGGTTTTGTATATCCTGTAGTTATCTTGTCTTTGACATCTTCAACATATTGTTCAGATATAAGTTTCAGTCCATCCATACCTATTAATTCTGCATGTGAATATCCTGAAATACTTTGCATTCTTTCATTACACTCTAAGATTGTACCTTTATTGTGTATAATTATGCCGCTGAAAGAACCCTCTAAAAGCGCTTTAACTCTTTTTTGGCTATCTTTCAATCTACTATTTATAATATATAGTCTAACAAGTCCAAAGATTAACATCAACCCAACAATAATTAAAAATGCCAATATTTCATTTTCGTAGTACTTTAGAATATCCTTAAGGCGTATTTTTTGTAGATTGTTAAAAGGTGCAATCTTTAATTTTTTCAATATTTCTTCAACATGATCATAATTTGCCGCTATTCCAAATCGTTGTTTTTCATTTGATTTTGAAACGTCATTTCCCATGCTCAAAATTGTCCCTGCAATAATATTTACGATTTTTTTGTCAGTAGAAGGCATCGCGCTGATCGGCCAAAGTGGATAAAGATCAGTTGATAGAGCAAAAGGAAGTTCTTCACTCTTTTGTTCATTGATGATTTTGAATTCCTTCATATCTATTTTGTGCTCATGTGCTAAACTTTCCAACACTCCCGCTCTTACGAAACCGACATCAGCCTCTTTTTTTAAAACAGCATAAACCACTCTATCTTGAGGCATACCAGTAGGTATCAGCTTGGCAGATTTTGAGAAAGAGATACCACGCTTTTTCAACTCATATAGCTCCATTATATATCCTCCAAAAGCCTCCTTTGATACAAATGCTACCTTTTTATTTATAATATCTTTTAGAGTTTGTATTTTATGGTTACTTTTAAGAGTAAAAATCACACCGCCGAAGGAATTTATCTCTTTATTGTTTTTTGTCTCAATCATAGTGGCAAAAGGATACGGCAAACCAAATGTTTTTTTCAACCAAATATAATGTCCTGAATTCGTGATAACAAAATCAATCTTTTTATTTTTAACAGCGTTATCCATTTCCTTTAATGTCATAGGAAATAGTTCAAAATGATAATGAGGCAAATGTTCTTGCAAGGATTTTAAGAATCCATCCCATTGTTTATACGTAGCATCTTTGCTTCTATAAGCCAAAACACCTATGTTTATATTTATAGTTTTTTCTATGGAAGCTTGTAATTTAACAGGAGATAAAATACTAATAGCAAGAAGCAACAAAATAAGAATTATGGGCTTTATGGATTTTTGAATACTTTTTTCTTTTATTTCATAACTTTTTTTTAAAACTTTTTCGAGAGACTTAATCTTAAAAAAAAGCAAATTTACGACCTTACTAGTAATTCATATAATCAAAACAACTTTAGATTATCTATGCAAAGAGATCGCCAAGAATTATCTGTTTTACCAGAAGCACACTCTTTAAAATATGCTTTTGCATTCTTGTTCTCATTTAGCTTAATACTTAATTCACCCAACTCATATAGGATTCGTGATTTAGTATTTCCGCTTAATCCTCCTCTTTTATTGAGTATCTTGGCTTCCTTGAGTGCTTCTTTTATCTTAGAAATTCTTTTTAATGAATCTATCAGCAAAAACTCTATATTTGGGCTATGTAAAAAAACTCGATTTTTATTTTGTAGTCCTATAATCTTTTTAGCATACTTAATCAGAAGTAAATCATCCCTTTTGCTGCTAGCATAAAGTGCCATTTTGTAATATGGTTCTATATTATGTATATTGTTAGGCCAGATTTTACTTAGTGTCCCTAGTGTTTCCAATGCTTGGTCATACTGTTGTAGATAATAGTGAGTACCAAATAAGGCCACATAAGTAGCCTGAGAGACATTTTTTTTCAATATTTTTGCCAATGTAAACAAGTCTTTTTCTAAAGGTAAAATTTCATCAAATTGCTGCAATTTGGCTTTTGCATCTATATAGTTCTGTAGCCAGATAAACTTTTGATCAAATGATGAAGTTTTTAATACTGTACCTGCTAATTTATTTGCTCTTTGATATCTTGAGGTATCCATAAGACAAGAAAAAAGATTTTGTTTATCTGTGATATTATTTTGATCTAGATTATATTTTTCCAAGATAGAAATCGCTTCATTGCAATTTTGATTTTTAATGTCTTTTTCTATCAATGCATATCCTGCATCATCTAAAATATTCTTAGGCGAAGATGAATTGTTCTCAACTGTTCGATCCAATATATCCTTCATATCTAAAACTTCATTGTACTTTTTTTGCTTCATGAGAAGTTTGGCTTTTTCGACAACAGCCTTATCTTTTATATAGTTATTATATTTTGAGATCAAAACATTATAATAATTCAGTAATTTAGTTTCATTTGTCTCTTGTGTTTTGAAAAAGAGTTCATCAAGTGATCTGTTTACTTCATCAATATAATTTCCGACCCTGTAATCCTTTTTATATTCCTGATATCGTTTATATGCTTCTTTGATGTTGCCACTCTTAGCATGCCAATCGCCACTCTCTTTTAATAATAGTTCTCTTTGTCCGTTGACATCTTTTCCTAAATTTTCAAGAAGCAGATCACTAAGTCTTGCTGCCATTTTAGGCAATTTATTTTCAGCCAATTTTTCGGCTAGCAGTTGTGTAGCCATTTTGTCTTTCAACAGATAGTTTTTATTTGCATCTAGTACTTTCGTAAGATAATCTCTGGCTTCTTTGAGCTTGCCTTTGTCTATATTCGTACTAGTAAGCCTAATAGCAGCCAATGATGCTATATCTAAATTTGTAGTGCTGTATAGAACATCTTTATATAATTTGATAGCTTTTTCTTTTTTGCCTTTAGCGTATAGTGAATCTGCAAAGTACAAGATAGCTTTTTTTGTGTATGGACTGTTTTTATGTTCAGTTATCAATATATCAAGAAAATAATTTACATCTCCGCTAGAATTGCTTCTAAGGTAACTTTTTACTAGCAAATATAAGACTTCCGGAATATTTTCATTGGATGAAAAAGTTCGTATCCATCCCTTCGCCAGCTTTGCTATTTCCGCATTATTATATTCTTTTGGGATTATAAAATTTTTATCTTCAAGTAATTTATCCATGGCTTCAAGTTTATATAGTAACAGATCACTTTTGAATATGCTGTTTGGATATTTGTTAAGAGTGCGATCGACATCTCTTATGGTGTCCTCATACTCTTTTTTGTTATACTCTTTTTGAATCTCCAAATAATAATTTATATCCTCGCTTGCTGCATATGATATAGGCGCTCCGTTTAAATCAACTGAACCTATATATGGCATTTTGTATTTTGTATAAGTGATTGGGAAGTTTATACCTTCAGTATGTTCATTTTTGCCAAATGGCGGTTTTGTATATAATAATACCGCCCAATGTTTTGCTTTTTGTTTTTGATCTGACTTATTAACATTTTCTGTTTCATACAAAGGTTTTTGCAAAGAGATAAGTCTAGACGATACTTTAGGATCTATCTTAATATAGAATTTATCTTTCTTCTCAATAAAATCTATATCCGCCAACTTTAGCTTTTTTCTTTTTATTTTACTACCTATAGTCTTATTAAACATGCAAATATAGTCTTTTTTATCAAGAGGCAAAGGTATAGTCTTACACTCTATTGGCTCGTCGTCAATAATATGCAGAATCGCATACGCAGAACCATTCTCTTTTGCACTATTTAAAAAGATATTTAAAGCAAAAATTTGAATGCTTGTAAAAAGTATAAGAAGTATAAATTTCATAGTATTATTATAACATATAATCTAATCAATATATTATTCAAACATGAGCCAGACACCAACACCTGCCATAAGTAAGCCTGCGATTTTATTTAAGAGTTTTACATTGTCTCTTTTTTGCAAAAATCTTTTCAGACTATTTCCTCCACTGGCATATATGACCAGACAGGTAAACTCTAAAAATAAGATTATGAATAATAAAACCGAAATTTGAGGTATCAGAGGTTGATCTTGTTGTATAAAAGGAGGAAGTAAAGAGATAAAAAATGCCCATCCTTTTGGATTTGCTATGGCTGTAATAAAACCTTGAAATGCCAAATCTTTATTTGATATATTTGTAAACCTTGAAGTACCACATTCAGAAAGTGCCAACTTGCCCTTGCTTCTAAGCATCATGACACCTAGATAGATCAAATAAGCCCCTCCTATATATTTTAGTACTACAAATACTTCAGGATATTGCAGCATGACAGCAGATACCCCGATAACAGAAGATAAAGCAACGATTCCGACACCTATAAGTTCTCCAGCCATCATAGAGAATGTTCTTTTTATACCGATACTCATACCCAAACTCATAGCAAGTGTCATACACATACCAGGGGTCAATGAAACTAGAAAAAATGTAGGCACAAAAACAGCCAAAACAGAAAAACTCAAAGTAGTCGTCAATTTATTATCTTTTTTATAATCTACTAGTGAGTACTAGCTGCTGTGATATCATGTATGAGTTTATCAACTCTTTTTTGAGTAGAACTCCAGGAAAATACAAATCTATTTGAAACTCCGATAAAACTGTAAAACAACCAGCCTTTTTTTCGTAATTCCACTTCAATTTCCGGCTTCATTTTCAAGAAAACTTCATTTGCATCACACGGGAACATCAAGCTGACTCCGTGTATATTTTCTACTTTGCTAACAAAATATTTTGCCATATCATTTGCATGTTTTGCATTTTTCAACCAAACATCATGTTCTAGTAAACCAAGCCATTGTGATGATATAAATCTCATCTTGGAAGCTAGCTGTCCTGCTTGTTTAACTCTATATTCAAAATCCTCAGCAAGCTCTTTTTTGAAAAATACAACTGCTTCTCCAAATGCCATACCGTTTTTTGTGCCGCCAAAGCTCAGAACATCAACGCCTGCCTTCCAAGTAACTTCGCTTGGTTTACAACCTAAAGATACTATGGCATTGGCAAATCTAGCCCCATCCATATGAATTTTCAAATCATATTTATTCGCTATCTTCTTTATGGCTTTTATCTCATCTATTGTATAAACTGATCCTACTTCATTTGATTGAGTTATGCTTATCACTTTTGGTTTAGGGTAGTGTATATCTTCACGTCTGGTAATGAGTTCCTCAATAGCAGCCGGAATAAGTTTGCCGTTTTCGCCTTTTGCCAATAATAGTTTTGAACCGTTTGATGCAAAAGCCGGAGCCCCACATTCATCTGTTTCGATATGTGCCAGCTCATGACAGATCACACTATGATAAGATTGGCTCATAGCCGCTAAAGAAAGAGAATTTGCAGCAGTGCCGTTAAAAACAAAGAAAACTTCACAATCGCACTCAAAGATCTCTCTTATCTTATCTGTTGCCATCTTTGTGTAAACATCTTCTCCATACGCTTTCATTGAACCTTCATTTGCTTTTTTCATATACTGTAGAACTTCCGGAGCTATTCCCGAGTAATTGTCGCTTGCGTATTGTTCTTCATTTTTAATTTTCAATTTATTGCCTTGTAAAAAATAAAATTACTTATTGTAGAGGCAAAAAAACTTCTTGCCTCTATTTTATTAATTAGATAAAACTTGCACCGATCAAATCTGTTATCAGTCTTAAGATAGGCTCTACAAAGATAGATGCAGTAATTGTAAAAATAATCGTTATACCTACTATCAGTTTCAAAGGAGTAGTAGTATTTGCTACATAGATATTGCCATCTTCCGTTATAGGATCTTTTAGGAACATATATACCATCAATTTCATATAGTAGTAAACTGCAATAGCACTATTTATAACCATAATCACTGCTAATAAAGAGTGCCCGCTGTTGACTACCGTACTTAAGATATATAATTTTCCCCAAAATACCGAGAAAGGAGGCATCCCTGCCAGCGTAAACATAAAAAGGCCAAAAATCGTAGCCATCATTGGAGATACTTTGACCATACCGGAAAACTTCACAAACGGGTGCTGATATCTAGTGTCCCACAGGTTTCTTTTATGTCTTGCTATCCAAAGCATTGTAAATGCTCCCATATTGGTAAACATAAACAGTATCCAATATAAAAAGATTGCAGAATACGCTTGCGTATTTCCTACCATGATAGCAGTAAGCACAAATCCTGCATGAGCGATCGAACTAAATGCCAACATCCTTTTGACGTCTTCTTGTACGAGTGCCGTTATATTAGCAAGTGTCATCGTTATAACAGCAACCAGTATCAAGATATTTTCAACCCAGACTATATGATGGGATAAAAATATATCAAAGAATCTAACTGCAACCACGAGACCTGCCATCTTTGGAACAACTGACATGTATCCGGCAAGCGGTGCCGAGCTTCCCTCATAAACATCAGGAAGCCAGGTATGAACAGGTACTATGGAGAGTTTGAATCCCAAAGCTATTAGCATAAAAGCTACACCTGCAAGTATTGCCATACCAGGGGCAAAGGAATTTGCTGCCAAAGATTTAGATATGATTGAAAGTTCAATACTTCCCGTTAGGGTATAAAATATCAAAGAGGACATAGCAAAAAAGCTTGCAGCCAATGCTCCCATCGTGAAATATTTTATAGCTGCTTCAAATGCTTTGTCTCTATTGTGCATAGCAATCAGAGTATACAGAGAAAGACTGGCAGTTTCTAAACCCAAAAATATAAGTATCAGGTTGTCACTAGCTACCATAAATTGAAAACCTACTATAACAAATAAAAACAGAGCATAGTATTCGGCTTTTTTAAATTCTTTAAAAGGTTTATTACTCAATGCAGTAAGAATAAAAAGTGCTGAAGTAATCAATATTATCCCTTGTGCAAGTATCGAAATACCATCAACCAACATTACATTGAAAAATCCTCTGTGAGGTCCGTGTATACTTAGAAGAGCGGTAAAATCTAAGAATATAAACAATAATGAATAAGCTACATAAAAACTCTTTGTCAAATTTTTTGCAAAAATATCTATACAAATAATACTAAGAGCACCGAAAGCTAAAATAGCCATAGGAGTCAGTAAATCTATATTTAAACTAGACAGACTAATTGAGATAGGTTCTAACATTATTTTGTCCCTCCCACGCTATTTACTTTTATCAGAAACTCTTTGGTCTCAGGCAGTAGAGCCTTATGTTCCATCAAAATAATCATCTTTTTTACACTCATATCAATCGTACTTAATATAGGTTTAGGATAAACACCCAATATAACAACTAACGCTACAAGAGGTATTAGTGCCGCATATTCTCTCTTATTTAAATCTTTTAAGCTTTTATTTTCTTCATTTGTGACTTCACCAAAAAATGATTTCTTAAAAAGAACAAGCATATAAACGGCTCCCAAAATAATACCACTTCCTGCAAACATCGTCATGATCCAATTGACTTTATAAAAACCAAGTAGTGATAAAAACTCACCTACAAAGCCTATGGTCAACGGTAATCCGACTGCAGCAAATAATATGATTCCAAATACCGTAGCATATCTAGGCATTACGGTGGCTAATCCGCCAAATTCACTCATTAGTTTTGTATGTCTTCTATCGTATATAACTCCGACTAACATGAACAGCGCACCGCTGACAATACCATGACTTAACATCAAAAATATTGCACCTGTGATTCCCTCAGCATTGAGTGCGAAAGTTCCCAGTATGATAATCCCCATATGAGATATAGAACTGTAAGCGATAACTTGCTTCATGTCCTCTTGCGCATATGCGACCATCGCTGCATAGATAACCATTATTATGGCTATTATTGCAATCGGATATAAAAAATATAATGATGCATCCGGGAAAAGAGGCAATGAAAATCTAATAAACGCATATGTTCCCATCTTAAGCATAACCGCTGCCAATAGAACTGAACCTATAGTAGGCGCTTGTCCATGAGCATATGGAAGCCAAGTATGAAACGGAAACATTGGAACCTTGACGGCAAACGCCAAGAAAAATGCACCAAATAACCATAATTGTGTCGTAAATGGCAAAACTAGCAAATGCCAATCTGCAATAGCAAAACTCCATGTTCCGGTAGCCAGAAAGTATTGATATCCCAAATACAAAATACCTACTAGCATCAAAGCAGATCCTGCAAATGTATACAAGAAAAACTTAATCGCGGCATATATCCTTTGTCCGCTTCCCCAAGCACCTATGATGTAAAGCATAGGTATGAGTGAAAGCTCCCAAAAGATATAAAAAAGTATCATATCTAAGCTGAGAAAGACTCCAACCAAAGTCATTTCTAAGAACAAAACGGTAACGACAAGGTTTTTGATATCTTTTTCTATACTGAGTCCTACAAGTGCAACAAGTGTCATAAACGTACTCAGCACTACTAAGAAAAGAGAAATTCCGTCAACTCCCATATAATAATTGATACCAAATTGTGATATCAAAGGAAAATATTCTACAAATTGATACCCTGCATTGCCTGAATCAAAGCCAACCCAAAGTGCGATAGACAATAAAAATTCTACGATAGCAACGGCTATACCGTAAACTTTGACACTGTCTTTATTTACGAAGAATCCGAATAAACCGGCGACTAAAGGGAAAAATACGATTAGTGATAATATGTGTTCCATTTCTATCCCCCCTACATCATCGGTCTATAAAATATTGCTAACGCTAACAATGTAACAATGCCCACTGCCATCCACCTAAGCATATCGGATAGATTTCCGCTCTGCATCTTTCTACTTTTCTGCCCCATAAAATAGAGCGTTCTTGCTATTAGATCTACTGTAAAGTCTATAATTCTTACATCTATTTGCTTCCATGCAAATTTAGATAATGAATAATATGGTTTCAAGATTGCAACCTCATAAAATTTAGGTATATAATATTGATTACTAAGCAGTTTGTACAGAGGTAATGTTTCTACCTGCTTACTAAAACCGCCTGTTCTATATTTGTAAATCGCATATAAAACTCCTCCTATCGCCATAGTTGAAGTTGCGACTATCAAAGCCCATTCTGTTCCGTGTGCTATATGCAATTCATATTTTGATAAAACCTTTGTAGTAAACTCTTCAAATGGTTTTTCAAAAAATCCTGCTATTACCGATAAAATC
Source organism: Sulfurospirillaceae bacterium (assembly GCA_033723415.1). Classification (GTDB taxonomy): domain Bacteria; phylum Campylobacterota; class Campylobacteria; order Campylobacterales; family Sulfurospirillaceae; genus JAADIZ01. Next base: position 134,038 of record JAWVXD010000002.1, read on the forward strand.
CCTAGAGGTAAAAGTGCCCAGAGAACAAAAGGATATGTTTCGTGCGGATGAAAACCTAATTTCTTATGTACTTTCTCTCCAAAAAATACAAGCATGATCAATCTAAAGCTATAAAATGCCGTCATACCGGCACCGATAAATAAAGCAACCCATAAATAATAAGCATGCTCGTTAAATGCAGCTGCCAAGATCATGTCTTTACTAAAGAATCCGGCAAACGGATAAATACCACAAAGAGCGACAGAAGCAACACTCATCAAAATAGCCGTATATTTCATGCTAGAAAACAAACCACCCATCTTTTTGATGTCAAGTTCGTCATCCATAGCGTGCATAACATTTCCTGCACCCAAGAATAGAAGAGATTTAAAAAATGCATGTGTCATAAGATGGAACAATGCGATCCAATAAGCACCAAGTCCCGCTGCAACAAACATATAACCAAGTTGTGATAATGTCGAATAAGCGATGATCCGCTTAAGATCACGATTGACTAATGCCATTGAAGCTGCAAATACCGCAACAAATGCTCCAAGACTTGCGATCACATAGCCAACATTTGGAACCAAAGCAAACAGCGTACTTGCTCTAACAATCAAATAAACCCCTGCAGTTACCATCGTAGCTGCATGTATCAATGCAGAAACCGGAGTCGGACCTTCCATAGCATCTGCCAGCCAAGTATGAAATGGAAACTGTGCAGATTTTCCCATAGCACCGACAAACAATAACAGAGCTATTGTAGTAACAACGCTTGGATTTATATGTGCAACTCCTGAGAATACAACGCTATAACTAAATGATCCGAATTGCCAATATATTAAAAATAATCCCATAAGCATACCAAGATCTGCAACGCGGTTCATGATAAATGCTTCATTCGCTGCCCAAGAAGCACTATGTTTCTTATACCAAAATCCAATCAGCATCCAAGAACAGAGACCAACGCCTTCCCAACCTATAAAAAGTCCTACAAAATTGTCGCTCATTACCAAGATCAACATAGAAAAGACAAAGGCTGAAATATATGTAAAAAATCTATTGTATCCCACGTCATGTGCCATATAACCCATAGAATAAATATTGACAACGGTAGAAACAAGAGTGACGGTCACCATCATGACCACAGAGACATTATCAACTGTAAATCCAAAAGGAAGTTCCAAATTCCCTGCACTTATCCACTCCATCATCTTAACGTGTAAAAAAAGTCCTTCATGTACTGCTACTAAAAGCGTAAGAGAAGATACAAAAGATATCAGAAGAAGAGCTGAAGTCATAATCCCCGTAGCGACATTTTTTTTCTGTGCCGTAAACAAAGCACTAAACAGTGATCCGGCAAGAGGTGCAAAAAGTGCTACAAATAAATATTTTTCCATCATTACCCCTTCATCATCTGCAAGCTGTCAAGATCAATAGTACCGTTTCTTTTATACCACAGCACCAGCAATCCAAGACCTACAGCTACTTCACTTGCGGCTATTGCTATGATAAAAAATGCATAAACTTGTCCACTTAGATCTCCATAATATCTAGAAACTGCAGCAAAGCCTACATTTACGGCATTTAGCATGATTTCTGTAGAAAAAAACAACATAAGCAAATTCTTTCTTCGTAAGATTCCTACTACTCCCAATGAAAATAAGATTCCACTCAGTACTAAGTAATGTGTCAGTGTTATCATTTTTCGCCCCTTGCTACTTCTATATGCGTTGGTGTTTCATCCATTTTTACTTTTACCAACACTATTCCTGCTATCATCGCTGCCAACAGCATAATAGCCGCTAATTCAAATGGAACAAGATATTTTGTAAAAAGGATCAAACCTATCATTTGTATATTGCTTACTCCTTCAATAGAAGGGTAAATTGCTTTGATTTTTAAAGAGTAAATAGGTGCTAGAAAAACAAAAATAGTAAAAATAGACGAAAGTATTGAGAGTGTATAGATTGTCTTTTTATACCTTATATTTTCTTTTACGTCTCTTGTTGTATCAAAGAACATCATACCAAATGCGTATACTGCCATGATCGCACCCGTATAAACTACGATTTGAACAACTCCTAAAAACTCTGCATTTAACAAGAAGAAAAAACCCGATATAAATATCATCCCTCCGGCCAATGCACTCAAGGCATATAAAGCATTTTTGCTAAATACAACTATGCCAAACATCCCTATAACTATAATCGAAAACGTATAAAACGCTATTGCTTCAAACATATCTACCTCAATACGCTAATGGAGTTTTTTTAACAAATTCATCAGCATTTTTACTTAATGCACCAAATCCCGGGAACTCTTTTTGTTGTTTAGCTTTAAAACTGTCAAGCGGCGTTAACATATCTTCTTTCAATCCAAAACTTGCACGCTGTTCACTTGCATATTCGTATTCCGCGCCATGTACGATAGCAAGTTCCGGACAAACTTCAGCACAATAACCGCAAAATATGCATCTACCAAAATTAATACTGTACTGCGTGACTGATTTTCTGCTTTTCTTATCGACATGAGTGTCCATCCTGATACAATTTGATATACAGATCTTCTCACACAAACCACAACCGATACAGCGTTCACTTTCACTTTCAAATAATCTCAAAAGCTTGTGAACAGCCCTGTATCTTGGACTCATTTCAAGTTTCTCCATAGGATACTGTACTGTATGAATATTGAATTTAAACATTTCTCTAAGTACTATCCAAAGTCCTACAAAAAGCTCACCCTTAACTGCTCTGTTTACTACTCGCTGAAATCTTTCCCAGCCGTTTGCAGGTTTCGGTTCACCTTCAAAATATATATATCCAGGAGTTGCATTTCTATTTTTAAATCCTCTTAATTCCATTTTTTACCCCTAAACCAAAAATATGCCGGTAATCAGTATGTTTAAAAGTGCTAACGGCATCAAGACTTTCCAACATACCCACATAAGTTGGTCAGGTCTAATATGAGGCCAAGCTGCTCTTACCCATAAAAATAAAAATATCCAAAATGAAACTTTTATAAGCATCATCAAAGCCCCCGGTATAATCCAAAGAGGATTATACCCTCCCATAAAGATTATACTCACCAATGCAGATATCGTGATCATATTTGCATATTCACCGATAAAAAACAGTCCCCATCTCATACCTGAGTATTCTGTCGCATAACCGGATACGATCTCTGCTTCAAACTCTACAAGGTCAAAAGGAGTTCTATTTGTTTCGGCAAAACCGGCAATTGCAAATAAAATAAACGCTAATGGCTGTTTCCAAACAAGCCAATGCGAGATCCCGCCAATTTGATAATCATTCATATCTATCAACGAGAGTGATCCGATCATCATGATAGGAGCCAATATGGAGAGTCCGCTTACCACTTCAAAACTAAGAAGCTGGATAACTGCTCTGGCACCACCCAACAGAGACCATTTATTTGCACTACTAAGCCCTGCTAGCAGTGGTCCGTACATGCCCACAGATGCTGCTCCCATTATAAATAGTAATCCGACATTTATATCTGACACTATAGGATGCACCGCGTATCCGAAAACTGTGAATTGTGGGAAATACGGTACAGCAGCTATAGCTACAAATGCTGAAACAACTCCTACAAGAGGTGCTAATATAAATATAGGCTTTACAGCATTTTGAGGGATGATATCCTCTTTTGTAAATAGCTTAATCCCATCAGCTGCTAATTGTAGCAAACCAAAAGGTCCGACATGCATAGGTCCAAGACGACGTTGCATAAAAGCCAAAACTTTTCTCTCTATAAATGTGGCAAATGCCCCCATGCCGGCAACAACCGCCAAAGCAATTACCGCCTTTACTATCGTTTCAATTATCAAGGCTGTTTCAATCATTTTTCCGCACCTTTTATAGTTACTTTTGAAAACCTATAGCCGTCTGTAAAAAACGGCATAACATCCAACTTTGTATCAAACGTAGGAAGATAAGGAATTTGTCCTTTTATCTGATGATCCAGCTTCGTAGCAATGATCAGCTTTGCATCTCCGTTTGTTATCAACACAGGAGAACCGGCTTTGAGATCATGTTTTTCCAAGAAATCACTTGATACATAAAGTGCACCTGCTTCATTTAGCTGATGAGCTTTATTTGTAAATGCACTAAACTGCATAACAGGATTTGCAAGATAGACAACCGTGCTATCTTCAAAGTCGATATCTTCTATCTTTTCTACATCATCACTCACCGCGCCAAGCTCTTTGTCATCTAGTAAGTACCCACGGTTTTCTAAGCCTGAATTTTCAAACTCATTTGGTAAAGAATCAAACTCTTCACTTTTATATAATTCTATAGAACTTAACTCTTTTGTATAATCAATCGTATTTTTGGCTTTTAATCCAAGAGCATTTGCAAGATCATTTAGACAATAACCTGCAAAAGGCACTGCTACATTTGTAGGGACAACTCTTTTATTCATAGAAGTAAATGTTCCCTCTTGCTGATTGAGGGCCGGCATATCCAGATCTGCTTTACCTAAAGCACTTAGCGTAAAATCAGCTTTTACATTGTATCCCAGTACTTTACTGCCTTCAGCCTCATCTAAATCACAAATTAATGAAACACCCAAAGTATTTGTTTTTGACGGTATGATTAAAACATCAAAAGACGTATGTCTTTGAATTAGTCCTAATAGTTTTGATAGATTTGCTGCTCTTTTATGATTATATAAATCTTCTCCTGCTACAAGCGTAAAAGTATCTTTTTTATCTAGCATCTTCTCTAAAGTAGCGCTAAATTCTTCTTCGATGCCGATGTTGTCAAAAAGTCTGTTGTAAACAACTTCGATCTCTTTTTCGACATTTTTGTTCACTTTTTTTACAACTTCTTTTTCTTCTCCGCTTTCTTCGTCTTTGACGATCTCTTTTACTTCTTCCTTAACTACTTCTGTAATAGTCTTTTTCTTTTTCTCATGAAAGCTCTCTAGATAATCTACCAAATCTTTTGATAATTCGTCTTTATTAGCAAATAGGTCCAAGACAAGATATAAGATGCTTTCTTCAACACCTACTTTATGGGCTACACTTGCAAAGTTTTTAGAGTAACCTTCAACTACGCTGTCTGAAACAGGATGAAAATAAATTCCTGCCCCTTTATTCATGGTGACAGCATTATTGATCGCATATCCGACATTTGGATTATCTGTTTTAAATGCTGATCCGACACTTATTACAAAATTGCTGGCTCTTATCTTATTTAGATCAGCCGAATACAATGATTTTCCGCTGGTTGATCTAAACCCTTCCAAGAATTTTTTGTATGAAAAAGCGTCATGATTTACAAGTTTGTAACCAAATTTTTCTTTTAATCTTTGCAAGATAAGTGCTTCTTCATTGGTTATAAAGCTATCAAATTTGATAGTATCGGCACTCTCTTTCAAAAATTCGATCGCTTTTTTAAAAGCTTTTTCATCTTTTGCTTTTACTTCATTTTGAAAGTCGTATCCATACCTAATCCCACCGTGAAGCGGAGCAAAGTTAAAATCACTGCTTACTCTGTATATCTTAGGATTTGGATTTTTTATATCAGTATGTTTTACGTCATAATAAATTAGTGAACAATCACTACTATGAGGATTTGAAGCAGGTATCTTTTTAAGCTCCCAAGCATTTGAAGTGTATTGGAAATCACTGCCTACAAGTGCTCCGACAGGACAAACGGCAGTACATTCACCGCAATTTGTACAATCTAAACTGTCTGCATCGCTTGCTATACCTATCAAAGATTTTTGAAGCTTGTTCCACATCGCATATGTATCTTTTGGTGCTTTATCTTTCCACTCTTTATCAAGTGCGTCTCCGCCTCTAGGAACGGTTTTGAGCGCCGCATCTCCGATCATATCCTTACATACAGTAACACATCTCTCACAAACAATACATAAAGAAGAATCATAATGTATGAAACCCCAATCATGCGTCGGTCGGTGAGTATCGGCGATAGCAAAATCTTGTGTGTCGATGCCCATCTCAAGTGTATAGTTTTGAAGTTCACACTCTCCACTCTGATCACAAACTCCACACTCCAGCGGATGATTCAGATCATAGACCTTCATGATGGCTTTTCGTTCAATCTCTATTTCTTCATTTTGAGTGATGACATCCATGCCATCCTTTGCTTTTGCATTGCACGAATATGCTCTTTTGCCATCTATCTCAACCAAACACAACCTACAAGCTAATGTTGGAGAGCAGTTCGTTAAATAACACATAGCAGGTATGAAGATGTTATTTCTTCTAGCTATCTGAAGTATATATTCTCCCTCACTAGCTTCACATTTGATTCCATCAATAGTTACTGTAATATCACTCATTAATTTTCTCGCTTAATAATTTTTGCTATTTTATAGTAATACGATCCATCGCCATCAGCATTTGGCATTAATGCGACAGTGCCTTTAAGTTCATTATCCAACAAAAATTTTCTTGGATATTCCCCGGATTCTGTTATCACGAACACTTCTTGATTATCTCCTATTTTGGCAGCTGTCATAAATTGACTTGAACCAAAGAGATATTCTTGTTCTTCGGCATCCAAACTAGGACAGGCATATACCACACACCCATCAAAACTGTGCAACTCTCCTATATCTTCTATCTCAAAATCATCACTTGCGCTTAACTGTATGCTCTCAGGTTTTGTGTAAATTTTAAACTTGCCGAACTTAACAAGCAAACTGATCAGTTTTGCTATGTTTTTATTTTTAGGGTGATTAAAAAGATCAGCTCCCACGATCATGATAGGGTTTTTAGTATTTTCGTATAAACTAAACATCTCTTCAATCTCTTCTTCTCCGACATTGCATTCAGCGCTTAGATACCCTTCATCTAAATTATCAAAAAAATCTTTTGTCTTGGCATCTATTCCTTTGTTTGAAAGAAACTCTTTTGCCAAGATCGCCAACACGCCCTCTTCGCTGCCAGCTTCATATCTACTTTGAATTGTAGCGATTCCGGACATATTTACATCTTCTATAACATTTAGGTAAACTACATTTTTTTTATCTTTCAATAAAGAAAGCAATTCAACGTCTCTTGATGGCAATAATCCAATAACAAGAAAAAAATCACCATCTAGCTTGTCTGTAAAACTATCTTTATCTTTGATCTTCAAAAATGACATAAAGTTATCCCTCAATCTTTGCCCCTGTATTCTTTTTAACGACTATAGTCCAATCAGCTTCATTGAATTTCAATGAATTCATAAGCTCATGACCTGCCTCTTTGATAACGTCCGCACTTTTTTGTATAGGCGAAAAATCTCCAATTTCAAACATAAAGATCGAAACTTCGCCGTCTTTTGTCTCATCAACTATCTCAAGCATGCGATCATAGAACTTATCGCCCAAATGTCTCAAATCATATCTTTGCATCTACACTCCCTATCTGTCTATTTCGCCAAAGACGATATTTGAGTTACCGATGATAGTAACAACATCAGCCAAATAATGTCCCGGAAGCAATTCTTGTAAAATACTAGTATGCCAGAAACTTGGAGCTCTAAGTTTTAATCTATAAGGATAGGCTCCTCCTTGCGAATTTATATAAAAGCCCAATTCTCCTTTTGGAGATTCTGTTGGAACATATACTTCTCCGACAGGTGGTCTCATACCCTGTGTTACAAGAACAAAATGTTGCATCAAAGAGTAGTTTTGAGTCATAATTTGCTCTTTTGGAGCAGATATGTATGCCGGAGCGTGTGCCATGATCTCAGGCTCACTTTTATAATACATCGGTATCAATTGTCTTATAATATGTGCACTTTGACGCATCTCTTCCATATGAAGTTTATACCTTCCGTAACTGTCAAATGTCATACTAACCGGCACATCAAACTCTACTTCATCATATAATTCATAAGGTTCTTCTTTTCTTATATCCCAAGCTATCCCGCTTCCTCGTAACATCGGTCCGCTGCATCCCCAGCTTTGTGCCATCTCAGGTGAGATAACGCCGATATCTTCTAATCTCATTTTCCAAATACGGTTTTGGTCCAACAATCCCTCATAATCAGCTAGATTTGCTGGCAATTTGTCTATAAAATTACTTAATCCTGTTATCCAATTATCAGGGAGATCAAGCGGCACGCCACCGATCCTGACTGAAGAGTGAGTCAATCTTGCACCACAGTATGCTTCGATCAGATCCATTGCATACTCTCTCTCACGAAATGCATACAAAAATATCGTCATAGCACCGACATCTAGGGCATGAGTTGCCAACCAGAATAGGTGTGATGTGATACGGTTTAGTTCCAAAAGCATCATTCTGATGACTTTAGCACGTCTTGGGACTTCAAGCCCGATGAGTGTTTCAACGGCAAGTGCAAATCCGTAATTATTTGAAGTCGCAGCGATATAATCCATACGATCCGTTGTCGGCAAAAATTCATTGTAGATCATGTTTTCTGCCATTTTTTCCATACCGCGATGTAGATATCCGACATCAGGAACCGCTTTTGTGACCATTTCACCGTCTAACTCCAAGATAAGACGTAACTGTCCGTGTGAACTTGGATGCTGAGGACCAAAGTTAACGATCATATGATTGTCGTCCCGCTCAAAGACTAGATTTTCAAAAAATGGTTGTAGTCTATTTACTTTTTGCATATCTATGGTCTCTCTTTTAAAGTTTTACTTGTATCTTTGCTCATTTTTTTAACCAAGAAAACACCACCCTCTTCTTGATAATCTGTTTTAACTATCTCTTGTGAAGGTTCAGCCCCAAATTCAACCTCATGATGAATTCTTGAGAAGTTATATGTGTCACTCTCATCGATTCTGGCGCTGTCTCGATTTTCCGGTCCTATAATATCTCGATACTCTTTTCCGAAAATTTTATCTATCTCATACCAACTGGCTTCTTCATCTCCGTGAAGAGGATAAGTTTTACGAAGAGGATGTCCAAACCAATCATCAGGCATCAAGATTCTTTTCATATAATGATGTCCCGTGATAATAACACCGAACATATCATACATCTCTCGCTCCGCCCAATCAGCACTTTTATATACGTTGGAAACGGTTCGGATCTCTCGTTTTTCCTTTATAAAAAACTTGACTCTCATTCTTTTTCGTTTTGAGGTTGAGAGCATTTGGTAAAAAATTTCAAACTCTCCACTTTTTGCCAACCAATCTATAGCACTCAGTTCACTTAAAAAGTTATATTCCAGACTGTGTTTTAGAAAAGTCAAAACCTCGACATTATCACTTGCATTGATGTAAACTACAAGTTGACCTCTTTGAATATAAGCTTCTTTTATTTCAAAGATTTTTTTGAGTTCCATGACATCATTTGCGAATACTTCATCTGTTGAAACATCCAATTTCGGAACTTGAGGAGCTACCCAAAAGCGATCGGTGTAGTAAGGTTTTGGCTGTACGTCTTTTTTGTCTTGATATGGTCTCATTATACGCTCTCCTTTTTATTGAGCAGAGCCCAACAAAAATTCCTCTCACTGAAGCTACAGCTTTGCTGAGAGAAACTGCCTATTGTTTTAGAAAATTTTATATGTAGGCGTTTCATTATACCAACCTCTTAGGTTTTAATTTTCTTGAAGCTCTCTCTTTCCTGATCTTCTTTTGTAAAATCATCAACGCATATTGCAGTGTTTCAGGGCGAGGAGCACAGCCAGGTAGATAAATATCTACTGGTATGATACGATCCGCTCCCTGAACTGTTGCATATGTATTAAACATACCGCCAGTATTTGCGCAACTTCCCATGCTGATGACCCACTTTGGTTCTGTCATCTGATCATACAATCTTCTCATGAAGGGTGCATGCTTTTTTGTTAGAGTCCCTGCGATGATCAAAACATCGGACTGTCTTGGACTTGCTCTAAAAATAGTTCCAAATCTATCGAAGTCATATCTACTAGCACCTGTTGCCATCATTTCAATAGCGCAACATGCCAATCCATAAGTCATAGGCCAAAGAGAATTACTTCTTCCCCATTGGACTAATTTATCAACTGTAGTAAGAGCTATAGGAAGTCCGGCTTCTTGTAAGTAATTTATTTTATGCTGTGCCATTCAAGCGCTCCTTTTTTCCAAGCATACACAAAGCCAATCGTTAGCAACAAAATGAAAAGTATCATCTCTACAAATCCGAACCAACCAAGAACTTTGAAATCAATAGCCCATGGAAACATAAAAATGATCTCCACATCGAAAAGAACAAACAAAATAGCAAAGAGATAAAACTGTGCAGAGATTTTGTTGGGTTGCTTTGTGACTTCAGGCCCGCATTCGTAGATAGTTAATTTTAACTTTTCTGTATCCAGCCTTGCCATCTTTCTACTCACTGCTCTTGCTAATACAGTAATTCCGTAAAAAACAACTGTTGCAAACACAAGTAGGAAAAAGGCACCAAAATAAGGGTGAGTGAAATCCATATGCGACAATGGTGTCATGGAATATCCTTCTTTCTATAAAATTTAAATTTACATTTCGTCAATGATATAAAAAACTTCTTTTAAACTTCCTTAGAGAAATTTTACATCATATTTATTTCATAAACCCCATCGTCTTAGCCTCGCCGAAAGCGCCTTTTGTCTCTCTTTCAATGCTATTAATAAAATCTTCTATACTGAAGATGGGTTCATCTTTTATGGCAACACTTAGGGCAGTATTTTTCAACACTACCTTAATTTGTCCACCGGTGAGTGGATAAGTTGCGAGTTTTTCTATAGTGAAATCTGCGCTGTAAAGGGCATTTTCCGGTAACATTTTCCTCCAAAGCTCAAGTCTTTGTTTTAGATTTGGTTTTGCAAATTCGATCTTATAATCAAACCGTCTTGAGAAAGCAGGATCTATGGTTTCTAGTAGATTTGTAGTAGCTATCAGTATACCCTCAAATTTCTCTATTTGTTCCAAAAAAATATTTTGCATTTGATTATGCATCTTGTCTGCACTTGAGTTTGAGCCCACTCCTCGGGAGCTCAAGAACTGATCAGCTTCATTGAGTAACAAAAGTGGTTCACTTTTAGTTTTTTGGCAGAGGTCTTTATAAGTGTCAAAAATATTTCTGACATTTTTCTCACTCTCCCCTATGTATTTTGAAAGTATTTTAGAACAATCGAAGCTAAGTACTCTTTTCTTCATCGTCTTTGCTAACGACAGAGCCGTCATAGTTTTACCGGTTCCAGGAGGTCCATAAAAGATCACTCTGGCGTCTATTCCGCTTCTTCTCTCTTTAATTCCCCATTCACGGAGCAATCTTAATACCTTTGTATCTATCTGCTTTAGCAAATGATCCAATACTTCTCTTGTCTTTGGATGCAGGACAACGTCATTCATATTTGTTCTTGGATCTATTAGTTCAAATAACTCCTGCTCTTCTATCAACATATCCAATTTGATCTTTTTATTTTTCTTTTCTTTGTTTGGATGCATGATCTTTTGCAAAATATCTTCACTAATAAAAAAACTTCTTGAGACTCCTCCAAAATTATTGAGCATTTCATCATAATCTATCAGTAATGATTCGATCAATTTAGAGCCATCTTCCAATAGTGAACGGTTTTTTATCTTCTCATAATCATCAAAACTGATAAGATTGATCAAATTATTCATATCTCTCAAACTCTCGAATTCACCGGAATATTCTTCTTTTAAAAGTGCTAAAAATATCAACTGTTCTTTTGGATTTAAGTCATGTTCTTTAAAAATAGAATCTACGACTATATTGTCCTTTGTTGCTGTGATACGCTCATCAATCCTATTTTCTAATTCTTGCAGCCTGTTTTTGATCCTGCCTATACTTGGAGAATGCCCGGCTACGCTTTGTTTCAAGTGAGCCAATTTTTGGTATAGATCTATTCTTGAGAATTGATCTTTTAAATATTCCAAATGGTCTGCATAAGCAGTGATCTCAGGAAGCGTAAGCTCTAAAGTACCCTCTTCTAATATTTTAAGAAAAGCCGAACTGAGTGATACTGAGCTATTTAAGAGTTCAAGATTCGTTATCTCAGAAGCATTCACGTGCAAAAAGTTTTCTTGCGCTATCCAGCCTTGTTCCATCAAACTCTTTACTAAAGGCAGGCAGTCTAGATATTTTTGGTATTCGTTGGAGAAGACATCTTTAAGAATCTCCAAAACCATCACTTCTGAAGAACCGTTTATGTAGTTTTTAGCCAAATATTTGAGTATTAAAGCCTCTTCGATAGAGCACTTTAAGTACCCAAATATTTTACTGTCCTGTATGTTTTTATTTTCAAGAAAATCAATTAAATATTGCAAAACTTACCTCTATTTTTTTATTTATGGTAGTTTTTCTATTTTGCAAAATCACCTTTTAAAATCTGCTCTTTCAAAACTCTTTTTAGGACTTTCCCTGTCGCATTTTTAGGCAATTCTTCTACCATATAGATGCTTTTTGGCACTTTAAAATTCGCCAAATGCAACTTTAGATATCTTTTTATATCCATTTCACCTAAAATTGTATCTTCTTTTGGTTGAATAAAAGCTATAACCTCTTCATCGTTATCCTTGTTCTTCAGACCGACTACTGCAGCAGAATCTACTCCCTCATACTTTAATATTAATTCTTCTATTTCTCTAGGGTAAATATTTATCCCCTTTGATATGATCAAATCTTTTTTTCGATCGACTATAAAGATATAGCCGTCTTCATCCATTTTCCCCAAATCTCCTGTTCTGAGCCAGCCGTTCATGATCGTCTCATCGGTTGCATCTGGACGGTTTAGATAACCTTGCATGACGTTATCGCCTTTGACGATAATCTCTCCTATATCTCCCAGTGGGAGCTCTACCATTTCATCATTTACGATCTTCACGCTATATCCAGGAAGTGCTGCTCCGACAGAGAGTGGCTTTTGTTTTTGCAAAGTGTTTGCTGCTACCACAGGCGAACATTCACTAAGTCCATATCCCTCTATAAGCGTTGATTTTTTAAATCTCTTCTTAAATGCCGTCAATGCCGCTTCGCTTAGAGGAGCGCCGCCTGATATAAAAAGTCTCACTTTGTGAAAATACATAAAATACCAAGGTATTTTAGCTTTTAAAAGTGATGTATAAAGAGTAGGCACACCCAAAAATACGGTTACTCTTTTTAATAATACTTGTTTTAGCACATTTGCAAAAGGAAATATTGATCTAACGACAACGATAGATGAGCCGGTAAAAAGCGGCAATAATACTGAAGTAGAGAGGGTAAAAGAGTGAAACATAGGTAGAAACACTATAAATCTATCTGTAGTACGCACACCAAATACTTCATTTGCCCCAACTGAGTTTGAGAGAATATTTCTAAAACTCAGCATTGCCCCTTTTGGCTTGCCTGTTGTTCCTGAAGTATATATGATACAAGCTAAATCATCCAAACCAGGATGCTCTTGAATCTCTTCATCGTTATCAAGAGTAGCTTCCATTTCTGCAAAGCTATAGTTTTTATCATCTAGTTTGTCATATTTTTCAGTCCATACTATTTTCTCTATATTGGTTGTATTTATGAGATTTTTTGTTTCTTTTGCGTAGGCGGTACCGCTTATAAGTAGTTTAGCCTCACAATCATTTACTATATATTCTAATTCTTCTCTTTTTAAGAAGGTATTGATCGGTACAGCGACTGCACCGATCTTTGTTATCGCAAACAATGAGACTATAAACTCTATAGAGTTGCCGACTATCATGGCAACTCTATCTTCTTTTTTTATACCGCTGAACTCTAAAAATCTGGCAAATGTATCAATATCCTGCTTTAATCTTAAATTCGATATTTTTTTATCTTCTAAAAATATCGCGATTTTGTTTGGAGCAAGTTTTGCATTATTTTGAATAATCTCATAAAAATTTTGATACTTATACTCTAACATTCTAGAACCTGTATTTGATCGAAGCTCTTACTAAATGTGCCGAAGCATCTTTAAATGTACCATGCACTTTTGCGTTAGTTACCGTTCTTGTTTTTTTAGAATCATACAGATAAGCCAAGCCAAAACTTGTTGCTTTGCTAACTTTGTATTCAAAACCGAGTGAGTAAAGTTTAGCATCAGAATCCGGCAATTCAAATCCTAATGTGTTACTTGGTACCGGGCTTTTATCTATAGCAAATCCGGCCATAAGTTTTAATTTGTCGCTGTACTGGTGAGTAATACCTATTCTATAAGTATCTGAGTCTTTCCAATTTTTTGGAATTGCAGCATCGAAGGCACTAGGTAAAATAGAACCTGGTAGCGTACCTGAATAATTAAAATCTAGATTTTTGTAGCTTGACCAATATACTCTTTCGTAAACCAATTCTACAGTAGTTTTATCGAATGAATAAGCCGCTGCCAAATCAAGAGTTGCCGGCAAAGGAATAGCTACTGATGCTGAACCATCATATGAACCCAAATTAGTTCCAGCACCGACACCAGCAGCGATGAAACTATTTAATTTTGCAGTTCCCGTCACTGTCAAATTAACTTTTGAGCGATAAGTTGCAGAAAGTGTCATATCGTTGGTAGGCTTATAACTCAGTGCTAAATTATAGCCATAATCTATTGAATTTCCTGTCATGTCTCTACTTGCATCTATATATGATGGTGCCGCTGTTACAGCCACTATTCCATCACTCTTAACAATTCCTTGCGTATAAACACCTCTAACTCCAAAACCGATAGCAAATTTATCATTAACTTTATAACTTGCAGTCGGATTTAATTCCATTATCTTTAATGTAAATTCTTGTGCAAAAGTTTTTGGATATGCGTCATCCCATCTTTTTGAAAGTCCGCCCGGTGCTACAAAAGATAAACCAAATCTCCAGTTTTTGACTTCAGGTGACATATAATGGAAAGTAGGAACATAAAAATTTTCAACTTTTGAACTTCCACTGTACGTAGGAGATACACTGTCGGTATAGTTAATACTAGGCAACTTGATATAAGTCAATCCCAACTCCAACTCTGCACCTGATTGACTAAACGCCATATTTGCAGGATTATAATAACTTGCATCTGCCCCGTTTGCATTTGCCACATAAGCAGCGCTTAGTGCTACTGAGTTTAAAGACTGCTCCGGTATTTTATATCCGGCACCAAATAACGTTGCTGCGCTGAGACCCAGCAATGCTGTTACTTTTACATATTTTTTCATTTTTATCCTTTTAGTTTTTAATAAGAGAATATAAGAGATTTATCTCTTCTGCCCATATGCTCTCATCAATAGTTTCAAGTACCATAGGTATATCATTAATTCTATCATCGTTCATGATAAGCCTAAAGGCTTCCAGGCCGATTTTACCCTTACCTAAAGAATCATGCCTGTCAACGCGACTACCCAAGTCAGGTTTTGAATCATTGAGATGCATACCTTTTAGATACTTAAATCCGATTATTGTATCAAATTTTTTCATAGTTTGTTCATAGGTTTCTTGTGTTCTTATATCATAACCTGCCGTGAAAACATGGCACGTATCAATGCAAACACCGACTCTATCTTTATCTATGCAATTATCTACCAAATATCCAAGATGTTCCAATTTGTAACCTAGATTGCTTCCTTGCCCTGCAGTATTTTCTATCACAAGTTGGACATTTTTAGTTCTTCTCAATGCCTCGTTCATGGACTGGCTTATCAATTCTAAACAATTTTCTTCGCTAATTTTTTTTAGGTGACTACCTGGGTGAAAGTTCAATTTGTCCAAGCCCAACTGATCACATCTGTGCAACTCATCTATAAAAGCTTCAAGTGATTTCTCTCTTTGTTCTTTCTCAGGATGCCCTAAATTTATAAGATAACTATCATGAGGCAGAACATGACGAGGTAATATCTCAGAAATCTCTAGCTCTTTTTTAAATTTTGATATAACTTCCTCATCTAAGGGCTTAGCTACCCACTGTCTTTGGTTTTTTGTAAAAAGTGCGAAAGCTTTTGCACCTATTTGTTTTGCATTAATAGGAGCATTAAACACTCCTCCGCTCGCACTGACATGTGCGCCTATATACTTCATCTAAATCCTTTCTAACTTGATCAATACTTTGTTTTGTCTATCTTTGAAGTAAATATTTCCATCTTCAATCTTATACAAAATATCATAATTTTTAGATTTTATCCTCTGTTCAAAGCCGTCTTTTATGTATTTAATATTTTTTCCGTTATATATCTGATTTTTATTTAAAATATCATCCATTATATTTTTATAATACGGATATCCAAATAATTTTGTATTAAAATCTTCTCTAGTAGTACATCTGCCGTTTAGACATGCTTTGTTCGATAATTTCAAATTTAAAACCAGACTACCGGCTGAAAATATCTGTAGATTCTTGTATCTGCTGGATTTTTTTAAAAATCCAGCATCTGCTATACCTATATTTTGAGTTTTTACTACTATCTTATAAGGGTATGATAAAATAGCATCTTGTTTTATTGCACATCCTGAAAAAAACAATAATACAGATAAAAAGATAATTATATGTTTACGCATCTAAATCTCTTTTTTTATTTCTAACATAAGTCCCGAGTTCTGCGCTAAGCATTCCGAATATTATCAAAAAAGCACCTATGGATTGCTGTAATGAAAACACTTCATTTGCAAAAAAGTATCCAAAAAAACCTGCACTCACAGGCTCTAGAGTAAATATGATCGCAGTTTTTGCAGGAGTCGTGTATCTTTGCATTGCCGTTTGTACACCGAATGCAAAAACCGTAGCAAATACGACAGTTATGATTATGGCATTTAAAAATACGCCATCAAAGGCACTTGGCATGATCGTTTTATCAAATATCACGGCAGCTAACAAAGATAAGACAGCAACGGTAAATAGCTCTATCGTAACGAGCAGAAGAACATTGTATTTTTTTGAGTACTTATCCGTAAATACTATATGTGAAGCAAACATAAACGCACATACCAAAGAGTAGAATTCTCCCTTGCCAAAGCCAATAGCACTATGTAATGTTAAGAAATATAATCCAAAAGCCGCACAAACTGCTCCAAATATTGAGTAAGGTGAAGCTGTTTTTTTGAAGATCATGAAAAGTAACAGCGGCACTATGATAACATTGAGTCCTGTGACAAAAGCTACCGTAGATGAATACGTAAATAAAAGTCCAAATGTTTGAAAAGCAAAGCCTAGAAACATAAAAATTCCCAACAATATTCCGGCTTTTAAAATTTGTCTATCTATTAATATAAGTTTTTTGTATGAAATCAAAGACATCAGTATTGCGGCAAACAGGAATCTCCAAAAAAGAAACACATATACCGGCGTTTCTCTAATAGCATCTTGAACTATAAAAAAAGTACTTCCCCAAGCCAATGCTACCAAAAGAAGTAAAAAATCAGCACCATACTCTCGTATTCTTGACATGATCATAATCTAAACCTTTTTGTGAAAGTGTAATAATATCAAAAATTACTCAAATTTATTTACTAAAAACCAAAAGATTAATAAATAGGCAATTTATTACATTTATTTATCTTATTTTTAGATATTATTGCTAGAATAACTTTTTACAAAGTTTCATTTAAACTTAAAAAAGTTCTACAGCAGAAAGGTGTGAATGGATAATATAGTCAGCATGAAGAATATAGATAAATATTTTGGAGATTTTCATGCACTCAAAAACATAAATTTTGAAGTAAAGCAGGGTGAGATAGTTGTTATATGCGGTCCCAGCGGGAGCGGAAAATCAACTTTGATAAGATGTATCAACAGACTTGAGGATATAGACAGCGGAGAGTTAATAGTTGATGGCATGGACGCATACAGTAAAAAGACAAGATTAAATGAGCTTCGTGCTGAAACAGGTATGGTTTTTCAGCATTTTAATCTTTTCCCACATTTAACTATACTAGAAAATATTACTATAGCGCAAGAAAAAGTTAAAAAGATTTCAAAACATGATGCAAAAGAAAACGCATTACTACTTTTAGAAAAAGTCGGTTTAGTTCACAAAGCCGAAGGATATCCGAATGAATTAAGCGGCGGACAAAAACAACGTGTTGCTATAGCTAGGACTTTAGCTATGAAACCAAAAGTCTTATTATTTGACGAACCGACAAGTGCACTTGACCCAGAGATGATCGGTGGGGTTTTAGATGTAATGAGACAACTAGCTCATGAGAACTATACTATTGTCTGTGTTACCCATGAAATGGGATTTGCAAAAGAAGTTTGCAACAGAGTAGTCTTCATGGATGAAGGTGAGATCATAGAAGAAGGAACACCTAAAGAGTTTTTTGCTCACCCAAAAACTGACAGAGCTAAGAAGTTTTTACAAGAAATATTGACACATTAAATTTTAAAAAATCTTAAGGAGTATAAATGAAGAAAATAATGGCGGCATTGTTGCTAATGCTTGGACTACACTTGATGGCTGATGATATCGGCTTGTGGCAAAAATCTACTTTAAATTCTATCTTACAAAAAGGTGAACTAAGAGTTGGATTAGAAGCTGGTTACATGCCTTTTGAGATGAAAGACAAAAAAGGTGAAATCATAGGTTTCGATGTTGATTTGGCAAAAGCTATGGCAAAAGCTATGGGCGTCAAATTGGTACTTGTTCCAACAGCTTGGGATGGTATAATCGCTGGTTTATTGGCTGGCAAGTATGACATCATCATGTCTGGTATGACTATCACGCAAGAGAGAAATTTAAAAGTTAACTTTGCTAACCCATATATTAGTGTCGGTCAAACAATCTTAGCTAAGAAAAAATTTGCAGGTAAAACCTGGAGAGATTTAGATAAGCCTCAATACACAATTGTAACAAAACTAGGTGTTACAGGTGAAATCGCAACAAGAAAAATGTTTAAACACGCAAAAATCAGAACTTTCGATACAGAAACTGATGCCGTTCAAGAAGTCATGAATGGAAGAGCTGATGGTTTTGTTTACGACAAACCTTATAATGCAATATTCTATGCAGCAAAAGGTAAAGGCAAACTAGCTTTCCTAAGCCAAGACCTGACATATGAACCACTAGGTTGGGCTGTTAAAAAAGGTGACCCAGATTTTCTAAATTGGTTAGATAACTTCCTAAACCAAGTAAAACATGATGGAATTTACAAAAAAATCTATGACAGATGGTTTAAAAGTACCATATGGCAAAAAAAGGTAATGTAATTGTCTAAAAAACATAAATCATTATTAGAAAATAAAATCTTCGGCCACTTTGTGGCCGTAGCTTTTTTTATACTGATGGGGTATTCACTGTTTCTTGCAGCTTCCCATATGAACTACATTTGGAAATGGAACAGCGTTCCTAAATATTTTGCTTACCAAAAAGAGATTACTCTTAAAGCCCCGATAGACGGAGCTATTAAAGTATCCGGCAATCAGATAACCGTACGTGGACAAAGTGATTCCCAAGTTGTTAAAATTCCTGATCAGTATAAAATCGTTGTAAGTAGCGGAGATGATGTGTACCAGGGAGATAACCTGGCATCATATAAAGAATGGGAAAGAGGACCATTAATCAACGGTCTTATCGTAACATTAAAAATATCTGCATTAGCCGCAGTCATAGCGTTTCTTCTCGCTTCCGTTTTGGCGTTTATGAGAATTTCAAATTTTCACTTTTTGCAAGATATAGCAACATTTTACATAGCTGTTATCAGAGGGACTCCTCTTTTAGTACAGATATTTATCTTTTACTTTATAATTGCGACTATATTTAGTTTAGAGAGGTTTATGGCCGGTGCTATTTCTTTAGGACTTTTTTATGCTGCATATATTGCAGAAGTTTTAAGAGGTGCAATACAATCAGTAGATAGAGGTCAGTACGAAGCTGCCAAATCTTTGGGTATGAATTATGCACAAACTATGAAAAGTATCATCATGCCTCAAGCACTAAAGCGAGCTCTTCCTACTCTTGTTGGTGAGATCATTGCAATGGTAAAAGACTCTTCTTTGGTATCTGTTATATCAATTACGGATCTAACAAAAGTCGGTAGAGAAATTGTTGCAAATACATTTTCTCCGTTTGAAACTTGGCTGATAGTTGCAGCAATGTATTTTGCCGTGACATTTATATTATCTATACTTGGAAGAAAGTTAGAAAACAGAATGAAAAAACAAGGCGGAATGTAAGATCATCTTACACTTTCGCCTTTCTACCTTTTTAGGTTCTTAGTTAACTCCCTTTTTGCATCGGCATATCCTAATTCAAATAACTCATCAAAATGTTTAAAAGAAAATAAACTGTATTTTGGCAATTTATCAGATGTTATATAAACATCACAGGCACTTTCATTTTCCAAACTATTTCCGTACATACTTATTAAAAGTGCTCTTTTGATATTTCCGACTATAGTTTCATTGGTGTTTTTTTGAAAAATAGGATGTAAATTTACTCCCACCATCGGACAAAAATACTGCTTCAAAGGCTGAATAGGCATATGATTTTTTGTTCCGCCGTCTATTAGTTTATACTCCAAATAATCAACTGCAGGGAAAAGTGGAATCAGAGCAGATGATGCTTGACATATTGTTTTAATATCACCTTCATCAAAATAGTGGTTCTTCCCGCTTTTCATATCTACCGCCGTAATATAAAGAGGTATTTTCAGATCTTCAATATTTTTACTTTTAACTAATTTGTCTAGTAATTTATGTTTTAGATCTATCTTAAAAAGTGACTTTCTAAAATAATTAAATGAAAATAGACTTCTAAATTCTTTTGATTTAATAATTTCAAGTTGCTCTCTTGGAGTCACCCCGCTTAAATAACTGGCGGCAATAATCGAACCGATCGATGTTGCGCATATTGCTTCTATATAAATCTTCTTTTTATCAATATATTCTAATACTCCAAGATGGTATGCCCCTCTTGCAGCACCGCCTGAAAGAGCAAGTGTTATATTTGTCATCTATTCAGCCAACTTATGATTTCAAAGCTTCCGTCATAATTTTCAACCAATGCAGTACATGACTCAACCCAGTCACCGCAATTTAAATACTCAATTTCATCTATAGTTTTGAGCTCAGCCTTGTGAATGTGCCCACAAATCACGCCATGATAATTTTGTCTTTTGGCATGCATTGACAATACTTCCTCAAAATTCGTTATAAAACTGACTGAACTTTTCACATTATCTTTTACATATTTTGATAAAGACCAATGCCTTTCAATATGAAGTCTCCTTCTTGCAATGTTTAGAAGATGATTTATATAAAGTACAAAATCATATCCAATGTCTCCAAGGATCGCCAGCCATTTTTTTGTCATAGTAATACTGTCAAAGAAATCTCCGTGCGTGATTAGGTATCTCTTGCCATTTATAGCTTCATATTCCATTTCATTTTTTATCTCCAAATTGTCACCGACAAAAAAAGGTGCGAAAGGTCTCAAGAATTCATCATGATTACCTGTAATATAGTGTACTTTTGTACCTTTTCTAGCTTTTCTTATAACTTTCTGTATAACATCAGAATGAGCTTGTGCCCATTTGAATTTTCTTTTGATCGCCCAGCCGTCTATAATATCCCCGACAAATATCAAAGATTCTGATTCATTTTCTCTCAAAAAATCTAAGAAAAGTTCAGCTTGTGCAAATCTAGTGCCTAAGTGCATATCCGATATAAATATAGTTTTGTATTTCATGTCAAGAAGTCTACAGTTATTTGGTTACAAAAAAGAAACAAAAATACAAATGATTTATATGAAAGTTATTGTATAATTTCACTATGAGTGCAAAAATATTTATAGTTGATACTAACATAATCCTTCAAGGTCTTCACAATATAACTAATTTGTCTGAAAGCGGTAAAAATATTATCGTAATAGCAGAAACAGTTTTGATCGAAGTTGAAAATAAAAAGAAACTACTTGATGATGTAGGCTACAATGCAAGAGAATTTGCAAGATTCTTAGCAAATGCCGAAGTTAAGAAAATAGAGCAAAATAATGGCTTTAAAGTAGTTAGAATGTCAAATGACGACATCATTATAGACATCATTTCCAAAGATCATTACGAAACACAAATCTCAAACAGTAATATGGCAGAAAGCAATGATAAAAGGATCATCGAAGTAGCTGAACTTGCCAAACATTACTACAAAAATCACAAAGTGACATTCTTGTCTATAGATGTCTATGCTAGGATATTTGCCCTTTTAAAAGAAGTATCTACAGAAACTCTGAGAGAAGACAGAGCAGAAGTACCAAAGATAGAATTATTTAAAAAAATCCAAGTCGATCAAGAAACATTGGATCGATTAAATGACAGAGATATAGAACTTATAGACAGTGAATATCAAAGCTGCAATAAAAGTTACGAATTCTCAACAATAGAAGGCAAGAAAGAGTATGGGATTATACACAACAAAAGAATTTTATTACATACAAAAAATGATTTTACAGGTTTCAAAGTCAAGCCTGTAAATATAAATCAAAAACTACTTATGAAAGCAATAACGAGCAATCTTTATGATCTTATAGTCGTTGATGCAAAAGCAGGAAGCGGGAAAACTCTTTTATCTGTATACGGTGCTATGAAACTTATATCCCAAGGATTATATGACAAGATCGTTTATACAAGAAATTCTATTGAAAGTTTGGATAAAGGTGCTGATATAGGATATCTTTCAGGAAATGAAGAAAAATTTCGTGTTTATAACATGGCTCTTTATGATACCTTGGAATTTATCGCAAAATTTATGTTAAAAAAACAAGATGCCACAGAAAATGTAGATATCATTAAAACAAAAGTCGAAGAATTAATGATTAAATACCGTATAGAAAAGCTCTGGCCCGGCGAAGCTAGAGGAAGAACGCTAAGCAATGCTATCGTGATCTTAGATGAGTGGCAAAACAGCTCTCAAAGTACGACTCAACTAATATTATCAAGACTAGATAACAGCTGTATGGCGATTGTAATAGGCTCAAATAGACAAATAGATAACTTATATCTTAATAAATATAACAATGGATTGACAAGTCTTATAAAGCAAACTCAGCATCCAACAAAAGAACTTAGTATATTTGCGATAGATCTACAAACTGCCGTTCGTGGAAAATTTGCAGAATTTAGCGAAAGAATATATGAGAATAAAGCAAGAAACTAAACTTTATAGTTTTGTAACTCCAATTTTAACTCTTCAATTATACTCTTCTGTCTTTTCTTGATATAATCTAATATACGAGTCAAATTTTCTTGATCGGGAAAAATCTTTAAGCAATACCTATATGAGTTATCATATTCGATTATATTGACTATTTCACCTTTTGTTTCCAGCTTACAAACTTTGCACTTTTTATTTGGTTCATCAAGCAATAATGAGACAAAAACCTGAGCTCCTACATAAAATCCTGTATTCTCGTTACTTATAAAACCCAGACCGTTTTGAGACAAATCATATAAATTACCTCTCACCTGCTCGCTTTCACTGCCATGTAAAGATACTTGAGCTAGCATATCAGGATAAATTCTCATAAATTCTCGATTGACAGCAGGCATATTTAGAAGATACACAAAATTAGTAAGAGTCACTGTATGATCATAAAAATTGATATATTCTACATCGGCCTTGACATGCCTTGGTAAATACTCATTTTGTATAATATGAGCAGCCCCTTTTAATTTCATAGCTATTTCTTGAAATTCGTTTGTAACTTTGAAAACCACCCTGTTGTCGCCGATATCTATAATCTTTCCTTCATGACTAATAGGCATACCCTGATAAAGATTCATAAACGTAACAGTTTTCTTTTCATCTCTCATATGACTTAATATCTCAACTATATTATTTTTGGTGATGATTATATTATCATGAGAAAAATTTACTTTAGAATTTACAGTAAAGGTTCTTTCTCTTATCGCTTTTTCAAATAGATATGAAAACTTGCTGAGGTGGTGTATACACATAGATAAATATTCAAAATTATTTTTTGGATTTTCACGTAAGAAGATAGAGTAGTGTTCCAATACATACAGTAAACTTTTATTTAACAAAAAGTTTGGTAAATGGCATTGTCCTGTTGCATTTAAAAATATTTCAAGACTTTCATCTCTGATTTGAATGTCTTCTTTAATCATGTTTGCCAAGATATCCATTCCTAAAACTTCACACTTCTCAGCCGTAATTGCATAATAATACATTTCACACTGAGATCTTAAAAATTTTAGAAACTCTTTTTCAAAATTATTTACAAATACCTTGAAGCTGTATACGAAAGAATTTGTCATTTATATACTCACTATATTGTTTTTATAGACTTAGCTAACATATTTTTACTATCTTATCTAAATCTAAATTAATTTTTGTACCTTTTCCTAGCTTTGATTCAATTTTAATGAGAATTTTATTTTCATCACAAAAAGCTTTTACAATGCTAAGCCCTATACCGAAACCATCTTTTTTATTTTTACCTTGATAATACCTATCAAATATCATAAACAATTCAGACTCACTCATACCAATTCCACTGTCTTCAATTATCAAATTATTATCTTTTGTATAAATTGATATATCATTATCGTCTCTATTATATTTCAATGAATTTAGTATAATATTCCCAATTACCTTAGAAAACCATCTTTTATCGGTAAAAAGTTGTAAATTATTTATATCTTGATTGATACGAACATTTGGATATAGTATTTCATATTTTTCAATCTCTTCTTTTAATAGTTTATCTAAAAAAAATGTCTCTCTAACTTCGTTTTTAGTCTCTTTTTTTATGTAATAATCTATATCCTCATAAAGCTTATATAATTCATCGCAAGCAAGATTTACTCTCTCTAGTTTTTTGAGATTTTTCTCATTCTGCTCTTGCATTTTTAACATTTGTGTATTAGCCTTTATGACAGATAACGGAATATTTAATTCATGCAAAGTATCTTTAAGAAGAAGTTTTAAAAGATTATTCGTCTTAAAAAATTTCGATAACAAAAAAATTGATAAATAATAACTAAATGCCATTATAACCAAACAATAGACAATAATTATAGCAACTTTAAACTTTGCAAAAATATCAAGCTTTGCAAGAAACCATAAACCAAAAGAGAGCAAAAGAGTAAATAAAAATATCAAAAAAGTATTGAGAAATAAAAGTTTTTTATCTCTATTTTTCAAATCTGTACCCAATTCCTCTTATATTTGATATGGAATCTTTCCCGAATATTTTTTTGAGATTAGTCACATAGACACGTATTGAGCCTATATTTGCTTCTTCGTTTTTCCAAAGCGTATCTATTATCATCTCAGTCGTAACAACTTTGCCTCTGTCTTCTGCTAATAAGCACAGAAGCTGAAAATCTTTGAGATTTATATCCAGTTCAATACCGTTTTTGAACACTCTTTTTCTATCAAGATCAATTGTGAAATTTTTGTCTATGGTCAAAAGTTTTCTTTTTTTGTGCATCCTCTCTAAAATCGCCTTTACCCGTAAAAGAAGTTCATCCAAATCAAAAGGCTTCTTGATATAATCATCTCCGCCAAGATTGAAACCTTTTGATAAACTCTCTTTATCGGTAAGTGAGGTCAAAAAGATTGCAGGAGTAGTATTTCCTGAATCTCTTAAGCTTTTTAAGAACTCAAATCCATTTATATCGGGGACTTTGACATCCAGTAAAAACAGATCAAAACTTTCATTATAAGAGACATTCAATGCATCTAAACCTTTTGGTACTGCTGTAACGATATAGCCGTTCTCGCTTAAGAACTCTTCTATAGTTTCTAAAAGCAAAAGATTGTCTTCCAATACTAAAATTTTATAAGACACTTTTTATACTCCATAAAATCTTTAAACCTGCGAACATAGGAACTACATTTTCATAAGACTCAGGAACAAGAAATGGTTTTTTTTCTAATACAACTTCTTTTTCTATAGGCTCGTAATTATAGATATTTTTTGCATTATCGCTAATAAAGGGCTGCAAATTTTCTAAGACCCCGTGCTTTTCAAAAAGCTCGGCTAAAGCTTGCAATGCAATAGGAGCTGTAAATATACCGGCAGCACAGCCGCAACTCTCTTTCTTGCTTATCGGATGAGGAGCTGAATCACTTCCAAACATTACTTTTGGATGAGCGCTTAATGCTACTCTTAAAAGAGCTTCTCTGTCTTCAGGTGTTTTTGCTATCGGTTTACAAAAAAGATGAGGTTTTAACATCCCTCCTGCCAAATCATCAAGAGTGATCAAAAGATGATGCAGCGTGATCGTAGCATATAAATTTTCATATTTATCAAGAAGCTCAACACTATGTTTTGTCGTTATATGCTCCATGATGATCTTGAGTTTAGGGAAATTCTTGGCAAATTGTTCATAAATCGTACCAAATTCTTTTTCTCTGTCCATCACAAAACCATTTGTCTCCCCGTGTACTAAAAGCGGTATTTCTAACTCACTCATAGCTTCGAAAGTCTCTCTTAGTGATTCTATATCCAGGTTGGCCACTCCTGATTCAGAATTTGTTGTTATCCCGGAGGGATATAATTTTATACCTTTGATATGTTCTTTAGCAACTTGCAAAAATTGAAAATCATAACTGTCTTTAAAAAATAGTGTCATCAAAGGCTCAAACTTCTCATCTCCTACTGCTTTTTGAATATTTTTTTTGTATTCCAGCAAAGCTTCTATAGAAGTTATAGGAGGTACTAGATTTGGCATCACTATAGCGGCTGCAAAGCTTTGTGCACTGAGCGGAGCCACCACGTTTAGCATATCCTTATCTCTTAAGTGAAGATGCATATCTAGAGGAGATTTTAATACAAGAGTCATTATGATTATCCTTAAAGTGATTTTATATTATACCAAATCACAAAAGCAATCCGTATAATTTTTCTATATTTAGTAGAAATTAATATCTATTTAGTTAAAATCCGGCAAATTCTTAAATTACTCTATGCTTATAAACTCAAGTAATAAATTCTTTTTACAATCAATACATAGGAAAAATATAAATGTTTACTCTAAAAAATTATGATACTTCCAATACTAAAAATGACCTATTGTCAGGGGCAGTCGTAGCAGTAGCTCTCATCCCCGAAGCGATAGCTTTCTCTTTGGTAGCCAACTTTAACCCTTTGGTCGGTTTGTATACTGCGTTTATTTTGGGCTTGATCACTGCGATCATCGGAGGAAAACCGGGAATGATTAGTGGAGCAACCGGTTCTATGGTCGTTGTATTGGCATCTTTGGCACAAAGTCATGGCTTGCAATACGTGCTTTGGGCCACGATCTTAACAGGACTCATACAAATCGCCATAGGTGTTGCAAAGCTTGGAAAACTTATCAGATTTGTACCTCAACCTGCTATATTCGGTTTTGTAAATGGACTTGCAGTTGTTATTGCCATGAGCCAGTTGAAACTTCTTGGTAATGCTCATTACAGTATGTATATCATTATAGTAACAACGATGCTTATCATGTACTTTCTTCCAAAATATACAAAATCAGTACCATCGGGACTTGTTGCTATTGTAGTTTTGACTCTTGTTGCTTACTTTTCCGGAATTGACACAAAAACGGTTGCAGATCTTGGAAATATAAGTGGAGGCTTGCCTAAATTTTCTATCCCTAATGCCCCGCTTAATCTCCATACTCTCATCACGATTTTGCCTTATTCTCTTATCTTAGCTTTGGTAGGCTTGATAGAATCGCTCTTGACACTATCTGTACTGGATGAGATGAGTGAAAAACGAGGAAGCGGGAATAAAGAGTGTATCGCACAAGGTATCGGCAATACGACTTGCGGTTTTTTCGGTGGCATGGCAGGATGTGCTATGATAGGGCAATCTATCATCAACTTTACATCAGGCGGTCTCACAAGACTCTCAAGTGCTACGGCAGCTATTTTACTCATCACTTTTGTTGTACAGCTCTCTCACGTCATAGGTGTTATACCCATAGCTGTCTTAGTCGGGATCATGTTTATGGTCTCTATAGAGACTTTTGAGTGGGCAAGCGTTGCCAGACTTCGAAAAATGCATAAATCAGATGCATTTATTCTCATAACCGTCACGATAATCACTATCTTTGCAGATCTTGCAGTTGCAGTCATCTCAGGCGTGATCATCTCTGCCCTCGTCTTTGCATACCAGCAAGCCAAACTTACAAAAAAAACTAAAATAGAAGAAGACGGGACCAAAGTATATGAATTAAACGGTCCGCTCTTTTTTGGCTCGGCAACTCAGTTTACAAACGATATCTTTGATCTAAAAGATGATCCTCAAAATGTTGTGATCGACTTCACCAATACCAGAGTTATGGATTCAAGCGGTGTAGAAGCGATAGATAAAGTGACAAAAAAATATACCGAACTTGGCAAAAGCCTAAAACTGCGACATTTAAGCGATGACTGCATAGAAGCTTTGCAAAATGCAGGTAGATTTTGTATGCATGAGGTCGATAACCCGACCTATAAAGTTGCTAGAGATTACTAGATCTCTAGCCTGTCTAAATTAAACCTATCTTTAAAAGTACATTTTTTACATAACTCTTCGACGGCTTTATGTTTTTTAAAGCCGTCGATTATATTTTTGGCTTTTTGGCTTTCTAATATATCGCTTAAACTTGATGAATGCAAATTTCCCAGGTCCACAACTCCTTCTCCATCTAAACAACAAGGCACTACCGTTCCATCAGCAAGTATTGCCAGTTGGGAAGAAAGTCCATGACAAAAACCATCCGTACTGTTTGAACTTGATAGATTTGGCCACTCAAAATAGTGATCAAAGTGCACCAAAATCTTTTTTGCCAGCCTTATTGATCTTGGTGGATTTAAGATCATCTCTTCTTCAAATTTAATTTTAAAAAATGAAGAAAGTTTTTTAAAGATTTGCTGATTATAAGGATTTTCACTTCTATTTTCATCTAGATTCCATAACCTTAAATTTATAAATACCTCATCGTCGACTCTTTTTTCACAAAGCTTTAACACTTCATCCATATACTCATCAAATGTGCATTTCATGTTGTTTTTATTGTAACTGTTTAGAGAGATATTTATCTGTTTTAGGCTTTTATGAAAAATATCTTCGTGTTTGCTCAGATAATTTCCACTAGTCGTTATCATAACGTTGAATTTATATTTTTGGGCAATGTCAAGATAAGATTTTAGATTTGAAAGAGCTAAGGGATCACCTAATACATGCAATGCTATATCTTTTGTAAAAGGACTGAGCTCCATCAATATTTTTTCAAAGAAATCCAGCTCCATAACCATCTTGGGCTTTGTTTTTGTCGGACAGAAGCTACATTCCAAGCCGCAAATATTTGTGATCTCGATATATGCTTTATGGAACCTATGGGCTTTTCTTGGCATCATATGATCAACTCATTTTGTAACTCTTCAAATTCATTTTGTGCTGTGTCATTTTCGTGAAAATGCTCCATTCTGTCTTCCGCATTCTCAAGATTGCCAAATTTTGCTATATGAAAGATCGCATCTCCTTCTTGGACAAGCGGGATCTCTGATTTTCCTATTATAACACCTGCAAATGGAGTTTTTATTGAGAAAGTATTGTCTCCCAAAGGCTCGTCAATATAAGCTATGATCTCATTTTTTACGACTATATCCCCTAAAGCTTTTACCGTTCTTAAGATACCACTTTCACTGGATCTCACCCACTGGCTGCTTCTAGATATGATAGGGGCTTTTTTGATCTTTTTGGTTTTCTTGCTAGATCCTTTTGGAAGCATTCCGTTTTCTCTTAGAACATTGACTATTCCTCTAACTCCTATTCGGATACTTGTCTCATCAAAGCGTAGTGCTTCTCCTGCTTCATAAAGTAAAATTGGAGTACCGTTCTCTTTGGCAACGGATCTGAGTGAACCTTCTCTTAGTTCTGAGCCCAAGACGACAGGCGCTTCAAAAGCAATAGCCAATTTCAAAGTTTGTTCATGATCCAAATTTGTTCTGATCTGAGGAAGATTTGATTTGTGAATGGACGCCGTATGTAGATCTATACCAAAATCACACTTACTTGCTATCTCACTATAAAATATATTTGCTACTCTACTAGCCAAAGAGCCTCTCTCGCTTCCGGGGAAACTCCTGTTTAGATCTCTTCTGTCAGGCAAATATCTAGACAAGGTCATGATCCCGTAAACATTTACGATAGGAACCAAAATGATCGTTCCTCTTAGTTTTTTTAGAATAACTAACTTTCTGAACCTTCTAATGATCTCAATACCGTTTAACTCATCTCCATGTATGGCAGCACTGATAAAAATGATAGGACCTGATTTTTTACCTGATATCACCCTGATCGGAAGTTTTGTAGGAGTATGATAAAGCTTCGGCAATTCTATATATATGTTTGTATTGCTGCCTTTTTGGATCTCAACTCCGCCGATTGTTAATTTTTCACTGCCCATGCTCTAGACTCCTATCTTATCCCTTGGTCCTCTTCTTGTCTTGGTCTTTGATTCTTCTATGTGCTTTTCTATGTAATCCATAACTTTGCCTGCAACATCAAAGCCCGTAGCACTTTCAATGCCTTCTAATCCCGGAGACGAGTTTACTTCCATCACAAGCGGTCCTCTGGCTGAGGGGATCATATCAACGCCGCAAACTCCAAGTCCCATTGCACGTGCTGCCGAGACTGCCATGGCTTTTTCTTTTCTCCCCAGCTTGTAAGCCGTAGCACTCCCGCCTTGGTGAAGATTTGATCTAAAATCTCCCTCGGCACCTTGTCTTTTCATAGCCCCGACCACTTCTCCATTTACTATAATGGCTCTTATATCGGCACCTCCGGCTTCGGCTATAAACTCTTGAACAAGAAGATTGACGTTCATACCGTAAAATGCGTCTAAAACTGACTTAGCGGCTTTTTGAGTCTCGACCAAAACAACACCTACACCCTGTGTTCCCTCTAATATCTTCAAAACTAGAGGAGTTCCACCACTTAGTTTGATGATATCTTTTACGTCTGATTTATTGGAAGCAAAAACGGTTCTTGGCATATCTACATCATTTTTTGAAAGTATTTGCAAACTTCTCAGTTTATCTCTACTTCTTGCTATTGCTAAATTGCCTGCAACACTAAAAGCACCCATCATCTCAAAGTGCCGCACCATAGCTGTTCCAAAAAAAGTTCTACTTGCTCCGATTCTGGGGATGATCGCATCTGGAGTATCTAAAGGTTTTCCATGGTAGTTGATCTTTAACTCCCCTTTGATTATTTCGATACTACAGGCAAGATAGTCTATGACTCTTATCTCCCAACCTTTTGCCAAGCCTGCTTCCAAGAGCCTTTTAGTTGAATAAAGATTTTCATTTCTTGACAATATATATACTTTCATTTTTTTCCTTCTTTTTTGGATAAATACTCTCCTGAGACATCAACTAAAAATCTTTTATTCAAAAACTTCCTGCCGATCAACATCGGATACTGCATATCTTTTCTATTTGTCAAAGTTACTACTATCTGGTATTTTTTGCCAAAAAACATTGCCGTTATCTTGATAGAGGGTCTTAGCTGCACTTCGCCGTTTGAGCTTTTTATCCTCTTCATTTTATATAAGGGAATGATCATTTTTTTGCCATGATAAGAGGGGTGAACCTTATCTAAAAGTTTAAAATGCACAAGATCATTCTCGTCTACTTCTATGTTATCGCAATGAATAGCACTAGAGTCAGCTCCGGTATCGATCTTGGCATCCAAATCATATAATTCTAAATCCAGCAAATCAATAGATTCCAATCTACCTATAATTTTTTTATTTATAGAATATCCTTTAAGAAATTTGCATATTATATAATTTTTGAAATAAAATTTTACTACTGAATATTATCTTGGTTTGATGTCCTTGCTTTTGCCTCCTTTTAACCTTTCCATCAATGCAAAAAGACCCGGACTTAGATATCTGACTTTATATCCTTTTGATGCAAGATAAAATCTTGCCATGTTAGATCGATCAGAGTATTGACAAGCAACTACCAATTCTTTGTCTTTTGGCAATTCTTCAAGCCGATCAGGCAGCTCATGGGTTGGGATTTGTAAACCAAAATTCATCTGCCATATAGCAATTTCAGGTTTAATCCTAACATCTATCAATTCAGCTTTTCCTTCATTGTAAAGTGTTATAAACTCCTCTATATCTACTCTAATATCTTTCATATTTTTGGGCATTACTTCTCTAATGACATTTTCCATTCTATATTTTCCTATTATTTATTTTCTTGTTTTAACTCATCCAATGCTTGCTGCATCACCTCTAATATCTTCTCACTAGCTACTCTATCATCCATCTCCGGAACATTCCATCCTTCAAAGGTCATATTCATTTTATAGATTGC
The DNA here is from genome assembly GCA_033723415.1 of Sulfurospirillaceae bacterium. Taxonomy (GTDB): domain Bacteria; phylum Campylobacterota; class Campylobacteria; order Campylobacterales; family Sulfurospirillaceae; genus JAADIZ01. The sequence goes on from JAWVXD010000002.1 coordinate 166,242, forward strand.
TCTGATCTCCATTCTGATCTCACTGCTTAGTGCTTCTACTCCTTTTGCTGTTTCATTCATCTTTATTCCTTTCTGAGTTTATCTCTATCAAAGATATAAGCATACATAGGTACATAAATGAGTGTCAAAAGCGTACCTATCAAAAGACCGCCTATAGCAACGTCTGCTAATGGACTGAGTCGCTCTAATCCAACTGCTTGCTCCAATGCTATAGGGATCATCCCTGCTATTGTACCAAATGCTGTCATCATGACAGGGCGAAACCTTATAGTAACACTGTCAATAGCACTTTGAAATGCACTCTTGCCTAATTTTTTATTTGCCTGATAAAAGTCTATCAGTAATACTGCATTTTTAATAATGATTCCAAATAAAAGCAAAATTCCTAACAAACTCGGCATACAACTTGGTTTATCAAATAACAACATCCCCCAAGAAGCTCCTATCAAAGATAGCGGTAGTACTAAGATCATGATAAATGCCATTCTGACAGATCTGTAAATTGCTATCAAACTCATAGTAAGTATAATTACACCCAGTCCTATAGCTTTTAACATCCTGCCAAAACTGTCTGATATTTGTGCACTGTCACCTCTTTGTGAAACTATAAAATTATCAGATTTTACGCTTTTTAGAGCATTTATAGTGTCATCGGTAAGATGTGTCACAGGTCTTTTTGCTCTATAACCGTTAACATCAAGCGAATAAAGCATATTGTCTCGCTCAATCTTGGCATATGTTAAACTCTTTTTTATGGTTGCAATTTGAGACAATGGGATCTCTCCAAATTTTGTTGTTATAGGCAATAGTTTTAAGGTTTCAAGATTTTTGGTAAATCTGTCTTTGAGATAAAGCCTCACAAATTGTGTATTCATCGACTCTAGATTTGCATTAAGTGAGACTATTTCTCCTTTTATCGGGATCTGCATTGCTATATCAAAAGGGGTTATCCCGTAGCGTAAAGCTTTATTTCTGTCTACGTCTATTATGTATTCTGTAAAATCCTTACCCCAGCTTGTCGATACTGAAGTCAAACCTCGAACTGTTTTCATCGCCTTTGCAACTTTTTTAGAATATTCACTCATACCATCAAGAGTAGGTGAACTGATTCTTGAATCAACAGTAGCTTTTATACTGGAAACTGCAGTCGCTCCAAAGTCAAATACATCATTTCGCTTAAGTCCTTCAAGATGTGACAATTTTTCTCTGATTATATCCTCAAGCTGCCACAGTGTCTTGTGTCTTTTAAATCTGTTCACGGCATTGATCGTGATCGTAGCTTCAGTAGGAAGATTGCCGCTGCCTAAGCTTAAAACTCCTGGTTCACTGCCAAATGCTATTGAACTTCTAATTACCCAGGATTGATCATTTAGCCATTTTAAAAAAGGCTTCAATCTCTTTTCTGCTCCCTCAACAGTTCCATTTGCGCTAAATGCTATCTGAGCTTTTATAATACCCGTATCCATAGGAGGCATAGCATCTTTACCAATAGTTGGCATAATATTTTTCATACTAAATACGAGAAATGCTACAACACTCATGGTCAAAGCCATTCTTCTTACTATCTTCCAGCCTCCGCCTCCGTTAGAAAATTTTATGATCCCTTCATAAGGAGCAACCAATCTTCCGATAGTATTTTCATAAAACCACTCAAATGCTCGTTCTATTTTTGTCTTTGTCACTCCATTTTTGTATAATCTGGCAGATAACAAAGGTATGAAAGTTATAGATAAGAAATAACTAACCAATAAAGCTATGATCAAAGTTTCTATCAAAGGTTTAAATATTTTTTGAGGGAACCCGCCGACAAACATCAAAGGGAATAAGATAGCTACAGTTGCAAGAGTTCCTGCAAATACCGGACTTAAAACTTCTTTCGTACCATTTTTTATGGCAGTTTGAAGATCTTCTTTTGTTTCGACAAGATGTCGTTCTATATTTTCCAATACCACAACTGCATCATCCGTAAGCATTCCAAGCGCTAGGATAATTGCAGTATATATAACTATATTCAGCTCTCCTCCGCCTAACCAAATTATTGCAATAGTCGTAAAGAACACCATTGGGATAGACAGCCCTGCCGCAATTATAGCTCTAAAGTTCCCTAAGAACACCATGATCACTATCAAAGTGTAAATCACCGCATCTCTTAGAGCTTCTAGCATATTTGTATTCGCCTGCTCTATCAAATCTCTTTGAGTATCACTTATCTCAAAATTTATATTTGGATATTTTATTTCTAATTTTTTCATTTCAGCCCTGGCGGCTTTGCTGACGTCTAAAACACTTCCACCGGGAGATCTTTGAATGGAAAGTGCTATAGAATCTTTTCCATTGCCGATGTAGCCGCTTGTTCTTTTTTGATGTCCCCATTTTACGGTTGCTATATCTTTTAGCCTTACATTCGGCTTGATTAATAGATTTTGCAAATTTAAAACATTGTCTTTTTCTCCATAAATAGTAACCGTATAAAAACTGTTATTTCCTTTTATAAATCCTACCGGAATATCTTTGTTTTGAGCTAAAATAACTTTTGAAATCGTACCAAAATCTACTCCGTATTTCTTTGCTTTAAATGGATCTATCTCTACGTTTATAGCGCTTTCGTATCCGCCAAATACTTCTACATTGCCGATTGATTTGTTGCTTAGGAGGTGTGGCTTTATAAAGCTGTCTGCTATCTTCCTTATCTCTCCTAATGATATTGATGAATTTTTTGGACTCAATGCTATAACATCAACCGGAAGCGTAAAATCTCCTGCAGTATATATGGCAGGATTTAACCCTGTAGGAATGTTCGCTTTTGCGATATTTAGTGCATTGGCTACATCTACCGCTGCAGAATTTAAACTCTTTTTATAGTCAAACTCAACACTGACGATTGACATATTTGGTACATTTACACTGCTTATATCACTCACAGAACCTAATCTTGAAAGTTCTTGTTCTATCGGTTTTGATACTGTCGAGGCTGCCACTTTTGCAGTTGCTCCAGGTACTCTTGTGACAACCACGACTTTTGGAGGATTAGCGTCTGGAAAAAGATTTTTGGGTAGGGTGACTAGTCCGATGATTCCCATAATAAAGAATCCTGCTATCAGGCTGTAAAGAAGATAAGGCCTTTTATAAAAATATTCAAATAACATCATCTATCCTTTATCTTACGGCTTTTACTTTGATTCCACCAAGAAGCCTAAGTAATATATCCTGTTTTGCAACAATTATTTTCTCGTCTTTATTAACACCGTCTACTATGACACCCTGTTCACCATTTGCCACAATCTTGATCTTTTTTGCTTTGGCCAAATCATTCTTTAGCACTAAAACATAATTTTTTCCGTTTCTATTTAGTATCGCATCATGTGGTAGTTTAAAACCTTTGCCGTCAAAAATCACAACATCAATATTGATAGTTTGTTCACTAGCTAGACTCTCGTCTATGTTTGCCAAATATTCTAAAAGCCCATTCTTTGTCGTATTTAAAGGACTGAGAGAAAACTTTTTTTTGTTATATATGATCTCTTTTGCATGTATGCTTGCAGGAAGACTGACTAAGAGGTAACTGTTCGATCTTGCACTTATACTGATGATAGGCTTACCCATCATAGCTACATCTCCAACGTTTACAAGCTTGGTTACAGCACCGTTAATCGGTGACAATATCTTAGTGTATGAGCGCATGTTCTCTACTGAAGCTTTATTTGCTGCAAGCTCTTTTATCTTGAATTTCAAAGTATCGATTCCGGATTTTAGCGTTTCCAAGTTTGTCACTTCTCTCTCAAACTCTTCTTGTGATGCTCCTCTAACGCTTAAAAGCTTTTGAGTTCTTTTATGTGTATTTTCTAAATTTTTTAAAGCTATCTCTTTTGATTTTAATTGCGATTTTAGAGAAGATATATTTAGATTTAACGATTCTATTTGGGTTTTTAGCTCTTTATCATCTAATTTTGCGATCAAATCACCTTTTTTAACAACTGTTCCGCTTGTAACTATGTATTTAATCCTTGCATTCACTCTAGAGCTTATTTTGACATCATCATTACTTTTTGTCAAAGCCAGATAAGGAAGAGTCAAAATTGATTTTTCCTGCACGGGAGATAATGTTTTTACGTGTATTGCATATGTTATAGGTTTAGGAGTTTTAAGCTCTGCTGCTCTTTTTGCCTTTATTACCTTCATTCCTCCAACAACAATCGTACCTATTACACCTAATACAACTATAAAAGTCAACAACTTCTTCATCTTACAACTCCTCTTAAATCATTTCCGTATATCACTGCAAGCTTTGCTATGACTTGCCATTTTTGTGAAACTGTTTCATAATAACTTGATATCGCACTTAAAACTTTATCTTCATAAACAAGGTAATCTTCTTCGCTCATTCTTCCCTGACTAAAGGAAAGCTTTGCAAATTTCAAAAGATCTTCTCTTTTTTGTATGTTAAGTTGTTTTAATTTTTTAGATTTCGACAGTAATATCAACTCTTTTTGTAAAGCCTTGGCTTGAGATTTTAATTCTTGCTCAGTTTTTCTGAGTTTCATTCTATCTCTCATAATCTCTACTTTTTTTAACTGCATATCAATGTCTTCACCTCTACTGTACAAAGGCATAGAGACTCCCAATCTATAATACCCATATCCTCTGTGCACGCTCTGCCCGTATAGAACATCATCTTGTGCATAGTTTTCACTCCACATAAGATCAAACGAAACTTTAGGATAGTATCTTTTTGCAAAACTTGCCTCAAAATCACTATTTGATGCATTTATAATTTCTTGAAGAGGTTTAAGTGCAAAAATTTCACCTTTTTGGACATCTGTCACCAAGTGCATCTTTGCAGGTTTTTTTATCTCTAATCCTGTTAAATTTTCTATTGCTGAGACTAATGTTGCTTTTTTTATAAAGAGATTATTTATATTTATGTCCAATTGATTTATTTTTTCATCTATCTTATCAAGTGAAATTCCGGGCATCCTTCCTGAGTTTACGGAGATCTCTAGATCATCTCTTGTTTTTTGTAAAGATTTTTTTGTTTTTTTCAATGTTAACACTAGATTTTCCAAATATTCCAATGAAGCGTTTGCCCCCAACACTAAAGCCTCTTGTTGATAAAAATTAAGCTCTTTTTTCAATCTGGCACTTTTTGCAAGATATTTCGCTTTTTTACTTAAATCACCAAGTTCTTTTACAAAAACGGGAATATGTACTCCAACTCCTATTTGCTCGATTGTATTTGAAAAGGGAAGCGGCTCGTTCTTCGCTATTAATTTTGCTGCAGCTAGCGGATCTAACGGTCTTAGATTTGTCGCAGAATTATAATGAGTATAATTAGCAAACATGTTTGCCTCAGGATAATACCCTGCTTTGGTCTTATCTTCTGCAATATTTGCCATTTTTGAACTCAGTTCATCTATCTTTGTTGCAGGTTGTTGTTTTAGAGCTTTGAACAATTCATCCATAGTTGTAGCGTTTAAGTTGATAACTACTATAAATGAGATCAATAGCGATAATTTTTTCATCATTAGTCCTTCAGCATTTTTGTAATTTTTCTTATTAAGTAGTCTGATATTTCAGCTATATCACAATTTGCACAAGTATCTATATTATCTATTTCTAGTGCTTTTATTCTCAAAGGTTTTGTCGTTATCACAAGATTGATAGTGCCTATGATCATAAAATACAAGACCATAGGTACAATATCATTAAAAGAACCATCTTTTTTTCCTCTATCTAATATATCACTAAAAAGAGCAAATAATTTTCTCATCTTATAAAATAAATTTTCTGACATCACTGAACCGCTGTTGCTTAATTCTTTTAGTAAGAGTGCAGGTAAATGTGGATTATTTGAAGCAAAGAAAGCATATGTTTTTATAAAATTTTTTAACTCCTCCATCGGATTTTTGTAATTTTGATTCTCTTTTTGAACAGTTATATATATTTCATCAATGACTGTTTCCATAACTGCTTCATATAGACCTTGTTTGTTTTTAAAATAATAAAATATCATTGCTTTGTTGAGACCGCTCATGTTCGCTAGTTCATCCATCGAACTCAGATTAAAACCTTTTTTAGAAAAAAGTTTAATTGCGCACTCCAAAATAAGCTTTTTGGAAGCTTCAGAATCTCTTTTTTTAACAGCCTTCTCCATTCCGTTTCCTTATTAACTAACTAGATAGTTAATTATATATTTACTACTCTTAAAATCAACATAAATGATAAAAAATAAATACAACGAAGAATTAACGAGCCAATAGTATTAGTGTAAAAATTTGAAATTCAAGAATAAAAACGCTATCATGATACTATAACAAGTATCTGAGATTATCAATGTTTAGGCACTCGAAAATGCAAGATAAATTTAACAATATAAATAAGCTTTCCCATACTACGCATCTGCAAAACATTTAAATATCTCAAGCATATACAATATATAGAAAAAATTTAATTGCTTTAATCTACTTCTAAATGCAAATAATTCTTATTGACTATTATTTTTTATTTAGATAGAATTTTAGTAGAATTAAAATAAAGGAGTACAGATGAAACAGTACGAAACATACAAATGTAACGTTTGTGGGAATGAAGTAGAAGTTCAAAATGTTGGTGGAGGAACACTTGTTTGTTGCGGTAAAAACATGGAGTGTACTACAAAAGATTTGACAGCAGTAAATCTTATGAAAGCATTTGCAGGTGAAAGTCAAGCTAGAAATAAGTATGAATTTTTCGGAGAACTGGCTCGTGAGGCTGGTTGGCATTCTATAGCTGATCATTTTATGGAAGCAGCTACTAATGAAAAATATCATGCAAAAGCAGAGTATGAGGCTTACAACAAACTAGTTTACGGCATAGAGATGCACGAAACGCTCAAGAATCTTGATATGGCGATCGAAGGCGAGCATTATGAGCATACCGAGATGTATCCAAATTTTGCTGCTATTGCCGAAGAAGAAGGACACAAAGACATAGCTCGTTTACTAAAAGCCATAGCAAAAGTAGAAATAGAACATGAGAGAGAATATGCTGAACTTAAGAAAGTACTTGAAGAAGAAGGATTTTTCGACAGTACAGAAGATGAATTTTGGGTTTGCGAAATATGCGGACATGTACACAGAGGCAAGAAAGCTCCTAAAGCATGCCCTCTTTGTAAAGCGCCTCAGGAATATTTTCAAAGACAGCATTTGTATTAACAACTTGGTATTTGCTGAGTTTTCGGCAAATACTCAACCTTTAAAAGGATGATATCATGGCAAAAAGAGGAATATCTATACTAAGAGGAATCGAAGCCGAGGAGGTCGTCAAACTTTTAAATAAAGCCTATGCTGACGAATGGCTGGCTTATTACCAATATTTTATTGAAGCAAAAGTTGTCAAAGGGATCATGAAAGATGCCGCGATCGCTGAGTTGACTCAACACGCAGCTGATGAATTGCGTCATGCGACTATGGTGAGTGATCGCATCCTACAACTTGGGGGCACGCCGCTTCTACATCCAAAAGATTGGCTAGCTCAAACAAACTGTGGCTATGATGCCCCGGAAGATGCAAACGTTTTACCTATTTTAGAACAAGCTATCAAAGGTGAACAGTGTGCTATTGGCATCTACTCAAAACTTACAGATATAACGCGTGAAAAAGATATAGTCACCTATGATATGGTATCTCAAATATTAGCTGACGAAGTGGAACATGAAGAAGATCTTCAAGCTCTTTATGATGATATTCACGAGTTTATAGCTGAAGTTAAAAAAAATATCAAATAAATACCAAGGGAGAAGTGAAGACGACTTCTCCTTTGAAGAATATTTATTTTATAAACTCAGGATATGCTTCAACTCCACACTCTTCCAAATCAAGTCCCTCATATTCATGTTCCTCATCACTTCTAAGCCCTATTAGCTTTTTGATTATATAAAATACGACAAAAGAAAAAGTAAAAGTAAAAACACCTATTACAACTACTCCTTTAAATTGAGTCATAAATGACACATTTGAAAAAATAGAAACTGCCAGTGTTCCCCAGATACCGTTTATAAGATGAACCGAAAGAGCACCTACAGGGTCATCAATTTTAAGTTTGTCAAACAAAGGAACAGCATATATGACTAATCCTCCGCCAACGGCACCTATAACGATCGGCTCCCAAAGTCCGAAAAGATCAGCTCCGGCCGTAATCGCTACAAGTCCGCCTAAGGCACCGTTTAGAATCATAGTAATATCTAGTTTTTTATATTGCATATATACTATAATGGTAGCTGTGATCGCTCCGGCAAGTCCTGCAGTATTTGTATTGACTATAATTAATCCAACTAAATCGGCAGCAGATTTTGATGATATATGAAATGCACTTCCACCGTTGAATCCAAACCAGCCGATCCAAAGAAGAAGTCCACCTAGCGTAACCAATGGAATATTTGATGCAGGAATCGGTTTGATTTTACCATCTGCCGCATACTTGCCTTTTCTAGGTCCTAAAACTATTATAGCCGCTAGTAGTGCCCATCCTCCGACTGAGTGAATCACACTGCTTCCTGCAAGATCATGCATATCTTTTAAAAATCCTCCGCCCCATGTCCATTTTCCGACCATAGGATATATAAATCCGCTCATGATAATCGCAAATGTCATAAATGGGAGTATTCGGATTCGCTCACTAACACCGCCACTCATTATGGAAACTGTTTTACTAACAAAAGCCATTTGAAAAAAGAAAAATGCAAAACCGCTATATCCCACTACTTGAACGCCTTTTAGGAAAAAACCGCTGCCGTTGAACATGAGATTATATCCCCAGATTAAATATACGAATGAACAAACAGCATATAAAAGAACATTGCCTGTTAGTACGGCCGTTACATTTTTTGTTCTAACTAATCCAGCCTCTAACATTGAAAAACCCGGAGCCATAAATATAATAAGTACGGCTGAGAAAATTAGAAATAGTGAATCTATAGCATATTTTAAGTCTACTGTCTCCATAGGTATACCTTTGCAAAATTTTCTTATATTTTACAATATTTGTATGGATTATTGTGAGTAAAAATTAAGCAGTTTTATTAAATATTACTTAAAATGCAGAAATACAGATATCTGTATTTCTGCAAAATTATATCTAGATAGCGTCTTCATCTTCCTCAGCTGTTCTAATTCTGACTACTTTATCGACATTACTTATAAATATCTTACCATCTCCGATTTTACCGGTCTTTGCAGATTCTACTATTACATTGACAGCTTTTTCGACATCATCATCTTTTACTATGATTTCCATCTTAATTTTAGGCAAAAAATCCACAACATACTCTGCACCTCTATATAATTCAGAGTGCCCTTGTTGTCGTCCGTAGCCTTTTACTTCATTTATAGTCATCCCTGTGATATCAATAGCTGTCAAAGCATCTTTTACATCTTCAAGCTTAAATGGCTTGATGATTGCTTCTATTTTTTTCATTCATATACTCCTTGAGTTTTTTTTATTGTATCTATTTTTTTATAAGTTTACTATCTGTTTTTGAACATTAAATATACAAATTAATAAATTTTAACTTAATTAAAATTTTAATTATTCATTTTAGATATTAATCTCTTGTTTGTAAATTTATACATTTTATTTTTTAACTTTTCCAAAATACCTGCTTTTATCAACTGTTTAAACATTCCGACAACAGTAGGTTTACTTACGTTTATATTGTCCATGATATCTTGGTAAGAGCCGTTAAATACATGATCTTCATCCAAATTGTTCATAATATATTTTAGTATTTCTATTTTTTTACCGCCGACCAATGCAGACAGACTCTCAACTATAGATGAACAATCTTCCAATTCCTTTTTTTGTAAAATCGGTAGAACAATATTGTACATAGAAGTAACCAATTCTCGTATATTTATTGGTTTCATGACAAACCCTTCTACTCGAAGTTTCACTGCATCAAGTAAATAATCTGTTTCAGTAAATGCTGTTGTAATTATGACAGGAGTCATATTTTTATCTTCAAATCTTAACTTTTTTAACATTTCAATGCCGTTTAAATTTGGCATCGTTATATCTGTTATGATCAAGTCAACATTTCTCTCCGAAAGAATTTTCAAACCTTCTTCTCCATCATTGGCTACTACGACTTCTTTTACAAAATCACCCAAAATCATTTTGGTTTGATTTTGAACAGAGATATCGTCTTCTACATAAAGTACCACGCAATCTTTAAGACTATTTAGATCCATAATCATTACCTCCCTTTAACGGTAAACTTATTTTTATATTTGTACATTTTTCATATTTCCCAAAGCCGGTAAAAGAATGAGAAATATTTTCTGCGACTATCTTGCCATTCATTTGTTTTTCTATAATTTGTTGTGACATATAAAGGCCAATTCCTGTTCCTGAAGACTTGTGCTTCGTTGTAAAATAAGGCTCAAAAATTCTATCAAGCACATCTTTTTTGATGCCCCCTCCATTGTCGATAACGTCAACATAACCATATATATCATCCGTATTTACTACGACTTCTATCAGTTTTTCTTCTAGATCAGACTCTTTTAAAGCATCTTTTGAATTTGAAAATAGATTTATTATAACTTGGGAGAATTCATTTGGAAATCCCATGATCTCAAAATCGTTTAAAGTTGTCAGAATAATATTTATCTTGTCTCTCTTATAATAACCGCCGATAATCTCGATACTCTTCTGAATAGATTTTTCTATGCTAAATAATGTTTTCTGTTTATTTGGATTGAAAAAATTTCTAAAATCATCTATAGTTTTAGACATATTTTCTGCCAGCATCAAGCCTTCTTTTACTTGGGCATCTATAAACTCTTCAGAAAGTGTACCGTTGAGCATTTTTTTTGTCTGAAAACTTTGTATAACTAATCCAAGAGCATTTAGAGGTTGTCTCCATTGATGTGCAATGTTGCCGATCATTTCTCCCATGGCAGCATGTCTGGATTGGCGTATCATGATCTCATCTTTTTGGCGAGATGATTCGATGCCCTGATTGATTTTGAGCTCAAGATTACGATTCAATTCTTGTAATTCTTCTGTTTTTTCATCTACCATATTTGCTAGATTTTCATGCAATAACCTAATGTTTTGAAGTATAACTATGGCAATGAGTGCTGCTACAAAAATCGTACCAATAGTTCCTGCGACTATCCACTCAAAAGTCGTCTTATAGACTTGATTTGTCTTTTCTTTGTCTTGTACTGAAGCTTCAAGATTAATATTGATGAGTTGCGTCAAATCAATATTTACAGAATACACAGCCGGATATAGCTGACTTTTTAATATTTCATATGCTTGTTTTTTATTGTCGTTCTTAAATAAAATAAACATATCAGTCAAGATACTATCTATATAATCGATTTTTTTATCTACTTTTGCTGCTAAAAAGTACTCGTCACTTGTGGTAGCCTGATTATTATTTTTAACTCTGCCTATATAAAAAAAATCTAATAATTTATCAATAAAACTATCGTTTTTAGTTGTCATGCCAAGCTTATAATCTTTCCAATCTCTTCTGATTAGATCTTGAGCTAGGAAGACAACATCTTCTCCTTGTTTATAGGCAATCAGATTTCTTTCCATATCCCTCAAAGTATCTAGAATATTTACACTGTATATGTCTTTTAACTTTTCTAAGCTTGCTATCGGAAGCATTCTTTTTGCATAAATAACATTATAGTTATCCATGATTCTGTTCAAGCTTATGTGCGAAAAGCTCCCTATGAAAAGCATCCCTGCAACCATAACTAAGAACAATAAACTAGTCTTTTTTTCTACGGTCATATCATTTATTTTGACGATAAAATCGTACATTGGCTTATTTTTCATGTATCAACTTAAATTTGCCATCAATATATTGGCTTATCAATACTAACCGTAAACAAGGACATTTGACCGATACCGTACTTGAACAGGTATTATTTTTAATATCTTTTGACAATTTTTCCATTTCTCTTATAAAATCCGATTTTCTAAAATTTTTTCCTACGGCTTTAAAAACTTCTGCAGTCATCTCAGCAGCAAAATAACCCTCTAGTGAAACATATCCTAACTGTTTTTCAGGGAAGTACTTAGACATGAGTTCTCTATACTTTTCAACTTCTTTTTCTTTAGATGTCCAAGGAGTAGGAACAACTTGTGAGAAAAATACGTTTTTAACATTTTTATTAAGAGTCTCAACCAACAATTTTGGACTGATGAAAGAGAGAACGCCAAAATCTATATTTTTGATTATTTTGTCATTTTTTCTCGCTCTTTTTATAAATTCGGCTACAGGCATCGTAGTTCCAACCAAGATAATCGCCTCAGGTCTAGTTAGACTTATCTCATATAAAGCATTGCCTACAGAGAGTGTGTTTCTCTTATAACTTCCTTCTCCAATAATTTTCAAATTTCTTTTGTCTAGTGCTTTTCTTATACCTCTAAGACCGCTTCTTCCATAACTATCATTTTGATAAAATACAGCTATTCTAGTAAGTTTTTTTTGATCTACAAAAAATTTTACTAAATTTTCTGTTTCTGCTTCATAACCTGCTCTCGCATTTAAGATAAGAGGATTGGGAGGTTCTCGTAAAAAATCTGCTCCGGAAAAAGTACCTAAAAGGGGAATATTATTATCAATTGCAATTGGCAGTATTGCTCTTGAAGTCGGAGTTCCGATGATACCAAAAAAAGCAAAAATTTTATCTTTTTTTATCAAATTTTTGGCATTTTCAATAGCAAGATTCGGCTCGTATCTATCGTCTTTTGCGATAATTTTGATAGGTCTTCCGTATATCCCACCTTTGTCATTGATATCATTAAAATATGCCATAGCACCGGTAAGCATATCGTCGCCTAAGTTACTTTTATTTCCGGAAAACGGTCCGCTCATCCCAAGGCGAATTTCTTTATCGTTGAATTTTCCTTGTGAAAAATAAAAAGATAACAAAATAACAATAAATACAATAATTGCAGAGACAATTTTATTCATAATGGATATAATATCATTTAGTTTTTATAAAATAGCTTAAATAAGTAAATAAAACTTAACTAAGGATAATTAAGATAACAAATGAAGTGCAATATATGTAAAACTCTCACAAAGAAAATAATTGATGACAAAATGAGCAAGCTATACCATCAATGTAGCAATTGTGAGACAATTTGGCTTGACAACGGCTTTTTCGTTGATAAAACAAAAGAAAAAATGCAATACGAAAATCACAATAATAGTTTTGAAAGTACAGGTTATGTAAAAATGTTTGAAGATTTTTTGAATTATTTTTGGCAAGATTTACCAAATAATTATACTGATGCTTTTGATTTTGGCTCAGGTCCGGGTCCGGTTTTAGCTGAAATCTTAAAACAACGAGGATTAAATGTTGATTGTTATGATAAATTTTATCAACCATTCAAGATATATGAAAATAAGAAGTACGATCTTATCACCTCAACGGAAGTTTTTGAACATATCCAAAATCCGCTAGAAACTCTAAAACTATTTAAAGATCATCTAAAACAAGATGGACTCATCTCTATCATGACACTTTTTCACAAAAACGATACTGAAGAATTTTTAAATTGGTGGTACAGAAGGGATCCCACACATATCTCTTTTTATACACCTCATTCATTTGAAGTAATGGCTCATATGTGTGGGCTTAAAGTCATAAAACACGACAATAAGAGGGTTATAATTCTTACTTCTTTAGAGTAGGAATATACTCGGCTAAAGTTTTAATCTGCGCCTCATTCAGATTGGCTACCTGTCCTTTCATGATGCCCTTCATAGCACCGCCAAAGGTTCCTTTTTTGTAACCGTTTAGTGCTGCTTCGATCTTCTTAGAGTCCCATTTGTTGATTATCTCAGATTTACCTAAAGCCTTTTTCTCGGCATTTAGTCCATGACAAGCAGTACACTTTTTAAACAACATCTCTGCGCTATCTGCAGCCATTGCATTTAATGCAAACACTGATAATGCGATTAATAATAACTTTTTCATTTCAAACTCCTTTTTCTATTTATAAAAGTATAAAATAAAAAAGTGAAATGATTGTGGATTATTTTATAAGTATGTGAAGATACTCTCTCGTATAAGTTGCTTTATGATTTCTATTTTGAGTTTTATCAGCTTTAAATCTTCGATACTCTGTCGTCAATAAATCATATTTTCCATATTTTGACATGATTTTTTTGATATCTTCTTTACTCATCAAACCTTCATTATTATAGCTCAAAAAAATATATTTAAATTTTGCATCTTTGATCAAATCTTCAAAACTTTTATGTACTGCTTTGCTTTTAGAATAATTGGATTTGCTATATTTACGCAATCCGGTTTTTCCTCTGGGAATAAAATCATCATATAAAGCTATAGTGTTCAAGATATGATAATTTGCACTGTATTGTCTTTGATTGTAAGGTGGATCAAGGTACAAGATATCTCCTTCAATCTTTTTTATCAACTCATTGCTGTCTTCATTATAAACTTTGTGAGAATTACCATGTATCTCAAAAAGAGCAGGTTCCAAGATTAATTTTTTTTGTGCAGATTTTTTAAGATGTTTTAAAAATGCACTATATACTGAGGCCGTATTTGCAACTTTATCCGCACTTTCTATAAGCGATGCTAGCAAAAAATAATATATATTTTCTGCGATTTTTCCACTATCATGCCACTCTCTTATTTTCACTCTGATCGTATCAATCTTTTTGCCGTTTTCATCACTAAAATACTGTCTCTCACTCCCGCTGCCTAAACAATAATTTTGATATATAAATCCATCATTTATTGGTTTTAAAGAGCTTAGTTTATCTATATAAGTTTGTTTGTCATCTATCTCAGAAGAATTCTCTATATAATTTTTATTTAGAACAAAGCTATAATTTTCCATATCATTACTTATTACCTGTTTCACATCTTTTTTAAAAACTCTTCCAACTATACCTGTACCGGCAAAAATATCACAAAATATTTTGTCAGACAATCCTCCATCAATAACTTTTTCAATCTCTCTTCTTAAAAATTTGGAAAGTTTTACTTTTGAACCTATATAGTTCACTTTAAGCCCTTTACCATTAGATTAATATCGCTCCATTCACCAAAACCGCTTTCTGCATTTATATGCCCTGCGTCTTTTAGAACAAGATGCTTAACATCCAATTGTTTAGCTAAATCATTAGCTTCAGCGTTTGGCATATATGGATCATTTGTCGAAGTGATAAGGATAATCTCCTGTGCGTAGATGTTTTGAGGAGCTGAAACAGGAAAGAAAGTAGAAACTTCTTCCACTTCTGTCGTCAAACTAGGCGGTGCGACCAAAAAAAGCTTTTTAACAGGTGTGATCTTTTCCTCATTACACAGATGAAACCAAAGCGTATTGGCCAAAGAGTGGCATACTACAATGTCAGGCTTAAAATCAGACAAAATATCACGGACTTGCTTCATCCAAGTATCTTTTTTTGGATTGTCTTTGTCTATAAGAAGAGGAAAACTTACTGTTCCATAATCTTTAGCAAGTTCACATGCAAGATAGCTTTGCCAGTGAGGAAAATCACTTCCTCCCCAGCCATGAAGTATTAATGTTTTCACCATTTTGTCCTAATTATTTTAATTTTCCGAATACTTTGTATATATCCCAGTACTCATCAATCGCCTCTTTTAGTTTTTTATCGCTAAGAGTTGTTTTTTTCTTCACGCCAAATCTATTTAATAATGCGGTATTTAGTATCGAGTTTTCTTTTTTTGGATTTTTAAGATACTCACTAATCGCATATTTTGTTTCTATTTCACTGCTATACTTTAAAAGATATCTATAAAAAAATTTATCTATTTTGACAGGCATCGATTTATGGCATTTAACGCAATTGTCTTCATAAACAGAAGCTTGCAAATTCAACAAAATTACAAAAATTACAAAAACTATCTTCACCATGATACCTTTACTTGCGTGTAAATATTTACTTTTGAGTCGATTTCGATTTGTAGATCGTACTCATCTGCAATTTTACTGACAATACTGAGCCCTATACCAAATCCGCCTACACTCTTATCAGCACGTTCATATCTTTTAAAAATCTGATCTAGATTTGCTTTTTCTATGCCTCTTCCGCTGTTTTTCATAGAAAAATAGTGTTTTTTTAAGACAATTTCAATCTCACCATTTATTTTATTATATTTTATCGCATTTGAAAAAAGATTATCTATCAATTTTGCAATTTTTGTTCTATCGGCATTGAGAAAAACATTATCTTCCAGATCAAGTTTTATTTTGATCTTTTTAGAGTCTAAAGATAGAGAAAAATACTCTACTCTCTCTAAAAATATCTCTTTCATATCTATAGTTTTGTTTTCTGAAATGATTTTTTTATCTAACGTGAGAAAAATCAAATCTTGATACAAATTGGATATGGTTTTTGCGGCAATTTGTATTCTATTTAATCTTTTTTGTAATTTTTCATCTATATTCTTATTTTCACTTAGTTCAATGTTTGACAATATAGTACTAACTGGAGTATTTAGTTCATGAGTAGTATCTTTTATAAATCTATCCAAAAGCGACAAAGCCTCTTTCATCGGTTTTAGTATCAGATTCATCAAAAAATATCCCATCAAAAGCATAATAAAAAGTAAAATAAAACCATATTCCAGCAAATTTTTATATACTGTATTTTTCCATACTCCATCATCATTTACCTCAATAACCACATATTTTGCACCAAGATAATAATACTCCGGTTCTTTGATAAAATGTATCTTGTTCCCGACTAGATATATATCTTTATTTAAATTCACATGATCATTTTGGAGAAGTGAGAATATTTTGTGATAAGTACTGTCATAAATAGCTGATTTAAACCTTGGATCTCTAGGATAGATCTTTGTATTATCAAAATTCCTGTGCAATTCTTTCAATTTTTCTATTTGTTCACTTGCTAAGTTGGATAATCCCAATCTTTTATTTTGGAGCATCAAATCTTCTTGAGTCTTATAATAATAAATTCCTAAAAAAGTCAATAAAAGTATCGTAAAAAATGAGTAAAGGATAAAAAACGAAGCAAGGGTTTTCTTTTCACTTTGTCGTAAATTTATATCCCAGCTTTTTAACACTGACAATTTTATCTTTCCCTATTATTTTGCGTAGATTTTTTATATATGTTCTTAGAGCATCGTCACTGCTAACCTCATCATAACTCCAAAGTGTATCATATATAACTTCGTGAGTTATTATCTGATCTTGTTTCTGTAAAAAGAGCTTTAAAAGTGCTGCTTCTTTATTTTGCATCCTAACAACATTACCGCTAACTATAAGCTCATTGGTTAGTGTATCATACAATATTTCGTTATCAATTTCTATTTTTGAATCATTCGAGTGAAAAAAGCCTCTGTTAAGAAGAGTTTGAATTCGAAAAAGAAGTTCTTTTAATTCAAATGGTTTTCTTATATAATCATCACAGCCACTTATGTAGCCTTTTTCCACATCTTCTAAAGTATTTAACGAAGTTATAAAAATAGCAGGTATCTTATCATTTGCTTCTCTTGCTTTTTTTAAAACTTCAAAGCCATTGATCCCTGGAACATTTACATCTAAGAGGTATATATCAAAACTATTTTCGTACATTAGATCTCGTGCCTCATCTCCATCATATGCAGATGTAACAATATAACCTTCTTCTTCTAAAAATTCAGCAATAGTTTCATTTAAATTTACATCATCTTCAAGTAAAAAAATTTTATTTGGTTTCATTTTTTCATTTTTCTAAGTTTTTCTATATTTTGTTTGTAAATCTTTTTCTCTTTTTCACTCATAGATCTTATTCTTGCATTAATCTCTTTTAAAAATGCTTTTTGATTCTCCGGCGGCACATATCCAACCATTGCCATAAGCTCTTCTGTACTCATGACGGTATAATCGACCGCTGCAAAAAGGGTAGAGAACAGTATAAGAAGACTAAATAAAACTTTTTTCATTCGATTCCTTTACAAAATTGTAATAAAAAATAGTGTACTCTTTGTGATGAGCTCATTTCTCCTGCATCATGACTTCTAAATACGCACTAATATGACTTATAACATAACTCAATACTTTTTGATCTTCTTCAGTAAATCCCGGACTTCCGTCAATCTTATTTAATAATTGTATAACACCTATAATTTTTTTGTCATAGCCAAATATAGGCATAGTCATAATGTTCTTTGTATGATATCCGATACTTGTATCTATGATATCATTAAATAGCGGAGAGTTTTTTGCATCGTTTACGATGATCGTTTTTTGCGTTTTTAAAACTTCACCGACCATTCCTGTATTATCTGGAACTTCTAAAAAACTAATACCATCAAGGCAAATCGACCAAAAACTGCTACTTTGTTCATCATGCATAAAAACCGTACATCTATCGACATTAAGCATATTTTTGATGGAATCAGACAGTAAACTCATTCTCTTTGAATGGTCATTTTCAGAAACAAGCTTTTTGTTCAACTCTAGTAATTTATTTAATTTACTTTCACTAATGTCTTTAACCATAATATCACATCTTTATTTAATTTTTTTACTATCTTTGTATAGGCAGATACGGCGCCTTTTGCATCAATAGTATCACATTTTTGTGTATATGAAAAATCTTTTGTGGATATAAGCTTTGAGGTTTTACTATCAACCAAATAAAGCTGAATATCAAAAGAAACACTTGATATATTTTGTACTGCATTTACTACATTTCCCTCTAAAAGTAAATCAGGTGTTATTCTCGAATACTGAGTAAAAACACCTTTGAATAGTCCACTTTTAGAAAGATTATCGGCAACGTTTTGTTCTATCATACTAACAAAATTTTCATTCCATTGTGAATATAAATATGAATTGGTAATACTAGTAGGATACTTATACCAAATCCTTCTGCTTTGTAAAAAAGCCGGTGATTTAAATCTGGATATCTTTAAGATATCTTGACCTTTTTGTTGGTTTTGAACAGTATCACTTGTCGTTATACTATAAGTCGTAATAGGTTGAGACATCTCTTTTAGTGAACATCCACTGATAAAAATTAAAATTAAAACACTTGCTAAGACTTTACTCATGACTCTCTCCTGGTCCAGGAATTTTTTTGCCAACTTTATATAAAACATCACTCGGACTTTGTTTAAATTCTTCTATCGCATTATCTAATCTCAATGATAATCCTTGAATAGAAAATGCCGTCTCATTCAATATTTGCATATTACGTTCAACTATATCTGCCAAATTGAACTTACCGTCAACCAAATCTTTTTGAACTTCGACAAAAAAGATCTTTGCCACATCTGAAGCCGCCCCTAGTCTATCACTAGCACGTCCAAGTTTATCAAACGAAGGCACTAATTTATCTTCAAAATCTTTTGTATGTTTTATAAAATCCTTACTACTCACCGTAAACTCATTGAAATTATTTCTTATCGAGTGAAAATCAACTTCTATGTTTGTCTTTAATTCATTTATTTGATCAAACATCTGTGTCAATTTTTGTTTATTTTTATCTAGATATTCGGTTGTATTTGAAAGATTTATTATGATCTTGGAAATATTATCTATATTTTGTTGGCTAAGAACCTTGCTTGCTTTTTCTGATATTACATTTAACTTTTGAACCATAGATTCACTACTATCATACAATGTTGCCAAAATTGATTTTTTCGAAATGATAGTCGGTACTTCACCCTTCTTTTGTAATAATAAAGGTGAAGTTTTGGTACCACCTTCTAATTCTACATGTTTTAATCCCGTAATCCCTTGCGTATCCAGGATAGAATATGTGTCCTTTTTGATAGGAGTCCCTTGCTTTATCTCTAATAAAATTTCAACTTCTTCGCTGTTATTTTTACTGATAGATATACTTTTAACTCGTCCGACTTCAACGCCTCTTAATTTGACAGGAGAATCCAGACTAAGCCCAGAAACAGATTCTGTAAAATAAGTCTTATAATAATCATGTTCTATAGATTTGCTACCATATTTAGTAATCCAATATAAAAAGAAAAATAGTGCCAATGTAATTATTATAACAAATGCACCAACTACGGTATAGCTAAGCCTTTTTTCCATGATACATTCCTTTCATTATCTCTGTCCCTCTTTTAGAAATTCTCGAATAGCATAATTATCTGAATTTATGGCTTCTTCATAACTTCCCTCAAAAAGAATCTTTTTATCATATAAAATACAAAAGCGATCAAGGACATGTTCTACTGTATGCAAATCATGAGTGACAACAACGATAGTTAGTTTTAGAAGCGAGGCTATTTCTCTTATCAGTCTATCAAAATTTTCTGCACCGATTGGATCCAGTCCGCTTGTAGGTTCATCTAAAAAAAGAATTTTGGGATCCATAACAAGTGCTCTCGCAAATGCCACTCTTTTTTTCATACCCCCGCTTAACTCGCTAGGGAAAAGATAAGTCGCTTCCTCATCCAATCCTGACATCTTAAGCTTACTAAGTGCTATCTGTTCTATCACATCTTTTGGCAAATTTGTATGCTCGATCAAAGGTACCGACACATTTTCTATAACATTTAAAGAAGAATACAACGCACCAAATTGAAAAAGAACTGCCCAATTGTTTCTAAGTTCTTCCATTTGTGCATAGGTTAATTCTCCGATTCTATTCCCAAGTATATCTATACTGCCGCTTGTGAAATTTTGGAGCATTACCATCTCTCTAAGGAGAGTAGATTTACCGCTGCCGCTGCCTCCTAAAATACCATATATCTCTCCTTCATAGATATTTATAGATATTTTATCATGTACAACCTTTTTACCAAAGCTTGTTACTATATCCTTAACTTCTATGATAGATTTTTTCAAATTCCAACCTTTGTTAAAACGACTGATATAAGAGCATTACACGCAATTACCCAAAATATAGCGTTTACTACGCTTATGGTAGTATATTGTCCTATGCTTTCGGTGCTACCTGATACTTGAAAACCCCTAAAACATCCTATAAGAGCTATCAATAACCCAAAAAATGGAGCTTTAAAGAGTCCTATAAGTATATGTTTGACTTCTATGGCATCTCTAAGCCTGATTACAAATTCCAGATAAGAAATACCAAGTTGATATTTTGCAACGATCATGCCTCCAAAAACACCTATAATATCAGCAAAAAATACGATCAAAGGCATAGCTATAAGAAGAGCAAACATACGCGGCAATACCAAAAATAAGATTGGATCAAAACCCATAGTTTTCATAGCATCTATTTCTTGGGTTATTTTCATAGTTCCTATTTCAGCCGTATATGATGAAGCACTTCTTCCCGCTATAACGATAGCGGCAATTAAAGGTGCAAGTTCACGAAACATAGAAACACTGACGAGTTCTACTATAAAAATATTAGCTCCAAACTTTGCTAACTGTTCAGCTCCTTGATATGCTATGACCAATCCAACTAAAAAAGATGTCAAAGCGACAATCGGCAGTGCTTGTGCTCCTGATTTTTCTATATGTACAGCCGTTGCTTTATATCTAAATTTCCAAGGTCTTGTTAAAACTCTTCCAAATTCTATGGTACTTTGACCCAAGAAAGTTGAAAACAGCATAAAAGATTCAAACAGATCCACAAAAAGTTTTCCCATCTTTTGAACTGAAGAAACTATAAAATTGTGTTTTTTTATAGGTATTTTGGATTTTTGTCTTAAGTTTTTTCTTGCGAAAAGCATAATACTTTTAAATTCAGGGTTCATTCCTACCATAACAAAAGGTATTTTGGCTTCAGAAAAATCGGCACTCAGATCTGATAGAAGTATTGCTCCTGCAAAGTCAAGAGCATCGAGTTCTGTGCAATCAATAGTGACAATAGCAAATTTGCCATGTTTGACTTTCTTTACATTTGAGTACAGTTTTTTGATGTTAAACCTGTCAAATGCACCGGAAATCTTAATATTGCATTGTTTACTATCTTGTTGTATGATATCAAAACTACTCATGTATATATTGTAATAGTATTTATTATAATTTCGCCTTAAATGGCACTCTAAACAAAGGAAAACAGATGAAAAAGATAATACTTATATTTTTTGTTTTCATAAGCATGGTGGCATATGCAAAAGGAGATAAGATGGAAAACTCACAAACCATCATACTAGGCGGCGGATGCTTCTGGTGCATGGAAGCTGTTTTTGAAGATGTAAAAGGTGTCACAAAAGTTGAAAGCGGTTATGCAGGCGGTGATGTCAAAAACCCTACTTACGAGCAAGTTTGCACAGGGACTACAGGTCATGCAGAAGTGGTAAAGATCACATTTGACGATAAAATAGTAGATTTGAAAAAACTTTTAAATATCTTTTTTGCAGTCCATGACCCCACTACCTTAAACAGGCAAGGCAATGATGTAGGAAGCCAGTACAGATCCGTAATATTTTACTTCAACGATAAACAAAAAGAGATAGCCGAAGAAGTGATAAGATCAGAATCTGATAAATTCAACAAACCTATAGTAACAGAAGTTTTAAAAGCACCGATTTTCTACAAAGCAGAAGAGTATCATCAAGACTATTTCAAGAAAAATCCAAACCAAGGATACTGTATCTATGTTGTTCGTCCAAAAGTGGATAAATTTATCGAAAAATTTCCAAACTTAAAAAAATAAAGACTATATCTCATCAGCTGTTTTCACAGAATCGATGCCGTATTTGTCTCTTAGAGTCTGGATGCAAGAGCCGAGTTTATGTTGTTTTGCATCCTGCTCATAACTCAAGATGTCATAAGATTTGTGCTTATACTCCATAAAATTTGACACACTGATACCTAGATATGTTATAGCCTGAGTTTTATGGATGTCGATCTTGGAAAACATCTCGATCATCAGTGATTTAAAGAACCTTTCGCTGAAAAGCCTTTCTATGGTTATGTTGTATTTCTCTCTAAATCCTATCTCGTATTTAATCTTCAAAAAATATGTCGTAGGATTTAGACCTAGTTTCATGATCGTATAAGTTAGATTTCGAGCTAGAATCACCATCCTGCGTTGTACTTCATCCCGCTCGTATATAGGATCAAAAGTCCTGCTTATTCCGACTGATTTTCTAGAGTGAATCTCTCTCACTTCTTCATCATCTACTCCCATGATTCTATTATATAACTGAATACCGGGTTTTTTCCAAGAATAAAAAAGGCTTTTTGCACTCTTAATATCACCTAATTTTTCGATACCTCTATCATTGAGTCGTTTTTTATATCCTCTTGCTAATCCGGGGAATCTATCAATCTCCATATTTTCTATAAATCTGTCCCAATCTTCAGGTTTAACTTGACGCACACCAAAAGGTTTTGCACTCTGCGTCACTAGTTTTGCAGCCCATTTTGAATTTGCAATACCAAAAGAGATAGGCAGTCCAAATTTCTCAAATATCTCATTTTTGAGATCATCGCAAAATGAAAATACATCTTCTTCTTTTATCCATCCACTTAAATCTCCAAAAAATTCATCAATACTGTATTGTTCTAACAAAGGTATTTTTGTTTTTAAAAAGTTAGCTAACCTATGTGAGGCTTCATGATATAAAAGATGATTTGGTGATAAAACAATAAGTTTGGGACAAAGCTGTAAAGCCTCGTTGATGGTCATTCCTGTTTTGATCTTATACTTTCTTGCCTCATAAGAAGCTGTTGTGATTATACCCCTTATTTTTGCTACTCCATCAAACTTATCTACAAAGAAGTTATTGAAATCATTATTTATAATTTTTTTTTCTGAGTAAAAAACATTTGGTACAAAAGCACCGCTATTTTGATTATATAATTTTCTTTTACTGTATCCTTTTTCAAATATGCGAGTATCGCTTCTTCCTCCAACGGCTATAGGCTTGCCTAATAAAGTTGGATCTTGTACTCTTTCACATGAAGCAAAAAAACAATCTAAGTCCATATGTATCTTCATACAATCTCCAAATCAATAGCTTTAAATTATCTCTAGTAACAATATTGTAATTATCCAAATATTTGATATAATAAGCAAATTAATTGATAAATATATCAACTAATTTGGAGGAAACTATGGATTTTACCAAGATAGCAGAAAAAATAAGAACTTACCTACAACAAAAATTTAACACTAAGATATATGATTCAGATATAGCTCAAGCTCTAAATATATCTAAAGAGCACTACAGCAGATCCAAGAAAAGCAACAACGTACCTCTAAAATCGATCATAGAATTTTGCGCAAAAGAAAATATAGTGATCAATTATATATTATTTGACCAATCACCGGAATCTTTAATACAAACAACAAACAAGCTTATAACTATAAAATACTTCAAACATATAAATACTTCTGCAGGCGGTGGAGCTCTTAACGATAACGAGGATTTTGAATATTTGACCATAGATGATGAATTAGTAGCTATGTTAGGCGGGGAAAACAGACTCAAATATATAGAAGCCGTCAACTCTATCGGAGATTCTATGGAACCAATCATCAAGGATAAAGCCGTACTTTTCATAGACAGGCAAAATACAAATTTACTCAAAGACAAAAAAGAGATATATGTTCTTAACACCCCAGCCGGAATCCTTGTAAAAAGACTCGATATAACTGTTTCCGGAAAACTCAAGCTCATATCTGAAAATCCATCTTATGAAACAGAAATCATAGATATAGATGAAGTATCTATCATAGGAAAAGTTATCGGAGCGATACAAAATTTTGAAAACTAAGAAAAATACTTCACTTGTCTTGACATTGCTACTAATTAGTAATATAATGCTTTTAGGAGTTTTTTTATGAAATTAAAAAGTACGAAAAGTTATGGAGTTGTTGCAGACAAGTTGATGAGAACTTGGATGCAGATCTTTAGAAGTTACAACAAAATAAGAGCTAAAGAGACAAATTATATACAGTCTTTCGGCTTGACCATGAATCAATTTCAGGTTTTAGAAGTACTTTATCACAGGGGCGACCTCAACATTGGCTCCATCACAAAACTCACTATGAGTACTCCGGGAAATATTACGGTTGTCGTTAGAAATCTGAAAAGAGATGGTTATATTTCTTCTTATACCGACAGCAAGGATCAGCGAGCATCGATATTGTCTATCACTCAAAAGGGGAAAGATGTTATCGAAAAGTTGTTTCCGGGTCATGCTAAAAACTTTGAAGAGTACTTTAAAGTTTTGAATGACGATGAATTGGAAACCTTATTTAGGATATTGAGAAAGCTGCAAAAAGCACAGTAGCTTTTTTTAACTATAAATTACTAATTAGTAATTAAAAGAAAGGATTTATTATGGCACAACCGGTCAAAGTTAGTTTAGAAGCAGGCAAGAATTATTACTTCTGTACATGTGGTAAAAGTACTGATGGTGTTTTATGTAGTGGAGCACACAAAGGCTCAGAATTTACCCCGACTATATTTAGTGTAGAAGAGAGCAAGGACTACCATCTATGCGCATGCAAAAAAAGTGCTAATGTACCTTTTTGCGATGGTTCACACAAATCATAGTAACTTGTGAGATTTGCAAATAAATGTTCCCTTCGC
Organism: Sulfurospirillaceae bacterium; assembly: GCA_033723415.1. Classification (GTDB taxonomy): domain Bacteria; phylum Campylobacterota; class Campylobacteria; order Campylobacterales; family Sulfurospirillaceae; genus JAADIZ01. The sequence goes on from JAWVXD010000002.1 coordinate 191,747, forward strand.
TATTTATATCACACGGTTCTCCGGAACTTGCTATTAAGCAACATAAAGTGGCAGATTTTTTAAGAAATCTGCCTACTATGATAGGGAGCAGACCAAAGTATATAATAATCGTATCTGCACACTGGGTGACAAATGGATTAAAGATATTATCCAACGACAAGCCTGGTATTATTTATGATTTTTATGGTTTCCCTGAGAGCTTATACAAACTAAAATATCCTGCCAAAAATGATCTACAGATGGTAGAAAAAATAAAAAAAACTTTAGTTTCAAAACATATCAGCATATCAGAGGAAAATAAAAGGGAAGGCTATGACCATGGTGTTTGGTCTCCTTTAAGTTTGATGTATCATGATGCAGATATACCTATTATCCAGCTCTCATTGCCAGCAGACTATAACATAGATCAACTGATGCAGCTAGGCATCGCTTTGCAAGAGTTCAGAGATGATTCTCTTATCATAACAAGCGGCAATCTGACACATGATCTAAGAGGCTCTATCTGGGATGAAGATGCACCTATAGCAAGTTATGCAAAATATTTTCGAGAAAATGTAGTTGAACTACTAGAAAAAGGGGATATTTCATCATTGATAGAATTCATCTCCACAGATCAAAGCACAAAAGCAAATCATCCCACACTTGAGCATCTATTGCCAATCTTTATCTCTATCGGAGCATCGATAGAAAAGATTGGGAAAGCTTATAACAATATCTATATGTATGCTAACCAAGCAATGGATACTATCATCTTCAACACTTGATCTCTTCATTTGATTTTATTGATACCTTAGTGCCTCTATCGGCTCTAAATTTGAAGCTTTATGTGCCGGATAAAAGCCAAAAAACACTCCCACGCTTGAGGCAACTAAAAATGATACAATAATAGAGTTTTGGGTTATCATGATGCTTAAGCCAAAAAACTTCATGACCACAAAAGACCCTCCGATGCCGACACCGACACCTATCAAACACCCTATGACCGAGATCATCAATGCTTCGAGCAGGAATTGAAGTAGGATATCTCTTTGTTTCGCTCCTATGGCGATTCGTATCCCTATCTCTCTTGTTCGCTCCGTCACTGAAACAAGCATAATATTCATAATCCCAATCCCTCCTACCAACAAAGATATAGAAGCGATAGCCGCTAACATTAATGACATAGATTTTGTTGCTTCTTGTGCTGTTTTTGCCAAGGCTGTTAGATTTCGTATCGTAAAATCATCGTCTGCATTGCTTCTGAGTCGATGCCTTTGACGAAGAATGATTGACATCTCTTTTTCAACGGAAGGCATAATTTGCTCTGAAGTTGCTTGTGCCATGATATATCTCACTCTGTCTTTAAATCTGCTGCCAAATAATTTTGTTTGTGCGGTCGTGATAGGAATGATAGCCGTATCGTCTTGATCTCTGCCGTCCAGACTCTGACCTTTTTTTGATAAAACCCCTAAAACGATATAAGGACTTTGTTTAATACGTATCATCTTGCCTATAGGATCTTCGCTTCCAAACAAATTATCTACAACGGTTTGTCCGAGTATAACAACTTTTGTTGCCCCTCTAATATCTGAATTTGTAAAAGAGTAGCCTTGAGATATACTCCAATCCCTGACTTGTAAAAATGAAGGTGTCGTACCGATGATCATCGTATTCCAGTTTTGTGAGTGATAAACCATCTGTGCCGTCCTTGAGGTTACCGGGGCGACAGCCGATATACCTTCGATCTCTTCCATAGCAGTTGCATCGCCTACTACCAAAGTATGAACACCGCCGCTTCCCATACGAACACCGCCTGAAGTAGTAGAACCTGCCAGTATTATAAAAAGGTTACTTCCCATCGAGGCAATCGAGGCTCTGACCGATGCCTGCGTCCCTTCTCCTATAGCAGACATCAATATTACAGCCCCCACACCAATGATCATACCAAGCATCGTGAGAAACGTTCGGAGTCTATTGGCTCCCATAGCCCTCCAAGCTTCAAAAAGCATCGATAACATCATGACAATATCTCCATTATATCTCTAACTAAGCCGTCATGTTGAATCTTTCCATCTTTAAAATGTATCAACCTTTTTGCATATCTTGCGATATCTTCCTCGTGCGTTACTATAATTATAGTGATCCCGTCTCGATCGTTTAATTCTTGAAACAATTGCATGATCTCTTGAGATGTCGTAGTATCAAGGTTTCCTGTAGGTTCATCTGCCAATATAAGTTTGGGATTATGGACCAGTGCTCTGGCAATTGCGACTCTTTGTTGTTGTCCTCCGGATATATGACTCGGTAGATAATTTTCAAAAGTTTCTAATCCGACACTTTTTAAAACCTCTTTTGCGCGTTTTTTTCTATCTCTCAAATCATATCCGGCATACACTAAAGGAAGCGATACATTGTCTATAAGATTCTTTCTAGGCAATAAATTGAACCCTTGGAAAACAAATCCGATAACACTGTTTCGAAGTTCTGCCAGCTCATTTTTATTGAGTTTTGTGGTATCAAGACCATTCAAAAGATACCCTCCGCTTGTAGGCTTATCTAAGCATCCCAATATATTCATGAATGTTGATTTCCCTCCACCGGAAGATCCCATTATAGCAACAAACTCACCATTATCTATGGTAACGTTTATATCTCGTAAGACCGGTACTTCGCCAGCTTCTGTATAATAATTTTTTACTAAATTTGAAACTTCAATAATATGCTGCATCAAAATAACTTACCTAATGTTTTTGTTTTTTTTTCGCTGATCTCGTTTTCACCTGCAATAATTTTATCCCCTACTTTTAGCTTATCTGTTGTAATTTGAGAAAATCTATTGTCCGTTATACCAACTTTTATATTTATTGCTTTTGGAGTGCCGTTTTCTAAAATATATACGGTCTTAAAGCTGCTGCTGTCTTGTGTTTTCTTTCTTTTTTTACTTGTTTGCGTCGATGTTTTTGTAGCTTCAACACTTAGCCCTCTAGGCCTATACCGTAAAATAGAATTTGGTATCAATAATACGTCTTTTTTCGTTGCGATGATGATGCTGACATACGCTGTGATACCGGGTATCAGTATTTCATCTGGATTATTCACTTCAACGACAACATCATAAGTTACGACATTTTCAGTAGTGATAGCATTCAACCGTACCTGCTTTACTTTCCCCTCAAAAGACATATTTGGAAATGCATCCACGGAAAACTTTACACGTTGCCCGACTTTGATCTGTCCTATATCTGCCTCGGCAAAACTGGTATCTATCTGCATTTTTCTTAGATCTTGAGCTATCTTAAAAAGAATCGGAGCCTGCAGACTTGCAGCGACTGTTTGTCCCACATCTATGGCTCTATCTATCACTACTCCGGCAACTGGTGATCTGATGACCGTATATTCTTGGTTTATTTTGTCTTTTTTATGTTGAGCTATGGCTAAATCCAAACTTGCTTTTGCTGACTCTAAAGATTGCGTTGACGTATCTAACTCTTGCTTTGAGATGAACTCTTTTGCAAACAATTCCTGCGCTCTTTTATTATTGGCTTTTGCCAAATTCAAAACAGCTTTTGCATTTGCAACATTGGCACTGCTTTGTGCGACTTGTGCATCAAACAAAGAACTGTCAAGTTCTGCTAGTATTTGTCCTTGTTTCACTTTATCGTTAAAATCTACGTACAGTTTGGAGACTCTACCGGAAACTTGACTTCCGACACTTACCAAAACGATAGGATTTAAAGTACCGTTTGCAGTCACACTTTGCGTAACATCTCCTTTTGTTAAAGTATAAAATTTATATTTTTCTCCGATTGGTATCTGATTAGCATTTTGCCACCAAAAATACCCACCGCCACACAAAAGGATGAGAATAATCGACAAAAATAGTTTTTTAAAATTCATTATTATAATCCTTTAATATTATCAAAGTTTAGAGAACCTATTGCTCTTGCAAAATCTGCTTTTATTATATACCAGCCATATAGTGCTTGTATGTACTGCTGCCTTGCACTTGAGAGCAAACTTTGGGCATTTAACAGATCGAGTATCGTGCCGACTCCTGCTTTATATCTTCCAAATGAGAGTTCATATGAGGCTTTTGCACTTTCCAATAAATCTTGACTTGCCAAAACAGCCTGTATCTGAGTCAACAAAGATTGATAGGTCTTATAAACTTCCAAACTTGCATCAAGAGAGAGTTTTTTATACTCTGCTTCTCCGATCAATACTTGTTGTCTTGCGGCTTGTTTCTCATATTTTGTTGCATAACCGTCAAAAATAGGTATTTTTACATACAAACCTATATTTGAGTTTTTATAAGAAGAGGATAATGATGAGTCGGTATATCCAATTCCCGAAGTTATGGAAAATGTCGGCTTATCTCCTGTCGCTGCTATTTTTTCGCTAGCCTTTAAAGCCTCTATTTTAGCTCCGGCGGCTAAAATATCCGGACGGATTTTTTTTATCTCTGCCATAAGTTTGCGTATGTTTTGTCCAACAATATTCATATCAGGATGGAGAGATGGAGGGATTAGATTTAAATTTGTATCAGGGCTTAGTCCCAGTGATGAAGACAGATCCCCTTTTGCATTTTCTATGTTACCTTTGGCTTTAACGCTGTCTAAAACAGCTTGAGAATGTACTGTTCTAGCCTGTAATACATCAGCTTTTGTAGTTGTTCCTATTTGATAACGTGTCTTTGCAGCATTTAGATTCTCTAATGCAAATCTTTCTGCTTCTTTTGTGGCATCATACGATGCTTGCGCGCCAAAAAATAAATAATATGCTTGAAGAGTAGAGAAAAAAACACTTTGAATCGTACTATTTTGTGAAAAAAATGCTGCGTCTAAAAGGTACTGAGCATTTTGAACGGTTGCATCTCTTTTCCCAAAATCATACAATAGATATGAAAATGTTATATTTATATTGCTTGAGCTTCCAGTAGGATTACCGCTTTGCTGTGCAATAGCAGTTGAAGCACTTGCACTGACTGTCGGGAAAGACGAGGATTTACTTACTCCAAGCAAGGATTTTTGATATAGTAGCGAAGCCCATGCTATTCTGGTTTTAGGATTATTGCAAAGTGCTATTTTTACAACTTGCTCTAAACTAAGAGGCTGCCTTAGATCAGGTAGTTTGCAAGGATCTGTGATACTTCCAAATGCAAAACTTACGATGAAAAAGGCTGTTAAAATACAAACCCTCATGACGACCTTCTAATGAGAAATAAACTAATTATACAACCATTTCTATTTACAAATCAGTAACAAACCTTAAATAATAAAATAAGTATATTGTTTTCAAATATATTTATTTTATTAAAGGTAAAATTTGTTTTTTAAAAGGTGGTTGTGTAGATGAAATTGGGATTTAGAAATAAAATTTATGTATCTGTCGGCGCTATATTGGTCTTAAGCTTATTGGCAAGTAACATATTAAGCTATCAAGCTTCAAAAAACTTAATGAAAGAGAAGATAGGAACGATTTTAAAAGATCTTGTTACTTCAAACTCTTTAGCGATAAGCGATGCGATCTCTTTCAAACATAAAGTGCTTATCAATGTATCTAAGGGTCTAACCAATCCTGACAACAGATCTGACAGCTATCTTCTAAAAAGATTTCGAAGCTTTCAGAAGATAATGCAGGCTAGTGATGTTTATATGGGATTTGAAGAAGACGGTAGATTTGTCAGTTCTTCATTGGAAAAATTGAAAAATGATGGAGATCCTAGAAAACAAGATTGGTATAAAAAAGCAAAAGCTCTTGGTCATGACGCTATATCTGACATTTATATAAATGACACTACAAGAAAAAAATCATATGCATATTTAGTGAGAATGGGAAGCGACAGCTCAAAATTTGTAGGCGTTTTAGCAGCGGTAAATAATTTTTCAGATATCGAAAACACCGTCAAGAAGATCAAAGTCAAAGGCGGCTACCCTTATATGCTTGATGAAAACGGGAAAATTATAGCTTATCCGCAACAATTTGATTCAAAAGAGAAATTACAATCTCTTCAAAAATCTTTATCAAACGTCAAAGAAACTATTTTAAAAGAGAAAAATGGCATCTTAGAGTACAAGTTTAACGGCAGCAATAAGATCATAGCTTTTGATACTATTAACCAAACAGGTTGGAAACTCGTGATCTCAACCACTGCAAAAGAAGCTTATAAAGAAATAGACAGCCAATTTATCAAAAATATTCTAATAACTTTAGGCTTCACTATATTTGGTTCGATCCTGATGATATTGATCCTTAAAAAACTTTTTATCCCTATCACAAAGCTTAAAGATATGGTTACAGAACTTGCGACAAAAGATGCAGATCTGACTTCAAGAATAGTTACGTCCGGTGAAGACGTAATCGCTCAAACAGGACAGGGCATCAATCTCTTTGTAGAAAAAATGCAAAATCTACTCAGAGAAACAAAAGAAAGCAGTCAAGAGAATTTAATTATTTCAGACAAACTAAGCAGTACATCTTTAGAAGTCGGAAAAAGAGTAAAAGATGAAAGTCAATCTATAAGTAAGATAAGCGAGAGCGGAAATGCTATACACTCGAATCTCACAAACTCTTTAGGAGATGCAAAACAAGCAAGCGAATATTTAGAAACATCTAATAAAGTGCTTCTAGAGATAAAGGAAGGCATCCAGAATTTATATGAAAAACTAAATGCAACTTCGGCAAAAGATGTAGAACTAGCTCAAAAATTACAACAAACAAGTCAAAATACAAAAGAGATAAAAGAGGTTTTAAGTGTCATCAACGATATAGCAGATCAAACAAATCTTTTAGCTTTAAATGCTGCGATTGAAGCAGCACGTGCAGGTGAACATGGGAGAGGATTTGCTGTTGTTGCAGACGAAGTGCGAAAATTAGCTGAAAAGACTCAAAAATCATTGGTTGAAATCAACTCTACTATCAATGTAGTCGTCCAATCCGTCCAGGAAGCAAGCCAAGAGATGAATGATTCATCACAAGAGATCATGGAAATATCCAAAAACGGAGAAGATCTAAATAAGAATGTAGAAAAAACCGTCAGCAGTATGCATGAAACTACAAAGATCACTCAAAATACGATCAAAGAATATATAAATACAGCAAGTCAAATCGAAGAAATAGTAAAAGACCTGACACATATAGACAGTTTATCAAACATCAATTCACAAAGTGTAGAAGAGTTAGCCGACTCCAGTGAGCATCTAAATTCTTTGACAAAAAAATTAAACAATGAACTCAAAAAGTATAATACCTGATATTTAATACTCCGCAAGATTTATGTCCAATATAATATACAGAACATAAATCTTGCACAAACTTCCAAATAATTAATCAACCCTTTATCTCATTTAATATAAGATTGCTTTCCGACTAAAAAATTTGGAGTTTATTTGAAGAAAACAGCACTAATAAGATTTTTTACCTCTAAAGTTGCACTTTTATATATGATATCTATAGCATCTATCATCGCATTTTCAGCGTGGATGTCGCTTTTAAACAATTTTGTTGTAGAAGCTGCTTCGTTTAACGGTAAACAAATAGGAATACTTCAAAGTCTCAGAGAGATTCCGGGTCTTATGGCTTTTAGCGTCATGCTCGTTTTGATATTTATAAATCAACAAAGACTAGTATACATATCTATGATTTTATTAGGACTTGGTACGGCATTGACCGGTTTTTTCCCAACTCCTGCGGGACTTTATATTACTACTGTCATCATGTCTTTTGGATTTCACTATCTTGAAACTTTAAATCAATCTCTAAGTCTGCAATGGTTGGATAAAAAAACTGCACCGATCACGCTAGGAAAGATCAGTGCCGTTAGATCCTTTATTGGTTTATTTGTTTTTATACTCATCTATTCACTTATGAAATATCTCAAGGTAGACTACAAATATGTATATCTTATCTTCGGAACGACCACTGTTCTCATCGGTATTTTATCTTGGATATTGTTTACGCACTTCAAAGAAACCGTTATCCAAGAAAAAAAGATAAGACTAAAAAAAGAGTATTGGTTATTTTATATTCTAACATTTTTTGCAGGGGCAAGAAGACAAATATTTGTAGTTTTTGCCGGATTTTTGCTTGTTAAAAAATTTGATGTAGATATCGACAATATGATAATCTTACTGTTTATAAACTCTATTTTAACCATGTATCTAGCGCCAAAAATAGGTAAAATGATAGTACATTTTGGAGAAAGACTTGCGCTAAGATTAGAATATATCGGACTTATAATAGTATTTGTCTCTTATGCTTATGTGCATAATCTTTATGTTATTTTTGCATTATATGCCCTAGACAGCCTGTTGTTTTCTATGGCTATTGCACTAAAGACTTATTTTCAAAAGATAGCAGATCCAAAAGATATGTCAAGTGCTTCAGCCGTTAGTTTTACGATAAACCATATCGCTGCTGTTTTTCTGCCTGCACTTTTAGGTTTGCTGTGGTTGAACTCATATTCTCTAGTTTTTATGATAGGTGCCGGTATAGGCGTTTTATCGTTGATGCTGTCTTTTCTTATACCAAAAGACCCGCAAAGAGATTTTGAAACAATTTTTAAAATAAATACTCAGGCAGTACCCAATACTATCGAAGGTTGATCTTATGTATGATCAACCTTCGATCGAGATTATTTATAACTCTCTATTTTACCTATTTGCCTAAATGTCTCAACACTCATCATGCCGATTTCATCCATAAGAGATACTTTAAAACTTCCCATCTTATTGATATCATCAAGCTTACTCACGGCTATTTCTCCCGCTATGCTCATACTCCATATACCGCTGATCGCACTGACTAAAGCGGAATTTTTTGCTCCCAGAAAACTTCCTATCAAAGAACTTGTCATACAACCTGTACCCGTTACTTTTGCAAGATTGCTATGTCCATTACTCAAAAGGTAGGTATTTTTTCCATCTGAAACACTATCGACTTTACCTGTAATCGCTACTACACAACCTAGAGTCTTTGCCAGTTTTTGCGCTACTTTTGGACTTTCATCTTCATCTTCAAGAGAGTCGACTCCGGCACTTTTGGCTTCAAGTCCGGCAACGGTTTTGATCTCGGCCATATTTCCACGGATGACGCTAAATTTTACATTTTGCATCAGTTTTTCAACAGATTGAAACCGAAACGGCGTAGCTCCGATACCGACAGGATCTAAGATCACGGGTATATTTTTTGCATTTGCTGCTTTACCTGCTATCACCATAGATTCTAGAGTTCTTTCATTGCCCGTTCCTATATTTAAGACGAGTGCTCCACAAAAGCTTACCATCTGCGCAACTTCTTTTGCTTCATCAGCCATCACTGGACTCGCGCCGATCGCCAAAACTACATTTGCACAATCATTCACAGTCACATAGTTTGTGATGTGATGCACCAACGGCTTTTCTTTTTTTACATTCTCCAGTGAGAGATTTAACTCTTTTCTAATATCCATTTTTTCATTCCTTTTTTTGTAATTACAAAAAGTAAAGCTGTAACCAACATAGTCGGCAGCGTTGAGCCTATGATAAGATCATATGCTATAAACTGGTAATAAGCATACACGCCTATAGCCCAGATGATCAGTGAACCTATATGTAAATTTAGGTTTTCTTGAATTGTTTCTTGTTTAAAAAAGAAATAATCGCTAAGCAAAATAGCAAAAAGCGGTGCAAATACTGAACCGATCGCGTAGAGAAAGTTCTCATATTCTTCAATCGGAGCGAGTAGTGCTATAACCAAACCGATAAGTCCCATGACAAAAGCCACTTTTCTCTCATTAAATTTTGGAAATACGTTTAAAAATGTAACGCCTGCAGAGTATGCATCCAAAAACGTTGTCGTAACAGTAGATAACAAAACGATACACAGTGCAAAAAATCCTAGATGCATTGCTGTCATCATGGCACTGACATCACCGTCTTTTGAATAAAGCGCTACAGCCAAACCGATCGTATACATCAAAGAACTTCCAAGGAAGTAACCTATAAAACTTCCAAAAAGACCCGGGCCTTTTTTGGCTGAAAATCTTGTATAATCAGCTATCAACGGAAGCCAGGAAAGCGGCATAATAACGCTCAACTCTAAAGCAGAACCAAAACTCATCTTGCCTGTGCCGACACTTGAGAAAACACTGCTTTCCCTAAATACCACAAAACAAAGTAACAAGGTCAAGGCAAATAGTAAGACCACTGCTATGACATTGAGCTTTTTAAAGCCTTCTTTACCTAAAAGTATCCATAGTGAGATCAAAACACCGATCAACAATGACCACATCATGATATTGTCAAAACCAAACAGCGTTTTACCAAGTTCATTTGCGGCTCGTCCTCCGGAGATAATCATAACAGCCGTCCAACCTATCAACTGCAAAACGTTTAAAAGAGAAAACAGATATGATCCGTAAGCCCCAAAAGAGATACGCGTACTCATCATGGCAGGCAGTTTGCTCTTTGCCCCGATGACTCCACCCATGATAAGGATGATACCTCCTATAAAATGTCCTAACAATATAGCTTTTAATGCTTCACTAAATCCTAATGGAGCTAAAAACCCACCTGTAAATATTTCTGCCAATGATATGGCAGCCCCAAACCAAAGGGCAAATAATTGAAACCCACTTAACTTTATACTCTCTTTAATCATTCTTTACTCCTGCTTTTTTATATAGATCATAAAAGTGATGCACCGGACCCACACCCTGCCCTATGGCAAATCCTTGTTTGATTGCATCTGTTATATATATTTTTGCCGCATTTACGGCAGTTTCCACGTTCATCCCTTTTGCTAGATTTGCAGCAATTGCTGAAGAGAGTGTACAGCCTGTGCCATGTGTATTTTGTGTCTTTAGCATCTCACTTTTTAAAAGGTAGAATTTATCTCCATCATACAGTACATCTGTCGCATTTTCTATGTGCTGACCGCCTTTTATCAAGACATACGAACACCCTAGTTTATGCAGATCAAGTGCAGCTTTTTTCATATCTTCCAGAGTTTTTATCTCATAACCCACGATAACTCCTGCTTCTAGTATGTTTGGTGTGATTATGGTCGCCATCGGAATCAAGATATCAATAAGAGCTTTTTTTGCTTCCGGTTGAAGTAGATCAAATCCGCTTTTTGAGATCATGACGGGATCCACGACAAGATGAGGAAGTCGGTATTTTTTCAAGGTCTTTGCTATAACTTCTATAGTTTCAGGACGAGAAACCATACCTATCTTGACTACATCCACTTTTATATCATCAAAGATTGCTTCTATCTGATGTGCGATAACGGAGGGGTCTATATCTTGTACGTCAAATACGCCTTGAGTGTTTTGTGCAGTTACTGCTGTTATCACGCTCATCCCAAAAGTGCCATGAGCACTGAAGGTTTTTAGATCAGCCTGAATTCCGGCTCCACCGCTACTATCGGAGCCTGCTATCGTTAAGCAATGTTTCATAATCTTCCTTATTTATTGAAGATTAGTGATAAGAGAGAAAAAGAGGGGTGAGTATTTGTGTCAATTTGGCTTTCCTACGCTGGCATTACCCAGATCAGGTCAAGGGTCAAAGAATCACTATTCTTTATCTCAGCCGGTTTCCCCGGCACTCCTAGCACTAATTCTATATAGTGCCGGATTATACAATTATTTATACTTAATTTCAAGTTTGATATTATTGAAGCAACCAAATAGGGCAGATCATGAAGATTCTCCACCCTATTGGCCTTTGATTAGTCTTGTTGTATCTTAAAAGTATTGAAGATTATATCTGTAGCCAACATCCTTGTAGCATGATTTACAGCATCCAAGATATCTTTATCACTCCAATTCATCGCTCGAAGTGCATCCAAATCATCAGCATTTACCGAGTGAGCATCACGTATGGATTTTATAGCTATTTTAAGTAGTGCGATTTCTCGATCCGGAAGATTTGCATCGTCTATGTTTTTACGCATTGCTTCAACTTGTTCTAGAGTCCAACCTGCCATATTGATCAGCATCCCTGTGTTGAAATCTATACAAAATTTACAATCATTTGTGCTAGAAACCAAAATACGAATAGACGCAAGAAGCGGCATAGAAAGCGTCTTGTGATTCATATAATATCCTATAAAATCCATCTGCTGTCGTAACAACTCCGGACTAGAACTAAACAAAAGTGCATTGTTTCCGACACTTCCTCTCATAGTTATAATTGTTTCATAAAGTTTTGCTAACTCACCTGTGGCATCTTGTTGTGAAATCGTCTCAATAATTGGCATTTTTCAATCCTTTGATAAATATAGACCGATTGGTCAATAAAATTATAATATAAATAGACCAAATAGTCAAGTAATCTATGCTATAATTATTTTATGAAAAAAACAACCAGACAAAAACTCATAGATGCAACTTTTGAAGAGGTATACTCTCACGGCTACCAAGGTGCCGCTTTATCGGATATCTTAACTAAAGCCGGAGTGCACAAAGGCTCGATGTATCACTATTTTGGAAGCAAAAAAGATATGGCGCTGACAGCGCTAAAAGAAAAGATATATGCTAAATTTCTTGAGAGATACGGCAAAATACTAGAGCTCCAAAGCGGATATTTGGAACAATTTATCAAAGGCATTGAGGATACTGAGCTTAGAGATTTGCGCAGAGGATGCCCTATAGCAAATATCATCCAAGAGATGTCAAATTTGGATGATGATTTTCATCAAACCATGAAAGCTATCTATGCGGAGTTTAGAGAATATATAAAAAAGATTCTTGATAAGGCTATAGAAAAAGGAGAGATGAAGCATTGCGATACGCAAAAGCTTGCTCTTTTTATAACTGCAACCCTAGAAGGTGCGATCCTCTCTACAAAAGCCAGCGGAGAGATAGATGATTATGAAAATGTCGTAGAGATCTTGATCTCACATATTTGGCAATATAAGATTTAAATTGGAGATAACGATGAGCAAAGAGCGTTGCAGTTGGGTAAAACTAAGTGATCCCGTATATGTAGCTTATCATGATACAGAGTGGGGGAAACCTCTTCATGATGACAGGGCTCTTTTTGAGCTTTTTTGCCTAGAGACTCAAAGCGCAGGTCTTAGTTGGCTCACGATTCTCAAAAAGCGTGAAGGTTATCGCAAGGTATTTGAAGGATTTGATCTACAAAAAGTTGCGGCTTACACACAAGAAGATGTCAACCGCATATTACAAAGCGATCAAGTCATCAAACATAAAGCAAAGATCGAATCAATCATCAACAATGCAAAAGGATTTTTAAAGATACAACACGAATATGGATCCCTTGATGCGTATTTTTGGAGCAAGGTTGATGGAAAGCCGATCGTAAATGATGTAGATGAGCATAAAGATACGATCACTACTTCTAATATCTCTGATGAGTTGACAAAAGAGCTTAAAAAAAAGGGATTTAAATTTGTAGGCTCCGTCACTATCTACTCGTTCATGCAAGCTAGCGGGATGGTAAATGATCATAAAAACGAATGCTTTTGCAAACAAATCAAAGACTGAGTGGATGAAACAATCATGGAAAGCAGACGCATACGCGCAAAATTCCAAATGACAAGCCATCTGGGTAGAAGAGTTGATATAAAAAATCAATTTACAAAAAAATGAAACCATATTGGATATCGGATACAGCTATATAAGAGATACACAAAAGAGCAATGTCATGATTGCAGTTTTTTGCTCTTTGCGCACATGTTCGCTTTATGCTTTTACAAGTATGCATATGATATTCTTTCTTTAAGACCTATTCAACGCAGCAATCAGTAAAAATGCCACTTGGAAAGAATCATGACAAAAAAAAATGATATAGAACAAAATTTCAAAGAAACATTTCAAGAAATTAATCATGTCATGCAACAATATCCTTTATTGATCCCTTCGTCAACTAAAAAACAAAAAATCGCTGATCACCTCTCTTCTATTAACAACTTTATCACCTCCCAAGTTAAAAAACTAAAAGAGCATAAAAAAGGGCTAATACACCAGCTTTTTCCATAAAAAGAGGTAAAATAAAAATGGCAAAATTAAATCAAACAAAGGAGAACAAATGAAACTGGATTCAATTATTATACATGAGATAAAAAAAGAGGCGAATACCACAAATACCGCTACTTTATACATATCTAATGTGACATTAGATGCAACTAATGAATATGTATTAAATATTGTTACTTCTTTGGAAGAGTCTTTTTCAAAAAAAACACTCAAGAGAGCTAAATTTTCCGATGATGGTTTTAAAGAGGATTTTCAAGATTATAGTTCTATTGATATTGTAAATTTTTCAGATATTTTAACAAGAAAGTTAAAAAATAAAATTGATGGTATTTCTCCAGCAAAAGGTGGGTATCTTGTATTTGCCAGATATACAACAACACAAGACTTCTTAGCGATTTTTTTAGTAAGAAATACGGAAGGTTCTAAACTTATCCCAAGTGGCGGAAGTTGGAATTTAGACTCTACACAATATTTAGATGTTGAACATTTTGCAATGGGTGCAAAAATTAATTTATCAATTTTAAATAGTGACTCAGATGATAGATATATATCTTTAGTTCGAGGTAATACAGATATTTCAAGTTACTTTGAAGCATGGATTGGATTAGATGATCCAAAGCAAGAAAATAAAGATGCACAAGCTTTATTCAATATATCAAACCACATAGAATTACCAGATGGAATGACAAGAGATAGTTTAAAAAGAATTATTTTTGATTATGCAAAAAGTAGCACGGGAAAAGTTGTTAATTTAAGAGACCTAAGTACATATATCTTTCAAGATGAAAATTATATTACAAACTACTGTGAAACAAATAATATAGATATTGATGGAGAATTTAAATTAGCTGGTGCAAATTTAAGCAGATTTTATAAAGTTTCTGTTAAGGCAAATAATATTGAACTGACTTTTCCAAGAAGTAGTTTTAATCCCGACGAAATTGAAATAATAGATGAACAAGTTGTTATTCATTCTACAGAGTTAGCACAACGAATTCAAAACGCTATTGATGCTGATATTGATATAGAGCAATGAAAATAGAAGCTATAAACAGACTAGTTGATTTATTAGCTAGTTGCACAGATGAAGCAGCGGATGAATTAACCTTTGTATCTAATGATTTAAAAAATCACAAAACATTATTAACTGAGTTAAACATTCATAGTGAAGAGTTGGCAGAGGGAATCAGTATAAACTTAGCTAATCAAGCTATTAATATTTATAAAACAAAAAAAGATTGTATAAAACATTTTCAGGGAAATATTGAAAAACCTATAGTAATTCTTGCGGATAAAATTATTTATGATAAAGATACTGATAATGTCTTTTTTGAAAATTTAATATATTCACTAAAAATTAGAACACTAATAGAAGAAAGAGAGATAGTTTCATTTCATGATAAAATAAATAGAAGTTTTATTTTATTGTCTGAATCAAATGGAAAGCTCAAATTGGGTTATGAAAGTAAACCATTAGAATTTTACAACGAAGAACATAATTTAAAAAATTTATTTAAATTGCTATTAAAAAAATTAGACAAAGATGAGTTTGCTTCATTCTTTAGAGATAATATTATTAAAAGTGTAGAGGATGAAGAAGATATAAAAAGAAGATATATCACTTTTCTTACTCGTTTAAATAACACAATAGAGAAAACTGAACGGGAGTATAGTCTGTTTATTAATAAATTTTCTTTTGAAAAATTTAATTCAGAACTCAAAAAAGAAAAAGAAAAATATATAAAAAACATTCAAGATAATTTATCAGAGTTTTTATCAAAAGTAAATGCTTTGCCTGTTCAATTTGGTGTTTATATTTTATTGATTTTTAGGTTTGAACACGAGATAATTCCTTTAATCGGGACTGTAGTTTTAATTATTGCTTGGAGTTCTTTTAGTTTTTTATCTCTTCAAACAATGAAAAAGACAATAAATTTTATAGAGAGAAAATTTGAAAATGTATTTGAGCAAATTGCTCAAGAATCAGGAATTAATGAAAAGATATTAACACAAGATAAGAAAGAAGTTGATAATAAAATTAGTGATATTAGACAAATGATATATTGGTATCAAGGTATTGTTGTTGTTTTTAGCTTAATTTTTATACTTTTTAGTGGTTCAAACATTTATCAACAGTATAAAAAGAATAATGATAAAAACCCTCTCTTAAATGAAAAAATAAATAAATATGATGGTATTAAAGGCACAATGGAGAATAACCAATCTCAATCTAATAAAGTCATTATTCACAAAGATACCAATAACGAAAGAGAAGTTCATAAATGACTAATAAAGAAACAAATTATTTAAAAGTTTTAGAAGCGTTTAATAACTCAAATTTATCAGTTATTGAAACAAAATTTGGCAAGAGGTACATTTCCAAAATTATTTTTGTAATATTTTTAATTCTATCTATTAGTAGTATTTATTGTGCTAAAGAGAATAGTAGTAGTTGGATTATTATTGCACTTGGCTTAATGATGATGTTTTCTATCTTCCTATATTTTAAACATATCAATAACAAGGTTATAAGCTATTTTGGAGAAAGTAGTAAAGCTTTTATAAAACAAAATGAAATCTATTGGCGAGCTATTAGAGCATTGATTTTTTTTGAAAATATACAAAATCAAAAGCTTGATTTAGATGAGAATATCATTATAGAAATAATTGAAAAAGAATTGAATTTAAAAAAGATAGAAATACTCAAAACACCAGTTTTTCTAGGACTGTTGACAGTATGGGGAATGTTGATAAATAGTATTTTTGATAAGACTGAGCTATCGGTTTTGTGGATATTTTTCTTTATTCTTTTGATGATTACATATTTTTCTTATGGCTTAGTTTCTGTTTTAAGAACTGAAGAGTCGAAAATGAATGATCTGAAACTTTTTATTCATTGGTACAACGTGATTGCTCCTACAATTGGGAAATTCCATATTAGTGAAGAAAAAGACTAACACACTCAAGACTACCGAAAAAAAGGAGCTTGATAAATGAATGAAAACAACATCCACAACGCAGCAGACACTAAAGTTTCCGTATCGCTTCTTACAAAAGAGCGTACGGCGTGGATGAGTCAAGCTCAGATAGTGGATCTTTTTACGAAGACAAAATAAAATCAAAAACTGATAGCTTTTAAAAAAGATATTTCTCACTTTGCCTTGCAGATGGTCGCTTCACATGGGTTTTCGGCTGTGATCTTACCATGAGTTGAACTGTATAAGATTCCCCATTTATACATCTCGGTGAGTACGGGTTTGAGCTCTTGTCCGATTTTAGTAAGAGAGTATACAACCTTTGGGGGCACTTCTGCAAATACTTCTCTGTGGATTATATTTTTTTCTTCGAGTTCTTTGAGTTTGACCGTTAGCGTTTTTTGCGTTATCTCACTGATGATCTCATGAAGTTCTTTAAACCTTTTGTCACCGTCTAACAGATGCCAGATGATGGCGAGTTTCCACCTGTCATTGAAAACATCCAGTGTCACGGAAACGGAACATTGATACTCTTTATCATTTATGTAATACATCTATATCCTTAATAATTAGTACATATTATACCATAATTTTTCCATTACTTACCAAAAGTAAAGTAAGGGAGTATTAAGTAAATAAGGAATATAATTTTTCTTTTTTAAAGGAGCAAAAATGAAAAAAATACTTATCATAAACGGACATCAATACTATAAAGATATCGCAGAGGGCAACCTAACAGGTTCAATCATAAAGAAAATGGTAGATACCTTAGAGAACAAAGGTTTTGAGATAAAACAAACAGACATAGACAACGGGTATGACGTGAAAGAAGAACTTGAAAAACTTGCTTGGTCAGATTATATAATCTTCCAATATCCTGTTTATTGGATGGGTGTGCCTTGGATCGCCAAAAAATACATCGACGAAGTATTTTCAGCAGGGGCTGGAACGGTGACCTATCTGAATGATGGCAGAAGCAGAGAAGATGCCTCTAAGACATACGGAAGCGGCGGTCTTATGAGCGAAAAAAAATATATGCTTAGTCTCACATACAACTGCCCAACCAGTGAATTTAACAATAAAGACGGATTTTTTGAAGGGCTAAGTGTCGATGAGGCAAATGTAGCAGCACACAAACTTTTCCAATTCTGCGGCGCAAAGAAGCTTGATACTTACTCGATCCATGATATCTTCAAAGGTGACCTTGATCTTGATAGTGAACTTGTAAAACTGGAACAAATCCTAAACAAAAACTTCTCATAAGGACAATCATGCACTTTTCATACAAAAACCCGACACTGATAGAATTTGGACAAGGCAAGATAGCCCGCATACAAGACCTCATACCAAAAAACAAAAGAATTCTGGTTGCCTATGGCGGCGGAAGCATAAAACGAAACGGCGTATACGATCAGGTAAAAGAAGCCCTATCCGAACACACGTGGTTTGAGTTTGGAGGTATCGAGCCAAACCCGACAAAAGAGACACTGGATAAAGCAGTCATTTTCGGAAGAGAGAATGATGTAGATTATATATTGGCTGTCGGTGGAGGTTCTGTTCTTGATGGATCCAAATATATTGCCAATGCATTTTATTATGACGGTGATGGCTGGGACTTGTTGGAAGGCAAATACAAAGCAACAAAAGCACTAGAGATAGGTACGATACTTACACTTGCCGCAACAGGGAGTGAATCTAACAGTGGTTCGGTTGTGACAAAAAAAGAGACGAGTGAGAAAAGATTTTTCCACTCTGAACTGTCTTATCCAAAATTTTCTATTTTAGATCCAGACGTGCTAAAAAGTCTAGACGATAGACAACTTAGTAATGGAATCATAGATGCGTTCGTGCATACTTGTGAACAGTATCTGACATATTCACATGGTGCGATGGCTCAAGATCATTATAGCGAGGGGATCCTTCGAGGGCTTATAGAGCTTTCTGCTTCTTTTGATAAAAGAGATGATCTTTGGTATGCAAACCTTATGTGGCTTGCAAATCAAGCATTGAATGGTTTGATCGGTCTTGGTGTACCTCAAGATTGGGCGACACACTTCATTGGACATGAGCTAAGCGGACTTTATGGTATCGATCATGCAAGAACATTGGCGATCATCCAGCCAAACTTGTTAAAAGTACTTGTTAATGAAAAACAAGATAAACTTTTGCAAATGGGGAAAAACGTATGGTCTCTGGATACAAAAGATCCTAATGAGGTTATTAATAAAATAGAAGAATTGTACAGTTCTCTTCATGTTGATCTAAAAATCTCATCATATACCGATGATACTGGTATAGAGTTGAAAGTTCTTTCTCTTTTGAAAAAGCATGGTTTTGTGAACTTTGGAGATAGAGAACTTGTCAGTACAGAGGTTGTGAAAAAGATACTTGATATGTCATTATAAATAAGAATTTGAAAAAGAGGTGAATGATGCCGGGTTTTGAATTTATCATATACTACATACTTTTAGGTTCCTTTGTCGGTGTAGCGGCGGGATTGATGGGTATCGGTGGCGGTGGTATCATCGTACCGGTTCTCACGACACTTTTTTTAATGCAAGGCGTACCGCACAATGAAGTAGTTCATTTAGCTCTTGGTACATCTATGGCGACTATCGTCATCACTTCTTTTTCTAGTCTAAGAGCTCATCACAAACGAGGTGGCGTGATCTGGGATGTTGTCAAGATGATGGCACCCGGGATCTTGCTAGGAGCTTTTTTAGCAACCTTTCTAGCTTCGATTCTCAGCTCATTTTATCTGGCTATATTCTTTTCAATCTTTATGGCTTACGTATCAATTCAAATGTTTATAAACAAAAAACCAAAACCAAGCAGAAAACTTTTGAGCTCACTCGGACAATTTATATCCGGTTCCATCATCGGACTCGTTTCTGCGCTTGTGTCAATCGGAGGGGGCTCACTTAGCGTTCCTTATCTGATTTGGCAAAATGTCGAACTAAGAAAAGCGATAGGTACGAGTGCTGCTATAGGATTTCCACTTGCGATAAGCGGTACTATCGGATATATCATAAACGGCTGGGGTCATACAGACATGCAACATCTTGTTGTTGGATTTGTATCTTTACCGGCTTTTTTTATCATCGCATTTTGCAGTTATTTTATGGCGCCTGTTGGTGTCAAATTGACGCATATACTTCCTGTTGAGATCACCAAAAAGATCTTTGCATTGTTACTCATCACTCTAAGTATCAAGATGCTGAGTTCATTTATATAATATAGGAATAAAAACTTCTTTCTATCATTCCTTGCATATAAATGTATAATCAGCAATATAGCTTATCTCGGCATCTTCTTTTGTAGGTTCACTTGAGTGTATTAAATTTGTTGAAGTTCCCTTAGAAAGAATCATTTCCTGTCTTGAAAGAGGAATCGCCGAATTTGTATTTGGAGAAAGGTCTATACTTTTCGTGGTACATCTTCTCTCTAGAAGCTTGGATATTCTCTTTGCATACTTTGCGCTATATAAAAGAGCTCTTCTCTCCAGATTTTCTTTCTTCTTCGCTATAGCATGTTTGGAAACAATCCATTGTGTTCCAAAATTTGTAACACTTACCTTTTTGTTGTTCTCTATAAGTTTTTTGAGTATCGGCTCATTGTAAAATTTCTCTAGTTGACTTGGTTTATCATACTGACATTTGAAATTTAGTGTACCTTTGTAACCTATAAATACACTTTTTCCTTTAGATTTATCCCATTCCAATGCTTTATTGATAGCATACCCGCTGTTTTTACAGATCTTTTCATATTTTTTTAAAACAGTTGAGAGTGAAGAGAGTGTATTTGATGCTTGTGTATAATCTTTTTCTGTAACATTTAGAGCGATTCTTGTGGAAAGTCTATCAGGCGTTATTGAATCAACAAATTTTTTAGTTTTATGAATCGTCATACTCCCGCTATCTTGAGCAAAAAGAGATGCTGCTATCACTAAACCCGCAAGCAATACTTTCATGTAAGCCCTCCTAGATTGTATCTTTTGATCACCTTAAGAGTTTACAACAGCCCTTATAAAAATCTGCTTATTATACTTCATAAAATCTTCCAAAATTTTCTTATGATTAAGACATACTTTACTCTTTAATACACTTGAACCATACATTTGCAAATGCTTTAACAGCTGGTAGTATCTCATCTTCCATAAATCCGCCAAAACCCATACGTATAGCTTCAAAATCACCTCCTGAGCGCTCTTTGGCGCAATACATCTTTAACCTTGCTTCTTCTGCTTGTTTCATAAGCTCGCCTAAATCCATCTTGACTGTTGGATAGATCAAGATTGCCAATCCTCCGCCTTCTCCAATAATCTTTATAGTGTCACCCAGTGCAATTTTTAGACTCTCTTTCATGAGATCATGCTTTCTGTGATTGAGATTTCTTATCTTTCGTAGATGTCTATCCCAGTGCCCTTCTTTCATAAAAAGCTCCAATGTCTTTTGCAAGCTCAACGATACACGTGCATGATGATGATCAAAAAGTTTTTTGTATTGTACTAAGAACCTTAAAGGCAAGACCATATAGCTAACACGAAGAGCTGGAGAAAGAGATTTTGAAAAAGTTCCGACATAGATGACTCTCTCATCATTATCCAAACCTTGCAAAGAAGGAATCGGTCTATTCTTATAACTCATCTCGCTGTCATAATCGTCTTCTATGATAAAAGCATCATTTTTATTTGCCCACTGAAGTAATCGCAAACGATTGGCAATAGGCATAGAAACTCCTGTGGGATATTGGTGAGAAGGTGTTATATAGACAAGTTTTGATCGAGTTTTTTCTAGATCATGTAGTATGAGACCATTACCATCTACTCCAATATTCTCTATCTTATATTCATAATCTTCAAAAGCTCTTCGTGCCACATCATATCCAGGATGCTCCATAGCAAAGATCTTTTCTTTATTCTTAAAAAGTCGTGCCAAAAAACCCATAGAATCTGCAGAACCACCAAAAATTATAACTTGTTTAGAAGAGCATTTTACTCCTCGTGATCGTACAAGATACTTTGCTATCTCTTCTCTCAGTCCAAGTTCGCCCTGTCCATCCTGATATGCTCCAAAATCTAGTGATTCATTTATAGCTTTATTAAAAAGACGTTTCCAAAGCTTTAGGGGAAAAGAATTTTGACACAAACGTGCAGGAAAAAAATCATATAAATATTCATCTTTTGTTATCTTTGTTGTTTCTAAAATAATATTATTTGTACTTAGCTGCTCAGCATTAAAATCACTCACAAAATAACCACTTTTACTTTTACTTTCGATATAACCCTCCGCATAAAGTTGATTAAAAGCTGACATTACGGTATTTTTGCTGAGTCCATACTCTTGTGCGATCTTTCTAATCGAAGAGATTTTATCCCCGACATGCAACTCGTTAACAATTTGATTTTTGATCTCACTGTAAAGCTGCAAATATAAAGGTATGTTTGATTTAGAGTCCAATATATACAATCTGTATCCTAAAATTTTATATAATTTGTCACTTGTTAAAAGTACAGTATGAAAAGTATAATAACATAAAATTTTTAAAAGAGAAGAGAAAATAGTGCATTATGAGAAAAAAAGTGTTGCTTTAGGGATGCTTGGTATTTTAGCTTTTAGCTTAACATTGCCCATGACCCATATAGCATTGTATGAGCTAAGCCCTGTATTTATAAGCTTTGGTAGAGCAATCATAGCTGCTATTTTAGCATCATTCGCCTTGCTTGTTACAAAAGCTAAGATTCCGACTATCAATCAATTTAAAATGCTTGCAACAGCAGCTTTAGGCGTTGTTGTCGGGTTTCCTTTTTTTAGTGCAGTTGCTCTAATGAGTGTTCCAGTAAGCCATGGAGGAGTTGTTGCAGGGATATTACCTCTGTGTACAGCATTTTTCGGTGTCATTCTGGCACATGAAAAGCTAAAAATGCGATTTTGGATATCTTCTCTGGTAGGCAGTGCTGCTATCCTCTGGTTAACGATGAGCGACAAATCACTTGTATTGGGAGATACCTTTCTTTTAGCTGCTGTTATCTCAGCAGGATATGGATATGCGCAAGGTGCTATAGTTTCAAAAGAGTTAGGCTCTTGGCAGTCAATAAGCTGGATGCTGGTCATCTCTGCGCCTGTGTTGATATTCCCCACGATATATACGATGCCAAGCGATATATCTGAGTTACATTTTGCTACAATTGGAAGCTTTTTGTATCTTGGTTCGATCAGTATGTATCTAGGGTTTTTCTTTTGGTACAAAGCTTTGTCAATAGGAGGTATAGCAAGGATTGGACAATTTCAACTCCTTCAGCCTTTCATGACACTCTTTTTTGCTTGGATATTGCTAAAAGAGAGTGTACAAGTAAATGAAATTTTTACGGCAATCGTTGTAGTTATATCAGTATTTTTCGGTAGAAAAAATAAAAAGGAAATATTATGAGAAGAGATGAATTTCAAATAACCAATGAAGATGATATAAAATCCGTTTTGAACGAATGTGAGTATGGGACACTTTCTCTAATAGCAGGTAGTGAGCCTTATGGAGTTGCTGTTAATTTTGTTTTTTTTGAAGGAAATATATACTTTCACGGAGCCAAAGAAGGTCGTAAAGTAGATGCTATCAAAACAAATCCAAAAGCGTCGTTTTTAGCAGTAAGACCTTACTCAAAGATTCCATCTTATTTTAGTAATACACGCGCAGCCTGTCCTGCTACACAGTTTTTCGCTTCTGTTCATATTTACGGAAATCTTATAATCATAGAAAATGCTCATGACAAAGCAAAAATACTAGAAGAGATGATGAAAAAACTACAAAGAGAGGGCGGTTACGATAAGATAGAGGCAGATAACCCGATGTATACCAAGATGCTTGAGCAAACCGGCGTTTATGCACTCTTACCTGAAACTATAAGCATGAAACTAAAAGCAGGACAAAATCTGACCAATGAAAAAAAGAGCTCTCTAGTCCTACAACTGCGCGAGCGTGGTGAGGACATAGATAAAAAAAGTGCTTCGGTGATAGAGAACTATATCATGTAAATCTTTATCATTTTTGATCCTGGTTCCGATAGTCTTGAGATAGTCTTTTCAAAGCTTCCAGATCATTACCTGTGATGATATCTCCTTTATTTTCGGATTCTCTAAACATTGCAATGATATCCTCTCTTGTCGTTTGTGAACTCATCATAAAATTTTTAAAAGGATAGGTTGAAAATCCACTTGTTTTATGATTGGCTGAGCTTGTGATAAATCGCACACCATGAGCGATCTGCACAAATTTACCTATAATAAGTCGATCCAGGCTTAATTCAAATAGATAAGAAGCCAAAATACCGGCATAATCTTCTACTTCTTCAAAATTATGGTAATATGAAAACTCACCGACACTGATACGCTGATGACTAAGAACTTCTTTGAGATGTACCGTCTGTTCAATAACAGTTCCATCAGGCATAATCATCGGATATTTTTTTTTGCTGTTCAACAGTGCCATAGAAGTGCCCTTTTAGTTGATCTTTTTAAAAACATTAAAACAAGTCTTTAGATCATCTATATTTAAATCTTCCAATAATGCATCGACCGTTTGACTTAACGTATTCATCGAATCTTGAAACAAATTAAAGCCTACATCCGATAACTTCACAAAGCTGACTCGTGCATCACGTGGGTTTTGCTCTTTTTCTACTATCTTTAACTTTTCCATAGGATTTAGTAACCTTGTAACTCCTGAAGCGCTCATATTAACACCTTCGGCTAGATCAATGCGTCTCATTGTCATGTTTGTTGCCAATGAAAGTCGATACATCACCAAAAATTCAGAGAAAGTAATACCGTGAAGACTCAATTGTCTATCGACATATTTCATGATCTTATTGTGCAAATCAGCTAAACTTAAAACAAATTCCAAATTTTTATTCATTCTTTTTCCTTGCGATATATTTGATTGCGCAAGTATATCGCAAACAATTTATTTTTGTCAAGAGATTTGACATAAAAATGTTAAAATATACATTTTATAAAGAAGGTGCTCATAATGAATATAGAAAAACTCAAAAATGCGCAAGCTTACTTTTTTGCACTCTATCCTAAAGGTTTTAAAGACGAAGCGCTTCAACCAATAGTAAAACGCCATAATACGGCAAAGATCGGTGAGAAAGTAAAAGAAATGTTTGCACAGGATAATTTTGCTCAACCGGAGCTAATTTGTGAAAACTTTACAAAGATCGTCTCTAGGTCATCACTAATTTCCGTATTCGAGAAACCAAAAGTAAGAGATATGATAAAAGGAATGGGGCATGAGCAAAAAGATATGCTCTCCATCGGTCTGTATGAGTTGATATACGGCAATAAAAAAGCCGGTTTTGAAAGCCTCGTCGATGTCCTCTTGATGCACGGGCTTGCCAAGTGGTCTATCATCACGCTGATCCCCTACTATTACGCCAGAGAGAAGAATTTTTTTATAAAACCGACCACGACCAAAAACGTCATCAAATTTTTTGAACTCAAGGGTTTGGTCTATAAACCAAGACCGACTTATGAGTTTTATGTCGCATATACAAAAGCCTTGAAGAAGATGAAATCCCAACTCAAAAGCTCGATCAGCAACGATAATGCAGGATTTACGGGATTTTTGATGATGGCGATGCAAGAGCAGTCCTAAAAGTGAAATTTACCTCTTTTTTTGTATAATTGCCGCATGAATAAAGAAATCAATTATCTAATAGAATTTTTAGCAAAATCAAACATCCCCGACATCTCGGATTCGTATGTATTGACATTGAACTTTTTTGACAAGCACTCGATTTATATACCTTCAAAGTACGACACTAAAGCTTTGAGATTGCTGGCACAAAAGAGCGATATTGTGCTCAGTGATGATGCTCTCGCACTTTTGAAAAGACTAGATTTGCTACTTAATGCAAATATCCCAGAAGAGATAAAAAGCTCAAAAAAACAACTCTTTGAAACGCTCGTCAAATCTAACTTCAAACAAAAAAAAGGACGGCTTGATAAGGTCGAAACCGCTATCTATAAGACGCTTAGTGCTTATATATTCGGACTGACCAGAGCGCTTGATCTGTTTTTTATTTACACCAAACAAAATATGCAAGAGCCTGAAGTTTTTATAGACTTTGCCCAGATGATACATACCAATCTTTTTGAAACTATCTTTAACGAAGAAGAAAAAGCGCTTTTAAGAGAAAAGCTCAAAGAGATCATGAGCGTTTATCTCTCTTTATATGCCAGATATCTTTATATCTAAATAGCAAACATACTTACTAAGTATGTTTGCTATTGTCTCAAATTGAAACAGTGAACTTTATTTTTTTGGCTTAAACTTTTTTGGACGGATCATATTTTCCGGTTTGATTATCTCATCTAATTCATCTTTAGATAAAAATCCTTTTTCTAACACAATATCATAAACCGATCCGCCTGTTTTTAGTGCTTCTTGTGCTACAATAGTAGAATTTTCATATCCTAAATAAGGATTGAGTGCCGTTACCAAGCCAATACTATTTAGAACTAGATCAAGGCAGTGCTGTTTATTTGCAGTGATTCCATCAACACATTTATACGCCAATGTTTCAAAGGCATTTTTCATCATGTTAATAGAGTTGCTTAAGTTATAGATGATAAGAGGTTCAAAAACATTTAGCTGTAGTTGTCCGGCTTCTGCTGCCATCGTAACTGATACATCCGTACCTATGACTTGAAAGCAGACTTGATTTACTACTTCAGGAATAACAGGATTTACTTTACCTGGCATGATGGAACTTCCAGGCTGCATAGCAGGTAGATTGATCTCTCCAAATCCAGTTCTAGGACCTGAGCTTAAAAGTCTAAGATCATTGCAGATCTTTGACATCTTTGTTGCAACTCTTTTTAAGACACCTGATATCTGTATATATGCTCCAGTGCCTTGTGTTGCTTCGACTAGATCTTCGGCTGTCGTAAAGGGACGATTTGTGACTTCCTGAAGTTTAGCTTCAACTGTCTTGGCATAGTCTGGATGTGTATTTATACCTGTACCGATAGCTGTTGCTCCCATATTGATCTCTTTGACCAGACGCAATGTTTCAGTTACTCTGTAAATATCTTCGTTGATCATGACACCATATGCACGAAACTCTTGCTCTAACGTCATAGGAACAGCATCTTGAAGCTGAGTCCTTCCCATCTTTATAACATCTTTGAACTCCAACGCCTTATTGAAAAAGGAATCTCTAACGATCGCTAAAGACTCTGTAAACTCTATAAGTTTTTCATATAAATTGATATTAATAGCTGTAGGATAAACGTCATTGGTAGATTGTGAAAGATTGACATCGTTATTTGGGTGGAGAAATTTGTACTCTCCTTTTTTGTGTCCCATAAATTCTAGACCGATATTGGCTATAACTTCGTTAGCATTCATGTTAGTTGATGTTCCGGCACCTCCTTGTATCATATCAACGACAAACTGGTCATGATATTTACCTGCGATGATCTCATCACATGCCCTACAAATCGCATCAGTTTTCTCTTCACTTAAAAGATCCAATTCAAAATTTGCAAGCGCAACGGCTTTTTTTACTTTTGCTAACGACGTTATAAAAGTAGGAAAACCAGATAGAGTAACTCCTGTTATATGAAAATTCTCAACAGCTCTTGCTGTCTGAACTCCATAATAAAACTCATCTGATATCTCTTTTTCACCTATCAAATCATGTTCTATTCTTGATGTCACATTGTCTCCTAAATATTTTGTACCTGAAATTATAAAGTTTTTAATTGGTCATTTAACTATTTTTTTGTATATAATAGTATCATTTTATAACTATTTAAACTATTTCATTTATGTCACTCTCAAATCCTTTTATTTTGCTATAAAATAACACAAATGTATCACTATCGTTAATCACACTATCTCTTTATTTTATTTTTAACCAATATTACATTAATTTATATTATAATGAATATGTGAGCAGAATTTACCGTAAAAAAAGGATGTTTCATGGCACATTTATTTCCATTGGTATTTATCGGTGTAGTAGTTAGTTTGATTGTTTTTCTATACTTTGAAAAAAGAGCCATAGAAGCTAAAAGAAGACATGAAAAAAATGGTTTCAAAGCAAGTGAAATGACCATAAATGAAAACTTTGAAAGATACGATACTCAAAGTAATGTAACATTTTATTTTTCTACGATGTTCGTATTTACTATTTTTATGAGTTACTTTGGCTTCTTTAAAGAAAGCCTGAGTCTAGTAGATGTTTTTTTATACATTTTCTTAACTACTTTTATAGGATCTCTCATAATATTTTTACTAAAAATTAAAAAAAGTATATTGATCAAGGTCTTTGCTGCATTCTTATACGGTGCACCTCTTATCGCCTCCTCTGCATTTGGTTTTATTATAACTTACATCATTTATATTAAATTAATGTAAATATGTTTTTATGAGGGCAATTATATAAATATTGCTCTCATACTACTTGATTAGCTACCTGTTTTTGTTTAAAAAATGATATTTTTTATTTACTAAATCTTTAAAAAACGGTAATAAAATTGAAA
Source organism: Sulfurospirillaceae bacterium (assembly GCA_033723415.1). GTDB lineage: Bacteria > Campylobacterota > Campylobacteria > Campylobacterales > Sulfurospirillaceae > JAADIZ01. The sequence continues at coordinate 220,228 of JAWVXD010000002.1, forward strand.
GTGAAAATATTAAAAAACAAATAGGAGTAAACTATGAAAACTGTAAATACAGCATTGGTTATAGGCCTTCTAAGCGGATTTTTAATATCTGCCAACGCACAAACAAATCAATCTATGAATGATTCGTTTTACAATGATTTTGTCAACATGCAAAAGAATATGGAAAAGATGTTTCAAGATTTTCACCAAAAATATTTTAAAGATGACAAATTTTTTAACAATTCTTCGATCTTGCCAAAAAGCAACTTTAAGGATGCAGGTTCTACATATGTTCTCAAGATGAAACTGCCTGGATTTGACAAAAGTAACATTCATATAAAAACAAAAGACAACATGCTCTATGTGGATGCAAAGACTTATAATAAAAATGAAAAAAAGAGTAATAATACATATCAAAGTTCAGTGTATGCGGACTCTTTTTATAGAAGTTTTTTACTGCCGAACAATGCAAAAACACAAGACATGAAAACAGATTATAAAAACGGTGTACTTACTATAAAAATACCAAAATCATAGTATAAAATTTTTCATGGCCATAAGTCTATTTGTAGTTGCCTAGATGTTACTCTTCAACCATTGCATGAGGTTAGATAAGCTAAGCGGCTTTGTAAAAAAATAGCCTTGGCCTTGATCGCATCCGTGTTGTTCTAAATACACTTTTTGCTCTTTTGTCTCGATCCCTTCCGCAAGTGAAAGTATTTTCATATTTTGAGCCAGATCAAGGATAGAACAGACAATTGCACAAGCATCTTCATGATTAGGAATGTTATTTACAAATGCTATATCCACTTTAAGTTTGTCTATTGGCAATTTCAATAAATAACTCAAAGAAGAATATCCTGTGCCAAAATCATCTATTGCTATTTTTACTTTGATATCTCTAAGAGAGGTAAGAAGTTTGATCCATCTTTGAGGATCTTGCATAATAAAGGATTCTGTTATTTCTATCTCTAAAAATGCAGGATTTATCGATGTTTCTTCAATAACATTTTTTACAGTATTCAAAAAATCGCTGTATTCTATTTGTACCCCTGATGCATTCACTGAGATTGTTGCTTCTTCTTTTAATAAACCTTCTTCTTTAAGCTTTATCAAATCCTCGCAACTTTGTTTTAAGACAAAAGCACCGATATCTATGATCAATCTAGTATCTTCACATATACCTATAAAACGAGTTGGTGTTAAGATACCTTCTTCTGGATGATCCCATCTTAACAAAGCTTCAAGACCTGTTATTTCTAATGTTTTAAGATCAACTTGAGGCTGATAATAAACTACGAATTGCTCTTTTTTGATAGCATTACGCAAAGCATTCTCCATATCAATACGCTCAATTGATGCTATAGACATCTCATGCTCAAAGAAAGCATATGTGCTTTTCCCTGAATTTTTAGCTCTGTACATAGCAATATCTGCATTTTTTATCAGTACTTCACTCATCTCACCATGATCTGGATAAAAACTAATCCCTATGCTGCATGTCAGAAAAAAGGTAGATTTTCTATATACAAAAGGTTCTAAAAAGATACTATGAATTTTTTGAATAATTACCGGAACTTCGAAAAGAGACTCAAGATTTTCAATCAATAATATAAATTCATCTCCACCGATACGTGATAATGTGTCTATTTTACGCATTTTATTTAACATTCTCTGAGAAAATTGTTTTAATACCTCATCTCCATATGAGTGACCGAAACTGTCATTAATTTTTTTAAAATCATCCAGATCAATATAGCATACTGCCAGTTGTGTACCAAAACGATTGCAATTGTCTATGGCATGATTGATCCTATCAAGAAGAAAAATCCTATTTGGCAGACCTGTCAAAATATCATTGTGTGCCAAATATTCTAGTTCTCTTTCTGATGCGATCAATCTGTCTTCGTAATTTTTTTTATCCGTAATATCACGGGCAGATACAACATAAGCTGATGCTTCTTTATCATCGTTCTTCTCAAAATATGGAAAATACTTTGCATGTAAATATCGTTTTTCATATTTTGATTCTATCCAATATTCTCTCTCAAAACTAATTCCGGACAAAGCTTTATCACAATATGGCCGGAGATTTTTATCAAAATATTCCTTACCAAGCAGTTCAGGCATACTGTGTCCTAAAATCTCATCTTCTTTTTTGTGAAAAAACTTTATAAATCCCCCGCTTATAGCAAGATAGACATAATTTCTATCTATCAGAGATAAAAGGTCATCAGAGTTAGAGACTATTTTTTTATACTGCTCTAGATTCCTTGTAATCGCTAATTTAGATTCCAACATTTTATTTGCATGCATAGCAAGATCTTTAAACTCGCTAAATCTTAATGCCTTTATATCAATAAAAGAATCTTTATGAGAAAGAGTATCAAAAAAATTTGCAAATACAAGAAAATCGTTTTTTATTTTTTTATTTATCACTACGTAAAATATTGCAAATACGACTATAGCCCCAAGGACCATAAAAAGCATATAAATAATTTGCTGGTTTAGTTTTTTTTGTATATCATTTCTCAACCATTCTATTTCACCATAAATATCATCAAGATAGACTCCAGAACCAACATACCAATGCCATTTCGGTATACCGACAACATAACTTAGCTTTTTAATATTCCGTTCTTTATTGAGTGCAGGCATTGTATACTCAACAAATCCACCGCCGCTTTTGGCTTTTTCAATCAGCTCTCTTACAATGTATTTGCCGTTTTTATCTACTATATTGTACATATTTTGATTTTTGCTAGGATACGTTAAAGCTAATCCATCCCAAGTACCCACAAAAATGTAATTATTACCATGCCTTAGCCTGTTTTTATTATCTAGTATCTCTTTTTGTGCTTTTGCCTCCATATCATCAAAATAAAGTCCTGTTCCTATAACCCAGTTGTATGGTTTAAACAACTTTACATATGATACTTTTTTAAAATATTTATTGCCTTGATTTGGTTTACTCCATTCATATTCAATAAATCCTTCATTTTTATATTTTGCGATATTTAGGATCCTTTGTAATGTATTGCTTTCTCTCTTATTGTCTAATGTAAACATGTTTTTCCCTTCCATTTCTGGATTGCTCGGGAAAAGAATATTTATGCCGTCTAGTTTTGTTATAAAATAATATCCTTCATTATTTTCATATCTTAATCCTCTTAATACGTTTGTTATCATTTGTTTGATTTGTGTGTTGCCAATCTTATCTTTGTATATGTTATATAAATTCATAGCAATATTGTATGCTTCAAGCGTTCTTGTTTTGACGGTTTTTCTTGTTTGTTGATCGATTTTTTTTTGTTTAATATAAATATAATCCACAAAATTTTTCACTTCATTTTGAAGCATGTTTTTTTTGTCATTCATTTGATTATTGTGAATCTTGGTTGACTCTTCTTCAAATTTAATTTTTGCCTCATAAAAAATAAATACAATTATAATGATGAGAAAGGAGATTAAGACAGTATAAGAAACAATATGAAAGTAATCAAACAAACTCAGTCTTTTTTTCATACACTATGCCGCCGTTACAATATAAATTCATGCTACAACAGTATAGCCATGATTAGGAGCTATGCTAAAAGAGGATCGCAAAATGCCATCCTCTTCTTGCATAACAAAAAGCTTAGATTGTTATTTCAACAAGGCTAAACCACCGCTTCCATCTGCCACATACACACGTCCGTTTATGACTACAACGTCAGTCGCAGTACCTACGGTGTTTGCATGTTCCATAAGTATTGGTGCGGCAGGATTTGTCCAATCTATCTTAACGACTCCGGCTTCTCCGTAAGCTATATAGAAGAAATTTCTTCCATTAACACTCACGACATCCATACCGGCTGCACCGCCTGACCAACCTGCCAATTCTTCACTCCCAAACATAGAAGCATCTTGGAGTTTAAATCGTGCCAAGGCAACAGGACGTTGATCAAGTCCATTTTGCACCCAAATCTTAGTTGGATCTGTACCTTCTATCAATGGCGCGATCAAATCGGCAATCGCATAAGAAACGACTCCGAAGCTGTCATATGTAAAGAAAGCGTAGTTTCCTACTACCTTAACAACAACGCTTTTTCCATCCGCTTTGCCTACTTTATCACCTTCCATTTTGATTGGCTCAAACACTTTTACTAGTGTCATATTATGCTCATTGGTTACATCTATAACCCCTACTCCTTTAGGTCCTGAAGCAGTCAATGCGTAAGTTTTACCTGTTGCAGCATTAGTCCAAAGTGCGACGCTTGATACACGACCGATATCAGGTGAAGAGTTAGTATCCCCTCCGATATTACTTACTACATAACCACTAGTAGGATCGGTAGGATCTTTACTAAGATCATAAACAGTCAAACCGTTACTACCGTCTGCAGTAAATGCCAATGTGCCTTTCATTGCGACACCATAAGCATGATCTTGCATATGAAGGAAGTCGACTACGTTACCTGAATCAACATTATGTTCAAAGATATCCGTATCTTTTGGATAAAGTAAAATAGGACCATCTGTTGTAGCTCCTTCTGGGAAACTGAGACGTCTCAAACCACGACTTTGCGACATGACCAAGGCTGACTGACTCGGTATATCTAAGACAACGTCATATGCATGTGGAACCGGATTGATCGTGATCGTTCCATTTACATCAACAGTCCCATTTTCATCAATGGTAACTGGATATTCACTTTGTAGTGTATTAGCTATCAAATGAACATTATCTGTTGGGATACAATCATCATCTGCTATTTTCCAAACTGACATACCGTGTGGTCCATCTGCTAAAAATAATAAATTTCCGTATGCAGTAACTCCCTCAGAGTGTCCGATACTGATCTCCTGTGTTGCTGAACCATCAGGTGCAGCACCTATCTCATTTGTGGTTGGTATATGTACAGGAACAGTATATGAATTATTAGCTTGAGAGCCTGTTATCACAACATCCACAAAACTTAATCCTCCAGCGCCTGATGCAGTGACAATATCTACTCCACCAGAGGTAGATGCATCAAAGGTATTTGTAAGAGCCAATGCATTACCGTGACCGCTCAATTCACCGGTTGTTAAGAGAATCGGTGCTTCATGTACAAATGTTGGGATCTCTTCGTCTCCTGATAAAACTGGTGTCATATCATAAGAGGTAACAAACTCATAATCTGGCCAGTGATCACCCAATGGTCCTTGAGAATTATTGTTATATCCATTAAAGCCATTTGGACCGTGCCATTTTGTCCAAGGATCGTCAGCGTTGTCAATCACCATAAGTCCTGTAAAGTGATCTGTATAATAAACTTTATTATTTGTTACATCAACCTTTACATCTATTACACCCGCATCTTTAAGTTTTCCTACACCAAAATACGGAAACAAACTCTTAGATTGCTGACCTGTTTCTTCGTCAGGTCCATGTGCCGGAGCAGCAGGAGCATAACCAAGAAATTTAGCATCTAGAAAACCTGTAGTATTACTACAGTTTGCATCTCTAGCTACGGCAGTATCATATCCTGTAACATCTACAGCGACAAGACCGCCGAGTCCATAAGCTATATAGGCAATTGTCTTGCCTCCTAAATCTGCAACATCAACCTTAAGTGCATTATAATAATACTTGCCATATCGGTCAAAATCAGCCCAAGGTGTCGGAGCAATCACACTTCCGTGCCAAACATCCAGTATCTCAAAACTTGCCTGTTTATAATCCGGCATGCCTGTACATGAATCTAGATTTCCACTTTGGACTTCATTGGCAACATTCATATTTATAAACCAATCTTCACCTCGGTTGCGCTCACTTGCATCTGTATATAAGTTGTAGCGTCCAACTTTCTCAAGTGTTTTTGGATCATAGATTCCCATACCTAAAAATCCCTGAGCTACAAACAATCTAGTATTATTACCCTCCCCATAGAGAGTCATACTTAACGGACCGCCCCAAGGATTTTCACCTGCATACTGTAAAGTATAAACTTCTTGTTCTATCTTTAATGTACCGTCATCTTCGCGTCCGTTTACGTTATCAAATAGGTTATTTAAAGCTGTTTTTTGGATTCCGTATCCTGAATCTCCTATGATCAATTGTAATGGAATTGAAGTATTGGCATCTTGATAAACGACAAGAGACGTAATCGGAGCACGTTTACTCGAAATATTATTATCGGCGACTATATCACCGCCACCTTCAGTCCATGATATTCCGGTTTGATCATAATTGACTTTTACGCCATTTATTACAAGAGACATTGCAGCCGGGTTTGTAACATCAACAGCTGCTATACCTTCATCACCCATAGCCAGAAGTGCATATTTCGTACCATCTGTGCCCGTCGCTATGGTTATATCTTTTATGTAACCTTTGACTTTTACAGAGTAGTCGGTACTCTTAGTAACTCCAACTTCTGTTGCATGTAGTTCATTTGCAATATTATACAGTGTCCATTCAACACCATCACTACTTAGAAGCTCAACCGATGTCGTAGCTCCGCCTATTCTAGTACTTGAGCTCATCGAAGCTTCCGTAGGAACATTACAAGTACTTAGTAATCCACTGTCGCCAGCACCACCACATCCAGATATAAAAAGCGAAACGCTTACTGATAATAGAATACCCAATAGTGTGGATGCTTTCCAATATTTGTTGTATAAAGTTTTCATCTCAATCTACCCCCAAAGAGATCTTATGACGGATGCACTCTGAATAGGGTAATTTTCAGAGCGCATCCTCATGTAAAATTACAACTGCTTGCTCCTTAAGGAGCAGTAACATTATTATCGTTCAAGGCTACAGCAGATTGCACTAATAATCTACTGTTGATAATCGCACCGGTATTTGCTGTAACAGCTTGTTGTGCTAAGATCACGCCTTTAAACTGTGCAGTCGTACCAATTGATACGCCAATACCTCCGGCAACCTGCCAGAAAATATTTTTGGCTTGCGCGCCACCGCTAAGTGTTATAATCGCACCATTACCCACGGTGAGATTTCCACCTATCTGAAAAATCCAGACATCGTTGGCTCCGCCATTAAGTGTTACACCTCCACTGTTGATCACAACATCTGATCCTGCATTATATAGACCTGGTGTAATCGTCAAACCTGTTATATCCGCAGCTAAAACTTGTGGAGCAGGAACTGTACGTCCGGCTGCATCAATATATGAGTTTTCCATGTTATTAACTGCCGTGCTCAAAATAGATGGCGTCGGAGGTGTCATATCAGACGCGTATATATTTCCGGTAACTAGAGCAGACGTCGCATATGTACCGCTAGCATCAAGGGTTACATTAAACCCAAGCATATCAGATAGAGCAGCCGGACTAATACCTACATCACCGGTAATAGTTGTGTTCCCTGCTGTTATTATTGCTGTTTTTGCTAAAACAGTGTACATACCTGCAGTCCCAAGATTGACAGGATCAGGTCCTAATGCTATTGTTGTACCGGTTTTGAAGCTCCAAACATACTCAGTAGCTAAAGAAGCGGTACCTGTAGCATTTTGAACACCGGTACTAATTGTCGCAGTATATGTGGAATTACTGTCAAGATTAGCATCCGGTTTAAAAATCATCGTGCTGTTAACATAACTTACAGTGCCTGAAACTGTTGTCCCAGAAGATTGAGTAGGCCCTTTCTTCAATGTAAATGTTGTAGTATTCACGCTTAGAGGATCAAGTGCTACACTTAAGACAGCATTTATATTTCTATTTAGTGGTACATCTGTAGCATTGATATCAGGAGTTGTATAAAGCACAGTGATTGATGAAGTAGTAGTTGAACTACCGCCGCCACCACATCCTGTCATAAAAATAGCCACTATCAAAAGCATAGAGACCAAGACAATATGTGGAAGTTTTTGTAAGTATCGCATTCGATTCCTCCTTTCTGCGTGTTTAAAATACATTGATAGAATGTACTATCCATTGACTTGGATAAACAAAACCGAAAGAGCCTAGTTAAAAAACTCGGAGGTTTGAATTAAGACAACTCATTCACATTTAAAGGTGCTGGAGATGTCTTGAAATAATCCAATCCACCTTATAAGATAATTGTATCACAAATACTTAATTGGGAAAAATAATTAAATAATTAAATTTTTGGGAAAATATAGAATGAATAAATTTCCCAATATTAGGTGTTTTTAGTGCAGTTTTTTTGATTTTAAATTTATACTTTCTTATAATTTATGTATAAATGATGTTAATGGCATGTTAATGGATTTTGGCATTTTTTGATATTTTTTATTAAATAAAAGACTATTTACAATAATTTTATTTAATTTTAAGATTTAGATCTCATTTAAGACGTTTACCTTAAGCAAAATATCATCTGAATTTTTAAAATCAATATGAATTAGATATATATTTTTTTTAGAGTTAGATGATTTATATACTCTAAAACTATTTACTATGCCAAGATAATCTATATCAAAATCCCTATCAGTAGTACTTAATTCATAACTAGTAAACTTTCTAAGTGATTCTAATCTATACAGTTTCTTATCTTTGACTATATAAGTGATATAAGGGTTGAACCTTCTATGTATAGAATTTGAACTTTGCAAGAATACAACATCTTCATTTTTTTCTCGATTTTGTATCTCTATAGAAGAAGGTAAAGCCAGTGAAAAATCAAGAAATATAACTTTTCTCATTTTTTGAGTATTAACGACTCGCTGTACTTCGTTTTTTAAAATTCTATTTGAAGAATTTAAAGTACCGTAACTTTCATACAGATAAGTCATCATGACTGTCAATATCGTGATTGAGATCATTAATTCTATAAGTGTAAAACCTGCTTTACTTGATCTCATGGAATTCTCAACCTCAACAAAGATGTAGACGAGCCATCAACTTTAAGCACACTTTTGCCTGCTTCTAAAAACATATCCAGATTATCGGTATCTTTTTGTTTGCTTAGATCTACTTGTTGAAGTTTTTGATAGATTAGTGTTGCTTTCGTATTTTTCAATTGTATTCTCAGCTTATCTTCTAATCTAAAGTCTTTTAACAAATCGGAAAGATGTATATTTTTATTTTCAAAACCATAATCATCATGTGCTATGAGAAAAGAAGCATATTGATTCGTTCGAGATTGTTTTTTGATTAAAGAAAATACGTGCGTATTGTTTGAATGCATCTGAAACAACGCAATTACAACAACTGAGATGATCATGACAGCTACCATAGCCTCTATCAAAGTGAATGCTGCTCTACTCTTATCTATTTTTTTTTTAGCCATTTCCCAAACCTATACGAATCGCTTCTTCCAAAGAAGTTTCTCCGTCCAACAACATTTGCAATAATTGCTTATATAGCGTTCTTAGACCAGCTTTTTCAAGTGCAATTTGTATGGTGTGTTCATCTGTTGTTGACTTTAAGATATCACGTAAATCATCATCCATGATCAAAAGTTCACCGATGGAACGACGACCGCTGTATCCACTATACCCGCATGCCTTGCAGCCTTTTGCTTTATAGATATTAGCATCTTTAGGAAGATTATAATCATCGGCAAACTCTTTTGCAACTGCATCCTCTTCTTTACAGTGAGTACACAAAATACGAACTAATCTTTGAGCAAGTATGCCTAAGAGTGAAGATGAGATCAAAAATGGTTCAACTTTCATATCAGCTAATCTTGATATAGTCGCTGCCGCTGAATTTGTGTGTAGCGTTGAAAATACTAGATGTCCTGTCAATGCTGCACGAACTGCTATGGCAGCTGTTTCTTCATCTCTAATCTCACCTATCATTATAACATCCGGATCCTGTCTTAAAATGGAACGAAGAGCTGTAGCAAACGTAAGTCCTACCTTATCATTGACCTGAATCTGGGAAATAGTATCTGACTTATATTCGACAGGATCTTCAACCGTCAAAATATTTTTTTCAGGAGAATCTATCTCTTTTATGAAAGAGTGAAGAGATGTCGTCTTTCCGCTCCCTGTAGGTCCTGTAACCAGTATGATCCCATGTGAAGCACGTAAAAGTTTTTTCATGTCATTTATAAGAGAATTATGAAATCCCAATTCTTCAATATGAGGTACCTGAGATCCCTGCATAAGAAGTCTCATAACAACTCTTTCTCCATAAAACGTAGGTAATATAGAGACACGGACATCCAAAGTCTCTCCTGCGATTTTGATTTGAGTTCGTCCATCTTGAGGAATTCTTTTCTCAGAGATATCAAGGTTTGATATAACTTTTATACGGCTTACTATAAGATTTACGACTTTTTTATCAAGATCGGCATTTTTAATCAGCATCCCATCGATCCTAAACCTGACTTCCCCACGTTTTTCTTGGACTTCTATATGAATATCCGATGCTCTTTTTTTGATCGCTTGATAAAAAAGAGCATTTACAAATTTGATAATAGGGGCGGATTCCTCTGATGTGAGGATATCAGAGGATGTCCTCAGGAAATCTGTCAAAGATATATCTTCTTCGCTCTCTGAGTGACCTTCTTCTTGCATCGTTTCCATGGTTTTATCGGTACGAAGCTCTAAAAACCGGTTATATAATCTATCAAATGAATCTTCATCAAGTAAATTGATCGGATACCGGTTCTGTAGTTTTGAATAGTAGATACTTGCTTGAGCCAAATATCTCTCACACACAAAAGCTCGAACCTCACCATCTAGTTCACTAAAAAGCAAATAGTTCTTGACGCTCAAATCAGTAGATAATTCTGCAGGTTCAAATACCTCAAGTTGTAAATTATGAATAGGTTCTAAATTTAACATTTTAGTTACTCTCTAAAACTTTATTTTTTTTCTTTTCAGATTTTTTCAATCCCTTTTCTTCTATTTTTTTGAACACTATCGAGTCGTATTTCTGCTGAAGATTAGCAACTATTCCCAACTCTTTTTGAAGTTGTGAAAGTTTTTCACTTTTATCTATAACGTATGGAGTCAACACAACTATTAAGTTATCTTGTTCAATTGTATCGGTCGTAGATGAGAAAAGATACTTGCCAAATAAAGGTAAATCTCCTAAAACAGGGACCTTACTGACAGATTTCATATCATAGTTCTTCACCAACCCACCGATTATGATACTCTCTCCATGACGTAATATAGCTTGAGTTTTAACTTCTTGTTTCGAGGTAACAGGCTGTTTTGTTGCATTGTTACTGCCATCGTCCAAAACATTTTCAAGTATTACCTCAACATCAAGAGTCACTTTGGCAGCTGATGAGACACGTGGCTTAATCTTTAGAGTCAAACCGACATCTTCTCTCTTATAACTACTTGTAAGCCCTGTACCTACTGTAGCTGCATTAGAGATAGTACCTGTGGAAAAAGACATCGTTTTACCTACATAGATAGATGATTCTTTATTATTTACACATAGTATTGATGGATTAGAAATTGATCTGGATGCCCCGTTTCTCTCTAAAAAATCCATAGCGGCACCAAGGGCAAAACCTGCTGTTACTCCGCTTCCTACCACAGAAGAGGCCAATTGATCACCAACAATACCGACTACAGGCTGACCACCAAAATTGGCAGCCAAAGAATAAAGACCCTCAGCAGATAAATTTGCGCCGTCAAATCCATATTTTATACCTAGATTTTTTGTATTGCTACTTGAGATTTCTATAATTCTTGCCTTGACATAAACCTGGTATTTTTCCATATCAAGCTCATCAATAATATACTTTATCCCCTTTAAAACATTGGGTTCGCCAACTGCAATGATCCCATTTATATTTGTACTGGCAGAAATATTTGGTTTTAATGCCGGGTCTGAATATGTTCGCTTGGATATGATTTCTGTTAGACTCTCTAGTACTGACTTTGCATCAGAATTTTTAAGCTTAAAAATCTGCACGGTATTACTGACATTTGACTCTATGTCAAGTTTTTGTATCAAAGAGGCAATTACTTTTACATTCTCTTGGCTTCCTACAACAATAATGGAATTTAAATTTTCATCTAAAATTACTTTCACTTTCTGTGCAGCAACTTTTTCATTGAACAACAATTTTGATATAGCTTCTAATTTAGTCTGAAGTTTTTTTGCTTCTGCATATTTTATAGGTATAATCTTCACAACAGCCTGATTATTCGTATCTATCTCTTTGATGACCTTTTTAATTGTTTCGATATTTTTTGGATAATCTGTGATTATGAGAGTATTACTCTCTTTGATACTCATAAGTTTTGCATTTTTAGAGTTCAGATGTCTTATCTTTGCGGCTATTATGTCCGAATTTTCACCTTTGACAGATATCGCCTGCGTGACCATCAAAGGTCCTTTGAGGCTTTTCCCAGGTTTCACAACTTTTACATTATTTTGAGCCACTTCATTAGAACGAATGATCTCATAAAGTGATCCATTTTCTACAAGAGTAAAACCTTTTGAATCTAAAACCGATATCAAGATATCCATAAGCTCGTCATCATAAACAGGAGTAGCACTTATAAAATTAACTGTTCCTGTTATCTTGTTGTTCATTAAGATATTTTTATGTGTGATCTTTGATACCAATTTGATAAAATCGTCTATCTGCAAATTTGAAAAGTTTATATTGACCTGTTCACGAGCTGACAAACTTACCACTAAAACAATAGCTAAAAAAATACTTTTAATTAATTTCATAGACCAGCTCCTTATATTGATTATTTCTTTTTACTACGATTTGCATCGTTCTTATTTTACCTATATTTCTATATATGTCCAATGCGTCTTTATATGATTTCAAATCTATATTATTGGCGCGAATAATTATATCTCCGACACGAAGGCCCAAGTTTTGCATTTTTGATCCCATTCTGATATGAGTTACTCTAAAACCTTCTATATTATTGCCGTTTTGAACTGCAATAATAGAAATGTCTCTCCAAATCTTATTTGGATTATTTGTATACTCATTGACATCCCTTCTGGATATTTCCATCTGAGTTTCAGATGATCCAGAAGATAAATTAGTTTGTTTGCTAATATTAGAACTTTCAATTTTCAAGATATAATCTTTGAATCCTTTTTTGAAAACTACGCTGTCATGCAAGATCGTTTTTAAAGTGTATCCTGAAAAATCTTCACCAACAGATATGATAGAGGTAATGTTTTGAGAAGATCTCAAAGCAACAACTGCAAAACCTTTTGATCCGATTCCATACAAGCCTTTTAAGACCATATTAGTTATACTAGCCCCTTCAGGTGCTGTCTTTATTTTATTTTGAGAAGATGTCTTTGAAGATGAAGGATCAAACATATTTTTAAAATCAACTTTTTGATATGACGGCATATAATTATGTTTTATTTGAAGTTCAACGCCTTCACTTGGTAAAAACCACCAAAGTGCCAAAGACAGAATTTTAGCTATAGCTAAAAGTATTAAAAGTTTAGTTAGAACTTTGACTATATAAGAATTAGAAAGACTGATCATATCTATAGCCTCCATCCTTGTTTTTACTTAAATTATCGAGGGTACTTTTATAATTTTTGAACATCATTTGTGATGGTGTCAATACCATAGTAAAATTTCTATCCAAGATATTTATCTTAGCATCGGCTTTTCCAAATTCACCGCTGGCATGTGCAATTACATGAAGAGGATTAAAAATCGTATATTTTATATCCAAAGTTTTTATATTCAGAGGAACCAAAGAAGAAGCTATCTTAGAAAGTTTTATATTTTTAACATCAATGGAATTATAAAATACAAAAAATTTCATATTTATCTTTTCAATATATGCGCTATCAATAGAGTCAAATGATACTATTGCGTGGCTCAGCTCCAAAGACAAACCATCATCAACAACTTCTTCATTGGAAACTATGATCTTATATTTTTGCAGTTCTGCCTCTGCATAATGATAAATACTTGATTTTGGTACAAAAAATATCAGGGCCAAAACAAAAAATGCTATATAAAAAAATAATTTTAATATTTTTACCATTTTATCTCCATCTTTAAGCTGGCTGTTTCATCATTTATTCTTCTTATTTGCAAGCTGGATATATTGTAAGAGCCGTTTAATATCTTACTCATGAGCAAATCCAATACGTTTTTGTTCATTCCTTTTGATCTTAAGATTATACTGGATATAGTTATTTCTTTTTTGATATTTGATTTGCTTAACAATGGTAATCTAAGAACGCTGTCCATAGTCTTTTCAATCATGATCTTATTTGAATATGCTGATTTAAGCCCTTTGAGATCTGTTGCTAATTGAAGTGTCTCTTTGTACTGTTTGTCTGCTTGAATCAATCCTTTTTTCACGCCACTTAAGTGAAACATCAAAAAACCAAGTAATACAATAAGTAAAATTGCCACATGAAGTGGATTGAAGCGATTCATAGTTTAATCTCCAAACGCCAAGAGTTATTTTTGAAATTTGATATAAATTCCATACCTTTACTCTTGAAAATTTTTTCTATATTAAGAGCATCCCCTTTACTAACACCGCTAAATTCTACATAAAGCTTTTTGTTTTTTAAACTCAAAAGCTCTAATCTCTGATCCTTTGTTAATTTTAGCGACAAAATATACGATACATATTCTCTAAACTTTGTTTGGATTGAATATACACCTTTATACTCTTGCAACAGTGAACGATTTTGTATCATCGTCGGCATTAGAGAGTTTTTGGCAAAAAGATTCTCTCTCATTTCTGTTGTTTCAGATATTTTATGCATAGTAATAAAATACTCTATAGCTAATATCAATATCAGTAAAGAAAACATACCATAAAGCATATATATACTTCTATCGCTGATAATATGCCCAAAGTGCCTGAGTCTTATGTGATTACTTGAAAGATGAATAGAACTCATATCTAACTCTGTACTATCTTTTAACCAAGAAGTAGGAACCAATACAAGCAATTCGTCTTGTAGATAAATGCTTTGTGTATCATTTATCTTCATAGCTTTTTCTATATGAGCAAGTTCATTTTGAGCAAAGTATACGTTTTTTACTTGAGCCTGAGATATCCCTTTGTTTTTTAGAGTATTTAATATGACTTTATCTTGATAAGCAAATATTAAAAAATCATCTCCACTTTTATATACTTGATAACTATATCTTCCCGGAGGAAGGGTGTCCTCAAACAAAGATGGTAAAAGTGTTCTGATTTTTCTGATAGATTTTACAGGAAGAGACACTTTTTTTACCCAATAAAGGGAAGGTGATAAGATTACATTGACTCTCTTTTTTGTTTGAAAGTTTTCAGAATTCGTATCTAAAAATATTGTATCGTTATGCTCATTAAATTTTAAAAACACAGTTAGAAACCTTTTTTGATCTTATATTGTACTCAAACCTTATGTTGGCACTATTACTTTCTTGAGTTATTTTTACTTTCACATCTAAATATGGCTCAAAAAAGCTTGTTTTAAACCTCTTTAGTAAACTAGCTTCTTCACTATTTAAAGCCAAATCCTTCAAGGTTCTATATGTTCCTTCACCCGCAACAAGCGCACTTGCCCTATTTTTATCGCAACCTAAGATAAATTCCCAAACAGGAAGGGTTGCATAATTCAAATCAATATAACTGTTTTTTTCTACGCCGATATAAAAAAGCTCTTTCATGTTAATATTTTTAAGATTATCGTCATGATACTTTTTCATATAGATATCTCCCAAAGCTTCAAGATGCTCATATGAGGTAATATAATCTCTAAAAAGTTCTGGATTGTCGTTGAAAATATTTGTATTATATGACATATTTTCTTTCATCCCTCCTTGAAGATCTAACAGCATATCAGCATATCCTAGATTTACCGTATTTTTAGCTAAAAAGCTTTTGAAAGCATTTATCCGTGCCTCATTTGATAAAACATTTGGATTTATCTTACTTCGTGCGCTCTCTATGCTGATTGCTATTTTTATTCCGCTGCTCTCAAATGATATCAGGGAAGATCTTGTTAAGAACAGGGCTAAACTCCCTGGAGAATTTATCTGCTCCAAATCCTTAGAACTCTTCAATATCTTTAAAATATCATCCAATAATATTGAACTTTGGAACAAAAAGTGTTCACTCTTCATATTTGTTGCACTGGTGCTCACATACTTTAATCCTATGCCTATACTGAAGGTTATAAGCATAATAAACAGCACTGTTACCAAAAGTGCTATACCATTTTTAGGAATATTTCTTTTAAACATCATTTTATACTCATAGAAAAAATTGGTAACAGCATCGCTGCAACTATAAAACCTATACTTCCACCAACAAAAAGCATAAGTGCCGGTTCAAGTAAAGTTAGTAAAGTAGAGATCTTATCTCGATTCTCTTCAAAATATAACTCAGACATATTTGAAAGTACATTTTCTATCTCGGATGTCTCTTCACCAAGGGCTATCGCTTGAATATAGGCATAGTCTATTTTAATCTTTGATTCATTCAATGCTTTGGATAATAATTTACCTTCCACAACTTTTTTTGAAGCATTGACAAATAGATCTTTTAACACTAAATTGTTCAATATATTGGCTGCTAGATTAATCGTTTGAACAAATGGAACACCTGAGCGAGTGAGAAGTGAAGCTATGTATGAAAATCTTGCTAACTCGCTTTTTTGCTCAATATCTCCAAAGATTGGAAATTTTAATAAAAACTTATGGATTCTATATGCAAAATAATAGCTTTTTTTCATCAAGATAGAAAAAGATATAACAAACACTGCAATAACGCCTAATATATTTATAATATTCTTATTAAAAAAATCTCCCAGCGCAATCACCACGATAGTTGGCATCGGTAATGCTTGATCCATACTTTTAAATATTTCTGTGATCTGAGGAACTACGAATGAGAGCATAAAAGACAACATCAAAAATGATATAACTATCATAAAAATAGGATATGCAAAGGCAAGTTTTATATCTTGATTTATCCTATCTTGCTCTTTTAAAAAACGGGATAGCTCCATCAGCACTTCATCTAATATACCGCCGCTTTCGCTTACCTTAATGGAGTGTTTAAAAAATTCAGGAAGGACTATGACACTTTGACTCTCAAGGGCTGTATAAAAATCTTTTCCTTCATCAAGATATGTGCTTACCGTAGTCAAAAATAGTTTGATTTTTTTGTTTTTTTCATAATGAGATTGAATGATCTTAAGAGCAGAGACAATGTTTATACCTGAGCGTATATACATAGATAGTTCTCTAGACAGTGAAGATAACTCTTTTGAAGATATTTTATATTTTCTGTTAAATTCCCAGCTGTCAAATAGAGATTTTGAATCTTCATTTATACTTTGATATATGATATTTTTTGATTTTAACTTATTTTTGGCCTCACTTAATGATGTAGCTTCTATCTTATCGCTGATATTATTGCCATTGCCATCAATACCCTTAAATTTAAAAATCATCTCGTCACTTCTCTCACTAGATCATCTCTAGAAATAACCGCTTCTTTGATAGAGGGATATACTAAAGTTTCACCAAAGTAGTTGTAAAAATCATATACGTTTTTTTTGAACGCAACCAAAACCTGATCACCTACGCCGTTTTTATCAACTTTATATGAAAAACAGACATCTTTTTCAACACCGTCTTTATCGAAATAAACATCTTTTTGAGCCTCAATTACACCATATGCAGCTTCATACCTATATACTTTAACGCTGTCGTCTAAAAAATCTTTTAGTTCTTTAATACTTTTACCATCTACACGTACATCGCAAATTGAACAATTATCTAAACATAAAAGACGAACACTATTTGTATGAGGGAATGAGTTTAAATACTCTTTTAAATGCAAAAGAGTTATTTTGGAACTGCCCTTACTGATCCTTTGGAAACTGCTAACAGCTAAAGTATAGACTATTCCTATGATCACTATTACCATCATCAACTCCATTAGATAAAAGGCTCTTCTTTGCAATTTATTTACACTCACTTAGTTTTATGTCACTTGCGTAACCTTCCCCTCCCTCCTTCTTATCCGCTCCTAGGGAAACTAGTTCTATTATTCCGTTGTTATTTGTATATATAAAGTTATTGCCCCATGAATCTTTTGGCAGTTTTCCGTCTTTAAAGTATCCGCCTGAGGCGTAATTTGAATATTTTTCTGGGTCTGGATTTGTTATGAGTGCTTCTAGGCCCTCACTTGTAGTAGGATAAACGCTGTTATTGATTTTAAACATATCTAAGGCGCCGTTGTAGATACTTTTCATCTGAATACAGACTAGATTTCTCTTTGCTTCTTCACCTTTTTCAGTAAGATTTGGCATGACTAAGCCTGCCAACAGTCCTAAGATAACTATGACAATCATAAGCTCTATTAGCGTAAACGCTTTTTTAGATTTCGTTTGCATCTGTTTTGCCTTTTATATATGGCAATACATTATCAAAGGAGAAATATTCTACATATTTACAACCGATATATGTTGTTTTTTGCAGCGAAAAGTCTCCTTGAAAGTATGCCCACTGCTTTTTTCTTCACAAAAAATGCACGTATAAGAATAATTTTTTCTCTTCTCAGAGTTTTTTATTCTCATCTCAAAGTCTCCTCTTTCGATCTTATTTATTCTGCTTATTCCTTCAACTTTAGCATATTTATACATAAAGTTTTCTAAAGCAAGAAGTTTATTTGGATTAGTAGTTTTGATTTTTTAGATTAGAAAATTTAATGTATGAGAGAAAAACTGTAAAAAGATGGTGCGGATGAAGAGACTCGAACTCCCATGCCTTGCGGCACCAGATCCTAAGTCTGGCGTGTCTACCAATTTCACCACATCCGCACACAACAATAATAAGTGGTACGCCCTGCACGATTCGAACGTGCGACCTACGCCTTAGAAGGGCGTTGCTCTATCCAGCTGAGCTAAGAGCGCATCTTGATTTTAAGGTGGTGCGCTCGACAGGAGTCGAACCTACAACCTACGGATCCGAAGTCCGTTGCTCTATCCAATTGAGCTACGAGCGCAAAACTCGTTAAAAACAATGGGGTGAGTGATGGGAATCGAACCCACGACCCTCAGAACCACAACCTGATGCTCTAACCGACTGAGCTACACCCACCAACTATAAATCAAAAAATGGTCGGGGCGAAAGGATTCGAACCTTCGGCCCCCTGGTCCCAAACCAGGTGCGCTAACCAGACTGCGCTACGCCCCGACAAAATAAAATATCACACGAGATTGCTATTTTAAGGGTGAAATTCTACCTCAATTTTAGGTTTTTGTCAAGAACTTTTCTACTTTTTGGACAATATCTCTATCACAGCCTTTGGCAGCAGTTCATATTCTAGTTCATGTATCGTGTTTTCAAATGTCTCAAAACTCATATCGCTATCTTTCTGAAAGCACTTTTGAGCAATAATTTCACCTCCGTCCAACTCTTCACTTACATAATGAACACTAATACCGCCAACTTTCATACCAGAATTGTAACTCTCTTCGATCGCACGAGCTCCTTTAAAAAGAGGCAATAAAGAAGGATGCAAATTTATCGCTTTTATATTCTGTGTAAATTGAGGTGTTAGAAATCTCATAAATCCTGCAAGTATGGTCAATTCCGCGCCGCTATTTTTTATTGCTTTTACAAGTTCTTTATCAAATGATTCTCTACTATCAAATTTACTGTTTTCTATGATAATAGGTTCTATGCCGTATTTTCTAGATCTTTCGATGCCTTTTGCCTCAGATTTATTGCAAAGCGTTAAAGCAACCTCAATCTTAAAGCCATCAAATTGTTTATTATGTAATTTATATAGTAAATTTTCTAAATTGCTGCCATTTCCACTAAATAATATTGCTACTTTTTTTATAAGCATTTAACTCCCTCAGATATGTCTAGTGGATTTAGTGAATAATCGTTTTGTTTTATATTTCTAGCTGATATGGAGTGAGCTAACACTGCTGTAATTGAGGCATCTAATGTGTTATATCCTTGTGCGAGTAAAGATCCTATCAAACCTGACAATACATCACCACTACCACCTTTTGAAAGTGCATTTGTACCTAATGTATTGACATAAGTATTCCCTTGATAAGCTATGATTGAGTTAGCACCTTTTAGAACTAAAGCTATATTTGGAAAACGTTCCATAAATTCTCTTACCCACTTAAATCTATTTTTTTGAATATTATCGACTTCAACATCGGCTATCTCACAAATATTCAATAGTGAAGCAAACTCTTTTGGATGTGGAGTTAGTATTACGTTATTTTTTTTGTTTAGTAAATCTTTTATAAAAGGTTTGTAAAATAAATCAGCATCAATAACCATGGGCATATCACTTGAATATAATAATTCCTCTATATTTTCATATTCGCCAAGTCCCATTCCTACTACAAGTGACGTTGTATTTTTTGGCAAACTTGATGATGTCATGATATAAGGAGGTATATTGTTTTTATTGTTAGTAATAACGCTAACTAACCCTGAGCCAAAGTTAAATGCTGAAATAGCTGCCAAAATCGCGGCTCCTTCTTTATCCCCCATGACTATGCTAGTATGTCCAAAACTACCCTTATTACTATTTTGTATATCTCTAAAAGGCAATTGAAGATCATCTTCTTCTAATAGAAATATATTTGAACTACTTTCATATATTTCTCGGGAAACTCCAAGATTTGCAACTTTTATTTCACCTATATAATCTTTTGCAAAATCTTCAAAAAAAATCAGTTTTAATGCACCCATACTAACAGAAATATTTGCTTTGAATATCTCTTTACTTAATATTTCTTCACCTAGACCACTTGGCATATCACAAGATATTTTTTTGCCATTTCTTTCATTTATTAGTTTTATTATATTACAAATGTCACTGTCTAGCTCTTTGGTCAAACCTGAACCAAACAAAGCGTCAACATATATATCTGATTCAATAATATCTTCTGTTATAATTCCACCTACAGCAAGATATCTTTTGTGCTGAAGTCTGGCCATTTTTGATTTCATACTATATGGCATATATACATAAACATTATAATCTTTATGCAGCATCCTAGCCGCAGCTAGTCCATCACCGCCGTTATTCCCGGGACCGCACAAAAACAGTATAGTCTGTCCTTTGATTGAATTTTCTTTTATCACACTACACAACTCAGATGCTGCGTGTTCCATCAGGATATCTTCACTAAGCAAAAACTGCTCATAGCACTGTTTATCTAAACTGACTACTTCATCAAATATTTTTTTCATTTCTCTACCTCTTTCTGTAGCTCAAAGCTTCGAAAATATGGTTTTTTTGAATTATATTATGTTCATCTATATCAGCAATCGTTCTACTGATCTTCAATATCTTGCCTACGGTCCTTTGATTTAACCCATATTTGGATATAGCAGATTCAAGAATTTGTCTTGCTTCATCCGATAAGATACAATATTTCTCTATGTCTTGTTCACTAAGATTTGCATTGAGCTCGTGTTGTCCTCTTTTTTTCTGAAAAGTAAAAGCCCTAAGCACACTTTCAAACATCTCTTTTGAACTTTGTGTCTCTTCTTTGGAAAAATCTTCATCAACTAAGATGTATAAGTCTATCCTGTCTAAAATTGGATCAGAAATCCTTGTTTTATACCTAGAGACTTCCAGATCAGAACATCTACATTCTCTGATCTTACTCAAAAGATTTCCACAAGGACAAGGATTTTGTGCAGCCGCAAATAAAAATTTTGTGTCATATTCTATTTTATTGTTTACTCTAGATATCAATACTTTATGGTTTTCTAAAGGTTCTCTCAAACTCTCTAAAATTTGTTTTGAGAAGTGTGGCAATTCATCAAAAAATAAAATACCATTATGCGCCAGGGCTGCTTCTCCTGCCATAGCTATTGAACTTCCACCTCCAAAAATACTAGGCTTGGAAGAGCTGTGATGTGGAGCCCTATAAGCTCTTTTTGCTGAAAGAGTATCCTCTTCTTGATTTAAAGATCTATATGCATGTGTTTCCAATATCTCTTCAATCGTCAATGGAGGAAGTATATGTCTAAGTCTTTTTATACTCATACTCTTTCCACATCCAGGACTGCCTTCTAGTAGTATGTTATGCATTCCTGAAGCACTTACAACAAGAGCTCTTTTTAAATATTTTTGTCCTTTAACATCTTTAAAATCCAAAGGGAAATCAGTATCATAAAAATAATTTTTTGAATCGACTTCAATCTTATTGTCAAAAAAATCTTTCGTTTCTGATGATTCATATGGAAGTTCGTATTTCTTTTCTTTAAAAAACATTATTGCATCATATAAAGATTCAACCCCATATATTTTTACCCCTTTTATTTGAGAAGCTTTTTCAACCATCTCTTGTGGTAACAGAACCTTTAAGTTTTGGTATTGCCTTGCAAGCGACAAAAGAAGCGGAAATATTATTGAAGTCGCTTTTACTTTGCCATCTAAGCCCAATTCTCCAAATATAAAAAAATCTTTGCAAGAGGTATCACTATTTTGAAAAGCTATAAGAAGAGCAATAACCAGATCAAAGTGACTTCCTTCTTTTTTGATATCTGAAGGAGATAGGTTTACTGTGATTTTTTGTGCAGGGAATTTAAAATCTATACTCAGAAGAGAGGATTTTATCCTATCTTTTGATTCCTGTATACTTTGATTGGCCATGCCTCCTATGGAAAAACCTGGCAAGGCTCTTATGAATGTTGATTCTACAAATATTTTTTTGGAGATGTTAAAGTCAAGTGTGGCACAAAAGGCTTTTTTTACTTTTTTGTTTGACACTTTTAGTTTTCCACTTTTAGTTTCTTTTTCCACTCTTTTTCGAATTTTTTGCGTTTTAGATAAGAGAGCTTTTCTATAAATAGATGTCCCATAAGATGATCCATCTCATGTTGCATAGCTATTGCTAAAAGTCCATCAAGATTTTCAACAACTGTTTCACCGAGCCTATTTAAATACTCAACTGTTACTCTCTCAGCTCTTTTAACGTCTTCATAATAGCCCGGGACACTGAGACATCCTTCTTGATATGTCTCTTCACCTTCTTTATGTGTAATCTTAGGATTTATAACTTCAAGCAAATTTTCTTTTCTTTGTTCACCGTCTTCATCTACTAGATTTATTATAAGAATATTTTTGGGGATACCAATTTGAATTGCCGCAAGACCTATACCGTCCTTTGCCTTCATAGTCTCATACATATCATCCAAAAGATTATGAAGTGTATCATCAAATTCAGTGACATCTGTCGATACTTGTCTTAGCTTTTTATTAGGATAAACTAATATCTCATGAATCATTATTTGCCTTATTTGAGTATTCTCCCACCAGATATGGCTCTAAATTTTTGCCTGTTCTTGGCATAATCTCAAGTGCAGCTACTATAGATTCTTCAATCGTATATGCCGGGTCAATCGGCATAATTGCAAGTTCAATATCTACGACAAGCTCTCTTGAGTCAATAAAAAAGCTAGAAGAATATATCAATTCACTGATTCTACTACAAGCCTTTTGAGCATTGGATATATCTGTATGTCGCATTATTATAGCGAAGATGTTATCCCCGTAATATGCAATTATATCACTTCTTCTAGATGTCTTTAGAATCAATCTTGCTATACTTTTTTGAAAGAGCTCTTTCTCTTTCAAATTTATAATTTTATTCAGAACATTATCTTTTACTTTTATCAAAACTATAGAGCTTTTATGGTTATATTGTTGAATAGCATCTGATTCTTTTTTAAGTGATTCGAAAAAATAGTTCCTATTAAACACATCATATTTAGGATCAAAAATAGCTTTATTTTCAACCTCTTTTACTATTTCTACAGTTTTATCATAATGCTTTTTTAAAGAATCCATCTGTTTTTCAGTCAAGTCCGACAGCTTACCTAAGTCAGTATTTAATGCAGATATAATATTTTGAAGCATAAATTGATTTGTATTTATATCTAACTCTGACAATCTCTTTTTGATAATTTTATCCATCACATTTAAATTCTTATACACTACAGAAACAATTTTTGCTATACTTTTTACTTCAGCAAATCCTTCTTTAATTTTGCTTTCCATATTTATTCTGTATTCATCAATCATAACATCGTCTGTTTCTATATACTCAATAGCCTTCTTTTTAAATGCTGCCGGTTTATTTTCAAGCAATTTTTCAAAATAAATTTTAAAATTTGCAGGTGTAGGAAGAAGATTTTCATCACTTATTGTTTTTAGAACAAATAAAGAAAACTTTTCCAATTCACTATTAGGATTTTGTACTTTTGATGTTTCAGCATTCAACATAAATTTACCTTCTTGCTTCTTTTTTGATTAAATCAATCTTTTTTGAAAAGATATCAAATATACCCAAATTTTATCTATGTTTATTTAAAACTTTTTTCCAAAACTTTGTCTATTAATCCATATTCCATAGATTCTTTAGCACTCATAAAGAAATCACGCTCAGTATCTTTTATGATTTTTTGTACTTTTTGACCACAATTTTTAGCCAAAATTTCATTTAACGTATGCTTTAATCTTAAAATTTCTTTTGCTTGGATTTCTATATCTGTTGCCTGTCCTTGTGCTCCACCAAGAGGTTGATGGATCATGATCCTAGAGTTTGGAAGGGCATATCTTTTGCCCTTTGTTCCACAACTGAGTAAAAATGCTCCCATAGATGCAGCTTGCCCTATACAAATAGTGCTTATGTCAGGTCTGATGTAATTCATAGTGTCATATATGCTAAATCCACTTGTTATCACGCCACCTGGAGAGTTGATATATAGATAGATATCCTTTTCAGGGTCTTCTGCTTCTAGAAATAAAAGTTGGGCTACGATAGAAGAAGCCACAGCATCATTTATTTCTCCGCTTAGCATGATGATTCTGTCTTTTAAAAGTCTAGAATATATATCGTAACTTCGCTCTCCCCTGCCGGTTTTTTCTACTACTATAGGAACATAGCTCATTATTTTGCCTCTGTTTGCGGTGTTGTTTTTTTATTTTTAGTGAAAATTTGAGTAAAAAGTCTATCTTCGACTATTGCCATCTTTACAGCAGGAAGTAATCCTTGCTTTTGATAATATTCAAAATATTGTTTTGGATCTTGCCCTTGTTGCATTGCTTCAAAATATATCATCTGTGTTACTTCTTGGTCACTAACACTGATCTCTTCTATTTTTGCTAGCTCGTCAACTATAAATGTAAGTTTTACGCTGTTTCTTGCTTCATCAGCATATTCACTTCTCTTTTCTTCTATTTTAGCTGGATTTTCCGAGTATTCTTTGATCTCTTCTTCACTCATACTTCCGAAAATATTTCTCACTTGAAGATCAATCTCCTGATCTACGATGTTCTCAGGTATATCGAATTGTGTTTTTTCCAAAATAGCATCAATGAATTTAGGTCTCACTTCTTCAGAAAATAATTTGTGGAGTTTTTCATTTTTTAATTGTTCTTTTACTTGAGCTTCTAAAGCTTCTTTTGTTGGATTTTCCTCACCGGGCATTAATTTTTTAAGATCATCGGCATCCGGAGTTTCTTTAACATCTTTTGCCTGTATTTCATGTAGTTTTACTTTAAACACAGAAAGTTTTCCTGCTAGATCTTTGTTATTGTATTCTTTTGGGAATGTTACCTCAACGTCTTTTTCTTCGCCTGCTTTTAATCCAATCAATCCTTCTTCAAATCCAGGGATAAAAGATCCGCTACCGATTTCAAGTAAATATTTTTCAGCTTTACCACCTTCAAATGGCACACCGTCAACAAATCCTTCAAAATCAATCTGCGCAAAATCTCCATTTGCCAGAGCTCTGTCTTCTTCTACTTTTTTCATACCTGCAGTAGCGCCCATCATCTCTTGAATTCTTTGATCGATCTCTTTTTGAGTTACTCTTGGAGTTTTATAATCAGGTATAGCATCTTGATAGTTGTCTAATTCAACAACAGGTCTAAAAGAAACTTTTACTTCGACTTCTATCCCATCATCTGTTTTTTCAAATTTTGAAATTATCGGTTCGCCCACAACCATATCGGCTTTTACGTCAAGCTCGATCAAAGCATTGTCAAATAATTCTTTTAAAGCTTCTTGTTCTGCATCTTGTCTGATTTGCTCACCATGTCTTGCTTTTACTACATGAGTCGGAACTTTACCTTGTCTAAAACCGTCAACTTTCATGTTTTTAGCAGCTTTTGCTGCGATTTTGTCTTCTTTTGAATTTAATAATACATTTGGTATTTTCGCATCTATTTGTGCGTTTGCACTATTAATTCTCTTAGCATTAATTTGCATATATTCCCTTTTAAAATAAAAATTTTCTATTAATATATCAAATTTTTACTTTATATATTATATAAGAATATAGCAATTTGGATTTTTTAACTCTCGAAAAGCAAAAAAAAGATACAATAATACAAAATATATTAGGATTTTTTTATGAACAAAAATGAAGAATTTGAAAGTTTAATAAGAAGAATGTTAGAACTTATAGGAGAAGATACAAGGAGAGAAGGTCTTCTAAAAACACCTCAAAGAGTTCATAAGGCTTTTGAATTTATGACACAAGGATACAATCTGGATCCAAAAAAGGTTTTGAATGATGCTCTTTTTAAGAGTGACAACAGCCAGATGGTTTTAATAAAAGACATAGAGTTCTATTCATTATGCGAGCATCATCTTTTGCCGATCATTGGTCGAGCTCATGTTGCATACATACCAAACGGGAAAGTCGTAGGTTTATCAAAAATACCAAGAATGGTAGATATATTTGCACGAAGATTACAAATACAAGAACAATTAACAGAGCAGATAGCAGAAGCTATAAATGAGGTAATTGCACCAAAGGGTGTTGGCGTAGTAATACAGGCACGACACATGTGTATGGAAATGAGAGGAGTTGAAAAGACACACTCAAACACAACAACGTCTTCTCTCAAAGGTATCTTTTTAAAATCAAATACTCGAAAAGAGTTTTTTGATATCATCAATGCACCACAAGCAACAAGATTCTAATGCCGCTAAAAAATTTAAAACGTCGGCTTGAAAATGAACGGCTATCTCCATTATTTGGCACTATAAAAAAAATTAGTGCTTCAACTATCGAAGTTATTGGATTAAATCCAAGCATCGGTGATATAGTTAAAATAGTTTCTAAAGAAAAGAGTGAACTTGGTATGGTTACCGAGATAAATCAGGATTCCTTTTTTGTGTCTCCTTTTGGATTTGTCGAAGGATTTAAAGTTGGTGATAAAATTTTTATCAGCGAACAAGGCATGATGATTTCAGTAGGAGAAGGCCTCCTTGGACGAGTCGTCAATCCTTTTATGAAACCAAAAGACGGAAAAGGCGAGATACAAGATTGTATCAGCACTCAGATTATAAAACCGCCTCTTGATGCTATGAAAAGAGGGTTGATAGATGAACCGTTTATTGTTGGTGTTAAAACTATAGATGGATTATTGACCTGTGGTAAAGGTCAAAAACTTGGTATATTTGCCGGAAGCGGTGTCGGAAAATCTACACTTATGGGGATGATCGTCAAAGGCTCTGTTGCAACCATAAAGATAGTGGCTTTAATAGGAGAACGTGGCAGAGAAGTTCCAGAATTCATACAAAAAAATCTAGGAGGAGATCTAAGCAATACTGTCATCATAGTCGCAACTAGTGATGATTCTCCTTTGATGAGAAAATATGGGGCTTTTTGTGCAATGAGCGTTGCAGAATACTTTAAGAACAAAGGTCATGACGTATTGTTCATCATGGATTCTATAACCAGATTTGCTATGGCGCAAAGAGAGATAGGCTTAGCTTTGGGGGAACCTCCTACTTCTAAAGGGTATCCTCCATCAGTATTAACATTGCTACCTCAACTTATGGAGAGGGCCGGAAAAGAAGAAGGTAAAGGCTCTATTACGGCATTTTTTACAGTATTGGTTGAAGGTGATGATCTAAGCGATCCTATAGCAGATCAATCTAGAAGTATATTGGACGGGCACATAGTATTAAGCCGCGAGCTTACTGATTATGGTATATTCCCACCTATTAACATACAAGCTAGTGCTTCAAGGGTTATGGGAGATATCATAGATGATCAACACAAGACATTTGCTATGCAATTCAAAAAATTGAGTTCTATTTTGAAAGAGAATGAAGTTTTAGTAAGAATTGGTGCCTATGAAAAAGGAAATGATAAAGATTTGGATCTAGCCATACTCAAAAAAGATATGATGAATGAATTTTTACGCCAAAAACCAAATGAAATCATAAATTTCGATGACACATTAAAAATGTTAGGAGAAATTTTATCTTGAGATAAAAATAATTAGAAACTACTTTAATGTTTCTTTAATATTTAAAATATTAATATTCGCAAAGCAAAATTAGGATAAAATATGTCTTAATTAAAAAATGGAGATTGAATGAGAGTTTATTTAGACAACAATGCTACTACAATAGTTGATCCAAATGTTTTTGAAGAGATGGTTCCGTACTTTTGCCAAAAGTATGGAAATCCAAATTCTCTTCATCAGTTTGGTAGCGAAACACACCCTGCCCTTAGATTGTCCATGGATAGGCTTTATACAGGTATAGGTGCAGACGACAATGATGATATAGTTGTAACTTCATGTGCGACTGAAAGCATTAACTGGGTCGTCAAAGGCATATATTTTGATCATATATTAAATAGTGACAAAAATCATATAATCACATCAGAAGTAGAACATCCGGCCGTAATTGCCGCTTGTAAATTTTTGGAAACCTTAGGAGTAGAGGTAACTTACCTCCCTGTTAACTCTGTTGGGGTGATAGAATTGGACACTTTAGAAAAAAATATAACAGAAAAAACTGCTCTTGTGAATATCATGTGGGCAAATAACGAAACCGGAATGATATTTCCAATAGAAGAAATCGGACAAATCTGTAAAAAACATGGTGTTCTCTTTCATACGGATGCAACGCAAGCCATAGGAAAAATTCCTGTAGACGTTATAAAAGCAGGCGTTGATTATATGAGTTTTTCAGCACATAAATTTCATGGGCCAAAAGGTGTAGGCGGACTATACATAAAGCAAGGTAAAGAGATAACAAGCTTATTACATGGCGGAGAGCACATGGGTGGGCTGAGAAGCGGAACACTAAATGTACCAGGTATAGTCGGTATGGGCAAAGCTATGGAATTAGCAGTAGAAAATCTTGATTTTGAAAAAAATAATGTTAAACACTTGAGAGATAAATTAGAAGATGCTCTAATTCAAATACCTGACACATTTGTAGTCGGGACAAAAGAGGAGCGAACTCCAAACACAATCTTGATAAGTATCAAAGGAATTGAAGGGGAAGCAATGCTTTGGGATTTAAACAAAGCAGGTATAGCGGCCAGTACAGGGAGTGCATGTGCTAGTGAAGATCTTGAATCAAATCCAGTCATGGAAGCAATAGGCGCAGAGGCAGATCTAGCTCATACCGCTCTTAGATTATCATTGTCAAGGTTTACAACAGAAGAAGAGATTGACTATACTATAGAAGTTATAAATACAGCAGTGCAGAGACTCCGAGCGATCTCAAGCACATTTTCATACGCGCCTTCATGGCATCAGAGCAAATTATAAAAGGATAGAATATGGGAAAAAATAGTTTAATAGGCGGCTCTATTTGGGAAGAATATAGCCAAAAAGTACAAGATCTTATGAATAATCCCAAAAATATGGGAGAAATAACCGAAGATCAAGCAAAAGAAATGAATGCAAAATTAATAATAGCTGATTTTGGAGCAGAAAGTTGCGGAGATGCGGTAAGATTATATTGGGCAGTTGATGAAGCTACGGATAAAATATTGGATGCAAAATTTAAAAGCTTCGGATGCGGAACAGCAATAGCAAGCTCAGATACAATGGCCGAGCTCTGTATTGGCAAGACTGTTGATCAAGCCGTTAAAATCACAAATATTGATGTTGAAAAAGCCATGAGAGACACTCCTGAAACTCCTGCTGTACCACCTCAGAAAATGCATTGTTCAGTTATGGCATATGATGTAATAAAGGCGGCGGCAGCTTCATACA
This sequence comes from Sulfurospirillaceae bacterium, assembly GCA_033723415.1. GTDB lineage: Bacteria > Campylobacterota > Campylobacteria > Campylobacterales > Sulfurospirillaceae > JAADIZ01. Next base: position 250,131 of record JAWVXD010000002.1, read on the forward strand.
AAGGAGTAGATGCTGCAAGCTTTGAAGATCAGATCATCGTATGCGAATGTGCAAGAGTAAGTCTTGGGACTATCAAAGAAGTTATCAAAATCAATGATCTAAAAACTGTACAAGAGATAACGGACTTTACAAAAGCAGGAGCATTTTGTAAATCATGCGTTAAACCAGGTGGTCATGAAGATCGAGAATATTATTTAGTAGATATCTTAAAAGAGACTAGAGATGAGATGGAACATGACAAACTACTAGAGCAGGCAAATGCAAAAACATCAAATAGCGGCAATATTGCATTTGAAGATATGACAGTTGTGCAAAAATTAAAAGACGTAGAAGCAGTTATAGATGAAAACATTCGAGAAATGCTTATTATGGACGGCGGAAATCTTGAAATTGTAGATATTAGAGAAAGCGATGATGGATTTACGGATGTTTATATAAGATATCTTGGTGCTTGCAGCGGATGTGCTAGCAGCTCAACAGGAACACTATACGCAATAGAAGAAATTTTAAAAGAGAAACTCAGCAATAAAATAAGAGTTTTGCCTATCTAAACAAATAAAGGGGTCTGCTTCATGATATATGAAACAGACTCCTTAGACCATCTATAAACATTTGAACAGACATCATCAAAAGTAACATCCCCATTAATTTTTCTAATGCATTTAGCCCCTTATCTCTTAATACACGATATAAAATAGGAGAAAGGTACAAAATTAAGGAAGAAAAGAACCAAGCTAAGATTATCGAAGCAAATAATTCCCAATGCAGTTTTGGCGTATATGCTTTTGTCATAAGTAAAAGAGTAGCTAATGCAGAGGGTCCTGCTATCATTGGAATTGCTATAGGTACCACAAATGGTTCTTCATTTTCTCCGAACATAGTCTTACTTCCACCACTTCCAGGGAAAATCATCTTCAATGCAACAACAAAAAATATGACACCTCCGGCAATTGTAACTGCTGCTGTTTCCAAGTGAAAAATATTTAAAAAAGATTTTCCAAAGAAGAAGAAAAACAACAAGATCCCCAAACCAAAGAAACTTTCTCTTATAATTATAATTTTTTTTCTTTTCTCATCTACATGATTCAAAATGCTTAGAACTAAAGGAACATTACCGAATGGATCCAATATAAACATAAATAAAATAGCTGTAGAAAGTATAGAAAAATTTTCTACCATATCAAAACCTTTATACACATAAATTTTTGTCAGTGAACCATTTTGTAACTTCTAGATTACTATAAGATACTTCTCTCTGCGATACAGGTATTGACATCAATCTCATCTTCGAGATGACTATCCCCATGACTAAAGTAAGAAAAAGAAAAAATGCAACTCCGATAAAAAAACCGTACATATACCAGATAATAAATCCTGCAATAGTCGGGAAAAAAGATATAAACAAATAAATCACATACATTACAAACTTACATTTTCCCTTTTTGATTATAGGGATAGGCTCTATAATATCAGGGATATACTCTTCCATATTTATTTCATATTTATGAAATTAAGCGGTATTTCCATATCTTTTTCTTTTATTGCTCGTATAGCTTCTTGCAGATCGTCGATTGATTTTCCTACGACTCTTACTTCTTCACCTCTTATAGATGTTTGCACTTTTAATTTTAGATCTTTAATCTCTTTGACTATTTTTTTTGCATCTTCAGATGATATTGTATCATTGACACTAACAGTAAGTTTTGTGTTACCTCCACCTACACTGTCTCTTTTGAATTCTTTTAAAGCTTTTGGCGATATGCCTCTTTTTATAGCTTTTGAGACCAATATGTCAAACATAGCATCAGCTTTGTTATCGCTAGTAGTTAGTAGATATATTGCTTTTGCATTTTCATTATAATCGACTTCTGCCTTAATCCCTCGAAAATCATACCGATTTACGATCTCTTTTTTTGCCTGTTCTATCGCATTTTTCAACTCTTGTTTGTCAATCTCTGCAGTTATATCAAAACTATGCTCTTTTGCCATTATCTTCTCCTATAAAATCTTCTATATTTTTTGCTACCATTTTTATTAATTTTTCTCTAGATTCTATACTAGCCCATGCTATATGGGGTGAGAACCTTATATGTTCCGAATTTTTAACGCCTAAAAGCGGATTTTCTTCGCATATAGGTTCAGATTTTACAACATCAAGACCTGCAAAAATTTCTTGATTGTCAATCGCATATGCCAGATCATCTTCATTTATAATCCCGCCTCTTCCCATATTCATTATAATTGATCGTTTTTTCATCTTGCAAAGTTCTTCTTTTTTTATGAGATTTTCTGTTTTTTCATTAAGTGGAGCGTGTATTGAGATTATATCACTGATCTTCAATAATTCATCTAAATCTACTTGTTTGTATTCAGTGTTATTGTTCTTTCCTGATGTAGAAAAATAAATCACGCGTGAGCCAAAAGCAGTTGCAATCTTTGCGACTTCCCTACCTATGCTTCCTAATCCGATGATGCCCCAAGTTTTGTCTTTAATTTCAAAAAACTCTCTATCTAAGTTTGTAAAGATTTTACTTTTTGACCATTGTTTTGATTTTACATACGTGTCATAGTATGCACTATTGCCAATTATAGAAAAAAGCATCGTAAAAGTTTCTTGTGCAACAGAAAATGTTGAATATCCTGCAACATTCTTTACTACAATATTTTTTTTCTTTGCATATTCCAAATCTACATTATTTGTACCTGTGGCAGATATGCATATCAGTTTCAACTTTTTACACTGATCCATAATATCCTTATCTATAACGACCTTGTTTGTTATGACAATTTCGCTATCTCCAATATTTTGAATTGTTTTTTTATGATCTGTGAAATCATAAGTTTTTAACTCGCCAAATTTTTCAAAGATGCTTAGATCAACATCTCCAATAGTAGATTTATCTAGTACTGTAATCTTCATAGAACCCTCGTTACTGCCGCTAAGTCCAACTTAACATATCTTTTAAATTCATATTTTTCTTATTTTTTTTTACAAAAATTTTTCCATCACTGTATTTTACACCATCATCTACGCCGACTTTTTTGCTAATCTCTTCTTTAATTATCTTTTTTTCTTTTTTGGAATACCCTCTTTCTTTAAGATAATCTCGTAGATCCTGCCAGCTCTCATATGAGTCTAATATCTCATCCGTATCGTTTTTTTCTTTGTCTATTTCAATCTCAATAGTATCTATATCATCATCTGATATATCTGTTTGTATATCTTCATACATATTTTCTTTTTTTTCTAGTACAGGCCTTGTTGCAAGAGCTAGTATATTCTTAAGCTGTTCATCTCTTTGCTTATAGATCAATTCAACTTTTTCTGTCGATTCAATTAAAAGTTTTTCTTTTTCTTTGATCAATCTATCTTTATCTGCTTCTAACCTTTTATTTTTTTCTTTAAGCTCATATAATTCATCTTTGAGAAGTTGAATATAGGCATCATTTACGTTGTTGTTTATTTTTTTGACTTTAGTAGCTTTTTTTATGTCTTCTGTTAGTACTATATATTTAACACCGTTTTCAACTACTGATTCTAAAGAACCTCTTCTAATTCTGTTGTAGATTGCTTCCTTACTTACGCCTAAAAGCTCTGCGGTTTCTATTACAGTCAGTTTTTTTTCCATAAAATTTCCTTTTTAGGTCAATAGAAAACATTATACGTTTTTTTGCTAAATGTTAGTTAAAATTAAGCTAATGGTTATGTTTGTTAGTGAAGATTGGCTAAGGAAATATCCTTAGCCGTTAGTGTTTAGAGCTTAGATTCATATCTACGAAGCATATAAAGTCTTTTAAGCATTTTTTTACGAGCGCTAATTTTTTGTTTTTTTCGCTTTTCAGTAGCTGTTTCAAAAAATCTTCTAGCTCTCGTTTCTGTAACAACTAGGTTACGGTCAATCTGCTTTTTAAATTTTCTATAAGCTTCTTCAAATGAATCGTTTGGGTGTACTTTAATCCCAGGCATACTCTACCACCGCCTCTCTTAAAATTTTGAATTTATATTATAGCAGAATAAAGTAAAAAATAACTTTGACGTAAAATACACTTTTTTCTTGACTTTAACCGCCAATAATAATATACTTTCGAGTGATAAAAAGGTGACATTTATGAACGTAGTATTATTACATGCAAAAGACAACAAAGCTGATGTTATTTATCAACAGAAGCATATCTTCCGATATGCTCATCAAAATGACTTAAGTATAGACTCTACTGAGATAGATTCTTTTGATATGGCAGATAGTCTGTCTTCAAGAAATGAATTAAAGGGTTTTCTTAGATCTTTGGATATTGGTGATAGTGTCTTAATATATAGTTTATCTACTTTCTCGTACAATATAGAGGAATTAGTAAAAATTTTCAATTGTTTGTTTGAGAGGTCTATTAGTGCACATGTGACTAGTCTGGATTTAAAAATAACGAAAGATACACCTGTAGGCATGCTTTTTAGCATATTTTTAAAAGAACAAGAAAAAAATCTTTATAAAAATAAAACTTCAATACAAGGTAGGCCAAAAGGTAGAATGTCAAAATCAAAATTTGATATTTATAGGCTGAAAATCATTGAACTTTTGGAAAACAAACATTCTGTAAATGAGATTTCAAAGATCTTGGCGGAGAGTCGAAGCTCTCTTAAAGATTATATAAATTCAAGAGGTTTAAAAGATTTAGTAGAGACAAGAAAGAATCTACTTGGGGAAAAAGACTTTGAGGAAAACAAGAAAAAATTCTCAAAGTGTAAGATAATTAAGAAATAAGGAAGGGGAAAGCATATGGCTTGCGATATAAACTCTAAGTCACCAATATATAAGAACAAAAGATATATTACATTTGCAATTATTACTGTAATATCACTTGTTTTACCATTTATAAGGATTAATGGGAACCATCTATTTTTATTGAATTTTGATCAAAAAAAATTAAATCTATTTTTTACTTCTTTTGATATGCAAGAACTTTATTTAATGCCGTTTTTACTGATCATGTTATTTCTTAGCATATTTTTCATGACTACTTTAGGCGGTAGAGTTTGGTGTGGTTGGTCATGTCCTCAAACTATATTTAGAACAATATATAGAGATCTTATAGAAACAAAATTACTTAAATTAAGAAGAAGCACAGACAATAAGCAAAAAAATCCAAAAAGTGGTCAATATTTTAAAAAACTGATAGCAATTTTGTTGTGGTCAGTATTGGCTTTGATCGCAGCTTCAGATTTTATATGGTATTTCGTACCTCCGGAGACATTTTTTCAATACATTCAAGATCCTATGAATCACACTGTCTTATATGGTTTTCTTATAGGAGTTACACTTTTCATAGTTTATGATGTAATTGCACTTAAAGAAAATTTCTGTATATATATATGCCCATATGCGAGGGTTCAATCAGTTATGTTTGATGAAGATACTATTCAGCCTATATATAGTGAAAAAAGAGGAGGTAAGGTTTATGACGCTCATGGCGTCAAGCTTTGGAGTAAACCTCCAGGAGAAACGGATGAGTGTACAGGTTGCGAAGCTTGTGTAAGAGTATGTCCTACTCATATAGATATCAGAAAAGGTATGCAATTAGAGTGTATAAATTGTCTAGAGTGCGCTGACGCATGTGTACCAATCATGGAAAAATTCGGCAAGCCTTCACTCATATCATGGGTTAGTGCAAATGCTGAAGAAAAAGGTATCAAAACCAAATATATAAGATTTAGAACCGTAGCTTACGGGATAGCACTGACTATTGCTTTTATTGGGCTTATGCTAATGGGAAGCACAAAAGAGCATATGCTACTGAACATCAATAGAACTAGTGAACTATACAAGATAGAAGATCATGGGAAAACAGTAGAAAATGTTTATACTTTTTTATTCCAGAATACAGACTCTAAAGATCACAAATATTATTTTGAAGTTGAAAACAAAGATATAAGTGTTTTAAGGCCATCAGATCCTTTCTTATTGAAGGCCGGTAAAAAGATCAAAAAAGTTGTAATCCTCGTGACCAATAAAGAATTAGTCGATACTGATGCAAAAGATACTCCTGTTCCTATTAGGATAAAAGCTTATGCAATTGATGATAAAAAGAAAATTGTAGTTTTTAGAGACACTGTATTCTTTTACCCAAGAGTAAGTGAACTAGAAGAACATGAAAAAGGTCATCATAATAAAGAAGAACATTAATTGATATAAAGTGGAAGTGCTATTTATTGCATTTCCACTTTCGAAAATGCTATTATTTTTGTTTTTCTAAAAGCATCTTATCAAGTATAAGAAATACATTATCGCTTGCTTTCTCCATCTCTTCAAAAGCTTTCATAAAATTTTCTAAACCTTCAGATTCACTGTGTATCAAATCAAAGATTTTGTGAGTCGTATTATGGACAATAGAATGAGGATTTTCAAGTGCCGAATAACTAGCAGTTTTCTTGAAAAAATCACTTCCTTCTCCATCATAATACCACTTTCCTAGACGACAGTTGTGATGATCAATAAAAGTAAATTGTTCTTTCTTTGATATTGCAGATATGTAGGTATTTACTTTCCAGATTACATGATCAAGCTTCGCTAAGCTCATAAAAATTTTTTCCGCAGTATGTTCCGTATTGACAAAGACTTCTCTCATCATATGAGAACTATGTTCCATATTTGTATTAAAACTTCCGATAAATTTATTTGATTCTTCCAGATTCACTTGTACTTGTTCAAATTTCTCTCCAATAGTTGTTACATCCTGGTTCATTGTTTGAAGAGAGATATTGATCTCACTAATTGCTTTATCTGTTCTATCAGCAAGTTTGCGTACTTCATCAGCAACAACGGCAAACCCCCTTCCGTGTTCTCCTGCACGTGCGGCTTCTATGGCTGCATTCAAAGCTAACAAGTTTGTCTGATCGGCAATATCCTTAATAAGGCTTAATATACCCTCCACATCTTGAGCCCGCGTAGAAAGAGAACTAATAGTCTCAATAGATTCTATTGTTAAATTATTTAGTCCATCTAACGTTTGTGTGATCTTTGATGCTTTTTGTCCTAGGTTGACAATATCTTCGAGTAATGCTATAGATTGCTTTATATTTTCTTTTGATGATGTTACTGATACCCCTATGTCACCTTGAATATCACTTAAATTTTTTTTGAGTTGGCTGTTTTGATACAACATCATCGTTGTAGCACTAATATTTTGATTTTGTGTATTATTTTTTGATAGTTCTATCTCTTTTTCTTGAAGATTTTTATTTAATAGCTGATTCTTTTCTTTAAGATCCTCATTTTCTTTTTTTATCTTAGCTAACTCATTTCTCAAATCCAAGTCCGCACTAAACCAGCCCATATTTTCTCCTTATCCTTTATCTTCTAATCTCGCCCTTGCTTCCAAAAACATCTCAATATTTTCCAAAAATAGATCAAGTAGAATCGGATCAAATTGCTTTCCTTTTTCTTTTTTAAACAATGCAAATATTTTTTCATCATCCCATGCTTTTTTATACACACGATCATGACTTAGTGCATCAAACACATCTGCAATAGCTGTAATACGACCAAATATAGGGATATCTTCCCCTGATAATCCTTTTGGATAACCTTTTCCATCCCATCTCTCATGGTGCGTATATGCAACTGTAGCTGAAGCTTTCAATATATCTCTTTTTGAGTGCTTAAGCATTTCATACCCTAGTTCAGTGTGTGTTTTAACTATCTCAAACTCTTCATCACTTAGCATTCCAGGTTTATTTAGGATACTATCTTCAATACCGACTTTACCTATATCATGCATAGGAGATGCCAAACGTAGCAGCTCTGCTTCATCATCACTCATACCAAAAAGCTTGGCAAGAATATATGAGAATTCTGCAACTCTTACAACATGTAACCCTGCTTCTTTAGATCTCATTTCCCCAATAGATCCCATAGTATTAATAATCTCTTTTTGAGTATCTATTATTTCTTGGTTAAGCTTGACGACTTGTGTTATGTCATGCATGACCTCTAGAAATTGAGTTTGTTTTCCATCCACGTCTGTTATAGGGCAAAAAAGAGTTTCTGCTATAAAAGAATCACCATTTTTTGAAATATTTTCAAGTACTCGATTTACTCTTTTGCCTTTTTTAAGTTCTTTTGCAATATTTTCACAATCTCCTCTGGCTCTGTGGTGTGTCGCTCTGAATTCTGTGCATTTCCTCCCGACCAACTCTTCAAGATCATAGCCGCTAAGAGAACAAAACTTTTCATTTGCATGTATAATATTATTTTCTGTATCAGTTTTTAAAATAGCCATCATAGAATTTATACTATTTTCATACTGTTTGGCATAATGAAAATTTTCTTTGAAATTTTTATCTGTAATATAAAATTTTTGTTGGAGAAGTTGCTTATATTCTTCTAATTCTGTTATATCTGTTCTTATTCCAATAAATTCAATAATATTGCCGTAATTGTCAATAATAGGATTAATTACCGTTTTAACCCAATAATGTGAACCATCTTTTTTTCGGTTTTTAACAATACCTTCCCAAATATTTCCTTTTTTTATAGTTGTCCAAAGTTCTTTAAAAACCTCTCTTCTCATATCCGGATGTCTTATTATATTATGAGATTTACCTATTAATTCATCTCTTCTGTATCCGGAAATATCACAAAACTTGTCATTGGCAAATGTAATGATCCCGTTTTTATCAGTTTTGGAAACGATTGAGCTTTGATCTACAGTATCTTTATATTCTTGAAGTATTTTTCTCTCATAATTGATTTGTTTTACTTTATTTCTCACATCAATCAAAGAATCAACTTTTAATAATAATTGTTCTTCAATAAATGGCTTTAAAAAAAATTCGTTTGCACCTATTTTTATTAATCTGCTTAAAGAATTAGCATCATCTAAACTAGACATAACGAGGATATGGACATCTGAAGTGTTTGGATTTTTTTTTAACTCTTCTAGTATATCATCTGCTTTCATATCGGAGAGTTCCATATCTAGTATGATCAAATCATACGTGTTCTGGGATATTGCTTCATCGATCATCTTTTTATCTAGAGCTATTAGTATTTGATAATTGCGAGATTTTAATATAGAATTGATTCTCTCGCTTTCAGATATAGAATCATTGATGATTAGAATAGATCCAGGCTGAGAATTGGCTGAGATTTTCTTCCTTATACTTGTAGTCATTTGCTCCGTCCGGTATAATATTTGCTGCGGTTCATTTTATCATTACATATCTTTATTATATCTTGATAATAATGTACATATGCTCAAGTAATAAAAAAAAATACTTTATATGTGAAGTATAGTAATACTTGATAGTAGATATTACTAATTTTGATTTATATTTATTGGGTGATTAATAATAGCTTTTAAATATTAATAATATTTTAACGCGAAAAGGATGGAAGATCTAATTTTTATAGGTTTGTTATCTAAGTATTTATGCTAGATGATTCAAAAACCACCTAGCATTTTAAAGTTAAATTGCGGCTTTAGCTTGTTTTACAACGTTTGCGAAACCTTCTGGATCGCTAATAGCCATATTTGCTAAAATTTTTCTATCTAATTGTATATTTGCTTTATTTAATGCATTAATAAAACGAGAGTAACTAATATCATTTAATCTACAAGCAGCATTGATTCTTGTTATCCAAAGTCTTCTGAAATCTCTTTTCTTGTTTTTTCTGTCTCTATATGCATAGACAAGACTTCTCTCAAGCTGTTCTTTAGCTTTTCTAAAATGTTTTCTTCTACCGCTGTAGAAACCTTTTGCTAATTTAAGTATCTTCTTGTGTCGTCTTCTTCTTACAACACCAGTTTTAACTCTTGCCATTTTGTCTCCTTGACCTTATCGTTTGTTGGTGTCCCTTTTAGGGAACTTGCCCTCATATTCTGAGGGGAACATTGCAACTATTATATTAACTTTTGAGATACCTCATATAGTTAAAAACTCTTTTACTTCTTCCCTAACATCAGTTTTACTGATGCTACGTCACGGCTGTCTACAGTTTTTGCCTCTTTAAGACCACGCATTCTCTTTGTTGCTTTTTTAGTCAAGATATGACTTCTAAAAGCTGCGCCTCTTTTGATCTTATTTTTGCTTGCTTTGAAGCGTTTTGCTGCACCGCGTACCGTTTTCATTTTCGGCATGCATTCTCCTTAAAAATTTCAGACATGTAATATGCCTGTATTGTGAGTCGGACATTTTACCTTAAAGTCTCTTAAGAAATTGTAAAAGCGAAATATAAATTTTATTTTTTGGGCAAAACCATCATATTTATATAGCGACCTTCTAGAATCGGAGGTTTTTCTCTAACGCCAATATCTTCAACCATTGGCCAGATTTTTTCTAAAACTTCCTTCCCAGAATCAGGATTTGAAATCTCACGACCACGCAAAAAGACTCTAAACTTGACATGTTTCCCTTCTTCTAGGAATTCTCTTGCATGTTTTATCTTGTAATTTATGTCATTTTGTGCAATTTTGATAGAAAGCTTAATTTCTTTGACCTCTATGGTCTTTTGTTTTTTCTTAGCTTCTTTTTTCTTTTTTTCTTCCTGATATCTAAATTTGCCATAGTCCATGATCTTGCAAACCGGCGGATTCGCATCCGGAGCAATTAGAACTAAATCTAAACCTAGCTCTTCAGACTTACGCAATGCGTCACTTCTAGAGATGATTCCGTACTGTGTACCGTCATCCCCAATGCATCTCACTTCGTTTGCTCGAATTTCTTGGTTAAGCATTATGTCTTTGTCTTTACTCAAAAGTGTACCTCACTAAGTTTCTCCTTCATTGTTGATATTAATTCGTCTACTGTTAGATTATACTGTTTTCTATCTCTTCTATCTCTTAAAGCCACGCTATTATTTGCAATTTCTTCATCACCTATTACCAAAATCATCGGTACACGCATCTTTTCGGCATTTCTTATTCTTTTATTCAAACTCTCATTTTTCGAAGAAATTTCTGTATCTATATCTAAACTCAATAGTTTTTTAGAGAGTTCTTTCGCATATTCTATATGGCTTTCTGAAATCGGAACGATCACTGCTTGCGTAGGAGCTATAAAGAAAGGTAATTCTCCGGAAGTGTGTTCTATCAATATCCCGATAAATCGCTCGAATGATCCCAAGATCGCACGATGTAACATGACCGGTTGTTTGTGTTCATTATTTGCATCAATATAAGAAAGGTTAAATCTCTTAGGCAAATTATAATCGACTTGTATCGTAGAACATTGCCACTTTCGCTTGAGTGCATCTAGTATCTTCACATCGATTTTCGGACCGTAAAATGCTCCGCCGCCTTCATCGATGCCATATGTAATATTATTTTCATCAAGGGCATCTTTTAACCCTTGTGTTGCCGCTTCCCAAAAAGCATCATCACCTATGGCTTTTTCCGGCTTGGTTGAGATTTCTATCTCATATTCAAAGCCAAAACTTTTCATGATATCATCAACAAAGCCTAACATTTCTATAACATTGTCTTTAATCTGATCTGGCGTACAAAAAACATGTGCATCATCTTGTGTAAATTCTCTTACTCTAAAAAGGCCATGCATTACACCGCTCATCTCATGACGATGAACTACACCGTATTCAAAAAACTTCAACGGAAGATCTCTATAACTTCTTACATCATTTTGAAATACTTTTATATGTCCTACACAATTCATAGGCTTCATTCCGTATTCTGAACCATCGATCTCTGTAAAATACATATTTTCGCCATAATTGTCATAATGTCCACTTGTTTTCCAAGCGTCTGCTTTTAAGATCTCCGGTCCTCGAACTGGTTGATATCCTCTTAGACGATGAGCTTTAAAAAGTCTTTGCTCAATTTTACTTCTCATACGACTACCGTTTGGCAACCAGATAGGAAGCCCTGCACCGACCTCTTCATCAAAAGTAAAAAGTTTTAATTCCGTGCCCAATTTCCTATGGTCACGTTTTTTTGCCTCTTCTATCATTGTGATATAATCTTTGAGACTCTCTTTATCTGCAAATGCAGTCCCATATATACGAGTCAACATCTCTCTGTTTTCATCACCGCCTAGATATGCACCGGCAACGCGAGTCAACTTAAAAAATCTCAAATATCTTGTATCGGGTAGATGCGGTCCACGACATAAATCTTCAAATTCACCCTGCTTATATATAGAAACTTCACCATCCGGTATGCGAAGCAGTACTTCTTGTTTTAGATCATCGCTTAAAAATCTTTTTGCAACTTCAGATTTAGTGCTGTTGATCTTTTCAATTTTAGTATTTTTCTTTGCAAGTTCTTGCATCTTCTTTTCGATAGCTTTCAGATCACTATCACTGATTTTTTCATTTACGCGAAAATCATAATAAAATCCGTCTTCAATCACTGGACCCACAAAAAATTGTGCATCTTTGTATATTTCTTTTATAGCTTGAGCCATCAAGTGCGCGCAAGAGTGACGAATAACTTCTAATGCTTCATCAGAATTACCGAACAATATCTCATTTTCATATGTTTTTGTTTGTGCAGAAGCACTTTGAGTATCAATTATGAGGTTGCCTTCTTTATAGGCGATAACATCATTATTCATAATTATCCTTTTACTGTATAAACTCTGAATAGTAGAGACCCTGCGTAGTAATCGAAAAGATTTGACCAATCAAAACACTACCGCAAACGAGCATACAAAATGCTCTTAATAATCTCTAATTTATAGAGTTCTAAAATATGGATGATTTAGTATTGTTTGTTATACCTAAATAAACAAACAATATGAACTATCTATATTCTTATTAAAAAGCTGGAGTATACCATAAATATATTTATACTATAGTAAATTTTACCTGCCAAATGCCATATATCCCAGCTTGACAGTTTTTAATTGGCTAAATTATTAAAAACTTTTTGTGCAAATGTTCAGTTTCATTTTCTCATATTAATCTATATTAAGTTTTTTGGGAAATTTCATAGAATTTACAGTAAGATTCATAAATTTTTGAAATGAAATTGCCGCCTGTGATTTTTCTCTATCCGTTGCCCAGACAATCCCTACATCCCAACTAGGAATTTCTTCAACCACATTGACAGTCTCGACTCTCCTGCCTTCCAATGACCAAGGTCTATAAACCATATCGGCCAATATAGCGATGCCGCTTCCATTTGCTACCATACTTCTAACAGCTTCTATAGAATTCGTCCTATAGATGACATTTGGACGATAAGGTGTGTTATTCCAATATCGTTGAGTAACTTTACTTGCCTCATCAACCGTGATCATAATGTATGGTTCTTCTGATATTTCCTGCAGTGTAACGGAAGATTTTTTTAAAAGCTTGTGTCCGGCACTTAACCATAGTCTACGCTTGGAACTGATAATTGTTTCATATTCCAGTTCATCAATATTTTCTATATTGGCGACATCAAACAATCCAATATCATAGGTGCCGTTTATTAGACCTTCTTCAATATCCGCTCTATCCGCTTCTATAATCCGAATTTTGACATTTGGGAAACTTCTTACAAATTTAGCATAATAACCTGCTATAAAATAACCTGAAATAGTAAATGACATAGCTACCGTAAGCTCCCCTTTTATCAAAAGATTTTTTTGATTGGTGATATCCATCATCTCTTCTATTGAAGAAATAATACGCTTAGAATGCTCTAGAAACAAGTTACCGTCATACGTCAATTCAATACCTTTTTGGTATCTAGTCATCAGTTGAGTATTCAACATATCTTCCAATCCTTTTATAGCCATAGTGATAGTTGATTGGGATATTTTTAATTTTGCAGCTGCTTTTGAAATTTGTCTTGTCTCAGCAACAGCGATAAAGTACTCCATATGCTTAATTGATATCATTTTTACTCCTAATTATTACAAAATATCAGAAAAATTGATATTTTATCTTGACAATAAATTTATTTTTTTGTATACTCGTCTTTCAATATACTTGATTTATAGTCATATATGTCAATTTTCTTCTGAAAATTTATATAATACTATTATATCAAAAATATTGATATATATCTTTAATTTTTCAAGTTTTTTCATAAAATTCATGAAAAAATGTAAAATTGGTTACTTTATAAGCAATTTTACATTATGTCTTTTTTATTTTAGTGATACAATCTCAAAAATAAGAGACGAATTGATTAACAGTACTGTTGTATACTTGATAAATATAGATAGCTCCATATTGATAAATCTTGAAAACTCCTAACAAAAAAGTTTAATTCTTATTTGTTTGGTTTTTGAGACAGCTGGTTATTAAGATCAGATGTTTCAAAAACCAAAAAAATAATCTGGTTGGCAAATTAGCATGACAATAGCTTTTTAAACATTGCTGTTGTAGGTGATTTAAGTCACTACTTAAATCTTATAAGAGTAAGTTTCCTATATGAACCGACTATGCTCTTAAAAATTTATTTTACAAGGAGAATAAAGATGAAAAAGTTTTTTTTAAAGCAATTTAAATTATTGTTAATTGCTACAACCGGCTTAATGCTGAGCAGTGTATCTGTTATTGCAGCAGACAATATTAAGGTAGGAGCCATTTTTGATCTCAGTGGAGGATTGAATATATATGGTATTCAACAAAGTCGAGCACTCCATCTAGCTGTTGACAATATCAACAATAATGGCGGCGTTAATGGTAAGAAGATAAAAGTTATAGAGTATGACTCACAATCTTCTCTTTCAAAATATACACAATTTACAAATACATTAATACGTAAAGATAGAATTGTTGCACTTTTTGCAGGACTGACCAGCTCTTCAAGAGAAGCGATACGACCTATCATCAGAAAGGCAAAAATTCCATATTTCTACAGCTCATTATATGAAGGCGGGGCTTGTGACAAATATACTTTTGTAACAGGTGCATCTGCTTCTCAAGAAATGAAACCATTAATAAAATGGGCAGTTAAAAAATACGGTAAGCGTATTTTTATAATGGGTCCTGATTATAACTTCGGTACGATTTCCGGACACTGGATCAAAAAATATGCGAAAGATTTTGGAGCAGAAGTAGTCGGTGAAGATTATCTTCCACTAACAGCAAGTAACTTTTCTCCAACGATACAAAAGATCCAAGAATCAAAACCTAGTTTTGTAGTCGCCCTGGCTGTCGGATCAAATCAAATAAGCTTTTATGAGCAATTTTCTGCAGCTGGACTAAAAGGTAAAATAGGGTTGGTTTCAACAAACTATGGTTCAGGTAATCAGCAAGTTGTCGTTTCTCCTCAAGCCGGAGATGGAATCGTAACGTCTCAAAACTATTTTGATGTCATTGATGAACCTGCTAACAAAATATTCAAAGCAGCCTGGATCAAAAAATATGGATATAAAGAGCCTATAACATCCGGAGCTGTCGATGTTTGGCTTTCAGTTAATCTTTGGGCAAAAGCAGCACAAAAAGCAAAATCATCTAGCCCAAAATCAGTTGTTAGCGCCCTTGAAAGCGGTCTAACTTTTGAAGGACCAAACGGACTTGTAAAGATGTTGCCAAGATCACACCATTTACAACAAAATATTTACCTTGCCGAGGGAAATAACAAGCATCAATTTAAAGTGATCGCTACTTTTAAATCTGTAACACCTGATTTTGAAGAGCAAGTTTGTAACCTGATCAAGCATCCAAAAACAGCAAAACTGTTTGTTCCTTAATCGTTAAGGTAACAATACCATATAATAGGTGAGCTATCTTTAGCTCACCTCATCATTTAAGTTAGGAGAATTTATGAGCCTAGATTATCTTGCAATAGTGTTAGCATCTTCGCTTTCCAACGTATCTATTTTAATAATATCAACCATTGGGTTAGCTATTATTTTTGGTTTAATGGGTGTTATAAATCTAGCACATGGAGAATTTATTATGTTTGGTGCTTATTCTGCATTAGTAATTACTAAGACAGGTGTACCATTTCCAATCGCCGTTTTACTAGCAACTTTATTAACAGCTCTATTTGGTGCAATTGTTGAAAAGCTGATTATCAGTAGGCTTTACGGGAGGATTCTCGACACCATGCTTGCGACCTGGGGTCTTAGTATGGTCATGTATGAAGCAGCGATATTGATCTTTGGAACCGTAACTCCAGGCATCGGACTTCCTCAAAGTACCTTATCTATAGGAAGCTATAGTATATCAACTTATTTATTGATGATGATTCCTACAGCTATCATCTTGATGTTCGGGGCTTATTATTTACTAACAAAAACTAAATACGGAGTGATGTCAAGAGCTAGTATTGCTGATTCAGCGACTTCATCAGCTATGGGCATAGAAACAAAAAGACTGAATACTATAACATTCACACTGGGATCTGGGTTAGCCGGATTTGCGGGAGCAGTATTGCTTCCTATCGTTTCAGCCACTCCGAATATGGGTTTGGCTTTTGTTGTTAAATCATTTTTAATAGTGGTCGTTGCAGGTCCTCTGGCTCTCAGTGGAACTGCTGCAACAGCATTGTCTCTTGGTATGGTTTCAAATACCGTATCGAGTTTCTACAGTTCTGTTATCGGAGATATAATATTTTTCACAATTACAGTTATATTGCTCCGTTTTTTCCCTCTTGGGATCTCAAACAAATGGAAGTTTAAGCTATGAAATTTCTTATACAAAATAAAAATATCTTAATCAGCTCAGTATTTGCTCTTATCGGTATTATGTTGGCTTTAGGTGCAGAACCTTACTTCCTTTATGTAGCCACTTCTTGGTTGATCTTTGGTATCTTAGGATTAAGTCTTGATTTGGTCTGGGGGAAAGCCGGTATACTCAGTCTTGGGCAAACTATTTTTTATGGGCTTGGCGGTTACGGCGGTGCAATTGTCGCTATTAATTTCTCATCTGTTTTTGGCAATACTCTGTTATTGGCAATACCTGCAGGGATACTTATAGGCGCTTTGTTATCCGGCATTATTGGTGCTATTATGTTTTATGGTCGCATGGGGCAATTGCAAGTAACCATATTGACCTACACCTTAACGCTTATCGTTTGGACTTTTAGTGTTTCTTTTTCATATAAAATCGGAGATGCCGTCATAGGTGGAGATAACGGCATGTCAAATATTCCGGAAATGATCTTATCTTTTGGCAAAGAGGCGGCAGGATTAAATGAACACGAAATGTTTTTTAGCGTTCTTGTCATAGCTATTGCTTCTTTGGCATTTTGTCAATATCTTATGAAAACCCCTTTTGGTAAAGTTATAGAATGTATCCGTCTGGATATTCAAAAAACTGAACTGTTAGGCTACAATGTAAGAAAATATCAAACGATAATCTTTACAATAGCAGGTGCACTATCCGGATTGGCCGGTGCTTTATTTGCCCTATGGGGAAATTATCTTAATCCAAATATTTTTTCAGTCAACGAAGCTCTTTTAGTTCCGATATATGTTCTCGTTGGAGGCATTGGAAGTCTCATAGGACCTTTTTTAGGAGCTATAGGTGTCGGTGCATTATCATTTTATCTTGGAGGATTTGAAGGTGGACAAGCCACTTTAGTCATCGGCGTTATTTTGATACTAATGGTACTGTTTTTTGATAAAGGCTTGACAGGCATAGTAGGTAATATTCTTAGATTTATTAGCAAAGCAGAAGAGAATAAAGAAAAACCTTTAAGTATAGATGTCGGAGCATATGAAGATTTTGCAAAAACACCTCCAAAGATACTCAAAACTGAAAACGCATACAAATCTTTCGGTGGGGTCGTTCCTGTCAATGATATCAGTTTAGAATTTGGCAGCGGTAAAGTTTCTTGTATCATAGGACCCAATGGTGCAGGTAAAAGCTCTTACCTTCGTGTTTGTGCCGGTGTTTATGATGCTGAAAAAGGCAATGTCTATCTTGGTGATCACAACGTAACACATTGGCAATTGGCTAGGCGTGTTCACGAGGGACTCGGTATAAAAATGCAAAAACCTCAGGTATTCACAACTTTCAGCATTAGAGAAAATATTTGGATAGCTGCTTATAGCCGTTGTCAATCCAAAAATAGCGCAGATCAAATCACAGACAATATGCTAAAAATTCTCGGTGGAAAAGAGCAAGGTGAGAAAATGGTCAGCACCCTCTCACATGGCGAGCAACAATGGTTGGATATCGTCATGGTACTTAGTCTTTCGCCATCTGTTATACTTTTTGATGAGCCGGCTGCGGGTATGACAAAGGATGAGCGAAAAGAACTATCCGGTTTAATCGTTAAATTATCAAAATATAAAACTATCATTCTTGTGGAACATGACATGGATTTTGTCAAAAGCTTAGATCCAAATGTAACCGTACTACACCAAGGTAAGGTATTTGCAAGCGGAAGTATAGAAGAGATGCACAAAGATGAAAGAATTCTAGATATTTATCTGGGAAGGAAATAATATGCTGGAGATTAAAAATGGAAGTGGCGGCTATGATAAAACCACTATTATTAGAGATATCAACATAAACATACAAGAAGGTGAAAAAGTTGCATTGCTCGGCCGTAACGGAGTAGGAAAAACTACTCTGTTAAAGTTTATAATGCAACAGCTCAACTTATATAGCGGAGATGTTATTATGTGTGGAGAAAAACTTGGCAAAAGTCTTACTTCAAGAGCAAAACACGGAATTGGTTATGTTCCTCAAGGACGATTCGTTTTCGAGAGACTCTCCGTGCGAGAAAATATCGCCGCTGTTGCATATGCTAACAAATATGACGCCGATGAAGCGATCGAATCAGCATTGTCAATCTTTCCTATCCTAAAAGAACACCTTATGCGCGATGCAGGCTCTCTAAGCGGCGGTCAACAACAAATAGTTGCAATTGCCAGAGCCTTGGCGATGAAACCGAAGATACTGTTGCTTGATGAACCAAGTGAAGGGATACAACCTTCTATCATAGACGACATAGCGGTGGCACTTAATTCATTAAATAAAAATATGGGCATGGCGTTGATCATAGCAGAGCAAAACTTTGATTTTTGTATGTCAATCGCTGAGCGAGCACTTATCATGGATAGAGGAACGATAATGAAAAAAGCAACGAAAGAAGAGTTGCATACCGACGATCAATTGCTAAAAGAATTGCTCGCAATATAAAAGGTGTCAAATATGTGGAATATAGAAAATATGAAAATTTTTAGGGCTGCCCAAAACTTAGAAGAACTGAACCAAAAAGATTTAGAAGATATAGTAGATGTTCTCAATGACATGAAAAAAGACACCGATAAGATACAAGCTTTAGAGATCGAGCCTTTCTTCGAATTTTCACCAACAGCAGAAGGATAGTAAATGGATCAAATTTGTGAATATTCACTAGATGAACTTATAAAAGGTATAGCAAACAGAGACTTCAGTTGCACTGATGTTATGAGGGCTTATTTAAAAAACATCTCCGAGCATAATGAAAAAATCAATGCAATAGCTTACATTGATACGAAGCAGTGCTTAGACGAGGCTAAAAAAGCAGATGAGCGTTTGTCAAAAGACCAATACGACGGTATCTTACATGGCATACCTATAGGGGTCAAAGATAACTATAAAACTACGGATTATCCGACTACGGCTTGTTCCAATGTTTTCAAAGAACCTAAAAAAGATGAAGAAGACGCTACTGTTATCAAAAGATTAAAGCAAAACGGTGCTATTGTCATGGCAAAGACTAATATGCACGAATGGGCCTATGGTGCGACCAATGAAATATCAAAGATCGGAAGTACAAAGAATCCATGGAATCAAGAATACATCACCGGTGGCTCAAGCGGTGGTTCTGGAGCTGGATTAGCCGCTTCAATGTTTCCTTGTGCTCTAGGCAGCGATACGGGAGGCTCTGTGCGAATTCCGGCTGCTGGATGTGGTGTCTCAGGATTAAAACCGACCTATGGATTACTAAGTAAAGATGGTGTTTATCCACTTTCTTTTAGCTTAGACGTAGTCGGACCTATGGCAAAAAGTGCAAAAGATCTAGAGATTTTGTTTAAAACTATGCTTGAAGATGACAAACTTGATGAAATTGAACAGTATGAGAGCTTAACTTCTCTAGAAGGACTAAAGTTTGGTGTACCTGTAGGAATAAATTTTGAAAGAAATCCGGATGTAGATAAAGTATTTAAAGAAGCGATAAATAAATTCAAAAGCCTTGGTGCAATTATAGAAGAAGTTGAGGTCCCGTTAATGGAACAAGGGCTTGGAGCTTGGAAAGCGATCTTATACGCAGAAGCTACGGCTTATCATCAAAATAATTTAAAACTTCACAAAGAAGGCTTTTCAGACGGTACAAGGATTATGCTTGAGAGCGGAGAGGGAGTTACTGCGGTTGAGTATCTTAAAGCTTGGCAATTTCGCGATTTGTTTATAAAAAAAGTCAATGAACATTTTAAAAGATATGATGCACTTTTATTCACGACACTTCCTGTTACTCCACCCAAAATAGGGGCAGGAGTAGTCAAGCTTATTGATAAAATGATCAGTTCTCAAGATTCTATGACATATTTAGCTTGGTTTGCCAATTATATGGGTTCTCCTCAAGTTTCTATCCCTTGCGGTTTTGGAGACAATAATTTGCCTGTAGGTTTGGCCGTTATGTCAAAAGCGATGGATGATTTCAAACTTTTACAGATAAGTAAGTGCTACCAAAAAGAGACTGATTTTCACAAAATGTATCCGAAGTTTATAAAATAAAGAGATGGTGGCCACGAGAGGACTTGAACCTCCGACCACTACCATGTCAAGGTAGTGCTCTACCAGCTGAGCTACGCGACCAAATATAAGATGGTTATATTACATAAAAATGGCATAAAATCTTCTTAAAGTATTAGTAAATTGAAGGTAAATATGTCGTCAAAAATGGGACAAACGTTATAAGCAGTAAATCTACGATCATGACTAGCAAAAATGGGACAATTGCTTTTGAGATATCGAATATCTTACTCTTTGCAATTGTTCCGGAGACTATCAAACATATTCCAAGAGGCGGGGTAAGCATCCCTATGGCCAGATTAGTTACAATCATAACTCCATAAGTCAGAGGGTCCACACCCAAATTATTTAATAAAGGTGTTATGACGGGAACAAATAAGATCAAAGCTGCAGTAGTTTCGACAAACGTACCCATTATCAACAAAAATAGATTTATAACAATAAGTAGAATATATTTGTCATGACTAATCAGCATAAATGATTTTGTTAACAACTCTTGTATATTATTCATCGAAAGATACCAAGAAAAAACAGTTGCTATGGATATAATTATCAAAATAATCGCACTCGTATTGATAGCATACACCGTTGATTTATAGACTTTCACCCAAGTAAGTTCTTTATATATAAATTTACTTACGATAAAAGAATAAACAACTGCAACAGCTGCTGATTCAGTTGCTGTAAACAACCCTCCTAAAATTCCTCCCACTACGATAAAAGGAATCCCCAGGGCTAAAATAGCATCCTTGAATGCTGATTTAAATTTGGAAAAATCAAAATTTTTATTATCATGATCGATTTCTAGATTTCTTGTCTTGAATATCACCAATAAAATAAGTGACAGTCCTATAATTGTACCAGGAATAATACCTGCCAAAAAAAGTTTCCCGACAGAAACATTGGCTATAAATGCAAAAATGATCATAGGAATACTTGGAGGAATTATAACGCCTATAGAGCCGCCTGTCGCCACTATAGAGGCAGCAAAATTTTTGTCGTACCCTTTTTTCTTCATAGGAGGAATCAATACCGAACCCACCGCAGCAGTATCTGCAGCAGCTGAGCCTGAAACTCCGGCAAAAAGCATGCTTGAGAGTATTGAAGTGATAGCAAGCCCTCCCCTAAAGTGTCCAACTAAAGATTCAGAAAATTCGACCAATCTTTTTGACATGCCACCTTGATCCATAAAGCTTCCCGCAAGCATAAACAAAGGAACTGCCAAGAGGACATACGAATTAACTCCATCAAACATCTTTTGAGGAATCATGAAAAGCGGTAGATTCGATGTTAAAAAAGCGACTGTCGTAGATAAACCTATAGATATAAATATAGGGACAGACAACATAATAAGCGCTATAAGAAGCAATAAAAGAAGTAACATCATTTGTGTGTCAATTCTTTTAAAATATCATCCGTACAATACAATATCCAAATCAAAGCAGAAATAGGAAGTGCAGCAAACGGATATGCAAAAGGGATCTCTAATGTTGCAGTTTTTTGGATGATAAAAAGAGGTAAAAGTTTAATCGAGCCAACTAGTACGACTACCCAAAAAAGTAAAAAAATGATTCCGATCAAAATTTCTATATTTTTCTTATTTTTATGTGATAGAGCACCTAAGATCATATCTATTCTAATATGGGCTTTATGTTTGTGTGCCATCGTAGCACCAAAAAAAACTATGTAAACAAGTATATATCTAGCAACCTCGTTTGACCAGTATATAGAGTCATTTAAAACATATCTATAAAATACACTTACACTTAAAAGCACCGATAGCAATATCATAAGAGATACGACAAACAGACTGATCTGTTTGTCTATGATATCATTTATAAGTGAGACAAATCTTGAGATTTTGAGCATTTTATTGTGCTAAGATCATATCCAAGTACTTTTTGGCATCACCTTTATATATTCTTTTTAACGGCTTGACCTTTTCTTTGAAAGACTGTAAGTCAGGATGTTCATCAACGATCATGCCATTTTTCTTTAGATCAGCCAGAAAGAAACTTGCTTTTTCACGATTGAGCTTCCTTTCATAAAGAGAGGCTTCTTTAGTGGCTTCAAAGAAAAGTTTTTGATATTTTTTCGGTAAACTGTCGTAAAATTGCTTGCTGCCGACAAAAACAAGAGCAGAATATACGTGTCTTGTAAGAGTTAGATATTTCTGTACTTCATACAATTTATACTGATCTATGACAGCCAGAGGATTTTCTTGACCGTCAATGACGTGTTGTGAGAGTTGTGTGTATATAGGCCAAGGCATCGGAGTCGGATTAGCTCCTATATCTTTCCAGATAGCTATATGTAGTTGTGAGTTCATGACTCTTATCTTCAACCCTTTTACGTCCTTTGCCGAGTGAATTGGTTTCTTTGAGTTCGTAATATTTCTAAATCCATTTTCTAAAAAATGATAACCGATGAGATTCGCTGATTTAAAATTGTTCAGGATATCTTGTCCTATCTTACCGTCAAGAACTTTATCAGCTTTTGCATAACTGTCAAATATAAAAGGAAAACCGATCGCTTTGATAGATGGAACAAACTTATCTATAGGTCCTGCCGTGATGACTCCCATCTGAAGAGCATTTAGCTGCAACTGTTGCAAAATACTTGTTTCATTGCCCACAGAACTTGAATGATGAATATTTACAACTATCTCACCATGACTCTCTTTCTCAACTATTTGTTTAAATTTTACCGATGCTTTATAATGAAAAGAATTTGGTGTGGTCACGATCCCTAGATTTACAACATATTCTTTTGCAAACATAACAACAGGGAGTAGGCAAAATATTGCAATTTTCGATAAATTCTTTTTCATGATCTTCCTTTTTTATGTTTATTTTAGAGGCTCAATTCTACCATAAAAATTATATTTTTTGGACCTTGCTGCGTTTTTTATCTATATACATGATCAACAATATCAAGATGATGGCAAAGTCTATCATGACATCTGCAAAATTAAATACGGCAAAGTCAAACCACTTATGCCAAAACACGTAATCAACTACACCAGAATGCGCAAATCTGTCATACAGATTACTGCTTCCTGCTCCATATATGATCCCTATAGGTAAGAAAAACTTGCGAAAAAACTCTTTTTCGTAAATCAAATATAGACTTATACCTAAGAAAAGGGCAAGTTGAAAGTATTTTAGACTTTCTCCCAAAAAGGATAAAAGCGTAAAAGCGACACCTTTGTTATAAACCAATACCAATGAAAAATAATCTCCTTCCCATCTAAATCCGTTGATAAATATGGATTTTATGTATTGGTCAAGAGAAAAGATGACAAGAAAACCACAAAAAAATATCAAAAATTTTTTAATCATTTAATACTTTCGTTAAAAAGCAGTATAAATCTTCCATATGAGTTTCTAGCACCTGCTGATCTTGTCCTTCAAGTAGTATTCTTAGTAAATTCTCAGTCCCTGAATATCTAACTAATACCCTTATAGAATCATTTTCTATTTTTTCGATTATCTCATTATATCCGTTTATCTTCTCTAAAGGGATTTTCTCTGTTACTATTAGATTCTTCTGTAATTGAGGATAAAGTTTAAATGGATTAAAAAGCTCGCTTATAGGTTTTTTGTCTATCAAAAAACATGCCATAACTGCCAAAGAAGATATAAGTGCATCCCCTGTTTTAACGTAATCTGAGAGTATGATATGTCCGCTTTGTTCTCCGCCGAAGTTCAACTCTTTTTGGCTTAATATCTCCAATACGTATTTGTCTCCAACATTTGATCTCACAAGAGATATACTATGATCCTTCAAATAATCTTCCAACGCTTTGTTGCTCATCACGGTAGCGCACATACAAGAATTTTTTAGTAACTTTTGTGAATGTAAATAAGTCGCAAGCTTACCAAGAAGTTTGTCTCCGTCTATTATATCTCCATTCTCATCTACAACGACTAATCTATCTGCATCACCGTCAAAAGCAAAACCTATATCTGCTCTTAGTTTTCGTACTTCTTCGCCTAATATCTCAGGATGCATCGCCCCACAATTTAGATTTATATTGCTTCCGTTTGGATTATTGTTTATGACAACAACATCCGCACCTAGTTCAGTAAATATAGTAGGTGCAACCTTATAAGCAGCACCGTTTGCAGTATCAAGCACTATTCTGATCCCGCGAAGTGTCAGATTTTTAGGGAAAGAGTTCTTTATATGAACTATATATCGCCCTATTACATCATCTACTCTTTTCGATCTTCCTATTTCAAACTCTGTTTTTTGATTCTCTTCTATAAGTGCTTCGTCATAATATATTTTCTCAATCTCTGCTTCTGCTTTTTCATCAAGTTTATTGCCATAAGAATCAAAGAATTTTATACCGTTATCAAAATAAGGATTGTGTGAAGCACTGATCATGATACCGGCATCACATCTCATATCTTCGGTTAAAAAAGAGATCGCAGGAGTAGGCATAGGACCGATTTGTCTTACATCATAACCAACTGCCGTTAATCCGGAAACTATAGCATTTTCTATCATATAACCGCTTCTTCTTGTATCTTTTCCTATTAAAAATTTATTTGTTACCGAGTTTTTTCTAAAATAAATACCGGCTGCCATAGCCAAACGCATAGCCATTTGTGCATTTAGTTTTTTACCGGCTCTTCCTCTAACGCCATCCGTACCAAAAAGTTTCTTCATAAATCGTCCTAAATTTTTATAAAATTGTATCACAAAATTGTCACTTTATAATAATATTGTTGCCAACACAGCAATTATATGCGTTTTTCAGAGATTTTAGTCACATTTTGCATAAAAATCTGCTTAAAATAAGTTAGCTTTAATTTTTGTTTGTGTATAATCTGTGCCTAAATTTTAAATGAAAGGCTAATACATGGCAGATCATAAGTCAGCGGAAAAGCGTATTAGACAAACTAAGAAGAGAACAGAAAGAAATAGATTTTATAAAACTAGAATTAAAAATCTTACTAGAGCTCTTAGAGAAGCTGTTGAGGCTGGTGATAAAGAAGCAGCAGTCGTAGCATTGAAAAATGTAAACAAAAGCTTCCATTCTTATGCTTCAAAAGGTATTTTAAAACAAAATACAGTTGCACGACGCGTAAGCAGGTTATCTAAATTAGTTAATACGCTAAATAGTGCCGCTTAAATTGCGGCCCTACTCTCTCACCAGGTTTTAAATGTTAAAAGATAAATTAAAACCATTTTTAGATAGATACAATGAAATCAGTACACTTTTAAGCGAACCTGATATTTCTAACGACATCAAAAAAATGACTTCACTTTCTAAAGAGCAGTCTTCTTTAGAACCGATCAAAGAAAAAGCTGAACAATATATCAGTACTTTAGATGCTATAGAAGACAATAAAGCATTGCTTGAAGATAGTGAATTAGCCGATCTTGCAAAAGAAGAGCTTAAAGAACTAGAAGTCCTTAAAGAACAATTGGAAGAAGATATCAAGATTGCACTTTTACCGGTTGATCCTAATGATGACAAAAATATATTTTTAGAAATCAGAGCAGGAACAGGCGGTGATGAGGCAGCAATATTTGTAGCAGATCTTTTTAAATCATATATGAGATACGCCGAAAACAAAGGCTGGAAAGTTGAAATTGTCAGCTCAAGCGAGGGCGTTCTAAATGGATATAAAGAGATAATAGCTCTTATAAAAGGTGAGAATGTCTATTCCAAACTAAAATTTGAAGGCGGCGTTCACAGGGTTCAAAGAGTTCCCCTTACAGAATCTCAAGGAAGAGTTCATACATCTGCAGTTACGGTTGCAGTTATGCCTGAAGTTGATGATGTAGAAGTCGAGATAAATCCAAATGACCTAAAAATAGACGTCATGAGATCGTCAGGAAACGGTGGACAATCTGTCAATACTACAGATAGTGCTGTTAGAATCACTCACTTGCCGACAGGCCTAGTTGTTGTTAATCAAGATGGAAAATCACAGCATAAAAATAAAGATGCAGCTATGAAGATATTAAAAGCTAGACTTTATGACCTGCAAATGCAAGAACAAAATAGTACAGAAAGTGAAAAAAGGAAGCTACAGGTAGGTTCAGGAGATAGAAGTGCCAGAATCAGAACTTACAATTATCCTCAAAACAGAATAACAGATCACAGAATAGGGTTGACTCTATACAGACTCGATGCCATAATGGAAGGCGGACTATATGATGAGATCATAGATGTTCTAATGACCCATTATCAAGCAGAATCCATCAAAGCTGCCGGATTATAAGAATCATAATATAACAAATTTGTCGTATTTATAAGATTGTCCAGCATTTCCACATATTTTTCTTTTAATTCAGAGTAATTTATCATTGTTTTTGAGGCATCTAGGCCATTAAAAATCTTATGTTTTTCTCTAAATTGTTCTCTTTTCTCCCTAAACGTTTTATAAGCCATGTTCCTATTTAGGTTTAAGATATATGCATTTACCGAACTTTGTAAAGTAGCAAAAATCCTGATCTTGTGTGTTTTACCCTCTTCTCTATCATTTGGGATCAACCCTTTATCGCCATATGTCCAATGCCCAAATATATTATTTGCTTCTTTGATAAATCTGCTTTTCCCCCATCCGCTCTCAAGCGCTGCTTGTGCCAATGCTAAAGAAACAGGGATTATATCAATTCTTTTTAGATATTTATTTTCGGCAAAAAAATCTTTGATCTTGTACTTTTGTGAAAGATAAATCAATTCTGCCAAACTTTCCGTGTCCAAACCTCTAAAGCTATTATTCAAAGCATTTCTAAAAAATCTTTTGGCAAAAATTCGTTCATTCATAACTATATGATTCCCTTTTTCTATTAAAGGAAGCAATATCTTTATAAACGCTTTTTTCTGATTTTCAATACCTTGTATCTTGTAGTATGAATCAGGGAAACCTACACTAAAAGACTTGATAACCAGAACCCCTATTATTAAAATCTTAATCCGCATCAATACTCGTATCAAAAACTTTTGATACCTTTCCTTTAAAGTACAGTTTGCCATTTTCAATTCTAAGTTCAAGTTCTTCTTTGCTTGTCGGATATACTTTTGTATAACTCGAAATTTCGCCGTTTTCATACGCACTGAAGAAGCAAGCTGCCATACCTGTACCGCAAGCTAATGTCTCATCCTCGACTCCACGTTCATATGTTCTGACAAATAAGCCATCATCTTTGATAGATGCAAAATTGACATTTGCATTATAAGCATATCTCATTTTAGCGGCCAATTCTTTATCAAATTCAGATATATCATCCACAAATGTAATAAGATGAGGGACCCCGGTATCATAAAAGTACCAGTTCCTGCCATCTTGCATAAATTTATCTCCAAGTTTTTTTGGATCACTTAATAGAGTTTCCACCACATCTTCTTCAACATAAGAGCTTATAACTCCTGCTTGTGTTAAGAATGACATATCTCTGTTTGCCAAAGAATTCTTGTAGGCATAGTGTGCACAAGCCCTCGTTCCGTTGCCGCACATTGCAGCATCACTTCCGTCACTATTGTAAAATTGCCATTTAAAATCATATTCGCTACTAGGTAAAAGCACGATAAGACCATCTGCACCGATCCCGCTTTGTCTATTACATAATCTTTTTGCAAGCTCACTTCTGTCAACTTCTCTAAAAGTATGAAATATTATAAAATCATTGCCGCTTGCATTATATTTAGATATTTGCATCTAAAAACTCCATAAATCTTTTTGTTTCGTGTTTAAGGTGTTCCAAGTCTTGAGAATTGTCTATGACAAAATCAGCCATTGCTTTTTTATTTTTTATGTCAATTTGGTTTTCAATTCTTAAAATCGCCTCTTCTCTACTCAAATCATCTCTCTTTATTAATCTTTCTATTTGTAATTCTCTAGGACAATACACGACTGCAACTGTTGTAGCATCATAATGCCCGCTTTCAAAATATAAAGGTATATCAACTACATATTTGATTTGAGCCTGTTCTAGCTTTTTTACATCATGATGTATTTTTTCTCTAATTAGCGGATGGATATACTGATTAAGTTTTTCTCTTTGTGCTTTATCACTGAAAATCAATTTAGCTAGTGCTTTTCTGTCAACTTCATTATTTTGTATATATTTTGCACCAAAAAGCTTCTCAATACTCTTAGGATTGATCAATTCTCTAGCGATTTTATCGGCATCCACTATAGTATAACCATTTTCTTTCAGTAATTTACAAACTGTTGATTTTCCAGAAGCAATTGAACCAGTTATCACAATCATTACATCACCTTTATAGTCATTTTAACATATATTTGCTAAAATAATTAATTACTCCACCAATTAAACTATAAAGAGGAACAACATGGGTACCGTAAGCTATAAAGATGCAGGGGTTGACATAGATGCCGGAGCAGAGTTTGTAGAAAATATAAAGCCGCTGGTAAAATCAACTTTCAATAACAATGTTTTGGGAGGAATCGGCTCATTTGCAGGAGCTTACGAACTGCCAACAGGATATAAAAAACCAGTACTTTTAGGTGCGACTGATGGAGTCGGAACAAAACTAAAACTGGCAATAGACTCTGGGAAATTCGATACTGTGGGTATAGATTTGGTTGCGATGTGTGTCAATGATCTGATCTGCAATTTTGGTACTCCTCTATTTTTCTTAGATTATTATGCGACAAGTAAACTAAATATTGATGAATCTACCGCTGTAGTTAGCGGGATCGCAAAAGGATGTATAGAGGCAGAATCATCACTGATAGGCGGAGAAACCGCAGAGATGCCCGGTATGTATGCGCCTAAAGATTTCGATCTTGCCGGATTTGCTGTAGGTATTGCGGAAAAAGACGAACTAAATAGGCTAACTCACGTAAAAAGCGGTGATGTTCTAGTAGCACTTCCAAGTTCAGGAATTCATTCTAACGGTTTTTCTCTGGTAAGAAAACTCTTTTTTGAAAAACTTGATTATAAATTTGATACTTTAGTAGAAGGGAAACCCCTAATAGACATACTTTTAGAGCCGACTCGAATATATGTAAAAATATTTAAAAAACTAAAATCCAAAATAAATGCACTTGCACATATAACAGGCGGAGGCATAGTAGAAAATCTACCAAGAGTCTTACCGTCCAATTTACAAGCTGTAGTCTATAAAGAGAAGATCAAAGTCTTACCGATTTTCGAACTTATGAGCAAACACGTAGAAGAGGTTGAAATGTTTAGAACTTTCAATATGGGAGTAGGTATGATTTTAGTGGTCGATCCTAGTCATGTTGATTTTGTCTTGGAAAACAGCGACGGGTATGTGATAGGTGAATTAAAAGAAGGCAATCAGGAAGCTATAATAATCTGAGGTTGATTTTGTATACTGTTTCAAAACTGTTTACTTATATATTTTTGCCTCCTGGTATTTTTATAATTGCTTTGTTGCTGGCAGCATTGTATGCAAAAAGATTTAGATCAGTATTTGTATCTGTTGCTTTGTTCTTTTATCTGTTTAGTAATTCTTTTGTTTCTGACGCACTTATGAAACCTTTAGAATCACAATATACCAATGATTTACAGATAACAAAAAATGCAGATGCCATAGTTGTTTTATCGGGAGGCAGCATAAGCGGTAGTAAAAATTTACCACTTGGAAGTGATTCATTAAAAAGGGTCACATGGGGAGTGTTTTTAGCAAAATCACAAAATCTTCCGCTTGTTTTCAGCGGAGGAGGGCTAAATAAACAATATAGCGAATCAAAAGCTTTTCTTGAGAGTATTAAAGAATTTCAAGATTATCTAAATATACACATTCCGATATCAAAATATCTGCAACTGCATCATTTTAGTGTATGCGTAGAGAATAAAAGTTTAAACACCTACCAGAATGCTCAATTTTCCAAAAAAATCTTTGAACAAGCAAATATACAAAATCCTATTATATATCTAGTTACTTCAGCATACCATATGAAGAGAGCAGAGATGATATTTAATCACTTTGGGTTTAGAGTTATACCTGCAGCAACCGACTTTAAAATCGGGGATAATCCAAAAACTATCTGGGATTATTTTCCAAATATGCAGGCATTCAAAAACAGCTATACTGCGATCCACGAATATTTTGGTATTTTGAGTCTAATTTTAAGAAAAGTTTTATAAGGAGAATCCATGCCTGAGATCAAAAAACAAAAAAGAGTTATCATTTTCACTGCACCTGGATGCAGCTGGTGTACAACTGCAAAACAATATCTAAAAAGAAACAACATAAAATTCAAAACAATAGATGTCAGTAAAGATAAAGATGCTGCAAGAGATTGTCAAAAACACGGATGTCATGGCGTGCCTGTACTACTAATCGGCAGTAAATGGATATGTGGTTTTGACAAACCAAAAATAAATAAAGAATTAAATCTTTAACGATACGATCTTACATCTCTGATAATACTTGCATTGCCACTTTTTTTGAATTAGCAACACAATCATTTAATCCAACACCGAAATATGCATTTGAGCTCAAATACAGACCGTTGTGTTGCTTCAATCTATCAAAAAGGATATCCATCCTATCCAAGTGTCCTAATCTATAATTGGGAATACCTTTTACCCATCTTTTAACATATACGACATCCGGAGTGTCTGATACACCCATAGTCTCTTCTACGCCTTTTAAAGCGATCTTGGCAAGTTCTTTATCACTTGTCAATGCTAGTTTTGGATTTCTTTGTCCTCCTATCATGACCCTTAAAGATTTTTTTCCACGAGGAGCTCTGTCACTAAATATAGAACTGTCCCATAAGACACCTAGAACCTCTTTTTTTGACGAACTAGTTGTGAGGAGACCAAAACCATTCAGATCATGTTTCATCTCATTATAGCCCAATCCGACAACGCTTATAGGTGAATATTCGATATCTTTGAGCATATTAGACAACTCTTGATCGATACCCTTTATTAGATTAGCACTATTATATGCAGGGGTGGAGAGGATAACTTTGTCGAACTCTTTCTTCTCTCCGTTTATCTGCAATAGATATTTTATTTCATTTTTTTCTATTGTTTCTACTTTGATTCCTGTAAATATTTGTATGTCCTGAGAACCGGCTAATTTGTCTATAAATGTGCTAACACCGCCGACAAAGCTCATCAAAACACCGCCCGGACCTGCTTCTTTTTTCTTTTTCGCAAGCATACCTCGAAATAATCCTCCATACTCTTGCTCTAATTTTACAACAGCGGGGAAGGCTGATCTTACGGATATTTTATCCGGCTTGGAAGCAAATATTCCTGCAACCATAGCATCCAAGAATGTATCTGTCATCTCTTTGCCTACTCTTCTGTACCCAAAGTCCTGAAGTGTCTCATCGCTATTATCTTTTTTTGCAGGTATTAAGATCTCAGCAGCGACTCTAAGTTTGCCAAAGATACTCAAAAGCGGTGTCTTCAAAAATGCACCCGGAGATTCGGGGAGCCTGCAAAGCATATTTTTGTAAATAAATCTTATCCTTGCATTGTCACTGCTTCTCATAAGAAGTTCTTCACATCCTGATTCTTTTACGAGTTCCAAGGTGCTAGGCTTATTTGACAAAAATCCGTTGCTTCCTTCTTCAAACAAAAAACCATCAACATCTTTTGTCATCATTTTACCGCCGAGCTTCTCTTCTTTTTCAAAAATTGAAATCTCGATTTGAGGATTTTGTCGTTTTATATAAAATGCCGTGGCTAACCCACTTATACCGCCGCCAACAATCGCAATTTTCATTTTATTTCCTTTTAATTTTTGCAAGCCACTCTTGTAATGTTTTTTCAAACCCTATCTCTGAACCGTCATAAAACCTAAGATTTTTCTCTAGATACTCTTGCTCTACCCATCCACCGAAGTCATGCGGATATTTGTAGTTTTTTGAGCCTAGTTTGGTCAAGTGTTGAGGGGTATTTAATCTTTTTTCATTTTTGACGTAAGCCAATGCTTTATCAATCGCCTTATATGAACTGTTTGCCTTTGGGCAAGATGCCAAGTATACGGCTGTTTGTGCCAGTATTATCCTAGCCTCAGGAAAACCTATCTTACTAACACTACTCAAACAACTGCTGGCTAGATTTAGTGCATTAGGATTTGCATTTCCTATATCTTCACTAGCCAATATGACTAATCTTCTGGCGATAAAATCTGCGCTTTCGCCTCCGTCGATCAACCTTGCAAGATAATAAATAGCAGCATCTACATCACTACCTCTAATACTTTTTATCATGGCACTAATAAGATCATAATGCGTGCCGCTGGCACTAACACCGTCTTTTAATGCGTTTGGTCTCAAGCTTTTAAGAGTCTCCAATTTTATGTTATCATCGATCTTAAGTGTAAACTCTAACAGATTTAACATCGATCTAACATCACCTGCAGATGAATTTAGGAGATAATCTTTGGCTTCTTTATCTATTTTAAATGATATCTTTTTTGCTAATTTATCCAAGATCTCTTCCATATCTTTTTCTTCTAACAAGAAAAATTCAAATAAGGAAGAACGTGATCTAATCCCGCTCGTCAATGTAAAATACGGATTTTCTGTTGAAGCCCCTATAATTATGACTTCTTGATTTTCCATAGGCAAGAGTAGGGCTTCTTGCTGGGTTTTTGAAAGCCTATGTACCTCATCTATAAATATCAACGGCTTGAGAAGTGAATTTTTGTGATTTGCTAAAATTTTTCTAACATCTTCTAACTTAAAATTAGTGGCATCCAGCTCAAAAAAAGGAAGATCCATGCTTTTTGCGACTATTTTGGCCAAAGTTGTTTTTCCAACTCCGGCAGGTCCGAAAAATATTGAATGAGAGATACTTTGCTTTTCTAAAAGTACACGAAACGGTGCATTTGGTGAGCATAGATGTTTTTGACCACACATCTCATCTATAGAAGACGGTCGAAACTTTAGCGAAAAGTTATTTATCACTCTTTTCACTTTTTGAATATGCTAGATAGTCTCTAAGTGCGTCATATTCGCTTGTGCTCAGAAATCTGTGTTTACCAGGTTTTAACATGTCAAGGTCAATCTTTCCGTAACTGACTCTTTTTAGACCAACCACTTCAGCATCAAAATATCCAAAGAATCTACGCAACTCTCGATTTTTGCCTTCATTTATAACAACTTTGATAGTAGAATAGGTTGGGGTATTTTTTATAATCCTATACCCGACAAAAGGTGCAAATTCCATAGAATGGACCTTGCTCATTTCATGTCCGCCTTTACTTGCATCTTCCAAAAACAAGCCTTCTTTCATAGCTGTTTGCATATGTTCTGTCACAGGTCCTTTGATCTTTACGTAGTAAATTCTCTCCAAATCTCCATGCATAAGTGCAGATACGATATCCGGAGCATCACTTAATAAAAGTAAACCCTCACTTGTATAATCCAATCTTCCGACACTCATAAAATGTGAAAATCTCGGGGGTAGGGTGTCATATATCGTTTTTCTGCCTCTATCATCTTTTTTACTAACTAACTCACCTTTTTGTTTGTGATACACAATGACCGAGTATTTTGTCTTCTGATAAAGACTTCTACCTTTGATCTTTATTTTATTATCATACGTTACTTTAGTCGATAAATCCTTCACCACTACGCCATCAACACTAACTTCTCCATTTTCTATAAGCTTGTCAGCCTCACGTCTTGAATGTCTAGTATTGTGAGATATCATTTTATTTAATCTTATAGGTTTCATCATTTTATACCCGCTTCTATGAGATCATGTATGTGAAGAGTGCCGATGACACGATGATCTGCATCTACTATCGCAAGCAGTTGTATCTTGTAGGATTCTATAAGATTTAGTACATCGCTAGCCAACAAATTCTCTCCTTCTAGAGTTTTGGGATCTTTCGTCGCATAAGCAAGAGCAAGTTCGTCAATCGAAAAATCTTCACGCATTAAAGCACGTCTGAGGTCTCCATCACTTAATATAGCCATCAGTCTGTTATTGTCATCTGTTATCATGACATTACCCAGTCTTCCTTCGCTCATGACAACAATAGCCTCCTTCAGATTTGTATCTTTGCCAACTATCGGAAGTTTATCTGTTCTCATAAGATCTTTTACTTTTATAAAAAGTTTTTTGCCTAGGCTGCCTCCTGGATGAAATGATGCAAAATCTTCTTTTTTAAAGTCTTTTTTTCTCATCAAACAAACAGAAAGCGCGTCCCCCATAGCAAGAGTCAGGGTCGTAGATGTCGTAGGAGCCGCATCAAGAGGACAAGCTTCTTTTGACACATTAATAGATAAAAATATATCTCCATACTTTCCAAGGGATGAATTCTTGCTTCTTGCCATAGCGATCAAAGGTATATCAAATCTTTTGATGTGTGGGAGTATCTTTATCAACTCTTCGCTTTCACCGCTGTAACTTATTGCAAGAACGGCATCATTCTTATCTATCATACCAAGATCACCATGCAGGGCTTCTGTCGGATGAATAAAAAAACTGCTCGTGCCTGTACTTGCCAAAGTCGCTGCTATTTTTGCGCCGATTAATCCGCTTTTCCCGACTCCTATAACAACCAGCTTGCCTTTTATATTGCTAATAAGTTCAACTGCTTTCACCATCTCATCATCTACCCGTTCGATAGCATCAAGCAGCTCTTTTGCTTCGAGTCTCAACACATCTTTTGCAATTTCTTTAAAATCCATCTTGTACACCTTACATTACAAATATTGTAGGAACAATAGTCGGATATTTTTTCATTTTTCTGAATATATGTTTTCTTACAACTTGTCTAAGCTCATTTTCCAAAGCTCTCTTATTTTCAAAAAGCTCTTTTTTCGCATTCACTGTAAATTGATCTATAACTCCTTCTATTTCTAGAGAGAATTTTCTATCGTCTTTATCAGAAACCAAACCATAACTTGCTACTTTTGGTCTATTTATTAATTTAAACTCTTTACCGTCGACTTGTGCTATGATCATGACAATACCGGAATCTGCCATCTTTTGTCTGTCCATAACAACATCATTTGCTATTTTTTCATTTAATTGATTGTCAACAAATACTTTACCTGTTTTTACGGTTTTGACTTTTTTCATATATTTCGGGCAGACTTCTATCTGATCTCCATCACCCATCAATAGTATATTTTTTGGTTGAACTCCACACTGAATAGCCGTATCCTTGTGTTTGGATATATGGTTATATTCACCATGTACAGGCAAAAAGAACTTAGGTTTTACAAGTCTGAGCATCAATTTTTGTTCTTCTTGCGCAGCATGACCGCTTACGTGTATCTCACTAAAATCTTGATAAGCTACGCTTGCTCCGCTTTTAATAAGAAAATTAAGAACTTTTGAAACACTTCCTTCATTGCCCGGAATTGCCTTAGCCGAGATAATAATCTGATCGCTTGGCTTGATCTTTATATGTCTGTGTTCATCTGTGGCCATTCTATAAAGTGCGGCCATAGTCTCGCCTTGACTTCCCGTTGTTACTATTAAAACACTTTTGTCCGGATGCTTGTTAACTTCATGGGGATCGATAAAGATGCTCTTATCTAGATTTATATATCCAAAATCAATAGCGGTAAAAAGATTTCTTTCCATAGATCTTCCTATGACACAGACTTTTCTTCCATATTTCAAACCGTATTCAATTGCTTGATAAACTCTATGAATGTTTGAAGAAAAAGTTGACATGATCACACGTCCCTGTGTTTTAGAAAAGATATAATCAAATGTCTTTCCTACAGTATTTTCACTTCTTGTCATACCTTCTTTATGTGAATTCGTACTATCGCTTAAAAGACATAGAACACCTTTTTCGCCGTATTCTGAAAACCTGTGAAGATCACTAGGATATCCGTCTATAGGAGTATGATCTATCTTAAAATCTCCTGTATGGATTATAGTACCGGCTTCTGTAGTAATCGCAAGAGAAGAGGCATCTATGATAGAGTGAGTTATATGTATCCATTCAACTTCGATATCTCCGATCCTGACTTTTTGTCTCTTGTGAACAGGTCTGAAATATTTTCTGTACTCTTTAAGCCCGTGTTCTTCAAATTTGTTTGATATCATTCCAAGAGGAAGAGGGGTGGCATATATAGGGAATTGCATCTCTTTATAAAGATAAGGCATAGCACCTATATGATCTTCATGAGCATGGGTTATAACAACACCCTTTATCTTTTTTTTAATTTGTCTTAGATATGTAAAATCAGGTATAAGTATATCTACACCATGCATATCTTCACTAGGGAAGCTCATCCCTACATCTACGACAATTGCGCTTGTATCGGTTTCTATAACCGTTATATTTCCACCTATTTCACCAAGTCCACCCAGTGGAGTGATTTTGATCTTTGCAGTAGTTTCAAGATTTAGAAGATTAAATTTTTCAAGTCTGTTCTTGTGTATCTTATGGTTTGCTTCTATTGCCGATTTTATATCTTTTTGCCACTTTTCACCGCCGTCTATGACGCTTGGCTGATTCTTTGCACTCTTTTTTGAGTGTTTGTTGCCTTGTCGATTTGGATTTGGTCTTTTCTTTTGATGCTGTTGTGCATTACCTGCGGCATTTGGCTTTGTTTGATTTTCTTGCTTAGTGCCTGTTTCATCTGTTTTATTTATCGTATTCTTTTCCATTTTGTACCTTAATTTTTAGGATTTCCCTAAATAAATTAAGATGATCGGTGACGCAAAGTTCATGAGGCCTAGAAGTTATCGAAATATTATTTTTTTTCAATAATTCTAAAGCACTTGTTTTATCGTAAGCAGAAGATATGTTTTTAATCCAAGTTTTTCTAGGACTTGAAAAAGATACTCTAAGATATCTCTTAAATTCATTATAATCCGATTCATTGTCAAATAAAGAGTTTTGATCCCCGCTAAATTCTTTTTTCTTTACAATGCTTACAATAGATGAAACTACTTTTGGCTGGGGCTCAAATGAGCTTGGATCCACGTCAAATAATAATTTTACATCTGCTATACTTTGAGAAAGTATTGATAAAGAGCTAAATTCTTTTGTTTTAGGTAAAGCAGAAAATTTTTGTGCAACTTCTTTTTGAATCATGACAAGCATGGATTTGCACATCTTATCTTCCAGCGCTTCTAGTATGATTTTTGTCGCAATATAATATGGTAAATTTGCAACTACATCGTAAGGCTCACCTTCTAGAGAGCCTTTTTGGAAGCACTCTAAAACATCACCTTCTACTAATTCTAGCCTATTTTCTTTTATCTCTTTGTGAAATTTTTTTCTCAAATGAACGCATAAGTCTTTATCGACCTCATATGCTTTTACGGAGTTTTGCTCCAAAAGCACTTGCGTCAAATCACCTAAGCCAGGCCCAATTTCCACTAACTTACGCTTAGTGTTGGGCATCGATTGGATGATTTTACTTAAAACGGTACTGTCTATCAAAAAATTTTGACCAAACTTCTTCTTAGCCTCTATCAATCTTGAACCGCCTTTTAAATTTGTTTTATTTTACCTTTATTTTGCTTACATGTGGATTATTGTTTATCTTCATATAAGTTACAATAATCCAACGCAAGCAAATTGTCGGTATTTTTTCTTTTTGATTATTATCTAGAATTTCTGAGCGTTTGTCTGTTTCTTGTATTATTAGAGCGTGCTCTATCCGGTCTTTTATCTCTGCCGCCTCTGTTTCTTTGCTGAATAGGTTCTGCCTTAATTGATTTATCAGGCTCATAGCCTTCTATGGAAACTTTTTGAATTTTTTGCTTGATAAGTTTTTCAATATCATTCAAAAAGGCGTGTTCATCAACACATACGAGTGATACTGCTACACCTCCATTGCCGGCTCTTCCCGTTCGTCCTATCCTATGAATGTAATCTTCGGGAACATTTGGCAACTCATAATTGACAACATTCGGTAATTGTGCGATGTCAATTCCTCTTGCAGCGATATCCGTAGCAACCAGAACTTTTACGACCCCATCTTTGAAATTAGATAAAGCTTTTGTTCTCGCTCCTTGACTTTTATTACCATGGATCGCCGCAGAACTGATGCCATCAAAACCCAGTTGCTCACTCAAACGGTTAGCTCCATGCTTTGTCCTGGTGAAGACCAATACTTGTTCCCATTTATTTGAACGAATTAAGTGTGTTAGTAATTTACGCTTATTTGTTTTATCCACAAAATGCACGATTTGTTCAACACTCTGTGCCGTAGTATTTGGACTTGCAACTTCAACAAGGACAGGGGAATTTAAAAGATTATCGGAAAGCTTTTTAATTTCCTTCGAAAATGTTGCAGAAAATAAAAGATTTTGCCTCTGTTTTGGAATAATCGCCAATATTTTTTTAATATCATTTATAAATCCCATATCTAACATACGGTCCGCTTCATCCAAGATCAGATATTCTACGCGTGATAAATCAACGGTTTTTTGCCCTACATGATCTAGTAAGCGCCCAGGTGTTGCGATTAATATATCCACCCCTTTGCGAAGTGTAGAAATTTGTGGATTAATCCCGACTCCGCCGAATACTATCGTAGATTTTAGTGGTAAGTATTTTCCGTATGTTTGTACACTTTCTCCTACTTGAAGCGCTAACTCACGAGTCGGTGTTAGTATAAGTGCTCTGACATAAGGTTTGTTTTTATTCTTCGTATCTCCACTCAACAATTGTAATAACGGTAAAGTAAAACCTGCCGTTTTACCGGTTCCTGTTTGAGCTCCTGCTAATATATCTTTTTTATTAAGAATGACCGGAATAGCTTTTTCTTGAATTGGTGTAGGAGTGGTGTAACCCGCTTCTGTCACTGCGCGTAAAATTTGGGCAGACAAGCCCATAGTAGTAAATGATGACATAATTGTCCCTTTGGTATGAGCTTACGAAAAGTAATAAAACTTTTTCGATCTAAGCTAAAAATATGTTTGTTGTTAAGATTATCAGAAGATTACTAAACGAAGTCAGTCGCAGATCGAAGCACGCTGAAATTACGACATTGTATCATAATTATTGACAATATGTATTTCTGCCCTCAATCCGTCTTCAATATTCCATTGGCCGCTCGGATCCCGGAAGCCCATGCAGCTGTGATTCCTCTGCTCGTTCCTGCACCGTCTCCAATGATATAATATCCTTCTTTTACCATAAAATTATTATTGATAAATTGCGGTTTATTTGAATAAGTTTTAATTTCAGGATAATATATGATGGTTGATGGATGTAAGACTCCAGGTATAATCGTATCCAACATTTTAAGTGATTTCCAGATATCTCTTAAAATTTTTGCCGGCATACTCAAAGACAAATCAGCAGCAATAGCACTTTTGAGTGTGGGTTTAAAATCATAAAGATCATTATTAAAAGTTTCTTTTTTACTTCTTGAGCCCAATCTAAAATCACCGACTCTTTGCATTATAACAGAACCTCCGCTAAGTTGCATCACCATTTCTCCTAGAATTTTCCCAAATTGCTGTCCGCTAACAATCGGCTCAGTGAGTCGTATAGTCTTAAGCATTGCAAAGTTAACCAATCCGTTAGGTTCATTATCTTTTGACAAAGAATGCCCATTTACAGAGTAATATCCCTTATATTTTTCCCTAACAACATGAGCACACCCTGAGTTCGTACAAAATGTTCTGACTTTGTTTGGAAAAAGAATCTTCGGGTCATAGTAATCCTTGACTATAGGATAGTGTTCTTCTTTCATCTCAACTCTGACACCTATGTCTACAATATTATCACTATAACTAACACCCAGAGTATTCATCTGTTTTTGAAGCCAGTCATAATCAGCTCTGCCAGGTGCCAAAATAATATTTTTGAAAGATATACTATCTCCATTATTTAATTTAATCTCTTTGTTATCTTTTGAAAGCTCTTCTACTTCCGTTTCTAGTGCAACATCAACATGTAAAATTTTAAGTTTTTTAATCAGGTCATTGATCAATTTAGATGATTTATCGGTTCCGACATGTGCTTGATCTATTGATAGGATCTCAACACCTATTTTTTCGGCTCTATCGATATATTTGTCAATATTATGTCTTGTTTCTATCTTCGGGTTTAAATGTTCTTTTACTTCCTGCATCAAAAGATCTGCATCAGCTTTGCTCCAATGCTCAAACGGAAATCCAACCGGATATGTATAGTTTTGCTTACAATCGTTTCGCAGACCTCCTGAGCTGATTTTCTTTTTTTCTAAAAGTAAAACCGAATACTCAGAGTTTTCTGCTATTTTAAAAGCAGCGCCTAATCCTGCCGGTCCAGAGCCTATTATTACGACATCATAGTTTGGTTTTAATATTATATTTTTCATAATGGTGAGTATAGCTAAATCTTTATTTAAATTCAAAGCGCTCTATGTTCCCAGAGATTGCTAATTTTTCAGACTTTATGTATTATAATTATATATATACTTTGGAGTGTTTAATGAAACATAATTATAAAAGAATTTCCTCACCCATAGGTCTATTATACATTGTAGCAACAAAGACTCATCTAGTCGGTTTGACACCAGAGAGTGGCTGGGAAAAGTTAAAAAAAAGATTTGAGAATCTTCATGAAGAAGATAATGATATTTTGGTAAAAACTCAAAATCAACTAAAAGATTATTTTGATAAAAAAAGATTTGAATTTGATATTCCACTCTTTTTCAATGGCACAAAATTTCAAAATGCTGCCTGGAAAGCTTTATTACAGATCCCTTACGGGAATACTATCAGTTATCAAGAACAAGCCATAGGTATAGGAAATCCAAAAGCAGTAAGAGCAATAGGCGGAGCAAACGGAGCAAACCCTATATCGATTATTGTGCCATGTCACAGAGTTATAGGAAAGTCTGGTAAACTAACAGGTTATGCAAGTGGACTAGATATCAAAAAATATCTTTTAGAGTTAGAAAAATGAAACTTATTCAGCCGTTTTTTCTCTTATTTTTGATAATATTTTGACAGGAGAAACAAATGGAATATTTTGCTAAAAGAATTATACCTTGCCTAGATGTAAAAGACGGAAGAGTCGTAAAAGGCGTAAATTTTGTAGGTTTGCAAGATGCAGGTGATCCTGTCGAAGTTGCAAAAAGATACAATCAAGAAGGTGCAGATGAGATTACGTTCTTAGATATCACGGCAAGTCATGAACAAAGAGAAACCATAGTTGATATAGTAGAGAAAGTTGCAAAAGAAGTTTTTATTCCACTAACAGTAGGTGGCGGTATCAAAACTCTAGACGATATCTATAAATTATTGCAGGTTGGATGTGACAAGATAAGCATAAACTCTTATGCCATCAATAATCCTGATTTTATAAATGCTTCATCAAAAAGATTTGGTTCTCAGTGCATAGTAGTCGCAATTGATGCAAAA
Organism: Sulfurospirillaceae bacterium; assembly: GCA_033723415.1. Classification (GTDB taxonomy): domain Bacteria; phylum Campylobacterota; class Campylobacteria; order Campylobacterales; family Sulfurospirillaceae; genus JAADIZ01. The sequence goes on from JAWVXD010000002.1 coordinate 292,058, forward strand.
AGACATGGAGACAGTTGGAATGTATACATAAACGGCGGTAGAATTGATACAGGCATAGATGCTCTCGAATGGGCACAAGAAGCACAGCAAAGAGGAGCCGGAGAGATCCTCCTGACTTCTATGGATTGTGATGGATCAAAAAATGGTTATGATCTTGTTCTCACAAAAAAAATGAGTGATTTATTGGATATTCCAATTATTGCAAGTGGGGGTGCCGGAAATATGCAGCACATCAAAGATGCATTTTTAAACGGAGCGGACGCTGCACTTGCAGCATCTATTTTTCACTATAAAGAAATAGAAATCATGGCACTTAAAAGGTACCTAAAAGAAGAGGGGATCCCCGTAAGAATATGATAATATGTGCCGGTAATATTGAATCTTTTGACTTTGCTACACCTATTGGCATAGGCTTGATAGAAAGCTCTATCAATCTTACGCAATTAGTTTTAAAAAATAAACCAAAATCTTTATTATTTGTCGGTACGGCTGGGAGTTATGGAGAGTATAAACCTTTAGATCTTATACATTCAAATAGCTCAACCAATATAGAAACAGGATATTTTTCTGGGTCATGTTATACCCCTATTAGTAATAAAGTCACATCAAAAACATTTAATGTTTCATGTGAAACAGCTAACAATAATAAAATTATAATAAACTCTAGTAATTATATTACAACTAACAAACAAGTCAGTGAACATTTTTTAAATATTGGTATTGAGGCAGAGAATATGGAGTTTTTCTCTGTGCTAACAGTCGCAAAAAAATTTAAAATTCCAGCCGTTGGCATATTTGCAATTACTAACTTTTGCGACAAAAATGCACACCAAGATTTTATAAAAAATCACAAAAAAGCAAAAGAGATACTAACAAAAAAAACGAAAGAGATAATGGAAACATATGAATAAAATCAATATACTAGATTATACGAAAGACGAACTTAGCCAAATTATAAAACCTTCTTTCCGTGCTAAGCAAATATATGAATGGATATATAAAAAGTACGTCAATTCTTTTGAAGAAATGAAAAATATACCCAAGGAATTAAGATCGGAATTAGATGAAAAATATTATTTTGATCCTCTAAAAATTGCAACAGTTGAAAAAAGCTCTGACGGAAGCAAGAAATATCTGTTTTCGCTAAATGACGGCAAAACTGTAGAATCCGTTTTACTGCCTATGAAAAAAGAACAGCTTGGAGAAGACGGCGAGTTGTTACACCACACAAAATATACAATATGCATATCTTCTCAAGTCGGCTGTAAAATCGGCTGCTCTTTTTGCCTAACAGGGAAAAGTGGTTTTTTGAGAAATCTAACACCAGGAGAGATAACTTCTCAGGTCTTGATGATCAAAAAAGATAATGAAATAGCCGAGAATAGAAGAGTCAATATTGTTTTTATGGGTATGGGTGAGCCCCTTGACAACTTGGAAAATGTCAGTAAAGCAGTAAACATATTCGCTGATCCGGAAGGTCTTTCTATATCACCAAGGAGACAAACAATATCAACTAGCGGTTTGAGCTCACAGATAACAAAACTTGGCAATATGAACTTGGGAGTCTTATTGGCAATCTCCCTTCATGCAGTAGATGATGACTTAAGGGTACAACTTATGCCAATAAATAAAGCATATAATATAGAATCAATAATAAACGCAGTTAAATCTTTTCCGATAGATGCAAGAAAAAGGGTGATGTTTGAGTACTTGGTAATTAAAGATTTGAATGATGACATCAAGAGTGCTAAGAAATTAGTTAAACTTCTAAATGGAATTAAGTCTAAAGTCAATCTTATCTTTTTCAATCCACACGAGGGCAGTGTGTACAAAAGACCTGAGGTTAAAAAGGTAATAGAGTTTCAAGAATACTTGCTGAAGCATGGTCTTCTTTGCACAATTAGAGAGTCCAAAGGACTTGACATAAGTGCAGCTTGCGGCCAATTAAAAGATAGAAAGGAAAAAGATGAGTATAGTTGACAAAGGCGAGGCTGTTTTTTTATTGATTTTTGTTCTCGGATCAATTTACGGAATAGTAAAAGTACTTTTTGCTGGCGAATAGTCGTGAAGACAACAAGCAGAAAAAATTCAGTGCTTGTTGTCAGATAAGTTTTTTTATTTTGCAATCCAAGTCTTACTTAGAAGTTTGTCATCACCAACATAAATTTCACCCGTAAATTTATCGCCGATAGTTATGATTCCCACTCCACTTGGAGTGCCACTCATAACTATGTCTCCGTCTTCTAACGTAGAAAAAGATTTTATCTCATGAAGTATAACGTTAGGTGGATAGATCATCAAATCAACTCCACCTTCTTGAGTCAATTTGTCATTAATATATAATTTCAAACTAAGTTTTTCTATATCATTCTCTTCAATTTCAATAAAATCACTAAACACTCCTGCACCGTTAAATGCCTTTGCTCTCTCCCAAGGTAATCCTTTGCTTTTTAGCTTTCCCTGTAATTCTCTATCAGTTAGATCCAAGCCAAAACCTACTGCCTTTATTTTTAAATCTCTGATCAAGAATGAAATTTCTCCTTCATAATGCAGGACTCTTCCAAAAGTGTTTAAATCATGACTTACTGCACTATTTGGCTTCATAAAAAGAACCATAGACGTCGGAACTTCATTATTTAATTCTTTTATATGCTCAACATAATTTCTCCCAACGCATACAATTTTGCTAGGAAATATCTCTTTATTATCAAAAATTACACTATTCATATTCATAGCCTCCCAATTTAATTTTGCTTTTGATATTGTAATCTATATTTTTATAGTTGAAACTTAATAAATGAGAGTGTAACATCAATCTTAACGACCCACTGTTTTTTATCCTCTCTTCATCGCTTAAATATCCATTTAAATATTTTTCAGCAATATCCTCATTTACACCATAAATAGGATCTCCCAAAATTGAATGTTTCACATGAAACAAATGAACTCTTATTTGATGAGTTCTCCCTGTTATAGGGATTGCCTTGACCAAAGTAAGATCTAATTCTTTAATATAAAGCAGTGGGGAAACGTGAGTTATAGATCTGAAACCAGATTCAACGACAAAAGATTTTATACGTATTTTTGAACTTTCCAAATTAGCTTTTACACACGTATCAATACTAAGATCATTTTCTATCTTTCCTCTAACCAAGGCGATATATTCTTTTTTTATTTCACGGTTTTCAAACATTCTTTTGATTTCGACTTCAGCTTTTTTATTTTTAGAAACCATTATTAAACCACTGGTTTCTTTATCGATTCTGTGAACTACGTTTGCATCTTTTCCGAATAAAGATTTAATATCATCATTTAAACTATAAGTATCAGAAAAATTATTTGGATGCACTAAAATACCGGATGGTTTTTCAAAAACTGCAAAATCTTCAACTTCAAAGACAGGGTACAGACCACTAGGTTTTGGATCAAATACAATAACTTCAACTTTACCGCAAATATTTTTGCTTTTTGTCATCATGACCTGACCATCAACAAATACTCTTTTTTTATCTATCCATTTCTGTGCTTCTTTCATAGTGCAATTAAATTCATCTAATAAAAACTTATAAGCTTTTATTTTATCTTTCAAAAAAAATTCTTTTCGTAAAAAGGCCATTTAACTTTTATCCTTTTTTAACTAACTTTTAGTTAGAATAAATACATTATAATATAAGCATTTATGATTTATGATCATATAGAACAATAGCAAATTTTACATTAAGGATTGCCATAATGGTAGAGCGTTATTCTAGACAAATAATGAAAGACAAGTGGACAGTACAAGCGAAATACGATGCTTGGTTAAAAGTAGAAAAAGCTGCAGTAAAAGGCTGGAATAGGCTAGGTCTCATAAATGATTCAGACTGCAAAAAAATATTGGACAATGCTCAATTTAATGTAGAAGAGATCGATGAAATAGAGAAAAAAACAAAACATGATGTTATAGCTTTCTTGACAAGTGTAGCTAAAAGCCTTGGAGATGAAAGTAGATGGGTGCATTATGGAATGACGAGTTCAGACTGCATAGACACGGCTGTTGCACTTCAGATGAAAGAATCATTAGAATTGATCATAGAAGATGTTAAGGATCTGATGAAAAATATAAAGACCAGAGCATTTGAACACAAAAAAACACTAATGGTAGGAAGAAGTCATGGTATTCACGGAGAACCGATAACATTTGGCTTAGTTTTAGCAATATGGTACGATGAAATAAAAAGAAATCTGGAAAATCTTGAGCATACACTGAAAGTTATAAGTGTCGGGCAGATAAGCGGAGCTATGGGCAATATGGCACACTCTCCAATAGAACTTGAAGAAATTGTATGTGAAGAACTGGGACTTTCTCCTGCTCCGGTTTCAAATCAAGTTATACAAAGAGACAGATACGCGAACCTTATGAATGCTTTAGCACTACTCGCATCAAGTTGCGAAAAAATTGCAGTTGCAATAAGACACTATCAAAGAACAGAAGTTTATGAAGCAGAAGAATTCTTTAGTAAAGGACAAAAAGGCAGCTCTGCCATGCCTCATAAAAGAAATCCTGTGCTAAGTGAGAATGTTACAGGCCTTTGTAGAGTTATCAGAAGCTATGCGATTCCTGCACTTGAAAATGTCGCACTTTGGCATGAGAGAGACATAAGTCACAGCTCGGTTGAAAGGTTTACTTTGCCTGATGGATTTATCACGACTGATTTCATGCTGAACCGTCTCAGCGGAGTCATCGAGAAACTTTTAGTATATCCAGAGAATATGATGAAAAATCTAAACTTGACAGGGGGATTAGTTTTTTCTCAAAGAGTTCTATTGGAACTTCCATCTCGTGGAGTAAGTAGAGAAGATGCTTACAAGATAGTTCAAAGAAATGCTATGAAAGTTTGGGAAGATCTTCAAGTAGGAAAACCTGCTATGAATGATAAAGGGGAAAGTCTCTTTATGGCAAATCTTTTAGTTGATGAGGATTTAAAAGAAAAACTAAGTGAAGATGAAATCAGATCATGCTTTGACTACGAATACTACATGAAAAATGTGGACAAACTTTTTAATAGAGTTTTTAAATAAAAAATAGGGAATATTTATGCTTACAGTACAAAAAAGAAACGGAAGAATAGAACCGCTTGATATTTCAAAGATTCAAAAATACACGCAATCAGCAGTTGAAGGCTTAGAAAATGTTAGCCAGAGTGAATTAGAAGTTGATGCAAAAATACAATTTAGAGATAAAATTACAACAGAAGAAATACAAAAAACTCTCATAAAAACAGCAGTTGATAAAATTGATATAGACAGGCCAAATTGGACATACGTTGCTGCTAGACTCTTTTTGTATGACTTATATCACAAAGTCAATCAGTTTACAGGATACGGGAAGCTAGCCGATTACTTTGAAAGAGGGGAAAAGAGCGGAAGAATACTTCTTGGATTAAAAGACAAATACGATCTTGATGATTTGGATAAATACATTGAACCTGAGAGAGATTTTCAGTTTACATATCTAGGAGTAAAAACACTTCATGATAGATACCTTATCAAAGATTCTAAAGGTGTTCCTATAGAATTGCCACAGCATATGTTCATGGCAATCGCTATGTTTTTGGCTCAAAACGAGCTAAACTGTCAAGACTGGGCAAAAAAGTTTTATGACCTTATTTCCAAATTTGAAGTGATGCTTGCAACACCTACACTTTCAAATGCCAGAACACCTAGACATCAACTAAGTTCTTGCTATATAGGAAGCACACCTGACAATATCGAAGGGATCTTTGACTCATACAAAGAGATGGCTCTATTAAGCAAATTTGGAGGCGGTATAGGCTGGGATTGGAACCTTGTTCGTTCTATGGGAGGAATGATAGATGGACATAAGAATGCAGCAGGCGGGATCATCCCATTTTTAAAGATTACAAATGATATCGCAATCGCAGTTGATCAGCTTGGAACAAGAAAAGGAGCGATTGCAGTATATGTAGAACCATGGCATATGGATATATCCGATTTCTTAGACCTAAAAAAGAACTCTGGAGAAGAGAGAAGAAGAGCTCATGACCTGTTTCCTGCCTTGTGGATAAACGATATATTTATGAGAAGAGCAGAAGCAGATGAGATTTGGACACTATTTGATCCAGCAGACGTCAGTGATTTGTCTTCTCTTTATGGCGAAGAATTTGAAAAAAGATACTTGGAATACGAAAAAGATGACAATATACCAAAAGAACACGTAAAAGCAAAAGAATTATGGAAAAAAATAATACTAAATTATTTTGAGAGTGGAAGTCCATTTTTATGTTTCAAAGATAATGCAAACAAGGCAAATCCGAATAACCACAGCGGTATCATAAGAAGTTCAAACCTGTGTACGGAAATTTTTCAAAATACGGCACCTAACCATTATAAAATAAAAGTTACTTTTGAAGACGGCAGTAGCGTGGCCTTTGAAGAAAATGAAAAAGTAATAGTAAATGGCAATATTGAAAAAGATGCGAAAAAGATCACCGCTCTTGATACGGTAAACAATAAAAACGTGTTTATTGTAGAAAAAGAGATGAGCGAAGGTAAAACTGCCGTATGTAATCTTGCAAGCGTTAACCTATCGAAAATCAATACAAAAGAAGACGTAGAAAGAGTAGTTCCGATAGCGATAAGAATGCTAGATAATGTCATAGATCTCAACTTCTATCCACACGCTAAAGTAAAGCATACAAATCTACAGTCAAGATCAATCGGACTTGGCGTTATGGGTGAAGCCCAAATGCTTGCAGAGCAGCAAATACAATGGGGTAGTTATGACCATTTTGCCAAGATAGATGAAGTTATGGAATATATAAGCTACAATGCCATCAAATCTTCATCGAACTTAGCTATTGAAAAAGGCAAATATCCTGATTTTGACGGTTCAAAATGGAGCAAAGGAATTTTTCCTATAGACTGTGCAAACGAAGAAGCAAAAAAACTGGTAGATAGAGGTGGATTATTCGGCTATAGCTGCGATTGGGACGGACTCAGAGAACAAGTAAAGAAATCTGGAATGAGAAATGGTTACCTAATGGCAATAGCACCTACAAGCTCTATATCTATCCTGGTCGGCACAACTCAAACAATAGAACCTGTTTATAAAAGGAAGTGGTTTGAAGAGAACCTCTCAGGCATGATTCCTGTCGTCGTACCAAAACTAAATCCGGAAACTTGGAATTACTACACTCCTGCATATGAACTAGATCAAAGATTGCTTATCAAAGCCGGTGCTATTAGACAAAAATGGATAGATCAGGGACAAAGTTTAAATATATTTATAACACTAGACAAAGCAAGCGGTAAATATTTGAACGATATCTATATGCTGGGATGGAAATTGGGAATAAAATCGACATATTACCTAAGAAGTCAATCTCCTGAAAGTAAGATCGACGTAGCTGATAGAAGCATTGAGTGTGAAGGTTGCCAGTAGAATATGAAAACTATAGGTTTACTCGGAGGTATGAGTTGGGAATCAACTCATACCTACTACAAACTGCTTAATGAAGGGACAAAAGAACTACTTGGCGGCTTCAATAGTGCCAAGATTATTTTAATTTCTGTAAATTTTGATGAAATAGAGACTCTACAGCGTGAAAACAGATGGGAAGAGGCCGGAGAGATATTAGCCGAAAATGCAAAATCACTAGAAGAAGCCGGAGCAGATTTTATACTTATATGCACAAACACTATGCATAAAGTAGCTGACATAATTCAAAAAAACATAAACATCCCAATATTACATATCGCAACTAGCGTATCTATGGCACTGCAAAAGGAAAACTGCAGAAAAGCTATCCTGCTTGGCACACGTTTTACGATGCAAGAAAATTTTATAAAAGATGTCATAAGATCTTTTGGCATAGAAGTAGTTACCCCGGATACAAAACAAATTGAGATAATTGATAAAATCATATTTGATGAATTAGTACAAGGCATTGTCAACCAAGAAAGCAAAAACACATATCTAAATATAATCCTTGACATGATTGACAAAGACGAGCAAATAGACTCTGTCATACTTGGATGTACTGAAATAGGACTATTGATAAATCAAAATGATATAAATTTAAAAATATTCGATACAACTTACACACATGTAAAATATGCCCTAGACATAACACACAACAATCACTCTCTATAAATATATAAACTAATTTATTTTATTAAGTTTTTACAATCTGATTAAGAACACAACCCTTACAATATAATACTTTTAAGCCTTAAGTATATTTGCAAAATTAACACTTATTTACTTGTGTGACAAAAGAGCAACACTTTATTTTTTAAGTTTCAACTTAATATTCATGTTATATAATCGCGACATTAATAACAAAAATATGTTAGGACAACCATGTTAGAAAAAGTCTTAAAAAGAGATGGGGCGACAGAAGAGTTTAAATCATATAAAATACAAGATGCTATAAAAAAAGCATTTGAAAGTGAAGGCGTTTTATATGATGCAAGTGTTTACAACAGACTAATCTCTACGCTAGAGAAAAAAAGAGTGGCTGCTGTTGAAGATATTCAAGATCTCATAGAACAGGAGCTGTACAAAGCACGCTACTTTGACGTAATGCGCTCATTCATGATCTATCGTCATACTCATAAGATGCAAAGAGAGCATGTAAAGGGATTGAACGAAGATACGACTTTTGTGAATTCAACACAAACGATAGAAGAATACATCAATAAAAGCGATTGGAGAATCAAAGCAAACTCAAACACCGGATACTCAAATGCCGGTCTTGTAAATAACACGGCAGGAAAGATCATAGCAAATTACTGGCTAGATAAAATCTACTCAAAAGAAGAGGGCTTTGCGCATAGAAACGGTGATTATCACATACATGACCTGGATTGTCTAACTGCATATTGTGCAGGATGGAGTTTGAGAGCTCTTTTAAATGAAGGATTTAACGGCGTGAGAGGAAGGGTTGAATCTCGCCCGCCTAAACACTTTAGAGAAGCTCTAGGACAAATGGCAAACTTTTTGGGCATCCTCCAAAGCGAATGGGCAGGTGCTCAAGCATTTAGTTCATTTGACACCTATCTGGCCCCATATGTATTTAAAGACAAACTTCCATTTAAAGAGATAAAAAAAGCGATTTTAAGTTTTGTATATAACCTAAATGTTCCTGCCCGTTGGGGACAAAGCCCATTTACAAACATAACTATAGATTGGAGTGTGCCGCAAGACTTAGCTGATCAGACACCAACTTGTCAAGATATACATCTTTTTAAAGGGATATATGACAAAGAGTTGATAGATGAAGCCAAGAAAAGAGGCGTGAATAAACTAGAAGATCTAACATACAAAAATTTTCAAAAAGAGATGGATCTCATAAACAAAGCATATTACGAAGTAATGACAGAAGGGGATAAAACAGAACAGCCTTTTACTTTTCCTATTCCGACTGTAAATATTACGGAAGATTTTGATTGGTATGGAGAAAATACGGATACTTTGTTTGAAAATACTGCCAAGATCGGTTCTTCTTATTTTCAAAATTTTATTGGAAGTCAATATATAAGAGATGAAAACGGCAATCTAGTAGAAAATCCAAAGGCTTATAAACCTGGCAATGTCAGAAGTATGTGTTGCAGGTTACAACTTGATCTACGAGAATTACTCAAACGAGGCGGCGGATTATTTGGAAGTGCAGAAATGACAGGCAGCATCGGTGTTGTCACAATCAATATGGCAAGGATTGGGTATCTAAATAAAGGAAATAAAGAAAAACTATTTGAGCAAGTCGAATATCTAATGGATCTGGCAAAATCAACTCTGGAGAAAAAACGAGTATTTGTCCAAGATATGTTCGAGAGAGGACTTTATCCTTATACAGCAAGATACCTACCGGGCTTTAACAACCATTTCTCAACTATCGGCGTAAATGGGATAAATGAGATGATAGAGAACTTTACATCAAAAGAGCACAATATAGCAGATGATTATGGAATAGAATTTGCTCGTGAATTGTTAGAATTCATGCGTGGCAAAATGATCAAATATCAAGAAGAAAGCGGCAATCTGTATAATTTGGAAGCAACTCCTGCAGAGGGTACGACATATAGATTTGCAAAAGAAGACAAAAAAAGATATCCGGATATCATACAGGCTGGAAACGGTAAAAACATATATTACACAAATTCTTCACAAATTCCAGCTGACTATACAGATGATCCGTTTGAAGCCCTTGATCTGCAAGATGATCTGCAGTGTGAATACACAGGAGGAACAGTTCTTCATCTTTATATGAAAGAGCGAATCAGCAGTATTGAAGCATGTAGACAGATGGTGAAAAATGTTATATCAAATTATCGCATGCCTTATCTTACTATAACACCTGTATTTTCGGTATGTGAAAAACATGGATACATAAGCGGTGAACATGAATTTTGTCCAATTTGCGACAAAGAACTTATAGAAAAATATGAAGGAGGTGAAAATGAGCAGGGAAGAATTGCTTGAAAAGCTACGAAGTGAACGAACAAAATGTATCGTTTATACTAGAGTCATGGGTTATCACAGACCGGTTGAAAGCTTCAATGTAGGCAAAATCGGTGAACATCGAGAAAGAACACAATTTATTGAAAGCCTTTCTAGAAGATAGCCCTCTATACGATATCACTAAATTTACGACGCTAGATTACCCTGATAATCTGGCGTCTATTTTATGGTTTGCAAAATGTAATATGCGTTGCTGCTATTGTTACAATTCAGAGATCGTATTTGGTGATGGTCATATAAGTATACAAAAAGCTATAGATTTTTTGAACTCTAGAGTCAACAGGCTCAGCGGAGTCGTACTAAGCGGAGGAGAATGTACTCTTTATCCAAGGTTATATGACTTTATATCAGAGATCAAAAAACTCGGATTTAATATCAAAATTGACACAAACGGAACAAATCCCAAACTTATAAAAGAACTTGTACATGATCATATGATCGATTACATTGCGTTGGATTACAAGGCCCCAAAATATAAGTTTGAGCAGGTAACGCATAACAAAAATTTTGAAGATTTTGAAGAGACTCTGAGTTTTTTGATCAATGAAGATTTTCCTTTTGAAGCTAGAACTACGATACACTCAGATTTACTTGACACCAGTGATATAAATCAAATAATAGATGATTTGCTAACTAAAGGCTATAAAAACAGCTATTTTCTTCAAAATTATTTCCATACAGACAACACAATAGGTCACTTAGAACCTCAAAAAAACTCATTAATCCCAGATATGCTAAATCATAAAATAGATATAAAACTGCGAGAATTTTAAGATATTTTAGATAAAATAAGAAAAAATCAGGGACTATTCATGAATAGAAAACATATATACAATCCAAGCTCAAATGAGACAGTTAGTGAAAGAAGAATTTTTGGCGGGAATCCTCATGGGATCTTGAATTTTACACAGGCAAAGTACCAGTGGGCTCTAAGATTATGGGATATGATGGAAGCAAATACTTGGTTTCCAAAAGAAGTAGATACCACAAAAGATGTCGTGGACTACAACAGAAATCTTACTGATGCAGAAAAACGAATGTATGACCTTGTCTGGTCGCAGCTTATAAGCATGGACAGCTTTCAAACAAACAATCTAGCCGATAATATAAATCCGTATATAACGGCACCTGAGATCAATGCAGTACTAGTAAGACAGGCATATGAAGAAGCCAACCATTCAAAATCATATGCAGTTATGGTCGAAGCGATTTGCGACAACACGGACTTGATATACGAAATGGAAAAACATGACGAGATATTGAGACGAAAAAATGCCTATATATCAAGCGTATATGAAGAATTGGCGGGAGAAGTAACAGATGAAAAAATTCTGTTAGCTATGTTTGCAAATCAAATCCTAGAAGGGCTTTATTTTTATTCAGGGTTTACGGCTATTTATGCTCTTGCAAGAGCAGGAAAGATGCTTGGAAGCGCTCAGATGATCAGGTTTATACAAAGAGATGAAATTACACACCTTTTACTATTCCAGAATATGATAAATTCAACAAGAAAAGAGAGACCTGAGCTTTTTACTGAAGCTTTAGAAGCAAAGGTCTACAATATGTTCAAATCAGCCGGAGATTTGGAGATTGAGTGGGGAAAATACATAACTCAAAACCAAATCATGGGATTTACAGATGAGATCATAGAAGAGTATATTCACTATCTTATAGATGATCGTCTCAATGCAGTAGGTATGAAAAAAATGTACAATGCAGTTCACCCTATAAAATGGGTCGATGATTTCTCAAAGTTCAATGATCAAAAAACAAACTTTTTTGAAGGCAATGTTACAAACTACAGTAAAGGAAGCCTATCATTTGATGACTTCTAGTCCAAATTTAGTAGCTTTACAATTTCAATATGCAAACAGGAGTTTTGAAAACAACTTCGAAACTCTTAGCATATTAGTTGAAAATTCTCCACAAAATTCCATAATATTGGCTCCAGAGTTATGCCTGAGCGGATATGATTACGAAAATTTGGAAAAGAATACCCAACTTGCAAAAGATTTTATGCCGAAAATCAAAGCCCTATCGGAAGATAAGATCTTTTCTTTAACTATAGCAGAAGAAAAAGACGGACACTACTTTAATAATGTCAAAATTTTTCATAACAAAGAAGAGATATATTCCAGAGCAAAGGCCAGGTTATTCAGCTTAGGAAATGAAGAAAAATATTTCACTAGCGGAAAAGATGAAGATATCAAAATCGTACAGATAGACGGCGTGAAAATTGCGATACTTCTATGCTTTGAGTTAAGATATATAGAACTTTGGGAGAAGGCTAAAGGAGCAGATATTATATTGATACCTGCTTATTGGGCAAAAAAGAGAAAATTGCACCTAGAGGCACTCTCCAAGGCTGTTGCGATCATGAATCAATGCTTTGTTATCATAGCAAACAGTAGCGATGAAGATATGGCATCAAGTGCCGGGATCATAAATCCTTTTGGAGAAGCTAAAAGAGATGATTCATCAGGGAGCATAATAGACAAATTTGATCTTAGCATGATCAAAAAGATGAGAAGATATATAAATATAGGATTGACTTAGATATGGACTTTGTTTCAAAGATAAAATTACAAAAATCTACCAAAATGGCTGAAGAGATAAGAAAGATATCTCAGATAGACGATTTGGTATTTGATGCTATTGCAAACAGCGATAGAGAATCATTCGTGCCAATAGGTTTTGGCGCACACGCATACAAACTTGATGCCCTTCCATTGGTAGCAGACCAATGGATAAGTTCACCGCTAACAGTTGCAAAAATGACACAAGCACTCTCCTGCCAAGGAGCAGATAGTGTCTTGGAAATAGGTTGCGGTAGTGGCTATCAAGCACTTATACTAAGCAAACTGATAAGACGTGTATTTAGTATAGAACGTGTAGAAAGACTGGCAAAAGAAGCAAAAGAAAAATTTAGAAACCTTGGAATTTCTAATATAAACATTAGATATGACGATGGACAAAACGGTTGGAGAGAATATGCACCCTATGATAGAATTCTATTCTCCGCATCAATAAAACAAATCCCTTCCAATCTCTTTGATCAACTAAGAACAGATGGTATTTTAGTAGCACCAATAGAGAAAAACGGCAAACAAATAATTACAAAATTTACGAAAAAAGAAAGTGGAATAGAACAAAAAGAGATAGAAGAGTGCCTTTTTGTCCCTGTTGTGGATGGTAAAAGCCACTAAAGGCTTTTACAATATCTCTCTTATCATCAACTGTGGCGTAACTAAACCTCTATAATCATTTCTTGATAAAGTAAAGATTATATCTACTTTGTCTCCTACTCTTGCATCTTTGTCAAAATTGAAGAAAATAGACTCTAATGTATTGATATTGTCATGAAGTATCAATTTAAGATGATTCTGATCTTTACCTATCTTTTTATTTATCTTTACAAATACATCTTTTAAAACAAAACTTGGTTTTGGATTTTTTTGGCCATATGGTTCAAACTCTTCTAGTATTTCCAATAACTCAAAATCTATTTCTCCAGGTTCTATCTCACCTAATATCTCTTGTCTGCTATTGAATTTTGAAGGTTCTATATCTCTGGCCGAAGCATACATCCTTTCTCTAAAAGCTTCTAAATTTTCTACAGGTAATGAAACTCCTGCTGCTCCCTTATGCCCGCCAAAGCCAAAGAGTAACTCTTTTTGCTGCGCGATAAGAGACAATATATCAACTTCTCCTACGCTTCTGGCACTTCCTTTTGCTTTATCTTCCGTTATAGAAAAAACGATGGCAGGCTTCTTAAATCTTTTCGAGAGTCTAGAAGCTACTATGCCGGAAACTCCTTCATGCCAATCACTCCCCCATGCTATGATAATATTTTCTTCGTGTTTGACATATTTTAAAGAAGATTCAAATAGAATCTTTTCTTCATCTTTTCGGCTGTTATTTAATCCAACGATATAATCCAGCTTTTCAAGAGCATCATCTAAATTTGTAGATTTTAAAAAGTTATATGAGAATTTTGCATCTTCCATTCTGCCTGAACTATTTATTAAAGGTGCAATTAAAAAAGATATTTCGTCACTATCCAACGTTTTTTTACAAAAATATTTTTTAACGGCCTCAAAGGCAGGTCTTTTAGATTTATTTAATGCTAAAATCCCTTTTTTCACCATCACTCTGTTTATATCTTTCAATTCCATCATATCAGCGATTATAGCGATGCATAATATATCTAAAAATGTGGAAAGATTATATTTGATATTCAATTTTTCCTTTATGGCAGCGGCTAAATACCAAGCAACCTGAGAACCGCATATCTCACAATTTGGGAATCTGCAGTCCGGTTGTTTTGGATTTACTATTGCATATGCTTCCGGAAGAACATTTGGGATATTATGGTGATCTGTTATAATAAGATCTATCCCGTTTTCTTTGCAATACAGAGCAGATTCAACTGCAGAGATACCGTTGTCAACTGTAATTATTACTTTTGCATCAAGCTTTTTGATGATATTCAAACTCAAACCATAACCATCTTGAAATCTATTAGGTATGATCGACTCATGTTTTACGCCGATATCATCAAAAAATGTGCTTAATATTACAGAAGATACTACTCCATCCACATCATAATCACCAACAATTGCTATCTTTTCATCATTTTTTATAGCACTGACAATTCGAGCAGAAGCCTTATCCATGTCTTTAAAATGATGAGGCTTAGGAAGTTCTTCTAGCTTAGTACATTCATCGCTCTCGAATCTCTTAGCTAAAATATTTTTAATATCTTCCTTGGTTAGTTTACTTCCCATGTTTTCTTTTTTCAGTTGTTGCATTTGCAAAAGCTACTAAGACTTTATTTGGGTTCGTCAATCTAGATGTAAATTCCGGATGAAATTGAACACCCAAGAAAAATGGATGCCCTTTTAACTCAACCGCTTCTATCAGACCATCCGATTCGCCACTAACTATTAAACCAGCTTTCTCAAACTTTTCTCTATATGCGGGATTTACTTCATAACGATGTCTGTGTCGCTCTCTTATTGTTTTTGCACCACCATATATCTTTTGGAGCATTGAACCATTTTTCGTATCACAGTTATACCCTCCTAAACGCATTGTGCCTCCGAGTGGACTTAAAAATGTACGAAGCTGTTTTTTACCGCTGGCATCTATAAATGAATCGATCAAATATACTATAGGATTTTTACAATTTTGGTCAAACTCTATAGAATTTGCATCTTCGATTTTTAAAACATTTGTAGCAAATTCGATCAATGCCAACTGCATGCCTAGACAAATCCCCAAAAATGGAATTTTATTTTCTCTTGCATATTTGATTGCTTCCATCTTGCCTTTTACGCCTCTCTCTCCAAAGCCTCCTGCAACAAGTACACCATCAACATCGTCAAGTAAGCCAATACTTCCTTTTTCTTCCAGATCTTCAGAATCTACCCATTTTAAGTTTATCTTAGAGTTTAAATGTGCTCCAGCATGAACGAGAGATTCTGTTAAAGATTTATAAGATTCTTTCAAATCCAAATATTTTCCTACAAAAGCAATAGTAACTTCTCCGCTTGGATCAACGACTCTTTTTACTAAAGTATCCCAGTTTTCCATATCAGGTTTCAAATCTCCAAGTTCCAGAGCTTCAGATATAGGAGCTAAAATATTTTCTTTTAAAAAGTTCAAAGGAACCTTGTATATCGTAGAAGCATCTGAGGCTTCAATGACTGAGTTTTTCTCAACGCCGCATGAAAATGCAAGTTTATTTTTTAAATCTTTTGTCAAAGGCATTTCACTTCTGCATATGAGCATATCCGGAGTTATTCCTATTCTTCTCAATTCTTGCACTGAGTGCTGTGTCGGTTTTGTCTTTAATTCTCCTGCAACCTTTATATAAGGGATAAGAGTCAAGTGTATATTCATAGCTCTTTTTTTGCCGACTTCTGTTCTGAGTGCCCTGATAGCTTCTAAGAAAGGAAGTCCTTCTATATCTCCGACAGTTCCGCCTATCTCAACCAAAAGTATATCTTTACCAACACCTGCTTTTTTGATTCTGCGGATTATTTCATCTACTATATGTGGAATTACCTGTATTGTCTGCCCAAGATAATCTCCTTTGCGTTCTCGCTCAATAACTGAAGAGTATACTCTCCCTGTTGTAAAGTTATTGTTTTGATGTAAATTTTCATCTAAAAATCGTTCATAATGACCTAGATCTAGATCAGTTTCTGCACCATCATCAGTCACAAAAACTTCTCCATGTTCTAACGGACTCATAGTACCAGGATCTACATTTATGTAGGGATCAGCCTTTAATATACTGACGTTTAATCCGGAATGCTTCAAAAGCGTTGCTATACTAGCTGCCGAGATTCCTTTACCCAGAGAACTCAAAACACCACCCGTAACAAATATATACTTCGTTTCTTTTTTACTCATTTAAACCAGCCTTGTATTCTATAATTAAACGCAATTATATCTGAAAGAACATTATGATAAAATATATAAAATAATAAAGTATACTAGTATGGGATTTTTTTAAAAGTTTAACAGCGATATCATATCGGAGAGATAACATGAACACGGAAAACATACTCAAAATTTTAAAAGAAGAGATCGTACCTGCACAAGGATGTACTGAGCCGATAGCGTTGGCTTATGTTTGTGCAAAAGCTGTCAAGGTATTAAAAGAAAAACCGGAAAACATAACGATAGAAGTATCCGGGAACATGATAAAGAATGTAAAATCAGCAGGTATACCAAATTCAAATGGTCTAGTCGGAATAGAAGCGGCTTGTGCTATGGGAGCAATCGCAGGAGATGCAACAAAAGAGTTGATGGTAATCAGTAAAGTTACAGCAGATGACATAGATAGAGTCAAAGAGTTTTTAGCTAAAGACAAGATAGAGGTCATCCACGCTAAAACAGAAATACCTCTGTATGCAAAAGCTACCGTATATAGCAAAGACAGCTCAGCTTCTGTAGAGATCAAACACTTGCATACAAATATAACAAAAATAGAAAAAAACGGAAAAACTCTTATAAACAGAGCCTGCAATGATGCTCAATTTAACACTACTCATGAAGAGAGAGAAAAACTAAGCGTAAAAGAGATATATGAACTAGCCCAAAGCATCGATATAAATCTCATAAAAAATTTATTTGATTTAGTAATAAAGAAGAATAGTACGATCGCACAAGCAGGACTCGATGGTGAATATGGAGTAAACATAGGATGCATGATAAACAAAAATATTGAGCAGGGTTTTTATGGCGATGACCAGCGAAACAGGTGTGCGAGTTTTGCGTCAGCCGGAGGAGATGCCAGGATGAGCGGGTGTTCTCTACCTGTCATGACAACCAGTGGAAGCGGGAACCAAGGCATGGCAGCATCTTTACCTATAATAAAATACTGCAAAGATCAAAATATCCCATATGAAATGCTTATAAGAACTCTTTTCTTTTCGCATCTTACAACTATACACCTAAAATCAAGTATAGGTAGACTATCTGCTTTTTGCGGCGTGATCTGTGCAACTAGTGCAGTAAGTGGAGCTTTAGCTTTTGTTCAGGGAGGAGATTATGAATCTGTATCTATGGCTATCACGAATTCTCTAGGAAATATTTCAGGCGTTATCTGCGATGGGGCAAAAGCATCGTGTGCTATGAAGATCGCAACGGGGGTTTACACGGCATTTGATTCTTCTATGTTGGCTTTGTCCAAAAGAGCTTTACACGGTGGAGATGGAATCGTTGGACAAGATATAGAGGATACTATAAAAAATATAGGCATTCTTGCAAATGACGGGATGAGAGAAACTGACAACATAATTTTGGAAATTATGGAAAAAAAGAAAATTTTCAACGAAAAATCTCTATAAAAAACTAAAACTTCTAAATTCTTCAAATATCGGCACAAAATTAGCAAATTTTTGCTATTTTTCTTAAAATCAACTTAATGCAAACTTTAATATTGATTAATTTTACACATGCGATAAGCAAAATAAATAATATTTTAGGTGTATTTTTGTTACTTTTGTGTTTTATTGAGCAATTATTCAGATACTTTTATTTTGTTTTAAGTTTATTTTGCATATAATTCCGAAAATATTTAAAGGATAAAAAATGTTTGCAAAACTAAATCCAATCAATATCTTAGGGATTATTGATTTTTTAGCTGTTATCAGTTTAGTTGCATTTGCTTATGCAGTGCTAATAAAATAAGTACTTAAATCCAATTAAAGGGCTATCCCCCATAGTTCTTTAATTGGATTTGAAGAAATTCAATATCAATCTCCTTTGATGAGGGATACTTAAAAATATCCCTTTTTCTAATACAAAATTTTCTTTATCTATAAAATTCTTTCACAAGAACACTGATGCCTGAAACCACAAATTGAACAGCTATAGCTCCAACTATCAAGCCCATCAATCTACTTATTATCTTAGAACCGGTGATACCCATATATTTTCTGATATAGATACTATTTTTAAAAGCAAGATACACGGTAAATGCTACCAATAGGTAAGATAGGACAAAAGCAGACAGTGCAGTTATACTTTCACTTTGATTTCTTATGATCACGATAGTAGCGAAAATCCCAGGACCAAAGGTTATCGGGATACCAAGTGGAATTATGGAAAATTCATCATGTTTTAGAGCTTCAGCGCGCTCTTCTGATGTTTGATTTTTTGATTCTATAGAACCGTTTACCATCTTTATAGCCATCAAAAGTAAAACTATACCACCCATGACTTTGAGAGAATCTATCTCTATCCCAAACAGTTTAAGTAAAAAGTTTCCCGTTATAAGAACAATAAAAAATGCCACAATAATGGTAAGTGTTGATTTTAATGCTATTTTGGACATAGTCTCTTTCGTAGTTCCCTCGGGCAATAAAGAGAGCATGATGGCACTCACTCCCAAAGGATCGACGATCGCCATCATGGTTATGGTATCTTGCAACAATAGATTAAAAAAATGGTTCATTAGAATTCTGTCTTCAGTATTGCACCATTGCTTGCATTTGTAACGAGTAATCTATATTGTTTGAGCCAGCTTCCTTTGATCTCTTTTTGTTTTGGCACAAAGCTAGATTTTCTTTTTTCTATCTCAGCATCGCTTAATTCAACTTCAATAGTATATTTGTCAACATCTATATTTATAATATCTCCATCTTTTAACAAGCCGATCATACCGCCCTCGGCGGCTTCAGGACTTACATGACCTATACTTAAACCTCTAGTCGCCCCACTGAATCTTCCATCTGTTATAAGTGCGACATCTGCACCAAGTCCCATACCCATTATGAGGCTTGTAGGTGAGAGCATTTCTTGCATCCCTGGGCCTCCGCGTGGACCTTCATAGCGAATGACAACAACGTCGCCTTTTTTTACTTTTTTCTTTATAATCCCCTCGATAGCTTCTTGCTGTGAATCAAAGCAAACAGCCGTACCTCTAAAACTTCTCTCTCCCGTGATACCTGCTGTTTTGATAACACAACCCTCGGTTGCAAGATTACCAAAAAGGATAGCAAGACCGCCGACTTTTGAGTAAGAGTTGTTGAGATTGTGGATGATGCTTTCATCTAAAATCTCTGATTTACCAACCCTCTCACCTATATTTTCACCGGTAACTGTAAGATTGTCAAGAAACAAGGCTCCCGTGTCCATCTTGCTGATCTCATTCATCACGGCACTTACACCTCCGGCTCGATCAATATCTTCCATATGAACAGTTGAGAGAGATGGAGAAATTTTTGCGATATGAGAGACCTTTTTGCTAATCGCGTTGATATCTGCGATGTTAAAATTTACCCCTGCCTCTTTTGCGATCGCTAACATGTGAAGAACTGTATTGGTACTACCGCCCATAGCCATATCGATGGCAAAAGCATTTCTTACGGCTTTTTCATTGAGTATGTTTCTAAAATTAAATTTCTCATCAAGTGCTATCTCACAGACTCGTTTTGCAGCTTTTCTTATCAATACTTCTCGCTCGGGGGTCAGGGCTGGAATCGTGCCGTTACCGGGCAATGCTATACCCATAGCTTCCATGAGAGTATTCATACTGTTTGCCGTGAACATACCTGAACAACTTCCTCCAGTAGGGCAAGCATTGCACTCTATATCTTTGAGCTCGGCTTCGCTCATGTCCCCGTTTTCAAATTTACCCACAGCTTCAAAAGCAGTTGCAAGGTCTATAGGTTTTCCATCTTTAGTATGTCCTTTTTTCATAGGTCCGCCACTTACGAAAACCGTAGGTACATTGACTCTAAGTGCACCCATAATCATACCAGGGACGATCTTGTCACAGTTTGGTATACAGATCATGGCATCAAGCTTGTGTGCATTCATGACCGTCTCTATGGAGTTTGCTATCAATTCACGACTTGGAAGTGAATAAAGCATACCGTCATGTCCCATCGCGATACCGTCATCTACTCCTATCGTGTTAAATTCAAATGGAACACAACCATTCTTTCTAATCTCGTCTTTTATAATCTCGCCGTATTTATTTAAGAAAAAATGTCCCGGTATTATCTCAATAAAAGAGTTGGCAACTCCGATGAATGGCTTGTTAAAATCTTCCTCTTTGACACCGGTTGCTCGAAACAGACTTCTATGTGGCGCTCTGTCATAACCTTTTTTTACTTGGTCGCTGCGCATAATATTCCTTTAAATTTTTGATAATTATATCAAAAAGTACGCTATAATAAAATATCTAGTGACATATATCGCAAACCCCTTTACATTTTGGAAAATAATTGCTATAATTTCGTCTCATTTTTGACTGCGGGAATAGCTCAGTGGTAGAGCACGACCTTGCCAAGGTCGGGGTCGCGAGTTCGAACCTCGTTTCCCGCTCCATAAAAATAGAGAGTCATAATAGAAAAGCGTTTGCCCGGGTGGCGGAATGGTAGACGCAAGGGACTTAAAATCCCTCGCTCATTTTGAGCGTGCCGGTTCAAGTCCGGCTCCGGGCACCACCTTGCGTAATTTGGATTTGCTTTGTTCGGTGGCGATATAGCCAAGTGGCTAAGGCAGGAGCCTGCAAAGCTCTGATCCCCGGTTCAAATCCGGGTGTCGCCTCCATATTTATTTCTCATACTTATAAAGTAAAACTTCATAAGTATTCAATCACTAAAGCTTCGACTTTGTCGAGAATTTAGTTTTTCGAGTTTCTTGGTCAAACTCACTTTTATCATTGTCGGGAGATGGCAGAGCTTGGTTTAATGCGGCGGTCTTGAAAACCGTTGAGGGTAACACCTCCGGGGGTTCGAATCCCTCTCTCCCGGCCACTTCTTTTTAAAGATACTTCATAAAACATTCTTAAATTCATACAAAAATTTTGTACTTAATTATTCAATAATTTAAATAAAATCTTATTCTTGATATTTTAAAGTATAATGATTATAAAGTTTTAAAAGGATGGTTATGAAAAAACTAATAAAATTGGTTTTAATGATTTCAGTATTGGCATTTGTGTTCACGGGCTGTAGAACATCAACTTTACAGAATGTTAACGATAGTACATTCGTCCCTACAAATGTAAAGCAAGTAAACTTGGACAATGTTGCCAGAGCTATCATCAGAGCAGGGGCTACTTTGGGATGGAATATGAAAAGAGAAAAAGAAGGTGAGATCATCGGAACTTTATACTTAAGAGACCATATGGCACAAGTTAGAATCCCTTACACGACCAATAAATATAGTATCTTATACAATGATAGCACAAATTTAAAATACGATGCAGCACAAAATATAATCCACTCAAACTACAATGGATGGATACAAAATCTCAATAAAGCGATTCAAATTCAACTGGGTTTGATGTGATCAAAATGCATCACTTTTTTACCCATTTGAGTTGTTGATATTTTTTCAACAATTTTAAGAGAGATAGGAAATTTTATATTGCCTATCTCTCTTTTTAATATACCGTTGACTTCTTTCAAACTGATCTGCTCGCTGCTTTCAAGATATATCTCCAACACCTCGTCTTTTAGCTCACCTTTATGATAATTTACCCTCACATAGGCCTTTTTCACACTCTCTAAGCGCTCTAATATCTCTTCTACTTGTAGAGTTGAATATCTCTTTCCTCCGGCTTTAAAAATTTGTGAATTTCTTCCTATAATCTTAAATCGATCACCTTCAAATTCAACATAATCAAAACTTTGTATCATGCTATTGGTTTTTTTGTACCCTTCTTCAAACAAAAGTTTTGATACAAATGGTGAGTGTATTTTTAAAAGAGATTCTTCGTTTGTAGAAATACAGACACTTGATATCGGCGTCCACAATTCATCTGCCTGCGCTTTATACGCTATGCCGCCTGTTTCGGTTGAACCAAAAAACTGAAGTAAATTGGTATTGAATTTATTGATAAATTTTTTGGCGATTTCTGGCTCAAGCGGAGCAGTTGAGCTTATAAAGAGAACATCTTTGAGATCTCTTACTTCATCAAGTTGCAAGAGAGCCTTGATATAAAGCGGCGTTGTAACCACTACCGTATTTTGAGTGATGGCTTGCAGGAGATCATGTGGCAAAAAATGCTTCTTGAAAAATAGGTCGATACCCAATCTATAAGGCAAAAGCACCGATGACAAAATACCGTAAATATGGATGAAAGGAACGGTCGAAATAACTTTTTTTGGATTGAACTTTTTGACCAATTTTATCCACTCATCCACTTCTCTCTCCAGATTTTCTCTGCTTTTAAATGCTCCTGTAGGCTTGCCTGTACTTCCTGAAGTGAACATCAACATAGAAAACTCTACATCTTTGAAGTCATTGTTTTTCAAAAGATCTTTGATGCTTTGATTTTCATCATCAAATAAAACTTGTTTTTGCCCATTCAAATACGCTTGGAAGATCTGCAATATTGAGTCTTCCTTACTACTTGAATCAACAAAGATGATATCTTGCCTGATTTTTTCCAGTGTATCAGGGTCATATACTCTTGTGCTAAGATCATCATCTTGTATTTCTATTTTCATCTTTTTCCCATCAATATTAAGATCAATATCCCCAATAACCCAAGCGTTGCTACTTCTCCTATATAAAAAAGTGCTCCGATAGAGCTAAATACCAAGATACCAAAACCTGCAAACGTACTCATCAAAGAGAATAGAATCGCTTGTTGGCTCTGCTTTGAGAGACCATGTCCGCTGATATAGATACCATAATCTATACTAAAAGAGACAACGATAAACAGCATAAAGATCTGCAGGATATTCACACTTCCATGCGTTATCACAAGCAAACAAAAGGTGATCGGCAGAAGAGTATAAGAGAGGGCTTGAAAAAAGTTCTCTTTGGTCGCTTTGTATATTATGAACAACATACACAATAAGATCAAAGTTCCACTCAACAACAATTGCTTATCGATTTTCTTTAGCAATGTTTGAAATAATTTTACAGAATCTACCAAATAAACTCCGCTTGTTTTTTCATTTTGGTTTACAAAACCAAAACTATAGTAAAATGCTCCTTTATGTAGAATATCAAAGCCGTAGTTATTAAGTATATCTACACTGTACTCAGGGGCTATCGGATTCAATAACCTCTTGGAATACGCATCTTTGAAAAAGTTTTTTCTAAAGCCGATTTGCTCAGATTCTTTCTGTATCTCATCTTTGATGCCTGCAAAATCTATCGCATCCAAAAGTTTTTTTCTTTTCAAAAATTCACGCTCACTCAGAAGATTTGCAAGTGGCACGATAGCTCCCTTATGCTGTACTTTAAAATCTATGTTCTTTTGTATCAGTGTATCAATGCTTTTAGCTTTGATCATGAAAGTTATCTTATCGCTGCTGCCAAGATGGCTTTTGAAAAAGCTTTCTACTCGCTTTAACTTCACATTGTTATAATCTAAATTTTTCATATCCATATCCATCTTCACATGGGAGAGAATATAACCGATTATAACAAGCAAGATCAATACAAGATATTTATAATTTTTAACGATACTCAAAGCCGGCAAATAAATATTCATCTCTCTTGCACGAAAGCCGATCTTTGGAAATAAAAAAGAGAAAATGATATAAGAATAAAGAAGTGAAGCACTAGCGTAAATACTCACCTGCCTTATAAAGGGAAACTGCACAAAAGAGATGAGAACGAAGGCCAAGAATGTACTTAAAAAGCCAAAAAAGACCGACTTATTGAAACCTTTATCCTTTTCATAATACCCTAAGAAATAGTGATGAAACATATAATCGATCGCAACCGTACTGATCGACATACCAAAAACCATGACAAAGATAGAAACTTCACCCCAAAGCTCAGTTACTACGAGTAAAGAAAGGATAAAGGAGCTAAGCAGTGTTACAACCGTATTTGCAAGTAGCCCGATGTCTTTTAAAATCAGGATATAGAGCAAGAACAAGATACCAATCGCTATAGAAACTAAGATATTGACTTGAGATTTGATGGCTTGTGAGTTTTCTACAAAATAAAAAACAGGACTAAATATCTTTGTATTCGTATTCATCTCTTTGTGAAACACATCATAAACTTTTTTGAAATCTGTGCCTTTTTTAAAAGAAAAGACACTCATATATCCATAATTTTTTAGGAATAAATGTCCCTCTTTAAAGCTCATAGCAACCCTTTGCTTTTTTTGCGAAAAAAGCTGAAGCGGGTCATCTTTGTCGATACTACTATAGTATAAACTAGAGATAAGGTTTTGATATGAGCCCTTTAAAGTTTTATCTACGGCTGATATATTTTTGCTATCAAAATCTTGCAAATAAAAACTATAATCTTTTAGATATTTTCGAAATTCAGGACTTGCAAAAAAACTCTTTTTTAATGCTATAAAATTATGACTCAAAACTCGCTTTTCTAAAGCTGTGATCTCTTTTGGATTATCTCCTTTGATAGCGACTAAAACTTCCCTTGATGTTTGAAAATCCCCATAGATTTTCAACAGTTTTGTTTCTTGATTTTGAGGCAATAAGGAGATTAGATCGGTTGAGAGTTTTTTGTATGGAGAAAGGACAAAAAATAGTGCCAGCAAAATTAAAAATATAAGTATATTAAGATATTTAACGAATTGTTTCAATCTTGATCCTGTCATTGTTTTGCATAAAGATTTCTATAAATATCAGTCGATCTTTTTGCTTTTCGTACTCGACTTTTTTGATGTACTCTTTTGCCAATTCCAAAGGTCTCAGAGTGACGATATTTTTATCTTTTTTTATCTCAAAAAATTCACCCAAGAGCGTCTCGTCATCACTATGAATCGCCTCGAGTATCATAAAAAAAAGTTTCTTTTGCTTTATCGCATCGTTTTGAGTATACACAATACTCTCTTGTTTTGGTTTTATGTATGTGATCTTGATACTCTCTTTTAAAAAAGTGATACTCCCCTCAAAATCAATACTTTTATCGATGGCATAGAGATACCTTGTCTCTTTAAAATCAATAGCGAACATGAGTTGCACACAAACAAGCAACATCAAGATAATTTTAAACATCTTCAACTCGTTTCAAGAAAATATATTTTTTATGCACATATTGCAATAAGGCTCCGATCAAAAAAACAAAATACCAGCCAAATGACGTGTAAATAACCCAAAAATATTCGTTTTTTTGCAAGATCACTATCACATGCAAGAGAATATTCACACCACAAATCCCTATCCAAAATAGTGTTGATTGTTCTATATACTGCACCTCTTCATCATTAAAATCTTTTTTTGAAAATTTCTTGGCAAATTTTAAAATCAATGATTTTTTTTTGAAATGAGAAAGTGCAATGAGTGCAGTAAAATAAATAGAAACCAGAAGTGGCAAAAACTTCAAAACTATCGCATCTTGAAGTGTCAATCCAAGATATTTTAAGGTAAAAAACAAAACAATAGGATAAAGAATACTAAAGAAGGACAACATGGCTATCGCACCATGCCGCCGCTGATATTGATCACTTCGCCATTGACATAAGTTGCTTTATCTCCTAAAAAGAAGACAACTTCAGCAACTTCTTCAGGCTCTCCAATACGTCCAGCAGGTATAAGTTCCACCATCTTTTTATTAACATTTTCTATCATTTGAGATCTGATGATACCTGGTGCTACCGCATTGACCCGGATGCCGTATCTTGCGGTCTCAGCACACAATGCCTTTGTAAATGCAATCACACCGCCTTTGCTTGCGGAGTAATTTGTCTGCCCCTCATTTCCTACCAGTCCAGAGATAGAAGCGACATTGATGATTGAGCCGTTTTTATTTTTGATCATTTGAAGAATGATCTGTTTTGTCACATGATACAAACCATCAAGATTTGTCTTCATCACATCTTCCCAATCCTCATCTTCCATAAAGAAAAAAAGCTTATCTCTTGTGATTCCTGCACAATTTACCAAAACATCCACTTGTAAGTCACTCAGAGCATCTTTGATACTTTGTTTATCCGAGATATCAAAGGATATCAGTTCGGCATTTTGTATCTCAGTCAAAAGTGCTTTTGCTTTCTCAAAACTTTTGTTATAGTGAATATAAACAAAATATCCGTATTTTGCATACTCTTTTACTATCGCTGTGCCTATATCCCCGGTGGCGCCTGTTACAAGAACTTTTTTCATATAAATTTCCTATCATTTAGCATAATCTTTACTTTAATATTAATATAAAATTCGTCTATTTTCTAACAAAGCCGAATCCTTGTACTGATGACTAAACTATTTCTCCCAAAAATCATAAAAATTAAACCACCCTTGTGGGTATATTTCGATATTTTTTGCAAATTCATCGACATACATTTGCATGCATCTGTCAACTTCGCTATCCATATCTTTGTCCCAATCCATCTCGATCTTTTTATACTCGATCTTATATTTTAACGGCTCTACAAATCTTACAAAAAGTGCGATCAAAGGCTTTTTTGTCTTGTAGGCAATCTCAAAAGGATTTTTGTTAAATTTGGCAGCTTTCCCAAAAAATTCGATCTTTTTGGAGTTTTTTGCATTAGTAGCACGATCTGCCATCATAGCTACTAGTTCATTGTCTCTGAGTGCATTTGCTATCTCTATAGTAACGGCAATTCCACCTTTAGAGATGTCTATGATCTTGACATGACCTGTTTTATCGCTGCGAATACTCTCTTCTATCTCTTGTATGCTTTGCATAAGAGACTCTTGCATCACTATATTAATCTTCAAACTCAAAGGAGCCAAGCAATTTGCGGCACTTGCCCAGCCGCCATAATGTGACAAAAGCAGTATACCGCCTTCTCTTAAGGTATCCTCTAAAAGCTTTCTTTCATCAACCACAAAGTCATATTTTTCAGGATTGGTAAGTGATATAAATCTATCGCTCATACAAATCGAAAAATGTCTTAAATGCTCATGATGTACTTTTTTACCAAATGTTTGTCCTATGTTATCATAATATATTTGCAAGGCTTCTTTTGTATTTGACGCTTTTAAATAGTAAAAATATGAGACAGGATACATCAAATAATAGATAAAACGATATCCAAGCACTTTGTACAGAGTATATACAAGTTTGATGCTCCAGCCGCTCCCTCTTTGTATTGTTTTCATCGGTTTTCTGGTAATCTTTTCAAGATTGGCTTGAGAGGCAAAAGACGGATATGTACCCAGACGATAGCCATCGTATCTCTGAACTTTTTAAAATGGCTCACGCGCTCTTCAGGCTTCGGATAGTAACATTTTATGTTTTTCTCTTTTATGATTCTTCCTTTCCATGCATGTTTGACCAAAACTTCCATCTCCCAATCAAATCCCCTTGTTTTCAGTTTTAAATCCAGAATAGAGATAGGGTATAATCGCAATCCAGAGAGTGAATCTCCTATATGTTGACCCGTATCCCAGCAAGCCCACAAGTTAGAGAACCATCTACCGAATTTTGAACCGTTTGGGACATTCTGTATATCAAAATTTCTTGCACCTATGATGATTTGATCTTCTCCGTCACAACTTTTTATCAACTTTTCTATCTCAGATGCCAAATGCTGCCCATCTCCATCTAAAGAGACAAAATATTTATATCCCAATCTTTTGGCTTCTTTAGCACCACTCATGATCGCCATGCCTTTGCCTAGATTCTCATCGTGCCTTAGAATAGTTAAATTTTCATATTCAAAATCCACTTTTGGGATTGAACCATCATCAACCAAAACTAGTTTATACCCTTGTCCCAATATATCTTTGGCGACATTTTCTATAGAGTTTGGGTTGTTATAGCTCGGTACGACAACCAGTATATCAGATTTTTTCATATAAAATCTCTGCAATTTTTACGCTATTTTTTTGGATTTTCACACTCACAATTTTTTCACGCTCAATGAAAAAAAAGTCCAGAACATCCTCTGGAAGTGCCGGGTGTATGAATTTTGCTTTTTTAATACCAGTGATCTCATGATTTAGGACTTCTGAACAAATCTCCATCATGATAAAGGCCGGAAGTAGCGGATTATTTGGGAAGTGTGCTTGAAAAACACTATGTTCCCGACAAGCCAACTCGATGGCAAAAACTCCATCTTCCTTTTTTAAAATTTTATAGAGATTACTTAACATAGATTGTAAATTTACCTTTGGTAAAATTTTCGACAGAAAAAGAGAACATGTGCATGTTTTGCATATCAAACTCTTTTTTTATAGAGATTTCAATTTTCATATCTTCTATTTTTTGTACATACTCAATATCACTCGCACTCACTAAAAATCCTTCTTGCTGATCGCCAAAAGCACTACTAGCTTGTGCCGCAGCTTCAAGTATCATGGGAAGTGTCGGGATATAGGGAAATTCACAAGCTACTTTTACATCCTCACTTCCTCTGTATATGATTTCTTTGGCAAAGAGAAGAGGAGGTAAGTGCGGTAAATTCATATTTCTACTTCCAATATGGGATCTTTTATATTTTGTGCCGTTTGGGCTACATGTAAGAGTTCGCTGATGGAGTCTGAAACACCTTTGGTCTTGCTTTTTTCTACTGTTATATTTGCTTTTTCTTTACTCAATCTTACTCTTAGAGCAACTGCACTTTCCAGATACTTCACACAACGATTAACTTCTTGTATCTTATCTATATCCATTGTTTCAAAGCACACAAGAAGTAGCTCATCTTGATCAAGTGCTTTTATAGCTCCTGTCTTCAAGACTGCTTTTGCGGTATTGGCTCCGGAAGAGACGGTCAAGATTTCATTTTTATTATTGTTTAATATCGACAGATATGACACAGCGGTATTAAATACGGAGTTTTGAAAATCAGTCGGACTAATAGGTTCTCCGTCTTTTATAGAATTTAAGATCCTTGCACTCACTTCTAACTCTCCATATGCGCTACCACAGATTATACGCCCATCTTCAAAGCCAATTTTGTCACAAAGTTCTATCAACAATTTTGCAGCTCTTGTCAATCTTCTTCGTATCACCATTTTAGGTACCAGCTCTTTAGTGTGAAGATTTTGGATATTTTGTTCTCCTAGTAAATATGCGCTGGAGAGAATTTGCAGATTAAGCTTCATCGCTTCCGTCCAAACAGTAGTGAAGTATTGTTGCCTCCAAATGCTAAAGAGTTGCTCAATACATAATCCATCTCGCTTTTTTGTGCTTTTGTGACATAGTTCATATCTGCGATCTCCGGATCATCCAGGTTCAAGTTTGGAAGCAAGGTCTGCTTTTCTAACACCATCACCGACAACATCGCCTCCAATGCCCCAGCCGCTCCAAGCGTATGACCGGTGATAGATTTCGTTGAACTTATAGGTGTCGCTGTTCCAAAAAGACTTCGTATGGCATTTATCTCACTGATATCATTGGCTATTGTTCCTGTTCCATGAGCATTGATATATCCGATATCTTTTGTATCCAAGCCTCTACAAAGAAGCGCATTTTGCATCGCTTTTGTTGCACCTTGCGGATTTGGTTGTGTCATGTGAAAAGCATCGGAGCTATAGCCAACGCCACACATCTCAATAGCATCATCGAGCTGCTCATCTTGCAGTAAAAGCACGGCATACCCCTCTGCTACGTTCATGCCGTCTCTTTGTTTTGAAAAAGGTTGACAAATAGAACTCGATAATACACCCAGGGCGTTGAATCCTCCAACCGTAGTTTTACAAAGCGTATCATACCCGATAACTAAAGCATTTTTATAAATACCTTTGCTGATCACTTCATATGCGTAACCCAGTGCATTTGCACTAGAAGTACATGCGGTTGAAAAGGCGACATCATCTTTAAATTTATATTTTTGCAATATCTTATATTTGATAAAATCTATAGCATGTAAGATAGGATTGATGTTTTTGTAGTTGCCGTCTTTGAGATATATCTCTTCACTGAGTCTCATCCCGCCCACGGATGAACCGATGATCAGAAGTGTGTCTTCAAAGTTTTTTAGATTTGATACATCTAACAATTCACCGATATGAGTTACCAAAGCTTCTTCTAGATTAAATTCGATGATTCCGATACCGACACTTTTGCCTTGTAGATAATTTGTATTTGTTTTTATTCCGCTTTTGCCGATGCAGATATTTTCAAAAAGCTCTGTTGCATTGTTTGCCGAAGGAGTTAAACAATTATAATGATTTACAAAAACCCTACTTGTTTTCATTGATAAAGTCTAAAAGTGTTTTGACATTTGCAAATATCTTTTCATACTCTTTTGAATCTGTGATTTTCACGCCAAACTCTTTTTCCAATGTTAAAACAAGCTCTATAGAATCTACAGAATCCAGACCTAAACCTTCATCTCCAAACAAAGCCATATCATCTTCTATGTCGCTTGGTTCAATATCTTCTAATTTTAAATTCTTTATCAAGATCTCTTTTAGCTGCCCACTAGTTATCATCAAAACCCTTATTTTAGATAATATTTATAAAGTGTTTCATTCTATCCAAACATATATTATAGATGATTTAAACTATTGTTCAAGTATATTTTCAAATAATTTTTGTATAACTTTAGATTTTATATTTAATATGCATAAAATTAGGTTGACAATATAAATTATTATTGGATGTTTCATGTTATAATTGATGAATAAAACGATACTATTAATCGTTTTTCAAATTGATGAGTGGGGAAAAGTTGATGATCAGTATTGAACAAATGAACTCTGTTTTAAAAACACTACCTGATCCTGCATTTATATTAACGCGTAATGGAAAATACGTAGCAGTATTTGGTGGCAGGGACACTCGTTATTATCATGATGGCAGCACACTTGTCGGATCACGTATTGCAGATATTATTAAAACAGAAAAAGCAAATTGGTTTCTTGAAAAAATTGATCAGGCTCTGCAATCAAAACAATTAATAATAGAAGAGTATGAGCTAAGCGGCAAAGATGTCATAGGTTTGCCGGATGAGGGTCCAAAAGATACAATTTGGTTCGAAGGACGTATTCAATCACTAGATTTTCTTGTCGAAGATGAAGAAGTTGTGTTATGGGTCGCTAGCAATATTTCACAAAGACATGAACAGGAAATCAAACTACGTGAACTAGGTGATACAGATCAACTAACAGGATTTTTCAATCGCAGGAGACTTGAGCGTGACTTAATTTCTCGTTATGAAACTTTTATGCGTTATGCTACTCCGACT
Organism: Sulfurospirillaceae bacterium; assembly: GCA_033723415.1. GTDB lineage: Bacteria > Campylobacterota > Campylobacteria > Campylobacterales > Sulfurospirillaceae > JAADIZ01. The sequence goes on from JAWVXD010000002.1 coordinate 324,151, forward strand.
TCTGTTTTGATCTTTGACTTGGACAACCTAAAACATATAAACGATACTCTTGGTCATCATTCCGGGGATGATGCCATCCTAGCGGTGGTAAATACCTGTCGAATTCAGCTTAGAAGTACCGATACGGCATATCGCTTCGGTGGTGATGAGTTTATCATTGCCTTGCCCAATATTGATCTCAAACAGGCAGTCAAATTTGCTGATAGATTACGTGAATGCTTTAATCTTCAGAGAGATCGACTATCCATAGATGGAATATTTGCAACCGTCAGCATCGGCGTGACAACAATGCTCCCAACGGATAAATCCTACGAAGATGCCCTAAAACGTGCAGACCATGCTTTGTATGAAGCCAAATATAATGGTAAAAACAAAGTCGTCATAGCTTGAGATTCGGTAATCTTTATTAATTACGACTAATCAAATCATTTTACTATCTACTGCTTTCCATAAGTGTAAGGCTAAAAAACTTTTATAGGGCGAGGCTTGGTCGATGAGCTTTTGATCGATTTCGAGTAACTTGCTAGCTTTGTTCAAAGTCGCATCATGGTGAGACCAGGTGTCATGATCTTGAAAGAAAAAAAGGCAAATCATAGCGCTGCTCCACTCTCCAAAGCCATACAATGAATTGATATAATCTTTCACTTCATCTATGTCATGTGAGTGAAGGGTTGAGAGATCGTTTGTTTCGTGTTCTTTCTTGAGTCGCAAAATCGCTTCGTATTTTCTATTGGATAGACCACATTTCAGTATCGCTTCTTTATTTTCGATTTTAACAAATTTTAAAAGATCATGATCTGAATGTTCAGCGAGTCTATTCCAAATCACTTCGGCTACTTTGTTGGAGAGTTGCTGTTTTATGATGATTCTAGACATATAATCAAAGATTTTAAATTCACTTTTAGGGATACTCAATATCCCGTTTTGTTTTATGACATCACTTAGTGGAATATGGTGCTTGGAAATCTTGACGAGATGATGAAAAGCTTTCTCTTCTACACTCAACATGCGTTTCATCTCATGTGAATATTTGAGTAGATAAAAATAGCGGTACAAACAACTCCTGCGATCAGAAACACAACAGAAGCATAATGCACCAACTTCGCTACAGTGAGCGCTTTATTACTGTACTTTATAGGTACACAGTTTGTTTTTTTATTTGTAAAAAATGAACCAAAAGCAGTGATAATCGCCAAGAGAAGCATAAGCTGGGCAAGTTGTAAAAAAGATATCTCTTTTAGCTTATCAAGAGAGGCTATATAGAGGATAAAAACAAGAGATATGCCAAGCGTAAGAGTAGATAATGCAAGCACTACCTTATGATTGTTTTGTATCTTCGCTAGAGAGCACGATCTTGCCGTTATATCCAAATCATCATGATCTTGCTTGTTCATACTTTTTTACTTTTCACCGGTTAGTAAAAATACACTGTATTCGCCATATGGTTTTTGGACGATACTGGCATCTTGGATCTTTAGATTTTTAAATCTCGCTTCTTTAGCAGCGTCCAAAAACATATCTCGCTCAAAACCAAAATGAAATACTCCCGTATCTTCTTTGTGAAAGGTTCCATCTTCACTGTCCAAATCAGCAAGTGCGATCGTGCCGCCGATCTCTAACATGTCATGAAACTTTTCAAACAATGCTTTAATATCTTTGACATGGTGAATCGTCATAGAGGAGATGATACCGTCAAACTTACGTGCTAACGCATCTTTTGACAGATCAAGATGGCATATTTCTAATTCACAAGCGATGTTCTCCGCTTTAGAGCGCAATACCGTATTCATCGCTTCAGACATATCCACAGCCGTAATCTTTTTTACATGAGGTGCGATATTTTCAAGTAATAAGCCGGTTCCTGAGCCAAAATCCATGAGATGATCTTCTCTTGAGTAACAAATCTCTTTTAAAATCGTATCTGCTATGTTGTTGACATTGCCTGTTCGTGCCACTTCCTTTTCATAATCTTTTGCTTTGTGTGCAAAATAGTCTTTTTGTTCAGTTGTCATCGTTTCTACTTTGAATTTTCTAAATTATAAAAATAATTCGTCGCTTCGACAAAGCCATCGACACTACCGCAGTCAAATCGTTTGCCTTTGAATTTATATGCGATGACCATGCCTTTTTTGGCTTGCTCACAGAGGGCATCAGTGATTTGTATCTCGCCGTTTTTACCTGGTTTTACATTTTTTAAAACATCAAATATATCAGGCGTTAAAATATAGCGGCCGATGACCGCAAGATTTGAAGGAGCTTTTTCGATCTCTGGTTTTTCAACCATATTTGAGACCATAAAAACATCATCTTCTATAGTGCTCCCCTCGATAACCCCATATTTGTAAACCTCATCGGTTGGCACTTCCATGATAGCGACGATACAGCATTTGTACTTATTGTAAAGCTTGACCATTTGCTTCAAAACACCATCACCTTCTGGGTTGATGCAAAGATCATCTGCCAATATTACGGCAAATGGGTCTTTCTCTCCCATAAGAACTTTACCTTTATAAATAGCATCTCCTAATCCTTTCATCTCATTTTGTCTCGTGTAAGTAAAGGTACATTTTTCGATTATTTCACGAATCCCATCTAGTAGCTCTTCTTTTGATGAGCCCTTTATTTGGTGCTCTAACTCATATGAAACATCGAAGTGATCCGTGATGGCTCGTTTGCCTCGACCCGTGATAATAGACATGATATCGCATCCTGCATCCATGGCTTCTTCAACTCCGTATTGGATCAAAGGTTTTGTCAGTATCGGAAGCATCTCTTTTGGCATGGCTTTTGTAGCCGGTAAAAATCTTGTACCGTATCCGGCTGCTGGAAATAAACATCTATTTATCATCAAGTCTCCTTTTGCTTTAACGTAATTATATATTTAATTTGACAAATTTTGCTTTAACCACATCATTTGATAAGGCTCAAGCACAACTTTCTTGCTTTCATCCACTTTGAAAGAAGATAGAAGATCACATAGATCATACGATATTTCATCAGGGATAAGACACTCTACTACCTCATTAGAAAAATTATGTATCGCCAAAACCATTTCTTTATCATCCAAACTAAATAGCTGTGCCGCAAAAATCTTATCTCCAAGATTATGGAAATAAAATTTTCCAAATGGATTAAATGCTTCCTCATTGGTTCGAATAGAGATAAGTCGTTTGTAACTATCAAGTATCGTCTTTGGAAAACTTCCTTGTTTTTTAAGCTCATCCTCAAGCCAGTCATAGTGATATTTTTCTCTATTGATAGAGCGATTTTTACCTGTATGTTTTACTCCGTCTAAATAATTTCTAGAGCCTACTAGAGAATGAAAATAAATACCAGGAACTCCGGGCATAATAAGTGCCGTTCCTTGAGATAGGAGCATTTTTTTAATCAGTATCAAATCACTGTCATCTGGATGACAGAGAGCATCTATATAGCTGCAATTTAACTCATATGGACTTTGTGTTCCATCTTCTTCGGCACGAAAAGACACCAACCCTTTACAATCTTGCACCCGTTGTACAAGAAAGTCTATATCTTCATCACTCAATATCCCTTTTACAGGTCGAAGTCCTATTCCGTCATGAGAAGCGGTAAAATTAAAAAAACATACTTTTGGACAAGGCAGGCTTAATGACTGAGCCCAAGACGTCAAAATCTTTGTGTTTGATTTTAAAATAGAGTAGACAAGCAGAGGAGGCAAAGCAAAGTTATAAACCATCTGAGCCTCATCATTTTTGGAGCCGAAATAAGAGATATTTTCCTTATGCGGAACATTTGTCTCGGTGATAATGATGATCTCAGGAGCCACCTCATGGATCACCTCTCTTATGAGTTGTACTAATTCATGAGTTTGTGGAAGATGAACGCATTCTGTACCTATCTCCTTCCATATAAATGCTATAGCATCAAGCCTAATCAGTACTGCCCCTCTCTCAATATAATAGAACAAGGCATCAAGTACGATTCTTAACACTCTATAGTTCTTATAATTCAAATCAACTTGATCTTTGCTAAAAGTTGTCCAAATGTTGTGGATTTTCCCATCATTGTCAACAAACTCACTTATCAGAGGTGAAGTACGAGGGCGCACGACTTTGCTCAAATCAACGGTAGGATCAACCTCAATAAAAAAATCTTTAAAATAAGTATCTCCGGATAAGAAAGCTTTGAACCAATCTGAAAACTGAGAGACATGATTGATCACACCGTCTACCATGAGTCTGTACTTGGAGCTTATACTATATATCTCTCTCCAAGAACCCATATGAGGATCTACAGAACTATAATTGACCACAGAAAACCCATCATCTGAAGACGATGGATAAAACGGTAAGATATGGATAGAGTTGACAACTCCGTCTAAATGTTTGTCCATAAATTTTTTTAATGTTTCCAGCGATGCTTCTTGATCTCTTACAACCTGATCACCGTATGTGATAAGCACAACATCTTTTTCACTTAGATGATAAGGTTTAGAAACTATTCTCTCTTTGTATTTAAAAACAAGATCAATAATAGAATCCAGGGCTCTCTCGGCAATTTCCGGTGGATAGAGTTGATGAATACGTTTATTTATACTATGATCTGGATCAGAAATGTGTTTCATGAATTATCCTCTTCTACATATTTAGCAAACTTATCAGCAAAATCAGGCAATACCGAACGAACAGTGATCCAAGGCGATAGCAAAGGAGCGCCCATAGGATCTCTATAAAAATCAATAGCAGCTTCTTTGATAGCTTCTTCAAACATATTTACTGCATTTATCTCTTTTTCACGATTATAATCTATAGAATTTAATTTGCTAAGAGCATTAAATTTTGAGATCTCAAAACGAGATTCTTGATAATATGTTGCCTGAAGCGTTTTAAATGCGGACTCTGAAAATACGACACCTTGCTGAGCCATAACACGGAAAATAGTTTTTGATATATCAACAGCCATTTTGTATATACCCTCTCCCGTGTTTCTTGAACCTAGACTCTGATGCTTGTGCTCATAACTCTCTATTATCTCAGTTTGACAGATACGACGGGTCGATGTACTTTTATATACTTCACTGAGAGTCGAAACTTCCAATCCCCAGGTGGGAGATATTGCAATACCTCTGCCCAAAGATCTGATAAAGGCAAATTCACCCGAAAGAGAGTAACGAAAACTATCCATATACTCTAAATATTTGCTATTTCCGTAAATTTTTCGTAAAGAGTGAATAAGCGGAGTATAAAGCAATCTGGTAACTCTACCGTGTAGCTTATTGGTTGATCTAGAATAATATCCTTTATTAAACTCAAAATCTAATGCTGGGTGGATGATGGGGAATAAAAGCTTAGCAGGAATTTCACGGTTATAATTTACAATATCACAATCATGCATGGCAAAAGCATAAGTATCTTCCAACGTCAGACCGTAGCCGATCATCGTCCAAACATTTCTACCTTTACCGGGAGTATCTAGACCTGGGAATCCCTCTCTTGTCAACTCACTATAAAGTTCTTTTATTCTAGGCCCGTCATTCCAAAGTACATCAACATCACAGGGGAGGGCAGACATGATCTCTTTGACTTCTTCAAACTGACTTTTATTGGCACAATCCAGTCCCAATATTATCTTATGAAGGTATTTTACATGTTTTAACTCTTCTATTATCTTTTTCATAGCAGGGGTTTCAAATTCAGAATATAAAGAAGGAAGAAGCAAAACCATATTATGTCGTCTCGAGTATGTCAAAAGCTCATTTTCTAAATCCTCGATGGATCGTTCTCCTAGCTTTTGAAGGGTTGTAATAACTCCATTTTGAAAAAAATCAGACATTTGTTTCTCCTTATTTTAAATTTGACTCAATTATCAGTTTTCTGTCTAAACTCCTATCTAACTTGACTAAGCGTATTTTTCAACCAAATTTTGATTATTATCAAAGTACTCTTTCAATGCCATACTCCATCCCTCAGGACCTGGTTTTGGAGCGCGGATCAGATTTTTAATATCACATGACATATAACTTCCATCGGGATGAGGTATCAAAATAGGAACATCCACACATCCTAGCATACTAAAATCATTTTGGCTATCTCCAAGAGCAATAGAGGTAAATCTTTTTTTGTAGACCTCTTCATAATAACTCTTGACTACTTCTAGTGCTTTTGCTTTATCCTGCCCTTTGGTTATAAGATGAAAGAACCTTCCGCCTTCAACGATATCCAAACCGTCTTTTTCTGCCATATCCTTTAATTCATATATATCATTTTTGTCTTTCAAAATAAAAGGCTCCGTAAAAAGCCTATCTTTCGCTTTGCCTGCTTTTATTACATCCAAGCCGGTTAATTTGGCTACTTCTTTGGCGGACAAATCTGAAAATCCTACCATATGTATAGTCTTTTTATACCTTTCAAATGCTTCTTGTATATGTTTTATGTTAAATCCCAGAGAGAGTGTTTTATGAACGTCATCATCCGAAATATAAACGCCTGCTCCATTTTCAAATATAAAAGTACTGTCTATCTTAAGTGATTTTTGAAGTTGTAAAATCTCGTTTTTAGTTTTACTGCTAACTATAACAAGCGGTATTTTGTTAGTTTTTATAAAATCTAACATTTCTTTAGCTTTAGCAAAACTGTAAGTGTTATGATCCAAAAGCGTACCATCAAGATCTGTAAAAATTATAGTGTCAATATTATCCTTATTTGTTTTCATGATTATATTATATTCAATTATCTGTATATTACCAATAATTTTGTGTTTAAATTATCAACATCTTAAAAGTAGTTTGTATTTACATAAAATTGTTTCTTTTGTGTTACAATGTATAAAATCCAAAACAAGGAGTAAAAGATGGAAAGAAGAGCAGCTTTAAAAACAGCCGCAGTATTGGCAATTGCAGCAACATATGCATCTGCATATGATAACAGTAAAATTGTTAATAAAATGAAAATGAAAATGAAAGATCCAGCTAATCCTACAGGTTTCGAGCTAACGCACACTCCACAGATAACATTATCGGCACTTGATCCAAAAGGATACATCACCGTCGAAGTCACTGTCGGTGAAAAAGGTGATATTCATCCAAGTACGATGGATCACTGGATTTATAAATTGGAATTATTTGCCGATGGCAACAAAGTCGGTTCTGTTGATCTGGAACCCGTGACTTCAAGAGGATATTTAGGAGCAAAAGTCAAATACGCAGGACTTAAAGAACTACGCGCCCTAAGCTACTGCAATTTGCATGGTATATGGGAAAACACTCTTAAAGTATAATTTTAACGGCTTAGAGAGATTTCTCTAAGCCACTTCTCTTTTATACGTAATAATCCGAATCTTTTTTATCTGAGACAAACATATGTCCCGGGGCATGCGTGATCGCAAAAGGAAGTTTTACTTCTTTTAGAACATTTTGAGGTGTCACACCGCATGGCCAAAATAACGGGATCTCATCTTCATTGATAGCAACTGCATCTCCATAATCAGGGTGATTAATATCTTTGATACCGATCATCTCAGGATATCCTACTTGGATCGGAGTGCCATGCATATTGGGGTAGTGACTTGTAACCACACAAGCATCTGCTACTTGTTCTTTTTTTACGGGTCTCATAGAAACGACCATATCTCCTCTGAACATATCCACAGGTTTTAGTTTGATGCTAGTACTATACATAGGAACATTGACATCCATATCTACATGACGCAGCGGAATATTGTTTTTAAGCAGTGACGTTTCAAAAGTAAAACTACAACCTATAAGGAAAAATACCAAATCAGGCGTATAATAATCTTCTATACTTTTTACAGTTTTTGTCACAACGCCGTTTTCTACGATATTATAAAGAGGAAGTTCATTTAACAAATTTGCACCCGGTGCCAATGTTTTGGATTTATATGAATCTCTTATAACTTCAAGTACAGGCATCGCTTTTGAGTTCTCTCTCGCGAACTTTTCAAAAGAGTCTGCATACTCTTTTGGGATCACGAACATATTTGCCTGTACATATCCCTCACAATACCCCGCCGTCGGTTTTGCGAACTCTCCGCTTGCTATCTTTTTTCTAAATTCTTTTGCTTCCATATATATGCCTTATTGTGTTGCAATTTGTAAAAAATTATTACATTAATTAGATTAGGAAGTCCTAAAATTAAGTTTATTAATTATAAAATTTCCAAATGAAAAATTACAAAACCATAGATGAGATCATCTTACAACACTCAACAAGAAAAATGGATCTGATACAAAAAGAATATCCTATCCAACATTGTAAAACAGCAGTCGAGAATTTTATTAAGCTCGATAAAGGGATTGTATTTTTATATACTGGATTTTATGTTGGTTCTTTTGCAGAAACAGACGGTCCTGTAGGAACATACTTTCTTGCAAAAGCTCTTAAAGCACTAGGATATGAACCTATTATAATAACAGATAAATACTGTGATGGATTTTTTAAAGAGATACAAACAATCCAAATTCCACTCGATGGATATAGTGATGAAGAATATCAAGAGATTATAAAAGAATACACTCCGATATGCCATATATCCATAGAGAGATGCGGCAAAAATGCCGATGGAATTTATGCAAATATGAGAGGTGATGACGTCAGTCCTTTTACTGCACCAGTGGATGAACTCTTTAAAATAGGGCAACGCTCAGCTCCGACCTTTGCTATAGGTGATGGAGGAAATGAAGTAGGTATGGGTAACTTTGAAACTTTTATCAAAGAATCGCTCTCGTTATCTCCTTGTGTCGTAAGATCAGATTTCCCAATCATCGCTTCAGTTTCTAACTGGGGTGCTTACGGTTTTATAGCTTATTTGGAGATACTAAACAAAAAAGAGCTATTGCCGTCTTTTGATGAAGTTGATGAATATCTTGGATTTATCGTTTCTCTTGGCTCTATTGACGGAGTGACCAAAAAAAATGAAAAAACAGTGGACGGGAAAGAGTGGAGTATAGAAAAAGAAATCTTAAATGACTTAAAAAACATCACCGTGAATTCTATTGCTTAAATAAGACTCTTTTATATAAAGTTTTAAAAAAATAAAAAAATAGATATAATATTCCAACAAATTTATAAAACTCTACAAAAGGAGAGTGTCATGAGAAAAGTATTAGTGTTGCTTTTGTTGTCATCTGCATTTTTAGCTAGTATATTAAATGCCGGGATGGAACAAGAAAGAAGAGTACTTACGGCAACCAAAATTTTACAAGAAGCCTTATTTGCACCGAAGACCGGAATAACAAAAGAAGTATTACATAATGCCAAGGCGATCGCTGTATTTCCAAACACTATGAAAGGCGCATTTTTGATAGGCGGCAGAATAGGCGATGGAGTTATGAGCATAAAAGATGAAACCGGAAACTGGAGCGATCCTATATTTATGCACTTAAAAGGCTTGAGCTTAGGTTTTCAGATAGGGGTTCAATCAAGCGATATTATCATGATATTTAAAACTGAGCGAAGTATAGACGGTTTATCTGAAGGAAAACTAACATTAGGAGTAGATGCAGGAGTCGTAGTAGCGGCAAAAGGTGTTAAAGGTGGCGCTAAAACCGATGATAAACTGGCAGCGAACATTCAATCCTTTGGTAAAAGCAGCGGTTTATTTATAGGAGCATCACTAAGCGGTACAACACTTCATGTAAGCGACAATGACGATTTTGATTATTACGACACTATTGTTTATGTAAATGACATCTTAACTCATGACAAAGTAAAAAGCAAGCCTGAATCTGAGGCATTTAAAAAGGCTTTAAACAGTTTGTAAGTCTGCATAGCAGCTTACAAACCTAAAGATTTTTGTTTATCTTAATAACCGGCTTTTGCACAAAGAGGTTATTAGGATACAAAATCATCTCTTCTTTTTGTGTTAATATTTTAATATAAAAAAGAGATATCTCTACGATCTCTCCCTCTACTGAATTATCACCGTCTATAATCTTGATAAAATCTCCGATTCTTGTAGGAAAAGTAAAGAATATCAATATACTTGATGTAATATTGCTTAGAATTGACCACTGAGCAAATAAAGCTATACCTACTACTGCAAAAATAGATGAAGCAAATACCAACAATCCGTTTAGGCTCACGCTCCAAATCAACAAACCTAAAAATAAAGCAAAGGAGATGATGAGTATATTGAATGTTTTAACAACATAGTAAATGCGATTTTTAGATATTTTTTTCATATTTCCGGTCTTATGAAGAAAAAATCTTGACAGACTAAGTGCCAAAAATGTACCTAGGATCAAAATAATAGTTAAAATTATATTTCTATCTAACATAGAAATTATGCCTTTTTATGATTTATAAGTGATAGTACATGCTTTGTCAAAAGACAAAGCATGTGTAACTCTATGGTTTTGTAATATTAAAATTCTTTGTTGTGCTTACGAAAGATTTTTTGAGAACTTGGGAAGTCATCTATGTCGTCGTCATCATCATAATTGTCATCGTAGTCTATTGTAAATATTTTCTCGTAACCCATCTTTTCAAGTTCTTCGTCAATCAACTTTGGATTATATCTGCTTTTTTTAGATTGCTCCAATATAGTCTTGATATCTTCCTCCGCAACACCATTTGCTCGCATCTCGTTAACCACATCTTTAAATGTCATTATATACCTCAAATAATAATATGAATTATTATTATAATCTACTTTGAGCTAAAAAAAGCTAAAAAAAATCTTAATATATCAACAAGTTTAAGATATTTAATTTTTCAGAAAATTTTTAGCGATTATTTTCAAAATAAGATGTATAATTCTCTCTAAAATTTTTTCAGGAGAACCAAATGAAGAAGATTGTAATCAGCTCTATCATAGCAGCTGGATTATTGATTTCTACGGCACAAGCAACTGAGGCTAAGGCATCTGTAAAAGCACCTGCCCATAAAACAGTTGCACACAAACACATGGTAGTAAAAGGTGAATTTATCACTAAGAAAGCTGCCTTGATTCGAAATGCTCCATCAAGAAAAGGCAAAATTGTCGCTCATCTAAAGAAAGGTAAAAAACTTTCTATTCAATCATGCGATAAATACAGTTGGTGTAAGCTAAAAGGTAAAAAAGAGTTCATCTCTAGAGATGTTTTAAAAAGAGCTAAATAAGCTGTTTTAAGGCGCATTATTCTAATGTAAAAGAATAATGCGCACGTAGATTATATATCTCTACACATTTTTAGCGCATCTTCTCCATCACTGTAATATTTTGGCAAGACTTTTGTTTTTACAAACCCAAAACTTTCATACAACTTTATAGCTCCCTTATTACTTATTCTAACTTCCAAAAATATACGCTTATATCTTTCATCGATTTTTGCAAGTGCTTTTTTTATAAGTGTGCTTGCATAACCTTTCCCTTGAAACTGAGGCAGTACCGCCAGCGAATAAAGTCTGGAATAGGCTTTATTCGCTGGGCAAAAAAACAAAATATATCCTATGATTTTTTTGTTTTTTTTACAAACAAGTAACAAATTGTCTTTTTTCACATGATATAAAAAAGCTCGTTTTGTGATAATCCCATCAGAGGATATGAAAACTTGATTTTCCAGCTCACACAAGCGTGGTACATCTTGGGCTAAAGCCCTTGAGATAGTTATCATTTTTGATAAATCGAGTATTTTGGAACGAATTTTTTTGGTCTGTATGATAATTTTACTTTTTTAAGATTTTCAAATCCCATATCATCTCCGACATTTATGAATTCTATCCCAAATATAATTTTCAGTTTTTTACAAAACTCTCGAAAAATAAATTGAGCAGCTCCTAGTTTTTCAAAATCCGTCTTTTCAAATATGATACTGGCAGTTTGTTCATTTAACTTCTCTCCTGCCGTAAAACCGCAGATTTTTCCATCTATCTTAAGGACGATACTCAAGATTCCAAGTTTATCATAGTTATCCAGCAGTCTTTTAAGTGCGAATCGCTCCAGCGCTATCCCGTCAAAAAAAACTTCAAAGCTCTCATTTGGCATATACCGCATCCTATCGCTAACCCATTTTTGGAACAGTGCACTTACTGCATCTTTGTGTAAAATAGGATCATATAATTCTATCTCTACATCATTATATGCTTTTATGAACTTGTTTATTTCATTTCTTTTTGAATGATAAGAGTTGCCTTTTAGTTCTATCATATCGTTTGCATCATAAACATAATCAACAAGATTTTTTTCAACCAAATAATCTTGCAAGATCTCAAACATATCCGTTCCTTCTTCGAGCTGATCTACAAAAGCTGAGAGAAACGACTCACAAACATAATCGATCCTAGAAGAACTTCGTTGAGTATTTACGGCGTTCATGATCTCAAAACAACTGACCATGGCATCTGCTACTTTCTCTTTTTTTCCAAGAGGGGGAAGTAGCATACTTAGATCTCCTCCGCTCATGACGAACAGACAAAAAGTATCGTTGATGATTCCATAAAATCCACTGGCATGAGAGAGCCATATGAAATTTGATGCAAAGGAATAATCACTCAACTGTGTTTCCATCAACGAAATATACTCATCCATCAAAGGTTTTGCGTCAAGTGCAAAAGGCTTTAAATTAAAATCCCTTACCAATAAATTTACCAATGTAAATCCTTTAAAAATATATTTGGAATTGTACATCTTTTTTAGCAAAAAAAATACTTTTTTCGAGATATAAATATAAAATATTTGATATAATACTTACATCTCACAAATCGAGGTACTTATGTTAGAAAAAATAGGACTCTCCCCTGGGAGTACGATTTATACGGGAGATATAGAAAAAGAGAATCCACTCATCTCTATCACTACATTTGATCTGCAAAACGTAGACTCAAAAAACTACGAATCTATCGAAGAGACTCTGCGTGCTTACTCAAATATCTCAAAAGATACAAAAGCCTGGATACATATAGAACCTATAAGCGATGAAGAGAAGATAGCAAAACTTTGTAGCTTGTTTAATCTTCACTCTTTGGTCGCAGAAGATATACTCTCCGTGAATCATAGACCGAAAGTTGATGAGTACGATGATTATATTTTTGTTGTCGTAAAATATGCGGTTTTTGAAAACCATGTATTGAACTTTTACCAGATATCTTTCGTATTGAAAGGAAATCAAGTTATATGCTTTGCCGATAAATCTCCGGATAGATTTAGTATTATTCAAAAACGATTGGAGAAACTCGAATCAAGAGGCAGAAAAAGCGGATCTCAATATCTTCTGTTCGCTTTGATAGATTTGATAGTAGATGACTATTTCTTGGTTTTAGAAGAGATAAGTGAAGAGATAGAGGATTTGGAAGATGAGATCATTTACTCTCCTACTAAACGCAGTATAGAGCATGTACATTTGCTAAAAAGAAATCTGACAAATCTAAAAAAATCAATCTGGCCTATGAGAGAAGTCATCAATACTCTGATGAGATCAGATAGCATAGAAGATCAGTACCGTATGTTTTACAAAGATCTATATGATCATATCATAGATATCATAGATATTATAGAAGGATACAGAGATAGCGTATCCGGTTTCTTAGACATATATCTATCGACTCTGAGCAACCGTATGAATGAGATCATGAAAACACTATCTATAATAGCTACGATATTCATACCTCTTTCCTTTTTAACAGGCTATTTTGGTATGAATTTTAAAGCTCAAACCATCTTAGAGTCAGCCAGTGCATACCATTGGACAAATTTGTCGATGATCGCAATACCTCTTGCTCTTTTGGGATATTTTAAACTTAGAAAATGGTTCTAAGCAGTTATTTTTCCAAAACAAATGGAAATTTAATATCTTTATCTATACTTCTGAGATGAAGGTCCCGTTGAGGAAATGGGATTTCTATACCGTTTTCATAAAGCGCATTGTATATAACGATCAAAAATCTAGAGATAGTGCTCTTCGGATTTAAAATCTCAGGACCTTGTATCCAGACAAAAAGTTCATAATCCACGCTACTGTTGTTCATGCTCGTCATGACGATATTCGTATGCCTATTCTTCGTGTTCATGACATCTTTGAATTTACATTTTTCTACCGCTTCTTCCACAACTTTGATGACTTTTTCTGGTTTCGTTCCGTAAGCCACTCCAAAAGGAACCTGAAAGCACCTGATCTTGTCATTCATAGTCCAATTTATCACATTGTTTTGTACAAAATTTTGATTGGGCACGATGACGTCGATATTAGAATTTGTATTTATTGTGGTCGCACGCATATGGATCCCGCTGACATGACCTTTAAGAGAATCTGAGAGTTCTATATAATCACCGACTTTTATGCTTCGCTCAAACATGATGATAATGCCGGAAATAAAATTTGAGACGATATTTTGCAAACCAAAACCTATACCTACTGAAAGTGCTCCTGCAACAAGCGCTATAGACGAAAGGTTGATTCCCAGCACGTTAAGAGCCACAAAAAAAGCGATGATAAGAATAATATAATAACCTATGTTGGAGAAGATCATCCTAGTAGACTCGTTTATGGATATACTGTTTGGTGCAATCCTTTTGATATTTGCTTTATAAAACCCTCCGATCATAAAACCGAAAACGAATATCAAAACTGCAATAACCATCTTAAAAATACTCACAGGAGTACCGTTGATCTTAAAAATCGGCTCTACTATGATAGACCAAATAGAAGACATCAAGTTTTTGAACTCTTGCATTGTTGAGCCTGTTATTACTTTGATAGCACCTAAATAATGTTTTTCCATAGAACTGATCAAGGGAATAACGTCTGATTTTAATGATTCTGAAAATTCAAGTTTTGATATTTGAGCGATGATCTTATCGGCTGTTGCAAAAACCTTTTTATCTTTATTTTTAAGCTCATCGGAAAATTGCAAAAATAAATATACGACTGTTTTTACTACTGCTTCATTGTATGCTTTTTTCTCTTTATCAATTTTATCATTGATTATTTTGATTCTATTGCTGGTCTTATTTATGAGCTCTAGTCTCTCTTTTTCTATCTCAAATCTATCTATCTCATTTTTCAATTTTCCTGCATTTCTCTCGGCAATTTCTATCCGTTTCAATAAGCCCTGTATCTCAAAATCAAGATTTTTTACAGATGAATCCAAACTGTTTTCGATAGATTTCATCTCGGAAGCAATAGATCTGATCTGCATTTGATATTTCAATATACTCTTGTTATAAAAAGCATCTTGAAGTTGTAAAGTAAGAAGAGTCGGATCAGTATTCTTTGCTTTACTTATATCATTTTTTAAAATTTTAAGTTTTTCTTTTATCTGAACTATCCTCTTTACAAAAGTATTTTTTTGCACGGCATCATTCATATATTTGTTAAATAAAAGCCCATAGGCATTTGCATTTTCAGGTATAGATATTTTTGTAGTTTTTTCTGTTGTATTGATGTCAATACTTATAAGCTTATATATCAGTGCTTTTTGCAAAGCGATTTCATCGCTCGCAGATTTTTCCAAAGAGAGTGTTTTGAGCAAGTTATTATATATTTGTTTATTTGCATTGATTAACGTATCGTTGGTATCTGCCCCAAACAACGCTATACAAACAAATAAAAATATAAAACTGCGTTTTATCGAAGCAACTATCATAAATCCCTCCTTCAAACACGTTTTTAATGAAATACCAATGCTTGTATTATAGCGAAGATTGGTTAACCGGTATGTAGATAGTTAATAAATACTGCGATGAGGGAAAACCCCACCGCAGTATTGTTGTTATATAAAGATTAAAGAGCCTATAATGATAGTAGCTAGATAAAGTGCTCCAAATACTGCTCCAAGAGCCCACCATCGCCCTTGAGGAATATAGCCGGCTCCATACCACATAGGTGATGGACCGGTTGCATATGGAGTTATAATCCCCATCAAACCTAAACTTCCTGCCAATAAGATACTAAACGGTACCAATTGTTCAGGAGCTATCAATTTTACGGCAATAGCTAAAAAGATCGGCATTAATGCAGTAGTATGGGCTGTCGTACTTGCAAAAAAGTAGTGCAAGATAAAAAACAATATTAACATAGATATGATCAACATGGTCGGAGTCATTGTCGCCAAGTGGATTTCTGCACTTTTGCCGACCCAAGTCAAAATACCCACTTTTTTCAAACCTGATGCCATAGCAACAAGTGAAGCAAACCAAATTAGAACATTGATGGCTGCTTTGTTTGATATTACATCATCCCAAGATATGATCTTAGTCAAAACCATTATGGAAACAACTGAAATCGCAACTGTAGTCGAATGAACTCCAAATTTTTTACCAAATATCCAAAGTGTCAATGCAACAAGGGCAAGAACACCCATCAAAATCTCTTTTTTTGTAATAGAGCCCAATTGTTGTAATTCATTTGCTGCCCACGCAGGAGCTTCAGGAGAAGTTTTTTGGGTTGGCGGATATATAATATACGTCAAAAGAGGAGTCAATAAAAACAAAGGGATCATAAGAGGGATCATTATACTCCCCCACGCTGACCAAGTTATCACATGACCGGTGCCTTGATTTATCAAATCCACAGCCAGTAAATTTGGAGCAAGTGCAGTTAAGAACATCGAACTTGTAACACAAGTTGTAGCAATAGCCACCCAAGATATATAAGCACCCAATTTTCTAGGATTATTATCCGGCGTTGATTCAAAGATCAATGGAATATTACTGGCGACAGGATAAATCGTTCCCGCGCTTCTTGCAGTATTTGAAGGCATGAACGGAGAGAGAACCAAGTCAGAGAGTGCAACCGCATATCCAAGACCAAGTGAACTTTTGCCCATATATTTGATCATGATAAGAGATATCCTTTTACCCAGTCCTGTTTTCTTATACCCAAGTGCAAACATAAATGCTGCAAATATAAGCCAGATTACAGTATTTGAAAATCCTGAAAGTGCCCATTTAATATTGCCTGAGGATGATTTATCCACGAGTCCTAACACTGCTACGAGTGAAATACCTGCAAAACCTACTAATGCAGCAGGCACAGGTTCTACGATCAAACCGACTACGACAGCAAAAAATACTGCCAAGAAATGCCACGCATTTAGGCTCAATCCTACCGGAGCTGGTATAAACCAAAATACAAGCAGGACAACCACAGGAGCGAGCATTTTCATTGTATCTTTAGACATTTTGTCTCCTTTTGTCACAATTTTATGAAATTATATAATGAGCAAAGGGATAAAAATGGGACTTTTTTGATAAAATATACTATGAAAATTTTATTATTTATTATGATTTTTACATTTCAGCTCTTTGGTGAGAACAGTGGACAGATACTTTTACTTCACTCCTATAATAAGGGATTAAAGTGGACTGACGGTATCTCTTCGGGTGTAGAAAGTGTTATGAAAAAACATCCTGGATTTGAACTCAGCACAGAATACATGGATAGCAAAAAAATCGACTCGAAAGAGTATTTTGATTCTTTGGTAAAATTATATAAGATGAAATTTTCAACAAGAAAATACTCCGTGATTATCACTAGCGATAATTATGCATTTGAATTTGTGTTAAAAAACCACAAAAAATTATTTCACAATGTACCTATCGTATTTTGCGGACTCGAAGACTTTAATCAAAACAGTATATCTGCAGCAGAAAAACAAAAGATAACCGGAGTGGTCGAATATAAAGATATAGTGAAAAATATAAAACTTATCAAAACACTTATCCCAGACATTAACACACTTTACATAATCAGCGACAATTCTTTTTCGTCGTTAGCTATAAAAGGACAGATCCTAAACAGCATTAAACCATTTGAAAAAGATTTTAATATAATATATGACAACGATATAATTTTGGATAAATTAGAAAAAAAAATAAATAAACTTCCAAAACACAGTGCTATATTGTTTACGAGTTTATACAAAGACAAATTTGGAAGATATATACCTTACAATGATATAAGAAAACTATTTCACGCATCAATATATCCAGTGTTTGCGATAAACAAAATACATCTAGGGGAGGGCATAGTCGGGGGTGTTATGATAAATCCCTTTGAGCAAGGGAAGTTGGCCGCTCAAAAGGCATTTGAGATTATCAATGGCAAAAAACCTTCTAATATCGAGATCAGTATACCCACTGCAAAATACTATTTTGATTATGATATGCTCAAAAAATATAATATAAATGATTCCAAAGTCCCACTATTGTCCAACATCATCAACAAACCAAAAAACTTTTTTGATACCCATAGAAGCTTGATAAACAGTGTATTTACTTTAATGCCTCTACTCGTCTTCTTGATCATAGGTCTTATCATCAATATCATGAAAAGGATCAGACTAGAGATAAAGTTGACGGAGAAGAACAAACTAGACAATGTATTGCTAAATAATATAAAAAGTGCCGTATTTTGGAAAAGTAAAGATGATACTATACTTGGATGTAATGACTCGTTTTGTAATATTTTAGGCTTAAGTAGAGAGAAGATAATCGGCAGTTATATGAAAGACATCCTGCCTGAACTTTGTCAGGCGATAAAAGAAAAAAATGATTTCATACAAGAATTGGAGATGAAACTATATAGCGTAAAAGACGGACCGATAGATGCATTGATTAGACGCAAAGCATATTTTGACAAAAACAACCAAGAAGCAGGCGTCGTGACCTTGATAGGAGATATAACAGATATAAAAAAGATGGCTTTACAAAGAAAACGAGAAGAACAGTTTTTGATACAAAGATCAAAGCTATCAGAGATAGGAGAGATGATGATCTCCATAGCTCATCAGTGGAAGGCTCCTCTTGTGGAGATATCTACGATAGCACAAGAATTACTATACTTAAGAAAGAAAAGAGAAATATCAGAGTTAGATACAACACAATTTGTAGATGATATAATGCTACAAGTCAAATATATGTCAAGCACTATTGATGATTTTAGAGACTTTATCAAACCTTCGTCTTCTCAAAAAAAATTCGAGATAACTAAAGCAATGGAAGAGATCATAAAAGTCATAAAACACAATCTTAAATATAATTACATTGATGTAGAGATCGTCTCAAATGGAAATTTTGTCGTATTTGGCTATCCAAATGAATTTAAACAGTGTATATTAAATATAATCAACAATGCAAAAGACAGTATCTTGAAAAAAAGAGAGGACCATGACTTTTCGGCCAAAATAACAATAGAAATATACAAAAAAGACAAAGTCTATATAAATATCAAAGACAATGGAACAGGGATAGAAGACAAAAATTTAACACTTATTTTTGAACAATTTTTTACAAGTAAAAAAAATGGTGATGGATTTGGACTGTATATGACTAAGCTAATTATAGAAGAGAAGATGGGAGGTAGCATCCAAGCTTTAAAATACGATGATGGGGCACATATACAGATAATTCTGGACTCTGTTAATATTGGGAGATAAAAATGAAAATTTTACTACTAGAAGACAATCAAAGATTATCAAACCTCATAAGAGAAGCTTGTGAACAAAAAAATTACCATATAGATCTCTTTGAAAACGGTAAAACCGCTCTCCAAAAGATAGACAATGGATATGATTGTTTTATACTAGATATAAATGTCCCTGGAATCAACGGATTGAGCTTTTTAAAAGATTTAAGACTTATGGATAAGATTACTCCTGCCATCATCATAAGCGCCAATGATGATCTCGAAACGATTCAAGAAGCATACGAAAAAGGTTGTGATGATTACCTAAAAAAACCTTTTTATATGTATGAACTAGAAACCAAATTGGAAAAATTATGTCATGTAAAAGACAAATGTATAAAATTTTCAAATCAGTATTTCTACAATGTTGAGAATGAAAAACTATTTAATGAAAAATCCGAAGAGATAAAACTCTCAAAGAAAGAAATTTTGCTACTTAATTTATTTGCAAAAAATAAAGACAAAATCACAACTCATGAAGAGATCGAGCTACATGTATGGGAAGGGGATTTAACAACTAGTGAAAATATAAGAGCTTTAATAAAAAGATTGAGGAAAAAAATGCCAAAAAATTCAATACTCTCACAAGGAGGCATGGGGTATAAGATAAATTATCTATAAACTGGCAGAGAGGAAGGGATTCGAACCCTCGGTAAGTTGCCCTACACACGCGTTCCAGGCGTGCTCCTTAAACCGCTCGGACACCTCTCTACAAATTTTGAGATAAAATTGTACCTTGTTTGCACTTATTCTTAGATTATAGTATTATTTACACTGTTTACATATAATACTAAATGTAAGCATCTCTCCCAAAACTTCATTGCCTGAAAATTTTTCTACTTTATGTACCAAATCATCTGTATCTATCTTAAAATCTTCTATACTACCGCATTTTTCACAAACCAAATGAACATGTTTTTCTTTTGTAATTTCAAAATAATCTTTTTTATTTGCGATTTTTACTTCACTTACTATATCTTTTTGCATCATGTCATTAAGATTTCTATAGATCGTAGACAAGGATAGTGTAGGGAATTTTGTACTGATTATCTTTTGTATTTCTTCGAGAGTTGCATGTCCAGACTCTTCTAAAGTACTCAAAATACACAATCTTTGGGGAGTCGCTTTTAACTCATGTGTTTTTAATAATTCAATATGTGACATAATAGAACCTTTCTGGTATATTTAAAGAACTATATCACAATTGATAATTTTTTGCAAATACTTAAGATTACATTTGGTTTTATCAATAATATCCCAAACATATTTCATCGCTTAGTTTAATTTTCTTCTCCAGTGGAGAAGGTCCAAAATACTTGCATTTTTCTATATATATATGATAATCATAATCCAATCCCAGGTCATCATAAAATTTTTTTAGATTTACGAATTTTACTGCTCCAATCTGCATTATGTCTAATTTATCATATAATTTTGAATTGTTGCTTTGTATAAGATGAGATGGGGCCAATCCTGTATATTTGCAAAAAGCTTGTGATTGTACATATCCGCTAAGATTGGTACATAAGTTTATATACTGTTTGTACTTTTCGGGAAGTGTATTTTTATCTAAGAATACGACTTTGCATTCATCATATTTAACGACTCTTACATCTTTCCAGAATCTATATGCATTTGAAGATATGCTTGCCAATTTGGATAGTTCTTGACCCAATATATAATTTTCAAGTGTCGTTTTATATGAAATTTTTCTCATTTTCATGATAAATCCTGCCTAGTGATTTTAAAATAAAATATTATATAATAGAAAAAATGAAATTCAGATGGAATTTATAATGATAACACAATGGGATGAAAAATATAAATTAAATAATGAAAAGATCGATAATCAACACAAAGAGTTATTTAGATTAGTATCATTAGTAGAAGTTTTAGATAAAAAGGCAACAAAAACTGACATAAAAAATTTATTAAATAGTTTTTTTGCATATATGAAAGAGCATTTTAAAGAAGAAGAAAAATATATGAAAAATATAGACTATCCTTTGCTTAAGCAACATCGTAAACTTCATACAGATATCGTAGAGGAATTTACAAAATTGATCAAAGATAATCATACACTAGATATGATAAAAACCAAAATGAAAGAAGCTTCTCAAAAGTGGCTTTCAGATCATATATTGGAAAATGATCTAAAGATCAAAAAATGGTTGGATCTAAACAAATAATCTATACAAATTTTAAAAGAAGTTGTGCCAAAACTATCGCCAATACCAAGGACATAGGATAAACTGCTGCATACGATATAGAAGGATAATCAGACTTTGTGATATTATTGGCCATCGTAAGAGTTGGTGTAGATGTCATGCTACCTGATAGTAAACCCATAATATTTAAAAAATTCATTTTAAGAAATATTTTACACACAAAAGCCACTACAAACAGTGAAAATATAAGTGCAAATATAGCTATATAAATAGGTAAAAGTCCATTTTTTGACAATGATTCGACCAAATATTTTCCTGCATTCGTTCCTATCGAGGCCATGAAGATGAGTTGTCCTAATGTTTTCATTAAAGTATTTGAATGAGGAGAGAGTTGCCAAACTATTGAACCTACTCTTCCAAATCTTCCTAAAATCAAAGCCGTTATCAAAATACCGCCTACAAAACTTAGCTTTATACTACCTACAAACGGTAAATAAAACGGAATATTTCCTAGAATAATACCAAAGACTATACCTAAAGAAATCGGTAAAAAATCAGCTGCAGGATATTTTAAAAGATCATTTCCTACGATCTTTGTAACTCTTTCACCATATTTTTCAGGAGCCACCACGTATAACTTATCTCCTAACATCAAAGACAGTGTAGGATGTGGAGCTATATCTATACCGGCTCTTCTCACCTTTGTAACAATCGCTCTCAAAGATTTTAACTCCTTAATACTGGCAATCTTTTTACCTACTATTTCTTTTGAAGATACAAGCAGTCTGTAAACTTTCATGTCATCATGAAATTTATATGCCTCTCCCATCTCTATGCCTAACATTACACTTAATGTATCTAATTGTTCTTTAGTTCCTGAGACTCTGATAATATCATTGTAATGCAAGTTTTGCCCGTCTTTTTCATCTAAATCACATTTGTCCACAGCTTCAACTCTCTCTATCAGAGTTGATGTTAAATTTTCAATTTGTGATTTTTTAACAGGGTTCTCTTTAAAATTTTCATTGTTTATTTTAAAGTTTTTTGTCAAGATTTGAGGATATTTTTGCTTTTGTTCCGATTCATAATTTTCTAACTCTTTTTGTAGATCAACTCTAAATATGACAGGCAACAATCTTATAAACAATATTGTTGCAAAGATTCCAAACGGGTAAACCAATCCAAATATAACAGATATGACCGGATCATTTTTTACTTCGATAGCAGCTGCCAAAGATGGAACACTTGTTAGAGAACCTGTAAAAATACCGTCTATTACTTCTCTATCTAGATGGAAAAAGCTGCCAAGAGCAAAAATTGTCAAAAAGATACACAAAAGTAGAAGAAAAGCTATAATATTTAATTTAAGGCCGTCATTTTTTATTGTTTCAAAAAAACCGGGTCCTGATTGAAGTCCAACGGCATATATAAATATAGCAAGCCCAAACAGTTTAAAATTGTCAGAAATAACCATACCAAAGTGGCCTGCTATCAAAGCTACTAGCAACATAGCCGTAATATCTAGTGAAAATCCTCTGATCTTAATATTTCCCAATATATATCCAATGGAAATAATAGAAAAAAGATAAAAAATTTCACTACTGATCATTTATATAAAGCCTTTTTTTGCGAATTATACTCCAAAAACCTTTAAAAATTATTTTAAGCATGTTTAGATATAATGTCATTCGCTCTCTTCTAGACCTGTGCAATATTTACTAAGAGTAATGCTTCAGGGCGGGAACGCAGCAGAGCACTTTTTTTAGGTGTGTGCCGCAGTAATCTGGGAGAGGGTTTTTTAATTAGCTCTCTAAAAAATTTTCAATTTCTTTTGCAAGTTCATAAAAATCCACATCGCCGTCTCTATAATTTTCTTTTAAACTTTTAAGTATATATTCTTTGCCCTGTATCAATTCTTTTGATTTCACACCATGAGATATAGACAAAGTCGCTTCTATAAAAGCGGATAATCTGTCACAATTTTTCAAAGCTCTACCATCTATAGGTTGGTAAATATCAAGATTATATTCATTTATATTATCTACTATTTTTACTTCATCGTTGTCAATTATTTTATCCAAAAATTCATTTTTCTTACCATCATATAATCCCAGGATATACTGAAAATCTTTTAAAAATTTTGAAGGTACATATGGAAATATTTCATCATCCATGACTTTCATTTCATATTCACTTATGATATCGTCTAAACCACTTACGGAATATTTCACAGGTGAGATTATGTCTCTGGTTAGAGCTTCCGGGAGATCATGGAAAAGTGCACAATAAAAATTATTTTCAACTCTTTGATCACAAGCTTTGAGTTGTAAAGAGTAAAAATAACTTAAAATTGCGACGATAAGCATATGTCCTAGAACAGAGGTTTCAGGAACTCTTGGTGTTTGTGCCCATCTTTTTTGAAATCTAAGCCTTCCGCTTAAGTCAATAATCTTTGATATTTTTTTATTTAAAGAGATCTTTCTAACACTGACCAATTCATAATAATCTTCTATCTCCTCATCAACTGCTTCTTTAACCTTCTCAATTCCGCTTAAAAATTGACTTGTCTGATATACTATAGAAAATTCCCATTTTGTGGATAGATATGATGCTGCTTTTAGTATAAATCTTTCTTTCTTATACATACTAGGATCATTCAGATAACGCTCGAATCTTTTTAGAAACTCTCCATTTTCTATATCCTGAATAGAACTTATAAGTTTTGATAAAACCCAGGCATTTATCTCTTTTTCTTTTAATTGAAGTGCTTTTCTAAAAACATCAGGTCTGATGTCCGTAACTACCACACGTCTTAAAAATTCAAAGATTCCTGCTTCTATAAGATGTACTTTATTGATATCTTCTTCTATATTTGCCATAAAATATGCTATGACAAACTTGTGTGCTTGTTTGTCCAGTTCTACTAAGTTTACCATACGTGGATAATCATTCCATCGCTGAATTGAAGCTGCTGCGAAAAAATGTTCTATTAGTTCCGGACTTAACATAAATCTATCCTTTATTTATCTTCTCGGAGTCTATTTCTATAGTAGTATGTACGTTTCCTCTAGGGTTAAAATCAGCAAATACTTTGAGCCACTTTGGTTTTAATTTTGAATATAAAGTATCATAAATCTCATTTGCACTATCTTCATGAGAAATGTGACGTGTCATAAAACTGTTAATGTATAATTTTATAGCTTTAAGTTCAACTACAAAATCTTGTGGAATATAATCTATATATATCGTTGCAAAATCAGGATATCCACTTCGTGGACACAAACAAAAAAACTCAGGTAGAGTTATTTTTATCACATAATTTTTTTTGTGTTTATTTGGCCATATTTCCAAATCTTTTTCGATATCAAATTCTACTATTTCTTTTTCACCATATTTCATTTTCTTCGCCTTTATTTTCTATAATTTGGTTTATACTCTTTGGTTTTGAAATATAAAAACCTTGTATATATGTCGGATTGATAGCAGAAAAACTGTTATATAATTCTTCTCTATCTATGAATTTTATCATGCTCATTACTTTCAAATCATTACATAATTCAAGTAAATTTTCTAAAACAATCTTGTATTTTTCGTTATTTATATATTTTGTATATTCAATATCGAATTTTACAATGTCTATAGGTAAATTTTTGAGATATTCTATCGAACAGTTATTCCCTCCAAAATTATTTAAAGCGATCAAAAAACCTGCTTTTTTATATTGGAGGAGTATTTCACTGAATCTTTTTAAATCTTTATATGCATTTTTTTCATTTATTTCCAAAATAATATTTTTTGGTTTAATATTTTTTTCATAAAATATATCTTTTAAATATATCCTAAAATCATTGTCTCTTAGTGATACAGGAGATACATCTATGCTAAAGAGAAGATTATTGTTTTCATATTTTTCAATTTCATTTAGAAAAAAATGTATTATTTTCTTATCAAAAATCTTTTCAAATCCACCAAAATTTATAGCTTTTTTAGCTTGGTTTTTAGATAACATTCCATAGTCTTTAGAAAATATTTTAACTAAAACCTCATAAATTTCAATATTTCCGCTTTGAATATTTTTACTTGGTTGATATTTCAAAATAAACTTTTCATCTTTTATGGCATTAAAAATTATATTTTCAAATTCATTTGGCTTGATATTTGGGATTTTCAGATCTTCTTCTTTATCTTCATCAAGCAGAGAAAATAACTTTTTAATTATATTTTCTAACTTTGTGTCATAATTTGATTCTATTAAAGAAAACTCTGTTTTTACTTCTATATCATTTATACCTTGGTTTTTCAACTCTTTTGAAAACATTGTCAAAAGATGTTTCAACTCTTTTTTCTTGTGCTTTATTATTAATAAAAAGTTTCCTCCGCCATATCTTCCTATAGGTGTATTTTTAAAATTATAATTTTCTAAAAAGCTATTTAATTTATTTATAAAATCAAATAGCAGCATATCTGTATTATTTGCACCATATCTTTCATTTATATCAAAAATATTTTCTAGGTTTATCAAAATAATAGTAGAATTTTTCTTTTTTGATATCGCTTTTTCTATTAGATGTAAAATTTCTTTTCTATTAAAAGTTTTAGTTATATTATCTATGAGCGTAGTTTGAAAACCATTATATATAAGATAAAAAATATAATATGTATAAATAGGGACTAAAAAAGTCAATAGAAAAATTGTTGTTAGACTATTATCAGATTTTAGCGCTGCAAATAGATAAATAATCAAAATTAAGAAAGGAAATGTAATTTTTAAAGCTATTAAAAATCTATTTCCTCTCTCTTTCGATTCAGAATAAAGCATCAAACATCCAAGTGTTTTACATCTTTTGCATGATCTTGTATATATTTTCTTCTAGGTTCTACTTCATCACCCATAAATAGAGTAAATGTATCACTTGCAATTTCTATATCATCGATATTTACTTTTAACAATCTTCTATTTTCTGGGTTCATTGTAGTTTCCCAAAGTTGTTCAGGATTCATTTCACCAAGACCTTTATATCTTTGGATATAAGCACCTTTTTTAGCATGTTTTTCTATTTCATCTAAAATATCTATAGGATCTCTTCCATCTAAATTAAGATCTTTTTCCAATATTTTTTTACGAATATATAAAGCTTCTTCATATAATGGATTCGTAAAAAAATCATCATTTAATAGAAGTTCTTCCAACCCGTCTTTTGTTTGAATATAAAGATGAATATTTTCCTCATCAACAATTTTATTTAATACGTTATATCCGATATTATTTACAAATTTTTCTATTTCATTGAATATTTCCTGATTACTAAGAGAAATAATATCAGGATTTTCGATTAAGAATCTAATAACTTCAATTATAGAATATCGTTTTTCCAACTCTTTTAATATATTTCTATAAGCTGCAATGATCTTAAAATAATCTACCAAATCATTAACACCTATTCCTTCAAAGTTTACACCTTCAATTCCGCTTGTTATTAAGAGTGTATTCAATTCGCTGTCATCTTTTAGATATATTTCTTTTTTACCTTTTTTATATCTATAAAGAGGAGGTTGGGCTAGATATACATAACCTTTTTCAACAACCGGTTTTAAAAATCTAAAAAGAAATGTCAAAAGAAGAGTTTGTATATGACTACCGTCTACATCGGCATCGGTCATAATAATAAGCTTATGATATCTAAGTTTTTCTTCATTAAATTCTTCACCGATTCCACATCCAAGAGCAGTGATCATATTTTTTATTTCATCTGATTTCAATATTTTATCTAGTCTGCTTTTTTCAACATTTAAGATCTTACCTTTAAGAGGCAAAATTGCTTGAAAAACTCTATCTCGACCTTGTTTTGCACTTCCGCCCGCACTATCACCTTCCACCAGATACAATTCGCTTATACTGGCATCTTTACTTTGACAATCAGCCAGCTTTCCTGGTAGAGTTCCTATATTCATAGAATCTTTTCTTCTTGTCAAATCTCTAGCTTTTTTTGCAGCTTCACGACCACGTGCAGCTGAGAGTGCTTTATCCATGATAGCTTTTGCATCTATTGGATTTTCTTCAAAGAATTTTGCAAGATTTTCAAAAGCTAATTTTTGTACAAGAGGTTTTACATAAGTGTTTCCTAGTTTTCCTTTTGTTTGTCCTTCAAATTGTGGTTCAGGAACCTTTACACTTACAACTGCGATTAAACCTTCTCTAACATCATCACCTGTTATTTTTATATCTTTTTCTCTAACATTTGCATTTGCATTTATGTAATTTACGATAGCTCTAGTAAGCCCTGCACGAAATCCACTTTCATGAGTTCCGCCTTCTGGAGTTTTTATATTGTTTACAAAAGAGAGTACATTTTCATTGTATGTTGAATTATATAAAAGAGCAATATCAACTTCAACATCATCTATAGTGCTGTTAAAATAAAAAGGCATAGCAATTTGTTCTTTTTTATTTAAATCTTCTACAAATTGTCTAATTCCGCCTTCAAAATGGAAAACTTCATTTTTACCGTCTCTGTTATCTTTAAACTCTATTTTTATTTTTGGATTTAGATATGCTATTTCTTTAAATCTTTTAGCCAATGTTTCATAAACAAATTCAGTTGTTTCAAATATATCTGCATCCGGCCAAAATTCAATAGTAGTTCCTCTTTTTCTAGTGTTTTTTATAACTTCTAATTCATTTTGAGGAATCCCACAAGCAAACTCTTGTCTATATTCTTTTCCATCCCTGCATATAGTGGCAACCAATTTAGAAGAAAGAGCATTTACGACAGAAACACCAACACCATGTAAACCACCACTGACTTTATAGGTATCTTTGTCAAATTTTCCACCTGCATGAAGAACCGTCAAAACAACAGTTGCAGCTGAAACTTTTTCAGTAGGATGCATATCAACCGGTATTCCTCTACCGTTATCAGTAATTATAGCTGAACCATAATCGGTTATTTCTACAGATATAGTATCACAATGACCTGCCATTGATTCATCTATAGAGTTATCCACAACTTCGTAAATTAAGTGGTGTAATCCATTTATATTTGTATCACCGATATACATTCCAGGTCTTTTTCTAACAGCTTCAAGACCTTTTAAAACTTTTATATTGTCCGCACCATAACTATTCATACAATTAACTCCTTTGTCTTAAAACATGACCAATCAAAATTATTATTAATTTTCATATAATACCTATCAAATAATAATTGGCATAACGATTGTTACAAAGTTTTCATCTTCCAATGTAAATGGAAGAGTACTATCATTAAATCCAAGTGTAAAATCGTTATTTTCTATATTTGATAAAAAATCCAATATATATCTGCTGTTTATTGCCAAATAAATATCTTCGTCTAAGCCAGTATTATATTCAATTTCTGTTTTTGCTTCTATGTTTTCGTCATTTAAACTTTCAAATACTATTTTGTCATTTTTAAATGTTATTTTTACTTCATTTGATATGATAGATACCTGTTTGATAGAATCTATTATTTTTGATCTGCTTAAAAGTAATCTAAATTTTTTCTCTTTAGGTATTATTCTTTCATAATCAGGAAATTTACCGTTTATTAATTTCGTAAAGAATTGAAAATTTTGTGATTTTGCTATTAGAGTATTTTCATCATAAAATATTTCTATTTCATCTGAAAAAACCTTTTGCATTTCTACTATAGCCTTTTTTGGAATGATCAATGAAAATTCATCTTCAGTATCATTTTCCAATTTAACAATAGCCAATCTTTTAGTATCTGTAGAAACTAAATTTGTAAAACCGTTTTTAATATTTATTAAAGCGCCGTTTAATTCAAGTTTTGGATTATTATTATCTATTGCAGGTGCAATTTTTTTAATTCCTCTTGTAAATAAAGAACTATTTATATTAAATTTTGGTTTATTGTCTATTTCCGGAAATGATGGGAATTCATTTGGATTAAACATAGGCAGTTTAAATTTTGAATTTCTTTGTTTGATGTATAGATAGTCATTTATAGTTTCCAAAACAACTTCATCATCTTTTAAAATCTTTATTATGTCAAGTAGTTTCTTACCGTTTGCGGTTGCATTGCCATAATCAATAATTTTTGCATTTTTAGTATTGTAACTAAGTCCTATATCGAAATCTGTAGATTTTATTATTAATTCGTCTTCTATATTTGTTATTAGAAGATGAGATGTAATTTGACTTAAATCTTTTTTCTCTAAATATGGTTGAATATTTATAAGTATCGTTTCCAATACACCTTTATTTATTGAAACTTTCATTCAATCTCCTTTTATTATTTTAAATAAATATAGAAGTAATAGTAGAACAGGTTGAAAATGTGAAAATACTCTCTAAACTACCAAATATCAGTAGTTATGAAGTGAATAAAATAAAATTATTATTCACATATTTTCACATAAAAAATCTTAATCTACATTTTTTACTAAAATTTTATTTTTTAATTCTTCTACTCTTAACCTAAATGATTCATTTGTTTCTATTATTTCGTTTATTTTTTTCATATTGTGCGATACTGCTGTATGATCTTTCATACCAAAATATGATGCAAGTGAAGGCATGGAATTTGGTGTTAAATTTCTAGCTAAATATATGCCTATCCTTCTTGCTTCTACTATATTTTTGTTTCTTTTCTTTGATTTTATATCACTTGGTTTTATATTTAATTCTTTTGATATTATTATTATTATATCTTCTAGGGTTATATTATTTTTCTTTTCTTTTATTTGAGCTCTCATTACATTTTTTGCAAACTCTAGTGTTATTTCTTGTCTCATTAATGTTGCATAAGCATTTAGATTTATGATAGCCCCTTCGATTTCTCTTATATTATCACCCATATTTACAGCTATATAATTTGCTATTTCATTATTAAGATCAATTCCGTCCAGTTCACATTTTTTCTTGATGATCGCGATTTTTGTTTCAAGTTCAGGAATTCCTATATCTGCGATTGAACCCCATTCAAATCTACTTTTTAATCGTTCTTCTAAACCATTTATCATCTTTGGAGGTTTATCGGAAGTTAATACGATTTGTTTCCCGGATGAATGTAGTTCGTTAAATGTGTGAAAAAACTCTTCTTGTGTTTGGATTTTATTTGATAAAAACTGGGTATCATCTATAAGCAGTATATCACAATTCCTATATTTTTCTCTAAATCTGTCCATGGTTTGATTTTTTAGATTATAGGTAAAATCATTCATAAACTGTTCAATTGTCGCATAGATAACATTTTTACCGTTTGCTTGTGAATAATTTCCTATTGCATGGATAAGATGTGTTTTTCCAAGTCCTGTCGGACCGTATATAAATACGGGGTTATACATAATCCCAGGTTTATTTGCAACTGATTTGGCTATTGAATAAGCATATTGATTAGAACTTCCTACAATAAAACTTTCAAATGTATATGATGGATTTAAGATAGTATTCGTTGTCAATTTATTTGATTCAATCAAGCTGTTTTTTGCTTTTGACATAGCTTTTGATATTTTTTCAATTTTGTCTTTTAGGATAATCTTTATTTCAGGCTTTTTCCCTGTTTTTACTTCAAATAAATGTGCAATTTTTTGAGAATATTTTGTTTTTATCCAATTTAATATCAAAATATTTGGTACTTCAAATACTTTTTGATCGGAATGAGATTCTTTTTCATTGAAGCTTAACTGTTTTATATATCTTTCATATTCTTGTTCAGATATTTCGTCTCTTAAAAGTTTAATAACAGTATCTGCTAACAAAAAGGCCCCTTAAATATATAATTACAATTGAATACTTATTATTTTATCTAAAAATATATTAGTTATATGTTAATTGAAAATAGTTATTTTAAACAACACATGTTAAAATGTGAATTAAGTTTTTCACTATGTGAATAAATATGTGAAAAGAGGGTATTAAATGATTATAATGGGTATAGATCCTGGAACAAAAAATTGCGGATATGCAATCATTAATAAAGAAAAAAGAGGAACTTTTTTAGTAGAAGCTGGATTGATTAAAATAAAAGAAAAGGTACTTCAACATCAGATAATTGAACTAGTTGAAGGATTGGATATAATTTTTAAAAATCATAAAATCGACATAGTAGTCATAGAAGATATATTTTATGCATATAATCCGCAAACAGTGCTTAAACTAGCGCAATTTAGGGGTGCACTAAGTTTAAAGATACTCCAAGTTTTTGGTAATTTTTTTGAATATACGCCATTACAAGTTAAGAAGGCAGTAACAGGAAACGGAAAAGCTACAAAAGAACAAGTAGCTTTTATGGTAAAGAGAATTTTAGGAATAAAAAAAGAAATTAAACCACTTGATATCACGGATGCAATAGCTATAGCATTAACACATTCTAATAGTATTAAAGTTTAGCACATGTAAAAAGATATTTGTGATCATCCGGTAGATTATCATATAATTTCTGAGCTAAATTTTGTATTTCCCAAAGGGCAGATTTACTACTTCTAAGGCTTATGAAATTTTGTAAGCTTCTAGCATTGATCGTCCAAGTAAGTTCTGTTTTGTAACTTTCAGGCAAACAATATTTTGCTTTATCGTTACTGATTCCTTCTTTGAGAACAAGTCTTAAATTTTCTAATGCAGTTATACTCATTTTGTCTACCATTTCGACACCTGTAAAAACTAAGTATTTTTCTGCTCTTTTAAAATCATCGTTTTGAAAGCTTTCTTCATTTTTTAATTCTTTTAGTGTATATCTGGTACTTTTTACTGAGAGTGATGCAATTCTATGCCTTGCAAGCTCTTGTAACAGTGCTCGAGAGATTCCTTGTATGTAGAATGTATATACTAAATGTTCTAGTGTAGAAGCGTGTTTAAATTTATTTCCGACTCTGTCTATAAGTTCTCTGTCTTTTTCGCCGCCGTTATCGCTTTTATCAAAACTTTGCCAACAAGTTCTTATAGCACTTGCACAGACTTCTAGTGATGTATGTTGTTGAAGAGTAACTTTCATAATTAGCCCTATATATTTTTAGGGCTAATTATATCAAAATATTATTATATTATTGTTTTAGTTGAAGTAATGTTTGCAACATCTGATCTGATGTTGTAATTGTTTTAGAGTTTGCTTGAAAACCTCTTTGAATAACAATGAGTTCAGTAAGCGATCTGGATAAGTCAACATTACTCATCTCCAGTGCACTTGCTTGTATAAAACCTCTGCCTCCTGTCGATGCTTGTCCGATGATTGGATCACCCGAGTTAGATGTTTGTATAAAGGCATTTCCTCCATCACTTTCTAGGGCATTGTTATTTGTAAAACTGGCCATTGAGACTTGTGCAAGACCAAAACTTCTACCATTTGTAAAAGTACCTATTAATGTACCTGTTTCGTCTACTCTGATACCAGATAAATCACCACCAGGATAACCGTCTTGAGATATTCCAGAAGTATTTGATGCTGAGTCAAAACTCGTCATACCATCAAATGCACCGGCAGTTCCAAATTGTAAATTAACATTTTGATCAGGAGATGAACCGTTATTTGGAGTATAAGTTAAATTTGAAGGTGTAAAAGATGACAATGAACCATCACTATTGAAACTTATCTGACCGGTTACTATATTTTTTGGAGCAAGACCTCCGTTGATGTCACCAGGCTCCGGTACTCTTATAAGAACGCTCCATTGATTTTGTCCAGTCTTTGTAAATTCAAATCTAATAGTATGTTTAGTACCTAGTGAATCGTAGGCATCTATGCTTGAGGCATGTGTTGCTGCATAAAGGTTTTGTGAAATTCTAATAGAACTTCCTGATGGGATATTCCCTTGCAATGCTGATAAGGCTGTAGTAAAATTTGCACTTTCTGTTATATTGCTTACAGGATCTGTAAAGGATGTAATATTTAATGCCATATTTTGATCATTTACTCCGTTAGCAGGATTTTCTATTTGATATTGTCCTGAACTGTTTACTGTAACCAAAACACCATCATTCAAATCTGGAGTTCCATTACCAGTATAGTCAGTATTATTTCTTGCATCATTTTCCATAGCATTTCTAAGATCTTCAGTTGTCGTAAATGTCCTAGAAGAAGTTACTCCGGCTGGAGTAGGTGAAGCACCGCTATTTGTATATTGGTATTTAAAAGCAGTATAAACATTTTTTGCTGTAACACCTGTAGTATCTGTTCCATTAACAGCAATCTTTAAGTTTTTAGTAACATCTGTTGTCCCCATTGAGTTATCATTTGTAAAAGTGATATTTGCTCCATTTACAGTTGCTATAACTCCTGTACTTGAGGTTTTCGTATTAATGAGTGAAGCTAATTGTTGTGCATTATCAGCAGCAGTGGTACCGGTAGTTGATCCTGTTATCGCTGTTCCGTTGATGGTCATATCAACTGTTGCAGGAGTTGTGGCAGTTATAGTTTGTGTATTCACAGAATTTGTATAACTAACCCACATTCCTTGACCATTTTGTATATTTAGGGAATCACCTGTAGAGTTAAAAAGTACACCAAAATCCAAACCTTTTTCATAAACTTTTTGATTTGCATTAAAAATAGGATTTCCGGTATTTTCCTGATGTACTTCTGAAGCTGAAATTATTCCATCTCCATTTAAATCAACTCCTCCTGCAAAACTATCTAAGGTATATATTGGAGATTTTTCTGTGATACTGTTTCCGGAGTTAAGATTTGCTTTTAAAGTAATATAACTTGTTTTATTTGCCGGAGTTGTAAGACCGGGTGGAATTGTGATATTTTGAATCGGAGCA
Source organism: Sulfurospirillaceae bacterium (assembly GCA_033723415.1). Classification (GTDB taxonomy): domain Bacteria; phylum Campylobacterota; class Campylobacteria; order Campylobacterales; family Sulfurospirillaceae; genus JAADIZ01. Next base: position 358,442 of record JAWVXD010000002.1, read on the forward strand.
GTTGAATCTATAGTACCTGTTGTGCTATCTCTCATCCATCCTTGTACAATATAACCGTTACTATCTGTAAAATTTCCGTTTGCATCAAAGACAAAATCACCGTTTCTTGTATATTTATAAGTTTTACCTCCATCAGGGCTTACTACGAAAAAACCATCACCTTGTATTGCAAGATCTGTATTTTTATCAGTTGTTTCTACAGATCCTTGTTTGAAGATTTTTGTGATAGAGCTTACTTGTGTACCAAGTCCGACTTGCATTGGATTTTTACCACCAAGTTCTCCTTGAGGTGCAGTAGCAATTTTTGATGTTTGACTTAGTAGATCAGAAAAATTTGCTCTCGAATATTTAAAGCCCGCTGTATTTACATTGGCTATATTATTACCTTCAACATCCATAGCCACTTGATGTGCTTGTAGTCCGGAAACGCCGGCCCAGAGTGATCTCATCATTTTTAAATCCTTTTAATAGATTAATTTCTATTTATCGTAATATGTGTTAAGCAACAATTGTTCCTATTTTTTCATGTTTATTGCATTTTGAATCAATTGGTCGCTAGTTGTTATACTTTTTGCACTTGCGTCAAATGCTTTTTGCATTATTATAAGCTCGGTTAAAGCAGTTGTTGTATTTACGTTACTTCCTTCCAATTTATTTGAACTTATTTGAGTGCCTAAGATTGAATTTCCATTGCTGTCTTTATAAAATATAGGATTTCCACTATTTTGTGAGGCGGCAAATAAATTACCTCCTACCTTGTCTAAACCTTGAGCATTGCGAAAGTGATATACGGCAACCTTGGCTATAGGGACACTTCTTCCGTTTGTGAATTCAGCCACAACATTTCCGTTCCCGTCCATCCCATAATCTTTTAAAAAACCTTGAGTATATCCATTATGTTGTTCGTTTTTTGTAGAACTTAAATTTGCACTTGAAACGAGACCAGTATATGTACCTGGTGTACCTAAATCCAGAGTTAAAGGAACCCCGCCATTTGATAGTGTGGGTACGGTCGAGCTAGTTAATTGTCCAGCAGATGTAAATTGTAAAACGCCAGTCTGTGAATCTAATATCGGGTAAATCTTTTTTGCTGTCGTATCAACTTTATATGTATTTGTGTTATAAGTAACATTTGGATCATAAGTTTGGCTAGGTCCTAATATTTGAACCAAAGCATCCCAAGTTGTGCCTGTTGATTGTTGAGGGACCCTTTTTGTAAAGGTCAAATCTAAAGTATGGTTTTCTCCACTCGGAGATATTACAGTCGATGAAAAGTGTTCTACATTTGGTATCTCTTGATTTGTTAATAATTTAGCGCTAACGTTTAATGGATTTGTTGTGTCAAGATTACTGACATCATATCCGGCGATATTCCAATTTAAGCTACTATCTAAAGTTGCACTTGTGCTGAGTGTATTTCCGGTTGCATCCGTAATTGTTACTAGGGCCTTGTCTCCAGGCTGTGGATTTAATGCAGCTGAAGTATTTGATATTGTTCCATTTATAGATATAGTTTGATTTGCAGTATCAAGACTACTTGATATATCTGCACTATTTATATCAACTTGCGTAGAACTGATATTTACTGTTGGATCTAAATTTGCACTATATGAAACATTTGTTGTAGGGATAGGAGGAAAATATAACAGATCAGGTAATTTTATCCTAGTTTGTGATGCTACGCTCCCAAGAGGTACGTCTTGTATGTTTGAAATAGCATAGGCATCTGCTAAATGTGTAGAAGATGTACCGTAATATTTGCCAAAAGCATCAAGAGTTGTTTGATCCAGAGTTGTAGGTGTTACATTTCCTCCGGGCGTTCCTAAAAGATAATTTCCGCTTTCATTTGTTAAATATCCATTTGCATCTTTATTGAACAATCCTGCTCTTGTGTAGTATGTTTTATTATCTGTCCCTTGAACTCCAAACCATCCTTGAGAATTAAGAGCTAGATCAAACACATTATCTGTATTTTGCAGAGTACCTTGGGATGTGTCAAGAGAAGTAGAATCCATTTGGGAACCAAGTCCAATCTCACTTGTGACATCTCCCGGGCTTCCTCCGGATAATGTTTTTGAAAATATTGTTGAAAACCCAACACTACTTCCTTTATAGCCTATGGTATCTACATTTAAAATGTTATCGGATAAGACATTCATCCCTGATTGAGATGATTTAATACCGGAAATTCCATTATAGAATGATGTAGTCATGTATTGGTTCCTTTTAATTTATAAAGAAATAATTTTTATTAAAAGAATTCTTTTATATTGTTCATAGGAACATATGAATTTCCTAGTTTCATAGATACAGTTCCAGCGTCATACTTAACAGATTCTACAGGATAAATGCCATATTGAGTTTTCATAGCTGCTCCCGTTGAATCAGTATAATCTGCTGTTACACTATAACTTCCTTTAGGCAGAGGGGTACCGCTGTTGTCTTTGCCGTCCCAATTAAATGATAATACTCCGGTATTTCCGGCTTGATTATCCAAAGAAATAGTTTTGACAACATTTCCGCTTGTATCTTTTATACTCAGTGTTCCAGAAGCTATTTTATACGGGAAATAAACATCAAACTTTGTACCGCCCGTATCAGGTATAGAAACAGTATTAGTTCCGAGACTTGCCATTTTACCGATTGCCGATATCGCATTATAATCTTGGGAACTGTTGAGTTGACTGACTAATTTTGCCATGGCTTTATTTGTATTGTCAGCTGATTCTAGTGTCGCAAGTTGTGATGTTTGTGTTAGGATCTTACCTGAATCCATAGGACTTGTAGGGTCTTGATATTGAAGTTCAGTCAAAAGCAATTTCATAAAAGAATCTTTTCCTAAAACTGCATTTGGATTTTGCACAGTAGTGCTAGAAGAGCTAGTTGTATTTGAAACACTTGTGCCGTTTAATGTATTGTTTACTCCTGCAATTCCTGTCGTATTTGCTGTTATTCCGCTTGTTGCCATTTTTTATCCTTTATACATATTGAGGAACTATGAGCTCCACAGTGCTGTCATAACTGTTTTGATTTTGAATATTTTCAAATTGATTCCCGCTGTCTTGCCTATTTTGTTGTTGATTATTTTGACTTTGACCTTGATTTTGATCAGAAAAATTCATCTCTAAGTTCGTAAAACCCATATTAACGAGAGAGTTTTTAAACTCTGCCTGATTTTGTGTAAATAACGACATTGTATTTGTATTTGATGTTATATTTACGTGAAGATTATTACCTCTATGCAGTAAAACAACATCAACCGAACCTAAATTTTTTGGATTTAATGAAAGCTGTACTTTCATAATAGGCGGTTTGTAATTGTCGATTTTTTCTTTTAAATCTGTTGCAAATTGATTTAAACTATTTTTGAAAGGAATATTCTTGTCCGCCTTTGCAGTATCTTGTAACGCATGGTTTTTCATATCTAATTTATGGTGTACAGATGATAAATTATTGTTAGGATCACTATTTTTCTTGGCACTGTTTTCATGTAAAGTTTTAGTGGATTTTTGTTGTATATTAGCTTCGTTTATAGTAGATATTTTAGGTTGTACATCTTTTTTTATATGATTTTTTGTAAGCGTACTTAGGTCTTGTTTTGTTTGTAAATTATCAATCTTAACATTGTCTTTGTTTGTCTTTATGGCACTTATATCTTTTTTCGCTTTTTCATCTTTTAAAACCGTTTTTTTGTCTATAGAATTTTTTTGTTGAATCTGACTCTCTATATCTTGAATTTTTAAATCTTTGCCTTTTATATCATTTGTTGATTGTTTTCCTATTTTATTTTTTTTATCTTCTTCCGTATTGTTGGCTACAACTTTTTTGGTATTTTTGTCTATGTTGCTTAACAAGGATTGCAACACATTTTTCGATGAGTCTTGAACATCACTGATTTTTGCTGTAGTATCAGGTAGTTTTGTATTTTTCTTTAGATTATGTATGCTTTGAATCAATGTAGTTGTTGAGGTGTCCTTTGCTAAATTTTGCGTATCTTTGTTGTTTAAATTCTTTATAATATGTTCATTTAACGTCGTTTTAGAACTTTTCACATTATTTTGTTCGATCTGTGGCACAGTCTTTGTATCTGTTCTTTGATTGTCATTTGATTCGGTTAATTTAAAAAATTGTTTTATATCCAATTTTGGAAATTCTTTTTGAATATCGATTACTTTTTGTTTTGTCAATTTTATATTTTCTAATCCAAGATCATATTTCTTAGATAGTTTTATAAGATCATTAACATCTTTAACATTTTTCAAATCGTTTAGTAGAGTATTTCTATCTGTAGTTGTATTTTTATGTAGTACTGCTTGTAGTTTGTCTGTAAATTTTGGAAATGACATTTGTTTGTTATCGCTTTTTAACAGACTTATTATGTTAAGAATTTCACTTAATAAAAGTTCACTTGCGGATTTCGATTTGTCATCTATTGTCGTAGATATTTTAGATTTTTCTATGTTTGAAGAATTTTTAATTTCTGTCGAAATAGATTTTTTAGCAGAATTCTTAATTTGTTCAAACAGGATAGATACAAAATCTTTTGAAGAGTCTTTATTCGCAGATTTATCGGTAGTCGCAGAGGAACCTTTTGAAGAATCTTTGGCAGGCGCTAAAACATTTGCCAACACTCCGCCTTGTGCTATAAAACTTTGCATAGTTATACCCTGAAATTAATATTTATAGTTATAAAGCAAAATTCATTCCAATTAAATGGTAAATCAGTAGTTTTGTTATGCAAAAATAATAAATACTGTATTATAAGGAAAATTGGATATAATATCATCCTTATGCTAACTCTCATCTGATAAACATATAAGGTTAGTTATTAATTTTAGGAGAAATTTTTGCAAGAATTTAGAAATATTGCCGTAATTGCACACGTTGATCATGGTAAAACTACACTAGTCGATGAATTATTAAAACAATCAGGAACATTTACAAATCATCAAAAAGTTGATGAGAGAGTTATGGATAGTAATGCATTAGAAAAAGAGAGAGGAATTACAATACTTTCAAAAAATACAGCCATTATGTATAAAACTTGTAAGATCAATATCATAGACACTCCAGGTCATGCTGATTTTGGCGGAGAAGTTGAGAGGGTTTTGAAGATGGTAGATGGTGTATTGCTTTTGGTTGATGCTCAAGAAGGCGTTATGCCGCAAACAAAGTTTGTTGTGAAAAAGGCACTTACTTTAGGACTTAAACCAATCGTTGTAATTAACAAGATTGATAAGCCGGCTGCAGATCCTGAGAGAGTTGTAGATGAAGTTTTTGATCTTTTGGTGGCTCTTGGTGCAAATGAAGATCAGCTAGACTTTCCTGTAGTGTATGCTGCAGCAAAAGAAGGCTTTGCAAAATATAATATGAGTGATGAAAGCATAAACTTAGAACCATTGTTTGAAACTATCATGACATCAGTTCCAACGCCGACAGGCTCAGTAGACAATCCTCTTCAGGTACAGGTATTTACTCTTGATTATGATAATTATGTGGGTAAAATAGGAATAGCCAGAATTTTTAACGGGATTATAAAGAAAAATCAAACCGTTATGCTTGCAAAGGCTGATGGAGAACAATTAAGAGGTAGAGTCTCTAAACTGATTGGATTTAAAGGACTAGAGCGAATTGATATAGATGAAGCTATAAGCGGAGACATAGTTGCTATTGCCGGATTTGAAGCTTTAGATGTCGGTGACAGCGTAGTTGATCCAAACAATCCGATGCCTCTTGACGTGCTTCACATTGAAGAACCGACACTTTCTGTTGTATTTGCCGTAAATGATTCTCCGTTTGCAGGAATGGAAGGGAAATATGTTACTTCAAATAAACTAGACGAGAGACTTGAAGCTGAAATGAAAACAAATATTGCCATGAAGTATGAAAATGTCGGAGAGGGTAAATTTAAAGTTTCAGGAAGAGGCGAGCTTCAGATTACAATTTTAGCAGAAAACATGAGAAGAGAAGGTTTTGAGTTTTCATTAGGTAGACCGGAAGTTATTACCAAGGTTGAAGATGGAGTGAAACTAGAGCCATATGAACATCTTGTTGTTGATGTTCCTGATGAATTTACAGGAACTGTCATAGAAAAACTTGGTCGTAAAAAAGCAGAGATGAAAGCTATGAACCCGACAGGTGACGGTCAAACTAGAATAGAGTTTGAAATACCTGCTCGCGGACTTATAGGTTTTCGTGGTCAGTTTTTAACCGATACTAAAGGGGAAGGTGTGATGAATCACTCTTTCATGGAGTTTAGACCGCTTAGCGGAGAAGTAGAACATCGTAAGAACGGAGCACTTATCTCTATGGAAAACGGGGTAGCTCTTGGATATTCACTTTTTAATCTGCAAGATAGAGGAAGTTTGTTTATCGACCCTCAGACTAAAGTATATGGCGGTATGATCATTGGTGAGCATTCTCGTCCAAATGACTTAGATGTAAACCCAATCAAGGGCAAGGCTCAAAGTAACGTAAGAAGTAGTGGGGCAGATGAAGCCATCAAACTTGTGCCACCTAGAAAAATGAATCTAGAGTTAGCCTTAGAGTGGATAGAAAATGATGAGCTGGTTGAAGTAACCCCGGTTAGCATTAGAATTAGAAAAAGATTATTGGATCCTACAAAAAGAAAAAGAGCAGCAAAGTAAAAGATATAATAAAAGAGGGTTTGGATTTTATTCAAGCCCTGCTAAAGAAAAATTGAATTAAACTTAGGGATGATTCCCTAAGTTTATAAAACTATTTTATTGCAGCTAGTGCTGAGTCGTAATCAGGCTCAGCTGTTATCTCAGGAACGATTTCCTTATAAGTCACAACTCCATTTTCATCTACAACAAATATAGCTCTACAAGTAACACCTGCTAGTGGACCATCAGCTATCAAAACACCATAAGCGTTTGCAAAATCTTTATTTCTAAAATCGCTACCAACACTTAGGTTTTCTATTCCTTCAGTTGTACAAAATCTACCCATAGCAAATGGAAGATCCATAGAAACAACGGTAACAGTAGCACCTTCAATTTTAGCAGCTTCAACATTGAATTTTCTAGTTTCTGCAGCACAAACAGCTGTGTCCAATGATGGAACTACAACAATTACTTGTTTTGTTCCAGTAGCACCACCTACTGTTATTTCACTTAAGTCTTGTCCTACTACTTTAGTTGCAGGAGCTTTGTCTCCAACGTTTACTTCTGTTCCGCTTAGGCTAACAGGATTGCCTTTTAAATTTGTTTTTGACATTTTTTACCTTTTTTTAAAATTTTATAAAATTATAGCTAAATAGGATAAAAATTATCTTAATTAAAATCAAGAGTAAACCTTCAACCTCTTTTGCATAAAATATTATAGCCAAAGTATGTGAACAAGGTTAAACTAATTGAAAGATATAGCCGATTTTAGGATGTATAGTTGTTTTGTACACTAAATAAAAACTGCTATAATACGATTTAAAAAATGATATACATAAGCTTGGAGTAAATTAAATGAATAAAATGAAAATCTTGTTGATATTTTTGCTTGTTGTATTCCTTGCAATTGTTACATATATTGCTATTTTTGTATATCAACAGGGTGGAATGACACCAAATAAAAACTATACCAATTTTGCCAATGCGGTTTCTGCAAAACTTAAGATTCCTACTCTTGGAACAGATCCTACCGAAGCAGCTCTCAATGGCGTTCTTGTGACTTTAAGAGGTGGACAGTTCGGGTACATGAAAGCAGATATAACCTTTAAAATGAAAAATGAAAGCGATGAGAAAAAGATAGAAAAAAATATGCAAGCAGTAAGAAATTTGGTATTACAATACACATCAACCTTAGATAGTACAAGATTAATGTATCCAAATCAAAGAGAGCAATACAAAAGTGATCTAAAGAAGATCATATACAAAACTTTTGGGTATGAGGTTGAAGATATTTATTTTAGAAATTTTGTTTTAGCACAATAGTTTCTTCTTTTTGAAAAGATATGAAGATAAGCGATAAAATAGCTATGAGAGCAGCATAAAGAAATATATTATCTCCATATAGATACCCTGCAAGAAGAGCTCCTGCAAATCCTCCTAGTCCAAATGATATACCATAATAAAATTGAGATGATAGTTTTTTGTTCTCATAGCTGGCATATAGATAGCTTATAGCAGCCGTGTGATTTAGAGCAAAGCTAAATGCATGAAGCGCTTGAGAAATATATGAAACGGTGATAGAGTATGGAAACAAATATAAAAGCAGCCATCTCACTACAGTCATAAAAACAGTGATCTTAATAATAGTAAGAAGATCAAATCTTTTAAATATAGGTGTCTGAAAATAGAAAATTATAATTTCCCAAATAATTGAAAATGTCCAGAGATAACTTACAGTTTTTAGGGTGATCCCATGATCTGTTTCATATATAGTAAAAAAATTATAAAAAAATCCCATACTCATTTGCATCAAAAATAAACCAATCCAAAGAAAGAGTACTTTTTTAAACCTAAACGGCTCACTAATCTGTACATTTGAAACCCTTGTATTTTCATCATGTAAAGCTATAAGAAAACCAAACAACGCAACAAAAAAAGCTGAGACTAAAAAATAATGAAGACCTATATCATAAGTGGTGAGTTCTCGAGCAAGGATCAAGCTGCAAAGCATAAAACCTAGTGAGCCATAAAGTCTGGATTTCCCGTATCTCTCTTTTTTAAGATACCCTAGTGCATATGTCTCTACAAAAGGTAAGATTATACCAAAGGAGATTCCAAGCAGGATATTCGGAAAAATAAAATAATAAAAATTTTGGATCGTAAAATAAAAAGTTATTGCTGCAAAAAGTGCCAGTAACAAACAAACATAAAATACTTTTTTTGTCAGCTGGATCTTTTTTAAAAATAAAAAGGGTAGTAAAAATCTCATCAGCGGACCAAGTGAAAATATAAAACCTATCTCAAAACTACTATATCCAAGGTTTTTTAAAATTTTTGGCATGAAAATGATGTATATTGCTACTAGTGTAAAATAAAAAAAATAAAAAGAAGATATTTTAAAAAAGAGTTTCATTTAATTTTTATTATTGGGTTATTTGTGCTGGATATGTTTGTGTCAGTACGTCATGTAATGATTTTTTGTCTTTTCTGAAAAATGGTGTAATTAGTAATGGGAATACAAAGAGGGCAAATGTAAATAAAAAATATCTTGCGACAATTTGTGAAAGCGTCGCCTTTTCCGCTTTTTTATTTAAAAGTTTTATATCATATGCCTTATATCCAGGGGTTTGCCCTTTATAATGTAAAAAAAGAGTTATGATTATGAAGTGTGGAATTAAAACAGCTATCCATCCATAGAGCATATGGGCTCTAAACTCTTCTCTCGAGCCCAGAACCACATATATAACTATATAGCAAAGAGGCATAAATATCATAAATGAATCGGTAACGAATGCCTTTGCTCTGTTAACAATAGGTGCAATTTGAGGAGTATTGTCGATTTTTTGGCGCATTTTACGGCCTTTACCCTTTTTGACATCTCTCCATTTCACTAGAGCTAATTTCCTCTACTGCCAGGTTTGTAAGCAACACTACCATCTTTACAAAGAGGACATGCTTTTGGCTCATAAATTTCAAATTCAAAATCTTCTAAAGCGAAAAAAGGGATATCTTTAGGAAGTTTACAAGAAGGTTTGGCTTCATTAGTATTGCCTACTCTGGAACAAAATCCTCTATTCGCGAGTGCTGCAAATGCCACTATATTCCCACCCATATCTTCTGCAACATTTGCGGCTTCCAAAGCAGAGCCTCCTGTTGTTATTATATCTTCGCAGACCAAAATATTTTCACCTTTATTGATCTCAAAGCCTCTTCTTATAGTCATCTTCTTATCAACTCTTTCAGCAAATATAAATCTCACACCTAGTGCACGTGCCAGTTCATAGCCGGCTAAAATTCCGCCAAGAGCCGGGGAACAAACCGTATCTATGGTGATACCGCTTTGTTTGATCTGTTTTGCTAACTCATCAGCAAGTTTTTGTGCAGTTTGAGGACTTTCTAAAACTTTTGCGCTTTGTAAATAAAATTTTGAATGATTTCCGCTGCTTAGTAAAAAATGACCTTCTAATAGAGCATTAGAGTCTTTGTAAATTTTTTCTACATTCATATTTTTAGTATCTCTGCTTCTTTGTCTTTTACTGAATCGTCAACTTTCTTTACACCATTGTCAGTTATCTTTTGGACTTCATCATATGCTTTTTTTGCTTCATCTTCAGTAATCAATTTGTCTTTTTCTAATTTTTTTATTTTATCGTTTGCATCTTTTCTGATATTTCTTATGGCAATTTTACATTTGTCACCCATGACTTTTGCTTGTTTTGCACCTTCTTTTCTTTGCTCAGTTGTCATAGGAGGGAAAAATAATTTTACGCATTCGCCGTCATTGTTCGGATTTACACCGATATTTGCAGAACCGATAGCATGTTCCACTTCTTTTAGAAGATTCTTTTCCCAAGGTGTTATGCTTATAGTTGTGGCATCATTAACCAAGACGGTTGCTACTTGGCTTAATGGAGTTTGACTTCCATAATAATCAACTTTAATATTGTCTAAAATAGATGTTGAGACTTTTCCGCTTCTAATAGTAGTGAAATCTCTTTTCAATGATGCAAGAGCTTTATCAATATGTTCGTCTTGCTCAGTGTATATTTTATTCAGTTCCATAATTATCCTTTATTAGTAATTTTGTAGAAATTTTGTTACCTACTTTTACGATAACTCTGTTTCTGCCATTATTCAATTTTTTGTTCATGATGTGATCAACAAGTCCCTTTTTCATAGGAACATCACTCCAGCCATAACCGGTTACATAAATCTCAGCTTTTTTTGCATTACTTTCCGTATGTACCTTGATGCGTTTTAGGATCTTGTCCTTTGGCTCAGATACAGGTTCGATCCATGTTGCTTTTAGCGATTTGAGGCTTAAGAGATAGTGCAAATTAGTTTTACCTACCAATGCTCCTCTATCTAAGTCAAATATATCACTATTCTGTCCTACTGCACCGATATTTTGATTTATAATCGCTTCAAAGCCAAATGATTTTGCAACTTTTTTTACTCTTTGTGTAAACTCACCAAAGGGATAAGAAAAATATTTTGGTTTTATATGCAGATTCTTTTCAAAAATCGTTAATCCTTTTTTGAAATCTGCTTTTATCTCTTCATCACTCATAAAGGTCAAATGTCCATGAGCATATGAATGAAATGCTAATGAGCCGTATTTTTTTATTTCGTTTAATTCCTTCCAACTAAGATAATCTCTATACTTTTTGTCCGTTGCTTTTACGTAAACGAACATAGTGAAAGGATAATTGTATTCTTTAAAAATTTCTAGGCCGTTTTGGTAAAAACTTTTGAAATTATCATCAATCGTTAGAACTACCCAATTGTCAGGAATTTTTTCTTTTTTTTCCAGTGCTGATATTAGTTTATCTAGAGGGATAACTTTATAATGATTTTGTTTAAAATATTCAAATTCTTTTCTTAGTTCACTTTTTGTAGTATCAGTACTTGGATATCTACTGTCGCCAAATCTGTGATAAACGAAAATATGTGCGTCAGCCCATAATGTTATCGCAGATAGTAGCGACAGTAGAAGAATTTTACTTAGTTTTAGGTGCACTTGGAGCTTTTGGTGCTTCAGGAGCAGATGGTGTGACCGGAGATGCAGGTACAATAGGTTTTTCAACTTTGATATCTTCTGCCACAGAGACTTTTTTATCTTGGTTATAAAAATAACCTAAAGCCAAAGTATTTACTATAAATACGAAACCGATTACAAATGTAAATTTTGCCATAAATCCAGCCGGTCCTTTTGCCCCAAAAAGTGATTCGTTACTTCCACTGTATGCGCCAAGACCTATAGATGAGCTTTTTTGAAGCATTACTGCTATAGTTAAAATTGCTGCTAAAATAAATTGTAAGACCAATAAAGTCCCAGTCATAAAAATTTCCTTGTTTTGATTTTTGACTCTATATACTATGAATTCTTGAGTCAAGCTTTGGTATAATCCGGAATTATATCGAAAAAATCATAAAATTAAGATAATGGAATATGCACAAAAAAAATCATTGCGCATAATTCATAAAACGTGCGTATAATTATGATAATTCCGTACATATACAAATACAAAAGAGCGTAGCCAAAAGAGTATATTCGACTTTGGTTGCAGTACTTAAAAATCTTGAAAAGTAATGATTGCGATTATGACAGATTCACATAGATGGACAAGTTTTCTTCCATAGTCCAAACTACACCAAAAAGCAATAACCTTGACATGTGATGTTAAGTTTTTAAAACATAACAGATAGAAAACGATTTATGATTTTACAAACAGACCAGATAAGAAAGAATTGATTTTAAAGATTGAAAAGATATGGGACCTTGATCATGAAGTCAAAACGTATAGGCTCTATATTAATAATAATATATCAAAAATGAAACATTCAAACAAAGTGTAGTTCCCATGGTAGTGTCAATCAACTAGCCCATTGTCAAACAAAGTTTCTGATCAACCATTATCCGTATTTGAATCTTGAATTTGAAGTTTCATACATACGGAGTTGAAAAAGTACTAAATTATAAGATTTTTTTATACTCTCAGTAAATAATCATGAATTTTCTTAATTACTTCAACTAATTGAAAAGTGTCAAAAAGTGTGTTTTTTGTCAAAAATCTCTAAAAAAAGTAAATAAAATTTCTCCAAAAAAATACATAAGTAAATTTTTTTTTTAAAAATATATTTGATCTGAAAGACTATAAATCGGGCTTCAGATGAATTTCATACAAAATAAAAAAGGAAAAATTTTTTTTATAAGGTTATTTTTATTTTATTTTTTTAAAATTAGACCATAAAATGTTTCAAATTTCAATGATTAGTTATTGAAACTTAAAGCTGAAACTTATTAAGGAGAAGAAATGGAAGTTGAGATCTCAAGAAGAAGATTTCTTCAGGGCACGGTTGCCTTGACTGTTATTGGTGGTAGTTCTTTGAGTGCCACAAATCTTTTTTCTAATGTACATAAAACAAGAAAGATTGGTATTACAACAAAGACAGGTTTGGGCGAAGCTGAGAGTATTCCGTATCTATGTGGCATGTGTGTCAATAAATGCGCAGGATTTGCAAGAGTAGAAGAAGGTGTAGTGACAAAACTTGATCCTAACCCTTATTTCCCAAAATCAAGAAATATGCTTTGTGCTAGGGGAAATGCCGGAATTCAAACATTATATGATCCGGATAGATTAAAATACCCTTTGGTCCGAGTTGGTGAGAGAGGTGACGGCAAGTATAAAAGAGTCTCTTGGGATGAGGCGTATGATGCTATCCTCAAAGGGACTGACAAATTCAAAGGTTTATTACAAATCTTAGATGAAGAAAAAGACAATCGATCGACCATGGGTTACTGTAATGGTGAGGGATTATCTAAAGAAGGCTTTGAAGAATTGATCAGCCTACAAATGGGTACGCCAAATTACGTTGATGAGATAAGTATTTGTCTAGAAACTACTTTGGGCGCGTATTTTGCTACTTTAGGTACGTATGGTGAGGCAGATTTGAATAATGCCGATTATCTAGTTATCGCTGGAGCAAATCGTGCAGAGGCTATTATCACACCGGATACGATGGATATGTTTAAGCGAACAAAAGGACGCGGGTTAAAAACGATAGTTGTTGATCCTAGATTTACTAGAACAGCTGCAAAAGCAGACAGATGGTATGCTGTAAACCCTGGAACAGATTTGGCATTTGTATTGGCTCTCACATATGTTGTTATGAATGAGAAGCTTTACAACGAAGCATTTGTCCAAAAACATTTTGAAGGCTTTGAAGATTACAAAAACCATATCTTATCAAATAAGTATACTCCTGAATGGGCAGAAAAAATCACAAATATCCCAAAAGACGAGATATATAAAACAGCAAGAGAATTCATGAGTGCAGAACATCCTATTTACTATCAAGGTAGAAGAAGCGTGTTTTGTAAAAATGACTTTCAGCTAAGACGCGCAATGGCTATTTTCCAAGGATTGAGCGGTAATTTAGACAAAAAAGGCGGTATTATATACGGTAAAAAAATAGCTTTACCAAAAGAAGATATCAAATCACCGCTATATGGACAAGCACAAGATAGATTTGACAAAGAAGGCGTTGCCATTTTTGCAAATAAAACAGGTTCTTGGACAATTTTCAGAAATATGATATTAGAAGGGAAAACACCATACCCTGTTCGAACAATGTTTATGCGTAAACATAATCCTATTGCAGGTGTTCCTAATTCTGCTAAAACAATAGCCTTCTTGAAAAAAATGGATCTCAACGTGATGATCGATATCTTGCCAAGTGATACTACTATGTTTGCAGATGTTATATTGCCGGAAGCTTCATATTTAGAGAGAACATCTCCGGTTGCCAGTTATGGCTTCTTGGAGCCGGCAATTGTTTTACGAAAAGCAGCTATTAAACCGATGTTTGAAACAAAAGCTCCGGAAGTGATCTACAAAGAGATTGCTGAAAAATTTGCAAAACCACTATTTGAAATCAGTAAAAAATATGATGAAGATTTGCAAGGTGAAATCAAAGACAGAGGCGAACAAGCTGTTTTCAAAGAAGACGGTTATAATTTTGCAGCTGCTTGGGAAAAAAGTGTTGAAGAAAAAAATAAAGAAGCTGTTACTAAAGAATTTGGTGAAGAAGCTTGGAAAATTTTGGATGAGAGAGGCGTATATTATCCAAACATGAAAAAATATCACAAACAAGTGGATGTAAATCAATATGAATACTATCCAGAGGATAAAAAGAATTACACTACAATCAAAGATAAGTTAAAAGTCAAGTGTAACCTTAAAAACTTGACTAGCAAAGGTGTAGATTCTATGCCGACTTGGAAAAAAGATTATGCATTCGTTGTACCTGCAGGCAAATTTAGACTTGTAACAGGAAGACATGCTCAATTCACTCAAAGCGGTACACAGAACAATATGATGTTAAGAGATCTTATTGCAACAAACTATGTTTGGGTAAATAAAAGAGTTGCTAAAGAAAAAAATATAAATTTTGGAGATGATGTTGAACTTAGCAGTAGTGTTGGTAAAATAACATTAAAAGCATATCCGACAGAAAAAATTGCTCCAAATCAAGTATTTTTGTGTCATGGCTTTGGAAGTTTGAGCAGAGGAATGGAGATGGCTTATGGAAATGGTGGTAATGACGCCATGATCATAGAAGACAAAGTTGAACCAGTTTATGGTGCTGCTGCAATGCATGAAACAAATGTTGAATTGAGAAAGGTTTAATTATGGCAAGATATGGAATGGTCTTGGACTACAAAAATTGTATAAATTGCAAAGCTTGTGAAGTAGCCTGCAAGGAAGAGAATGGAGTTTTGCTAGGTGCCGATAATCACCGTATATGGGTAGGAGAAAAAGAGATTGAAGGTGAATGGCCAAATCTTAGCCTAGCTTCTGCTATCTTTTATCCTAGTCAATGTCAACAGTGTGATCATGCCCCTTGTAAAGAGGTATGCCCAACAAATGCAACATACTATGATGAAAATCGAGTTGTCAGGGTTAATCCGGAAAAATGTATCTTATGTACTTATTGTATTAATGCATGTCCTTATGATGCAAGATATGTTGATGAGAGAACAGTTACTGTAGATAAATGTACTTTCTGTAGCGACACTAGATTGATGAGAGGCGAAACTACAACAGCTTGTCAAAATACTTGCCCTACGAAAGTAAGAGTATTTGGAGATCTTGACGATCCAAAAAGCGAGATTAGTGAAATCTTGAGAAATAGAGAACACTTTAGTTTAAAATCTCATCTTGGCACAAAGCCAAAACTTTTTTATGTGGTATAGGGAGATATTATGAGAGCAATTTCAATTAAAGATTTATTATCTTTTCAAAAAACACCATTGAATCTTTTGATGGCAATCACAACGGTAGCCCTTTTGGGTGCATTTTTTGCAGGAGCTTTTATTTACCTACTCTATGGACATGAAGCATATAATGTAACTAGACAACACCCATGGGGTTTGTTAATTGCTATGTATATATTCTTTGTTGTGTCAAGTACAGGACTTTGTTTGATATCTTCTATAGGTCATATATTTGGGATAGAAGAGTTTAAACAAATTGGAAAGCGAGCAATAGCCGGTGCAATTATAACTATATTGTCAGGTTTTGCCGTAATCGGTTTAGAAATAGGCCATCCGATAACAATGCTTATATATAATGTCCTAACACCTGGCCTCACTAGTGCAATTTGGTGGATGGGTACACTTTATGCAATTTATCTATTTTTTATTGTATTTGAATTTATATTTTTATTGAGAGATGACCATAAATGGTCTAAAGTATTTGGTATTGGCGGGCTACTATTCGGTTTGGCTGCACATAGTAATCTTGGTGCCGTTTTTGGATTCTTGATTTCAAGACCATCAGCTAATGGTGTTTTCTATCCGGTATATTTTATTTTATCTGCGATGATCACAGGCTGTTACTTGATCTATCTTATGTATGGATTTAGATATAAAATGGATTTCCCTGAAAAAGTCCGTGTGATGCTAGTTAAGCTTGGAAAAGTTTTAGGAATGCTACTGGCGATACTAATATTTTTTGAAGGCTGGAAGATATTAACTGCTGTTTACGGAAATGTACCTGAGAGAAGTGAAACAGTATTACATGCCGTTCACAATCCGACATTTTGGTTCGGTGAATTGACTTTGGGTATGTTGATACCGTTTTTTATCATACTACTTAGTAATGCACAGGCAGTTAAAGCAACTGTATGGGCATCAATTACCGGAATGGTCGGAATTTTCTTCATGAGGTATGACTTAGTTCATGACACATTGATATATCCTATGCAGACCTTAAAAATCTCTGAGTATCAATTGCCTCCGACATTTATTCACTACTTCCCATCAGCAACTGAGTTCGCTATCGGATTTGGTGGTTTAGGTGTTGCATTTATTATGTATTACCTTGCAGAGAAAATATTCGTTTTAGACGACACAGAGACAAGCAAAGCTCATTAATGTGGAGTTTATAAGGTAAATTATTATAAAATATCATAAAAACAATAACGGAAAAGCACTTGAAACAGAGTGCTTTATCTTATGAAAGGAGTAAAAATGAAAAAACTGTTAATATTAGTATTTGCAGCGGTTGTAGGCTTGAGTTTAGTTAGCACTTCTGCATTTGCTGGTGCAAACAAAGGTCAAAAGATTATAATTAAAAAATTAAAACGACCTTGTGGTTTCAATGGTGGAGTTCTTGCCAAGAAGCATACTCAAGGCGAGTGGACGGCAATATACAAAGCTGGAAAACTTAATGACGAACTTAAAAAGCTATGTCCTAAAGCTAAACCACTAAGAGATAAGTACATTAAAGATGTGTATGATTTTCTTAATAACTACGCTAGCGATAGCGGTAATGTTCCGTCTTGTTAATTTTGAAAGCAACAGGTTGTTGCAACATAAACAGAATTTAGATTTTATACTCTAAAATAAATTAGACAAAAGAAGAGGCTTTCGCCTCTTCTTCTACTTATTAGAATTTCCACCTAAAATACTTAATATTTGAAGTAAAGAGATAAACAGATTTAAGAAATCCAGATAAAGTGCGATTGCACCCTCTATCGGTGTCTCATATCTGCCTTTGATTATGTTTTGCGTATCATATAGAATAAATGCACTAAATAATATAGCACCTATACTGGCAATTGCCAATTGCAATACCGGACTGTGCAAAAATATATTTATAAGACTAGCTACAACTATAACTATAAGAGTTATAAAAAGCATTTTACTCATTGCAGAAAAATCTCTCTTTGTATTCATCGCAAAAACCGAAAGAGAACCAAATGCAACAGTTGTTAGCATAAAGGCATTAGCTATGATCCCACCTCCGCCGTTCATACCTAATATATGGTATAGCAAAGGAGCGATAGTAAGTCCACTGATAAATGTAAACCCAAATAAAAGTATTAGATTTAATCCAGCCTTCTTCTTTGCGGCATACAAACCAAATAAAAAAACGAACTCTAAAATCACAAGACCTAAATAGAATCTTGATATTTGAGGTGCGATTCCCGTACCTATATATGCACCTACACTGGCAGCTAATAAAGAAGCTGCAAACAATTGGTAAGTTTGTTTTATAAAAATAGCAAGATTGCTACTAGCGCCAGCTCTTTGACTCTGGCTTGCAGTCTCACTTGTCCCACGGCTTATATATTCTCTGTCATATAGCGCCATTATTGTCTCCTTAATTTTAAAAGTTAAACTTTTAAGTTAAACTAATTTTTGTTTATGGTATTTTATAACACCATGATTAACGAAAAATAAACAGAGTTTAATTATATATTAACAACATTTCAGAATCTAAGCAAGCTCTAAGGATTGATTGTATATAATTTCGTCCTCGTTTGAGAGAACGGGTGTTAAAGAGTCCCAGTTTATAGGGGTTCAAGTTCATTACAATTTATTAATGTTAAATTATTCAATCTTTGAAAT
>JAWVXD010000003.1:0-370177 GCA_033723415.1 Sulfurospirillaceae bacterium
CTTCAAGATTTCCGGTGGCTATAGAGAGTTGGAAACGCCCAGTCCCATTTCGAACCTGGAAGCTAAGCAACCCATCGCCGATAATACTGCAGCTTACTGTTGTGGGAATGTAGGTCGCTGCCGGATTCTTGTTCTTCTTTCATAAATATTTCTCTAATCATCATCAATTAAATATAAACATAAATTTTAAAAGCTGTTAAGACACAGTTGAATTATTAGACTAGTTGATCAATTATATTTTTTTTAATATAAATTGCTGCATGTTATTAATTATTTTTATGGCAATCATATCACTGTAAAAGCTTGTATTCATCTCTTAATGGATTTTTTTCGTAAACTCCCAAGTGTTTTATCTCATGTGCAAAAAATGACAGCTCTTCAAGTGCCAGTTTTAGTTTCTTTTCGCTGGGATGTGCTTCTATATCTATGTGAAATCTACTTACTTGCAAAGAACCAGTAGTAGAGTAACTTTCTAATTTTAGCAAGTTGACTCCATTGGTTGCAAATCCGCCGAGTGCTTTAAAAAGTGCAGCAGGGATGTCTCTAACTTGAAAGATTAGTGATGTTATATATGTTTTATCCTCTTCAAATTCCGGTATAATATTTTCGCGAGATAGAATTATAAATCTAGTCACGTTCCCTCTTAAATCTGAAAAATTTTCCTGTAATATTTCCAAATTGTACAGCTTTGCAGCAAGTTTTGAGGCTATCGCTCCGTACATGACGTCATTTTTTTCGCTAACTTCTTGTGCAGATCCTGCAGTATCAAACTTTGCAACTGCTGTGAGATCTAAATCTATGATATTCTTATAGCATTGTGCCAAAGCTTGTGGGTGTGAGCCAACAAATTTTACATCTTCTAGTTTACTTCCTTTTATACCTAGTAGACAATGATTAACAGGCTCAAAATGCTCTTTTACGATATAAAGTGATAGTTTTGGTATAAGTCTGTAGATTTCTTCAACTCTTCCTGCAGTTGAATTTTCTACAGGTATCATAGCGAAATCTGCAGTTTGAGTTTCAACCAATTTCATTGCATTTTCAAAACTTTCACATGCTATTGATATTGATCTAGGAAAAGAGTTCTTACAAGCTAGGTGTGAATAAGCGCCTTCAACGCCTTGATACGCTATGACTTTATCATTCATTTTCTGCCTCATTTTACAAATTTGTGCAGGATTTTAACATGTGTTGGCTAAAAAAATAGTATAATCCCAAATGGAAATAAATTTGAATCAAAAAAAAGCTTATTTATATGGTTTGACATCTGTAATTCTTTGGTCTACAGTTGCTAGTGCTTTTAAACTCTCGTTAAAGTATTTTTCTCCATTACAGCTGTTATTTTATTCTGTTGCGACATCTGTAATCATTCTTTTTTTAATCATTTTAAAGGACAAAAAACTTTCTTTATTTCTTACCTATAGTAAAAATGACTATTTAAAGCTATCACTCCTAGGTATTTTAAATCCATTTTTATACTATCTCGTTTTGTTTAAAGCTTATGACCTATTGCCTGCCCAAGAGGCTCAACCCATAAACTATACTTGGGCTTTGACCTTGAGTTACCTTTCCTTTTTTATCTTAAGACACAAACTTAGTATTTATGATTTTTTAGCGGGTATTATATGCTATCTTGGCATATTGGTAATCTCTACGCATGGTGATTTGCTTGGTTTTAAGTTTTCATCCCTTCAGGGTGTGGTTTTAGCTTTTTCTTCGACGATACTTTGGGCATTTTATTGGATTTTTAATACGAAGTCAAAAGTTGATGCTGTTATAGGGCTTTTTGTGAGTTTTCTCTTTGGTTTTATATTGATCGTGCTTTATACTATAATATTCTCACATACGATAATATTTAATATTTATGGACTACTGGGATCAATTTATGTTGGTTTTTTTGAAATGGGTATTACATATGTATTTTGGCTTAAGGCTATGAAGCTTACGACTAATAGTTCAAAGATAGCAAATCTTATATTTATCTCACCGTTTGTATCTCTGATATTTATACACTTCATAGTCGGTGAAAAAATACTGGTTTCTACCTTTGTAGGATTGATTCTTATAGTAGCCGGTTTATTGATACAACGTAAAAAACCAGCAAAAACACTTTGAATTTTAAAAAAATTAAGATATAATACCGTCCTTAAATATGGTGTGCGTTCATAGCTCAGTTGGATAGAGCACTGGTTTGCGGTACCAGCGGTCGGGCGTTCGAATCGCTCTGAGCGCACCATTTTACTTATATTCCCTTCTCCTATCATGTATTTAGCACATAAGATAAATTTAAATAATTTTAAAAGAGTTTTTAATTTGATTGTTTATCTGTCATCATGCATAATAATTTATCAAATATATTTGTTGTTTAAGATAAAATCCACGATTTTTTCTGCTCCGTTTGGTGCAATATGCTTTTTTAGATCTTCAGATACCGTTTTAAGATTTACCGCCATGATCTCATCCAAAATAGTTTCCGGATTTATCTCATTTTCTCGCTTTAGTATGGCAAGCCCAAGATCCGCTAGTACTTTGGCATTAAAGTATTGGTGATCTCCTGCTGCATAAGGGTAGGGTATGAAAAGAGAGGGAATGCCAAGAGCACATAGTTCCCAAAGAGTACTGGCTCCACTCCTACTGATCGCGAAATCTGCTTGAGAGATTTTGTCTATAATATTTGTGCTAAAGTCAAAGACATCGGCTTTTATACCGTGTTGACGATAAAATTTAGCAGTTTCTTCAAAATTTTGTTTACCGCATTGATGAATAATGCGGATATTCTTCTCATCTAGTTTTTTTGCCAAGGACATAGCAAGAGTGTTTATGGCTTTTGCCCCTTGCGAACCACCTAGAAAGATGATGGTTCTTAGTTCACTTATGTCTTTTTTCTTTGTGAAAAATGCCATATCGACAGGATAATCTTTTATTTTGCTTCTTTCGTCATATGAGCTAAAAAACTCTTTTGCAAATGGTTTTAATATCTTGTTGAGCTTCCCTATTGAAGCATTTTGTTCGTGTATGTACAGATTCACGTCATTGAATATAGTTGCAAATGATGCAGGAGCTGCAGAGTATCCGCCTACACATATCACATCACTTATCTGATACTCTTTGAATATCTTTCTACACGCAGCAGCCGATTTGATTATATTTTTTAGCGAATTTAATTTACCGATACCTTGTTTGTTTACGACTCCTTGCGAGTCTAGAAAAATCTTCTCTGAAAAACCATCGTCATGTTCAAACCAAGATTTGTCTTGCCCTCTTACAGAACCTATATAGATAGGTTTTATATCCCTTTTGTTCAGGGCATTTTTTAAGGCTTTCACTATGGATAGATGTCCACCTGTACCACCTCCTGTGAGGGCTATCACATCTTGGCCTTTTTGCTCACCATGAGAACCATACCTATGCCTACGCTCAGAGCTAGTACAGAGCTACCACCATAACTTATGAAAGGTACGGCAATTCCTTTGATCGGTGTTAGAGAAGTTATCCCGTAAGAATTCATCAAAAATGAAAATACTATTAATAATCCGATTCCTAGAGAGAAAAGATAATATACTCTATTTTCACTTCTATTTGAAATCCTAAATATCCTGTAAACTATCAAAAATATCGCCAAGGTAATCACAAAAATCCCTATAAAACCTAACTCTTCGGCGATACCTGCTAAAACGAAGTCTGTATGAACTTCACTTAGAAAACCTAGTTTAAATGCTCCAGATCCTATACCTTGTCCAAAAATGCCCCCGTGTTTTATAGCATTTAGAGAATATGAGATTTGGTAAGGTTCTGGTGCATTTTCAACTCGCAAAGTATTTGCAATACTATCAGGAAGAATTGAGAGGACCATATTTTGAATTGTTCCCCACCATATTTTGATTCTTAAAATTCTATGTTCAGAAGTAAAAATCGCTACGATAAATATAGCAACAGAACCGACTACGGCAATCATAAATAATCTTATGCTTGTTCCTGCAAATAGAAGCATAACTGCCAAGGTTAGGGCTAAAACAACTACTTGTCCAAGATCATTTTGCATAACAGCAATCAGATAAACTACAAGTACAAAAACAGCTACATACGGGAGTATAAGCTTCAACTCTTCTTTTAAAGATTTCTTTTTTTCATCTAATTTCCTGGCAAAGCTCCAAGCAAGAAAATAAACAAATCCTATTTTGAAAAATTCTACAGGAGCAAATGAAAATCCCGGAAGTCTGATCCATCTTTTTGCACCGCCTGCACTTGTCACAAGGCTTTCAGGTAAATAGTGCATAATACCCATGAGAAAAAGGCAGATCAAAAATATGCTAAAAGCGATAATCGTCAAGCTTTTATCAGGATTAAATTGTGACAATGTCCACATAATAAGTATTGAGATCATTCCGACACCGAATTGTCTAATAAAAAAGTGAAACTCATTGTACCCAAAATATATATTGGTAAAAACAGGTAGTGAAAGAGAAAATACTATGCCTACAAATATGCAAAATGAAGTTAATATAAATAATGTTTTATCGGCTGACATTTATCTCTCTTTTTTATAATTTGACTATGAAAGAAGTTAGGTTATTTTACATAAAAAAGATTGAAAATATGCTTGCACAAATAAGGAATGATTTTTGCTTTTATTTGATACATCTAAATCAAAGAGAGGATATCATGTCATTTGAGATAAGCAAATCATTTTCACTGATGGAAGCCGGGATGAATGCAAGAGCATTGAGACAGAAACTGATAGCCGGTAATATTGCAAATATTGATACACCAAATTATAAAGCAAGAGATATAGATTTTGAATCAGCACTTGCTCAAAAAGCAAAAGAGATATACGGTAATAACAATACTCCGCAACTTAAAATGGCAATGACAAATAAAGCAGATCTAAGCGGATACCATGAAACAGACAGTGCAAAATCGACTATTTATCTTAGAAACGGACATACACAAAGAAACGACGGCAACACTGTAGATTTAGATATAGAGACAACTGAGCTTGGCAAAAATACCGTCATGTTCAATGCGCTGAGTGCTGCTTTGAAAAAAGACAGTGCGATCTTTAAAAGCGTGATTGACGCATCATCGAAGATTTAAAGGATAAATAATGGCATTTTTGAGTAATTTTGATATTAGTGGATACGGACTATCGGCACAAAGATTGAGAATGAATGTGATTAGTTCAAACATAGCTAATGCAGACACTACCAGAACGGCTGAGGGTGGACCATATCGAAGAAGAGAAGTCATCTTTAAAGCCACTAATTTTGATAAAACTTTAAATAATGAGCTGGAAAATAGTAATAATATGTTAAAATATGAAAATCCATTGGGAGATCCAAGTGCACCAGGTGATGCAAATCCACCTATTATGAGTGTATCTGTTGATAAAGTAGTTAAAGACAATAGTAGTTTTAAAATGAAATATGATCCAACAAATCCTGATGCGAACAAAGATGGATATGTTGCATATCCAAATATAAATCCAGTTATAGAGATGTCGGATTTAATAGAAGCTACTAGAGCATATCAAGCTAATGTGGCAGCTTTTCAAAGCGCAAAAGCAATGGCACAAAGTGCGATAGATATTTTAAAAGGATAAGTAGATGCAAAATAGTCTTGATAAAATCTCATCATTAGCAAACATCGCAGATTCTAAAAAGAATTTAGCCAAAGGTGTAGGCAGTGGAGATTTTTCAAAAGTTTTAGAAAATACGATTTCAGAAGTCAATCATGCTCAGCAAACAGGCGATAAAGCTATGGCTGATATAGCTACTGGAGAAGTAAAAGATTTGCACCAAGCCGCTATAGCTATAGATAAAGCAGAAATCAGCATGAAATTGATGTTGGAAGTTAGAAATAAGGCATTAAGCGCGTATAAAGAGATAGCTAGAACTCAATTATAAACTTGGCAATTTTTTCTTAATGCACAGCATAAAACCAAAAACATATAAAATACTTTTTCTTTTTTCTATTGTAACTATCGGATTTATTATTTTCTTAGGAGCTGCATTTTATTGGGCTAGTGCATCAAGAAGATTGCCGACTCTTACTTATACTGAAGTCACTCATGCCCTAAGAGGTAATATCATCAGCAAAGACGGGTTCAAAGTCGCAACAAGTAAAAAATTATATAAAGTTTCATTGGATACCAGAAATATTGACCCACAAAAAAAACAATTGTTTGTGAAACTTTACTCTCTTTATAGCGGAGATAACTATAACAAAGTTCTAAAGATCATCAATTCAAATTTTGGCAATGTCGTACTATCTTATGAGATTGATTCAAAAAAAGCAAAATATCTGAAAAACTTAGCTAGAAAGCTCTTTGCTCTTAAAGTATTTAAAACTTATGAAGATCCAAAAACAAAAGTCGAATTTTTACATGGCATGAGTGTTGTTGAGAGCGGGGAAAAGAGAATTTATCCTGCGGTAGATACACTAACTCCGGTTATAGGTTATGTAAAAAAGATTGAGAAAAGCAATATAACAACGATTACAGGAGTTAAAGGGATTGAAAAATACTATGAGGACAAACTAGCCCCGATACAAGATTCTATACTAAAAGGGCATAGAGATATTGCAAATACCGTTATATTGGATAGATATAGCGTTTATACAAAAAGAATTGACGGGCTGAATGTATATTTAAATATCTCACTAAAACTGCAGAAGGTTATAGAAAAAATTCTTGATGATAAGAAAGCATCTCTAAAGGCTCAAGAGATTATAGCGTGTGTCATGGATAGTAGAACAGGTGCTATTCTTGCTTTAGCCACAAGCAATAGATATAACCCAGATTTTATTAGAAGAGAAGACTATCCTTCTTTAAATGTAAGTGCAATTGAGTATTCCTATGAACCGGGTTCTGTTATGAAGCCTGTCACTTTTTCACTGCTTCTAAAAGCAAATAAAGTCAATCCATTTGATATCGTTCCCATATATGGCGGAAAATTTAGGATAGGGAAAAAAGTCATACATGATACTCATGCGTATGATTGGTTGAGTGCCGAAGATATTATTGTTCATTCTAGTAATGTCGGTATTTCTCAACTTGCTCAAAAACTTGATCCAATAGAATTTTATCAAGGATTGAAAGATTTTGGTTTTTCTAAAAAAAGCGGTATAGATCTGCCCTATGAAGCCAGAGGAGAGATACCTCCTCTTCATAGACTCAATGCCGAAATCTACAAAGCTACTACTGCGTATGGATATGGCTTGGATGTCAATTTTATGCAGCTAATTAAAGCATATAGTGTTTTTAATAACAATGGTAGAATCGTAACTCCAAGAATAGCAAGAAGAGTTGCTGCAAGCAACGGAAATTATAATATTGACGATTATTCATCACAAAGACAGGTTATCCCTGTAGCAGTGGCAAAAAGGATGAAAAAGATATTGATAAAAACTGTTTTAAAAGGAACTGGTACCGCAGCTATTTATGATGGATTAGAGATCGGTGGGAAGACAGGTACTGCACATATAGCAGGTGGAGGAGGATATACTAATAAATACAACAGTTCATTCTTTGGATTTGCAAATGATCAAAAGAGTAGATACACTATAGGTGTTTTAGTTAGAGATCCAGAGAAGAAATACCACTATTATGCTTCATTGACAGCTGTCCCAACATTTAGGCAGATTGTAGGAAAAATGGTAGAAGAGGGTTATCTAAAACCCCAGCCTACAGCAGATCAGTCTAGTCAATAATCATCTTTTTTGATGATATCTCAAGAGTTATTATACTGTCTTCTATCGTACTAAGACCGTTTCTATCACCAGTTTCTAAAAACTTCAAAAATGCCAAATGTTCTCTAAGCAAAGGTTCCTCTTTCTTTACGATACATTTGCGTATAACAAAAGAGTTGTTCTTTTGATATTCTGAATATTCAGTGAGATCTTGTGCCATAAGGTCAGCTTCATAGTATGCATTTTTTGTTGCAACTTCTATCGTTCTTTTTCTAAAAGGTGTCAGCCAATTTGTAGTAATGCTTGCAACTATGTCATGTTCTAGCTTAAATGAAAGCATAGCATTGTCTTCATGGTGGTTGTGAATCTTTCTTGATCTGTAAATATTTGTTTTTACAATCTCTCTTTGCGTGATATATCTTATTAGATCTATGTCATGTACAGATAAGTCTGTCAGTATGCCGACATCTGCTATCCTTGGAGGAAATGGACCGACTCTTGTAATGCCTATACTGTAGATTTCATCATCTTTTATCTCTTCTTTTAGAGCACTGACCACAGGGTTAAATCTTTCTATATAACCAACTGCGACTTTTGCATTTTTTGCATTTGCAACTTCTAATATATCATAAGCTTCTGCAGTCGTAGATGCAACAGGCTTTTCAATAAAAATATCTTTGCCTTTATTGAGACATTTGATCGCAACCTCTTTATGTAAAAAAGTGGGTACGACTATAACGCAAGCATCAATCTCTACACTCTCAAGCATCTCATCAACATTTGTAAAAAAAGGCTCTTCATAATCACCTGTTTTTACTACGTCACAAATTGCTACAAGCTTGAAACCTTGAATACTTTTTATGATCCTGTGGTGGTTCCTTCCCATAGACCCAAGGCCTATAAGTGCTATTTTTTTCATTTTGCTGCTTCCTCGTATTTTTTGATGCTCTCTACGATAAAATCTTGTTGTTCTGATGTCAAGAATGGACTCATCGGTAAACTCATGATCTCTTGCGAAACCATTTCACTTATAGGAAAGTCACCTTTTTTATATCCTAGATATTCATATGCTTCTTGTTCATGAAGCGATATAGGATAATGTATAGCTGTTGGAACACCTGATTGATTTAAAAAAGAAACAAGAGACGCTCTATCTTTAGAACGAATAGAGTATTGAGCAAAAACGCTTGTTCTTTCACTCAGGATAGTAGGAGTGACCACATCACAATCCTTTAGGAGTTCGTTATATCTAGCTCCGATCTTCTCTCTTAGTGCTATTTCATCTTCAAAATATTTCATCTTTACATTTAAGACGGCAGCTTGAATCGCATCTAATCTACCGTTCATTCCAATATATTTGTGTTTATATCTCTCTTCTTGCCCATGATTTAAAAGAGTTCTCATTTTCTTTCCCAACGTGTCATCATTTGTAAAAATTGCTCCACCATCACCATAAGCGCCTAAAGGTTTTGAAGGGAAAAAACTTGTACACCCGATATCGCTTAAATTACAAGATTTTTTATCCTTATAGGATGCACCAAAACTTTGACAACCGTCTTCTATAACAAATAGATTGTGTTTTTTTGCTATTTTGTTGATTTCATCCATATCTGAACATTGACCATATAAGGATACAGGTATTATGGCTTTTGTTTTTGGAGTTATCTTGGCTTCTATTAACTTTGGATCTAGATTATAGGTCTTTTCGTCAATGTCAACAAAAACAGGAGTAGCACCGGCTAAAGATATGACTTCTGCTGTCGAGATAAAAGTAAAGGGTGATGTGATTACTTCATCTCCACTTTTTATGTCCAGTGCCATAAGTGCTAAAAGAAGCGCATCTGTTCCAGATGAACAGGCGATTGCGTGTTTTGAACCTGTGAAATTTGCTAAATTTTCTTCTAGTTTTGTCACCTGCGGACCCAAGATGAATTGTGTAGATTCCAATACTGCTAAAACTTCTTTGTTAATCTCTTCTTTATGAGCCTCATACTGCGTCTTTAAATCTATAAAAGGTATCTTCATCGTACTAGCCTTTGCTTAAATATAATAATTAGAATTTTACAGAAAAGATACTTGTATATAGTTAAACTTGGAAGACAAATTTTATAAGAAATCAATTCATATATTTTAAAAAAGTTAAATTAAATTAACAAAAATATATAAATATTAATAAATAATTACTTTGTTAAAAAAATATTCAAATGTCGCATTTTTACAATACTTAAGTTAACAATTTTTATATAATTCTAGCGTAATTCATTATAAGGAGAATTTATGAAAAAGCTTACAGGAACACTTCTAAGTGTAGTAGTCGCTGCATCATTGGCTAATGCAGTTCAGTTCGAGGCTCCAAAAGATACCTCGACGTTTAAAAAAGTAGAGGTAAATATAGATTTTGGTTTAACATTTAATTATCAAGGGTTAACACAAAACTATACACCGACAACAGGTACCGCTTTGGATTTACAATCAGGTTTTATTCTTCCAACGGCGGATTTAGATGTTCGTGCTAAAGTAATGAGCGGATTCAATGTTTATCTTAAAACAATGCTTTCTTCTCACCATCATAACGATACTTACGTTCAAGGGGGATATGCGACGATAGATAATTTAGATTTTATAACTCCTGGTTTTGGTTCAGCATTTATGGATAATGCTACTATTAAAATGGGGGTTTATATGCCTGACATCGGTGACGACCACTTTAGTAGGACTTCAAATGCACAAGTATTTGACAACCCTTTTATTACAAATCCTGCAGCAGAGTTGTACCTAGATGCACCATTTGCTGAAGTTCTATACCGTATGCCAGCAATTAACATGTTTGGATTAGTCGGTTATACAACAGGGCAAGTGAACCCAACAGATGTTACAAAAAGTGCCGGTTCAGCTGCACCTATGTTCTATGGAAAAGTCGGGTATGATAAACAGTTAAATGAATCATTAAGAACAAGAGTCACTGAATCTTTAGTATATGTAAATAATACTAATAAACATAATCTATTTCACGGTGACAAAGCTGGAACTGTAGCAGCCGATATCTTTGGTGTTACGAACGGTTTTGGTTCTGAGTGGAATCCATTGCCTGATTTTGCTGATCTTGTAGTGTCAATGACAAATGTATTTGTCAAATACAACAAGACAGAGCTATCAGGGATGTATCAATATGCAAATGGAGCAACAAATACTGGAGTATCTCTCAAATTCAACCACTACACACTTAGTGCAGTGCAAAGATTTGGTATGAATGATAGATTTTATGCAGCCATCAGATATGAAAATGGCAAAGTCAAAAGAAGTGATGATACGACAAATGATAAATTAACTCAAACAGAGTTGGCATTAGGTTGGTTCTTGTCAAAAAATGCTATGGCAAAAGTTGAGTATATTGATCAAAAAAGAGAAAATTTTAGTAGCTTTATAGGCAATGCTAAATTTAGCGGTTACATGGTGCAAGCAGCTCTAAGATTCTAAGGAAAAGACATGAAAAAAATATTAGCGATATTAGCGATATTTTCTAGTTTGATATATGCACAAAGTACGGTAGAAGTCGATGGGACTTCTACCCTTCATAACTGGAAAATGGTTTCACATGATATCAAAGTTGATATGAATCAAACAGATGGCAAGTTTACAAAACTTGTTGTGACATTTGCCGCAAAAAGTTTAAAAAGCGGTGATGAGGGTTTGGATAATACTGCTTACAAAGCTATGAAAGCAGATGTTCATAAGATCGTTTCATTCTCTTTGATAAAGCAAAACGATGACGGTACACTTTATGGTGCATTTATATCGAACAATCAAGAAAAGAAAGAAACAATCAAACCTGATGTTATCGAGAATGGTCATGTGTCAGGAAGTTTTAAGGTTAAGATGACAGATTTTGGCATTAAACCACCGACATTTTTATTCGGTGCGATGAGTGCAGGTGATGAACTAACTATCAAGTATGATATCAAAAAACCTTAAAACACAATCAGCAATGACAGATCAACCATTTGTCATTGCTAAATATATAGTTTAGCAATTGAGTAAATTTTGCCAAGCTTTTACTCTAATTTGATATAGTTTCCTATTTTAAAAGGAAAACACGATATGCAAGAGTCCGGTGATTCAGGACTCTTGCCAATTTCATCTGGCAAAAGTTTTAAGAAGCACTCAGGGGTGATACCACAAAATCTTTTGAAATTTTTTATAAAATGTGCTTGATCAAAATACCCGGAAGCAACGGCAACTTCTACAAGGGATAAGTTGTAGTTTTTTAGTAAGTCTATAGATGCTTTAAATTGTATAAGTTCTGACAATTTTTTTGGAGATATCCCAATATAAGTTTTCAATATTCTTTCTACTTGTCTGGGAGTTATATGAAGTGTCATGGCGATATCTTTGATATGTGCAGTACCTTTGGAATTGTAGATTGTTTCGATTATCTTTTCTAAAGTAGAATTATTCTTTTTAGTGTATAGAATATTTGCAATATAATTCTTTATAATCGAGATTTTTTTACTGTAACACATATCACATTTAAGCTGTCTTTCCAGTGTGTTATTTAATATTTGCATATAATCCATTTTATAATTTCTTTCAGTTAAAAAACTTTATGTGAAAAAAATTTGATTTTGCAAAGAAGC
Source organism: Sulfurospirillaceae bacterium (assembly GCA_033723415.1). Lineage (GTDB taxonomy): Bacteria > Campylobacterota > Campylobacteria > Campylobacterales > Sulfurospirillaceae > JAADIZ01. Next base: position 12,321 of record JAWVXD010000003.1, read on the forward strand.
AGTGTCAAAATTTTCACTTAATTATGTTAAATTATTATATTTAATTCGTCAATATTTAAACATGATAATAGAAAATCCTAAATAATTACTTATAAAAACATGCTAATTTATGGCATTTAAGTGTTATGTTAAGACTAGCTTATAACTAAGTTAATTTTGATATATAATTCGTCAATATGTAAAACTCGTTGATTACTCTACAATTTATAAAATGTTTATTTTAATAGTATTTTTGATAAAATGAGACGATTTAATACAAAACTAGGGAAAACTTATGGATGTGAGAGCTGAATTTTTAAAATTTTTTGAACAAAAAGGACACGCGCTAATACCTAGTGCGCCTTTAGTTCCGGATGATGCGACACTGCTTTTTGTAAATGCCGGCATGGTCCCGTTTAAAACTATATTTACAGGTGAAGTCCCAAGACCCAATCCTCCTCTTGCGACATCTTGTCAGACTTGTATAAGAGCCGGTGGAAAGCACAATGACTTGGACAATGTCGGGTATACGGCACGTCATCATACTTTTTTTGAAATGCTAGGTAATTTTTCATTTGGCGAATATTTTAAAGATAAAGCCATAGAATATGCTTGGGAATTTATAACAGATGTTTTAAAACTTCCAAAAGAAAAACTTTGGGTAACTGTTCATGATAGTGATGATGAAGCTGAGATTTTGTGGCAAAAATATGTTCCGCTGGATCGAATAAAAAGATTTGGAGATAAAGATAACTTTTGGCAGATGGGCGATACCGGACCATGTGGACCTTGTAGTGAGATATTTTATGATCAGGGAAGTGAACATTTTAATACAGACGAGGATTATCTAGGCGGAGACGGCGATAGATTTCTAGAGATATGGAATCTGGTTTTTATGCAGTATGAAAGAGATATAAGCGGAAAGCTGACACCTCTGCCAAAACCTTCTATAGATACAGGTATGGGGTTAGAGAGAGTTGTTGCAGTTCGTGAGGGTGTTTACAGTAACTATGATTCCAGTCTATTTATGCCGTTGATTGAAGAAGTAGCAAAGATCTGCGGAAAAGAGTATAAATATGACAATGGAGCAAGTTATAGAGTTATAGCAGACCATATCCGTTCAGTTGCATTTTTGTTGGCACAAGGCGTTAACTTTGATAAAGAAGGACGAGGATATGTACTTAGAAGAATTTTAAGACGTGCCGTGAGACATGGATATTTACTTGGTATAAAAAAGCCCTTTATGTATAAACTTTTAGATATTCTTTGTACACTTATGGGCGACCAGTATCCTTATCTGATAGAGAAAAAAGATATCATAGCAGAACAGATCATGTTAGAAGAAGAGAGATTTTTGTCTACTATAGCACTAGGGCTTGATTTATTTGAAAAAGAGCTTGAAAATACAAAAGAGATTTTTAGCGGAGAAGTCGCATTTAAATTATACGATACATATGGTTTTCCTCTTGATCTTACAGCAGATATGCTCAGAGACAAGGGTTTGAATGTTGATATTGAGACTTTTGATAAGCTGATGAATGAGCAGAGAACAAGAGCCAAAGCTTCATGGAAAGGTAGCGGTGATGCTTCTACACATGGTGACTTTAAGCCTCTATTGGAAAAGTTTGGGGTTAATGAATTTGTAGGCTATGAAACAACCAGCTCAAAATCTGTCGTCTTAGCTCTTTTAGATGATGACTTTAAAGAAGTCGAGACATTGGCACAAAGTGGCTGGGTCATGTTAGATAAGACACCGTTTTATGCTCAAAGCGGCGGACAATGTGGAGACAGCGGAGAAATCAAAGGTTATGGAAAAGTTGTTGATACAAAGAAATTTTTTGATTTAAATCTATCAAATATAAAACTTGAAAAAGCTTTAAAAGTTGGAGATAGCATAGAAGTTGTCGTTGACGTAGATAGAAAAGAGATAGAAAAACATCACTCTGCAACACATCTTTTGCATAGTGTACTAAAGAGAGTATTGGGAGATCATGTCGCTCAAGCTGGATCATCTGTTGAAAAAGATAGATTAAGATTTGACTTTTCTCATCCAAAAGCCATGAGCCACGAAGAAGTCTCAAAAGTAGAAGCACTTGTAAATGAGATAATTTTTAGCGGTGTTGATGCCAAAACAGTTACTATGAATATAGACGATGCTAAAAAAAGCGGTGCGATGGCATTGTTTGGAGAAAAGTATGCAGATGAGGTTAGAGTAGTTTCTTTCGGTGATGCCAGTGTTGAGCTATGCGGTGGAACTCATGTCAAAAATGCTTCAAATATAGGTAGTTTCTTTATAACAAAAGAGAGCGGCGTGAGTGCCGGAGTCCGTAGAATCGAAGCAGTATGCGGGAAAAGTGCATATATATTTGCATCAAATTTGAGAGAAATTTTACAAAAAGCGGAAGAAGAATTAAAAAATAAAGATATTTTTGCCGGAATCGCCAGACAAAAAAAAGAGATAATTAGACTAAAGAATGAAGTAGAATCATTAAGCTCAAATGTCGGTAAAAGTATCGACTCTCATAATATAAACGGAGTAGAAGTCATAGTTGATGAATTGCAGGCAGGAGACATAAAAGCCAGAATAGATGATTTGAAAAATCAAAAAAGTTCTGTTGCCATAATCTTGTTTCAAATAAAAGATGACAAGGTATTGATGGCAAGCGGTGTAAAAAACGCAGCTATAAAAGCCGGTGCATGGATCAAAGAAATTGCTCCGATCATCGGTGGCGGCGGCGGCGGCAGAGATGATTTTGCACAAGCAGGAGGAAAGAAGCCTGATATGGTTGAATCTGCAAAGAAAGCAGCATTAGAGTATGCTAAAAATGTCTTATAAGAAGAATTATGATTGATACATTGATAGATATATTTGAAAATTACAAAAATCTTATAATATTTTTGCATATACTTAGTGCTTCTGTCTTGATAGGGAGCATGTTCGTCATGATCTTTATCATCAGACCGGCAGGAAAGTCTGTAAAAGATGTAGAAATGAAATGTGCGCATTGCTTGAGAATACTGAAAAGATATATAATATTTTTAGTGCCTATCATGCTGATTATACTTTCTGCATCAATTTTTATGAATATCGGTATGGGTTTCGAATTTGGAGACCCGGCAGCTCTTATAATCGTACATATAAAAGAGACGATTTGGATGTTTATTGCATTTAATTTTATATATGCATTTAAAAAATACTTAAATGCAAAAAAGGCATTTAAGGAAGAAGATTTTTTGGCTGTTCAAGAGAATATAATCTTGATAACAAAATATCTAATTCCCTTAAATTTATTGGTTTCCCTAATAGCTGCGTATTTGGGTATAGTTATAAGTAGTTATTAAATGATAAAATTAGTATTAGCTTCCAAATCTCCAACCAGAGCAAAATTATTAAAAGAATTTTCAATTGATTTTATCCAAAGAGGTGCAGATTTTGATGAAGATTCTATAGAAACTAAAATCCCTAAAGATTTTGTTTATTTTGCAACAAAGGGTAAATTAGCTGCTTATTTGTCTCAAAATGATTTAAAGTATCCTGTTTTATGCGCAGATACAGTCGTATGCTCAAATGGAGAAATTTTGAGGAAAGCAAAAGATAAAGATCACGCTAGAGAGATATTACTCAAACAAAGCGGAAATGAAGTTTCTATAATAACTTGTCTGATCTACAAATCTGTTAATTTAGAATTTATAGATATATCACAGACAAGGTATCTTTTCTCGTCGTTTGATAAAGATATGCTGGATGCGTATTTGGAAAGTGATGAATGGAAAGATAAGGCCGGGGCTTGTATGGTTGAGGGATTTTGCAAGAAATACATAAAAGACGTAAAAGGTCTTCAAAGTACTGCCATGGGACTAAGTGTTGAGCGTTTGATTCCAATTTTAAAGTTGGAGCCTTGATTGTTTTATTCTAGTGAGTTAAATGCTATAAAAAAATCAAATCGTTACAGAAAAAGAGAATTTCAAGCAGATACAAAACACAACTTCACCGCGCTTAAATCATCGCGTATCATGAAGGGATATCCCAAAATTCACAAAAAAGAGTTTGAGCATTTGTGCAAATGCATGAGAGAGTGTGTCGATGAGCTTTAAATGTGAACAAATCGTAATACAAAACGGTGATCAAAATCTTTTGGATATATCATTTGAATTTAAAAGTTCATATGCTTTGATCGGACAAAGCGGAAGCGGAAAAAGTTTGACATTGAAGGCAATCTTAGGAATGTTACCCTCATCTTTGGATGTTAAGCTAAACATAAATTCAGAATATGACCTGATACGAGGCAAAACAGTGGCCATGATACCTCAAAATCCTTTTACGGCACTGTCCCCTCTTACTAAAATTAAAAAACAATTTTTTATAGATCAGACTCAAATGATCAAGTATATAAAGTTAGTGGGGTTAGAAGAAAAAATAGTGGAAAGATTTCCTTCTGAACTTAGCGGAGGGCAGTTGCAGAGAGTTATTATAGCTATGGCCTTGTCTATAAAACCTAAACTTTTGCTTCTTGATGAACCTACAACAGCATTAGATCTGAAAAGTAAAAAATCTATTATAAACCTGATAAAAAGATTGCACAAAAAAGATAATTTTGATATGCTATTTGTGACTCATGACATATCTTCGGTATCAGGATTATGTGAAGAGATAGGCATCATAAAAAATGGAAGGATAGTTGAAAGCGCAAATATGGAAGAAGTCTTAAATACCCCTAAAAACCAATATACGCAAGAGTTGATAAATTCAAGTTTTGAAATAAGAGGATTTAGAGAATGAAATATTTTTTATCGATCATTTTTGCCGGGATCATAGCCCTTGGCATAGGTTTTTTATATATGTATTCTCAAATCAGATTTGATGCCTACAAGATCATAGATTATAAACCAAAATTAACCACTCAAATATTTGACAGGAATGGAGAATTGGTGGCAAACATATTTGATGGCGAAAACAGATTGTATGCCAAGTATGATGAGATTCCACCTCGAATGATCGAAGCTTTATTAGCCATAGAAGACACATCTTTTTTTGAGCATGGCGGCATCAATTTTGAAGCAATCTTTAGAGCTTTAATCAAAGATATCAAGGCTATGAGGTTGGTTGAAGGTGCTAGTACCATAACTCAACAACTTATAAAAAATACGGTGCTTACAAGAAGAAAGACCTTGACAAGAAAAATAAATGAAGCAATGCTGGCTTTTAAATTAGAAAGCGTTTTAACTAAAGAGCAGATTTTGGAGAGATATCTTAATCAAGTATATTTCGGACATGGATATTATGGAGTTAAAACAGCAGCACTTGGTTATTTCAATAAAAATCTTGATCAACTAAGTTTAAAAGAAATAGCTATGCTTGTAGGTCTTCCAAGAGCTCCAAGTTCGTACGATCCCACAAGACATATAGATATCTCTTTGAGCCGTGCAAACAGAGTAATTTACAGGATGTATTCTCTTGGTTGGATAAGTAAGCAACAGTATGAAAAAGCTACTAGAGAATATCCGATCGTGTTTGATGAAACATTGACGAAGAATAAGGCCCCTTATGTTGTTGATGAAGTAATAAAAAAATTATCTAAAAAATATAGTGATTTAAAAACAGGTGGTTATAAGATATATTTGGGCTTGGATCTAAGATTGCAAAGATTAGCCAGAGAGTCTTTAAAAGTAGGATACGATGGCATACTTTCTAGACACAAAGATGCAAATGCGACAAATCTAAACGGTGCCATGATGGTTTTGAACAATAAAACAGGTGATATCTTGGCTATGGTGGGGGGAATTGATTATGAAAAGAGTCATTTTAACAGGGCAACACAGAGCAAAAGACAACCTGGGAGTAGTTTCAAACCTTTTATTTATATGCAGGCACTCAATATAGGCTATAACGGACAAACGAAAATACCTGATATTTCTAGAGTTTATGTTGACAAAAAAAATGATAAAGAGTGGAAGCCAAAAAATTATGAGGAAAATTTTGAAGGTATGATTACTTTGGAGAATGCATTGGTGCATTCAAGAAACTTAGCAACTATAAATCTGCTTAATGCTCTTGGCATGGATAATGTATATAAAAAATTAACTGATGAAGGATTTAAAAATTTACCGTATGACTTATCTATGGCATTGGGAAGTTTTGGTATCTCTCCTTATGATTTTAGTGGATTTTACACCACTTTCTCAAATTATGGAGAGCGAGTAAAACCACGCCTTATTACGAAGATCGTCAATAAATTTGGAGAAGAGCAAGATTTTGATGTGAAAAAAACCAAGATTACAAGTCCGGCACAAGCATATCTTATGATAGACATATTAAAAAATGTAGTCACAAGAGGAACAGGGCGAATTGCAAGAGTAAAAGGAATAGAGTCAGCCGGTAAAACAGGAACTACAAATAACAATGTGGATGCTTGGTTTTGTGGGTTTACTCCTGATATAGAAGTTGTCACATGGTATGGAAATGATGACAACACTCCTATGGGTAAGTGGGAGACAGGAGGAAGAAGTGCAGGACCGTCATATCATCATTTCGTTCAGAATTATATAAAGCTTTATCCTCAGACCAAAAGAAAATTTGATGTTCCAGAAGGTGTGAAATATAAGATTTCCAACAACAGAAAACTTTATTTTACGGATGAATCACCTTTGCCAAGTGGTCAAAATATAGATAACCAAAACCAAGGCGGTTTGATCTTCTAGCAAAACTTGCAAGTAATGTGAGATTTATAAGGAAAAATATATGGAACAAAATACTCTTTTTATAATAATTTTTACTGTTTTAGGGATAATCATCTTTGGACTGGTTTTTATGCTCTTAAGTATAAAAAAGAGACTAGAAAAAGAGCAAAACTCAACAAGAGAAAGTCTTGAATCTTTAAGTCAAGAAAATAATGAGCTTAAGATTCAAAATTCTGTATTGAATTCAAATCTGGAAGCTATCAATGCATCTTTTGAAAAAATGACTAAAGATTCAAAAGATCTGCAAGAGCAAATATTGAACTTAAGCTCAGAAAAATCAAAGGCTGAAGCTAGACTTCAGGCACAAGCAGAGAGTAATGAAAGATTAAAAGAGGATTTTGAAGAACAAAGTAAAAAACTAGAACTCAAATTAAATGAAATTATGCAGCATAACCTGGATTCTAAAATAAAAAAGTTTGATGAGACTTCTTTGAAATCCATGGATAATATCTTAAAACCGTTCAAAGAAAATCTCGATGATTTTAAGAAAAAAATCGAATCGTCACAAGAGAACAGTACAATGAAATTTGCAGCACTGTCAAAAGAGATCGAACAGGTTACAAAGGCAGGAATGCATATAGGAAAAGAAGCTGAGAACTTAACCCGTGCACTTAAAGGTAAAAAACAGACACAAGGAAGCTGGGGAGAGATGATTTTAGAGAGAGTTCTAGAATACTCAGGTTTACAATTTGGGACTGATTATACAACACAAGAAAGTTATAAAGACGATGCAGGCAAGACTAAAAGACCTGATGTTGTTATTAAGTTACCTCAAGAGAGATCGATAATTATCGACTCAAAAGTCTCACTCAATGATTACGATAACTACATAAGAGCTGAAAGCGATGAAGAGAGAACAATCTCGGCAAAAGCAGTAGTAACTGCATTTAAAAATCACATAGATACTTTAGATTCAAAAGATTATGCACACTATCAAACAGGAACATTGCAGTATGTGTTTATGTTTGTTCCTATAGAGGGAGCATTTTCTTTGGCTGTACAAGAAAACCCAAACTTGTATGAATATGCATTGGATAAGCATATAGCTATAGTAAATCCATCAACCTTGACTATATCTCTTAGAACTATATATCTATATTGGCAAAGTGAAAAGTCCAGCTCAAATGCACTGCAAATGTTTAATACAGCAGGTAAATTATATGATAAAATGGTAAATTTTGCTGAGAATTTTAGTAAGATTGGAACGCAGTTACAGACTGTGACCAGGACATTTGAGAAGGCAGAAGCCCAACTCTCAAACGGAAGCGGTAATTTGATGAAAAGGGTAGAAGATCTAAAGAGTTTAGGTGCAAAAACAACTAAATCTTTAAAAAATAAAAATTCAAATTATCGTGACTTTGATGATGAAGAAGTAGAAATAGAATTAATAGAAGAAAAAGATAATAAAGATATAGAAGTAGAAGAAGATTAGGGCACTTATTTCTAAGTGCCCTTGATGTATATTAGCAAGAGTATGTTGATTTGAATTCAAATGCAGTAGGTCTTGCTTCGTCAGGCCAAACTTGTGTTTCGAATTTATAAGATTTATATACGTTTATAAACTCAGGTGTCATTACAGGTTTTAAATACTCTTTATCTTCAAGTAGTGACTCTAAAGCTTCTCTTAGTGTATGAGGCATTTGTTGGATTCCTTTTTCTCTAATCTCATCCAGACTTAATTCAAATAAATCTTCATCCATCGGTCCAACCGGCTCATATTTGTTTTTGATTCCATCAAGTCCTGCAAGCAACAGTGCAGTAAATGCTAGATATGGACAAGCTGTTGAGTCCGGGAATCTCATCTCTGCTCTTACTGATTTTTCGCCGGCTCCATAAGGTATACGACAACTTGCACTTCTATTTTGAGAAGAGTAAGTCAGGATAGAAGGAGCTTCAAATCCCGGGATCAATCTTTTGTACGAGTTTGTAGAAGGGTTTGTAAATGCCGCAACACTTTTTGCATGCTTTAAAACACCGCCTATATAGTGTCTTGCAATGTCACTTAAGTTTGCATACTCACCTTCTTTAAAAAATAAGTTTTTACCGTCTTTCCAGATCGACTGGTGAACGTGCATACCGTTTCCATTGTCACCATAAAGTGGTTTTGGCATGAAAGTTGCAGTTTTACCGTTTAAGTGAGCAACCATTTTGACAACATATTTATACTTTTGAACATTATCAGCAGCTTCTACCAAAGTGCCGAATTTAACACCTATCTCACCTTGTGCTTGAGCTACTTCATGATGAACGACAAATGTTTCAAGGCCTATTTGCTCTAGTACTTGAACCATTTCTGCTCTTAGATCTACCATAGAATCTGTAGGTTGACATGGGAAGTAACCACCTTTGGTTCCAGGTCTATGTCCTGTATTAAAACCATCAGGATATGTCTTACCATAATTCCACTCACCTTCTTCAGAATCAACTTTGTAATATGCACAGTTTATGTCATCTCTAATCTTAACATCGTCGAAAACAAAAAATTCATTTTCAGGTCCAAAGTATGCAATATCGCCGATGCCGGTTTCTTGTAGGTGTGCTAACGCTTTTTTAGCAATACTTCTTGGACATTTTTCATATAATTGTCCTTTATAGATATCAAAAACATCACAAAATACAACTACTGTTGAGTCTGCCGTAAATGGATCTAAAAATGCAGTTTCAACTTCAGGTTTCAAAAGCATATCAGATTTGTTTATAGGCTGCCATGCATCAATAGATGAGCCGTCAAAAGGGATACCATTTTTTAGAGATTCTTCTTCAACTGCTGACATTCTATATGATAAATGGTGCCAAGCACCTTTCATATCAGTAAAACGGAAGTCAACAAACTCGACTTCATTCTCTTTACAATATTTAAAAAAACCTTTTATATCACTAACAAATTTTCCCATAAATTCTCCTCATTTTAAGTTAATTTTATTTATTAAAAGTATATCAAAATATTTTTGAAAGGCTTTTGATAGAGTGATTAAAAATTAACCATTTTTATCTCTCTATTTTCAAAAATTGCACATTTTTTATACCCTAGCTCTCTTGCTATTTGCATAGCTTCCTCTTTTTTATAGTTTATATGTTCAACTTTGTGTGCATCTGAACTAAAAGTTATAGGAATATCATATTCTGCCAACAACTCAAATATATCCATAGAAGGATATAATTCCTGTATAGGTTTCCTAAAACCGGCACTGTTCAATTCAACTACCATATTCGATTTTTTTATCTCTTTGATTGCATCATGAGCTATAAGTTTTATCTCTTTTTTTGGCAAAAAATTAAATATTTTTATCAGGTCAATATGCCCGACTATATCAAATAGATTACTTTTTGCCATGAGTCTTATGGCTTCAAAATATTCTTCCCATATTTTGTCTATATTTCTGTGCTTATACTCACCTATGAATTCAGGGTTATCAAAACCCCATTTGTCTATAAAGTGTACAGAACCTATCAAATAGTCTACTTTGGATTTCAATACACTTTCATCGATCAATCCGTTTACAAAGTCAACTTCATATGCTAAAAGTATTTGTATTTGATCTTTGTATTTCTCTTTTATATCTAAAACACTTTTTTCATAAGAGGACATATCCTCGAAATTCATACGGTGTTTTTGATCAAACTTCATAGGGGCATGGTCTGAAAAGCCAAAAACTGCTATATTGTTTTTTATGGCAGCTTGTACGTATTCTTCTATACTTCCTTCGGCATGTTTGCATAAAACAGTGTGATTATGTAAGTCTACTATCATATTTTTTTCCTTTTAAAGTAGAATTATATGAAAAGTTATATATAATTAAGCATAAAATGTTTTTTAGGAGTTGACTATGACACAAGAAGAGCTTGATGCTTTGATGGCGGGAGACTTGGATGATTTGGATAGTGATATTTCTGATGAAGAAGCGGAAATAAATAAAACTGAAGAAGTATATACATCCAATGATACGGCCGACCAAGACAAAAAGACCAATGATGGCTCTGAGGAGTCATATAAAATGGATGCAAATAAATCTTGGCCACCACCACCTCCAACAGAAGAGCACAAGATGGTAACTCAGTTAGATGATGTTACGAGAGATTCAGAGATAAAAGCTACGCAGATATTTGATAAATTAGAATCAATGAGCAATGTTTTGATGGATATGCACTCTGATTTTTCCGGAGTTTCGTCAATATTAGATTCTAATATTGCACTATTTGAAAGAATGGTTGAAAAATTTCCAAATATAAGTCAGTTTGAAGATTCTTTAAGTAATAACAAAGATGCCAAAGGAAAAATCAAAACACTGATTTCTAGTGCGCAAAGTGCAGAGGATGAAGTTATGATGGTTATGGATATAATGCAGTATCAAGATATTCATAGACAAAAAATAGAGAGAGTTATCAATGTCATGAGAGCACTTAGCAAATATATAAGTTTGTTATTTGAAGGATCTATTGATGACAATAAACGAGTTGGATCAGCTGTTCATATAGCAGGAGATGAAAGTACTGATGATTTGGTTACAAGTGAAGATATTGAAGCTATTATAGAAAGCTTGGGGAAAAAGAAATAAGTGGGTAACGTAGAACTTTTATCACCGGCAGGAAATTTTGAAAAGCTTAAAATAGCTCTTGCTTACGGAGCTGATGCCGTTTATGCAGGAGTGAGTCATTTTTCATTGAGGATTAGATCAGGAAAAGAGTTTACTTATGAGAGTTTTGAAGAAGCTATAAAATACACACATTCTAAAGGAAAAAAACTTTATGTAACGATCAATGGATTTCCTTTTAATGCTCAAATAGAGCTTTTGAAAAAACATATAGAAAAAGTTGCAGCTATGAATCCGGATGCTTTTATAGTAGCAGCCCCTGGTGTAGTAAGATTAGTAAAAGAGATAGCACCTCACATCCCTATCCATCTATCAACTCAAGCAAATGTACTGAGTTATCTCGATGCAGAGGTTTATTGGGATATGGGTGTCAAAAGGATCATAGCTGCCAGAGAAGTCAGTTTGAAAGATCTTCAGCAAATCAAAAAGCATTTACCTGAATTAGAACTAGAAGTTTTTGTACACGGCTCTATGTGTTTTGCCTATAGCGGCAGATGTCTTATCAGCTCTCTACAAAGCGGAAGAGTTTCAAATCGCGGTAGTTGTGCAAACGATTGTAGATTTCCATACACTATGTATGCTCACAATGAAGCAACCGGCACACTCTTTAAAGTGGAAGAGAGTGAAGAAGGTACTCACATAATGAATGCCAAAGATCTTAATCTAAGTACATATGTAGATGATATATTGGACAGCGGAGTCATAGATTCACTTAAAATAGAAGGAAGAACTAAGAGTACATATTATGTAGGTCTCACTACAAAAACCTATAGAGCTGCCATTGATGACTATATGCAAGGCAAATTTGATGCAAGCAAATATGAAAAAGAGTTAAATACAACAAAAAACCGTGGTTTTAATGACGGTTATCTTGTTAAAAGACCATATGAAAAAAATGATACTCAAAATTTGGAACACTCTATAAGCGAGGGTACACATCAGGTGTACGCTATGGTTTGTGAAGATGAGAAAAGTTGTTTAGCTAAAGACAAATTAGAACCAAATGTCGAGTATGAATTGGTTCTGCCAAATCTGGATATATCTGAAATTGAGAATGAATTTGGTAAAATTTATAAAAATGAAAATGGATGGTTTATAGTTTTCAATAAACTGCAAAGTGAGAACGGAAAACTTTTTGAATCAATCCATAGTGGAAATACTACATCCATAGTTTTGCCGAGAAATTTGCCGGCATTTACATTTTTAAGAAAACAAAATATATAAATAAGGAAAGATGGTAAGATGAAATTTGTATCAATTTTAATGGGAAGTAAGAGTGATTATGCAACGATGGAAGAGTGTGCGAAAATTTTAGAAAAATTTGGTGTTATGCATGAAATAGTTGTTTCATCGGCGCATAGAAGTCCTGATAGAACTCATGAGTACGTTAAATCATCAGAAAAAAAAGGAGCGCAGGTTTTTATAGCAGCAGCCGGAATGGCAGCTCATTTAGCAGGCGTAGTTGCATCTTTAACAACAAAACCAGTGATCGGAGTACCTATGGATGGATCTAGCCTTGGTGGTATAGATGCACTTTTATCTACGGTTCAGATGCCAGCAGGTATGCCAGTTGCTACTGTAGCTATAGGTAAAGCAGGTGCTATAAATAGTGCCTATCTAGCTATGCAGATTTTGGCTTTGGAAGATGAAGAATTAAAGACAAAATTATTGGAAGACAGAGTTTTAAAAGCCAAAAAGGTTGAGACAGATTCAGCTTCTGTAGAATCTATACTGTAAAAGGTCAAATATGCAAAACTGGTTGGAGATAGAAGAATTTAGTAAGTTAGTTCATTTAAATATTTCTACCATTGAAGACATGATAGAAAAAGGAAAATTGAGCGTAAAAGAAGAAAATGGAAAAAGATTTATAGAAGCGATAGGAGCCTCTCGTTCTTTGATCCATCAGCCTCAAAATACAAATTTGAATACTATCTCTTTACCAGGAGCCGATTTTATTGAAAAAACGATAGGCACCATACTCAATTTGCATGAGAAAGTTTTAGATGCGAAGGATGAAACTTTAGAAGCATTAAAGAGTGAAAATACTTTTTTAAAAGAAGCGATATTTTCTATGCAAGAGCTTTATGATGAAGATAGAAAAACTATAGAAACTTTAAGCGAGCAGCTAAGATTGTCTCAGGAAGAAGTTGAATTCACAAAGAGAAAATATAAAATGATGTGGAATAAAGTAGTAGACAACTATCAACAAAAAGAGTAATATTTAGGCCAAGCCAGTAGACGAAAATACAGTAGAGCTAAAGTGCTCAACTGTTTTACTTGATAAAAGTGATTGGATAAAACTATAGTAAGTTCTAGTTTTTGAGAAATTAAATGAAAAAAGGATAATAAAATTGTTAACTTTCAGTGAGATGTTATTGAAGCTACAAACATTTTGGCAGGACGAGGGATGTACGATAGTTCAGCCATATGATATGCCAGCAGGTGCGGGAACTTTTCATAACGCAACATTTTTGAGAAGTCTTGGAAGTAAACCATGGGCAACAGCCTATGTAGCACCAAGCAGAAGACCGACCGATGGTAGATATGGAGAAAACCCAAATCGTCTAGGGGCATATTATCAATTCCAAGTTTTGATAAAACCAAGTCCGGATAATATACAAGAGATATATCTTAAAAGCTTAGAGGCTCTTGGATTGGATCTAAGTAAACATGATATAAGATTTATAGAAGACAACTGGGAATCTCCTACTCTTGGAGCTTGGGGACTAGGTTGGGAGATCTGGCTAGATGGCATGGAAGTTACTCAATTTACGTATTTTCAACAAGTCGGAGGCATTGTTTGCGATCCCGTTTCAGTAGAGATAACTTACGGGGTTGAGAGACTTGCTATGTATTTGCAAGAGAAAGACTCTGTGTATGATCTTGTTTGGAATGAGAACTCTCACGGTATTACGACTTATGGAGATGTCCACAAAAGAAGTGAATACGAGTTTTCAAAGTATAATTTTGAAGTAGCAGATGTAAAAATGCTCCTTGAAATGTTTGATAATGCAAGAGCTGAATGTAAACGATGTTTAGAAAAGAAGATCGCTCTTCCTGCCTATGATTATTGTCTTGCAGCATCTCATATATTTAATATCTTAGATGCAAGAAAAGCTATTTCCGTGACACAGAGACAAAACTATATCTTAAAAATTAGAGAATTAGCCAAAGGCTGTGCCGTAGAATATAAAGAAAGTTTAGATGAAAATTAGTGAAATTTTTGATTTTCTAAATACGCTCAGTCCTTTTGAGATACAATGTGAGTGGGATAATAGTGGATTATTGGTAGGAGATAAAAATCAAGAAGTAGAAAATGTATATTTGAGTTTGGATATAGATTCTGGATTGATTGACGAGGTGGCAGAAAATTCTCTTATCATTACTCATCATCCACTAATCTTTAAGGGATTGAAAAAGATCGATTATACTTCTTATCCATCTAATTTGATTATAAAAATGATCAAAAAAAATATTTCTCTGATCGCTATGCACACAAATTTTGATAAAACGCATTTAAATAATTTTGTAGTAAACAAAGTTTTAGGATATGATATAGAATATACCGATGATTTTATTTGTTATGTAAAAATAGATAAAACATTTGATGAGCTTTGTTTGGATGTTAAAGAGAAATTGGATATAGAAAATTTAAGGATAACTGAAGAGAATCAATATATAAAAACTTGTGCCATAACCACCGGATCAGGGGGAGATCTGATTGAAGAAGTTAAGGCAGATTGTTTTATGAGCGGTGATTTTAAATATCATCAAGCACTGCTTGCAAAAGAAAATGGTTTGTCCTTAATAGATATAGGACATTTTGAAAGCGAGAGGTTTTTTGGAGCATGTTTGGCCCCATATTTGAAAAATTTGCCATTAAAGGTTATAATGTCAAATTCAAAAAATCCGTTTGCATATAGATAAGGACAAAAAATAATATGAACAAGTATTTAGAGCAGTTGATTGAGTTGTCAAGTATTGACAAAAGTATAGATGGATTTGGACCAAGGGTTCAAACAATAGAAAAATCTTTAAAAATTTCTTTGGAAAAAGAGAATAAGATCAAAGCAGATATAAAACTTTTTCAAGAAGAGATTGAAGAATCTAATTTGAAAAAGAGCAAAAATGAGGTTCATTTGGCTGAATTGTCAGAAAAATTGCAAGAGCTGTCTAAAAAATCTTCTATAGTCAAAACAGTCAAAGAGGTAAAATCTTTGCAGCTTGAAGAAGAGATTGCAAAAGAACAGTGCGATTTTGCGAATGAAGAGATTGAGCGACTTGAGAATTATATTGAATCAAGAAACAAATATATAGAAGAAGAAAATGCAAAACTTGAAGAAGTCTCAAAAGAAGTGCAAAGTATCAGAGATTCTATAGCAGAAGAGTTGGCTTCGATAGATAAAGAGAGAGAAGAGGTTTATGAACATAAGCAAAAATTAGTTCCTCAAATCGATCAAAAGATATTGACATTTTATGAAAAAATTAGAAAATGGGCTGGTAATACAGCTGTAGCACCTGTAAAAAAACAAGCATGTTACGGATGTTTTATGAGATTAAATGACAAAGTATACTCTTCAGTGATTAAGCAAGAAGATATAGTGACTTGTCCTCATTGCGGAAGAATACTTTATAAAGAGACACAGGAAAACGAATAAAAATCTTCATATACTACACAGCGGTATTGTTAGTTTATATAATAGCAATACCGATCTTTTTGTATCTTAGTTTTAAAGATAAATATAAAAACTCTATTCCGGCAAGATTTTTTTTAAAAAATAATCCTAGCTTTGAAAATCACGACATTTGGTTTCATGCCTGTTCTCTTGGAGAAGTGAACTCACTTGAAACGATTATAAATTCTTTGGCCGGTCATGATATTGATATAAGTGTAACTACACAGACAGGATTTAAGCGAGCCGGTAACATATCAAATTGTAGTTTGAGATATCTTCCTTTTGAAATATTTTTACCATTTTGGATAACAAAACACAAAACTCTGGTAGTGACTGAAGCAGAACTTTGGCCTTTATTGTTCATTATATCAAAAGCTAAAGGCGCAAAAAACATCTTGATGAATGCAAGGATAAGTGATAATTCGTATGAAGGATATAAAAAGTTTAGTTGGCTTTATAAGTGGATTTTCTCGAACATAGATATGGTCTTTGCCCAAAGTGAAGAAGATAAAAGAAGGCTTTTGGAACTTGGTGCCGGGCATGTAGAAGTATTGGGCAATATAAAGACTTTTTCAGAGCCTAAGATCAGTAAAGAATATGTAAAACCCGACAAAAAAGTCATTATTGTAGCAAGTTCTCATGAAGGTGAAGAAGAGATGATCTTAGATGCATTAGAACTCAAAAAAGATGAAAGTCTGATAGTCGTTCCAAGACATCCGGAGAGATTTAAAAGCGTTGGGAGTTTATTGCAAAAATATGCCGATAAAAAGAATTTCAGTTTTTCTAAATTGAGTGATAGAGAAGATTTAAATCACGATATAATACTATGTGATAAGATGGGTGAATTGATTAATTTGTATAAGATTAGCGATATTGTCATTTTATGTGGTTCTTTTAAAGACGGTATAGGCGGGCATAATCCGCTAGAACCTGCTTTTTTTGGCAAAAAAATCATAAGTGGTCCATTTGCATTTAATCAGAAAACACTGTTTGATAGAGTGTTAAATATAAAAATATGCTCGATAGAAGAGCTTGGCAATATAGATTTTGATGAAATTAAAAATTCAAAGATTTTACAAAGTGGAGAATTAAAGACTCTCTTAAAACATATAACCGGAGATAGTTATTAAAATGGAAAAAGAAAAAGCATATAAACTCTTGGCTCTTCAAGAAAATATATCAAACAGAGTTGCAAAAGATCTTATAGATAGAGGATTAGTATATAGTAAGGGAAAGAAGATCAACGTAGCCAGAGGGCTTTTGGAGGCTGATTCAAAGTTTAAGATAGAAAAGCTTGTGGAGCCAAAAATCATATTTGAAGATAAGTATCTAATAGCTGTCGATAAACCTGCATTTTTAACCTCTGATGAGCTTGCCCTGAAATATGATGCGAAGCTATTGCATAGATTGGACAAAGGTACAAGCGGGGTGGTTATTCTTGTAAAAGATGAAGAGTTTCGCTTGCGTGCAGTCGAAGAGTTTAAAAATAGAAAAGTCATAAAAGAGTACTTAGCTGTAGTTTATGGAAAAATCGTAGAACCAATAACTATAGATCAGCCTATCATGAGCATTAAAAAAGGCAATGTCTCATATAGCAAGATCCATAATAACGGTAAAGATGCTATAACTCATATAGAACCTCTTATGATAGAGGGCAAAAAATCAAAGATAAAAGTACTTATAGAGACAGGTAGAACTCATCAAATAAGAGTACATTTAAAAAGTATAGGGTTCCCGATTATCGGAGATAGTATGTATGGCGGGAAAGAAAATAAAAGATTGATGCTGCACGCTCATAAAATATCTCTTTTGGGATATGAATTTAAAAGTCCTGAACCAAAAGAATTTGTCAGGTTTGAGTCATGACTTTACTTGTTCCTATAGATGCAAAAGAGATAGAAGATGCTGTCATTTGTCAAATATGTGATAAGCAATCTTGGGCTTTGGTAAGTATTGAACAAGGGAGTGTCAAAGAGTGTCAGCTTTGTGATTCAAAAGAAGACATTACTCAAATCATTGATTATATCGTGATTAAAGATAAGAATGAAGACGTTGATAGTTTTATCCAAGAAGGAATTGAAGTATTGGTCATATCATCACAAAAATATGTAGATGATATTATAGAAGCTTTTATGTTTCGAGAGTTGCATCAGCTTGGAGAGTAGCATGTCAAAGATTGAGCTTTTACTTGAGACCATACCATCATATCCTGGACAAAATATTGCAATCATAACAGATGGAACAGATGAAAAAAGTATTTTAAAATTGATAGAATTTTCTCGCGATATTGATGCAAATTTATATATAAAGGAGCTAGATTCTACTAAATTGCAAAGCGATGGAACAGTTCATATAGAAAAATTTTCATTTGAAGATACAATTTATAACAGCAAATCAATACAATATGATTTTTTATTTTTATTTGCCAAGTTCGACGATACAAGTCATTTTCAAAGCATCGCAAAAAAAATATACAGAGCTATAAAAAATGCCGCAAATTTATTTGTATTGACAAACAAAGAAAATTCTAACACATTAGTCAATATATTGGAAGAGACAAATTTTGTAGCTATCAATATGATTAGTTTAGAAGATGAATTTGATGCTATTTCTGCTAAAAAAATGCATGGCTGGATGAGAGTTTAAGAATTTCACATTATAAAAACAATAAATTTATAACATTTTAATAAAAATACCAGTATACTCAAAAGCATTATTATTGTTAATATAAGGAGTGGTTATCGTGGTGCGTATTCTCTCTGTTTTGGTTATATTGGTATTTCAAGTTGCGTATGCAAAAGTTCCTGAAAAATATTCTAGTAGCAAGTATTGTATCGGCTGTCATGTTCAAAAAGGAAAAGATTGGAAAACAACTTGGCATTCTAGGTCAAATATTGAAAAAAATCCACTTTATAAAAAAACTCTTGAATACATATCTTCCATGACCTATAAGAGCGTTGATGATTTGGATATTAATTGCGGGCAGTGTCATAGTCCAAAAATGGGAGTTAAGAAACTAGATTACTCTTATGTAGTTTCTGAAGCTTTTGGTCTAGAAACAAAAGAAACAAAGAAAATTCACAAAGAGATGGATAACGAAACGGCAAATGACGGGATATCTTGTATAATTTGTCATAATATTGATAAGATAAAACACAGTAAGAACATTAATCAAAGAGGTTTTGAAGCTGTTGAATTCGGTAAAAACAACATCATGAACGGTCCGTTCGATGAAAGTAATAGAACAACTTACCACAAAATGCAAAAAAGAAGTTATTTTAACGAAGATGTAAATACTCTTTGTAAAGTCTGTCATGAGGGTTATAAAGAACATAATATTTATGTCTATTCTACAGGTGTAGAGTATGATTCATCAAAGAGCAAAGAAAAATGTGCAGATTGTCATATGGGAAAACGAAGACCAAGTATCGTAGCTCCAAGAGTTGAAGGTGCAACAAAAGCTGTTCAAAGATTGACTAGAAGACATCTTTTTAAAGGTGCTAGAAACAGCGATATCTTAAAAGATTCAATGAAAGTAGATGTCGGTAGTGATAGAGCAAATACTTTTGTGACCATAAAAAATCTAACACCTCATAAGTTACCGACAGGTTTTACAGGAAGAGAACTTGTGCTTGAAGTTGTTTTTTATCATAACTCTAAAAAGATTAAAACTCAAACTAAAAGAATAAATACTTTGTATGTTGATAAAAATAATGAAGAAACACTGGCTTACATCGCAAAGAAATTAGTGTCAGACACAAGACTAAAACCATACGAAGCAAGAAAGTACAGTGTAAAGAATCCTGTCGGAGCGACAAGAGCAGAGATAAATATTTGGTATAGATTGGTCAAAAAAAGTTTAGTGCCTCTGCTTGGCGTAACTGATCCATTATTTTTGAAAAAATATGAGATATATCAAGCTTCTATAAAACTATAAGTTTTAAGAAAGACTGATAAGGAGTATTCAATCTCCTTGTCATGTCAAGTTAGAGGCTGCTTGTAAAAAATCTTTTGCTATTATATCAGGATCTTCCAGCCCGACAGATATACGGATCAAACCATCATGAACACCCAGAAATCTTCTACTCTGATCGTCAAAATCACTATAAATAGTGCTAGTCATATGAAGAGCAAGGGTCCTGTTGTCACCGATATTTGCCGTTAGTGTTGCAATATTTAACCTGTCTAAAAATTTAAAAGCTCTCTCTTTCGTTTGGCAATCTATAGTAAAAATAGGACCGCATCCTTGTGGAAAATGCGTCATATAACGTTTGTAGTCATCATCTTTTTTCAATGAGGGATGCTTTACAGTGATTTCATTTTCAAATTTATCATCCAGTATCTTTACGATCTTTGTCACACTTTCATTTACTCTTTGAACTCTTAAAGCTAATGTTTCAAGTCCTAGAAGTGTCAAAAATGAGCCAAAAGCATTTGCACTCATTCCAATGTCTCTCATAGCTCTTTTTTTGCATATTCCGGCAATTGCTTTTTCTTTGAGCTTATAGATAAATTTGTGAATATCCTGATACTTTTCATCAAGCAGCTTTTCATTTTCAGTTAGCACTTTTCTAAATACTGCGATTCCTCCAAGGGCTGCACTGTGACCACTCATATTTTTCGTAGATGAATGTATGACTATATCAGCGCCAAGTTCAAGTGGACGAATTAAGAGTGGTGTAGCCGTATTATCTACTACAAGTAATGTTTTGTATTTTAAACATAAAGAGCTTATCTCAGGGATATCAGGTAGTTTTAAACTTGGATTTCCTACACTTTCCATCACGACTATTTTGACGCCGGATTTTAGTTTGGATTCTATTTCCCCAAAATCATCAATGCCGCAAAAACTATTTTTAATCCCAAATCTTGCCATTGTTTCAGCTATTAGCGTATAAGTTCCACCAAAAAAACCTCCGATACAAAGCACTTCATCTCCTGTTTTTAAAAAAGCGCTCAGTACCATGGAAAGCGCTCCCATACCAGAAGATGTAGCAATAGCATTAATTCCATTCTCTATCTGTGTTACTATGGATTCTAACTTGGCATTAGTAGGGTTTCCGACTCTTGCATAAAGTGGAAGGTTTACATTGCCTGCAAAAATATCTTCAGCTTCCAAGGCGTCTTTGTAGCCATAAGAAGCTGATGGAGTTATAGTCGGTGCAGTAGCTCCTACTTTATTCCCGATTTCTTGAACCAATAAGGTATTAAAATAATCAAAATCTACCATTTTAAACCTATCTAAGTACTTGAATCAGTTGATATATCTTGCAACCTAAGCAGTAATTAAATAGTGCTTCTAGAAGCGCACACGTAATCAAAACAATAGCTAGCATAGAACCTATGATAAAGAACTTACCGAGATATAGCAAGCTTAGTGCCGATGATATGCTCAATCCTATAAAAAGAGCAAATCTCTTTGGAGCCTCGTCACTCATATGAGATTTTATCTTTAGTTTTGTGACTATAAATTTGCCGATGTTATGTATAGGGCTAAGTTGAGGTAATCTTAATGCCCGAATCGTAAAATCATACAAAAGAATAAGCGCAAATATTGGCAAATTAGTTATGAGTAGCAATGCTGCCAGAATAACGACTTGAACAGAATATACTCTTACGAGATTCTCGTTGATTTGTCTATTTGATATTGGACAAGTTCTTGACATTGTATAGCCTTTTGTTATAAATATATGTTGAATTATAGCTAAATAATTTTTAAAGTCAAGTAAGTCTATAGATTTAATAAATTTAGTTTTTTCCTCGCATACCATAGTATAAACAATGCTGATAGCCAGATCATTAAAACAATTCCCCACCAGTAAAATTGTAAAGGCAAAGAGAAAAATGCCAAAGTGCTAAACAGTATGATCGGAACTATCAATTGTCTCGATAAACTTAGATATACCAATAAAGCAGGTTTTTTGATGCCTTGCAAAAGAGAAATATTTATAAAAACCAACATATAAGCATATAGAGAAGTTGCTGCAGCATATAAATATCCAAGTCCTGCTTTTACAACCATAGAATCTTTTGTAAAAAAATGTATAAGATCTTCTCCAAACATATATATAATGATTATGCCTATTATCCATAGTACAAAACCAATCTTTTGTGCATATGTGACAGTTTCTTTGATCCTATCATATAATTTTGCACCGTTATTTTGAGATACAATGGATAAAACTGCAACATTGATACCGATACTTGGTAATAAAAATATCTGTTCGATCCTTACGGATATACCGTAAGCTGCAACAACATGTTTACCGAAAATGGATATATAATACGTGATAATGAACATGCCAAGGGCCATCAGCAGCATATTTGCAGTTGGCGGAAATCCTTGTTTTAAAAATGAGTAGATTATATGTATGTCAAATTTGAATTTAGGCATGTCTCTCAAGAGGTAGGTTCTTTTTAGATTATAAAACAGATACCCCATACCAATAAATTCGATGATTATAGTGGCTAGTGCTATACCTCTTACTCCCATAGGACTTATTCCAAAACCACCTTTTATAAACCAATAGTCAAGAACGGTATTTAAGAAAAATCCAAAAATTAAAAAGTTTCTAAACGCTTTTGTGTTACCTATTGAATTTAAGATAGCGTTTGTAAAAAATACACCTATGAAAAATGAAGAACCATAGATGATTATATATATGTAAGATAGTGCCTCATCTAGATAGGCTCCTTTTGCACCAAGAACTTGCATCAGGAAGGATGAGCTAAGTAAACCTACGATAAAAAGTGTTACAGATAAGAATAAAAACAAAACTACAGAGTGCAATACAAGCTGCTTGGCATGGTCTTTATTCTTCTCTCCTAAAGCATTTCCTACTAGTGCGGTGATACCTTGGCTCATACCTCCTGCAACTGCTATGATCATAAAAAATATTGAGAAGGTTAAAGACAAAGATGCCAGTGCCTGAGTTGATAGTTTACCTGCAAAGAATGTATCTGTTACGTTGAACATAGTTTGAAATATATATCCAATAGCCGAAGGAACAGCTATATTTCGAACATGTTTTCTTATAGAACCTCTTGTTAAATCCATATCCATTGTAGCTCTTTTATTAGAAATTTGAATAATCCTAGTTTGGAATTCTAGTGAATTATAGTGAAGTTTTCTTAATATATATTTTTTGTATTTTGCGTGTGCATTAGGTGTGCCTTTTTTCTTTTATCTAACTTAAAGCAATTTTTGTGTACTATTGCATTCCTTTAATGGGGTAATACGCATTAAATATATAGATTGAAGGATAGGTATTGTTTGGAGTTTTAACTGATTCGTTTAAAACAGCTGTTAATAAGATAAGATTTGCAGATGATGAGAAGTCGCTAAAAAAGGCACTTGAGACACTAAAAAAATCATTATTAAAAGCTGATGTTCATCATAAAGTCGTAAAAGAACTTTTGAGAATAGTAGAATTAGAAACAAAAGAAGCCGGCATTGGTCAGCTGAATTTTTTAAAATCCCTCAAAACAAACCTAACGAAGATTTTGACAGCTCCCGGTAAGCAAGGTTTTGTTTATTCGTCAAAACCACCTACCGTTGCTTTGATGATAGGTTTGCAAGGAAGTGGAAAAACTACCACGACTGTCAAACTTGCAAATTATCTAAAGATGAAGCAAAAAAAAGTTTTAGTCGCGGCATGTGATTTACAAAGATTAGCTGCAGTTGAGCAATTGAAACAGCTTTGTGAGCAAAATGAAATAGATCTATATTTTGATGAAACAGAAAAAAACCCTGTAAATATTGCTAAAAGTGCTTTGAAAAAGGCAAAGTCAGGGCTCTATGACGTATTGCTTGTCGATACTGCCGGACGATTAGCGATAGATGAAGAATTGATGAATGAGTTAGAAAGTGTTAGTAAAACTCTCTCTCCAGATGAAGTTTTTTATGTTGCTGACTCACTAAGCGGTCAAGATGCTGTCAGAAGTGCTAGTTCTTTTCACGAAAAGATGAGCTTAAGCGGAGTTATCTTAAGTAAGTATGATGGAGATAGTAAGGGTGGCGTTGCACTTGGAATCGCAAGTCAAGTCGGAGTTCCTCTTAGGTTTATTGGTGTCGGTGAAAAAGTTGCAGATTTAGAACTTTTTATGCCGGATCGTATCACGAATCGTTTGATGGGCGAGGGCGATTTAGAAACTTTGGCAGAAAAAACTAGTGCGATCATAAATGAAAAAGAGGCAAAAAAATTAACTAGTAAAATTAAAAAGGGCGAATTTAATTTTAATGACTTTTTAGCGCAAATGGAACAAATGAAGAAACTCGGAAGTATGAAATCTTTGATCGGTATGATCCCGGGGATGTCTTCTATGGCTGGGCAGCTCAAAGATGTGGATTTAGAAAATTCAGTTGAGATGAAAAGAATAAAAGCTATGATAGGATCTATGACAAAAAAAGAGAGAGAATATCCGGATCTTTTAAACAGTAGTAGAAAAAGAAGAATAGCCGAGGGTGCAGGGCTTTCTCAAGTAGAAGTAAATAGATTTTTGAAACAATTTAAAAATGCAGCAAAGATGGCAAAGAAGTTTTCAGGCAAGAAAGGGATGCAGGATTTGCAAAATATGCTATCTCAGTCTAAAATGCAGGGAATACCAAGATAGTAAAATTTTGTTAAACTTTTACAGTTTATATGTGCATGTAGTTATACATGTAAATCTAAGTCGTAAATTTTTTTAAGGAGACCATATAAATGGCAACAGCAGTAAGATTAACTAGAATGGGAAGAAAGAAAAAACCATTTTATAGAGTAGTAGTAACAGACAGTAGAAAAAGAAGAGATAGCGGATGGATCGAATCAATCGGATATTATAACCCTTTGACAGAACCGGCAACAGTAAAAATTGACATGGAAAGATTGACTTACTGGAAAAGCGTTGGAGCAAAAATAAGCGACAGGGTTGCAAAAATTTCCGGCATATAATCATGATCGATCAATTTTTTTATGAATTTGCAAAACTTTTAGTTGATAACCCAGAGTGTATTAGAGTCGAAAAGAAAGATATTGACGATACTTTTTGTGAAATTACTATTTTTGCCAATAAGGGCGACACAGGGAAACTGATAGGCAAAGATGGAAAAATGATTAATTCTCTAAAGACTATAATATCTGGATGTAAAGCAAAAGACGGGAAGTCATATCGAGTGAGCGTCAAAGCAAACGATGAGTAATGAAGAGCTATTGCAAGTTGCCAAAATAGGGCGACTTGTTGGCTTAAAGGGCGAATTAAAACTTCATATTCAATGTGATTTTCCTGAGCAGTTTCATCCAGGAGCTGCTTTTTTAAGTGAAAAGAACTTAAAGCTTACAATAGAAAAATACAATAGTGCAAAAAACACAGTCATCTTTGAAGGTTATAACAGCAGAGAAAAAGCTGCTGAACTTGTAAATAAAAGTTTATTGACTAGTAAACAAGATTCATTTATAAACTGTGATTTAAAAGAAGGTGAGTTCTTTTGGTTTGATATGATTGGTGCTCAGGTGCGAGAAGGCGATAAAATACTTGGTAGCGTTGAAGAGATAGAGAGAATTGCTATTAACGATTATCTTCTTGTTAAGACCTCGATTGATCTGGTTGAGCAAAAATTACCGAAAAACTTTTATATACCATACATCGAAAGATATATAGATAGATTTGATAATGAAGAAAAAATTGTGTATACCAAAGATGCATACGGACTTTTAGAAAATTCATAAAGATTTAACTATGAGATTTACATTTGTCACTCTTTTCGAAAATTTAATTTCACCGTATTTTCAAGATTCTATACTAAAGAGATCAATAGATGCAAAAAAGATAGAAATAAAATTTGAAAATCCAAGAGATTATTCAAGTGACAAGCATAACAAAGTAGATGACTACCAAGCAGGTGGGGGAGCAGGATTGCTTATGTTTGTTCAGCCCTTATTTGATCTTCTGAAAAAGATCAAAAAGGAAGATGCTGATGTGCATATAATTTTTCCAACTCCTGCAGGAAAACCGTTTAGGCAAATTGATGCAAAAAGATTATCTAAAAAAAAGCACATAGTCTTTGTCAGCGGTAGATACGAAGGCATTGATGAACGTGTTATAGAAGAGTTTGCCGATGAACTATTTTCTATAGGAGATTACGTATTAACAGGCGGTGAATTACCTAGTCTAGTTATGTGCGACGCTATCAGTAGAAATATTGAAGGGGTCTTGGGCAATGTTGATTCCTTAACAGAGGAAAGCTTTGAAGAAGGTTTGTTGGAAGCTCCTTCTTTTGGTAAACCGAAAATTTATGAAAATAATGAAATTCCCTCAGAGTATTTAAAGGGAAATCATGCTAAAATCAGCACCTTAAAAAATGAAATGTCTATTCTGAAAACAAAATATTTCAGACCGGACTTATTTTGTCATAAAAATACAAAGCATTGAGATTAAAAAGGATTATCTAATGAGAAATAAATACGTAGAAGCTTTTGAGCAAGCACAAGTAAGTGAAAAAAATATACCTGATTTTAGAGCAGGTGACACATTAAGAGTTGCTGTTAAGATTAAAGAGGGCGAAAAAGAAAGAGTTCAAAATTTTGAAGGTGTTTGCATCTCAAAAAGAGGAACAGGTACAGGCAGCACATTTATAGTTAGAAAAATAGGCGCTAACTCAGTTGGTGTTGAAAGAATCTTCCCATTGTATTCTGAGAGTATAGACAGTATTGCAGTACTTAGAAAAGGAAGAGTTAGAAGAGCAAAATTATTTTATCTTAGAGATAGACGTGGAAAAGCTGCAAAAATTAGAGAACTTAGAAAGTAATCCAACAGAGCGGTCCTATGGACCGCTTAATTCCTCCAATATAAAGAATTTTAACGAGTTACTACTTTTCAATCAAAAATAGTTTTTCAAGTCTTCTTTGTTATTGATCTCTAAAGAAGTTCCTGTGTCCAAAAGAACTTCATCATCTTTTAGCTTTCTTATTACTCTTGAAAATGTTTCCGGTGTGATATTAAGTAAAGCTGCAGTTTGTGCATGTGTATTTGTTTTGAAATCAATTTCTGACTCATATATATATTTTGCTACTTTTGAAGTCGCATCAAGTGTAAGAGTGGAAACAACTCTGTTCAAATCAACTACAGATTGAGCTAGAGAATCCATAAAGCGTCTCATATATGAAGGATTTTTCAGAATATACTCTTCAAATTTTTCATAATCCACTAGCAGTATTTTTGATTCACTCATCGTTGCACAATTTGATGGATAGTTCATATGCTTAAAATTAGAAAGTTCTGCTATTAAAGAAGGTTTTTTAATTATTTTCAAAACAATTTCGTTGTTTTTTTGTGTAGATTTATAGATTTTTACGCTTCCTTCTATCAAGACATGTAAAAATTTCGCTTCATCATCTTTATAAAAAATGATACTGTCTTTAGAGAAACTTCTTAGTATTGAAATGTTTGCTAAGTAATCTATTTCTTCATCGCTCAACTCTTTGAAGATCTCTAATTCTCTAAGTTTATTTTTCATAATCTGACCGTCTTCCCATAAGTTTAGTGTAGATTATACAATAGCAAACCTAGAGAAATGATTAATAAAACCTATATATCTCCTCCATAAGATTGTCTATAGTAATATGTTCTCCTTTTTCTTTCATGAAATCATTTAGATATTTCTCACTCGCTTCCATACCTTCAGTTTTTTCTATCTCTACTAATTTTTTATAAAGAGGTAGCAAAACTGCCGTGATATGTTTAGACACATATTTTCTATATGCTCTATAACCGGTTATCTCTTTTGTATTTATATCTCTGATAATCTCAAAATGAGTGAAAACCCAATAATATCTTCCGTCTTTTGCCATATTTTTAATTACGGCTATGATATTGTGTCCATTTTTTATTCTGTCCCAAAGAAGTTTGAAAATAATACGAGGCATGTCAGGGTGTCTTATGATGTTGTGGGATTTACCAATCAATTCATCTTTTGTGTATCCTGATATTTTTGCAAAATAATCATTGCAATTTGTAATTATTCCCCTTGTATCTGTTTGAGATTCTATATAAATATTTTTATCTAAGACTATCTCTTCATCTATTGGTACTGGCTTTTTCATTGTTTATCCTTTTGTATTTCTTCCAATATCTTTTTTCTTATCTTTGGATTAGTCATGTTCTCACCTCTTAACATCTTGAGTCTCATGTCGTTAAAATCAATAAACCCTTTTTTATTCTTTTCATACGCTCCAAATCCATAATGCATAGGATCTGCATAGTCATAAATACTATAATGTGCCGTTTTTGCATTTATATATTTTTTAGTATCGATAGAATAAACCCAAATCACTGCAGTATCTGTATTTATTTTATTTTTTTCCATCCAGAGTATCGCACATCCAGGATCATCAAATAGATGTGTTTTATTATCATTTGTTATGATCTGCACAGTAAAACGTTTACCGACTAGATACATCTTGCATTCTGGACATTGGATTTTATTGTCTTTGAAGCTAAGGGGTACCTTGTCGCTGTTGTTGATGTCTAAAATACTTCTATTTAGTGTCATCTTATAGTATGCAAGACCCGCTAAAACAACGATAGGCAAAATCACAAGTATAGCTTTTTTTATCATAACCAAACTCCGTTTCTTAAAAAATAAATTATTACGTATGCACTAACAATAAGCGCATAAATAATGTTAGATGTAAGTGAAATATTGTAGTATTTTGTCTGTTTTTGTTCTTTTATGATACTCATAATAGCTCCAGAAATGCCATAAAAAGTACCTATATACAAAGTCGCATACAATAGATAACCTATATAATCGTAATCTTTTTGTAATAAACAAAAAGGGCAGTGGTGTGTCGGAAGCTGGTAAATATAAGTTCCAAAAAACATGATCAATGATACTATTGAGATAATTAGATAGGCGATATTGAGAAGTAAATATGCAATGTACCTTTTGGTTATATAAAAAGCAACGATCAATGCTAAAACGGCATAGAAAGTATAAACAAAGTATATCTTGTTTATTTGAAATATAAAGGACAGGCTTGATGCTGATGCGCTAGAAAAAATCGTGCCGCAGCAACTTACTATCTTGCTTGTATCTAATGAGGTGAAAAATGAAACTTCGTAAAATATTTCAATCATTATAAGGATAAAGCCTACACAAAAGAGTAAAAACTTGTACTTTGTATACGGAAGATTTTCATCTTTTATATCATAAGTATGCAGTATTAACCAAAATCCAAAGACATACAGGTTCAGTATCTTGAAAAAGAACATAGCAGTGCTAAAATCTACAGAATCTACAACTCCAGCCGCACACATTGCTCCAGGGATAACATTGGAAAGCTTATCTGCCGTAAAAACGAAAAATAAAAACAGCGGTAACTTCAAGGCAAAGATATACTTGATTATAGTGGCAACAAGATGGCTTTGGTTCTCAAGTTGATATTGCATTTGACTGGTTGAGTTCAGATCCCATTTTAGATAAATTTTCAGACTTATAAAAAATGCAATAGCACCAAATGCCAAGAAAATAAAATCAAGGGTTAATATTGATATGATCTCTGGAGTTAGAAGCATTGTACTATCTCAGCATTTTTTATATTTATAGTTTTATCTATAAGATCAAGATCAAAGAACAGTGGATCATGTGAGGCGATTATTATAGTGTTCTTGCCGTCTTTTAATTTTCTTAGTATATCTATAAATTCTATAGAAAGTTTTTTGTCAAGATTTGCCGTGGGCTCATCGGCAATGATAATAGAGGGATTATTGACCAAAGCTCTGGCGATCGCTACTCTTTGTTGTTCACCTCCTGATAAATTTTTAGCTAAGATATTCATCTTTGGGAGAATAGAAAATTTTTTAAATAATTCATTTAGATTCTCGTCTAAGCTTTTTGTATCAGGGTTTGATGGAATCAGAGGTACTATTACATTTTCTTTTGCACTGAGCGTTGGTATGAGATTGAATTTTTGAAATATAAATCCAATATTTTCTCTCCTGAACATAGATGTAAAATTATCACTAAGCTTCGAAATCCTTTTTTGATTTACCAATACTTCACCGCTTGTAGGTTTGCTTAGCGCTGCAATGAGCGATAAGATAGTGCTTTTACCACTACCGCTGGGTCCTTCCAATAGAACAATTTCTCCTTTTTTTATATGTAAATTTATATTTTTTAGAGCCGTTATCTCATCTTTGTTCTCTAAGATAAATGTTTTTGTCACATCTTTAAATTCTATCATCTCATAACCTCGTCTGCATCCATAGATGCTACTCTCCATGAAGGAACGATAGTAGCGGCTATATAGATTGGAACTGTGAGAAAGAATATTATAGAAAACGTTTGAAAGTTAAAACTAAAAGGCAAGATAAAATTTGGTTTTAAAGTCGAGTAGCCTATAAAGATATCTCTTAATAATGGGGCATTTAAAAAAAACACATAAAATAACGACGCACAAAAAGCGGTGGCAAAAGAAAGAAATGAAATGACAAATGCTTCATAGAATTTTTCTTTTAATATATCATCTACTCTCCATCCGACTGCTTTTAAAATACCGATTTCTTTTTTCTCTTCAGAGCTTAAACCGCTGGCTTTATCATAGATGATCATAAAAAATGTAAAGCCGCTTATGACAAAAAGAGCCAAGAAGAGTCCACTTTTATAATCAAATATATTTTGATAACTGATCACTAGATCTTCCTTTGTGATAACTCTGCAATCTGGGAACATTTGACTGATTTTCTTGGCAATATTAGGGATTTCTACCGGATTTGCGACTCTTAATACTATATCAGTGGCCTCACTGTCTTTCATCCCGAATATTTCCAAAACTTTTTGTTTTGGCATCAATATAACATCATTTGATTCTAATCTTGTGTCGCCTTTAAATACTCCGCCTATGTTCATCTTTATGAAATCTCCATCAGGCTTGATAAAGTTAAAATAACCGCTGTAATAGTTACTTTCTAATATCTTTTTAACGCCTTGTCCAACAAGCATCTGTGATTTGTCCTGCATATTTGAAAAATCGAATTTATCTACTAGTTCACTGTAAGATTTTTTATATTGGTCATCAAAACTGTCTATTCCTATGACTGAAAAATTAACTCCTGCCTTTGCAAAATAGTAATATCCCCAGATCCTTGGAATAGCCTTACTGACGCCTTCTATAGATATCAGTTTATCTATCCTAGATATCGGAATATTTACCTGTCTACCTGCTATAAGCCTTTGTACAGTAATATCAGGTAAAGCATCAACGGTCTTATCTAATTCGCTTTTTATTGAGTTGGATATAAAAAGAACTGAACTCAGTAAAAATATAAGTAAGGTAAATACAAAGAATATAAATATATTTTTTGCGCCTCTGCGAAATATTGATGAGAGAGCAAATTCAAGCAAGTGTATATTGAATTTATTTTTCAAGTTCGATCCTTGAGGGGTTCTTTTTTTGAATTTGCGAATAATTGTACACGAAAGTTGATGGAAAATATTCACTTAATGTTGGAGCATTGCTAAATATAGAAAATAAGTCGCTAAGACTTCTATGCCTTACAAAATGTGCTTCAGTAGATAGAGACAGATCGCTCATACCCGTTTTTTCAACGAAGAGCCTTTTGATATCGGAATGATCGACTCTTGTCTCTAAATAAGTTATTTGAACCAATGTTAGGGCAATTATAGATATGGTAAAAATGAGAATTGAAAAACTATAAATCTTTACCATATTTAGCCCACTTTCTACATATCTAAGTATTTGATAAGTCCAACAGTCATCTTGCTATACGGTAAAATTCTGCTTCCGCCGTATTTTAATTCAAAAAGTTTTGCGCTATTTTGATCTTTTAACGGGATAAGATCATCACCGTGAGGGCCTACTAATCTGCTCCCAAAAACGAACAGAGCATCTTTTGCATTTAAAACATCACCTGTTATATAATCTTGCACGTACATAGCTGCGATTTTTGATCTCATTAGTTTATGATCTAAAAAATATTTTTGATGGTAATATACTTGTAACATTGATTTTACCGACACAAACTGTATAACAGTGCCGTCTTTTAATTTTGCTTCACAAATAAACTTTTGAAATTTTTTAAGTGGTACCTGATATACTATATCTTTTGCATTTTGGTCCAATAATTTCATTTGTGCTGCAAACAGACCTAAACTCAATAAACCGATAATCAAAATAATTTTTTTCAACATAACCCTCTTTACAATAGATCTTTTTTCTTGAATGCAAGATAGCCCAAGAATGAAAATAATAATCCTATAATTATAGGATAACAAATTGAATATACCATTAATACATTCGCTCCCAGCGTATCTAGCAAATAATATGCTACCGGTCCTATGACCGTAAGTTCCGGGTCAAATAAGGAAATGGCTCCGATTCTGAAAACTTCAATAGGATTCAGTAAAGCTATACTTATTATAAGACCGTCACTTATGCTACCTTGAAGCATCAAGCCAATAAGTGCTATATCTATAAATGCCAACAAGATGATCCATACCGCAAATGAGCTCCCGACTGCTATATCTGTTGATTTTACGACAGAAGATATAAAAAATGCTATACCTAAAAATATAAAACACATAGAAAACAAAAGAGCGCTATATAATGCGATCATATTCCAGGGCAGATTTCCGCCTTTAATGATTCCAAAGATAACGCCTAAAATAAGGGCAAAGATGATAGGTAAAAAAACTGTAGAAAATCGCCCTATCATTTTGCCCCAGTAGTAATGTTTTAGTGAAATCGGAAAAGACAGCATATACTCTAGCACATTGCTCTCTCTATCTCCAACTATAGACTTGACCGTTGTTATTAATATAAAAATAGGCAGTATTATAATGGTAACTTGTATAAAAACCAAAAGTAATCTGCTAAGACCGGTAAATCCCATAACTACAGAATCAGATATTCCCGAGATAAAGAACAGTGCCATTATCCCTCCAAACACAAGCGCATATACATAGAACCATTTGGATCTTAGGGATTCTTTTATATCTAAGTATGCCACTAAACATAGATTTTTCATTGTTTTCTCATTTCTTTTAATTTTTGCATATTTAATTTTTCAATTTTGTATACTATTTTCTTGGCTTTGGCAAAATCAATTGTCTTCGAATTCTTTGGCACGTCTTCTTTTGAATATGCAGCAATTCCATATGCCATAGGAGTTATGCTCTCATCTGTATAATATGCTTTTCTTGCATTGATCCATTTGCCGTTCTTTGCATCGCTTACCCACAAAACAGCATCATCTATCCAAGAGATCTTTGTCTCGCCCATCCATAGAAGACCACAACCTATATCATCAAATTTGTATACTTTCCCATTGTGAGGATTGACTACTTCAAATGCATATTTACGCTCACTGATTGCCATTTTACATCTTTGACAAACATCTCTATCCCAGTGAATTTTTACAGGATCAGTTGCTATTTTATCTTTTTGACAACCGGCAAAAAACATGCCTATAGATAATAATAACAAAGAGAATAATTTAAATTTTTTCATCTTCGACAACCTTGCCTAATTCCATATAAATCTGCCTGTTTACAAGATCTTTTATCTCATCCAATCGGTGTGTGATAAAAAGAGTAGAACATGAGTCATTCAGTCCAAGTAAAAGATTATAAAAGTGTTCCCTTGCCTTTGGATCCAAATTTGCCGTTGGTTCGTCAAAGATCAAGAGTGAGCTGTTCTTTGAAAGTGCTATAGCTATTAGAAGTTTTTGTTTCATGCCGCCTGAAAGTTTAAAGAACTGTTTGTTTAGATTGCTTTTTAAATCAAGATCCATTTTGCTTGCCTCTTCAAAAATCATCTCTTTGGAGATATTTGAACTTTTGACTATAAAAGATATCATCTCTTCAAGATTTAGTTTGATCGGAGGTGGAAGTTGTGGTATAAAACTTATATTGTTTAATACTTCGACCCTTTGTTTGATCGGATCATAGCCATTAACGTTGATCTTGCCTTTATCTATATGGTAAAATCCTAAGATTGCTCTTATTAGTGTCGTTTTACCGGCACCGTTTGGTCCCATCATAGCGATCTTATCTCCACTATTGATATCTAGAGATACATTATCTAGGACGTTTTCTCCCATAAACTTTTTATATACGTTTTGAACTGTTACTAACATTTTACACCAAATCTTTCAATCTAAAATCTACATTATAGGCATCTACATGACAGACGTCTAAACATCGTCCGCAAAGTATGCAGTCACCGTTTTTTATATACTCTGTTCGTTTATCTTTTGCCGCTCTGTCTTTATCATATTTAGGTTTTATAAATTCTAAAACATGATCTTCAGGACATACCGCTATACAGGCAGAACAGTGGTCGCATTTATTCATATCCCATTTGATCCTTGTTAATCCGATCCAACCTACCAAGTTATAAGTTGTACCTACAGGACAAATATATTTGCACCATCCTCGTCTAGAGTAAAAGATTTCAAACAGCAATACAACCAATACCCATACTAATGCAAGACTCCAACCGTAGGCTATAAAACGGCTGATTATGCCTATAGGGTTTATCACTTCAAAGACCAGATAACCGTCTATGAATGCTGCTAATAAAAAAACTATCCAAAAGAAAAACCTGATACGATAATCAAATTTTCTCTCTTTTATGATTTTTTTACTTACTAGTTTCAGGTGAATCCGTTCACCTATTTCACTTAGTAAGCCATATGGGCATACCCAAGCACAATATGCTTTTCCACCAACGAAAAAATAAAATATCAGCAAGGTTAAACTTCCTATGATGACGTTGATATGCATCCCATGATCGCTAGCAAAAATCTCCAAAGCAGTAAAAGGATCGATCAGATGAAATCCTAAAAGCCTTGATCCGTTAAGAGTACCTTCCAAGATCTGAATATCTATGTGAAAAGACAGAAAAAATAGCAAGTTGATGATTATGATACTGATCCATCTCCATCCACGCCATGAGAGTCTGGTCTTGCCATCCTTATTTTTACTTATGAAAGTTGAAAAAAAAGAAGCATTTACCAACTCTCTGACGCTTCCGCTATATCTATTCATCTCGTTGCCTTTTTATTGTTTTACTGCATCAAGTTTTTCTTTAAATGAGCTGATCTCTGTTGCAAGTTTTACAAGTTGATCATCGTTTAAATTTCCTAGTAAGCCATACATGACATAATTTTTTCTTTTCCCACTTTTAAAATCTTTGAGATTCTTTAAAATAAACTCTTTTGACCTGCCGATTAACCTTGGTCCGATTATGCCCTCTCCAATAGATCCATGACAAGATGAACAGTTTTTCTTGTATAGTGGACTGACATTGAAAGCAGCAATATTGCCGGCTTTATCTTTGAGAGCTTTTAACTTGTCATCCATTTCATTATTTTGTTGTTTCTTAACCGTCTTAGTTGACTCTTCTTTTGCAATCTCTTGTTTCAATTCCTTTTTGTCGCTGAGTTTGACTTCGATCCTGCTTTTCTCTATCAAAGAGGCAATGGTATCCATTTTGTTTACTTCTTTGTCAGAATTATACATATATACGCATGCTACCAAAGCCAAAAGAGTAGAAATCCCAGCTATTATATGTTTTATCATTTCGCGATCCTCATTTTTTGTATTTGTTTATTAAAGTCTGCAATTTCACCTGCAATATGTTCAAGCTTTTTATTATCTATTTGCTCAACAAGCTCTTTCATCAGAACATTTTTTTTCTTGCCTGTTTTAAAGTCGATAATCCTTTGATATATAAAATGTTTGTCCTTGCCAAGTAAAGAAGGACCGATGACACCGTTTGCATAATCATCATGACAAGGTGAACATTTGATAATATAATCTTTGCTAAGACGTTTTATCATCATAGTTATTCTAACTTTTTCATATGGTGATTTTACATTAAGATATGCATCGATCGTTGTTTTTGTTTTTGATGTTTCTTGATTATATGTCTTGATCTCTTTGGATTCACTTGATTGACCTTCTTTATTGTAAGAGTAGTAAAACTGCCCGCTATTTTCTTTTGAGACTTCTTTCGTATCATCTTTTTTTACTACATTCTTTGTAACTTTTATTTTTGTTGTCACTGTTTCTTGTTTCGAATTTTCTTTTTTCTTTTCTTTGTCTCCGCATCCGTTAAATAGTAAGACTATAGAAACTATAGATGCAAGCAATATGGTTTTAGTTTTCATTTGTTACCTTTCTTGTAAACACTGGCGTAATCTTCTCGTGGTATGATCTTTAGCACATTGGTTGGACATAATTCTACGCAAACCCCACATCCAACACACGCTTCTCTTATATCAGGAATCAACCCTCCATCCTTTTTTATCAAGCCTATTGCATCACTTGGATTAGTATATGGACACAAACTGGCACAAATTGTGCATGGCTCATTACGTAATTTATCTAATTTTGTTAAAACTTTTTTTTGTAGTTTTATCTTCTCCTTTTCACTATCTGAGATCTGTATTTTCCTCGTTTTGTGTTCTTCAGACGTAAGTACTTTTGTATGATCATAGATCCTGTCTATTGCACTGTCTGGAACTTTTTCATTCTTTAACGCTAGACAAGCCTGCATGTTTGAGACTACGGCAATGCCCATTTTGACGTATTTTATATTGTCATGTTCATGATCCAATGCTCCGGTTGGACAAGCCAGCATGCAAGGGAAAGCATCGCATAGATAGCATCCTCTTTTTCTAGGATCTATATATGCCATACCAATACTTGCTCCACCGTCTACGTCTTCTAGTTCAATAGCATCATAAGGACAGACTTGCAGGCATTGTCCACATTTAATACATAGTTTTAAAAAGTCTTCTTCCTTGACTGCCCCCGGCGGTCTAAGTCTTGGGGTACTCGCTTTTAGCTTGGGAGCAAAGTATATACCTGCTCCGCTCGCTAATCCCAAAACACCAAGCCCTGCAATTTTTCTTATAAAATCTCTTCGTTTTTTATCATCTGGGCTCAAAGTGTGCCTCCTATCTTAGTCTTTGGATGTTTATCAACAGCCAATACTACAGGCTCAGACAATGGCGCTAGTTTGGCTAAAAAATTGATAATAGTAATAATAGGCGAACCGTAAAAGAATTTTACACTGGGATTGAAAAGCCACATCTTATCTGCATAATATTTTTCTACGTGAGGAGTATCTCCTATACCGTCTTTATTCTTGTCAAATCCCTGATAATCATCCCAATAGTTGCCATCCCATGTGTTGAGGTTCACTTTTGCATTATAGGAGTCATTTATGACATTTTCTATATTCCCTTTGATAATATTATTTTTGAAAATATTTGCAATACTCAAAGAATGAAAAGCAACTGCCACACTATTGTATAAAAGTTTGTTATTCTTAATGTAATTATGCGTACCCGGCTGGAAAGGAGATCTATCAAGATAAAAACCTCTCGCACAATAAATCATAGTATTGTTTTCAATTGTAAAATTTGATGCATCTTTCAAACCGATACCAAGTCCGGTTGTACCTAGTGAGTTTTCAATCACATTTCCCGTTGCTATGGTATCTTGAGAGTACATAAAAAATATACCTACACTATTGTGTTTGAAAGTATTATTCTTGACTATATTTTTGCCTGTATACATAAAATGCAACGAATATCTGCAATATTCGCCGTAATTTTTTTCTATTAGATTTCCATGGCTATACCAAACAACAAAATCTCTAGATTTGATAATGCGATTTTTTCTGATTAAATTATCATTGCTGTACCATAATCTTATGGCATCTCCTCTGAGGCCGAGACTGAAAGGTTTTGAAGTTATATAATTATCTGCAATCACGCATTTGCTTGATTGTCTGACATCTACCCCAAATAAAACATCTAGAAGTTTACAGTTTATCACTTTAGTATGTTTGACATTGTTCAAAAGAACTCCGGCATCAACTCTTTCATGTTCTTGTCCACTGTGTCTTATTGTAAGATTTTTCAACGTTACATACGAACTGGTGATTTTTATGACCGTACCGTTTCCATCGCCTTCAATGATAGCTTTATGATTTTGACCGTCTATTATGAGTGGCTTATTTATAACAATATTTCCTTTATATACTCCAGCAGGAAGTTCTAATAAAGAGCCTGCTTCTGCATTGTCTATTGCATTTTGCAAGACATTTGCAGCAAATATAGGCAAAAAAGAAATAAAGATTATAAATAGTATTCTCATGATATTACTTTTTATCACCCTCTAATTTAAGAGCTTTGTTCCTTGAAACAATAGCAAGTAAGCTTAAAATGCTAATAGCTATTAATAACCAAAACCCTGTGGTTGGATACGAGTGTGTCGTAAATTGGGCAACTTTCCCATCTCCAAAGACGGTAGGCGTAAACGGTTTGATCTTAAACGCACCCCATTCGTGCATATGATGTCCAAACCAATATAGCCAGTATGAATAAAATCCCACGAATATGACAGGTAACGCAACAGGGATCAACATTAAAAAATTTAGTATTCTAGATTTGTATAACATAAATAAAATCATCAGTAAAGCAGTAAAAACCAGTGCATACGGAGCTAACATACGAAGATACGGAGCACCCCTATCCATAGGATCCATACCTATAAAGTGGTTGATCGTTTCCATCTCGAAAACATCACCGCTAAAACCGTCAAAATGGTAATAGACCGGAATTCCGTTTGGAAATGTTGCTTTTGGATAATTTGGAGCTTCAAGTGCAACGTACCAGATTGGTGTGGTAACTACTCCTATCTCCATATCTTCAGCTATAAGTTTTTTGAGATTATTTGCCATACTTTTAGGAGTAGTAGGACTTATATATTTACCCTTTCTGTAAAAATTCCAAACTTTTTCCGTTAGTGTTGAAATTTTGTCTCCTTTGCCTTCTTTCTTCATATCCACTACATTGTGTGTAAGTACTGCAGGTATGACAAAAAAGTACAACAAGATTATAAGTGCCAGAAGAGAAAAAATTCTAGATTTTGTTAGAGAGCTATTCATTTTTTTGCCTTATTTTAAATTTTTATTTTAACTTTGAACACATTATATATGCAAAGTTAAAATAAAACAATGATATAAATCAAGTATATAAGGTGTCAAGATCGTTAAAATCTTGACACCTTGCTTTGGATTTGATTAAAACAAGTTTGCGTTTTTATCTATCCATTTTAGATATTCAATGATATCATCAACTTGATTAGGCTTCATTCCTTGGTTTGGCATTCTTAGGTTAAAATAGTTTGTCATTGATTTGATGTAATCGTTATTATACATCTTCTCAGGATGTAAAATCCATTCTTTAACCCAGTGTTCACCGTTTTCATGTCTTCCTAAAACTCCGACAAGGTCAGGACCTGAGCTAACCTTACCTATAACATGACAACCGTTACAACCACCTTCAAGATATGCGGCATGTCCTCTTTGTGCTGCTGCACTCATAGGAGTCGCAATCTTTTTAACAAGTAGATCTTTAGCACGAATTCCAACATCTGCAGTTTTTACCATATATTGCCAGATCATATTTTCAAATAAGATCGCTTTGTTTACATCACCTGCTTTCATTGCTTGATCTGCAAGTTTCTTTTGTGCAGGGATCTTACCGTACTGATCTAATGCATCTGTAGCTAGATGTTTTACAGTAGGAAATCTTTCGTAATGATTGTCTTTCAAAAATTTCACAACACTTTGGATTACGGCATCAGTAGCTTTATTTGTAGCAACAGTTTTGTCATACTCTGCTTTAAGCTCTTTTGGATTCATTTTTGCCATTTTTAGCTTATGTGCAGAAGTATACTTTTTGTTTGGATCTTTCACTAGAAGATATCCCATCATCTCTAAGTGCAGAGCAGAACAGAATTCAGTACAATAGTACGGGAATACTCCCTCTCGATCAGCCTTGAATGTTAATGCAACAGTCTTACCAGGTTCAAGAGAAGCGTGTACATTGTAATCATCAACCGTAAAGCCGTGAGTTTCATCTTCAGCTCTTTCTAAATTCGTTAGATAAAAAGTGACTGTGTCACCTAAATTAACAGTTACGTGTTCAGGATTTATGTGAGATCTAACCATAGTTCCATAAACATAAACATGATTTCCTTTTCTAACTATTCTCTCTTGTCCTGCTAGGGTTTTACCTATATGAGTTTTGCCTGTAAAAGGATTTGTTCCCATTGGATATCTAACCCACGGTTGCAATTTGCTAGCTCTTATAGCTACGGCTTGATGAGGTTCACCTAAAGGAATCGGCATATCATAAAGAAGCTGCATTTTCTTGCCTCTTATGTCAATTAACTGATGATTTTGTGGATGCAATGGTCCGATTTCGTCAAATCTGTCTATCGCAAGTTTATTCAAAGCTATGATATAGTCGCCCTGTGGGTCTTCGGTTTTACCTTCCATACCACAAAGATGTCCGATATTGTAGCTAACGTTTTGTCTATCTGATACTTTACAAGTCAAATAGTTCCATCTTACGACTTGAGAATCAACATACAGTGAAGTATAGATCTCACCGTTTTTCCATTTTTTACCATATTGATTATGCAATGGTCCAAGTCCCAACTCTGCTTGACAATGCATAGCCTTTTTCATATCAATTATCGGAATACCGAATGGATCTTTTCCGACAAAATCTTTATTGTCTATTAACTTTTTGATCTTTTTCCAGCTGTATACCGTGTCGTGAGTATCTAGCTTACCACATACTACGATATATTTTCCATCAGGAGATACATCCACGCCATGAGGAGATTTTGGCTCCGGAATCAAAAATAGATCGTTGTGTGCAACTGCCACACTGATCGGTATGACTTTCATACCATTGATCATTTTATAATTTTTAGGATCTTTTGCCAATCTAGCTAGATCTTTCCAATTGTAAACATGCATAAAGTCCGTATCGTTACGACTCATACCGGCTTCCATAGGAGGGAGACCTTTTTCGATACCGCCTGTGTACATTTCAGAGTTAAAACTGTTTGTAAAACCCCAACCTGCACTGGCTTCCTTACCTGAATCACTAAGATCTTGCATGTAAGGAGGCATCTCAATAGTAAAAGATTTTTTAGGCTCTATTCTTCCTATCTTTGGATCAAATTTCCAAACGGTTACACCGCCTCTATATGTTTCTGCATATTCACTTATAGGATGGTAGTTATTGTCAAATGGAGCTGCATATTGACAAGCAGATAAGATATGCTGACTGTTTGGTGTAAAAAATGCACCGCCATGTTCACTTTTAAACAAAGGATTAACAACTA
Organism: Sulfurospirillaceae bacterium; assembly: GCA_033723415.1. Lineage (GTDB taxonomy): Bacteria > Campylobacterota > Campylobacteria > Campylobacterales > Sulfurospirillaceae > JAADIZ01. The sequence continues at coordinate 53,528 of JAWVXD010000003.1, forward strand.
TTTGTTTTGTTACGAAATCCTTTAAATCAATAACTGCAAGTCTTGGATTTGCTTTGTCATTAATAACAAGCCACTTACCGTCATACCTTCCATTTTTTTCTGAGAGTGCAGGGTGATGTGTATCTCCCCAAGTGATCTTCTTACCTCGTATATTGCCCTCAGCCAATACTTTTTTGGTATCATCGTCATATCCCCAGCCTTGCCAAGGTTCAGGAGTAAAAACACCTATGTACTTTAGTATTCTCATTGATGGAACACCATATACTATAACCTGTCCAGATTGCCCCCCTGAACTGAAAACTACGTATTTATCCCTGCCGCCACTTGGGGTATAAGTCTTTGCTGCGGCAAGTAAATCTTGTTGAGATAGTCCTCTTTCTTTCATCACCTTAGCTAGTTCAGTTGCTCCGTTGGCAAATGTTGTCAACATCGCTGCCACTGCAATAGCAGATGAAATTTTTGTGACTATACTTTTCATTGCGCATCCTCCTTATGAATTTTACAATCAAAATTATCAAACTTGTTGAACGAAAACTATAACACGATAATTTTCGCATCACCTTGACCTCTGTCAATAGACAAAAATCTATGTCATTTAACATTAAATTAACACTTTGAAGAAATTTTACATTAGATTGAGTCTCTTTTTGGTCTCTTAAACCCATTTTGCAAAAAAGAAACCGAAAAGAGACTTTTATAATAAAGATTTTGTAACTTTATTATACTGTTAAGAAGTTTTTATGTTAGTCGATCATATAACCTAGTTTGTTCATAGTCTTTATATGGTCTGTTCCTAGTTTTTTTCTAAGTTTGAAAACAAGATTTTTAAGAGCACTTGGAGGAGCCTCTTCATATATATACAACTTGTCTTCTATGGATTGTTTTGTTACCAAATTGCCGCGATGTGCCAGAAGAATTTCAAAAAACTCTATCTCTTTGTGAGTGAGAGTTATATCTGCATCTTTGTGTTTGAAAATTTTGTTGTTATAATCATAAGAACTATCCTTATCTAAGTTGATTATATTCTCAGATTTTTCTAGTAAGATTTTGGCGCATTCTTCAAGAAGTCTGCTTAGGTCACTCCCTTTGATAGGTTTGATTATATATTCTATTAGCGAAAGTTTTATGGCTTCAAGTAAGATATCCTGATCAGCAAACGCACTCGTCACAATGATAGGTAGTTCAGAGTTTACTGCCCGAATCTTTTTTATAAGCTCAAGACCGTTTAGCTTTGGCATTCTTATATCAGTAATAATAATATCAGGAGTTAATTTGTGATACATTTCATATGCTTTCAATCCATCATCGGCTTCATAAACTTTATCCACATATAGAAGTAATACTTTTTTGAAGCTCTCTCGTACATTCTTGTCATCTTCAGCCAAAAGAATAGAACTTTTACTTAGAAGAATTTCATATGTTTCTTTCATCTTACCTCTTCATCATAGTACTGATCATTTTTAATTATATCATAAATAATGCTATAATTTTTCACAATTTTTAAGAGGGATTTATGAATGCTTAAAGCATCTAGCTTTACAAAACGATACGTTTTGGCTCTTAGTATAACAGCAACTTTGTCTACTTTGGCATATTATAATCTTGATAGATTGATCAGTATTCAATCAGATAATTCAAGGTTGATAAGCATAAGCAGCAGACAAAAGATACTTGCTCAACAGATAGCTTTTCATGCTATATACTATAAGATAAAAAATCTCAAACATAATATAAGATTAATGGAAAGTTCACATAAATTATTGATTTCGTCTCCTATGTCTCCAAGTCTAAAAAAAGCTTATTTTGGACAACCTATGATGTTAAATTTGAAAGTTAAACAGTATATAGAAAATGCCAAAAGTTTTGATGAAAAAAGAGACGGCAAAAGTTTGACATATCTTTTAAAACATTCAAATCCATTACTCTTAGATCTGGATGAAGCTGTCTCTTTATATCTAGTACAATCAAAAGAAGATACAAAAAAACTGAAAGAGTTTGAACTTTATATATTTATTTTGACATTATTGACTCTGTTTTTTGAAGCAGTGTTGATCTTTAGACCTGCAAATAAAAATATTATAAAGAAAACCCAAGAATTAACAGATGAAAAAGATTATTCAAATGCCGTTATAGAATCAAGTACAAATGCGATTATTACTCTTGATAAAGACCTAAAAATTCGTACATATAATAAGATGGCAGAGACGATCTTTGGATATACAAAAGCTGACATGTTAAATCAGTCTGCATTTGGAGAAATAGTTCCAAAACAATATGAAATTTTATCAAAAGAAGGTGTTACTTCATTTTTAAAGACTTTAAAGCTCGATACTTCTACTGAAGCGTTGGAGTTGGAAGGTGTAAATAAACTCGGACAAAAATTTCCGATAAGGATCTCTTTTGGAACAAGTGGAGAAAATGATACCATCGCCATAGTCGCAAATATACAAGATATTTCAAAAGAGAAGTTAAAGGACAAGATACTTCAACATCAAGCAAAATTTGCAGCACTTGGAGAGATGATCGCTATAATAGCTCATCAATGGAGACAACCGTTGGCAGAACTTAATTTTAATTGTATGTATATAAAAAAGAAACTAAAAGATCCGGAACTTGCCAAAGAAGCACAAAAGAATGAAGACATAATCCAGTTCATGTCAGAAACGATCACAAACTTTGAAGATTTTTATAAAAATACGGATAATACGATCTTCAACCCGATTGTTTCTATAAATCAGGCATTGAATATACTTGACTCAGTTCTAAAGTTAAATCAAATCAAACTTGTAAAAAAGATAGATTCCAAGATTGCTATATTTGGAAATTCAAATACTTTGGCTCAAGTCATATTGTCAATAATCCAAAATGCCGTAGATATTATTAAGTCAAGAAAGATAGCAAACCCAACTATAACTATTTCTTTAAAGGATACTAAAAAACATATAGTTTTAAGTATTAGAGATAATGCAGGAGGTATCGAATCTTTGCCGATTGATGATATTTTTATGCCGTTTAACAGTAAAAAACAAATCCCATCAACGGGAATTGGACTTTATATGTCAAGGATGGTAATAGAAAATAAATTTCATGGCTCAATAAAAGCCGGAAATGTAGAAGATGGTGCTATTTTTGCGATATTGCTTCCACATCAGTGATCGTCTAGATCGTAAACTTCCCTTTTTTTTATCTCTTTAAAATTTAAAACCTTTGTCCCTTTATGATCAAGTTTGAAATTTTCTGCATCATTTTTGTTTGAAAAAGGGATAAGTTCATGTCCCATAGGACCGTAAATATTGCTTCCTTCTACAAAATAAGCATCTCTTGCCTCTATAGCCTTTTGTGAGTAATAATCCGTAACTAACATTTTTGTTATACTATTTTTATTGATAAAATCGTACTTTCCCCATTTTGTTGGATCAAAGTAAAATTTCATCATATCTTTGACCCCGTCAAATGAAAGATGATGCTCATGACCTTCGTATTTAAAAAAGATTTGAGCAGCCCATCTTGGATATTTATAAGTAAACATACCACATACCGGGCATTTTTCATCTTTTTTTACTATAACTCTTTCATTATCGGCTCTATATTCTCCATCTCTTTTAACATCCCATAGATAAAGAGACAAAGCTTGTAAATATCTCTCATTTAATTTACCGCATAAATTTTTATCGGAAATTTCTTTTTTTAGATCGTTTATTTCTATAAAGTCATTGGGATCTATTTTTTTGCACTTTTTTAGATATATGCGTTTTCCCATATTATAGTTTTTTTTCTTATATATGTTATGCATATAAGCAATACTGGATTTTAAATTTTTTTCTACAGTGCTCAAAGCTTGATTAAAAGATAAAATTTTGCCATCATATTTTTTTGCGTAGATTAGTGCGTCATTTTTATGTTCAAAAGCAAGAACTCCTATCTTCCCGAATGTCGGCGCTATATTGGAATTTACCAAATAAAATGCATTCTTAGCATTAATATATTTTTGACTTACCACATCTAAAGCCTTTATATAAGTTTTATCTATCCCGTTCCTTTGATTATCAATAGCAAGAGCAGTTAGAGAAGAGTATTGTCTAAAGTTCTGGTTTGATTTTAACTTTGAGATAAAAGAAGTTTTGTAGTAATCAATTATACTTTGTCCGGTTATCGGGCACCATCTATTTTGATCTTTTTGAACCAAGACCACCTTGGTTGTTGCGTGTTTTATAAATTGTGCGAATAGACTAGGAGAGAGTAAAAGCAAAGTGATTAGTATAATTTTTTTCATTATAGAGACCTTATTTTTATCGGTGAATGAAATTTTATCAATAGTTTGTTAAATTTGTGTTGATTAACACTAATTTAACAAACTTGTTTTATAATTTCCAAAATTTGAACCAAGGAGCAGGTTATGAAAAAGATAATATTATCTTTATTGGTATTTTCACTTATGCTAGTTGCAGGTGATAGTATGAAATCTTCAAAAAACATGGGTGATTATAGGGCAGTATCTCCTTCCCATGCACAGATTGAACAAAGTGGAAAGGCAAAAATGTTTTGCCAAGTTTGCGGTATGACACTTCCTATGTTTTATAGAACAAATCATACTGCTGTAGTAAACGGCAAAGTTCATCAATATTGTTCTATACATTGTATGGTCGAAGAAGCTGTGAAAAATGGCAAAGAAGTTCTTGATCCGAGAGTTGTAGATAATACAACTTTAAAATTTATTGATGCTAACAAAGCTTATTATGTAGTAGGTTCTAAAAAACCTGCGACTATGTCAATGGTAAGTAAGTATGCTTTTGGTACAAAAAAAGCTGCGTTAGAATTTTCTAAAAAATTCGGCGGCAAGATCATGACATATGCAAAAGTTTATAAGATGGTAAAAGCGAATCTCAAAAAAGAGATGATGGGCATCAAGAAAAAACAGGCGAAGATGGCAAAAATGGGCATGATGATTTATAATAAAATGTGTAAAAAAACTGACAAAAGATTTTCAACACCTGCTCTTGCGAAAGTATTTATCCAAGAAAATCATCTTTGCGGTAAGATAAAAGGTAAAAAATTTCAAGCGGTTGCATTGTTTCTATCTAATAAAGACAATAAATAAGATTTTCTGTAAATCCTCCTTATTAAAGAATATCTTGTAAATAGTCACGGAGTTTGTCGATATTTTGTATTTTTATTTTTGCGGTATCACTTGTACCATAACCCCAATCTGCAAATAAAAACTCTATGTCGGCATTCTTTGCGGCTAGTTCATCTTTGATGCTGTCCCCGATTACAATCGACTGTTTTGTATCAATGGAGCTATTTTCTATTATGTGATGAAACATATCAGGTTCAGGCTTCCTATTTTTTACGTTATTCGCCCCGACTATAAAATCAAAATAATCTAACATATCGCAATTTGCCAACATATGCTTCGCAAAAAAATCAGATGCGTTTGTTGCTATACTTAATGTAATATTTTTGTTCTTTAAGAATTGAAGCAGTTCACGTGCTCCAACATAAGGCTGAACATATAAGTTACTATTTTGTATATAATGCTTGCGAAATAGTTCATGATGAGCCTGTGTGTATTCTTTTACTCCATAAAATTTCATAGGCAAATCTATATCAGGTTGATTTATATGAAATTCTAGATACTCTTTGGAAATAGGTTCTAAGCCTAAAGATTCTCTTATGTGATTTACCGTGCAGGTCATAGCAAAACTTGAATCAAGCAAAGTTCCATCCATGTCAAAAATTATTGATCTTATCATTAAATTGCTCCATTATCTTTATATTGTTATTATTGAAAAATAAAGATGTTCTAATGATAGTAAAATTTATATAATATTCTACTATAATGGTCGTTCATATTCATATTAAGATTTAAATAAGTTTAAATAATATTTATATTTTATTTAAATTTTAATATTACAATTTCATCTATCAAACAAGGAGAAAAAGCTGTGAACAACAAGATTGAAGAGATAAAAAATGAGATTGGAAAGATCATAGTAGGCCAAGAAGAATTGGTAGATTCGCTTTTAATAGGTCTTATAAGCGGAGGTCATATCTTGGTTGAAGGAGTCCCTGGTCTTGCCAAGACTACTGCTATAAATGCACTTTCAAAATCTTTGGGACTTAATTTTAAAAGGATACAATTTACTCCCGATCTACTTCCAAGCGATGTTGTTGGAACTGAAGTTTATAATCAAAAGGACTCTAGTTTTGTGATCAGAAAAGGTCCTATATTTACTAATCTTCTTTTGGCAGATGAGATAAATAGAGCTCCTGCAAAAGTACAATCTGCACTTTTAGAAGTTATGCAGGAAAAACAGATCACAATATCGGATACGACTTTCAAGCTAGATGAGCCGTTTTTAGTCATGGCTACGGAAAACCCGGTTGAGCAAGAGGGTACATATAGACTTCCGGAAGCACAGTTGGACAGATTTATGCTTAAAGTAATGGTTGGATATAACACAATTGATGAAGAGTTTGATATCGTTCAAAGAGTTGCAAAAAACGGTTTTAAAGAAGTGCATCAGGTTGCCGGTATTAAAGATATATTGGATTTACGAGAAGAGTTAGACAATGTTCATGTTGATGATGAGTTACAAAGATATATGTTGAAGATCGTTTTTGCGACAAGATATCCTCATAAGTATGGATTAGAGGACCTAAAAGATATGATAGAGTTTGGCGCAAGTCCAAGAGCATCAATAGATATGTACAAAGCCAGTCGTGCTATGGCTCTTTTAAGAGGAAAAGATTTTGTTACTCCATTGGATGTAGCAAAAGTAGTTCATGGTATATTAAGACATAGAGTGATACTAAGCTACAAAGCAGAATCTGTTGGGATGACAACAGATGCGCTAATTCAAAAAATCATGAATTCCATCAAAGCTCCGTAAGGAGAAAATACGATGGATAAAAAATTCAAGCAGATACTTTTAAAGGTTAAGAAAAAAGTTTTTACCGGAAACCTTGGAAATAACTTAAGTACCTTTAAAGGGACAGGATTAGATTTTTCTGAGATCAAAGATTATGTAATCGGTGATGATGTAAGAACTATAAATTGGAAATCTTCAGCCAAAGGCTTAGGCGTAAAAGTAAATGTCTTTAATGAAGAAAGAGAATTGAACATAGTTGCCGTTTTTATGATAAACGGTTCGATCAATTTTGGTACAAAACGAATTAAACAAGAGGTTATGGCCGAAATATTGGGTATTTTATCATATACAGCACTTCGAAACGGTGACAATTTAACGACACTTTTTTTTGATGAAAAATTGGAAAGATTATTTAAACCAACAAAAAATCTTGGTCTTATAGAAGATACTCTAAGACACTCTTTAGAAATTGATCCGATCCAAAAAAAAGTTGATATTGCGAATTTGTGTAATTTTATAAATAGTAGCTTAAAGAGGAAATCTCTCATATTCTTGATCGGTGATTTTTATGATGATGTTGATTTTTCCTCAATTTCACATAAAAATGAAGTATATGCATTGATCACTAGAGATAGATTTGAAGAAAATCCAAAGTTGAGCGGAGATATATCTTTGGTAGACCCGGTCTCTCTTGATGAAGACAATATGAATCTAGACAAAGGCAATATAGAAGAATATAAAAAACTCATAGCAGATCATGATAAGAAAATTATGGAGCATTTCTTGATGCATAAGATAAAGTATGGGAAAATATATACCGATGATGATGTGTTTATTAAGATTTCTCAAATACTAAAGGGTTGATATGTTAGAAAAACTAAGAGATATTAAAGGGATTGTCCAAGTTACAGATTACTCTTTCATTTACCTTATAGCTATTTGCCTGATCATATTGTTAATTATTTCTATCGCAATTTATATGTATTTACAGCCAAGAAGAAGAAAAAAACCAACTCAAAAAGCATTATCATTGATGAAACTTAAAAATATAAATTTTGAAAATCAAAAAGATGTAGCTTATACATTTTGTTTAAATGCTATATATTTTTTAAATGAAAAGAATGAAAGTAAATACAGAGAACTAGCTGAAAAGCTAGAGATCTTTAAATATAAAAAAGAAATTCCTATGTTAGATATTGATCTCAAGACAGAAATAAAAGATTTCATAGGAGGATTGAAGTAAATGTTAAATCAAATTGTTTTTGAATATCCTCTTGCTTTTCTTCTAGTCTTGATATTTATCTTTTGCCAGATTTTTTGCAAGCAAAAAAATGATGCACTGTTTTTTCCAACCATAAGATTCCTAAAAAGAGCAACCAAAAAAAGTCTATTTTTAGACAATATGATAAAATTTTTGATAATACTATCACTATCAACGGCCCTTGCTTCTCCAGTAATCCAAAATGAGATATCTATACAAAACGACAAAGGATATGAGATATCCCTTATACTTGATGCAAGTGGATCAATGGCTGAGAATAATAAGTTTGGAGTCGTGAAACAAATAGTAGGCAACTTTTTGGATAAAAGGGTACATGACAAGATAGGACTTAGTATATTTGGTGATTTTGCCTATGTTGCAGTACCTTTAACATATGATAAAACAAGTATAAAAAGACTTCTAGCGAGAGTAGATGTAGGAGTTGCAGGAAGTCATGCTACGGCTTTGTATGAGGCTTTATTTTTAAGTTCAAATCTTTTTAAAAACTCTCATGCAAAGAAAAAGATCGCTATCTTGTTGACTGACGGTATGAATAATGTAAACACGATACCTTTAGACGTTGCTCTAAAAACCGTCGAAAAATATGGCATCAAAGTTTATACTGTAGGTATAGGAAGACCTGGAGATTTTAATCCCGTGATTTTGAAAAAGATAGCAGAGGAGAGCGGCGGCAAATTCTTTGAAGCAAATAGTGTTCAAAAACTCCAAGCTATATACAACACTATTGATAAATTAGAAAAAAGTAAGATAAAGGCAAATAAATATATAAAGAAACAATATCTCTTTGCATACCCTCTTGCATTAGCATTGTTGCTGATGGTTATTCTCGTATATATCAGAAATAAGGAATCATTATGATACATTTTGAACATATAGATTACTTATGGGGGATCGTTTTATTGTTGCCTCTATTTTATTTTTTGAAAAACAACAAAAACGCACTTGATTCTATTTTTTCAAGTGAAGTTTTACAAAAGATAAGGGTGAAAAACAGAGGTCTTAGTAAAAAGGTAAGAAATATTTTACTTATATTTTCTATGTTTTTTATGATCATAGCACTAGCAAGACCTTATATAGATAATGGAAGCATCAAGGTAAAATCAAGTTTTATAAATATAGTGACAGGATTTGATATCTCTAATTCAATGTTTGCAAATGATATATATCCAAGCAGATTTGATTTTGCCAAGCAAAAGTTTGATTTACTATTAAAAAGTTTGAAAAATGCAAGAGTCGGAGTTTTAGCTTTCAGTTCACGTGCATTTTTAGTAGCACCTCTAAGCGAAGATTATAATTCTCTCAAATTCTTGGTAAAGAACATGGGTATGAACAATATAAGCTTAAGAGGAACAGATATATTAAGTGCCTTGAGCGCGGCTCAAAATCTATATGGCAATGAAGAGAAAAAAGCCTTTTTGATTTTTACAGATGGCGGTGATAATAAAAACTTTGATAAAGAGATAGCTTACGCGAAGAAACATCATATAGTCGTATTTATTTATAATATAGGAACAGACAAAGGAGGAGTTATCAAAACTCAAAACGGCGTCTTAAAAGATAAAAATGGAAATATTGTAGTTGTGAAAATAAATGAAAATATCAAACAACTAGCTCTACAAACAGGTGGAGCTTATCTTCGATACTCATTATCCTCTAATGACATGAATGAATTGAGTAATGCTATAAAATCTAGATTCAAAGCTATCACAGCCAGAGAAGAGATTATCAAAGACAAAAAAGAGTTGTTTTACTATCCTCTTGGAGTTGCTATCGTGTTATTCTTCTTTGGTATTTTTTCTATTAATCGGAGGAAAAGATGAAAAGCCTGATTTTATTGTTTTGTACAATAGCTTTTTTGCATGCCGGTATTTTTGATTTTCTAGATGTTTCAAAAGCTAAAAAAAGTTATGAAAGTAAAGATTATAAATCTGCAATACGATCATATAAAAAATTAGAAGGAAAGCAAGGCGCGGCATATGATCTTGCAAACAGTTATTATAAGAACAAACAATATAAACAAGCCTTGGAAGAGTATCAAAAAGTCACAGATAAAAGTTTGGAGTTCAAAAAGCTGCATAATATGGGAAATACATATGCACATCTTGGCAAGATTGATGATGCGATCAAAAGCTATGAAAATGCTCTGAAGATTAAAAAAGACAAGGATACACAATATAATTTGGATCTATTGAAAAAGCAAAAAAAGAAACAACAAAAAAAGAAGAAAAAACAGCAGCAAAATAATAAAAAACAAAACAATAAAAATCAAAATAACAGTAAGCAAAACAACAAAAACAATAAGAATAATAAGAACAATCAAAATAAAAATAACAAAGAAAAGAAACAAAATAAGGACAATAGACAGAACAAAAATGATCAACAAAACAAGGATCAACAAAAAAGTCAAAACAGGGATAAGAAAAAGAGTCCGCCTGCACCAAAAAAACAAAATAAAAAGGAAACTAAAGGAAGCATAAAAAAAGCTCCTCCTATAAGTGATATGGAAGAGCGAAAATACAAAAATATGTTAGATAACAGAGGAATAAATACACTAATGCTTCCGATAAAATCAAAAGGAGATGATAATCATGAAGAAAATCCTTGGTAAAATCTTTGCAGTAGCACTTTTTACGACAACACTGTTTGCGGGTGTAAAAGCTTATGTAAATCAAAGTGCGATTTACTCAGGTGACAGTATAAGTTTTACTATAAGCATTGATGGCCAAAATCCAAAATTTCCAAATATTACACAAATAGGTGCATATAGTGTTTTAGGGGTTTCATCTTCACAAAGTGTTAATATTATAAATGGAGATTACAAAAGTGTAGTTTCAAAGACGTATGAATTTTCACCTACAAAAAGCATGACAATCCCATCATTTAAAGTAGAAAGTGATGGAAAAACATATAATACGACACCAATAGAAATAAAAGTTTTAAAGCCTAGTGCATCAAAACCGACTGATGAAGTCTCAATAAGCATGGTTGCTAATAAAAATAAAGTTTATGTTGGTGAACCTATCAAGCTTGCAGTGAAAGTAAAATATAAATTAAATGCAAATATTGATAAAATTTCACTAACTGAGCCAAAGATGGACAATTTTTGGGTGAAAAAAAGCGATAAGCCAGTGCAATCTATGAACGGTGATACTGTCATTCAAACATATAATTATCTTATTTTCCCTCAAAATAGCGGAAATTTTACGATAGATCCAATTATTGCAAAAATCGGTAAAGTTTCTCGCACAAATACAGGCGGTAGTTTGGGTGGAAATTTTTTCAATGATCCCTTTTTTAATGCATTTAATTCTCAGATCAGATGGAAAAAGATCTTTTCAAATGACTTGAATGTTAGTGTAAAGCCGTTGCCGGATAATTTAGAAGTTTACGGTTCGTTTCATATAAATGCTAGTGTTGATAAGAGTGAAACTTTTGCAAATAAACCTGTAAATCTAACAATAAAAATAGATGGAACAGGAAATATAGACGATATAAAGAAGTTTTCCGTCAATATGCCGAATGTTGTAGAATACTCAGATAATCCAACCGTAAGATCTGGACTAAATGCAGGTCATTATGGTGGAGTTTTTAGCCAAAAGGTGGCTCTTATCGCAGATAAGGATTTTGTTATTCCCTCTTTAAAATTTACATATTTTGATAAAAATCTAAAGAAGGTAGTCACAAAAGAAACCAAGCCAATATCCATAAAAGTAAAGGGTGGAGTAAAAGTTGAAGCAGCACCTAAAATAGACACTTTGGATTCTAAAACCAATAATACCAAAGCACCAAGTGTTTCAATTAAAAACAATGTTTCGAATAATACAGAGGTTCCTTATCTAAAATATATATTTCTTCTTTTAGGTTTTGTTCTTGGCTGTATAGTGACTTTTCTGTTTGTAGGTAAAAATAGAAAAACAAAAAAGAAGCAAGAACTTCCTATTATTAAGCAAATCAAAAAAGCTAAAAACAACAAAGAGCTTTTTGATGTTTTATTATCTAGTCAAAAAGATGATCCTTTTATACAAAATATTGTCGAAAAATTAGAAGAAAATATTTATAGAAAAGGACAGCACAAGTTTTCAAAGAAAGAGTTAATAGAGCATTTTTTGGAAATTGAATTATAAGATTAAGTATCGAATATCAGTAACGAATGATATTTGATACTTATATTTTTGATCCTTGATGTGCTATGTCAGCCAAACTTGATTCTTGAAAAATCTTTTGCAATAACAATTTGGGTTTCATCCACTGGTCATGCAAAGCACATTTTTTTACACTATCACAAAAACCTATACCCAAAAGACATTGCTCATTCTCGGTAGAATCGTGAAATATCTTTAAAATATCATCTATCCTAATATTTGAAGGCTTTTTTTTAAGCTTAAAACCACCTTCTCTGCCTCTAATGGAAATAACTAAATCTGCTTTAACAAGTTCAGTCATAATCTTTGTTAAAAATTTGTAAGGAATATGTAGTGTGTCAGATATCTGCGAAGCACTGATAAGAGAGTTTTCCTCTTGTGCTGCAATATGAGCTAAAATTCTGATCGCATATTGAGAAGTATTGCTTAGCTTCATGGATTTTCCTTCTAAAAATATTTAATATTTTACACTAAATTTATTAATTCTACCTTTAAGTAGTAATTAATATTTTTTTGCTATCATTTCAATTACTACTTAAAGGTAGAATTTAAAATAGGAGTGAGAATGTCTGAGCGTATTACTAAAGATATGGCCAGAAATATCTATTTTGGCGGGGGTCTTTTTGCTATTTTGCTATTTGTGGGATTGGCACTTGATACGGTACATCAAATACCCAAAGCAAGCCATGAAGCGATGATCACAAAATCTGTGATAGCAGGAAAGAAGATTTGGGAAGACAATGATTGTATCGGTTGCCACACAATATTGGGGGAGGGTGCATACTATGCCCCTGAATTAGGCAATGCTTTTCAACGCTTAGGCAATGGAGACGAAGCGACGTTTAAAGCATATATGCAAGGATGGATGGCAGCACAGCCGCTTGAAGTGCATAATAGAAGAAAAATGCCTCAATTTCACTTAACACCGAAACAGGTCAATGACCTATCGGATTTTTTAATTTGGACATCCAGAGTCAACACTCAAGGTTGGCCAGGAAATATACAAGGATAAGGGGCATTTATGAAATATTCATCTCAAATGGTCGCAAAACCATATTTTATTTTTGCATTGATTTTACTTGCCGGAGAGATTCTTTTTGGGCTCACTATGAGCATCCAGTATATTTACGGTGATTTTTTGTTTCCGGCACTTCCGTTCAATGTCCTGCGCATGGTTCATGTGAACTTGCTGATCGTTCTTTTGTTGTTCGGTTTTATGGGCTCGACCTACTATTTGATCCCGGAAGAAGCTGAGCGGGAATTGTGGAGCCCACTGCTTGCAAAGATCACGTTTTGGGTGTTCGTAGTAGCGGGTGTTTTGACGATTCTAGGGTATTTGTTGGTTCCTTATGCCGAACTGACTAGGATCACGATGAATGATCTTTGGCCGACCATGGGTAGAGAGTTTTTGGAACAGCCGACAATCACAAAGATCGGTATTGTTTTGGTTGTTTTGTCTTATATCTTAAATGTGACGATGACAGTGATAAAAGGTCGTAAAACAACGGTTTCTATCATCTTACTGACGGGACTTTTTGGCTTGGCCGTATTTTTCTTGTTTGCATTTTATCACTCGAACGATTTGGTAAAAGATAAATTTTTCTGGTGGTTTGTCGTGCATTTGTGGGTTGAGGCTACTTGGGAGCTTATATTGGGAGCGTTGCTTGCATTTGTACTAGTAAAGCTTACAGGTGTCGATCGAGAGCATATCGATAAATGGTTATATCTGATCATCGCGATGACTTTGATTTCAGGACTTGCAGGAACAGGTCACCATTTTTTCTATATAGGAACTCCCGGTTATTGGTTATGGATCGGCTCGATCGCATCTGCTGCCGAACCGATACCGTTTTTTCTCATGATATTGTTTGCATACAATATGGTTAAGAATCGTCGTATTAAAGATGACAATAAGATTGCATTGACTTGGGCTAAAGGAACAGCAGTTGTCGGCTTTTTAGGTGCGGGTGTTTGGGGCTTTTTACATACTTTAGCACCTGTGAATTTTTATACTCACGGCACTCAGCTCACGGCAGCTCATGGCCATTTGGCATTTTTTGGTGCATATGTCATGATCGTTTTTACGATGATCTCTTATGCGATGCCGATCTTGCGAGGTCGCCCTCACGGAAATGGTGAAAAAGCTCAAAAAGTGGAACGAGTCAGTTTTTGGCTGATGGTGATCGGTATGATTGGATTAACTTTGGCTTTGACAGTTGCCGGAGTGATGCAAATCGAAATGCAAAGACTTCCGGATTCTGCTCATGCGATGACGTTTATGAATACGCAGGCTAAGATAACTCCGGTTTATTTCGTTCGATCGTTATTTGGAGTGGTGACATTTGCCGGTTTACTGACTTATTTTTACAGTTTTTTTGTAAAAGAAGATAAGGCTATTGTTTAAATGGACGAAAAAGTCGGTAAATATTGGGATAAATTTGTCACCAAAAAAGCGTCGCGTCTTTATGAAAAAAAGCAAATACTTTTTGAAGATTATGCAAAATTTTTAAAGATATTTTATCACCTCTTAGGAGGTGATAAAGCAAAAGAGCTTCATATTACCGACAAAAGATTTCTTTTGACCACACGAACGATGTTTGAGAAATTTTCAGGGAAAGGAAAGAGCTTTTTTCTATCGTGGCAAGATGAGAAAGCTCTTTATTTTCCTGCCTCATTGGCTTTTTTTGATGAAAAAAAACTCAATGCAATGCACTATTATTGGCTATGCGCTATGCTCGCTCTAGTGGATATCACAAACCGGAACATCGCAGAAGAGAATACAAAAGCCACCAACTTCCTAATACAAAAATATCCTGGTTTTTTTGATTTTTATAATAAAGCACAAGCAAGCTTGATGATCGATTATCCAGAATTATTATCTAGTGATGTGAGCTATCCTCACCCTCTTTGGATCTATCCAAGTGCTTCAAAACCTAAACAATTTCGTGATTATGGTGAAGAAGAGATGGGACGAATGAATGGGAAAAATGATAAAACAGAAGAATTGAAGATGAAAAAAAGAGCTGAGCGGAACGATAATGAAAAAGAGAGTGACGGTCTTTTGCTGTTTTTGCCAGAATCAATGATGAGTTTCATGGAACAAATCAACGTAGATCGACAAGAAAATGATAGCTTTGATGAAAATGCGCTTTATAATGCAGAAGATTTAGATGAGATAACGCTTGGCAAAAAAGATGCAAATCTTGCTTCAAGAATCAAAATCGATTTGGATATTTCTGCAAATTCTGCTGAAGATTATCCGCTTGGAAAAGGACATTTTAGAGATGAGTGGGATCATAAAAAAGAAAGCTATCTCAAAAATTATGTTTGTATCAAACCACAGATATCAATAAATGTCCAACCGATCATACTACCAAAAAGACTTGAAAAAATGATGAGACAAATCCAAAACGAATTGGATTTGATGGAACTTGATCGTATAAAAATAGATAGTTTATCATATGGAGATGAGATCAATTTAGATTCTTGGATCGATTATAAAGGAAACAAGAACCGCTCGAATCATCCTCAGAGGTTTTTTGAAAGCTACAAGAAAAAAACTCGTGATATGGCTACATTGCTTCTTGCTGATATCTCGCTCTCAACAGAATCTGGTATCACGCAAGAGATACGCGTGATCGATATGATAAAAGATACTCTGATGGTATTTGCCGAATCACTTCAGCGACTAGAAGATCGATTCGGGATCTATGCTTTTTCATCTATTCGTAATAAAAAAGTTCATTTTCATATCATCAAAAATTTTAAAGAAAAGTATAACGATATTGTTCGTGGTCGTATCGATGTCATTAAACCGGGCTATTATACACGCTTAGGTGCAGCAATCAGAGAAAGTGCCAAGATTTTAGACAAACAGCAAAGTGCCAATAAACTACTCTTGATACTGAGTGATGGCAAACCTAACGATTTGGATCGCTACGATGGAAAGTATGGCATCGAAGATACAAAAAAAGCCATCGAGGAAGTAAAACAAAAAGGAATCGTTCCTTATTGTATCACGATTGATGTGGAAGCTAGAGAATATCTTCCACATCTTTTTGGAAAAAGTTCATTTTCTGTGATCCGTGATGCAAAAAAATTACCCAAAGTCTTAACCGAAATCTATATGAATTTAACGAAGTAAAGGAAAGATATGTCAAAAACTTACTATGTCCCGCAATCTAACGAAATCGAGTTGTTTGAAGCTGCCGCAGGCATGAATCTACCAGTTTTGATCAAAGGTCCGACAGGATGCGGAAAAACCAGGTTTATCGAAGCTATGGGAGAGAAACTGGAACGAGATGTCTATACCGTAGTGTGTCATGATGATTTGAGTGCAGCAGATCTTGTAGGTAGGCATTTGATAGATGAGAACGGTACCTTTTGGCAAGACGGACCTCTGACAAAAGCAGTCAGAAACGGTGGGATCTGTTATCTTGATGAGATCATCGAAGCCAGGAAAGATACGACAGTAGTGCTTCACTCCTTGGCAGATTATAGACGTGTTTTACCGATAGATCGAACAGGTGAAGTCATAAAAGCGCATCCTGATTTTATGTTGGTGGTATCCTACAATCCCGGCTATCAAAACGTGCTCAAAGGAATGAAACCTAGCACAAAGCAAAGATTTGTATCGCTTAGTTTCGGTTATCCTAGTCCTGACATTGAAAAAGCCGTGATTATGAAAGAAAGTGGCGTGAGTGATAAAATTGCTCAAAAACTTGTGAATATTGCCGGAGAGATCCGCCAATTAAGCGAAAGCGATATCCAAGAAGCCGTCTCGACGAGACTTTTGGTCTATGCAGGAAAACTGATGGTTAAGGGTTTTGATCCGTATCAGGCTTGTGTGCATTCTATCGTGGAATCATTGAGTGATGAGGATGATGTGTTAGAAGTTTTACATCAGTTGATCTTGTTGCATTTTAAATAAAATGACCGTGCAGCAAGACGTTATTACAAAAGTGCCTTACCCTCCGGGTGATTTTGCTATTTGGATCGTAATCTATGTCGAATTGGCTACATTTGGCTCTTTTTTTATAGGATATGCCTTTGCAAGACGAGAAAATGTCGAACTTTTTAATGCATCACAATCGATATTAAATCAAACAGCAGGCTTAATCGATACGCTTCTTTTGATCACGAGCAGTTACTTTATCGTTAAAGCGGTCAATGCCGTGAAAAACGTAACTTCAACAAATAGTGAAGCAGATCATGTGTGGGCTGCAAGATGGCTGTTAGTTGCTATTGTCTTGGGGCTTTTCTTTTTGATCAATAAGCTATTGGAATTTTCTGATCTGTTTGAACAAGGTATCGATCTAAATACCAATAAGTTTTTTATGTTTTATTTTATCCTAACAATGTTTCATTTTATGCATGTCGTTTTAGGTGTCATTATTTTGTTAATTACCCGCGAAAAAACGAAGAAAAACCATTATAGCAGACAAAATTGCAGAGGTATCGAAACGGGTGCTGCTTATTGGCATTTGGTAGATTTGTTGTGGATAGTACTTTTCCCACTTGTCTATATCATCCGGTAAAGTGGTGATCATGACAAAAACCGCAGAAAGAATTTGGATTGTTTTAACGATTTTGACATGGTTTGCCTATCTTCTTGGTGATTTGCAGTTAGTCGGTACATGGATGGTCGAAGCTTTGCTTATATCCACATTTGTTAAAGGAGGATTGATCATAGATCATTTTATGGGATTAAAAAATGTTCAATATAAGTATCGTCTGGTACCTATTATATGGTTGGTACTGGTCATAAGTTTGGTCGCAATTTCTTACTATTGGACAATCTAACTATGATCAACATCACATGAGATCAATACTTTGCTAAACCTTTTTTGTATCTTTTCCTATGCAATACCGCATAAAGGGTAGGGACATAGAGTAAGTTTAACACTGTTCCCCAACCGAGTCCAAAGCCTAGTGATACGGCTAGGGGTTGAAAGATCACGGCTTGTCCTGTTGGAAAAAATATCAGAGTAGATAAACCCAAAAGAGTTGTGATTGAGGTTAAAAAGATCGGTCTGAGTCTTTTAGCTGATTCTTCAAAGAATTCATCTAGTGTTTTTGTCTTTCGAAGATAAGTAAGCATCAAAATGCCGTCATTGATGACGACGCCTGCTAGGCCAAGAGCTCCTATGATGGATGGCATACTGAGATTGAGGCCCATGATTTGATGTCCTATGATGACTCCTAAAAATGAAAACGGGATAACAGAAGCTATGATAAACGTATCTTTGAAAGAATCGAAAAGGTACAGCAGACTGAGTATGATGAGCAAGATCGCTACAAATGTCGCACTCATCATGTCAGATCTCAGTTCTGCATTTTTTTGTTTTTCTCCCAGTAATTTTAATCGTATGCCTTCTTTTTGTATGCTGTTTAGTACAGGTTGTATCTTATCTAATGCTTCTGAGGCAGTTAATATCTTTGGATTTACATTTGCATAAACATAAAATGTTGTTTCTCCAAAGTCTTTACTGACTTTTTCAAATGATTTACTGATGTTAAAGGTTGCTATGTCGCTTAGCATCACTTTTCTTCCATCGCCTATAGGAATTTTCATATTTTTTAAAGTGCTGAGTTTATCTTTATCTATGCTTTGTGTTTTTATCTCCAAGAGATCTTTGCTGTCAAGGGCAGTACTTATTTTTTTCTCTAAAAAGAAATCAGACAGTATACTCCCAAGAGTTTTCTCACTTAATCCTAACTCCTGTCCATAAGAGTTTAATTTGATCTTGATCTCATCTATACCTATCTTTGCATCATCTGATACGGATTTTATACCTTTTAATTTTGAAAGAGACTCTTCTATCTTTGAGATCGCATATTTTGTGTCTTTTGTATTATTTGAAATGATTCCTATCTTAATATCTGATTTTACGGGACCGGCTCTTCTTTCTGCTACAAACAGCTCTTCGAGTCCTAGTTTCTTTTTAAAACCTTCCTTGTTTAAAAAACTTCTAACTTCACTTGCTACTTCTTGTGAAGATTTTGTCCTTGTTCTCCCTTCTTTGTCATAATACAAACTTAGGTAAGGAGTGATATATTTATTTACAAAGTCCATAGGTTTAAGTTTATCTAGCTCTATATTTATATTTGCAACATATGGGTATCTTTCTCCATCTCCTTCGGCATTTGTTCTAAATCCTGCTACTGTAGTGATAGAATTTATATTAAATCTCTCTTTGTTTTTATACAATTCTTTAGCTACTTTGTTCGCTTCTTCAAAAGTCTTTTCTATAGGGGTGTTGAGATTCGCTTTTAAGGAGATCGTCATAAGAGTAGAATCAAACTTTGGAAACATTTGATATCTAGAGTGTTTTATACCAAGTACCGTTAACATAGGAACAAGTATGAGAAATAAAAAAAGAAAAGTTTTCCTAAAGGTCATGAGCTTGTGAATGACATAGCTATATAGTCTATTTACTTTTTCCCAAGACAAAACTTTTGACTTGTTGTTTAGCATATGTGTTGCATGAAGAGGCAGAAAAATGAATGATTCTATCAAAGAAGCTACAAGTAAAGCAGAAACTGCGATAGGGATGAGTTTCATAAATTCACCCATTGTCCCGGATAACATAAGTATAGGGATAAAAGAAAAAAGTGTCGTGACTGATGCCATGATAACAGGTTTTGCAACATCTGCAGTTCCTTGAAGAGCCGCTTCGTAGGGAGAGAATCCTTTTTCTATGTACTGTTGTATACTCTCAGCAACCACTATGGCATCATCTACGAGTATTCCAAGAGCCAGCAAAACTCCTATGAGTGATATCATATTTATCGTATAACCAAAAAAATGAAAGTATATGATAGCCATTATGATTGATGTAGGAATACCAAGACCAACAATAAAAGCCATCTTTTTATTAATTAGTATTGCTAGTAGAAGAGTGACTAGAATCATACTAAAAAGTATATTGGATATGACTATATTTAGTCTATCTCTTATGATTTTACTTCTGTCATGTATGATAGAAAAGCTTATATCTTTATTTTTCATCTTGATAGGTTCTAGCATCTTTTCGATATTTTTAGTTGCTTCTAGGGCATTTCCTCCATCAACCTGAGTTATTGCCAGATTTAAAGAAGGTTTTGTGTCAGTTGTAGAAAGAGTAGTAGCGTCCTCAAATCTCTTTTGGATAGTCGCAACATCACCCAAATATATCTTCTTAGTGCCTATTTTGATTATGGTCTTTTCCATCTCTTTTGCACTTTTTGCACCATTGTATGTTGAGAGATAAAAATGTTTCCCCAACCCTTCTATCTTCCCTATAGGAAAGATATAGGAAATATTTGACAATGTTTGAAAAAAAGCACTCTTATCTATGCCTAGGGCATCAAGTTTATTTTCATCGATTTTTACATCAAAATACATGTCCGAATCCCCGTAAATAGAAACATCGGAGATGTCTTTTACATTGAGAATCTTGGTTTTCAAATCTTTTACAAACTCTTTCAGATGCGGTAAACTAACCTTATCAGAGGAGACAGAAAGAGTTAGTAAGCTTCTGGAAGTATTTAATACAACAACTTTAGGATCGTTCATATCGCTTGGAAAGTTTTGTTTTATATCGCTTATAGCATCTTTGATCTTGTTTGAGATATTGTATTTATCATAACCTTTTAAAAGATCTAATGTTATCGAAAAAGAACCAGGTGTGATTATGGAGTTCATATCATCAACACCTTCTATCCCTTTGATGGCATCTTCGATCTTTTTTACGGCAATTTTATCTAAAATATCTATAGAAGTTCCGCTGTAACTGCCGCTTATCAAGATTTTATCTAAATCAAAAGTCGGAAATATCTCTTTTGGGATCTTTGTGTATGAGTACATCCCCAAAACTATTATGAGCAAGAAAAAAGTATAGTTCATTCTTGAGTTATCTAGAAAAAATTTAATGATATTTTTCATAATTTGCCTTGAGAGATTTTGTTGTGTGATTTTAGCAAATATTTGTTAATAGGGTATTAAATCGCCTCAAAAATCAATTTTAGGATTTTTGAGGCATAGTAATTATAGTGGTTATCTATAGTCTCTGTATATCATGACTCTTTCTACTTCATGAAATCTATTTCTATTTACATATGCGACTCGCTTCCATCCATGTCTTGGTGTATAGTAAACGACTCTATTCCATCTATGTCTAGGTTCATAATGCACGATTCTTCTTTTATATTCTTTTCCATGACTTAGATTTGATCCAACTACCGTGCCTATAACAGCTCCACCGACAGTTGCTACTACTTTTCCGCTTCCACCTCCTAGTTGATGTCCTAATATGCCTCCGACTACTCCTCCGATAAGAGCACCGACTACTTGATTGTCACGGTTGTTTGATCTATAAACAGTCTTTGTCACAACTCTGTGTGGCTGATATGTCACATATCTGTTTTCATGAAATGAATCCGCTTGTGATAAGCTAAATATCAAACCGATTGCTAAAAGTATCTTTTTCATCTCTAACTCCTTTGTTATATTTTTGATATTGAAATGATAGAATTTAAAAGTGAAATGATTGTGGATGCTTTTAAGTCACAGATCATAAAACAGTAATAAGTACAAAATGATATACTCCCTTTTCAATATGTTCTTGCAGAACTACTTATGCATTAAAAAATGATGATTTTACAGATTTTTAATTATTGCGAAAAGCTTATGAAAAAATAGCAGTTTTATATGGTGTGTCAATTTGAAAAATAATTATGAGCGATATAAAGAAGATAACCTTGCCGTTTTATCATGATAGATTCGGCAAGGTCCTGACTATTTGTAATGATCTAGAAAAGATCGTAGTTGGTCTTATCAGTAAGAAACATTTATGATCAACCTTATATACTGAAGCGGTGAGTCACTGTATTTTATAATAGTTTGATTTTTATATTTCGCTATATTTTTATAACCTATGAATTTTTCAGATGTTCCCTCTTTATATCTAGTGACACATCTTCTCTGATTTTGGTATGTAGTCTGTGTATTTTGGTTTTCTGAGAGATTTTTACCTACCAATGTACCTATTATCGCTCCACCCACGGTTGCAGCAGTTTTCCCGCTACCTCCTCCTACTTGATGTCCCAAAATTCCACCTGCAACACCGCCTATTAAAGCGCCGACATTGTCATTGCCGCTACTTGTACTGACAGGAACTTGTTCGTCCCAGCACTCTTGATATGGTGTTCTAACCGTTACTGTTCTATATTCTGGGGTACTTTTGATTACTCTTACGCTCTGCTCAAATGATAATGATTCTGCAAATAATGTGGCAGCTGACGCAAAGACTAAAGCAAAAATTAATAATTTTTTCATATTTTTCTCCTAAAAGTGAATTGTCATCTATAATTCTACTATATTTTTGTTAATAAACCTTTTATTCACGTAAACAATTAACGCCGTTCAAATAATCGCTAATTTGGCGATTATAGGATTGTGATCAGAAATGTTTTTACTGTTTAATACCTTTGCTTCTAATAGGTTAAATCCTCTATAAAAAATATGATCCAAATGCTGGGTGAAAAATTTTTTTCTATGTTTATCATCTTCAAAAATGATTTCTTTCAAAGATAATTCGTTTGTCATTTCTCTTAAATACGCACTTCTTTTGCTATTCCAAGTGTTAAAATCTCCGGCTAAGATCATCGCCCCTTTATGGGATAGGATATTTGTTTTGATGTAATCAATTTCATTATAAAAATCACTGTTCTTTACAAAGTTTATAGCATGAACATGAACAATAAGAAGCTTTTGAGAATTATTGAGCTTATGTGTTGTTATAAGGGAACTCTTGTGAGTCAAATACCTAAATTCTCGTCTTTTACTTAAAAGTGCTAAGTTATCTTCGCAGTGAATTTTAAAGGCACTCAGAACGCCAAAAATATTCTTCTTTGTTTCCATATTCGGAGACAAAACATACGAATAATCACCGATCTTTATCTCTTTTGTAATGCTTTTCTTAAATTCTTGCAATAGTAAAATATCTATTTTTTCATCTTTTATGACTTTCTCTAAATAATTTATAAAGATACTGTCATTTGTCAATTTTGCAACATTCCAGCATAAAATTGTAAATTCTTTTGCACAAGATATTTCTTGATTCTTTAAAAGTTTTATCTCAAGGTTAGGCTTCATCATAACTGCGGCGCTACAATTCTCATAAGATTTTCTACGATTTTCATCGCATATGATATTTCTTTTACGTCTCTTGAAGAATCAGCTAACAATTCGCTCATCCACTTTTCTATATCTTTTAAAACATCTTTTGAATAAACAAATGTAGCTATTTCATAGTTTAAAAACAGGCTTCTATTGTCTAAGTTTACACTCCCTAACATAACACTTTCATAATCAAATAGTATGGCTTTTGCGTGAATCATGACACCACTATGCATAGCAACTTCTATACCTGCTTCTTCTAGCTCATGTATGTAGGAATTCCTTGCTAGATCCACTACAAAATGATTTGATTCTTTTGGTGTGATCAGTTTGATATCGACTCCTTTGTGTTTGGCAATGATAAGTGCTTGTAGAATCGAGGTATCAGGAACAAAATACGGAGTCACGATCCAAATACGTTTTTTTGCACTATATATGGCACAAAGCAAGGCTTCATAAAGTACATCTTTTTCCATATCAGGACCGGAAGGAACTATCTGAATGGAAGTATTACCCTCACTATTTATTGGAGTATTTTTAAATTCTAGTTTTTCCCCTGAAGCATAAAACCAATCTGATGCAAAAATCTCAAAAAAAAGTTCTGCCGATCTTCCCTTGACTAAAAATAGCATATCCTTCCATCTCAATTTGTCAATATTGGGACCAAAATATTCACGGGAGATATTGATGCCTCCGCTGATGACTTGTTTGTTATCAAAAATATATATCTTTCTATGGTTTCTTAAGTTGATATAGTTACGAAAAGGCATCTGAAATATCGGCATGAAAAAATGGATTTGTATGCCTGCTTTTTTCATCTCTCTTAAGTGATATGTCGAGAAATAAAGTTTCCATGATCCAAGGGTGTCAACGAGTATTTTGATCGTCACTCCTTCGTTCGCTTTTTTTATCAACTCATCTATGATTATTTTTGTTATTTCATCATATTTGAAAACATAAGTTGATAGAAAGATGGATTCTTTTGCACTCTTTATGCATTCTATAAATATTTCATATGCTTTTATGGGGTCACTGTATAATTTAAAATATTCATTGTTACAAGTGTCAGCGATATTATAATTTCTTAAAATTTCACTTATAGGATTTAAGGTTTTATGTTCATATTTATGTTTTTTTAGATGCATATTGGTTTTGGTATAACTTTTCTTATGTTTCCTAAAACCAAATATAAAGTAAAGTACGACTGCTATATAAGGCACTAAAATGATAAAGAGCAGCCAAGCTATCATACTCGCAGATGATCTTCTTCTATAGATCATATGTATGAATGTGAACATGATGAGTATCTCACCAAAAACTATTAAACTATGATATAAAATAATATGTGTTATATCTAAATCCAAAAATACATCCTACGATTTTTTTATATTTTACACTTATTAAAAAGAAAATCTGATAAAATTATAAAAAATATTGAGGAATAAGTTTTTGAAACATCTTATAAATTCACAAGACTTTACTTTAGAAGAGATAGATGAGCTTTTTATAAGAGCTAGAGAATTCTTGGATAATAAGCAAAGAGAGATCCTTAAAGGACGTATGATCATAACTATTTTCTTCGAAAATTCCACTAGGACAAGAAGTAGTTTTGAAATTGCAGCTAAAAGATTAGGTGCAAGCGTAGTTAGTCTAGATGTATCTCATAGTTCGTCCAGCAAAGGTGAAACACTCTTTGATACGGCGGCAAATCTAGATGCTATGGGACCGGATGCGATCGTAGTTAGACACAAAAGTGCCGGTGTTCCTCACATACTTTCAAAACATGTCTATTGTCCTATTATCAATGGAGGAGACGGCTCACATGCTCATCCGACACAGGCATTGCTTGATTTTTTTACCATAAGAGAACATTTTAATGATGATATCGTAGGTAAAAAGATAGCGATCGTAGGAGATATAAAAAATTCCAGAGTAGCAAATAGTAACATTGAGTTATTGAGCAGGGCAGGTTTGGAAGTTATCTTGGTAGCGCCGCCGCATTTTTTGCCAAAAACAAATTTGAGAATATCTCATAGTATAAAAGATATAGTAGATGAGGTTGATATCATCATGAGTCTTAGAACTCAAACTGAGAGACATACAAATCAAATCTATGCATCCCTAAAGGATTATGCCGAAGATTTTTGTATAACACAAGAATTATTGGGAGATAGAGATATCTTGCTTTTACATCCAGGTCCTGTACATAGAAATGTAGATATTGATGACATCATGATGAAAGATCCAAGATGTAAAGTTTTGGAACAGGTAAAAAATGGAGTTGCCGTGAGAATGGCAGTTTTGGAAAAGCTGATAGATAGATAAGATATATTGCTACTATTCTGAAGCTGTAGTATAATTTTATTTTACAGATTAAAATTTTGTGTATGAGTAAGTATAAATAGGAGTATTTGATGTTAAAAGAGATATTAGGTGAAGAAGAATATTGTGATATGATGAGAATTCACTTACAGGACATGATTGATTATCTTCTCTCTAGAGGTATCAATTTTTCTATTTTACTGAATGTTGAAAATGTAAAATTTGACCCGCCTCTTCCTGATGAGATTGTAAATACTTTCAAGCCAATGACCATGTTCATCATAGCCGGTTATACTTTTGAAAGTACTATCTTAGAAAGCGATAAACTTGTATTTGAAGCAGGCTTTGGACCAAATAATTTCGGTTCATTTGTAAGTGTGCCTCTTCTTTCAATATTGCAAATAATAGTAGAAGAAACACCGATTTTCATAAATTTAAGTATAACTTCAAAAGAACAAGAAATGAAACAAAAAGAAGTAGGGGTTAAAAAATCTATGGAAGCTTTGCTTTCTAACCCCGAGAATAAAAAATTATTTAAAAAATAATCATACTCTTTTTTTGTGCATCAAATAAGTGATTATAGAATCAATGACCGCATCATGTTTTCTATCTTTTAAATGTGCAATATAAAGTATTCTAGCTAGTTTATAGCCTTTGATTCTTGCACAGTGTAGTTGACCGCTTTCAAGCTCATCTCTGATAATGTGTTTTGAGATGATTGATACTGTAGGTATATGATCTACTTCAGTTTTTAATATCATTTGTTTTACCGCAGTTGAACTCGTTACTATACTTTTCATATTGAATGATTTACAATCAATACCCATAGCATCAAATGCTTCTTGTACCAGCTTTCTAGTGTGTGAATTTTCTTCTCTACAAATCCAGCGGAAAGTATATAGTTCTTCAGGTTTGACAACCTTAGGAATAGGAGATTTACTTACTAAAAACAGTTCATCTTCCATCCACTCTCTGAAGATAATATCATCATTGAACAATGGTGCCTCAAGTACGGCAAGATCAACTTTTTTGTCCAATAATTCTTCTGTAATATACTCTGAATCATCAACTTTCAACATGATTTCTCGTTTGATCTCTTCTTGAAGTTTATTAAAAAAGTTTGGAAGGATGTAGTTTCCTATCATGAAAGAAGCACCTATGATAAAGGCAATATCTTTATCTATGAGTTTTATCATCTCTTTTTCAGAGTTATTGATTGCTTTTTCAAGTTTGATTGCTATTTTGTGTAGTTCTTCACCTGTTTTTGTTAGTCTGATCCCATTTTTCTTTCTATCTACTATTCGGTCTTCAATGTAATCTTCTAAAAGTTTTATTTGTTGAGTTACTGCCGGCTGGCTAATACCAAGCTTTTTAGAAGCTTTCGAAAAGCTCTTCTCTCTTACTACGGTTAAAAAAGTTTCAAGTTTTGTAAAATCTTTTAACATATATTCTCCTTAAATGATAACTATTATTTATTATTTTTTTAGATTATAACTAAAATTGATGATATATACAATAGTTAAATATTAATAACTGATGATTTGTTTGTACGATTAGCTTTTTTTAGATATAATAAATACATACATATATAAATATAAAATTGGATAAATATGCAAGATATATTGAAAGAATTAAATAAAGAGCAGGAATCTGCAGCAACACACATTGATGGTCCTCTTCTTATTTTGGCAGGAGCCGGAAGCGGCAAGACAAAAACGATTACAACGAGAGTAGCTTATCTTATCTCACTTGGAATCGATCCTGCAAACATACTCACTCTCACATTTACAAATAAAGCGGCAAGTGAGATGAGAGATCGTGCACTTACTATGATAGGTCAAGTTAGATATCCTCCTATGCTTTGTACTTTCCATAAATTTGGACTTTTATTCTTAAAATTCAATATAAATAAGCTTGGAAGAAGCAATAATTTTGTCGTGATCGATACTGATGACAAAAAAAGGATTATAAAAAGTTTTGGTTCAGATCTTCCGATTTCTCTTGTAGCCAGTGAGATATCACGTTATAAAAACTCACTAATTTCACCAAAAGATGTTTTCGATAAAGCAGAGCAAAAGAATTATAAAGCAATAGCAAAGTTATACGAGCAATACGAAAATTATATTTCCAGTAATAATTTAGTGGATTTTGATGATTTACTAGCACTTACATATAAGATCTTGGATACGGATGAGGAGCTTTGTGCGCAGACAAGTGAACGATACAAGTACATAATGGTAGATGAATACCAAGATACGAATGAACTACAATATAAACTTTTGAGAAAACTTTGCTCAAATCATGAAAATCTTTGTGTTGTCGGTGATGATGATCAAAGCATTTACGGTTGGAGAGGGGCAAATATAAAAAATATATTGGAGTTTCATAAATCGTTTGACGATGTGAAAATTACAAAGCTTGAGACAAACTACAGATCGACCAATCAGATACTAAAAGCTGCCAATGAACTTATCGATCACAATAGAGAGAGAATAGGTAAAAAACTAGAAAGTGTTTTGGGAGATGGAAAAGATATTGAATTTATCGAATCACCGGATGAAAACTATGAATCTAAAAATATAGCCGCAAAGATTAAAAAACTTATAAACAGCGGAGTAGATCCAAAGAATATAGCAGTGCTTTATCGAATAAATGCTTTGAGTAGATCTTTGGAAGAGGGATTAAATAAAGAAGGCATCTCTTACAATATGGTCGGAGGCGTTAAGTTTTATGAGAGAACCGAGATTAAAGATCTAATCAGTTATCTCAGAATAATAACAAATGAAAATGATGATTTTTCTATGAAAAGAGTTATCAACAAGCCAAAAAGAGGACTGGGAAAAGTCACTATAGATAAGTTATTTAGATTGGCATATGAAAATAAGATGTCTCTTTATGAGTATATTGTGACTCATGAAGATGAAGTGAAAAAGATCACAAGTGCTAAAAGTTTCATAGCCTTAGAAGAATTTATTCATAATATCCAAAAGTTAAAAGAGATAAGTACAAATAGTACGTATGATTTTATTTATGAGCTCGAAAATGCTATAAAGATACGAGAATATTACTCTATGATGCCAGATGCAATAGAGAGAGTATCAAATATAGATGAATTTTATGGTCTCTTTAGGGATTATATTAAACAAAATCCGGAAATGAGCGCTGAGGACTTTTTGAATGATTTGGCCTTACAAAGTGACCAAGATCATATAGATAACGAAAATATATCAATAATGAGCGTTCACGCAAGTAAAGGTTTGGAATTTGAATATCTTTTTGTTATTGGACTAGAAGAAGGATTTTTTCCTCTCATAGGCGATGGAAGCGATATAGAAGAAGAGAGAAGACTTGGCTATGTTGCGATAACTCGTGCAAAAAAAGAGTTGGTCCTAAGCTTTGTGAACAGTAGATTTTATAAGGGAAGAAGAACAGAGCTAAATAAAAGCAGATTTTTAAAAGAATCGGGTATCTGTAAAGGCAGTTTGGTGCTTGAGAGGACAACGTCTTTTAAAAAAGGCGATCTGGTCAAGCATAAGATATTTGGAATAGGGCGTATTTTTGAGATCAGCAAGGTAAAAAGAGAGTTTAAATTGAAGATAAATTTTAGCGGAACCAAAAGAGATATATTGGCTTCATTTATAGAAAAGATATGAATAGACTTTTCGTTGCGTATAAGCCGGAAGGGATTTCTTCAAACTTTTTTTTAAAAAAGATAAAAAAGAAATACAAAGTAAAGAAAGCCGGTTTTTCAGGAACTCTTGACCCGTTTGCAGGTGGCGTTTTAATCATGGCGTTTGGACAATTTACAAAGTTATTTAGATTCTTAGATAAAGCTCCGAAAACATACAGAGCGACTCTCTGGATAGGTGCTGATAGTCCCACGTTAGATATTGAAAAGATACAAGAAGTCAAAGAACTTATGCCATTTGCTATGGATTCTATCGATCTTGTTGCAAAGAGTTTTATAGGAGATATAGAGTACTATCCACCTAAATATAGCGCTAAAATGATAGATGGTAGAAGAGCTTATGAATTAGCAAGAAAAGATAGTGATTTTGAGCTCAAAAAGATCAAAAGTACGATTTACGATTTTAAGGTACTTCATTATTTTCATCCTTTTTTGACTTTTGAGATAAGTATCAGTGAAGGCGGATATATAAGAAGTATAGGACATATTTTTGCTAAAAAATTAGGATTCGAAGGCTCTCTTAGCTCATTAACTAGACTTAGTGAGGGAAAATTTGTATATGAGAATGAAAAAGAATTGAATCCTCTGGATTTTATTAGTATTGACGAAAACGTATATCTTGGCGATATGGAAGATATAGAGTTGGGAAGAAAATTAGATAAAAGTGCGTTTAAGAGACAAGAAAACGGTATCTACAAGATAGTAGATAATAATCACTTGGCTCTCATTGAATTAAAAGATAATGAGGTTGAGTATGTATTAAATAAGGTAAAATTGTGTTAATACTATCAAGGAAAGTAGGAGAATCAATACTCCTAGACGATAAGATTTCCATAACAGTCGTAGAGGTTTCCAAAGGCATTGTAAGACTTGGGATAGATGCTCCAAAAGAAGTTTTGATTTTAAGAAAAGAGCTTGAAGAAGCAGTTAAAGAGAGCAATATAAAAGCTGTGCAAAATATCAATTTATCGGATCTTAGCTTACTAAGTCAGAAATTAAAAAAATGAAATATAAAGCATATGCAAAAGTAAATATTTTTCTCAAGATCGTAGGAATACGAGGAAATTATCATGAGATAAAATCAAGATTTATGCTTGTTGCAAATCTATTTGACGAACTATCTTTTGTAAAAAAGAAAACAAAAGAGAAATTTGAACTTCATGGAGATTTTGGATGTGAACTGTCTAAAAATACAATATACAAGGCTTATATAGCACTTTGTGAAGCAGGATTTGCTAAAGAATTAGATAAATTATTTGATTCATATGCTGTTTCAGTGGAAAAAAACATACCTTCTTTTGCAGGACTTGGCGGTGGGAGTAGTGATGCTGCTGCATTTATGCATATGATTGTCGATCATACGAATTTAGACTTAAACGATGAAGAACTTGCGAAGATAGGTCTCAAAGTCGGTGCAGATGTCCCATTTTTTATATACAATTTTAAAAGTGCAAATGTCAGCGGTATCGGAGAAATTGTAGAAAAATTTGAAGAAGTTCCTCTTGAACTGGAAGTCTTTACACCTGATATAAAGTGCGATACGGCAGAAGTTTATAAGACATTTAGAGAAAATTGTACAATTGATTTAGAATTATCTGATAAAATGTTTAGAACAAAAAGCAAAGTTTTGTTGGAAACTTATAAAGATAAAGAACTTAATGATCTTTTGGGACCGGCTTTGCAGATAAGCAAAAAATTAGAAGACTATAGAAGAAAAAATTGGTTTTTTAGCGGTAGCGGAAGTAGTTTTTTTAGATTAAAAGAAACGGATAAAAATGGGTGAAACGATAGCAAGAAATAAAAAAGCATATCATGATTATGAGATATTAGAAAAATATGAAGCCGGAATTGAGCTAAAGGGCAGTGAAGTAAAAGCTATAAGATTAGGTAGAGTAAATCTCAAAGATTCATTTGTGAAGATTATAAAAGGTGAGCCTTTCCTTTTTGGTATGCATGTTTCACATATGCAAAGTGTCAATATTCATTTTGCACCTGATGAACGAAGAGAGAGAAAACTTCTATTGCATAAAAGAGAGATTCAAAAGTTAGAGCAAAAAGTGAAAAAAGACGGTTTGACCATAGTCGCACTTAGCATCTATTTTAATTCAAAAAATCTTGCTAAGCTCCAGATTGCACTAGTGCGAGGGAAAGCACTGCATGACAAGAGAGAAGCTCTTAAAGAAAAAGATGCTAAAAGGGAAGCAGCCCGTGCTGTGAAAGATTTTGGATAGGATATAAAAATGGCTAAAATGAATGAAGAATTTGAAAGTGACTTTGCAGAAAAATTAGAGATAAAAGAGCCAAAATTATATAAGGTAAGATTGTTAAATGACGATTTTACAAGTATGGATTTTGTTATAATGGTTTTGATGGAGCTGTTTCATCTAAGCAGCAACAAAGCTGCTGCAATCATGTATAAGATTCACGAAGAAGGTTCAGCTGTTTGTGGAGTTTTCACTTATGAAATAGCTGAAACAAAAGTAGCTCAGGTTCATGCACTGGCAAAAGAACATAATTTTCCACTAAGAGCTACTATGGAAGAGGAGTAAGACAATGGTAAGTCAAGAATTAAATATGCTTTTTAGCGATGCCTTAAAGTTTGTCAAAGAACATAAATATGAATATATAACGATAGAGCATCTATTTTTTTCAATGTTACAAAATGAATCTATACTTGAAGTCTTGAAAAAATGTAATGCCGATGTCGATGAAATGTCAAATTCTTTAAGAAAATATTTCGGTATGTATTCTCCTATCGTTGTAACTAAAGAAGACTATGAGCCGTTTGAGAGCGTTGCACTATCACGTGTTATAGAAAATATGATGCTACACTCTAAATCAAGTGGAAAAATGGAAGCAAGTGTTTATGATCTTTTGGTTTCTATCTTTCAAGAAGAGAACTCTTTTAGTGCGTTATTATTGGAAAAACAAGGTATTAGTCGGCTAGATGTATTGGAAGCGATTACAAGCTTGACTTCGCCTGAGATGAAAGATGAGGAACAAGAAGATAACGTACTCAAAAAATATTGTCTAAATTTGACGTCTTTGGCAAAACAAAACAAACTAGATCCTTTGATCGGACGGATAGATGAATGTGATAGAGTGATTCAAGTTTTATGCAGAAGAAAGAAAAATAATCCGCTATTGGTTGGGGAGCCAGGAGTCGGTAAAACCGCCGTAGTTGAAGGACTTGCTCAGATGATAGTCGAGCAAAAAGTTCCTAAAATTTTGGCAAATGCTTCCTTATATGCACTTGACATGGGCTCTTTATTATCCGGTACCAAGTACAGAGGAGATTTTGAAAAAAGACTAAAAGAGATACTAAACGAACTTGAAAAAGAGGAAAATTCTATACTTTTTATAGATGAAATCCACACTATAGTCGGTGCAGGAGCTACAAGTGGGGGTTCTATGGATCTATCCAATCTACTCAAACCTTCTTTAGCAAGCGGCAAGATGAAGTGTATCGGGGCTACGACTTATGGTGAATTTAGAAATTTCTTTGACAAAGATCGAGCATTGAGCCGAAGATTTTCAAAGATCGACATAGATGAACCAAGTATAGAAGATAGCTATAAAATACTTTTAGGACTTAAAGAGAAATATGAAAAACACCATGGGGTAAAGTATCCGCCTGCTGTTTTGAAAACAACGGTAGAGCTTGCAAAAAAATATATAAATGATAGATTTCTCCCAGATTCTGCGATAGATCTCGTAGATGAAGTCGGAGCATCTTTTCACCTGCTAAAGAGAAAACGAAGAAGTGTCAGTATTAATGACATTGAAAATATTTTGGAAAAAATAGCTCATATGCCTAATCGTCATGTCAATGCGGATGAAGGTGAGGTGATCGCTGGTTTGGAAAAAAATCTAAAATCAAAAGTTTTTGGACAAGATGCCGCAATTCATGCTCTAGTCAAAGCTATCAAAAGATCTCGTGCAGGACTTGGGAATGCAGAAGCTCCTATCGGAGCATTTTTATTTGCTGGACCTACCGGGGTCGGTAAAACTGAAGTGGCAAAACAATTGGCAGATCAGCTTGGAGTGAATTTTGAGCGATATGATATGAGTGAATATATGGAAAAGCACACCGTCAGTAGACTCATAGGCGCACCTCCAGGATATGTTGGATTTGAAGATGGCGGACAGTTAACGGAGAGTATTAAAAAACATCCATATTCTGTTTTACTTTTAGATGAGATCGAAAAAGCGCATCCAGATCTTTTAAATGTACTATTGCAGATTTTTGATGGAGCTGTTTTGACAGATAACAATGGCATCAAGACTGATTTTAGAAATGTTATCATCATCATGACCTCAAATCTTGGTTCAAAAGAGGGTGTTCATGTCGGATTTCAAAAAGAAGAGTCATTTAAAGCTGATAGCGCCATAAAAGATTTCTTTGCTCCTGAATTCAGAAATAGATTGGATGATATTATACATTTTAGACCGCTAAGCGAAGATATCATGATAAGCATAGTACAAAAAATGATAGATGAATTAGAGAACCAGCTAAAAGATAAAAAGATAAAAATAGTATTGACGTTGGCTGCAAAAAAATATTTGGCAAAAGAGGGTTACAGTTCTGATATGGGTGCTCGCGTCATGCGAAGAGTCATACAAGAGAAGATAAAGACTCCTCTAAGCGATGAGATACTTTTTGGTAAGCTCAAAAATGGCGGAACCGTTAGTATTGACTACAAAAAGCAAAACTTGACTTTTAAATATGAGCATTGATAATTGAGTGAAGATAAATATATACCAAAGTTAAATGCCTTTTCATACATCTTCCCAAATCCGACAGAGGCTCATAAAACAGGACTTCTTGCTTGGGGTGGGGATTTAAATAAAGATAGAGTCTTAAGTGCTTATGCCCAGGGAATTTTCCCTTGGTATAATGAAACAGATCCCATTCTCTGGTGGTCACCGGATCCTAGACTTGTCCTTTTCCCTAAAGATATAAAAATTTCCAAAAGCCTCAAAAAAAATTTGAAAAAATTTGAAATCAGATATGATACTAATTTTGACCAAGTAATACGCTCTTGTAGAATGACAAGAGTCGAAAACGGAGACAAAAGCTGGATAAATGACGACCTTGTAGATCTTTTTAATATTTTACATGAAGAGAAATTTGCGCATAGTGTTGAAACTTATTATGATGGCGAGTTGGTCGGTGGATTATATGGATTGTACTTAGGAGGGATGTTTTGCGGAGAATCGATGTTTAGTGTAAGATCGGATGCTTCAAAGGCGGCATTGGTTGGATTATGTAATAAGATAGTTGAGTTGGGCGGAGATTTTATAGATTGTCAAATTCCGACCGAGCATTTAAAATCTTTAGGAGCAAAAGAAGTGAAACGAGAGGTTTTTTTAAATTTGACAAGAGAATCATTGGAAACTAAAAGTTATTTTGGGAGTTGGTCATGATAGAACAGATCGCTCCCGTATTTTTATTTGTTTTAATAGGATATATCTTTAAAGTACTCAAAGAGGATATCTCTCATGAATTGACAGAATTTGTTATATATTTTTCGCTTCCGGCTCTTGCTCTCTCAAAAATAAGACATCTTGAGTTTAACGACATTATTTTTAAAGTTATCGCTATCAGTTATGCAGCTATGTTTATAGCTTTTGTACTCTCTTTGATTGTCGGAAAGCTTTTAAAACTCTCAAAAAAAGATTTGGCTACCTTTATGATCGTTTCTATTTTTGGAAACACGTCTTTTGTCGGATTTTCTTATATAGAGTCTTTGTATTCTATGAAAGAAGTTGTATATGCACTTGTTTATGATCAGCTCGGATCATTTGTGGCGCTTTTGACTTTTGGTGTTGCGATCATATCTTGGGGTGCAGACAAAAAAGAAGGATACAGTACCAGTGTATTAAAGCAAATATTTCTATCTCCTCCACTTATAGCTATAGTAGTGGCAGTCTATTTTCACGGGGTACATTTTCCTCATTATTTAGAAGGTATTTTGGATAAACTTCAAGCTACGTTGATACCGCTTGTTACCATTATCGTCGGTATGAAATTAGAACTAAAGTCCTTAGGTAGTTACTTCAAGGAAAATGTTTTGGCTCTTTTTATCAAAATGTTCTTGACTCCATTGGCTATGCTTGGTCTCATGTATGTATTTTTGGATATGCATAAAACCTGGTCGAAAGTGACGTTCTTAGAGATCGCAATGCCACCGATGACCATGGCTAC
Organism: Sulfurospirillaceae bacterium; assembly: GCA_033723415.1. GTDB lineage: Bacteria > Campylobacterota > Campylobacteria > Campylobacterales > Sulfurospirillaceae > JAADIZ01. Next base: position 89,203 of record JAWVXD010000003.1, read on the forward strand.
AGTGTACGCTATCAAAGGCGGATTAAATAAAAATCTAGCGATAAATGCGCTGGCTCTTGGAATACTGGTATCATTTGTAAGCATTGTAGCTTGGAATATGTTGATAAGTTAAAAAACAATATGAGATTATTTGTAGATGGGGATGCATTCCCAAATATTCTAAAACCTATACTATTTCGAGCTATACAAAGGCTTAGTCTGGAAACATTTGTTGTTTCAAATAAACGTGTCGATATCGGAAAATCAGATCATATCCAATACATCATAGTCGAAGCAGGAGCAGATGAGGCAGATCATAAGATTGTAGAAATGGCGCTTGATGGAGATTTGGTTATAACAGCAGATATTCCTCTGGCAGATAGGATTATCAGTAAAAATGCACATGCAATCGATCATAGAGGTGAGCTCTACAGTGTAGATAATATAAAACAATATTTAGCTATGAGAAACCTGATGCAAGAGATAAGAGACTGTGGTGAGAAAACAAGAGGCCCTGCACCTTTTGGTAGTAAAGATGCACATGAATTTGCAAATCAATTAAATGCTTTTTTTACTAGAAAGAAAGTGCTATAAAAGAGCTATTTTACGAAGGCAGCACTCATATATCCCACAACATTATTTTTGTCTCCGCTCGTGTCAGCACTTGTTCTATAATCTAGGAGTATAGATCTTAATCCTTTCTGTTTTGCACAAATAAGCATTGCCTCAACTCCTGTTCTTCCACATGCTTCACATCCTTGATGAAGTTTAGAAATATCTAGTTGTTCTACTGCATCAAGACAAATATTATCTAGTATATTCGCCTTTTTGATGTCGTAATAATGGCTTAGATCTGTACTTATGACGACTAAGTTACGAGGATCGTCTAGTATAAAATCTATAATCTCTGCTAATTCTGAGGGAATTTGTTTCCCATATACCAATTCTACAACTGATGTGTTTGGAAGATAGTGTTTGATAAAAGGCATTTGGACTTCAGTACTGTGTTCAAAATGAGCATCGGGATGGAGATATAAGTTAAATTTTGTTTTTAATTCATTTATTAACGTTTCATCAATCGGGAGATCACCAAAAGGTGTTTCATAGCGCTCATAATCAGAAATACTGATTCCATTTATATATGCATGATGACTAGGCCCTATGACTACTACACATCTTGCTTCACTGTTCTTTAGTACTCTATAAGCTATATTAGCCGTAAATCCAGAGTATATATAGCCAGCATGCGGAACGATTATAGCTTTGGGCTTTATATCTAATAATTTGAGTTCATCTATATTCTCATCCAATATTTTGTTGTAATTTGTAAACATGTCATCGATCTCATGAGAATTGTTTGGATAGAACTGTCCGGCTACAACTGTTTTTCTGATAGTCATATCAAACTCCTTATTACATAAATAGTTTTCTAATCAGCTTTATTTTATCACTAAAAATGAATTCATGCAAAGTTGTAGAAGTTATTTCCAAATACCTTCTATAACTCTATTGCAGTTTGGGCATTTATCAGCATTCATATCATTTTGTATAATACTAAATCCTTCTCTTTCAATCAAAAGAGTACCACAATCTGGGCAATATGTATTTGCATGTGTTGGAACATTTCCCATATAAACATAATACAGTCCAGCTTCTTTTGCGATCTTACTAGCGCGCTCAAGTGTTCTTATAGTTGTATATTGATGATCTTGCATCTTATAATCAGGGTGAAATGCGCTTAGGTGCCAAGGAACATGAGCTCCTAGATCATTGGCTATAAATGAAGCCATTTCTCTTAAATCGTTATCCGAGTCATTGTCTCCTTCTATCAAAAGAGTCGTGACTTCTACCCAAATTCCTAATGATACCATTTTCCTAAGTGTGCTTTTAACAGCTTCAAGTCCACCTTTTAGAACTTTTTTGTAGTAGCCCTCATCCCAGCTTTTAAGATCTACATTGGCAGCTTCACACCAAGCTCTCATATCTTCAACTACTTCTGGAGATTCAAACCCGTTTGTAACAAATATATTTTTGATTCCTTGTTCTCTAGCGAGTGTTCCTATATCTTTTGCATAAGGATAAAAAATAGTAGGTTCATTGTATGTGTATGCAATAGAACTTACATCATTTTCTATAGCCAATTCTACCATTCTTTTTGGACTTATATTGATGCTTTCATCTATTTTGTGCTCTTGAGAAATCTCCCAGTTTTGGCAAAATGGACATTTAAAGTTGCATCCAACAGTACCAAAAGATAGAGCTTTGGTGCCGGCTAACATATGAAATATAGGTTTTTTTTCTATCGGGTCTATATGAAGGGCACTAGGATGCCCGTAAACCAGTGTTTTTAATACTCCATTTTCATTTTTATTGACACCGCAAATGCCGACACTGTCAAGCTTGATTTTACAATAATGCTGACATAGCATACAGATAATTCTATCTTTTCCTTCTATTTCTTGATAGTATTTCATTTAGTTACCCTCAGTAATAAACTTTATGTATCTTGACCACATATCAAAATGTGATCTACTATTTGTGAGACAAGATTATGATAACTAATATATTTCTTAACGACGACGTTTAAAATTATCTTGATCTCCGTCTCTTTCTAGTCTTTGCATCCTATCTTCATATCTTTTTATAGCTGTTTGGATCTCAAATGCAAAGTCGTTTCCTATGATGTACTCATCTTTATCTTTAAAAAGACGAGTATAATGATTTCTTGCAGCTTCGTTTTCCAGAGCACTTTCCAAAGTCTTGAATTTACCATGGGTTAAGCTTTCTAGGGTCATAGGAACATCTGTAAGTTCTCTATATAATTCATGGTAAAAATCAAAAGGAATATAAGAAATCACATTTGACATTCTAAGCTGGCCGTTTACCTCTTTAAAGTGATACATAGTGATTTTTGCCAATTTTCTATCATAGGTACTATAAGTTTTCGATGACATGAAATTTGTAATAGCAATATTGTCTTTTGGCAAAACAGCACTATTGATAGTCTTAGGATTTATCTGATAAGAGCATCCTGCTAAAACAAAGACACTTAGTAAAGTCAACAATGTATATTTGAAATATTTTTGCATGATACACCTCCATTTTGATAACTAAATTTTAGCACTTTTTTGATAATAGAGATAATTTTTTGCAAATATTAACATTTATGTTCCCCTTAGATTATAATATTAACTGATATAATTAATACTTTGTTTTATAAAATATTATTATGATATAAAAAAACAAGGAGTTGATTTATGAAGAAGTTGATTAGAAATATATTTTTGATGTTAGCACTGTCTTTTGCGAGCGTTTATGCCAATAGCAGTGTTATCCATAAAGTTGTTATACAGGTGAGTACCAATGATGTTAAGATGCAAAATATAGCGTTGAACAATGCCGTAAATTTGCAAAAATATTATGGTATGGATAATGTAGTGGTTGAGGTTGTCGCTTATGGTCCAGGACTTAGTATTCTTACGAATAAAAGCAAATTTTCTAAAAGAGTTTCTAGCCTTGCTATGAGTGATATAAGATTTTCAGCTTGTCACAATACAATGCTTAAAATAAAGAAAAAAACTGGTAAATTACCACATTTGAGTGAGGGTGTAAAAATAGTACCGGCAGGTGTTGTGCGCATTGCTGAACTAGAAGAACAAGGCTATGCTTACATTAGACCTTAAAAATATCAATTAAGTGTATTAATCCACAAGTAAAATATGTAAACATTACAGAGCAACATTGTCTTTTGAAAAACACATTTTTTGCCTCTTTTTTGCCTCTTTTTTCTTTTATACTGTTGTAAAATTTATGAAAAAGGACATAAAATGAAGATTACAAGAAGAGGGTTTTTGAAAGGAAGTGTTGCTGCTACAGCTGTGTTGAGTACAAATTCAGTAAGTGCAACTGAATTATTCTCACCTGTGAAAAAAATTCCCAATGCTAGTCATTTTGGAGCATTTTATGCATTTGTTCAAGACGGAAAGATCTTAGATATCGTTCCGCAAGAACCAGATGATAGACCTGGTATGATGAAGGCATTAGTCGATAGAAATTATTCTAATTCCAGAGTCAAATATCCTTATGTAAGAAAATCTTTTTTAGAAGGAAAGGCAAATCACAAAGAATACAGAGGGAATGATGAATTTATAAGAGTGAGCTGGGATAAAGCTTTAGATCTTGTTACAAGAGAACTTAAAAAAACACATAGAGATAATATATATAACGGTACGACAGATGGATGGGCTCATCCTGGTTTAGTCAATTATTGTCCAACAATAGCAGGTAGGTTTTTTAATATTGTCAAAGGAGGATCTGTTAATTCAGACGGAGATTATAGTGTTGGTGCTGCACTTCGTACCAATCCTACGATAGTAGGTGATATAGAGGTATATTCACTTCAAACTACACATGAACAGATTTTGGCAAATACCAAAGTGTATGTTATGTGGGGAGCTGATCTGTTTAAAGACAATAAAATTGATTTTGCCGTGGCAAATCGTAAAAATGATGAGTACTTCTTAAAATATAAAAAATCCAATATCAAATTTATATCTATCGATCCTATTAAGACGCAAACTGCAAAAATGTTTGATGCAGAGTGTATTGCTATTCGTCCAAATACTGATGTTGCACTCATGCTTGGTATGATGCATCATCTTTATAAAACAAAAAAATATGATAAAAAATTTATAGATAAGTATACTGATGGATTTGAGCAATTTGTTCCGTATTTAACTGGTAAGACAGATGGTATTGCAAAAACTCCGGAATGGGCTGAAAAAATAACGGAAATATCTGCTAGTAAGATTAAAGAGTTAGCGGATTTATTTGTCTCTACTAGAACATTTATTGCCGGAAACTGGGCATTACAGAGAGCTCATCATGGTGAACAGGCACAATGGGGGATTATTACTTTAGCTTCCATGATAGGACAAATCGGGCTTCCAGGAGGAGGATTCGGCTTTTCTATGCATTATGGCGGCGGCGGACAAGCAGCTGCAGGTAAAGCAGGACCCGGAGGATTCTCTCAAGGTAGAAACAGAGTCAGTGCTATCATACCAGCCTCAAGGATTAACGAAACACTTTTGCATCCAGGTAAAGAAATTGATTTTACAGGAGAAAAAATCAAACTTCCAAAAATAAAATTGATGTATGTTGCAGGAGCAAATAATGTCGGTCATCAACAAAATGTCAACGAGTTGATAGAAGGATTAAAAACATTAGATACTTTGATTGTTCAAGATCCATGGTGGACACCTACCGCAAAAATGGCAGATATTGTTCTCCCTTCTACGACAACACTGGAGAGAGATGATATAAGTTTGTTGAGCGGTAGTTATTCCGGAGATAAGATTTATGCCATGAGAAAAGTAGTTGATAATCCTTATGAAGCAAAGGATGATTATGAAATTTACTCGCTATTGGCAAAAAGATTCAGTCAGAAAAAATATGACAAATTTACCGGCGGCAAAACTGCAATGGAACACATAAAATCTTTTTATGCACAATCCGATGCTGCAAAAACTACTACATTTGAAGAATTTTGGGAAAAAGGTTATGTGAAATATGATATCCCAAAAGAAGCATACAAATATGTAAGACATAGCTCTTTTAGAAAAGATCCTCTAAGAAATCCATTAAAAACAGAGAGTGGAAAGATTCAAATTTTTTCTAAAAAATTTGCCAGTTTTGGGTATAAAGATTTTAAGGGCCATGTTACTTGGTTTGAACCGGCAGAATATCTTGGAAGTAAAGATGTTGAAACATATCCTCTTCATCTACTCTCTCCACATGCTACATATAGAAAACATTCACAGTTGGATAATGTCTGGATAGCAGAATTATATAAGATTAAAGGTAGAGAACCTATTAGAATAAATCCAAAAGACGCAAAGAAATATGGGGTAAGCAACGGTGATCTAGTGGAAGTATATAATGCTCGTGGAAAACTATTAGCCGGTGCAGTAGTTACTGATGATATTAGAGAAGGAGTTGTCGCTATTGAAGAAGGAGCTTGGTATAGTCCAGAAAATTCTGCAATTAAAAAGAGTAGAGGAAACAGCGGTAATGTTAACGTATTGACATCTTCTAGGCCTACCTCGCAAATGTCACAATCTTGTACGGCCAATACAACACTGGTGGCTATTAGAAAAGCAGAAGGCGTCATAACACCAAATCAAGCTCATTTGATGCCTAAAGTAGCAAAAATTTAGATTATTAAGAAGGAGATACAATATGAAATTTTTTTATATGATAATCATGATATGTTGCTTCTTTGGAGCAAATATGCAAGCAGAATCATATATATATACAAATGGGAAAGCATCGCTTTCCCTCCCAAGTAAAGGTGTAACCCTATATAATGGTGTTCCCGTACAAATCATATCCAAACAGGGAAATAACGTAAAAATTAAAATTAAAGGATTTGTTGCAAAAAATGATACGACAAAACTGTATGCAACTACAAATAGAAGTCTTTTATTGGCAAGTGTAAAAAATAAAAAAAATTTGATTAAGGTTTCTAAAGGGGAAGGGATTCTAGTAATTAATGTTCCAAAGAATATTTTGACTGATGATATGGATGAAGCGTGGGAAACAAACTCTGATCTTTTTTATGATAAGTGTACTAAATGTCACCATGCAAAGGTTATTAAAAACCATACTATGATGGAATGGGAAGCTATATTCGGCAGTATGAAACAAAAAGCAAAGACTTCAAATAAGCAAAATAAACTTATCATAAGATTTTTAAAAGCATTTGCAAAAGATGGAATACTCACAGAAAGTAATTAGTGTTTATAAACACTAATTACTTTCTATACTTTTCAATAAAGAAAAAAAATTGTAAAATTTCTTAGCTAATTGATGCAAGGAGGATACTTTGAATAATCTCTTACTCGAAAAACTTAAAACCTTGCGGATACTATATATTGAAGATGAAGAGGGCATAAGAAAAAAAGTCTCGGATGCTTTACGTTATTATAGCAAAGAGGTTATAGAAGCATCAGATGGTAAGACAGGCTTGAAATTATATATGGAAAAAGATCCTGATATTATCTTTACAGATATTCTCATGCCTGAAATGAATGGAATTGAACTTATAAAAATAATACGGAAAAAAAATAATCAAATTCCAATAGTCATTACAACTGCTCATACCGATATGGAATACTTATTAAGTGCTATTGAACTACATTTAGAACAATACATAATAAAACCTATCAATTTAAAAGATTTAAAGAATTCTTTGCAAAAATGTATTGAAGTTATATTGAAAAATAGATCATTTATTAAAAAATTACCTAGTGGATTTAGTTATGATTTTGACCACAAGGTACTTATGTATGATCATAAAGAGATAAAGTTAAGTAAAAAAGAAATTTTATTTTTTGAACTTTTGATACAAAACAGTCATAGAATAGTGACATATCAAGAACTACAAAATTATATATGGAAAGATGATGTTATGAGTGAAGATGCACTGAAATCTCTTGTGCGAAATATCAGACAAAAATTTCCGAAAGGTTATATTAAAAATCTCTCCGGTATAGGATATAGAATTCTCGATGATTAAATATCTAAGGATAAGATATAAATTTTTGCTTTTAGCGGTACTAGGGGTTGCCGCTATTATTTTGATGTCGCTATTAACACAAAATATCTTGGAAGAAGGACTCAAAAAAGTCAAAGAAGTTTTTGAAAACTCACAAAAAGTACAGAATATCCAACAAGATTTTATTGCACCTCTTTTTAAGCTTAGAGAAGAAACTTTGTCTTTGATCGTTGTTCCTGATAGTGAATATAAAAGAGAGATTGAACTGAATATTACGCCACTTATTGAACATTTGAATTACTCCTTTTCATTGTTAGATGGGCATATAAACAATATCTGGAAGAACTATAGAGATCTTATATTTGTAGCAGACGGCTATAAAAATTACAAAAAATTTGTATATATATCTGATGGTTATATGAAAGAAGATTACAGAAAAGGTGCATTTATGCATACAAAATATGTTGAAAGGAAGCAATTTTATATTCTTATTTCAAAGCTCAAAGAATTACAAACTATTCAAATGGAAAATTCATATGACACATTTATGAATGCAAAAAAAAGTTTTGCCAAAAAACAAATTATTATTATATCAGGAGTTCTAGTTGTCATTATTTTAACACTTTTATTTGGATTTTTGATTGCTAGAAATATAGTGTTTTCTCTGGAAATCGTTCAAAACGGGCTTAAAAAGTTTTTTGATTTACTGGGTAGAAATATTGATAAAGACAAACAAATCAAAATTCAGTTAGAAAATCGTGATGAATTTGGAGAAATGGCAAAGGTTATTAATCAAAATGTTGAAATTTTGAGAGAAAAATTAAAAAAAGACATATCTCTTATAGAAGATGCAACAAGCGTTTTTAGTGATTTGAAAAAAGGTCTATTAGAAAGAAGATTAAAAGAAAATGCCAGTTCGAGTGAGCTAAATATACTTAAAATCGTCATGAATGAAATGCTAGATAATTTAGAATATAGAATAGACCATGAGATCAAAGAACGAACTAAGCAAGGACAACTTCTAATACAGCAAAGTAAGCTCGCTTCTATGGGAAGTATGATAGGTAATATCGCTCATCAATGGAGACAACCATTGAGCGAAATCAATGCAATTTTACTCAATATGCAAGTAAAAAAAGAATATAATGATCTAGATAATGATACATTTAAAGAAAGTATAGAGGAGTGTGATCTTATCTTATCACATATGTCAAATACTATCAACGATTTTCAGAATTTTTTTAAGCCTTCAAAAGAAAAAACTAAATTTAGTCTACAAGAAGCCTGTAGAAATGCAAGTTTTATTATCGAATCATCACTCAAGTACAATAATATTAAATTTAATATAGATATCAAAAACGATTATCAAGTTTTTGGATATCCAAGAGAATTTTCTCAAGCAGTTTTAAATATTTTATCAAATGCAAAAGATGCTCTCTTGGAGAGAGGAATTAAAGATCCATATATAACGTTAACATTAAAAAAGGGAAAACAATATGCTCTTGTTAAAATTGAAGATAATGCAGGAGGAATTAATGAAGATGTTATTGAAAGGATATTTGAACCGTATTATACGACTAAACATGCCAGACAAGGTACAGGAATAGGACTTTATATGAGTAAGATAATTATAGAAGAAAATATGAACGGATATATATATGCTCAAAATAAGAATGAAGGAGCTTTATTTATAATAAAATTAGCTATCAATTCTCATTAGATTATTAATCATACATTTATATAAAAATTGTATAATTCAAGCTAATTTAGGGAACATAGGTGAGCGTAATGCTCCAAATTCAAACTTTTTAATTTTATTTTTTGGTTTTAAAAACCTCTTCAAAGAAATGGAAAACAAAAGGATGGAAAACAAGTTTGTAGAGTTGATGAGAGATCGTGTTTTAGCGATATATCATCAAAGTTTTTGTGTAAGCAAAAATGCATCTGTAAACAGGAAAACAAAGAAATGGAAAACAAAATGCAAAACAAAACTCAACATTATTTATTTACCAGTGAAGTTGTCAGTCCAGGACATCCTGATAAGTGTGCGGATATTATAGCTGACAGTATTGTCGATAAACTTATTATCGAAGACAAAAATTCTAGAGTTGCCAGTGAAGTATTCTTGGCTGGAAAACATATTATCATAGGTGGAGAAGTTACTACTAAAGCAAAGATGACTGCTAAAGATTATCAAAAGATAGTCAAAGAAGCACTTATTAAAATTGGTTATGACGGTAAATCTTCTTTTACAAAAGAGCAATGCCTTTACCCTGATGAAGTGGAGGTTCAAGTACTTTTAAACCATCAATCACCTGATATCAATCAAGGAGTCGATCAGACAAGCGGAGAGATAGGAGCAGGAGATCAGGGCATTATGTTTGGCTTTGCTTCAAATGAAACAGCTGATTTTATGCCATCAGCCATTATGTACGCTAGAATGTTGTGTGACAAAGTGTATAATTATGCACTTAAACACAATCATAAACTAGGTGTTGATATCAAAACACAAGTTACTATGGATTATGGTACAAAAGAAAATTTTGAAAATTGTCAGCCTCAGAAAATTCATACTATAGTGGTTTCTGCACCATCAGTGGAAAATATGCCTATTGAAGAAGTTCGAGCATTGATCAAAGGTCTTATCGACGATACAGGTCTTCCGACTGATCTTTATGATCCAAATGACACTATTATTCATATAAATCCGACTGGAAGATATGTAAATCACAGTTCTCTTCATGACTCTGGTTTGACAGGTAGAAAACTTATAGTAGATAGTTTTGGCGGTTATTCTCCTATAGGCGGTGGAGCACAATCTAGCAAAGATTATACAAAAGTAGATAGAAGCGGTCTTTATGCGGCACGCTGGATAGCAAAACACATAGTAGCCAGTGGACTTGCAAAAAAATGTTCAGTTCAACTTTCATACGCTATTGGTGTTGCAAAACCGGTATCTGTAAGCGTAGATACATTTGGAACTTATACGCTTGTGAGTGATGATATCCTTTCTAACTTTGTTATGGATACTTTTAGCTTGACTCCAAAATGGATCACAAATAAATTTAAATTAGATCATCCAAGTAGTGAAACTTTTCTTTATGCAGATGTAGCAGCACGTGGTCAGGTCGGACAGAGTGATTACCCATGGGAAAAATTAGATTCATTGGATCTTTTTGAAACTTTAAAGAACATATACAGTTAGTTTATAATTAAGACGTAAAAGTGTGTGAATAATCACACACTTTTACTTGATTATTTAATCTTTGTTTCAAAAACTCTAAGCAGTGAGACGGTTAAGATTATAAATCTCTCAATAATAGAATCTTTTTCGATAAATTCATTTCTACTGTGATCATCTGCTCCTATTGGACCAAAACCATCAAGTACCGGAGTATTTACATTTGCTATTGCATTTGCATCAGAAACACCTCCTCGAAATTCTCTCCCGAATTTTACATTATATCCTTCTATGATATTTTTAAGATCTTCGTAAAAGGAGAGATTGAGTGTCGATTCTTCCATGCTCCCTCTACCGCTGGTAATCTCTAACTTACTTGTGACACCGTCAACAAAGTTCATAGAATCAATCTCGGCAAGTTTTTGTTTTATATTTTTTTCATCATCACTATTTGTAAAGCGAATATCTATAGTTGCTTTTGCATAGTCACTTATAGTGTTCGGTCCTACTCCTCCTGAAATCTTGCCGACATTAGCAGATATTTGTGTGTTTGTATCATTAATATTTTCGATTTCAATTATCTTGTGTGCAAGTTCTAAAATCGCACTTTTTTTCCCTGCAATTTTAAAGGCCGCATGTCCGGCTTCTCCAAAACATTCTAGAGAAGCTCCGATTTTGCCTTTTCTTCCTGTTACTATTTCACCGTTATGTCCAGCTCCCTCTAAAACAAAAGCTGCAGCTGATCTTTTTGCCTCTGTTTCAATATAAGGCTTTGAGAAAGGTGAACCGATCTCTTCGTCAGAATTAAAGAAAAAAGTTACCGGTATCTTTTTTAGTAGATTTTTATGTTCCAAAAACTTCAAAGTCATAATACCGATAAGAAGACCGCCCTTCATATCAAATACACCAGGACCCTTTATGATACCATCACTCTCTGTATAATCTAAAAAACCGGCATCTTGAGGAAATACAGTATCCATATGTCCACATAGCATTATCTGTGTGTTTTTAGTTTTGACAGCAGGAGTACTGGCTCTAAGTAGATTCCCGTACGTATCACTTTCGATAGTCTGATAATCAAAAGAAGTTCCAAGATAAGACTTTATCGTATCTAGTACTTTGTCTATACCTGCTTTATTGTAACTATAACTGTTGATCTCGATAATCTTTTTAAAGAGCATGAAGAATTCATCTTCATGCTCACTAAAGTATTGTTTTAGCTCATTTTCCATGTATGAGTCTTATCTATATTTTTCAAATGCAAATGGTTGATTATACTCTTCCATCGTCATGTCTGGATAATCTACTTCTTCTCCGCTCCACGGTTTTTTCAGTTTTAGATTTCCATTTTCTGCATGTACTACGTTGTCTCTGTGAAGAGGGATCTTACCGCCGGCAGTTGCTAGGTATCTAGGTATCGCATCACCAGAGATATTTCCATACATACTCTCAACTATATCTCTACCGACAGAAACAGGTACTCTCATGTGTGCAAACTCAGGATTTCTAAAGCTACAGTTGAACAAGTAGTAAGGTCTGATGTAAGACTCTTGCAATGCTTCACATAGTTTCCACATTTTGTTTCTTGTGTCGTTAATACCTCTAAGGAATACTGCTTGATTTAAGATAGCACTTGTCACTTTGCTAAGCTTTCTAAATGCTTCATGTGATTCAGGTGTCAACTCTTGTGCTGAGTTGATCTGCGTTACAAATCTAAGTGGTTTGATATCGTTACTTTTTTCACAGATCTCCAAAAATTTATCATCGATTCTTTGTGGTGTCATGATAGGGATTCTGCTTCCCAATCTTTTGATCTTGACATGAGGAATCTTGTCTAATTCATTTAATAAGTATTCGATTTTTTTATTTGATAAAGCCAGTGCATCACCGCCTGTAATAAGAACGTCTCTGATATTTTCATCATTTCTTATGTAATTTAGTGCTTCTTCATAAGTATTATTTGAACTAACCCAGTCTTTATCCGATATATGTGCAATTCTCAAACAGTGTGTACAAAACATAGCACACATATTTGTAGCTTTTATAGTTAAGACTCTTGGATAAAATTGGTCTATCAATCTTGCAGGTGAGTGATCACTTGCAACAGGTTCAAGTTCTATACCATTGTTATCGACCATATCTCCGGTAGGTACACTTTGGAGTAAAATAGGGTCATTTATTTGGTTTGGCATTATTAAACTTGCGTAGTATGGAGAGATTCTCATCCTAAAAACTTTAGATACTCTTTGGATATCTTCTATAAGTTTTTGAGGAATATCTATGATGCTCGCAAGTTGTTCAGGAGACGTTATAGCATATTTTATTTGTCCTGCATAAGAATCCCAGACTTCATCTGTCATTCCTAGTTTCTTCTGTATTTTTCTTCTGTTCTCTAACATTTGTTCATGTAAGTCAAAACCGCTTGGTGCGTCATCTTTGTTATTATCCAAGTAATCTTTGACTCTTGCGTTTGCTTTTTCAACTATCGGCAGTGCTGAATATACTCTACCTCCAACTGACACGCGGTGTTCATCTGTATTTTTATGTTTCATTGCCATCAAATACAGTTCATCTTTGTCAATACCGATGTCTTCAGGAGTCGCACCGAATTTTTCTCTTATAGTTTTTAGTTTATTGAATAGTTGAACCATCGGATTGGTTAATTTTTGTGAAGTTTTACTGATTTCCAGCCACTCTTTTACTTCGTCAATATCTTTTTGACTTACTTCTTTTTTATCGTTTGAAGGTTCATATAAAAGCTCGAATAATTTTATATCAAATTTATCAAGTTTCTCTAGATCCTCATTGCTAACAGCACATTCCATCTTATATCCTTTTAAATTTTGTTATTTCGTTATATCTTTAAATATAACATTTAATTAGGGCAATCTATTGATCTATCAATCGTAGATGAGATCATTTCTTTGCCAATAGCTATACCGTGATTTATATCTTTAAAATTTTTGCCGAGTGCTACGACTCGTGCTAAAAATGAACCTTTGTTTACAATAAAATTTTGTCCTACGTGTTCTAGTATCATATGCTCCTTATCTATTTGGTTTTCCATTATTTTTTTAAATATTTCTAATTCATCACTTCTATGTACAAGGCCGCTATTTGTTTTTGATGTAGCTTCAAGTTTATAGTTATATGTTTCCCAAAAAATATCTTGATTGTTAAAATCAGGTTCTATCATGTTTGGGGCTTTTTTATTTTGTGTTACGGCATAAAACTCAATCTCCGGCAAATTTGGAGCATTTTCTGGAAGTATGCAGTTTAATGTGCAGCAAAATTCCATAGTAGTACCTTGTTTCCTGGGATTTGTTTCTATAAAAAACACTTCATCTTTATCTGTTACGATAAAATCGCATCCAAAGATACCTCTATATCCAAGTTTTGCCATTTTTTTACCTATTTCTCTTGTTTGTCTTATAATTTCTTCTTTCACACTTAAAGAGACACGTGAAGGGAAAGCTGAACCCTTGAATTTTGTACCGTCTATTGTCTGATCTGCGATTCCTGCAACGTATATATCTTCTTCATTTATCGCTACGCAAAGAGTTGTCGGATCACATACGTGAGGTATGAATTTAGTTATTAAAAATTGGTCATCTTTATTTTTGCCAAATTTTTGAGTTATACTATCAATATCTTTAGCGATCAAGCTGTTTACTCCGGCTGCGCTTTTTTCAAGTGAGATAAAAATACCGTTGTTATCTTCAAAAGATTTGAGTAGCAAAGCCGATTTTTTTGTCAATTCTTCAAATCCGTTTGCAATTTCATAAGGAGCCATAGGGACTATATTAGAAAAGATTTCATAAAGAGCAATTTTATTGCTTAATAACGATACTATCTTTTCATCCGGACCTATTACTCTGATTCCACTTTTTTGATCCAATGTCATATGACGATTGGACTCGAACATATAAATAAAAAGTTCTTTTTGCTTTCTCAAAATTGTGTCTGTTAGATCATTTATGTATTCGCTGTTGGAAACATCTCGCATAAAAAGATCATTGCTCTTTCTTTTATTCTCTCTATCTTTGATTTTATTGACGACTATTATGTTTTCGAAATTATAATTGTCAAATACATCCGGAACTATCGTTATACACTCTATATTTGCTTTATCTATATGGTAAATCTTTGAAATTGCCTCTTTGGCAAAATTGCCTATTCCAAATGCCTTTATCTCTGTTATAAACAAAAAATAATATTTATTTTCATCATATGTAAAATTTGTAAACCTAATATCGCTATGCATTGGTTTGCTCATTGTTTTTCTATCTCCCTTAACAATATGATTTTTGTTCCTGTCTCAAAATAATGCTCTCTAATCACTTCTTCTATCTGTTTCTTATTCCTGGATTTTACTGCATCAACAATCTTTTGATGCCTATTTGTGATCTCATCTAAGGTATATAACTTTGTCCAATTTCTAAAAAAAAGTATTTGAGATAATTTGTTTATTCTTTCCAGTGTTTCAAGAAAGACAAAGTTTTTTGCATATTTGAGATAATGTTTATGAAATAGTTCACCTATTTTTACTACTTTTTTTGAGTCATTTACCGATTTGCTCATTAGAAAGACATAATGCTGTAAAAGGTCCATATCTTCTTGCGTAGCATAAAGAGCAAAGTTTGATGCAAGAAAACCTTCAACGACACCTTTTGCTTCATATGTGTCAAAAATATCTTTTGAAGTTATCTCTTTTACAAAAACGCCTTTTCTTTCCACATGTTCTAATATTCCGATTGATACAAGTTGTGCAAGAGCTTCTCTTACAGGAGCACGACTTACTTTTAATTTATTGGCTAGATGTGCTTCTCTTATTTGCATTTTCTTTTTATATTCTTCATTTACAATGGCATCATATACATAGTCTACGATCTTATCTCGAAGTGGTTTTTTGTGTAAATCTGACATCGCTATTTTTCCTTATAATTGTCGACAATATTTATTGAATTGTCGACAATTATATAAGAATTAACTTTATTCTTAACTTAAACTTTATTTTTAAATTATTAGTATTGCTCAATAATTTTTTCTAAAATTTCATATTTTTTAAAAAATAAGCAATAAATGTAACAAATTGTAACCAAATATCAAATAACATGTGGTTTTAACTAAAAGTTTATTGACATAAAACAAAAATAATACTTTAATAAAAACTGAATCTTCGTATGATTTAAATAAACCTTAAAGGAGTTGAAATTGAGGAAATCTTTACTTATAGCGGCCAGTGTTTTGGTTGCAATACCGGCAGTGGTAAGTGCTACGCAATTTATTACGATTGGTACAGGCGGCGTTACAGGTGTTTATTATCCAACTGGGGGTGCAATTTGCCGAATGGTAGACAAATCAAAAGCAAAGACACATATTAGATGTGCAGTCCAATCTACTGCAGGTTCTGTCTTCAATGTGAATTCTGTTAAATCAGGTGATCTAGATTTTGGTATCGCTCAAAGTGATGTGGTATATCAAGCTTACCATGGACAGGGAATATTCAAAGGAAAAGCGCATAAAAACTTGAGAACTCTTATGACGATTTATCCTGAATTGCTCACTTTAGTTGTTAGAAAAGACTCAGGTATTAAAAATATAAAAGATATTGAAGGGAAAAGAATAAATATAGGAAATCCTGGAAGTGGGCAAAGAAATTCAACAGATCTACTTTTTAAAGAAACATCTCTTAGCAAAAGTGGATTAAAAGAAGCAAAAGAGTTAAAAGCTGCAGAAATGCCTGATGCTCTTAAAGATGGTCATATAGACGGTTATTTCTATATGGTAGGTCATCCAACTTCAAATATTAAAGATGCGGCAAATTCAGTTGATATAGATTTAATTAATATTACGTCTAAGACTCTACCTGGATTGACAAAATTCTTGAAAAAACATCCTTATTATGCAATGGGAACTATTCCAAAAGATATGTATAAAGGTGTTGATCATGATACAAGAACTTTCGGTGTTAAAGCAACATTGGTAACAAATGCTAAAACAAGCGATAAAGTTGTTTTGGCGGTTATGAAAGCTGTACTTGATAATTTTGCAGCATTTAAAAAACTTCACCCAGCATATAAAAATATAACAAAGAAAAGTTTACTTGAAGGGTTGGGAGCTCCTTTGCATCCAGCAGCTAAAGCATATTTCAAAAAACTTGGTATTTTGTAAAAATACTTTTGATTCTTCAAATTGCCCTGCCTTTAGCGGGGCAATAAATTAAGGATATCTCTAAAATACAGGAAGGGAATATTTTATAGATGTCCTAAAGATAATCTACAAGGATAAAACTTGAAAGAGAAAATTGATAAGGATGAATATTTAGAAGATATTCAAGATAAAAACAAAAAAGAATTCGATGAACTATCTGAGCTTGATGAAAGTAGTATCCCAAGTGAAGATCATATGACTGCCGAAGAGAAATTGATAAGTGAGCTTGAGGGACAAAGGGTATTTCAAAAAGGTACATATAAATATAAATTTATAACAATAGTTGCATTTACTTGGTCATTGTTTCAGCTATTTATAGTTATGAATCCAATCAATAGTGTATTTTTGCGCTCAATTCACTTGGCTTTTGCCGTTGTTTTGGCATTTACACTTTATCCGATCATAAAAAAACCACATTTAAGAAATACAATAACTTGGTATGATTTGTTATTTGCAGCTATCGGTGTTGCTGCTGTATTATATCAATCTTATGAATATAGTGCGTTGGCTATGCGTTCAGGCTCTTGGACACAAACGGATGTAGTCATGGGAATGTTGGCAGTAGTTGTGGTATTGGAGACTGCAAGAAGAGTTATGGGTTTACCGCTATCTGTTGTTGCCATAGTGTTTTTGGTGTATGATTATTTTGGGCCGTATATGCCTGATATAATTGCACATAAAGCCGCGAATTTCTTTCAGCTGGCTGGACAAATGTCTTTAACTTCTGAAGGGATTTATGGTGTACCTCTAGGAGTCAGTGCTTCCTATGTCTTTTTATTTGTTCTTTTTGGTTCCCTTCTAGATCGTGCAGGAGGGGGCGAATATTTTATAAAGCTTGCATATACTTTATTGGGAAGATATGATGGAGGCCCTGCAAAAGCTTCTGTTGCAGCCTCAGGTCTTATGGGTATGATCTCAGGTTCTTCTATAGCAAATACTGTTACGGTTGGAACCTTCACTATCCCTCTTATGAAAAGATTGGGATTTTCATCAAATAAAGCAGCAGCTGTTGAAGTATCAGCATCTGTTAACGGTCAACTCATGCCTCCTATTATGGGTGCTGCAGCATTTATTATGGCGGAATTTTTAGGACTTAGCTATAGAGATGTTGTCTTTGCAGCATTTCTTCCTGCTTTTGTTTGTTATTTTTCTCTATTTTATATCGTTCATTTAGAAGCAAAAAAAGCCGGTATAAAAGGGGAAGATCCATCCAAACTGGGACGAGCATGGCCTATTTTTATAAAAGGGCTACACTATTTAGTTCCTATATTTTTTCTTATGTATACGCTAATAGTACTTAGACAATCGGCTCAAAGTGCTGCATTTAACGCAATCATATTTATGATGCTGATCATGGTTTTACAAAAGCCACTAAGAGCAATATTAAATAAAGAAAAAATAACACGTAGTATTTTGATGGAAGGTTTTACAGACATCGGTCAAGGTATGATAAACGGTGCAAAAGGCATGATACCTATAGCTGCCGCAACAGCCGTTGCAGGTATTATTGTGGGTTCTGTTACATTGACAGGTATCGGGTTGATCTTGGTTGATGTTATAGATCAGTTATCACATGGATATATTATTCTGGTCTTGCTATTGACTGCTATCACTTCGTTGATATTAGGAATGGGGCTTCCAACGACTGCAAACTATATCGTTATGGCTTCTTTGACGGCTCCTGTTATAATGCAATTATCAGCTCAAAACGGATATGTCATCCCTATGCTTGCCGCTCATATGTTTGTATTTTATTTTGGTATTTTAGCAGATGATACGCCACCTGTGGGATTAGCGGCATATGCCGCTGCAGGGATAGCAAAGGCAGATCCTGTCAAAACAGGTTTGCAGGGATTCTTTTATGACATAAGAACAGGACTTTTACCGTTTATGTTCTTTTTTAATAACAAACTTCTGATGATAGATCATGTCGACAAATTAGATCCTGATGATTCTACAAAGTGGGTATGGATATCAAATCCTTTGGAAATAGGAGCTATTTTTCTTGCCGCCCTTCTTGGAATGTTTGCTTTTACATCAGCAACGCAAGGATGGATGCTTACCAAGATTAGCACAGTAGAAAGATTACTTCTTATATCTGTCATACCTTTTGCAATGCAGCCTCAACTTATGGTAAATCATCTGGATTTACCAAATGAATATGTCAGTTATATTGTCGCTCTATTGATTTTTGTAGCTGTGTATATGATCCAAAAAGTAAAAGTTAAAAAAGAAGTTATTGCAAGTTGACTAAAACTAGAAATGAGTGATTGAATCGCTCATTTCTTTTCTTATATCTAAATATCTGACATTATATACCGATCGCCTCGCTTATTCCTCCGTTTGCACTGTGATATATGATTGTATGATACTTCCTAGAATAAAATTTTAAAAGAAGATTTTGTAAAGTCGGTTCAGTAGAAGGAGTGAACCAGGCATTGTTACTGATCGCGACCATTCGTTTTGGGTTATTTTCGAAGAGTTCGTCCGTTGTGGCTTCAAAACATATAGCATTTCTAAATTTTTCCCCTTTGATATTAAAATCATGCGGTTTTTTTGCATTCGCAAAATCACTTGAAGAGTTAAAAAATATACGATTGATAAACTTACCTAAGAATGAAGGTAAAGGAATCTCTTCACCAAAAGGGACAAGTACGACTTTGTTCGCTATCTCTACATTTCCGTTTTGAAAAAAGTAAGTAGAGTTATATATTTTGTCATCCTTATACGACAACGCACCTGTTATAATGTCTATCCTTTTTGAAAGTGATTCAAGTTTTACGAGTTCCTCAGGTGACATATCCAGATATATCGGGAAAGCCGTTTCCGGCAAAATGATCAAATCAAATTGGTTTTTTATAGCTTGTTCTATTTGATAATAATTATTTTCCAAAATCTCGTTTTCATACTTGGGATCCCATTTGTCCTTTTGGTTAAGATGCATAGATACGGTTTTTATACGCAGAGTATTATTATCAGCTTTGTGTGGCTGATTATATGTTGCTAAAAGTAAAAAAATCAAAGATAAAACTTTGTACCATCGTTTGAGCTTTACAAGCAGTAATATTGCGATCAAAAATGATATATATGTCATCATCAAGGGATTGAAATAAGAGTTCGACAAAGATAGTTCAAGTTTTAGCCAATTGAAACCAAAAGGATGAATAAAACTTATCGCAAAAACTAGAAAAGTTTTGATATAGATATTGTTCTCAAAAGCTCCAACAATCCTAAAAATTATCCCGTATATGAGACCTATGCCTAAGATCACAATAGGAATCAGATAAGCTAAATGATAGTAAATAAAACTAAAAGAAATCCAATAAAACCATAAGATCCCAATAAAAAAACCTATCCAAAAAAATTCATAACGATTGCTTTTTAGAAGTAGATAAAATCCTAATATCGCGATTAGCGAATAGGCGGGTTTAGACTCGAAATTCAAATATGTTAAAAAAATAAAAATTGATAAACAAAAAGCTACGGCAAAGCCTTTTATTATATAAGAAGTGGTAAAATGACCACTTACAAAATTTTTATTAAAGGATTTACATGCAAGGCGGTACAAGTATGTTAACTTCATTACTTCCATTAGTCGTTCTTTTTGCGATTTTTTACTTCTTGGTTATAAGACCACAGCAGAAGCAGGCAAAACAACACAAAGAGATGATCGAAGGTCTCAAAAAAGGAGACAAAGTCATAACTAGCGGAGGACTTATCTGTGAAGTTGTTAAACCTGAGGAGAATTTTATCAAAGTTTCACTTAATGAGAGTGTAATCGTTAAAATCTCAAAAGAATATATAGCGAAAAAAATAGATGAATAAGGGTGGATTAAATTACCGCTTGGTGATTTTTTTCATTGCAATAATCTTCGGAGTGGGTTTTACTATGCCTACTCTGTTGCAAACTAAAAGTGGAGCAAAAATTGCCTTAGGATTGGATCTTCAAGGTGGGCTTCATATGCTTTTAGGCGTAAAAACCGATGAAGCAATTAAATCAAAAATGAAATCAATCGCATCAAGCGTAAAATTCTTTACGGATAATAATGACATAATTATAAATGATTTGAGAGTAAATAACGATCTAGTCACATTTACTCTTTTAGACGGGGATGAAGAAAAGAACTTAGATACAATGCTTGGCAAGATACAAGGATTGCAAGTCAAAAAAGACAAATTATCTTATACCCTGAGCCTTAGTGCAAAAGAAAAAATTGCCACTAAGAAATTTGCAGTTTCTCAAGCAGTTGAGACTATTCGTAACAGAATAGATCAGTTTGGATTGTCTGAACCGAATGTTGCAAAACAAGGTGAAGATAAGATACTTGTTGAGCTTCCAGGGATCAAA
This sequence comes from Sulfurospirillaceae bacterium, assembly GCA_033723415.1. Lineage (GTDB taxonomy): Bacteria > Campylobacterota > Campylobacteria > Campylobacterales > Sulfurospirillaceae > JAADIZ01. The sequence continues at coordinate 110,479 of JAWVXD010000003.1, forward strand.
ACGATAGAGCAAGAACAAAGAGCCAGAGCGTTGATAGCAAAAGCTGCTCACCTACAGCTAATGGCAGTGGATGAGAAAAAAGCCGATCAAGCTCAAAGTATGAGTGAAGATGAAGCTAGAGCTTACGGAGATGTTATCTTCCCTGATTCTACAAACCCTCAAAGAAAATATATAGTAAAAAGTGTTCCTATACTTGATGGTAGTATGCTAACTGACGCAAAGGTCGGCTTTAGTCAAATGAACCAGCCTGTTATCAACTTTACTCTCAACAGTGAAGGTGCCAAGATATTTGGTGATTATACTGCTAAAAATGTTGGAAATCACTTAGCTATCGTTTTGGATAACGTTGTTTACTCTGCTCCGGTGATTCGTGAGAGAATAGGCGGCGGCAGCGGACAGATCAGTGGCGGCTTCAGTGTCAAAGAAGCACATGACGTGGCAATTGCTCTTAGAAGCGGGGCACTTTTGGCTCCTGTTACATTGTTGGAGAAAAGAAGTGTCGGACCAAGCCTAGGGGCTGATAGTATCAAAGCAAGCCTTATCTCTTTGGTAGTAGGTTTTGTATTGGTTGTCTTGTTCATGATCATGTATTATGGCATGGCAGGTGTTATCGCTGATATTGCTTTGATAGTCAATCTATTCCTGGTGGTAGCGATTATGGCACTCTTTGGAGCTACGCTGACGCTTCCTGGTATGGCAGGTATCGTTCTGACGGTTGGTATGGCCGTGGATTCAAACGTTATTATAAACGAACGGATTCGTGAGCTGTTTCGTGAAGGTGCCGGAGTTACCAGAGCCGTTGAAAAAGGTTATGAAAACGCTATGAGCGCTATTTTGGATTCAAATATTACTACACTGATCGCAGCTGTCGTACTATATGCGTATGGGACTGGACCTATTAAAGGATTTGCAGTTACTATGAGTATTGGTATTATTGCATCTATGTTGACGGCGATCTTGGGAACTCATGGAATATATCAATATCTTATGCCATATATAGAAAAAAGTAAAAGCCTGCCATTTTGGTTTGGTGTAAAAAAAGGTAGATAATGCAAGTATTTTCAAAAGATAAAATTTATGATTTTATGGGTAAAAGCAATATTTTTATAGGTATATCGATCATATTTATGTTATCATCATATTTCTTTTTATATACAAAAGGATTAAATTACGGTATCGACTTTGCAGGAGGTACCGTTGTTCAAGTTAGATATGACAAAACAGCTCCGATAGATAAGATGAGAGAAAGTTTATCTAAAGATAAGGCTTTTGCAAATGCATCTATAACACAATTTGGTTCACCAAAAGAAGTAATTATCCGTTTTTCTACATCTAGCGGCAGTGTTAGTACAGATGCCGGCGATAAAATGAAAAAGATACTCAAAGGTACCGGTAATTTTGAGATAAGACGTGTTGATATAGTCGGTCCAAAAGTTGGAGGGGAACTCCGGCAAAAGGGTATGATGGCATTAGTTATGTCTATCATTGCCATCTTGGCATATGTTGCATTCAGATTTGATTGGCGTTTTGCCGTTGCATCTGTTGTGGCTTTGGTTCATGACGTGACTATTGCTATGGGGGCCGTTTCTCTCTTTCACGTGGATGTGAATTTGGATGTTTTGGCGGCTATCTTGACGCTCATGGGGTATTCTCTAAATGATACGATCATTGTATTTGACCGTATTCGTGAGACGATCGGTGAAACAAAAGATTTAGATCTTTTTACAGTTATCAATGATGCTGTTTCTAAGACTTTATCTAGAACATTGCTTACTTCGTTGACAGTATTTTTTGTTATATTGACACTTTATGCACTAGGCGGAGAAATTATCAGTAGTTTTAGTTTTACATTGTTAGTAGGGGTTGTCGTAGGAACTTACAGTTCAGTTTTCGTAGCTTCTCCTTTGCTGAAATGGCTAGGATTTAACTTGAAACAATACAAAGAAAAAGAAGCCTTAAAGCTCAAGCAAAAATTAGAACGAGAAAAAACGAGAGCAATGTACGAAAAAGGCATGCTCTAACGAGCAGGCCTTTAATGCAAAAAATAATTCTAAGTATATAATTTTATGGAGAGATGATGGAATATAATGTTTCGCAGATAGAGAAAAAATGGCAACAATATTGGAGTGAGCATAACTCTTTTGAGCCAGAGAATGATTTTGCAAAAGAAAAAAAATATATTTTAAGTATGTTCCCATACCCAAGTGGCAAAATCCATATGGGTCATGTTCGAAATTACAGTATTGGGGATGCTATTGCGAGGCATCATAGAAAAAACGGGTACAATGTTTTACATCCTATCGGTTGGGATTCATTCGGTATGCCTGCTGAGAATGCAGCTATCAAGAACAACACTCATCCAAAAAAATGGACTTATGAAAATATAGATTATATGAGAAAGGAGCTTAGTTCTCTAGGCTTTTCTTTCTCTCAAAAAAGAGAATTTGCAACCAGTGATCCGCTTTATACAAAACACGAGCAAAAGATATTTATTGAAATGTTCAAGCAAGGTTTGGTTTATCAAAAAAGTGCCAATTTAAATTGGTGTGATACTTGCCAGACAGTGCTTGCCAATGAGCAGGTCGAAGATGGGAAATGCTGGAGATGCGATAATGATGTAGCTCAAAAAGAAATGGCAGGTTATTATCTAAAAATAACGCAATATGCACAAGAGCTGCTTGATGATCTACAAGATCTAAAAGACGGATGGCCTCATCAGGTTTTGACCATGCAAGAAAACTGGATAGGAAGAAGCGAAGGATTGGAATTTGATTTTCATTTGAGTGAAGAATCAATCGCTAAACTTGGTAAAAATTTTGAAAAATTTAAAGTTTTTACGACTAGACCTGATACGATTTTTGGGATCAGCTATTCTGCTTTGGCACCAGAACATGATATAGTGAAATATTTAGTCCAAAACAGACTTTTGGATGATAACAAGATTGAAGCAATAAAAGAGATGCAGTCTTTGAGTTCCAGAGAAAAATCAATGGCAGAGAAAAGAGGGCTGTACTTGGACTTAGATGTTATACATCCTCTTACAAAGAAAAAAGTGCCTCTTTGGGTAGCAAATTTTGTACTAATCGAATATGGCGGCGGTGCTGTTATGGCAGTTCCGGCACATGACGAGCGAGATTTTGAATTTGCGACAAAATATAACTTGCCTATAAGACAAAGTATCAGAAGTGATAAAGAAGAATATGACGGAAGTCGGGCTACAACAGAATACGGTTATCTTGTCGACTCTGAAGATTTTACAGGTCTAAGCTCCGTTGAGGCAAAACAAAAGATCATCGAATATTTTGAAAAAAACTCTTTAGGTAAGAAAGTTGTAAACTATAAACTTAGAGATTGGGGAATCAGCAGACAGAGATACTGGGGTGCTCCTATCCCGATGGTACACTGTTCAAAATGCGGGTTAGTGCCTGAATCTGATGAAAATCTACCGATAAAGTTACCTGATGATATTCAAATCACAGGGGAGGGAAATCCTCTTTATCGACATCCGACTTGGAAGCATACGACTTGTCCAAAATGCGGAGACGATGCTACACGTGAAACTGATACTATGGATACCTTCTTTCAATCAAGTTGGTATTTTTTAAGATACACTACTGATCCTTCACTCTGGGAAGATGAAGCATTTGATAAGAAGAGCAGTGATTATTGGATGAATGTAGATCAGTATATCGGAGGTATCGAACACGCAATACTTCATCTTTTATATTCCAGATTTTTTACAAAAGTTTTAAGAGATATGGGAAAAGTGTCTTGTGATGAGCCTTTTGCAAATCTTTTAACACAAGGTATGGTTTTGAAAGACGGTTCAAAGATGAGTAAATCAAAAGGCAATACTGTAGACCCGGATGATATTATACAAAAATATGGAGCAGATACGGCAAGACTTTTCATATTATTTGCTGCACCTCCTGTAAAAGAATTGGAATGGAATGATAATGCCGTAGAAGGTGCATTTAAATTCATAAAAAGATTTGTATCTAAGACAGAACTTGCACAAAAGTGTGAATCAATACCTGAAATCGAGCATGCTAAATTATCAAAAGAAGCGAAACTTGCCAGAAAAAAAGTTTATGAAGCTCTCAAAAAATCTAATGAAGTTTTTAGTAGCGCATATGCTTTCAATACTCTAATAGCTGCTTGTATGGAAGCTTTAAATGCCTTAAATGCGCAGGATGACACGAAAATTTGGACTGAGGGATATTTTATACTTTCAAATATATTAGAACCAATTATTCCTCATGTTTGCTGGGAAATAAGCTCACAGTTATTTAATTTGAAAAATTTTGATAAAATAGAGTTGTTAGAAGAAGTATTTGAAGTTGACAGTATGATTATAGCAATTACGATAAATGGTAAAAAAAGAGCCGAAATAGAGGTTAGTGTCGACATGCAGTCTGATATGATTATCAAAGAAGCAAAAATAGTTGCTGAAAAATGGTTGGCAGATAAACAGATAATTAAAGAAATATTAGTTCCAAAAAAATTGGTTAATTTGGTTGTAAAATAATATGAGATACTTAAGTGTTTTATTGATTTTTTTATTTCTAGGATGTGGGTATAAGCCTAGTTCGTATTATACAAAAAAAGTATTGGGCGATAATATCCATGTAAATGTGACTATAAGCAGAAAAGATCCAAAAAATAGCGTTCTTGTAAAAGACGCTATAAACGAGGCAGTGGTTGGAAGATTTGGCGGAAGATTGTCAAGTAAAGAAAAGGCTGATTCTAATCTTCTTATCGGCATAGAATCCGTAACATTTACTCCAACTGTTTATGACAAAAACGGGTATGTTATAGCGTATAAAACAAGTGTTGTTTTGAATACTACATATGAAACCAAGACTCATGGTAAAAAGAGTTTTAGTGCTACGGGAGAGTATGATTTCCCTATAGAAGCAAACAGTGTAATATCAGATACTAAAAGATTTGACGCAATTAAATTTGCCTCCCTTGATGCGGTTAATGAGATAATATCCAAAATATCTATAATCGGTAGCATGCAGTAGAGTAAAAAGGTAAATTATGGCTAGTTCGATAAATGATATTATCAAAGAAAGTATTGAACAACTAAGACTTGAAAATTTAAACTTAACACCTGATAATTACTATAATGTTTTTTGCAAGGTTGCAAAGAAAAAAGGCTTAATAGTTGAAGATTGTCAAAAAATTGATAAATTTTCAAAAAAACTAGATGAAAAGAATCAATCTGATCTTAAGAAATTTAAAGTTTCAACAATAGATGAATTGATGTCTTTTCTTATAGCAAAGATTAATCGAGCAAATGAAAATGATAGTACAAAGATAATAAACTCTTTGGTAATACTCTCAAAAAGGGTTCTGCAAGCGACTACTCTCTTACATGACAAAGGTGCTAGAGAATTGGCCAACAGTTCTCTCTCAAGACTTGATTTTAGCCAAAATTTAAAATCTATTGATGCTATAAAAGATAAGTGGTTTGAATTTATAACAAAATATGATGATAGCTATTTAAAAGAATTGGATGCTTTTGGAAGTATTCATAAAGATGATCTCCAAAAAATGGTCACTGATATTAGACATATTCTTCAAAAAGATGACGATAACTCTATCTACAATAATATAGCTCCACTAATTATTGCCAGCCTTATGCCTTCCATAGCATCAGGTATGAATGATGAACTTGCAGATATATCTTATACACTGAGGAATGATCCATCATCTCTTGGTACAAATGCCGTACAGCAGGATATAAAACGATTTATTAATAAAAGAATAGAACTTGATAAAGAAGAGATAAAGATTAAAATATCTGCACTTGATACATTATTGGACGAAATCAACAAAAGAATATTAAATCTTATCGACAGCAATGAGATCAGCAATGAGCAAGTAAAGTTAATCAAAAAAAATCTTTTGGGTATAAATTTTTCCAAAGACAGCTTCGGCTCAATTCAGGAAAAATTAGTAACAATAGCGACCTCTTTAGAGAATGAAACAAAAAATCTAAATGAAAAAATGAAAAATAATCAAGAAACGATCAAAAAGCTTCACAGTAAAGTCAAAAATCTGGAAGGAGCCTTGATCGCTGCTAAAAAAGAGATGCAAGAAGATTTTATAACTCATACGGCAACCAAAAGAGCCTTGGAAAATGAGCTTAGAAGAGCAGAAGACTCATATGAAAGATACAAGATAGATTATTCTCTTTGTTTTGTAGATATAGATCATTTTAAAGTTGTGAACGATACCTATGGTCATGAAGCAGGTGATGTTATTTTGTCAAATATTGGTAGGCTGCTTAAGAAATATATCAGACAGTCTGATTTTGTAGGTAGATACGGTGGCGAAGAATTCTTGGTTATACTGCCTAGTATTGGATTAGAACAGGCTTTTCATTTTGCAAATAAAATCCGAAATATTATAGAATCTTTTAAATTTTTATATAAAAATGAAAGAATCACTATAACAGCCAGCTTCGGCATTGCGCAAAGAAGTAGAAGCAAGACATTAAAAGAAGCTATAGAACATGCCGATAGAATGCTTTATGAAGCAAAAAATGCCGGAAGAAATAAAGTTTTACCAAGTTTTTTATGAGATTGATACCTTTTCTGGAGCAAAAACCGCTCTATTATGATGTTATAGACTATAGTAGAATGCCAAAAGCATATGAGTGCATAAAACAGTATATAAAACTTCCAAAGATCATACATGTTGTAGGAACTAACGGTAAAGGTAGTACGGGAAGATTTTTGGCAAATATTTTGTTAAATAAGGGTATTTCGGTAGGGCATTATACTTCACCTCATATTTTCAAATTCAATGAACGAATATGGGTAAATGGCAAAAATATAGATGATAAAACTTTAGAAGATGCTCACATTAAACTACAAAAAATCTTGCCTGAAAATTTTATTGAAACATTGTCTTATTTTGAGTATACGACTTTTTTGGCAATGTTGGTATTTTCCGATGAGTGTGAATATGTAGTCTTAGAAGCAGGACTTGGAGGAGAACATGATGCTACCAATGTTTTCCCGAAAATACTTAGTATTGTTACTCCCATAGGATATGATCATCAATCTTTTTTAGGTAATAGCATCGAAGAAATAGCTACTACAAAGTTAAACAGTATAACTAAAGAAGCGGTAATTTCAAGGCAATATGAAGAAATAGTTTATGATTATGCCAAAAAAATAGCCACTGAAAAATCTGCAAAGTTATACTTTGTTGAAAATATTTTGTTAGAATACGAGAGCGAGATGATTGCAACATATGTAAAAGACAATAATTTGCCCGGTTTTCAAAAGATCAACCTGCAAACCGCATATTGTGCCGCCAAAATATTAGGTTTTGATGATAATATTGATATTGCAAATCTTGGTATGATGGAAGGCAGGTGTCAAAAGGTAGCTAAAAATGTCACTATTGACGTAGGACACAATAAGATGGCTGCACTTGCTATGGTAAAGTATTTCAATAATAAAAAAGTAAATTTGGTGTACAATAGCTTTAAAGATAAAGAGTTTAAAGACATTTTGCACATATTATTTCCTATAGTCAAGAGAGTGGAATTGTTATATATGGAAAATCCTCGCAAAATGGCAACTGAAGAGATCATAAAAATTTGTAAAGATGCAAATGTTGATATCACTGATTTTAAAAATATTAAAGATGATGAAGAATACTTGGTATTTGGGTCTTTTGTTGTTGTAGAAAAATTTATGAAAGGATTGCGTGAAAGATAAATTTACTATAACAATTTCGGACATAAATGGATCCAAACATTATGAATTGCATCAAAAGACAAAAAAAATAATTGTGTATTTCTTTTTATTTGTAACATTGATGATGATTGCTGGGTCATGCTATATATATTTCCTCTCTCATGAGGTTATCTCTCTTGAGGGTAAAAAACATATTATTGTTCAGGAATATTCAAAACTTGAACAAAATAATCAAAAGTTGCAAGATGAGATTTCAAAAAAGACACAAGAATATGGTGAAATAAAAGATAAAATAAACGATATAGAAGAGTTAGTGGGTTTGACTCCAAACAAAAAAGAAAAAATCAGCGATAGATTAGATAATTTAACATTTACCACAAAACAGCAACAGATTATTTTTCAAAATATACCGAGTGGCTATCCAATTCCATTCAAAGGTATCACTGCAAAATTTGGCTGGAGAATTCATCCAATTTTACATACCAAAGAATTCCATAAAGGAATAGATCTGAAGGCAGCAATGGGTACTCCGATTCATGCGCCTGCTGATGGAGTTGTTGAATATGCAGGTTTTCATAAGAGCAGCGGTTTTGGAAATCTGGTTATGATAGATCACAATTTTGGTTTTAAGACAATATATGGACATTTACGTAAAAAAATGGTTGTAAAAGCAGGAGAATTTGTAAAAAAAGGGCAGATTATTGGATATACTGGAGATAGTGGATTATCGACAGGACCTCACTTGCATTATGAAGTGAGATTTATCTCAAGACCGTTAAACCCTTATAATTTTTTAGTTTGGAATAACAGTGATTTTAAAAATATATTTAAAAAGGAGGCAAGAGTATCATGGGAATCCTTAATAAACATGATCAACCAGAAGTTTCATCTTCAGAAACTACAACTATCTCGAGTGGCGCAAAAGTAGAAGGTACATTCGATTGTAATTCTAGATTGCACATAGACGGAGAGATCAGAGGTGAGGTAATATCAAAAAGTGTTGTTACCATAGGTAAAACCGGTAAGTTCTTTGGCAAAATGCAAGCCAATAGGCTTATATTAAACGGTTTTTTAAATGGAGATGTTGACTGTGAAAGTGCTGAATTACTAAGTGGATCTGTTTTTGAGGGAAAAATTACTTCAAGGGAACTAATCATAGAAGCAAAAGTTCATTTCTTCGCTGAAAGTGTTATGAAAAAAGATAAAGAAGATAAAGAAGAAAAATTATTAGAATTAGACGAACCATTGCAAATCGATATTTTTGAAGAAAGGAAAGTAGACACTGATACAAGCGACTTGTTATGAATATTTCATAAACACGAATGACGGAACTTCCCTTCTTTGCGTAAAAGATGATAAAGAGGCTGATCTTGCTGCCCAAGCACTTAGACTAGCTGGCAAAAAGACATATGTCTTGCCTGATATGAGGATTAGCTTCGGTGATGATCTGCTTCCTTTTTCATCAGAGATCAAAGAATTATTAAATGTACTAAATCATTACTATAAAGATAAATCAACAAAAAAAATAATAATAGCTCCTATTAGAACTATCCTGACACCGTTGCCGGATGAGCAGTTGCTTCAAACAAAAGTTATTGAATTTGCATCAAAGATAAATATAGAGCAATTCAAAAATGAACTTTTTCATTGGGGATACAGGATTGCCGATGTTGTTGAAGAAGCAGGTGAAGTATCATTTCGAGGAGATATTATAGATCTATTTCCTCCAAATTTTGAAAAACCTATCAGAATTTCTCTCTTTGATGATGAAGTTGAAAGTATAAGAATATTTGAGTGTGAAACTCAAAAAAGTGAAAAAGAAGAACTGGAAAAAATAGAAATATTCCCATCCCTTTTTGCATTAGATGAAGAGAAGTACCAACTGATAAATAAAAAGATAGAAACTATAGACAGTGACAGTTTTGAAAAAGATATCCACTCTTTAGGTTTTTGGGCAATCGAAGATTATAGTCATGATTATTTGGAGATGTTTAACATAAAATTTGCACATGATCTAAAAAGCGAGATCGAAGAGATTTCTCTTTTTGACAAAACTATTGAAGAGAGATTATCCAAAATTCCAACATTGCCTGAGCCAAAAATATACAGACCAATAGAGATGTCTTCTGTATCTAATTTCCTAGAGTTTCATAAAAATAAAAAGAAAACAATATTAGCGAGAAGTGAAGTATTATTAAAACATGCAGGACTTGAGCTCTCTAGTGTCAGATTTAAAGAGAGTCCGCTCATAGTCAATATCATGAGTGACGATGAGATAATCATATCTTTAAATAAAAAAACAAAAACAAAAAGAGTCCGAAAGACAAATATATTACTTGATGAGCTAAAAATAGGCGATTATATCGTCCATGAAAACTATGGTATCGGTATCTTTAAAGGTTTGAAAAACCGCACCGTTTTGGGAGCCACCCGAGATTTTGTAGAGATAGCTTATCAGGGAGAAGATAAACTCCTTCTTCCTGTTGAAAATTTAGATACTATAGATAGATATATAGCAAGCAGCGGCACCTTGGCAGTAGTAGATAAATTAGGTAAGGGTAGTTTTCAAAAACTAAAAGCCAAAACAAAAGAGAAACTTTTTGCCATAGCAAAAGAGATAATCGAAACAGCGGCAAAGCGAGAGATGATAGATGCTCTTAGAATAGATACGTCCAAAGTTGAGATCAATAAATTTCAAGAAGATTCAGGGTTTGTTTACACAAAAGACCAGAAAACCTGTATAGAAGAGATATACGGTGATCTTCAAAGCGGCAAGATCATGGATCGTTTACTTAGCGGTGATGTTGGTTTTGGTAAGACTGAAGTAGCAATGAACGCAATGTTTGCAACAGCCATGAGTGGCTTTCAGGCGATTTTAATCGCTCCTACCACACTTCTTTCTTCTCAGCATTTTGTTAGTCTGAATGAGCGATTTAAAAGATATGGGATTAGAGTTGAAAAATTAGACAGATTTACGCCTACAAATCAAAAAAATGCGATCATAAAAGATTTAAAAGAGGGTAAATTATTAATTTGCGTTGGAACACATACTCTTCTTGATAAACAGCTCCATAATCCGGCTCTTATAGTTATAGATGAAGAACATAAATTTGGTGTTAGTCAAAAAGAAAAACTAAAAAATATGAGAGAAAATATACATATCCTATCCATGAGTGCAACTCCTATACCTAGAAGCCTTAATATGGCTCTTAGCTCGATCAAACAATATTCAAAGCTTTTAACACCGCCGGCTGATAGGGAAGATGTGAGGACCTTCGTGAAAGAGTATGAAGGTAAAGTCATTAAAGAGGCGATTTTGAGGGAGATAAGACGAGGCGGGCAGATATTTTTTGTTCATAATCGAATCTCATCTATAGAAGAAAAAAAGAAAGAACTATTGAAGCTTATTCCAAATCTTAAGATTTTGATTTTGCATTCAAAAGTTTCACCTGCCGTAAGTGAAAAAGAGATGTTGCGGTTTCAAGAGGGTGAATATGATCTTCTACTAAGTACATCTATTATAGAATCAGGTATACATATACCAAATGTCAATACTATCATGATAGATGCAGCGGATAACTTTGGTATGGCAGATCTACATCAGCTTAGAGGAAGGGTAGGGAGATCAAAAAGACAAGGATATTGTTATTTCTTAGTAAAAGACAAAGAAAAATTAAGTGATGATTCAAGAAAGAGATTGGTTTCGCTAGAGTCAAATTCATATCTTGGAAGCGGCTCGGTTTTGGCTTATCATGACCTTGAGATCAGGGGTGGAGGAAACTTGGTAGGAGAGGCACAAAGCGGACATATAAAAAATATCGGTTATTCTTTGTACCTGAAAATGCTTGAAGATGCGATCAATTCTCTTTTAAATAAAACTACTACGGAAGATAGAGATATAGATATAAAATTAAGCGTCAATGCTTATATCAACAGCGATTATATTAGTGAAGACAGAGTAAGGTTGGAGCTTTATAGAAGACTTAGTAAATGTGAAAGCATCAGTGATATATATGATATCGAAGAAGAAATGGTGGATAGGTTTGGTAAAATCGATATAATAACAAAACAGTTCATCGATGTCATAACTATAAAGATATTAGCATCAATAAGCGGTATCAAATATATATCAAATTATGATCAAAATATTACTATAAAAGATAAACTTGATCAAAAAATATTGATAAAATCAAGAAGTAAAGATGATGATGATATCTTGGATACAGTGCTTAAATATTTAAGAAAAGGATTGGTCAAACATGATTGATTGGACAAATAATTATGCTGCCATTTGGCGCCATAGAAAAAATGAGCTTAAAGCCATAGTTGATCTAGACCCCATATCTTTACAAGATCTAGTTGGTATGGACGCACAAAAAGATCAGATCCTAAAAAACACGGAAGCATTTATTTTGGGTGAACCTGCTAACAATGTCCTACTTTGGGGAGCTAGAGGAACTGGTAAATCTTCATTGGTCAAAGCTGTGTTTAATCATTATAAAAAAGATGGACTCAGGATTATAGAGTTCTCAAAGGAAGATCTCAAAAGTTTGCCTGAGATCATAGACGACATAAGAGACCTGCCGTATAAATTTATAATATTTTGTGATGATCTCTCTTTTGAGAGCGGTGATAACAGTTATACTGGATTGAAACCTATACTGGAAGGCTCTATCGAGCTTCCTCCTAAAAATACACTCATTTATGCAACGTCAAACAGAAGGCATCTAATCAAAGAGCTTCATGAAGACAATGAAGGTGTAAAAGTGACACATGACGAGATACATTATGGCGACAGTGTGGAAGAAAAAATCTCTCTTTCAGATAGATTTGGTTTGTGGATCTCTTTTTATCAAGGCAATTTAGAACAGTATTTGGAGATCGTAGATTCATACTTCAAAAGCTTTAAAGGGGACAAAGAGGAGTTGCATAAGCAAGCTAAAATATTTGCAACCTACAGAGCTTCAAGAAGCGGCAGAACAGCAAAACAATTTTATAATTATTTTTCGAGATTGATATGACAAATAGTTTTGAATTACTGGAGCTTCTAAAAAAAGCAGGATATCTAAAATCTCAAAGAGATAGACTTTGGTGGCCCAATAGCGGAACTTTTGAAGTCGTAGTAGGTGCGATTTTGACACAACAGACAAAATGGGAAAAAGTTGAAAAAAGTCTAGAAAATCTGAAAGTTGCTGATGTTTTAAGTCTGGAAGCTTTGGCAAATATTGATGGGCGTGAATTATCTGTTTTAATCAAACCAAGCGGTTTTTATAATACAAAGGCAAAAAATATTTTAAATCTGTGTAAAAACATGTATAATGAATATAAGACTTTTGAAGATTTCACTAATAATGTGCAAAGAGATTGGTTGTTGTCTCAAAAAGGCGTAGGAGAGGAGAGTGCCGATTCTATTCTTTGTTATGGATGTATGAGGGATGAATTTGTAGTAGATAGTTACACGGCAAGATTGCTTGATGCTTTTGGATTTGGGTTTGAGAGTTACGGAGATTTAAAAGAGTGGATGATAGAGGGGATAGTGTCAAATATACAAAAAGTATATGAATTATATGCAAGTGAACCTCCTTTGTATGAAATTTATGCGAGATTTCATGGTAAAATTGTAGAATATTGTAAAGAGAACAGTAAAGGTAAAATAATCCAGATAGAAGGACTAAAAAGTTGAGGATATTATGGATATTTCAAAAAGTGAAGCACTTAAAAATATAACTGTAAAGCAGAAAAATCCAAAATCTGAAACAAAAAACATTGCTAAACATGTAGCTGAAAAAGCAACTTCTCCAACAGAGAAAGAGATAAAAAACTTCTCCGTTAAAACTCTTTTAGATTCTTTATTTAAAGATTTAAGTTCCGGTACAAAATCCAAAAGTGAAGTCTTAAGCACTTTAAAACAATTAGACATATCATTAAATATAAAAGATACAGTTGCTGATCTAAAAGCATTGATACAGTTAATAAAATCTGATGAATCAATACTAAAATCAGATATAAAATTGGATGAAATGTTACTTGATATCAAAAATCTGACTTCTGATAATTTACGAGCACATATAGAAAAATCAGGTGTTTTTTTTGAGTCTAAGTTAGCAGAGATAAGCTTTCATGAGAAAATAAACAATATTGATCTACCGGCTCTAGTGCGACTAAAAGATGAAGTTTTTAGTGACGTTAAATCCGTACTTTTAACGATACAAGATAAATTAAATAATACTAATAAGCCAGAGGCAAAAGAGGCTTTGGTTCATGTAGACAAAATTCTTACAAATATATATTATTATCAATTACTCTCATTTAGCGCAAATGTAAATATATCATATCTTCCTTTGCTTTGGACAGAATTAGAAGACGGTAGAATCCAGCTCAAAAAATTGAAACAAAGTAAATATTTTTGTGAGATAAATCTCAAGCTGAAAAGATATGGCAAAATTGATCTTTTACTTATGTTATCTGATGATAAATATGTAGATATATCATTTTTTGCGGAAGATGAAAATCTACTACAACTATTAAATCAAAATATTCAGGCGTTACAAAATGGTATATCTAAAATAGGACTTATCTCATTAAACATGTATATCTTTGATTATTTGAAAGGTGACAAGGCCAAAAAAGATACAAAAGCATTTGCAGACTCTTTACAGACGGGTGAGGGGATTAACATACATGTCTGAGAAAATCAAAAAAGCAGTCGTTCTAAAATATAATGAAGGAAAAGAAGCTGCTCCAAAAGTCACGGCAAAAGGAAGAGGAGAAGTTGCTAAAAATATCATCAAGATAGCAGAAGAGTACAATCTACCTATAAAAAAAGATGAGGATCTGGTAGAGCTTTTAAGCAAGGTGGAGATAGACAAGGAAATCCCGGAGAATCTTTACAAGGCAGTTGCTGAAGTATTTAGTTTCTTATACAAGATCACAAATAAAAACCAGTAGAGTTTTTATCCTTCCCAAGCCTCATTTGCGATCTTTTTGGTTTCTTTTTGTATCTCTTTCAAATGCTCTTCATCAATAAAACTTTCTGCATATATCTTATATATAGGCTCAGTACCTGAGGGGCGGATAGCAAACCAGCCATTATCCGTTACAACCTTAAGACCTCCGATTGAAGCATTATTTCCTGGTGCTTTTGTAAGAATTGAGACAATCGGCTCACCTGCAAGAACTTTTGTTTTGATATCTTCAGGTAGAAGATTTTTGAGTATTTTTCTCTGTTTTTCATCTGCAGGGGCATCGATTCTATTGTATAGAGGATCTCCAAATTTTTCTGTAAGTTCTATATAATGCTCACCAGGATCTTTTTGGGTGACTGCTAGGATTTCAGCTGCTAAAAGTGTCATGATGATGCCGTCTTTATCGGTTGTCCATACCGTACCGTCTTTCCTTAAAAAACTTGCTCCCGCACTCTCTTCACCACCAAAATAGATTTTGCCGCTCGTGAGTCCATCAACAAACCATTTGAAACCGACCGGTACTTCGATGACTTTTTTATCCAAGCTTTCTGCCACGCGGTCGATCATGGAACTGCTGACCAATGTTTTACCGATACCCAGATTTGCATCCCAAAGCGGTCGATTTTGCGCGAGGTAATTGATAGCTACGCTGAGGTAATGATTGGGATTCATCAGCCCCATACTTTTGGTGACGATACCGTGGCGATCAAAATCCGTGTCATTTCCAAAAGCGATGTCAAATTTGTCTTTCATATCAATGAGTCCTGCCATCGCATAAGGTGACGAGCAATCCATGCGAATCTTGCCGTCTTTATCACAATGCATAAAAGAAAAAGTAGAATCAAGATGATCGTTAAAGATTTCCATATTGAGTCCATAATGTTCTTTGATCGCTTGATAGTATGCCATGCCGGCACCGCCCATAGCATCGGCTCCTATCAAAATACCAGATTGTGAGATTGCTTCCATATCTATTATATTTTCCAGATTTTGGACATAAGGCGTGATATAATCATATTGTGTGATACGGTTGCTTTTCAGAGCAACTTCAAATTCGACTTTCAAAACTTCACTTAGACCATGTTCTAAAATTTCATTGGCCCTTTTTTCAATCCAGTCCGTCACATCCGTGTCAGCCGGTCCGCCATGAGGAGGATTATATTTAAAACCACCATCACTTGGGGGATTGTGTGATGGTGTGATGACTATACCGTCACATTGTTGCTTCGTATTTTGGTTGTGTGTGAGAATGGCATGTGAGATCACGGGTGTGGGCGTGTAGCCAAAATCTTTTGCCATATAAACCGTGACTTTGTTTGCCGTAAGTACTTCTAGTGCCGTGATTTGAGCAGGATACGAGAGGGCGTGGGTATCCATACCGATAAATAAAATCCCTTCTATCCCTTTATGTTTTCGGTAATCACACACTGCTTGCGTGACGGCTAAGATGTGCGCCTCGTTAAAGCTGCTCGCAAGCGAAGAGCCTCGATGCCCTGAAGTCCCAAAACTGATCCTTTGTGCTTCAATCTTCGGATCAGGAGTCTTAGTGTAGTACTCACTGATCAGTTTTGGAATATTACAGAGCGATGATTTCGGTGCCAATTTCCCGGCATTTGGATGAAGACTCATAGCATTTACCTAATAATTAAACATTTTGTCATAATATTCCGTTGCTTGTCTGCGTGAATCAAACTCAACTTCGATCTCCGTCATCGCACTTTTCATGATCTCAAGCCATGTGTTTGGCTCTTTATAATAAGTCGGGATGATCTTATCTTCCAATATATCCATCATATGTTTATTGTCAAGTTTATCTTGCTCTTCAATCGGCAATTTATAATCAACCGCAGGTATCGTAAACGCATTTTTGCCGTCTCTTGCAAATTCAGGATGCCAGCCGTCATCGATCGAGAAGTGGATCGATCCGTTCATACTCGCAGCCATACCGCTTGTACCGCTTGCTTCTCTGGTGATCCTTGGCGTATTGAGCCAAACATCGCTTCCTTGTTTTAGCATTTTTGAAAGGGTGAGTTCATACCCTACTAAAACCGCCATATTTTTATAGTGATGACTGATATTGACCAGTTCGTTAAAGATGTCGATCGCGCCGTAGTCGGTTGGATAAGGCTTGCCAGCCCAGATGATTTGTACCGGCATATCCACGCGTTTCATCAATTTTACAAAGCGTTCAAAATCGTACTTCAAAAGTCCCGGTCTTTTGTACTCTGCAAAGCGTCTTGCCCAGACGATGGTGAGGATCTCAGGGTCAAACATCTTTCCGGTTTGATCGGCTACGACATCAAAAAGTATCTTCTTGAGGTGTTTTTTTCTCGCAATGATCTCATAATCTTCGTGTTCATCCAGATTTCGCGTGAGCGTCTTGTCGCTCCAGTATTTTTTGTTTTGTGAGTTGGTGATGGAGATGATCTCGCATCTGCCTTCCACATGCGACCACATCTCGTTTGAGACTTTCGCGTGGATCTTGGATACGGCATTGGCGATCTTGGCACTTCTTAGCGCGCCTACGGTCAAGCTAAAATTATCATCATGTTCGTAGCCGCTGATTTTGCGTACAGTCTCTAAATCCAAACCGTTAAAAAATCCCATCTCATGTAAAAAGTTGATATTGTGCTCTTCATTACCTGCTTTTTCAGGCGTATGGGTGGTAAAAACGACTTGTTTTTTGATCGCTTCTACGTCTGGATTTTGATTGTAGAGTTCGTAAACCAAAGGCAGGGCATGTCCTTCATTCATATGATAGATGTCGATATTTTGTTTTAGGGCATCTAAAACTTTTACGCCTCCGATTCCCAAGACAATCTCTTGTGCGACTCTTGTGCGCTCATTGCCGTCATAAAGTTTATGTGTTATGGTTCGAGCCAGATAGTCGTTTTCATCCGTATCGGTTGAAAGCAAGATGAGAGGTGCCGCGCCAAAGACTTCAGGTTTGACAAGAAATGCTTTGATAACGACATCTTCACCGTGGATCTTAACGGTAACTTTGACATCTAATTCTTGCAAAAAGTAGTAAAATTTTCGCGTATAGACAGGGCGAAGCGTGCGGTCTTCGTTTCGTGCTTGATCATAATACCCAAAGCTCCAAAGAAGCCCGACTCCAACGATATTTTGTCTGAGATCATAAGCACTTCTCATGTGAGAACCGGCTAAAAATCCAAGTCCTCCAGAGTAAATTTTGAGTGCTTGATCGATGGCAAATTCCATAGAAAAGTATGCTACGGCTTTATCATATTTTTTATTGATGTCGTATGAAAAAAGATTCATTTTATTCCTTGATTTTTTTGTAAATTTTTATAGAGTATTTGTTTTCCAAGCTCGACTCCTGGTTGATCGTAAGTGTTGATATCAAGTAAGACGCCGACTGCTGAAGTTAAAATCTCATAGTACATGACAAGGGCACCTATATTTTCAGCTGTTATGCTATCAAATGTGATGATGTCGGTGTCGATTTTCATATCGCTTAAGCTTTGCATAGTAGCATCGCATTGTGCATTGATGAGTTGGTTGAATTTTTTTGTATTTATAAAATTAGTCTTTTCGATACCTTGAAGCGTGATATCAGGTACGCTTATATCATCTTGAAAATCCTCGATTTTGATAAATGTTACAAATTTATCCCTCGGTCCTTCTATGATGAGTTGCAAAAAAGAGTGTTGATCCACCGCTCCTATGAGCCCGATTGGAGTGAGCCCTACGTGGTTTCCTTTTTTATCTACTTTACCTAAGGATTCAGCCCATAATTGGACAAACCATTTTGTAAAATTCTCTAATCTGTCGGCATAGGAAAACAGAACATTGATCGGTGTTTTTTTAGAGTTCTCGACTAAGTACATAGCTTTTTCAATGACATGATCTTCGCTCCCTTCAAAAAAACTTTTTACAAAATCTCCTGCCCCGTTCAAAACGCTTGTCATGTCATATCCACTAACATAAAGAGGTACTACTCCAACAGCACTTAGAACTGAAAATCTACCACCTACGTTTAAAGGGATATTGAATTCCAAAATTTTATTTTCTTTGGCAAAAGAAGAAAGCGCGGAATCTGCATCGGTTATTGCAAATATTCTTTTATTATCTTTGCCTTTTAAGTCTATATCGCAGAACTTTATCAGCGTTTTAAATATGGAAGTCGTCTCTATAGTCGATCCTGATTTTGAAATCACAAAGAAACATGCCTCTTCTTTCTTTATTTTGTGAAGATTTTGGCTGATACTTAAGGGGTCTGAGTTTTCTAAAAAGATCATCTCTTTAACATTCTTTGTATAAGCTCTGAGTATCTGGTCAATTGCTTTGATGCCTAGAGATGAACCACCGATGCCGATTACGACTACTTGTGAGATATTGTCAAGATCAAGTTTGTCTATCATTTCTATATATTTGAGTGAACTTTGAGGCAGTTTATAGTATCCAACTTCATCATTATCCATTTCAGCTTTTAGAGTTTGTATTGTATCTTTTATAGTTTTTTCTGCAATTAAACTATCGTGCGTAAATCGTTTATTGAATTTTAACATATCAATCTCCTGTTGAACTCTTTGGCTAATTACCTATTATACTAAAAAACTAGTATAGCGTAAGAGATTTTGTGATTAAAATAGAGCATATTTTGCTCAAACTTTTTTGAAAAACATCACACTAAGTGCCGGAATCGTAACTTTAGTCATAAAATCTCTGCCATGATGTGATTTTTTCATTGATTTTATCTTCTTTCTTTTGTTTGTATTCCAACCGCAAAACTCATCAGATTGCGAATTAAAGATCTCTATATATTCTCCATCCTTTGGAAGTCCTAGAATATAGTTTTCATGTGTTTTATCTGAAAAATTACAAATGACTATGATCAAAGAGTTTGATTTTATATCTTTTCTTATAAATGATATGACATTTGCGCTGTAATCATTTTCATCAATCCACTCAAAACCATTGTGTGAAGTATCATATGTATGAAGGGCTGATTCTCTTTGATATAAATCATTTAAGTTTTTTATCAAATTTTGTATTCCCTTATGTTCTCTTTGTGCTAATAAATGCCAATCCAAACTTTTCTCATAATTCCACTCTGCAAATTGAGCAAATTCATCTCCCATAAATAGAAGTTTTTTACCAGGATGTGCGAACATAAGCGCATACATAGCTCTAAGATTTGCAAATTTTTGATTGTTGTCTCCGGGCATCTTGTTGATGAGAGAGCCTTTCATGTGTACAACTTCATCATGACTAAGAGGCAAGATATAATTTTCATTGAACATATATACGAAACTAAAGGTAAGATCTTTGTGGTGAAACTGTCTGTAGATCGGGTCATTTTTCATATATTTGAGTATATCGTGCATCCATCCCATGTTCCATTTGTAGTCAAACCCGAGTCCTCCTTTGATAAGATCACCTGTGACCAAAGGAAAGTTTGTGGATTCTTCAGCAAAGATAATAGCATCGCTATAAAATTCATTGACTGTTGTATTTAATTGTTTTAGGAATTTTATTGCACCGAGGTTTTCATTGCCTCCAAATTCATTTGGACTCCATTCTCCTTCTTCTCTGGCATAATCCAAATATAGCATAGAAGCAACAGCATCTACTCTGATACCGTCTATATGGTACATCTCAAGCCAAAACATAGCAGAACTTATAAGAAATTCTCTAACTTCGTTTCTATCATAATTAAATATAGCACTTCCCCATTGAGGGTGATATCCTTTTTGTGGATCTTTGTGTTCATAAAGACAAGTTCCATCAAAATTCATCAGACCGTGACCGTCAGTAACAAAGTGGGAAGGAACCCAATCTAGGATAACTCCGATGCCGTTTTGATGCATAATATCTACAAATTTCATAAATTCCTGCGGTGTTCCGTATCTGGATGTCGGCGCAAAATATCCACTGACTTGATAACCCCAAGATCCTACAAAAGGGTATTCTGTAATAGGCATTAATTCAACGTGAGTAAATTTCATCTCCTTCAGATATATAGCCAATTCGATTGCAGATTCTTCATAGGTTAGAAATCTGTTATTTTCTTCAACCTTTCTTTTCCATGAACCAAGATGCACTTCATACACTGAAATAGGAGCAGTTTGTGCATTGTTTTTGTTTCTTGTGCGCATCCATAGTTTATCATTCCAGTTAAATTTTTCAATTTCGCATACTTTTGAAGCAGAATTTGGCGCCACTTCTGCGTAAAAGGCATAAGGATCTGCTTTGTCTGGATTTGCATTTTGAGTATCTGTAAAGATATGGTATTTATAGCTGCATCCTTCACTTACATCGCTGATAAATCCTTCCCAGATACCGGAATTATCGCTTCTACATTTTAGTTTGTGAGAGTTTGGATTATAATCGTTAAAATCTCCTCTAACGCTTACTTCTTTGGCATTTGGTGCCCAAAGTGCAAAATATACACCATTTTCATTGTTCCTTGATACTAAGTGGGAGCCAAAATGTTTATAAAGCTGTGAATGAGTTCCTTCTTTGAAAAGATATATATCTAACTCACCAAAAAGGCTCACATCATGGTACATTTTATATTTCATTTTAATTCCTAATTTCTATGTTTGTCGAGTGCAAATCTATAGACTTCTTCATATGATTGTGCAGCTTTATCCCAGTTAAAGCGCATTTGCATCGCTCTCTCCCGCATTTCTAGAAAGTCTGATTTATTATTGTTGTATATCTCTATAGCCCATTTGATAGTATTATATAAAGCTCCGGCACTTGCCTCGTAAAATTTAAATCCATTGCTTTTTGGATTAGAACTTTCAAAATTTACTATAGTATCATCAAGTCCTCCTGTTGCACGCACGATCGGCAGCGTTCCGTATCTTAGGGAGTAAATCTGATTTAAGCCGCATGGTTCAAACAAGGAAGGCATCAAAAACATATCGCTTCCTGCTTCAATTTTGTGTGCAAGAGCATCATTATATCCAACATGAAGTCCAAATTTGTCTTGATGTTTGGCAGCAGTTTCTCCAAAATAGAATTCAGCCCATCTCTCCCCTGTTCCCAGCATAACTATTTGCATATCCAGTGCCAAAAGACCTTTGATGATCTCTGCTATTAGAGATATTCCTTTTTGTTCTGCAAATCTTCCGACAAAGCCCAAAAGAGGGACAGATGAATCAACTTTTAATCCAAATTGTTTTTGAAGATCTGCTTTACAAACTGTTTTTCCGTCTATGTCATCAATATCAAATTTTTCAGCGATTTTCTCATCTGTGGCAGGATTCCATTCTTCATAATCAACACCGTTTAGTATCCCAAATAGTTTACTCCTGTGTGCTCTGATATGCTCTTCTAATCCAAAGCCAAACTCCGGTGTTTGTATCTCATAAGCATATTTTTTAGAGACCGTGGTTATTGCATCGGCATGCGCAATACCGCCTCTTAAAAAGTTGACATGACCGTATTTTTCAAATTCCATAGGATTGAAATGTTCCCAGCCGACTTCCATAACATCCATAACACCTTTGAAAAAATCCCCTTGATGTTGAAGATTGTGTATAGTTAAAACAGATGCGCAGGAAGCAAAATCTGTATGAAAGCGTGTTTGACATAGTATAGGCAGCATCGCAGTATGCCAGTCATTTGCATGGACTATGTCGGGGTTAAAAGAGATTTTTTTGCTTAACTGCAGGGCGGCTTTAGATAAAAATATAAAGCGATTGTCATTGTCCGTGTATGCTATCCCTTCTTCATCATACAAGCCGCTTCGCCCAAAGAAATTTTCATAATCTATAAAATATATAGGTACATCGCTTTTGGGCAAGGTCGTCATGAATACTTCGCACCAAAGCTCACCCATTGGACCCATAGGAACCCCAAGAGCTCCAGTAAGAGGGGTGAGAGAACTTTTGTCGATGCTGTAATACCTAGGCATTACTACGATGATGTCATGACCTAGTTTTTTTATTGCCTTGGGAAGTGCTCCTGCCACATCTGCTAATCCACCTGTTTTGGCAAACGGTACGACCTCGGATGCAACAAATAAGATATTTAGCTTTTCACTAGACATATGAATCCTTTAATAAAAGTGCACCAAGGAGTGGTGCTTCTCCAAGATTGCTCTGGATGATCTTAGCGCTTTTTAGTGAAGTTTTCAGCGCGTATTGATTGATATTTTCTTGAACCAAACCTAGTAGATAAGGATTTGATTCGATGATACCTCCGCCCAATACCAAAATTTCAGGATTAAAGAGAGTGATCACACAGCCTGTTGCATAAAGCAAGGCTCGCTCAAATTGATCTAAAATCTTCTGTGCATCGGGGTCTGTCTCATTCTTCAATGCTTCTAAGCTCAAATTGCAATTTAAATTATAGTATTTTATCCATTTTTCAAGTCCTGAACCTGATACAAAAAGTTCCAAGCAGTTTTCTCTGCCGCATCCGCATTTAAAAGGAGCATCCAAGAAAGGAATATGCCCGATCTCTGTGGCAAAATTTTCACTTCCTTTTATAAGTTTGTTATTTTCTACGACACCAAGTCCTATGCCGGTTCCTATATATAAAGCACAGATATTTTTGCTTTTGTGCTCTTTTGATTCAGCAAGTACCGCACATTTTAGGTCATTTTCAATGAAGAGTTTGATCTTATAGTTTTGCTCAAAGTACTCTTTGATATCAGGTTTGTCTACTTTGATATTCGGCGAATCAATGATCCTGGAATTGCTGACTTGTCCTGCATATGAGATGCATACCGTTTTAACTTTTGGATTGTTTTTGAGAATATCTTCTATCCAAGTTACAAGATTGTTTTCTTTACTTTTTGAGTTGTATGATCTGATCTCTTTTGTATTTTGGTAAATTTTCGCTCTTAGATTTGTACCTCCGGCATCAATCGCTAAGATCATGACAACAGCTTCTTATATAGTTCTAGATACTTTAATGCACTTTGATCAAATGAAAAATCACATTTCATGTTAAATATTTGCATCTCTTTGATCTTCTTTTTATCTTCATATAACTTTAGAGCTCTTTTGATAGCTTGTTTAAATGCAGTGTTCGTAGGTTTTTTAAAACTGATACCTCTACCGCATTTCAATGTTTTTTCATGTACGCTGTCATGTAAGCCGCCGGTGTCATGAACGATCGGGATGCTCGCGTATCTAAAAGCTATCATTTGTGCTAAACCGCAAGGCTCAAACAGTGATGGCATCAAGAAAAAGTCGGCTCCTGCATAGATCTGATGAGACAACTCTTCGTTAAAACCAAAATATAATTTAAAATTTTTGTGTGATTCAGATATCTCTAAAAGAGCTTTCTTATAATGACTCTCACCATCTACCAAGAGTATAACGTTCAGCTTGTTTTCTAATATTTTTTCCAAAGATGCCAGTAGTATATCAAAGCCCTTTTGTTCGGTGAGTCTGCTTATCATGACAAAAAGAGGAAAATTTTCATTCTTTAAATCGCTTTTTTTGAGTATAAATCTTTTGTTCTCTGCTTTTGATCCAAGGGTATTTTGATCGAATGTTTTAGCTAGTGTTTTATCATTTTGCGGATCGAAGATCGTGATATCTATGCCATTGATGATCCCGGATAATTTGGATTTGAATTGGCATAAAAAACCGTCTAATCCGCAGCCGAAAGACGGTGTTAGTATCTCTTTTGCATAATTTGGACTAACCGTCGTGATAGCATCACTATATTTTATACCTGCTTTCATAAAGTTGCATTTCCCGTAAAATTCCAAGGTTTGCATATTAAAATATTTTTTGTCAATTCCAAGCCTTTGAAGTGATTTCTCTTCAAAGATTCCTTGATATGCGAGATTATGAATCGTAAAAATCGTTTTTATTTGTTTATTCTCTTCTTTATTCCAAAGTGCTGCAAGCGCACTGTGCCAATCATTGAGATGGATGATATCGACTTTCAGAAGAGACGCTAATTTTACGATTGCTTTACTAAATATGCCAAAACGAATGTCGTTATTTGCATAAGCCTCACTGTCTCCATATAGCTTTTGTGTATCGCTTAGAAGAGGGGCTTTTATGAGATAAGTGCTCAGATTTTGGTTTTGAGTTTTGTAAATGATTATGTCGTAATTGATGCCGCCAAGATCAAGAGAAAAAGAGATGTCGCTTTTCTCAAAATTGTTTTCATTCATAAAGCCATAAAAAGGCATGACAGAGATGATTCGCGCATGTTTGCTTAGAGCTAAAGGAAGTGCTCCTGCTACATCTGCCAATCCTCCGCTTTTGGCATAAGGAAAGATTTCGCTTGAGGCAAACAAAACTTTCATACGATTTCCTCCGAATTGAGAAGATTTGCACACTCTTCAGGAGACATCGGATTGATAGCCATATTTGTGGAAAGCTCAAAACCTCCAAGTTTATAAATTCTTGGAATGATACTGAGGGAGAAGCGAAAACTTTTGTGAATATATGGCAGATACTCTTCATTTTGGAAGTTGCTATTTAGCGGGGACAATTTAAAGTATAAGTTATAGTCAAATTCTCCCAACTGTTTTTTTAACTTAAAAAATACATGTTTGATAATCAAAGAGAGGTTTTTTACATCATCATGATCACACTCGTCTAAATTGCCGATATTTTTTGTCGGAGCTATCATTACTTCAAAAGGGAAACTACTGGCAAATGGACAAAAAGCAACAAAATCTCCGATTTCGCCGATTACTCTGTTGTCTTTAAAAAATCTTTCATTCTCTACTATGTCTTGAAGTTTTCCTCTGCCGTGTTTACGATAATATTCCAAATTCTGTTTTAAAAAATCAAGTTCATTTTTTGGCATAATAGGCAGTGCTAAAAGCTGTGTGTGTGGATGCTCTTGCGTTGCACCGCTATTTGAGCCGTGATTTTTAAAAACGCTGAGGTGAACCAATCGCATATCGTTTCTTAGATCTACAATACGCCTGATGATGCTTTTGAGCCAATTTTCTATTTTATACTCTTCCAAGTCATCCAAATCATTTTTATGTTCCGGGGAATCAATCAGTACTTCATGAGCACCGACTCCAGGGATGCTTTCAAACAAACCTTTTCGTCTGGATCTGTCTTCAAGCTCGATTTGTACGGCTTTGAAAAGATTCGGCACGACTCTTGTCTGCCAGCCTGCAGTATTGGCTTCATTGTCTCTTAGTGCAAAGATCTCAGGAGGGGTTAGGTATTCGTTTCCATAGCAAAACGGACACGTTGTATTGTTTGTATCCGGCTTATTTTTGCATTGATAAAAATCAGGTCTATGTAGTCTCTCAGGAGCAATTAAAATATACTGATTTCTGAGTAAATCAAATCTTATCTCAGACATCATCAACTCCTAGTGTTAGTTTTAAATGCATCTTTAAATGAATTTCCGTAAATAATATAAATGAGATCTGCTGGGCAACCATATCAAATCCGTTTTCACTTTGAGATACCGTATTTAATATAAAAGCATTTAGGTCGCAATTTTGATTCAAAGAGAGATGTATTTTTTTATTTGTAAACGTATCTATGATCGCAAGATCTTTTATATCTTCTAAAACCAAACCTTCTTGGATCAATTCACCGTTAAAGGTTACAAGATGCGGATGTGCAAAGTGCAGATTAAACTCTACACCATAATACATATTTTCTTGATATTCTGTTTTAAAATCGAGTTTCACGCTTAGCTCTTTGTCTAAGAAAGAAAACTGTTTGGTCATGATGGCAGGATAATGTTCTTCGAGATAAATTCCGCCTTCACGGCTAAATATCAGTGTTTTTTCATCGAGTTCATATGGTTGATTTGCAAAATCTCCGATTTCTCTAAAGTTTGTCTGCCTAAAATTTTCCAGGTTAAACGAGGTATCTGAGAAGTGATCAACAAAAGAATATTTTAAATACCAATCAAATATCAAATTTTCTTTTAATTTTTCATCTATGTTTTCTTGGCTGTTATGAATAGTGGCGATTTCATCTTCATTTTGTTCATGTATTTCGATTTTTTGTGGGAAAAGTATCTTGTCATGATAAGCTTCTTTCCTTCTCATCAGAGTATTTTGCCAGTTAAATTCAGCATCTAAAGATCCAAACTCTACCATTTGGGCACCGTTTTTGGATGAAAATACACAAGAGAGTGAGCGGCTTAGCACTTTTAATTCATCAAACCCGTCCATATCCAAATCCAATACTTCATAGTCTAGTTCTTTTTTTGCAAACTCTTTTTCTAAATGCATCAAGTATGTATATGCATTATCTCGCAAAACAGGGAGGTATAAGCCTCCAAAAACACCATGCCAAAACACATCATTGGTCTGAAGTTTATATAGATAGTCTTTTGCCTTGGCACTAAAACTATCTTGCTTTTTGCTCATATAAAGCATTCTTTTATGCAGATAATTGCTCTCTTCATATTTTACAAAAAAATTCTTCCAAATTCCACCTTTGATGAAAGAGATTCCAAGATTGTCGAAGTACTCGCTTCCCACTTCTTGTTTTAATTTCTCTAGACCAAGTGTCTGTTCGCTTCTTAGACTCCACTCTCCCATCTCAAAATATGAGGTATTGTTTAGATAAGCGATACCTTTAGATCTATTGTTGTTTAGATAATCACAAAAGTGTTCTGTTTTTATTCTTTTTTCGCTTAAAACAGCTTCTATAAAATTTTCTAACCATTTTTTTTCATATACCCACTCATGAGTTTTTGGCCAAAGTCCAAACTTTTCCCCATCATCAAATATAATAGCAGCCGAATTTTCACTTTTACGGCAATTTAATATCGCTTCGATCGAGCGTTCGACACTAAAAAACGGTAACGCGTAACGAAGCGCTCCTGAGATCGGAAATAAGGCAAGTTTCTCACCGCTTTCTTCGCTCTCATAATAACCATCCATCTTTGCGGCATCAAAACCGCTGCTTAGAAAGTGATAATCATCGATGAGGGCAAAGTCAATGTTTGCTTTTTTTAAATCAGGAACTATAGAAGATTCCCAAACCCTCTCCGTCAGCCAGAGTCCGTTTGAATCAACTTTGAAGTGTTTTTTTATATATTTACTAAGCAGGTTTATTTGCGAGACTCGATCATTTGAAGGGATAACGCTTAAAATCGGCTCATAAAATCCGGCACTGATCCACTCTATGGAGTTAGATTTTGTTAGAATCTGCATATTTTTAAAAATATCAGGATGTTTTACTCGTATCTGATCCAACAGCCAACCGCTGCAATGAAGAGAAAATTTAAACTCAGGATACTTGATCATCGTCTCGAAAAAAGGTTTGTAGCATCGTTCAATTGCTTCATCTACTGCAATGCCTAGATTATCTACAGGCTGATGCATATGTACTCCAAAGAGTAAACTAACTTCTTTCATATTTTCTCCCAAAATCATATAAACCAATTTTCACTATAATCATTTGCTATATCCATATCAAGTTCTCCAAATCCTGGTAAAGTCTGTATAATTTTATTGCCGATACAAAGTTCAAATCTACATTTTATTGATTTTTCATTTATAGGTTTTTTATCTATTCTCATATCAAGCCATTTTCCGATTGTAAAATCGATGTCCAAAACACCAAGATGCTTGCATTTTCCACTATTTTTGCAACTTTGCAGCGAAATATGTTCATTGATGTCAAGTGGATCGATGATGATATTTATTTTATCATATGTATTCAATTCTTCGTCGTTTGCCAAAAATGCAAAGTAGAGATAATTCTCATCTTGCCCATAGAGTATTTTCTTGATCGGTCCTCGAGCTTTGTCCATAGTAGAAAAAAGTTTTGTTTCATCTATGATGCCACAGCCAATCCACTCAAAAAATGAATTGTGATTGCCATCAAGGCTTGGTGTAATGTTTGATTGAGGCGGCAATAAAAAGTGTTTTGAGCTTTTGTGTTTTGTTATGGGCTCAAACAAATCAGAAGGAGGGGATACTCCCATCAAAAGATATATGCTGATAAGATGAGCTCTAAAGAGATCGTCAAATTCAATTCCAAATTCGGTATAGTGATCATCTCCATACCACCAGAACCAATCAGAGCATTCAGCCAATAAAAATTCATCGGTTATCTTATTTTTGATCTCATCGCTCAAATTTTCTTTGTGATGTTCAAAGTCTCTTTTTGTAAGATATATAAGATCCCAGGCTCTTGTTTTTTCATTGTGACCTACCCAGGTATTAAATTCTCCGTTGATCCAACTTCCCGGGCTCAAACAATCCAAGGTTTTCTTTTCTAACTTTAATACTTCATCCATGTGAACAGTTTGACACCAGCTTGTCTCATTCAAGTCATGATAGAGTGTGTCAAAAAAATCAAATCCGTTATTTTTATAGAATTCCCAGGCATTTTCACCATCAAGTATCACGAAAACAGTGCCGTTGGGATTTTCATTTTCTATATGCTGCAATGCATTGATAAAATGTTTGCCTGCTTTTGACGCATCCCAAAATCTATATGTGAAACCTATCAGGTCGCTAAGTCCATGATCTCTAAAACCAATGCACATATTGTCGTAAATATAGGGTGAGTATAAATTTTTTCTGTCATTGTTTTGAAGAGATTTAAATAATATGGCCTCATCGGTAGCGATCCATTTGATACCGCAATCTTGCAAAAGTTGCACACTTTTAGTATCCACTGCACCTTCTGCCGGCCAAAAACCACTCACTTCAAATCCAAAAGTTTCAGAAAATAATTTTTGTGCTCGCTCAACCTGAGCTTTGGCATCTTCGCTAAGAGAGATGCTTTGTCTTGGAATATTGGTGCTTTTATTTGCAGTAATTGCATTGTTCATATCTATCAAAAGAGGAAGTATCGGGTGGTTTAGCGGTGTAGTAGATATGGATATTCTGCCTTGTTGTGCCAAGGAAGTGTAATACTCAAATATACTTTGGATGAATTTTGACAACTCTTTAAGTAGTTTAATCTTGTCGTTTATGTCAAAACCTCTACCTTTGGCCATCAAGTGTTTTACGCTCTCATTGTGAGTTCTCAAATACATGCCACACCATGAAAGGATAAACAGTACTTGCATATCAAAAAGTTCATAATCTTCATATGCGGTGTAAGAATATAAAGTCTTAAAATGAGGCAATGATGAAATCATAGTGTCGTATTGCGCACTTTTGCAGATCTTGATCATCCATTGACGCTCACTCTCGTTTAGTTCATTGATCTCTTTTAGCCATAGATTTAGAAAATAGTCATGAGATTGCGGCTTTTCATAGTAAAGTTTTAATTGTTCTATCAATGGGCAAGTGATGTTGAATGTAGCTTTAATATTGTCATGACGAGATAACATCCATGGCATATCAAAATAATCCTTGATGGCATGCAAAAAAACCCAAGGCATCTTCATAATACCTGCATTATCTCTATAATCGGGTTGGTGCATATGCCAAATAAAGCTTAAATTCAATGTTTTGTTCTCATTGTTTTGACCATAGGTCAATCTTTTTGCTATATTTATCGTATATTGCATTTCCTTTGGCTTCATCGGTTGCCTGAATATAGATGTTAAGATGATCGCTATACTGATCAGGTATCATCAGTATCCAATCTGTTTCATTTTCCCAGATTTTTACACCGTCTATTGAAGATGATTTTTTACCGACAGAGGCTTCTAGGAATTTGCGCATCATTTTTCCCTTCAAAGATTGTGAACACGCGATCTTTTTGGAAGTATAGAAAAACTCATCTACCAGTTTTGAGACTTCTGAGAGTTTAATCTCATGACAGTTTAACATCTCCATAATTTTTAGACTTGCATACATAGCGTCACGTGTCAGCCCAAACTCCGTAAATGTGAAGTTACCGTCCATAGTCGCGACCAAATCATACTCTTTGAGTTTTTCTGCTTTGAAGTTTGAGTAATTTCCTCTCTCTATTTCTAAATTCTCAAAATAGATCATGTCCGTTGACCAGGTAGGAAGAAATACTCTTTTTTTCTTTTTACCATTGTTCATGTTAAGTAGGTACATGACAGCCAATAAGCCTTTTACTTTATTTAAAACTTCGCCTTCATCGGTTATCAATAAAAGTCTTTGCGCATTAGGATATATTATGATACCCATATCGTATTTTAGGCTTGTTACTATATTTGCAATATTTGATTTGGCTCTTTTTTCAAGATTCTCGATATTTGAGAGTTTTTTGCTGTCATAATAGGCATCAAGAACGATATTTTCAACACCAAGATCATTTAAAAGTAGAGGAAAAATCTCTGACGTACTACCGTGCATTACATCAAGCGCAACTTTAAAGCCTCCGCATTTGATGATGTTATGATCGATCTTGCCTTCAATATCATTGATATATGCTTCACACTCTTTCCCATATAGGGATTCTTCTATTTCACCGATTTTAGAGTAATCCACTCTCCTGAACTTTTCTGTAAAAAAAGCTTTTTCAACTCCTTTTATAGAATTTGAATCAATTCTCAGAGCCTCTTCGTTAAATAGTGTGATCTGAGAACATGTCGTATCGACTATATCTCTTCTAAAATGAGCCCCGGCTATAATAGAGTCATCTTTTGAAATAGAATATCTTAAAATAGAAGAGGCTATATTTTTCATATCTACTACATTTATACCGGCGGATAAAAGACCACCCAAGAATGCACGCTTTAACATCCTTGAGCTTTTGTCATTGTCTCTTCCTACTGCTACTTTTGATCCTATTGGCAGTTGTGAAGCAAAGGCTTCGGCTAGTTTTGTTGCCATATCGCATGAAAGCTCTATATTGCTTTTACCTGAAACGCTGCCACCTTCAAATATAGTATTTTTGTATCTGCTCCCAAGAACTAGATTGTGACTAACTATAGAGGCTGCTTCTATCTTCTTGTCAGGCCAGATAGTGACATCTCTTTCAAATGTTGCAAGCTCTTCTACTTCGCAGTTTTGAGCCAATATTAATCCTGCTTTCGCAGTGACATTTTTACCTATTACATTGTCATAGCAAATAATGCATCCATCAAATTTTGCATTTTTCCCAACCTTGATATTATCCCAAAAGACGCTATTTCTTATATTGCTGTCGCTTCCTATTTTGACATTGTTTCCTATGACCACATTGTTTAATCTTACATTTTTCTCGATGACAACATCTTTGCCCAGTACTACATTGCCTATTATCTCTATACTTTTGTCAAGCTCATAGATAGTGTCGCTGTATAGGATTCCATCAGGATATGATGTTTGTACGCCGGGGATCGTAAAGTTAAAACGATTTGACAATATGTCTTGATAAACTTCTCTGTAGCTTTCAGGGTTTCCTACATCGCGCCAATATCCTTTTAAATTATATCCCATAAGTTTGATTTCACTTTTCATTAAGTTTGGAAAAAGATCTTTTCCAAAATCAAAATTTTCACCTTTTGGTATATAATCTAAAATTTCAGGTTCTATTATATATATGCCTGTATTGATCGTATCGCTAAATACTTCTCCCCAACTTGGTTTCTCTAAGAATTTTTCAATCTCACCATTTTGATTTGCAATGACTACTCCAAATTGCAGAGGATTTTCAACAGAAGTCAGTCCTATTGAGAGTTTGGCTTTCTTTTTTGTATGAAAATCAAATAATTTTTGAAAGTCAAAATCAGTGACTAAATCACCGCTTATGATGATAAAATTTTCATCTTTGATCAGATCTTGTGCAAGTTTCACCGCACCCGCAGTTCCATAATCATCATCAGGCGTTATATAATCGATCTTTATGCCAAAATCGCTGCCGTCTTTGAAATAATTTTTTATGATTTCCGGTTTATAGTATAAAAGGACTATGAACTCTTTGATACCTAAATTTTTTAACATCATCATGGTGTGTTCCATCATAGGTCTATTTACGATAGGAAGCATTGGTTTGGGTATTGAGTGAGTGAGGGGCTGTATTCTAGTGCCGAATCCGCCTGCCATTACAACAGCTTTCATATTGTTACCTCTTCTTTACTAGGCTTAACAGAGTAAAAAGTCCTCTTATTGAAGTGTACGTCTTGCGTAGTATATTTCATATTTATGCTCCTTCATTAGAGAAAATCAGCACGATCTCTTTGATTAAGAGAAGAAGCTGTTGTTATATTTTTAAAAGTGAGTTTTTAGAGTTAAATGGTGTATCTATTGTTTCACTGTGTTCATCACATATCCAATTGTTGCCATCTAATTTATATCCAAATTGATGAGTGTTGTCAGATTTTAGAATTTTTGTAATATAAAATTCTCCATTTTTTTTGATTTTCATCGGCTCATTTTGCCAATCATTCCAATCACCACAAATATCCACGCTATTTGCATGTTCAGGCGATAAAGTAAATGTAACCCAAGATTTGTTTCCTTTTTTTGTAACCTTTACCATATTGATCTCCTTAAATTGTGTAAGTGCCTTAATCAAGGACTTGTTGGTTACATTATATCTAACATTTATAAATAAATGGAATCAAGGTTGTTTATGAAATAAGCAGATTTTTAATTTTTGGAAGTTTTTTGGAGATACTAAAGTATCCCCTGAAATTTTTATAAGCTGTTTTCTTTCTTATAATCTAAGATCATAGCATATGCTTCATCTTTAAGTTTTAATTTTTCTTTTTTTAATATATCAAGTTCCGATGCTTCTATATGTTCTCTACCGCCTTCTGCATCATTGATCTTTTTATCAAGTTCATTGTGTCTTTCGAAAATTTTTGCAAAGTGTGCATTTTGTACTTTAATATTAGAAATTATATCTCTATATTCGTTTAACATTCTTTCTCCTTTTTGATTTTATTATAATTGATGATTCTAGCAAATGTATGCTTCAAGTTCTATAATCTGCATTGATTTTTACATATTCGTAACTGAGATCACATCCATAAGCCGTATAGGAAAAATTTCCCATAAATAAATTGCATTTTATTTTAAAAGAGTCTTGCTTCATCACGGCGTTTGCTCTTGCTTCAGTTTCCGTATCTAAAGTCGGTTGGTTGATCGAGTGAACCAAAACCTGGTCGTAGTAAATCTCAAGTTTTTCTTCATCACACGCTATGTTTGCAGCTCCGATCGTAGATGCGATTCTCCCCCAGTTTGGATCTTCTCCAAAGAGTGCGGTTTTTACCAAAAGTGAATTGCTCAATGCCTTGGCTGCTTTTATGGCATCATCTTGCGATGCAGCTCCGTTGACTTCAAAAGCGACGACCTTATTGGCGCCTTCTCCGTCTTTTAAGATCATCATAGCGAGGTTTTTGGTGATAAAATCCAAAGAGGCTGCAAAAGCGGTTTTATCGTAACATTTTTTTGTTTTATTACTTAGTAAAAAGATACTGTCATTGGTAGAAGTATCGCCATCGACGCTGATGGTATTAAAAGATTTCTCAGTGCTCGCAAGTAATAGTTCATCCATGTCGGCTTTTGGTATGTTTGCATCAGTCACTAAAAAGCACAGCATAGTGGCCATTGCAGGATTGATCATGCCAGCGCCCTTGCAAATGCCTGCGATATGAAAAAATTCACCGTTATCAAGTTCCACTTTGACGCACAACTCTTTTTTAAAACTATCGGTTGTCATGATAGCGGTCGCCGCGGCATTTGAATTTTTTTCGTTAAAATCAAACTTTTGTATCGCTTCTTGTATCTTTTTCGTATCAAGACGGTAACCTATAACGCCGGTTGAACTCATAATAGGATTTTGTAGTTTTAGATTGGTTAGATTATTAAATATCGTGTTAATATCTTCAATGCCCCGTTCCCCCGTAATAGCGTTGGCATTTTTTGAGTTCATGAGTATAAAGTTTGTTTTGAAGTTTTTCGGATAGCGTTTAAAGTGTTTTATAGGAGCTGCTTGAAATTTATTTGTCGTAAAAAGTGCAGATACGTCGCACTCTAAATCACTTCTGATAAATGCTACATCTAAACCTGCATCCTTCTTAAATCCTGCACTTACCCCACTTGAATAAAAACCTTCGACATTGTCAAGACCGCCTTGCAGCGAAATAATATTGAACATATTGAAACTCTTTTTTCTGAATTTGTGATGAATCGGGTCTAAATATTTTTGGAATTAAGTAAGCTTACCTAATTCCAAAAAGCTAAAAGTTTTAAGCGTTTTTTTTCATAGTCCTAAGAGTTGAAGCAGCAACTTTGATTTTCATAGTTGTGCCATCTTCTAATGTTACTCTGACGCTTCTAAGATTCGGAAGAAATCTTCTTTTTGTTTTATTGTGAGCGTGGCTTACGTTATTTCCAACCATTGGCCCTTTGCCTGTTATTGCGCATCTTCTTGCCATTTTGAATCCCTTGAATTTTTATAAGGCTGATATTATACCAAAAATTTATAAAGGTTTTATGAAATTAACGATAAAATCTTGAAAATTTAAAAAAAAGATGCAATTAGATTCCTCTTTTACTCTTACTTTGAGGACAAAAGTAGCAAATGCAGTCGCGTAAGCAAACTTTCTGTGAAATCCTCTTGTGGCTTACGAGCTTCACACTTAGAGTAAAAGAGTAATCTAATTGATTAAATATTATTATGGAGAATTAAATATGAAAATCGCACCAAGTATATTGTCGGCAGATTTTGGTAGATTGGATGAAGAGATTAAAAAAATCTGTGATAGCGGTTGTGATTTTGTTCATGTAGATGTGATGGATGGGCATTTCGTTCCCAATCTGACAATAGGACCTGTTGTTGTAAATGCAGTAGCAAAAGCTGCTACAAAACCATTGGATATTCATTTAATGGTTGAAAACAATACTTTTTTTGTTGAGCTTTTTGCTCCTATTAAACCAGAATTTATCTCTTTTCATATTGAAGAAGAGAAGCATCCTCACAGGTTGATCCAAAAAATCAGAAGTTATGGTATCAGACCTGCTATCGTGCTAAATCCACATACTCCCATAAGCGCTATAGAGTATCTTTTAGAAGATTTGGATATGGTGCTTTTGATGAGCGTTAATCCAGGATTTGGCGGACAAAAATTTATTCCGTCTGTTTTGAAAAAAGCAAAAGAGTTGAGAAATATGATCAAAGAAAAAAATCTTGATGTGTTGATCGAGGTTGACGGCGGAGTAAATGATAAGAATGTTAAAGATCTAGAAAATGCCGGAGTGGACATTGTAGTTGCCGGTAATTATGTGTTTAGTGCTGAAGATTATGAGCAAGCAATTAAAAGTTTGAGATGATAAATACCAAAGTAAAGATCTGTGGCATAACGAATCTTGAAGATGCACTGAGTGCTATAAAACACGGAGCCGATGCTCTGGGTTTTGTATTTTATGAAAAATCACCAAGATACATAAAACCTGAAATAGCAGGTGAAATAATCAAAAAGCTTCCTCCTTTTGTCGAAAAAGTAGGTCTTTTTGTCAATGTCTCGGCTCAAACAGTCAATGAGTACGCAAAGATCGCTCGTCTTACTTTGGCTCAGATTCATTTTCATGCGGATGTTACGTTTTATCGTAGCTTGGATGTACCGCATCTTAAAGTCGTTCGTGCAAATTGCAGGGAAGATATTTTAAAGTATAATGATGAATATCGATTGGTTGATTCATTTGTCGAGGGCTTTGGAGGCGAGGGCAAAAGTGTGGATATGTCTTGGTTTGAGGGTGTTGATTGCTCAAAGATCATCTTAGCCGGTGGTTTAAATGTGTCAAATATAGATAGTTTTAAAAAATATAACTTTTATGGTTTTGATGTCAGTAGTGCCGTAGAGAGAGAAAAAGGCTTAAAAGATGAGCAAAAAGTAGAAAAGTTTATAGAAAAAGCGAAAAATTAAAGGCTGGTCAAAATATTGCAGAATATTGATATATTGGTTCAAAAAATTATAAAAGATAATCTAAGCAAAGAAGAATTTATACGAGAACTAAAAACAAAAAAACCGCTTGTAGATATTGATGTTGACGATTTTGAAAACTTAAGACTATTGGGCTTTCCGGTTCAAGAAATAGACAATCAAATCATAATAGAAACTGCAAATACAAAGCTTGAAGAACAAACTTTTTGTGTTGTAGACATAGAAGCAAACGGAAGTGATCCTCAAGTTAATCAAATCATAGAGATAGGTGCCGTGATGGTGAGAAACGGTGAAGAGATAGATAAATTTGAATCATTTGTGGAAACAGATGTTTTACCGGATTCAATTACCATGCTGACTGGTATTACTCTTGATGATCTAAAGGGTGCGCCTCCTCTTAATTTTGTGTTGGAAAAATTTAGACTTTTTTTAAAAGATGCTGTTTTTGTGGCACATAATGTAAATTTTGATTATAATTTTATATCAGCATCTTTGCAAAAAGCCGGATTTGGACCACTCTTGAATAGAAAGCTTTGTACAATTGATCTCTCCAGAAAATGTTTTCAGGCAGAAAAGTACGGTTTGAGCTTTTTGATGGAGCATTTTGATATATCTTTCGGAGCTCAGCATAGAGCTTTAGTTGATGCCAAGATGGCTGATTTCGTACTTAGGCATTGTTTGCAAAATCTTCCGGTCAAAGTTTCAACAACTGAAGATCTAATTCAATTGTCAAAACCTATCAAGAAAAAAAAGAAAAAAACTAAAGATAAAAATTCTTATAACTAATGTAATTTTTGGCAGATTCGTATATAGAAGCAACTTCTTCTTCTCTCAATTCTCTAACAACTACGGCAGGAGATCCCATTATTAGTGATCTGGGAGGAAATATTTTATTTTTAGTTACAAGAGATCCTGCGCCTACTATAGATTCTTTTCCTATTACAGCACCATCCATAATAGTTGTGCTCATGCCTATAAGGCAGGCATTTCCTATAGTACAGCCATGGAGCATCACTTTATGCCCTATTGTAACATCATCACCGATGTAGGTAGGATGTCCGTCACTTTTGTCCTCTTTTGTATAATGGTCCACATGGATCATGCTAAGATCTTGTATATTTGTATTTGAGCCTATGTATATAGAATGGATATCAGCTCTTATCACGCATCCAAACCAGATTGAGCTTTCATCTCCTATTCGAAGATCACCTATCAAATCTGCGCTTGGCGCCACAAAAACGTTTTTTCCGATATCTGGTTTTGTTCCCCTGTATTCTAAAATCATCCTAGCTTTCCTTAAACAGTTTTTTGGCTAATCTCTCAGCTTTATTAGATGTCGAGTCTTTTCTCAGCGTCTTATAAATTTTATTGATGTAATCTTCTAAGATCTTTTGACTATTTATGATTTTGGAGCCGTCGTTTTCTATTTTTTCATATTCTTGCGTATTTTTGAGTTCCCATGCCAGAGAGTTATCATTGAGCTGGAGCTGCAATATTTCAAGTAATTTTTGCTG
Organism: Sulfurospirillaceae bacterium; assembly: GCA_033723415.1. Taxonomy (GTDB): domain Bacteria; phylum Campylobacterota; class Campylobacteria; order Campylobacterales; family Sulfurospirillaceae; genus JAADIZ01. The sequence goes on from JAWVXD010000003.1 coordinate 148,372, forward strand.
CAACTGTTTTTCTGTTATTGGAGTCATAAGTTCCAATCTTCTCTCTAAATTCCTAGGCATCCAGTCTGCACTTGATATGAACATACAAGGGTCTGAATTTTTAAAATAAAATATTCTTGAGTGTTCCAAGAATCTACCAACGATAGAAACAACTCTTATATTTTCGCTTAAACCTTTAACACCAGGCAGTAAGCAGCAGATACCTCTTATGATAAGATCTATCTTGACACCTTTAGATGATGCATTATATAAAGCTTTTATAATGTCCGAATCAACAAGAGAGTTCATCTTGGCAATGATCTGTCCCTCTTCTCCAAGTTTTGCTTCATTATTGATCATACCTAATAATTTGGATTTTATTTGGGTCGGCGACATACTTAGATGATTTAGTCTTTGATTTTTTGAAAAGCCTGAAAGTATATGGAAAAATGTTGTTACATCTTCCCCAATTTCAGCATTGCAAGTAAAATAACTGACATCAGTATAGATTTTTGCCGTAGCTCCATTGTAATTTCCAGTACCAAGATGCATATAAAATTTTAAATTACCATCTTCTTGGCGTATAATTTGAGCGACTTTTGCATGCACCTTAAATCCTGTGATCCCATATATAACATGAGCTCCGGCTTGCTCCAATGCTTTTGCCCAGTGCAGGTTGTTTTCCTCATCAAATCTAGCTTTAAGCTCAACCATCGCAGTAACTTGTTTTCCATCACTTGCAGCATCTATAAGTGCTTGAACTATCTGAGAATTCTTTTCTACTCTGTAAAGTGTGCATCTTATAGAGATGACTTTCGGGTCTTTAGAAGCTTCTTTTATAAGACGATATACCGGTTCAAAACTCTCATATGGGTGATATAATAAAACATCCCCTTTAGTGATAGTCTTAAATATCGATTCATTTTTATCAAGCGGCGGTAATACTTTTGGATGTAAAGGATTTAAACAAAGGTGAGAGAAGTCTTTGTCGCCAACAATCTGCCATAATGCTCCAAGGTTCAGCGGTAGATTGTATTCATAAATATCTTTGAAGAAAATTTGCATGTGGGTATTTAAAAACTCCAGGATATCAGGATCTGCGCCTGATTGTATAGTTAGTCTTACAAAAGCACCTTTTCTTCTAAGTTTTATTCCTTGTTCCATGATCATCATAAAGTCATCGGCTTCTTCTTCTTCTATGACAATATCCGCATTTCTTGTAACTCTGAATGCCGCAGACGAGATCAGCTTATAGCCGGGAAATATCGTCTCCACGTGTTCGTGAACAATTGATTCTATAGGGACATAGTGATTATCATCTGCTTGAAAAAAACGAGGTAATACTCTGGTTATTCTGATCATCCCGTATTTAAATTTTGAGTCTTCAGTACTGTCACTCAGTTTGACAGCCAGTGAAAAGCTTAAATTGTTTAGATGAGGGAAAGGATGCGTAGAGTTTACGGCAATAGGTATAATTATAGGCAGTATATTTGATACGAAATACTCATCGGCTTTCTTTTTTAGTTCATCACTTAGATATTCATAACTTTTTATAAAAAGATTCTCACCCTCTAACCCATTTACAATTTCATGATAAGTGTCTTGTACGATCTCTTTTTCTGCCGAGATGTAGCTTCTTATCCCCCTGAGCTGATCAAGCGGAGTCATCTGATCAGGCCCTGTTACTATGACACCAGCGTTAAAAAGTTGTTTTAATCCGGCAACTCTTATCATGTAAAATTCGTCTAGATTTGTAGTATAAATAGCCAAAAATTTTAATCTCTCTAAAAGAGGAAGTTCTTTTTTCCTTGCCTGTTCCAAGACTCTAGTATTAAATCTTAGCCAAGATAATTCTCTATTTATATATGCGCTAGAATCATTTAAATTTGGCATTATGCCTCCTTTGAGAGTATTTATAAAATGCTTATTATATCAAAAATATAGCGCCTCGTAGTCATAGTTTTCTAAGTTTTGCTATCTCATCCCTAAGTTTTGCGGCTTTTTCAAATTCTAGATCTTTTGCAGCTTTGTGCATTTGAATGCTGAGTGATTTGATGATCTCTTTTTTCTGGCTTGGCGGGATCTTGTCCTTTTTGTCATAGGTATTGTATATATCACCTAATTCTTCGACTTTTAAATTTTCATCCATCCCTCTGGTCGTTGTCGTCGGAGTTATATTGTGCTTTTTGTTGTATGCTTCTTGTATCTTTCTTCTCTTTTCAGTTATTTCGATAGCTTTTCTCATAGATTCTGTTATCTTCTTTGCAAACAAGATGACTTTACCGTGAGTATTTCTTGCGGCTCTCCCCATAGTTTGAATCAAGCTGGTTTCACTTCTTAAAAATCCTTCTTTATCGGCATCAAGTATAGCCACGAGTGAGACTTCCGGGAGGTCTAAACCTTCTCTTAAAAGGTTGATACCTACTAAGATATCAAATTCTCCGTTTCTAAGAGCTCTAATAATCTGATTTCGCTCGATCGCATCGATTTCAGAGTGCATATATTTTACTTTGAGCCCTAGTTCATTATAATATCTACTAAGTTCTTCTGCCATCTTTTTGGTTAATACAGTGACTAAAACACGCTCATCCTTGGCAACTACATTTTTTATCTCATCAAACAACCACTCTACTTGATTTTCACTATCTATTATCTCAATTTGCGGCTCCATAAGTCCAGTCGGTCTGATCACCTGTTCAGCTACATTTTCACCGGACAATTCTAGCTCTAACTCTTTTGGTGTAGCTGAAACAAAAAGGTAATGCGGTGCTTTATTTATAAATTCATCAAACATCAAAGGACGGTTATCAAGGGCACTTGGAAGCCTAAAACCGTATTCTACCAAAACTTCTTTTCTGCTGCGATCTCCTGCAAACATACCGCGAAATTGAGGAAGACTGACATGTGATTCATCTACTATGACAAGATAATCTTTCCCCATAGTTTCAAAATAATCAAATAAAGAATAAGGAGTCTCTCCTTCCTTGATTCCTGTTAGATATCTAGCGTAATTCTCAACTCCCTTGCAGGCACCTGTTGCTTGAAGCATTTCTAGATCAAACTCAACTCTACTTTTTAGACGTTGATACTCTACCAATTTATCTGCATCTTTTAGCTCTTGTAGCCTCTGTGCCAACTCCTCTTCTATTTGTTTAATCGCAATTTTCAGTCTTTCATGACCTACTATAAATTGATTGGCTGCGTAGATGATGACTTTGTCGACATTTTTTATTTTTTGATTGCTCAAAACTTCAAAGTAATAGATACTTTCTATCTCATCTCCGAAGAATTCGATCCTTATGGCTTCATCCTCATTGTAGGCCGGATGTATATCTACAACATCACCATTTACTCTAAAACATCCTCTGTCAAAAAAAGTATCATTTCTTTTATATCCCATGTCTACAAGTTGTAATAAAAGTTTTTTCTGGTTTATGCTTTGCCCAACATCAAGAGCTTGGACCATACTCTTGTACTCATTTGGATTTCCCAAACCGTAATTTGCAGAAACTGAAGCTACACATATGACATCATCAAAACTTAAAAGTGATGCAGTCGCACTTAGTCGCAACCTCTCCAGTTCTTCATTAATGGAGCTGTCTTTTTCTATGAACAGATCTGCTCTAGGGATATAAGCTTCAGGTTGGTAGTAGTCATAATAAGAGATAAAATATTCTACATGATTTTTTGGGAAAAAACCTTTGAATTCACTATAAAGCTGAGCTGCAAGAGTTTTATTATGCGTCATGATAAGTGTAGGCATCTGAAGTTCGTTTATGATGTTAGCCATAGTAAAAGTTTTACCGCTTCCGGTTACTCCTACCAAAGTTTGGTACCTATTGTTTTTTTTTATTGAATCTGATAGTTTTTTAATTGCATCAGGCTGGTCACCTGTTGGAGAAAATTTACTATTTAGTTGAAACTTTGTCATCTTTTTACTTTTTTTTGTTACAATTATAGCAAAGTTATTACTCTACTGGCTAAATACATCAATACCGGATATACTTAGCCGATAAAGTAATTAAATTATCAATTAGGAATAAGCATGTTTAGTGAAGAATTAACCGTAAGTAAACTTAGTGAAAAGATAAATAACTTATTGACTAGGTTTGAAGATCTGAAGGCTCAGAACGAATCACTTATGCAACAAGTGATGACGCTGAAAGCTGAAAATGAGGCTAAAAGTGCTCAGATAGAAAAACTTGAAGAAGATGTGATGAACAAAGATATGGAAGCAGATGATATACTTGGTAAGATCGAGGAAGTCTTGCGAAGATGAGTAAAATTTCTCTTCAAATAGGCGCAAAAGATTTTGATATCAAGCTTGATGGAGATTTTTCTGAATTTTTTGAAAAAGATTTTAAAAAGACATTTAAAGACCAACGTAATATCGATATCAAAGATCTCCTTTGGAGTTATGTCCAAAAAGTTTATAATGAATATGAAACAGAACAGCAAATAAAAGAGATTTTGTCAAAAGTGGCAAAGATCGATGAAGCTTAAAAGCCTGGATATAGGCTGATTCTCTATTACAATAAAAAATTATCCAACTAAGCCGATATTGTTTAAGTGTATATTTAAGTTTATTTAAATATCATATCAGTTAGGTTGATAAGTGTATCAATCAAAAAATTTACAAAAAGGAGTAAACCATGAAAAAGGGTTTTACTATGATCGAGTTGATCTTCGTGATCGTAATTTTAGGAATTTTAGCAGCGGTTGCGATTCCAAGACTAGCAGCAACAAGAGATGATGCAAAGCTTGCAGCTGTTAAAACAGATATAGGTACTTTTATGAATGCGATTCCTGCATGGTATCAAGGACAAAAAGATGCTAGAATTGCTCAGGCAACTAGTATAGATACAAACCAATGGGTCCAAAATACTGGAGTTGGAGCTGAATATACACTAACTTTAGATAATCAAGCTTGTGTTACTATAGCTGTATGGGACGTGAATGGTACCACAGCAGCAGATGCTCACGTAGCTACTACAGCTGAGATAAATGCTACAAATGGTGCTTGGCAACCAACACTTACTGATGGTGTACCTGTATTTAGAGTTATTAATGCACCAAAGCTTGCCGGAAATTCTCCAACAGGTATCTGTGGAACTCTATGGAATGACATGGGTGTACAAGAAGCAAATATTACTATGGCCGGTCAAAAAGTTAAGTGGTAATTGTTTGAAACAAATGATAGATAAAAAGGCAGGTACTAGACCTGCCTTTACAATGATCGAGCTTATCTTTGTCATCGTGGTGATAGGTATACTCTCAGCTATTGCTATACCACGACTTGCTGCAAGTAGAGATGATGCCGTACTGGTAAAAGCAAAATCTCAAGTATCAGCCATAAGAAGCGGTATTGCTATGCAGAAAAATAAAAGATTACTAGAGGGAACAACTCCTGCTCTTCTACCTTCTCTTGATAGTGTAACTAATTATAATTTAGCTAATCAAAGACTTTTCAACTATGCCGATGGCAACAGTAGCAATGTTTTAGAATATCCAATATATTCAAAAATAAACAGTGATGGAGCATGGGTAAAAACTGCGGCAAATAAATACTCTATTTATCTTCGTAATACTACAGTATCTTTTGATTACAATTCAACTAGCGGTATATTTGATTGTTCTCATACAGACCAAAACTGCAAAGATCTAACACAATAAGTTGAAACACTACTTTTTAGTTTCTCTTCTTTCGTCTCCTCTTGGTCCTTTAACTTATGAATGCGAATATGAACTTAAAATCGGCAATATCGTAGAAGTTACGTTAAATAAAAAATCTAGGATTGGTGTTGTAATATCAAAAACAGTTAAACCTGATTTTGAGTGTGAAGAGATAATAAGTGTAAAAGAAGAGTTTTATGAAGAAAAAACTCTTATGCTCGCAAAATTTATAAGCGATTATTATGTATGTTCTCTTGGTGATGCTATTAAATTATTTGTACCGTACAAAAAGGTACAAATACAATATAAAAATAGTGAAAAGGCGATCTCTCCATTTATCCTTTCCAAAAAACAAGAATCAGCATTTGAATTTATAAATCATCATGACAGGTCACTACTTTTTGGAGATACGGGAAGCGGTAAAACAGAAATCTATATGAAGTGTATAACAGAAGTTATAAATAGCGGTAAAAAAGCGATTTTCCTAATGCCCGAAATAGGGTTGACCCCACAAATGAAAAAAAGGCTTGTAAGTGTTTTTGGAGAACGTGTGGCAATATGGCATTCAAAGATAACAAAAAAGAAAAAAGAAGAGATTATAAACGACTTGTGCAGCGACAAAATATCTTTGATAGCAGGCACTAGGTCAGCACTTTTTTTACCGGTGTCAAATTTGGGTTTGATAATTGTAGATGAAGAGCATGATGATAGCTATAAATCAAGTCAAAGACCAAGATATAACGCAAAGGATCTAGCGCTTTTATTTGCGAAGAGAGAAAATGCAAAAGTTGTATTAGGTAGTGCAACACCAAGTTTAGGCAGTTATAAAAATCTTCCTAGATTTAGATTGAGCGGGACTTATTTTGATACCAAAAAAAGTTATTTCTTTGAGAATTATATCAGTGAATTAACACCTCTTTTAATAGACAAGATTAAAGAACATTTAGATAAAAAAGAGAAGATTATAGTCTTTTTACCGACTCGTGCCAATTTTAAATATATGACTTGTTTTGATTGTGGAGCAAACATAACGTGTCCGCATTGTAGTGTAGGGATGAGTCTACACAGCGACAAAAACGCCCTTGTTTGTCATTATTGCAATTTTACGCAGAGGATCCCAAATACATGCCCTAAATGCGAGAGTGAAAATCTTCATACAAATAGAATAGGTACGGCACAAATCGTTGCTTACCTGAAAGAAGTGTTCAAAGATAAGGTCATAGGAAAATTCGATAGAGATGAAGTTAAAACAATTAAAAAATTAAATAGTGTTCTGAAAGATTTTAATGACGGTTTGATAGATATTTTGGTCGGAACTCAAATGCTCTCTAAAGGTCATGATTATCACTCTATTGGACTTAGTGTCATCATGGGAATCGATGCCGTGTTGAACATGCCAGATTTTAGAGCTAGGGAAAAAGCTATATCTTTGGTACATCAGATAGCCGGACGAGCAGGACGAGCAGGTGAGGGCGAAGTTTATATACAAACACAAAATGTAGATATAATAAAAGAATTTATGAGTGATTATGAGAGTTTCTTAAAAGATGAATTAAGGTATAGAAAAGAGATCTATCCTCCATTTATAAAGCTTTTAAAGATATTGGTCTCTCACAAAAGTGATGAAAAAGCAAGCCTGCTGCTCGCAGAAGTCGTGAGATTGGCACGCACCTTTTCAAAACTTGAAATAGTAGGTGAGGGTAGAGCAAATATAGAAAAAATCGCCGGAAAATATAGATATAACTTACTTTTAAGAAGTCATGACCCAAAAGAGTTGTTGAATTTTGCTCATACCTGTAATAAACTTCAAGTAGAGATAGATATGGACCCGTTATCTTTTTCTTAACCTAATTTTTGTATAATCATTTTATAAAATATTATTTGTATCAAAAGTAAAATTTGAACAATATTGAATAATGCGGTTTTTTATAAGAAAGGCAATAACTAAATGATAAATAGATATAAAACTAAAAAAATATACGTAGGTGACATTGCCGTAGGGGGAGATGCTCCAATTCCCGTGCAGTCTATGACATATTCAAAAACCAGAGATGTGGATGCTACGGTTGAGCAGATAAGACGTCTTAGCTTTGCAGGTTGTGACATAGTTCGTGTTGCCGTTCCTGATTATGAAGATGCCAGAGCGTTAAAATCTATAAAAGAACAAATCAATCTGCCGCTTGTCGCAGATATTCACTTTAACTATAGATTAGCTTTGATCGCTGCAGAAGTAGTTGACTGTATTCGTATTAATCCTGGAAATATAGGTGAAAAAAGCAGGGTAAAAGAGGTTGTCAAAGCTTGTCAAGAACGAAATATTCCTATACGAATAGGTGTCAATAGCGGCTCTTTAGAAGAGATGTTTGACGTAAAATACGGTGCCACACCGAAAGGAATGGTAGAATCTGCACTTTATAATATCAAATATCTTGAAGATTTAGGCTTTACTAATCTAAAAGTTTCTCTAAAAGCAAGTGATGTCCAAAGGACGGTTGAGGCGTATAGAATGCTTCGTCCATTAGTGGATTATCCATTTCATATAGGTGTTACAGAAGCAGGAACACGTTTTCATTCTACAGTAAAATCTTCTATAGCTCTTGGTTCTTTGCTATTAGAAGGCATCGGTGATACTATGAGAGTTTCAATAACCGGGGAATTAGAAGAAGAGATAAAAGTAGGAAAAGCGATTCTCAAAGACAGCGGTATTTCAAAAAGTGGATTAAACATAATATCATGTCCTACATGTGGACGAATAGAGGCCAATCTTGTGAAAGCGGTAGCAGAAGTAGAGGAGCGAACCAAACACATAAATGCACCTTTAAATGTTTCTGTCATGGGTTGTGTAGTCAATGCCATAGGTGAAGCAAAAGGTGCTGATGTTGCTATAGCCTATGGAAAAGGACAGGGTTTGATCATGCGAAAAGGCGAAATCGTAGCAAAATTAAAAGAAAATGAGCTGGTAGATAGATTTTTACAAGAAGTCGAACTTGCGGCTAAGGAATTAGAATAGATGCAAAATTTACATAATATAAATATAGAAAGATCGGTTCTCAGTTCTATACTGTTTGATCCAGGTATCTTTGAAGATATAGCGGCACTTCTTAAGCCAAAAGATTTTTATCTTCCTAGTCACAAATATATTTATGAAGCTATGCTTGAGTGTGAAAAAGAAGATCTGCCTATTGACGAAGAGTTTATCAAAAAGAAATTAAGTCAAGACAATCGTTTTGATGAAGATGCTATGTTGGAGATCATATCCACCAATCCACTTCCTGCGACTAAAGCGTATATTGATGAGATACGAGAAAAATCAATCAAGAGAGAATTGATAGAGCTTACAACACAGATAAAAGATGTAGCCGTTGAGCAAGATCTTCCATCACATGACGTAGTTGATCTGGTTCAGCAAAAGTTATATCAGATCACACAAGATACAGGGGCTAAAGAGTTTAGGATTGCGAGTGAGATGTCAAAAGCTACGATCCAACATATTTTGGAGATGAAAAAACGCGGAAATATGGGCGTTGTAGGGCTAGATACAGGATTTAGCAAACTAAATCAGCTCACAACAGGATTTGGTGACGGTGATCTTATCATTGTAGCAGCACGTCCTGCTATGGGTAAAACTGCTTTTTGTCTAAATTTGGCTCAAAATGCACTTGATGACAATAAAGGCGTAGCGATATTTTCATTGGAGATGCCTGCAGAACAGCTTATGCTTAGGATGTTTAGTGCAAAGACTTCTATACCATTGCAAAAGATCAAAGTTGGAGATTTGAATGATGATGAATGGTCGAGGCTTTCAAGCGCTGCCGATGAAATATCCAAAAAAGAATTTTTTGTAGATGACAACGGTAATGTTGACATACATAAAGTTAGAGCAAAACTAAGAAAACTTAAAACCCAGCATCCTGAGATCTCTTTGGCTATTATTGATTATTTGCAGCTTATGAGCGGTGGAGGAAACAAGGATAGACACCTAGAAGTCAGTGATATCAGTAGAGGACTTAAGCTCTTGGCCAGAGAGTTAGGCATGCCTATAATAGCCCTATCTCAGTTAAATAGAGGATTAGAGAGCAGAGGCGATAAAAGACCGATGCTGAGCGACTTAAGAGAATCCGGAGCGATTGAACAAGATGCAGATATCATTCTTTTTGTTTATAGAGATGATGTTTATAGAGTAAGAGAAGAAAAAGAAAAAGAGCAAAAAGCAAGACTGGAAGGAAAAGAATACAAAAGCAACTTTTTTGAAAAACCGGAAGAAAGTGCAGAAGTTATCATAGGTAAGAACAGAAATGGTCCTATAGGAGTTGCCAATCTAGTATTTCAGAAAAACTGTACAAGATTTGTAGATGATGGCGGGGTGCCTATAGAAATAGTATATAAAAATACAGATAAAAACGAAGCAAAAATTTCTATGCCTACACTTTAAGATAGGCTTCATATAAAATGGAGTCTGTACCGCTTTTTACAAATAAGAAAGAGATATTTGTAACATTTATGGTACTTCTTATACTATTTTGCTTTTCTTTAGGATTTGAGTATATAAAATATAAAGATCTAGTAAGAAAGCCTTTTTATACAACTCAAGCCAAAGTACTAAATCATTATCAAAAGAGTAGTAAAAAGAGTAAACCTTATGATGTTTTCAAACTTAGAAGTGAAGAAGGATTTACATTTTATACTATAAGTTGGAAACATCGAAATATTTCTACAGGTGATAGTGTTACTATCAAATTCAGAACAAAACATATAAAATTCGTTGAATATATGAAGAGTTTTTTTACTCGATATATCTTTTTAAGTAAAGCGACAAAACAACACGATTCATATTTAGATCGTATAAAATCTTATGTTAGAAATCAGCATAAAACTTTTGAAACAAAAGAGATATTTTCAGCACTATTCTTTTCCTCTGCTATAAGTAAAAAAAGTAGAGAGAAAATTCAAAAACTAGGGATTTCTCATTTAATCGCTATAAGCGGTTTCCATCTAGGTTTGCTTAGCTTGATCTTGTTTTTTTTATTTACCCCTGTTTATAGGCTTTTTCAAGATAGATATTTCCCATATAGAAATATAAAAGCAGATTTATCTGTGATAGTATTCTTCTTTTTATTTTTATATATGTACGTGATAGATTTTTCTCCATCATTTTTACGTTCGTTTGTTATGGCTGTTTTTGGTTTTTTCTTATTTAGCAGACATATTAAGATAGTATCATTTTTGACTCTTCTTTTGAGCATTTGTTTTATACTGGTTTTATTCCCCAAACTGATTTTTTCTATATCTTTTTGGTTCTCTGTAAGCGGTGTTTTTTATATATTTTTATTTCTAAAACATTTTTCAAATTTCAATAAAATACTAATTTTTATATTATTGAATTTTTGGGTATATCTCGCAATGTTGCCCATAGTACATTTTGTTTTTCCGGTTTTTACTCCATTGCAACTTGCTTCTCCTCTCTTGAGTATGTTATTTACCGTTTTTTATCCTGTAGAACTTTTTGCACATTTGATGAATTTTGGAGGTTTGTTCGATAGTGGAATTGAGTATTTACTTAATTTAAAAACAAATTTTTATGAGATAATGACACCAATATGGTTTTTGATACCCTACTTATTGTTGTCTCTCCTGGGTATCTTTTATAGATGGCTGGCTGTCTTGAGTATCTCCCTTTCCTTTGGTATATTCCTCATTTAAAACACAATATAATTTCATTCCATATAGATAAATTAGCCATGAAAAGTATATCCATAAAAAGAAGAACATGACGATACTAAACGATCCGTAAATACTCAGATAAGTTTTGTTATAAGTAACATAAAAAACAAATAAGTTTTTTGATATGTACCATGTCAACGAAGCGATAAAAGAGGCGATCAAAACCATTTTTTTATTTACTTTGACATTTGATGAGATAATGTACATGATAAAGAATAGAAGCCAGATGATGAAATACGGGAAAAATAGATAGATATTGATGGAGTCGGTGTATGCACTTTTTGATAAAAAGTTTTGCGCGACTTGTGAAAAATAAAACGAGATCGCAAGACCCAGCGGCATCAACGTGACCATTGTCCAGTATGTTGTAAGAGATTCCCAGAGAGTTCTAGTTCTTACTTTAAATATTGAACTCACGATCTTCTCGTAATCAAAGAAGAACATTACAGAAACATATAGAACGAAGATGAGACCGACAGTACCCATACTCCCCGTATTTTCCATAAATTTGTTTAGATATTGGCTTATTACTTCTTGTTGTGTCGGTATCATGGAATTAAAAATAAAATTTTGAATTTTTTCGTATTGATCTTTAAAGCTAGGCATCTTGGTAAAAATACTAAAGCTTATCAGAAGTATTGGAATTAAAGACAAGATAGTGTGAAAGCTAAGAGATGAAGCATAGTGAGCAAGCTCTTTATCCTCCATCTTCTTTATGACTCTTTTTATCTTGTCAAATTTCATTATAATCCCATTTTACTTGGATTTAAGATATTGTTTGGATCAAAAGCTTTTTTGATAGAGCGAAATAGTTCCATCTCTGCATCACTAAAAGCCATCTTCATAAAAGGTGCTTTGCTTAATCCTATTCCGTGTTCTCCACTTAACGTTCCACCTAATTCTATAGTTACTTTAAATATCTCAATTATTGCTTCATGACCTATTTCAAGTTGTTTTGGATCATTGCCGTCTACCATTACGTTAGTATGCACGTTGCCATCACCGGTATGACCGAAACATGGTATGTTTACATTGTATCTTTTTGATATTTTGTCAACTGCTTCGAGAAGTGCAGGGAGCTTGCTTCTTGGGACCGTTATATCTTCATTGAGTTTTTTGCTACCGTAAATAGTGATGCTTTGGCTGGCATTTCTTCTCGCAAACCAAAGCGCTGCTGATTCTTCTTTGTCTTTTGCAATCTTGAATTCCGTACAACCGTTTTCTTTAAAACTTTTTTCAATAATTTCTAACTGATTTTCAAGCTCTTCTTCTAGATTCCCGTCCACGTCAGTTATCAAAATAGCTCCTGCATCGGTCGGTAGTCCTTTGTGAAATTTTTGCTCAACGGCTCTTATGCTGAGGTTGTCCAAAAATTCCATAGCAACAGGCGTTACACCTGCAGCCATCGTTTTAAATACCGCTTCCATTGCTTTTTGTACACTTGGAAAGATTCCCATAGCACTACGTGATAGTTTTGGCTTAGCAAGAAGTTTTAGCGTGATTTCACTAAGTACTGCCAGTGTTCCCTCGCTTGCGATTAGGATGCCTGCAATATTATAACCTGCTACGTCTTTTATAGTACGTTTTCCGGCTCTTATGATATCTCCGTTTGGCAAAACTGCTCTCAGTGCCATCACAAAATCTTTGGTTATTCCATATTTTGCAGCCCTCATCCCTCCTGCATTCTCACTGACGTTTCCACCTAAAGTAGAATAGTCTTGGCTTGCAGGATCAGGAGGGTAAAACAATCCTCTCTTCTCGACTTCTTTTTGTAAATCCATATTTATGACGCCAGGTTGTACTACTGCCACAAGATTTTCCATATCAATTTCTAGTATTTTATTCATATGTTTTTCTAGTGCCAAGATTATACCGCCTTCTGCAGGTAGTGCTCCACCTGTAAATCCGCTTCCTGCACCTCTTGGGGTTATGATTATTTTATGTTCATTACAATATTTTAGGATTTTGCTTATATCCTCTTCATCTCTAGGGAATACTACAGCATCCGGTTCATAGTGATTTCTTGTCGCATCATACGAATATGCTAAAAGATGTGCTTTGTCATCATAAACATTTTCTTTTCCGACTATATCTTTAAAATACTCTATGTGTGAAGTTTTCATTTCATTTTCGTCTTTAAATAATTGTATAGATTAAAAGGAGTATCCTTCTCACTTGAATTATTGTCGTTTGAAGTTGTCCCTATATTGGTTATCCTAGAAAAAATTGAATATCCACTTTCGCTATTTTCACCACCGTTTTTGATCAAAGCTTTATAATAGTCTAAATACGAATCAATCTTACTTGATCCAAATTCAAACATTGAACTATCAATGTTCTTAACTCTGCTGTAAAACGGAACTTGAAAATTTTTTATTGGAAAAGCTTTGTCTTTTTTTACCACTTTAAAATCATTGCAATCTACAAAATATAAGGCATCATCCATAGCAAACAAGATCAAAGACGCAGCATTTTGCGAACACATTTGTTGAAAAAGTTTTTTGTCCGGATTTGGTCTGTACATCTTTGCTAAAAAAGACGCTGGAATATCTGGATTTACCCAAGTAATATTTTTATACTTATTGATAATTTCGCTATATACTTTATAATTTGGAGCGACTATCAAAGCTCTGTCGTAAAGATAATTTATTATTACTTCATCACCTACTTGCGGAGTTATGCCTGATCTTGGCAGTGAATTTTGCTTAAGACCTATATAGTTCTTGATTTTCAATGTGGCAGTATCACCAGATTTATTGATTACTCTAACGCTTGATATAATACTTGATGTTGATTTGTCAAATTTGTGTATTATAATACCTGTCGAACCTATAGTAAAGTCTTTCGAATTTTTTATGGTTACGTGATTTCCGTTTATTCCTATGACGTTAGTTTTAAATTCGTTATATAAGCCGTTAGCATTTAATACCGAAAAAATAATAGACAAGATCAATATAGCCTTTCTCAAATGAAGCTCCTTTTTCTTTTTGTGGTAAAATTATACAATAACTAACCGAAAATAAAACTTTTGCAATTTATAAGTAACACTAAGTTATAATCAATTCAATAATTTTTGAAGGGGGCTTTGTGAGGAAACTGTTGTTAATTATTCTTGTCTTGTCATCTTGTTTGAATGCAGCCTATTTGGAAGAGCAAACTTGGAAAAACGGCGAAACCTTTCTTGATTTTTTAAGCAAAAACTCTCTGCCTCTAAATATCTATTATGATTTGGACGGAAGAGATAAAGAATTGGCCGCTGAGATCATATCAGGTACAAAATTTCAAATCTTAAGAGATGACAATAAAAAGATAGAACAAGTCCTTATCCCTGTCGGCGAAGAATTACAGCTTCATATAGAAAAACAAGGTAAATCATATATCTTAACCACTACCCCAATAGCATATCAAGAAAAACAAGAAACGGTAGCGCTTCAAATTACAAGTTCTCCATATCAAGATATAATAGATGCGACGCACAACTATCTTCTGGCGCATGAATTTATACAATCATATAAGAAAAGCGTAAATTTTAAACATTTGAGAAAAGGTGATAACCTTGTCATATTTTATTCTAAAAAGATAAGACTGGGGCAACAATTCGGTGCTCCTACGATAGAAGCTTCTATGGTTGAAGTAAGGGGCGTAAAACATTATGTTTTCTTATACAATAAGAATAGATACTATGATTCAAACGGTAGGGAAGTTGAAGGTTTTTTCCTAAGTTTGCCGGTACATTATACAAGAATCTCAGATCGTTTTACGTATAAAAGATGGCATCCTATCCTACACAGATATAGAGCTCATTTGGGGATAGATTATGCTGCTCCAAGAGGCACACCAGTCAAAGCGGCAAGATCAGGCAGAGTTATATTTGTTGGTAGAAAAGGCGGCTACGGCAATACTGTGGTAATAGCTCACGAAGATGGATATAAAACGCTGTATGGGCACTTAGAGAAGTTTAAAAGAGGAATGAGAAGAGGCAAACATGTTAAAAAAGGTCAAGTGATTGCATATGTTGGTTCAACCGGTCTTAGTACCGGACCGCATTTACATTTTGGACTATACAGAGGAGCTGTCGCTATAAATCCTGATAGTGCTATCCAGCTAGTCAAAAGTGTATTGGCAGGAAAAGAAAGACAAAAATTTATGAAATATACTGCTAAGTTCAAAGAGAATATGAATTTGGCCTTGATAAAGAAAAAACAACCTACGATGGAGCAAAAATTCAAATACATAGTTAGTTTAGAACAAAAAGACAAATACGTAGAGTAAGGATTTTTCGTGAATGAAGAGTTTGAAAAAAATATAGATTTTTTAAATGATTTTGTCGACAATAAAATAGAAGGTGAAATCTCAGCAACAGAGCTGGCAAAAATATTTAAAAATATAAAAAAGCATGATGAAGAAACCTTTTTCAAACTTTTAGAAAAAATCCCAAATGATGTTTTGGGTGAAGTTGTTTTAGAATTACCTGATCGTTTTTTAAAAGAGATTATTGAAAATGTATCAAAAGAGCGGTTAAAAGAAGCGATCGAAGAGCTAGAGAGTGATGATGCCACCGATTTGATTCAAGACATTGAAGAAGTTGACAGTGAACAAGCTAAAGAGATTTTGTCATTTTTGGATCAAGAAGATCAAGATGAGATAAAGAAACTAAAAAGATATGACGACGAAGAAGCCGGTGCATATATGCAAACCGAGCTTTTTACAGCTACATATGAAGAAACGATCCAATCAGCACTCGATAGACTCAAACAGGAGAAAAAAGAAGGAACACTAGAAAATATTCACCATACTTTCATAGTAGATACCCTCGGCAGACTTATCTTTACCATTACGTTAGAAGATCTCATACTTTTTGATTTTAACAAGACATTTAGAGATCAACTAGAAAACAAAGAAGACGAATTTCAACCTAGATATGTAAAAGACACTGATGATATTGATGAAGTTGTTCATATATTTGAAAATTATGATCTAACCAGTCTTCCGGTTGTTGATAGCAACAATAAACTTATAGGAAGAATTACATCAGATGATATTCACGATCTCGTTCAAGAGATGGCAACTGAGCAGATATATGGACTAGCCGGTGTAGATGATGAAGCTGAGCATGAAGAAAATATAACAGAAGCAGGTAAATCTCGTGCTTCTTGGCTCTTTGTCAATCTTCTTACTGCTATCTTGGCATCATTTGTTATAGGTTTGTTCGATAAAACTCTTCAGTCATATGTAGCCCTTGCCGTGTTGATGCCTATAGTAGCTTCAATGGGAGGCAATGCCGGAACACAAACATTGACGATTATGGTTAGACAGCTGGCTTTGGGTGAAGTAGATTTTCAAAATGCAAAAGATGCGATAATAAAAGAGATGATACTCTCAAGTGCAAATGGTTTTATATTTGGAATTGTGATGGGGACTATCGCTTTTTTATGGTTTAGAGATTGGAGATTAGGTCTTATCATCGCATCGTCTATGCAGATAAATCTTGTAGCCGCAGGATTAGTCGGTGCGGGTATTCCTCTTCTTTTAAAAAGAATAGGAATAGATCCGGCAGTAGGAAGTACAGTTGTTTTAACAACTTTTACCGATGTTATAGGATTTTTCAGTTTTTTAGGATTGGCAAGTATATTTTTGTTTAAATAGTCCAGACATCTTTTAATCTATAAATCTCTTTTCTATATTTTTATAAGTCTCTATTCTTCTGTCTCTTAAAAATGGCCAAATTCTTCTAGTGTCTTCACATCTTTGCATATCTAGTTCACAGATTATAACTTTTTCTTCTTCACTATTTGCTTTTATCAAAAATTCTCCCTGTGGACCGCAAACAAAGGAATTTCCCCAAAATCTAATACCATCTAGCACCTTATGATCATCAAGCTCTTTGCCTACACGGTTAATCGCAACCAAAGGTAATCCGTTTGCTACTGCATGACCTCTTTGAACAGTGATCCAGGCTTCTAACTGTTTTTGTTTTTCATCAACACTGTCTTCATCAAACCAACCTATTGCAGTTGGATATATCAAAATCTCAGCACCTGCTAAGCTCATCAATCTTGCTGCTTCAGGATACCACTGATCCCAGCAGATCAAAACTCCTAGTTTTCCTACACTTGTTTGTATTGGATCATACCCTAGATCTCCGGGAGTAAAATAAAATTTTTCATAAAATCCAGGATCGTCAGGTATGTGCATTTTTCTATATTTCCCTGCTATACTGCCATCTTTTTCAAAAACTATTGCAGTATTGTGATAAATGCCTTCTGTCCTTTTCTCGAACAGAGAAGTCAAAAGAACAATACTATTTTGCTTTGCCACATTTGACCAATAATTTATATCTTCTTCCCAGCTATTTGCGAGATCAAAATTTTTGACATCCTCATTTATGCAAAAATATCTATCTTGATGAAGTTCTTGAAGCAAGACCAATTCTGCTCCGCCCTTAGCTGCTGTTTTTATCATATCTACCGTTTTTTGTACTGTTTCTTTTTTAGAGTTGACAAAAGATTGTTGTATAAGAGCTATTTTTAGTTTTGTTTTTTTTGACATCGTATTGCCTTATTTTAAAATCTATACTTCTTTTATGAAGTATTAATAATATGTGAAAATTTCTATTTTTCAAATATTATCATAAACTTTTTGTACAGAAGCTAAATTTATGATATATTTTTGAGAATGATTATCAATTTAAGTATATTTTAATTTATTTTTGATATTATTCTTCTCATATTTGAATCAAGGATTATGAAAAAATATGAAAAATGTATCTGACATGAAAATATCCGAAAAAGCAACAATAAAAAAAATAATAGCAAAAGAACCTATAAAAAGTAGGCTTTTAGCCATGGGAATAGTCAAAGGTGCAAATATAAAAGTATTAGAACATACTTTAGCAAAACAGACTTGGGACGTACTCAGCAACAACACCAAAATAGCCCTAAGAGAAGAAGAAGCCAAAGGAATATTAGTAGATGAATAAAAGTATAAAGGTAGCTATAGTTGGGCAGCCTAATGTTGGAAAATCTTCAATTATAAATGCGATTGGCAATGCGAGATTACATGTTGGAAATTTTACAGGTGTAACGGTTGCGAAAAAAGAAGTATTTTTACAAAGAGATCTGTATGATATCAAGATGACGGATTTACCCGGAATTTATTCATTAAATGCGTACACTCCTGAGGAGCAAGTCTCAAAAAATTTTCTGATAAATGAAGAGTATGACATAATTTTGAATGTTATAGATGCAAATACTCTCTCAAGAAATCTAATTTTTACTCTTCAACTTTTGGATATGCGTAAAAAAACGATCTTGGTTTTAAATATGATAGACGAAGTTGAGAAAAAGAGCAGCTTTTTAAGCAAAGAAAACCTGGAAACTCTACTTGGGATTCCTGTTATTTTAACTTCGGCAAAAGAAAATAGAGGTGTTGAAGATATAGTAAATCAGATTATTTCTACAAGCAATGAAGAGAGCGTTAAAAACAAAATATTCTATGATGAAAGGTTAGAGCAAAGAATTGAGGACTTAGCAAAAATCCTGAGGAAATCTCCTCATTTTAAAGATTTGGATTATTCTAGGTTTTTGGCGATAAGACTGCTGGACAGAGATGAAAGCGTTTATAAGATAATACATGACTTGCCTATCTTTATAGAAGTTCACAATGCTTTGGAAAAAATGTACAAAAACCTTGAAAATGAATTTGATGAAGATAGTACTATAGATATATTTTCTAATCAAAGAGCTGCAATTGCATATGATCTACAAAGACAAACTTTGAGTTTGGATGATGAGGAAGTAACACTAAGCGAAAAGATAGACAACTTACTTATACATCCGATTTTAGGTCTTCCTATATTTTTATTTTTTATGTGGGCTCTTTTTCAACTTACATTTGAATTTGGCAATATTCCTATGAATTTTATAGATAGCGTTTTCTCGGAGAGTGCAAACTTCCTAGCTACTTTTCTTCCAAAAGGAATCTTTAATTCTGTTATTACTGAGGGTATTTTGCCTGCGGTTGGAGCTGTTGTTATGTTCTTGCCAAATATTTTGATATTGTTCTTTGGTTTAAATCTTTTAGAACAAACAGGTTACATGAGCAGGGCTGCATATTTGATGGATGGATTTCTGAAAAGATTTGGTTTACAAGGAAAAGCTTTTGTTCCTCTTGTGAGTGGATTTGGTTGTACGGTTCCTGCATATATGGCTGCTCGTACTTTAAAAAATCCAAAGGATCGGATCATAACTATGCTGGTTCTTGGATTTATGAGTTGTGGTGCAAAACTTCCTGTTTATGTACTTATAATCTCAGCATTCTTCTCAAATCACAATCCAGGAAATATTCTATTTTTGATCTATATAGGTGGAGCTATTCTAGGGCTCTTAGTGGCAAAAGTTCTTAGACTAGTATTATTTAAAGGTGAACCTGAACCATTCGTTATGGAAATGCCTCCATATAGATTCCCTTCACTGAAAGCACTTTTGATGGATTTATGGATCAAGACAAGGATGTTCTTAAAAAAAGCAGGGACATTTATAGCGTTAGCATCTATAGTCGTGTGGTTTTTGAGCTCCTATCCAAAAAATGATGTATTGACGCAAAGTTACACTCAGAAAATCGTGACCTCAAAAAGTGTAGAATCAAAAAAAGAGTTGAAAAATACCTTGAATGCGAAGCTTCTAGAAGAGAGTTATCTTGGAAGGGTAGGTAAATTTATAGAACCTGTATTTAAACCTTTAGGTTTTGATTGGAGGATGAGTGTTTCTGTGATAGCAGGACTTGCGGCAAAAGAGGTCGTCGTATCGACTATGGGAACATTATATGCAGTTGGAAGTTCAGGGGAAACAAATCAAGGATTGATCAAGAAAATGCAGGAAAATGTAAATTTTAAAGCTGCTTTTGCCCTTATCATAATCATTATGATATATTCACCTTGTTTGGCTGCTATGAGTACATTTTATGCCGAAATTCCTCAGTGGGCATGGAGAGCATTCTATACGATTTATCCAAATGTAGTAGCTTGGATCCTAGCCTATGCATCATATAGAATTTTATCTTTGATAGGTTATTAAGTATTTGTAGTATAAAATAAAGTTCTTATAAGTCCTTGCAAACGAAGAATCCTGAATGTAAGGAATTTTACTTGGGCAAAGCTTAGAGTAAAAAGGGACAGTTAGATGAAATTAAGTGAGTTAGAAAAAGGCAAAAGAGCCATAATAAATCAAATCAATTTAAAAAAAGATGTTAGAGAAAGATTTATATCTATGGGATTGTGCATCGGTGCGACTATAAAAGTCTGTAGAAAAACAATAAAACAAGACTCTTTGCATGTTACGTTAGATTGTTCTGCTTGTTTGGCACTTAGTCGTGATGAAGCTGATTTTATAGATGTTACACCTCTTAAAGATGAAGGCTTTGGTTTTAAAAGAAGATTGGGACTAAATAAAAAAGATGAATGCTGCAAATTTTAGTAAAAATTCATAAGGCTAAAAAAATATTAGCCTTATAAGTTAAAAATGAATTATTAATTTTGATAGGATACATTTCCTTTGATCAATGATTTATCTCCTCTTGGAAGAGGGCATTGATTGATTTCCAGATCATCATATGGGTCTAAGTGAATATTTACAACCCACTCATATTTATTATCGATTTTTTTGATTTTATCTTCGACCCTATCACCGGCATAATGAGCTCTCAATAAAGACATAGTCGGATCAAAAACAAGATGAACATCTACGAAATTTGTATTTCCTGCCTGTCTTGTCTTTAGAAGATGGTACCCGTTTATCTCGGTTTCTTCATTTATTACATCTATGATTTTATCTACCAAAGAGTTATCTAAGGCAACATCAAGTAAAACTAAAACACCGCCTTTTATTATTTCATAAACAGAATATATGATATATATGGAGATCATGATTCCCATGATCGCATCTATAAGATAAAACTTTGTAAAATGAATGACAACCAAAGAGATAACGATAACTCCATTGCTGTAAACATCTGTTTTATAATGCAGGGCGTCTGCTTTGATGACCATATTGTCTGTTTTTTTGGCAACGTAATTTAAAAATATAACCAAAGCTATCGTCATCACAAGTGAGATAACCATGACATATATAGAAGAGTTTAGATGGCTTAATACTTCTTTATGTATGGCCTTCTGAATTGACTCATAAAATATAAATATGCCTGATATGGCGATAATAGTCCCTTCTATAACTGCTGCAAGAGCTTCAATCTTACCTTTGCCGTAGTTAAAATAAACATCTGCCGGCTGTTCTGATTTTTTGATGGCAAAGAAATTAAACGCTGAAACTATAAAATCTAAAGTAGAATCTATAGCGCTTGCCAATACTGCGACAGATCCGCTTATTATGCCGATGGTAAGTTTAATTATTATTAGAACAATAGCAGTCATACTTGATATTATGGTGGCTTTTTTTTGTAGGGACATTTTAACTCTTTTTCTTGGAATTATAACAAAAATAATTTATACTAGCACAATGTAGACTTCCATGTTCTCTTATGAATATGGAAGCGTCTACTCCTATCACGTCTAATTGCGGTAGATGTGTTTTGAGTTTTGTTAAGACCTCTTGGTCCAATTTATCATGGTAGGTAGGTACTATCAATGCATTGTTTATAAATATAAAATTCATATATGTTGCAGGAAGTCTATGATCTTGGAACATATGAGATGAAGGTAAAGGTAGTGGTAAAAGATCATATCCTGTTTGTTTTAACTCTTTTTCCATTAACGAGAGCTCTTTAAAATGACTATCTTGCTCGTCATAGCATTTTACATATGCGATTGTATCTTGATCAATAAATCTGGCAAGCGTATCTATGTGTGAGTCTGTGTCGTCTCCCTCAAGTCCGCCGTGTTTCAATATGATCATATCTTTGGTACCAAATAATTCACTTAACTTTTTTTTGATCTGATCTTTGGTGTAATGGGGATTTCTATTTTTATTAAATATACAATTTTCAGTACTTAATAATACGCCTTGACCATTTGTATCTATGCTTCCCCCCTCAAGTATTAGATCGATTTTCTGCATTGGAGAATCGATCAAGCCCAGTTCTTGAAGTTTTGTATTGACAAGATTATCTTTGGTTGCATCAAATTTTCCACCCCAGGCATTGAAGGTAAAGTCGTAATTTTTTAATTTTTCATCTTCATATACTCCGATGACTCCAAAATCTCTTATCCAGGTATCGTTCGTTTCTATTTCGATTAATGTTATATTTTCCATAGAATTTAGAAGTGCAGAAACTTCATCTTTTTTTCTGCAAAGTATTATACATTTTTGATATTTTTGTATGGCATTTATAAGTTGGATATATGCAAGCCTTATCTCGTCAATACTATGTTTCCAGTCACTTCGTGAATCTGGGAATACCAATAATATAAATTCTTGTTTTTCCCATTCAGCAGGTAGTCTTATTGACAAATTTTATCCTTTTTGTGATATTATAATTTTGTAATTTTAACATAAACAAAGGTAGAGAGTGTTTAAAAAGTGGCAGAAACGAAGTATTAATCAAATCAATATGTATGCGATTTTTTTGGCCGGAGTTTTTGCCTTTGCTGCAGCTTTTATAGTCATCTTCAATGAATATCTTGATTTCAATAAAGAAGTTGCACAAATAGAGCGAAGCTTCATACAAAACCAAAAAACCCAAATCATAAAAAAAACAAAAATTTTAGAAAAACTCATAAGATACAACTACGAAAGTTTTCATTCAAATAAAGAATTTGAAAGTAAACTTTCGCAGATTTGCAAGTACATATTAAATGACGGTGAAGAAAAAACAAATCTTTTTATTTTTGACAATAATAAAAGAACTATATGTAATTCTAAAATGCAAGAATTTTCACTTTCTATTAAAGATAGGATTTTTGAAATAGCTAACAAGGGAGGAGGTTTTTTAGATATAAAATACGGCAACAGAAAGTACATGATCTATATAAAAAAAATTAACAAATTAGGTTTAGTTTATGGCGGAGATATCAGTATAGATGATTTTAAACAAACTATCGAACTAAAAAGAATCGCTTATAAAAACAAAATTGCAGGATTTGTTCTTAAAATATTTTCATTGACACTGCTTTTATATATAATCAGTATTATAAAGTATAGATTTTATACTAAAAAATTATCCAAAGAGTTAAAATATATAATTGACTCGTTCAAAGTCGCATCTATGGAATATCGTCCTATAAATTTAAGCAAGATAGAATTTTTTGAATTTAATCAAATAGCCTTACATGCAAATGACATGATATATAAAATCAAAAATAAAAATAGAGCTCTTGTGCTTTTAAACGAAGATCTTGGTAGATTGGTAGAAGAAAAAACCGAAGAATTGAGAAAGTCTATGGAAAAGAAAAAAGAATTGCTTGTTTATCAAGAAAAATTTGTTAGAAATGCCATACATGAGATAAACACTCCTTTATCTATAATTCTCATTAATATCGAGCTATACAACTTGAAATTTGAAAAAAATAATTATCTAGCCAATATAGAAGCAGCTGTCAAAGTTCTTGAAAATATCTACGGAGATTTAGGATATATAGTTAAAAAAGATAGAGTGGTCTATGAAAAGAATATGATTAATTTTTCACTTTTTATTAGCAATAGAATAGAGTACTTTCAAGACGTGGCAAGAGGAAATGATCTAGTGTTAAAAGCTGAGATAGACGACAATATTTTTATACTGTTCAATGAGGTACAGCTCCAGAGACTTTGTGACAATAGCATCTCAAATGCTATAAAATACAGTTTTGCCAATGAAGTTATAAATGTGAAATTATATGAAGATGATAATCTTTTTGTTTTAGAAGTTTCAAATAAGGGAGAAAAGATTAAAAATGCAGATAAGCTATTTGAAAAATTTTATAGAGAAGACAAAGCTAGAGGAGGATTTGGTTTGGGTTTAAATATAGTAAAAGAGATATGCGATACGAATGACGTAAAAATAATTGTCGTCTCAGAGGGGAACATCATAACATTTAAATACTTTTTTAGCGGAGTGATAAGTTGAAAATCTTACTTTTAGAAGATGAGACCATGCTTAGAAATTCTATCAGTGAATACTTAGAATCGCTTGGTCATGAGATAGATGGTTTTGCAAATGGTGCAGAGGCTTATGAAGTCTTAAAGACAGAAAAATATGATCTTCTGCTTTTAGATATAAATGTTCCAAAAATAAACGGTTTAGAGTTGCTTGAAAAACTAAATAAGATCAAACATTCTACTACGATTTTTATCAGTGCGATGATAGATATAGAAGATATCAGTCAAGCCTATGAATTGGGAGCTTCGGATTATCTGAAAAAGCCATTTCATTTAAAAGAGCTGGCACTTAAAATAAATCAGATAAAAAAAGAGCAAAGTGCAAAAGAACTACAGCAAGTAGTGTTGAGCAAAAGATACAGTTTTTCAAAGGAAAAACAAATCTTATTTTATAACAACAGTGCACAAACACTTACTAAAAAACAGTTGCAAATCTTAACACTGTTATCTCAAAACCTTGGTATAGTAGTAGATTTTGAAAAATTCAGGAGTTTTGTTTGGCAAGACGAACCTGTAGATAATGCAACAATAAGAGCTGAGATCAGTCGTCTTAGAAAATCTTTGAAAGAAGACTTTATAGTTAATATGAAAGGAGTCGGATATAAGATAGCAAAATACTTTGTTTAAGGGGCAATGTGCTACTTTTTTTCACATTGAATCAATAAAGGCTCCATGTAAGCCATAATGCTACGAAAATGCTATGAAATTTCATTATTATGTATTCTAGAGTATAAAATCAATGCTAATAAGGAGAAATATATGTCAGAAATTTTTGAACCGAACAGAGAGTTTAGCCGAAATGCGCGCATTAAGAATATGTGCGAGTATAAAGAACTATGTCATCAAGTTGATGATGGTTATGAGGAATATTGGGATAAACTGGCTAAGGAAAAGATTGATTGGTTTGAACCTTATAATAAAGTGTTGGACGAGAGTGAAGCACCTTTTTATAAATGGTTTGTCGGAGGAAAATTAAACGTCACACATCAATGTATCGGAAGGCATTTAAAAGAAAGAAAAAACAAAGCTGCAATCATCTGGGAAGGTGAAGACGGAAGTCGTAGAATCATCACATATTTGCTTTTATATTACAGAGTCAATCGTATGGCAAACCTTTTGAAAAATCAATTTGGTATTAAAAAAGGTGATAGAGTAGTTCTTTATATGCCTATGATTCCTGAAGCTGCATTTGCGATGCTAGCATGTGCCAAGATCGGTGCAATACACTCTGTTGTTTTCGGTGGATTTTCAGCCGAAGCACTAAGAGACAGGATCATAGATGCCCAAGCAAAACTTGTAATTACCGCTGATGGAGCTTTTAGAAGAGGGACTCCATATTTACTCAAACCAACAGTAGATGCTGCTTTAGAGAGTGGATGTGAATGTTGTGAAAAAGTTTTGGTGGTTAAGAGAAACTTTGAAGATATAGATATGGTAGATGGTAGAGATTTTGTTTATAATGATATGATAAAGAATGAATCACAACATTGCCCTGCCGAGCCTATGGATAGTGAAGATCCTTTATTCTTGTTGTACACTTCTGGAAGTACAGGAAAACCAAAAGGAGTTCAACATTCTCAAGCCGGATATATTTTATGGGCACAATACACGATGGAAAATGTCTTTGACGTAAAAGAAAATGATACTTTTTGGTGTACTGCCGATGTCGGTTGGGTTACAGGACACACTTATATAGTCTATGGACCTCTTGCCATGGGTGCTACCACGATCATGTATGAAGGTGTTCCTTTATATCCTGATGCCGGAAGATGGTGGAATATGATCGAAGAGCTTAGAATAAATCAATTCTATACCGCACCTACTGCGATCAGATTGTTACATAAAGTAGGGGCTGATGAACCAGGCAAATATGATCTTAGTTCATTGAAAGTTCTAGGAACGGTTGGAGAACCGATCAACCCGGATGCTTGGATGTGGTATTATAATGAGATTGGAAAAGGAAAGTGTTCGATAGTAGATACTTGGTGGCAAACAGAAACAGGCGGTCATATGATATCTCCTCTTCCTGGTGCAACTCCTATCAAGCCTGGAAGTGCAACATTCCCATTACCTGGAATCAAAGCGGAGATCATAGATGAAGAGGGTAATCCGACTCCTGTAGGAGAAAAAGGTCTATTGTGTATCACCAAACCTTGGCCTTCAATGATAAGAACTATCTGGGGAGATCCTGAGCGATTTAAAAAATCATATTTTGGTGATTGTAAAAAAGATGGAAAACCTGTGTACTTTTCAGGTGACGGTGCGATGTATGATGAAAACGGCTACATTACTATAACAGGAAGAACGGATGATGTTATCAATGTTTCAGGACATAGACTTGGAACAGCCGAAGTTGAAGCTGTTGTAGCACATGTTGACGGTGTTGCTGAGGTTGCAGTCGTAGGCAGACCAGATGATATCAAAGGAGAGAGTTTGTTTGCTTATGTTGTTGCAAGAGACGGTATGGTCAGTGATCCTCTTCAAAAAGCTATAAATCAGGAAATAGTAAAAGAGATAGGACCTATAGCAAAAGTAGATGCGATTCTTTTGGTTCCGGGACTTCCAAAAACAAGAAGTGGAAAGATCATGAGAAGATTGCTTAGAACTATAGCCAAAGGAGAAGATATCACACAAGATATATCAACTTTGGAAGATCCTAGTGTTATCACAAAAATAGAACAGTTATTTAAAGGAAAATAAGATGAAGAACCACAAAGTTATAGATATCAAAATCACATACCAACCAGAAAATATGGAGAATGTCCAAAGCTTAGAAGAAAAAGTAGAGAAGTTTTTGGAGAGTATTAAAGGAACTAAGGGCGTAAAGATAAAAGCTAAGAAGCATAACGTTGCAGTAGATATTATGCTTGATGAGTATGGTATGGAGTTAGAAGAATAACTTCATTTAAGGGGTAGTACGCTATTTTTGGCGGCTACCCACATAATTTTTAAATATTCCGTATATCGTTATGATTATCCAAAAAACTTCTATAAGAAAAGATCCCAGATTAAAATGTACTATTAGTGATATAATTAAGAGGATAGCTCCTATTAAATTCAATGCTTGAAATCTGATTGAATGATTATTAGCTTTGTTTGTTTGAATCAGAAAATATGCATAAATAATAAAAAGCATCCCAATAAAACCGATAAGTTGATAAATATCCAAATTGACTCCTTTAAAAACCGAAAATTATAGCACAATATGTTACAATTAAACTAAAAAAGAGAACAAAATGGAAACAATTCTTATTATAAATACCGGCGGCACTTTCAATAAAAGATACAATCCGCTGAAAGGTGAACTTCAAGTGCCGGATGATAGTTTGGCATTGGATGGTATATTAAAATATTTTTATAATTTAAACTACAAAACAATAAATATTATTCATAAAGATAGTTTGGATATGAACAACGAAGATAGAGAAGAGATAGCTAAACTTATACAGCACTCTTCTTATAAGAAAGTTATCATAGTTCATGGTACTGATACTATGGATAAAACAGCAGAATTCTTAGATGAGAAGATCAAAGACAAATGTATCGTGCTAACAGGGGCGATGGTTCCTTTTAGCATTGAGCAAGTTGAAGCTACAACAAATATCTCAACAGCGATAGGATATATGCTAAGTTGCCAAAGGACAGGTGTTTATATAGCGATGCATGGATTAGTGAACTTACATGACAAGATATTTAAGAACAGAGAAATAGGTGTTTTTCAAAGTAAGTAATCTCCTTTAAAGAGATTACTTATCAGCCGATGTTTGTATAAACGGCTTGTACGTCATCGTCATCTTCGACTTTTTCTATGATTTTTTCTATCTCTTCTAATTGTTCCGGTGTAAAACTTATCGGAGTATTTGCAATTCTCTCTAAGGTAGCTTTGGTTAGTTCGATATTAAGTTCTTCAAAAGCATGGGACAAGTTCCCAAAATCTTTGTAATCAGCATGAACTAACACTATGCCGTCTTCTTCTTCTATATCTTCAAGTCCGGCATCGATCAATTCTAGTTCTATTTCTTCTAGATCCATATCATCTGTTTTATTAAATTCAAAAACTGCTTTTCTTGAAAACATAAAATCAAGTGAGCCGTTGTTAAGCATTTCTCCACCTGCTTTTTTAAAGTTACTTTTAACCTTAGCAACTGTTCTTGTCGGATTATCTGTGGCGCATTCTACAAAAAACAGTGAGCCGTGAGGCCCTTTACCTTCATAAGTCACTTCACTCATACTTGCGATATCTTTACTGTCAGCTCTTTTTATTGCAGCTTCTATATTATCTTTTGGCATATTTTCGGCTTTTGCATTTAGTATAGCAGTTCTTAGTTTTGCATTGCTTTCAGGATCGCTACCGCCTTCTTTTGCTGCCATAGTAATTGAACGTCCAAGTCTTGGAAATACTCTTGACATATTTCCCCATCTTTTCATTTTTGCTGCTTTTCTATATTCAAAAGCTCTTCCCATTTTATAGTCCTTATTTGTATGCTTATATTTTTTTGGTATTATACTATTTGTTTTATTTGGTAAATCTAAAGCACTCTATAGGAGAAATAAATGGCTAACAAGTCAAGACGTCTTTATAAATTGCGTGATATTGAAAAGATGTTAGTATTTTTTCCTATATTTTTTATACTTCTATTGTCTATAGTGTCATTTGTCGTCTCTTCTTTTATATTAGATTTCAATAAAAAATCTCAAATTGATCTGATAACTCAGAGAGCAAAATTACAAACTGATTATGAAAATAGTAAAAAATTACATGATTATGTAAATCAAAATATAAAAGAAGTGAATTTTTATTTTAAAAATGTTGAAAAAAAATTGATGTTAAATGTTGCTGAGATACAAGGAACTATCAACGGTCTAGTATCTCAGGAAGGTACTATAGATATGGATAGGTTAGTACCTTTTTTAAGAGATGTGGAAGACAACAATGATGTAAATTTTGTAATTTTTGAAAAAAAATCTCACAAAGTCCTTTATGGCTTAGATACGATAAGAAATATCCAAAAATTGATATTTAACAATTACAATAATCCTAGATCTCTCCAACTGACTCTGTTATATATAGTATCACAAGGACCAAAGAGCAGTTTTTATTGGAAAAATGATGAAAAACAGAGTATCCAGATAAATTATTTTAAGCTGGATGCTAAAACTGATTGGTATATAGGAGCTTTTTCTGTTACTGATGATCTAAAAAAATTTACTGCCAAGACATTTTTTAACTCTATTAAAGATGATGTATTGGTAAATAAAAAAGACTATTTTTATTTTTATGATTATAGTGAGCATTATTTTTATAATTTTTACAATAAAAAGTTGTGGTTACCAAGTGAAAAGGTACTGTCAAAATTAAGTGAACAAGATAAACAAAAGATAAAATTAATAGGTCATAGTCAAGAGGGTAAAAAATCAGGATATAAAAATTTTTATGATTTTTTTCAATACAATTTTGGGGTTGGTATAAAAGCAAAGCCAAATCTTATGATAGATCGTTATGCTTTGCAAAAAGATAAAGTAAAAGAGGAATTTAGAAACAGAAAAACCGTTGTTGCCGTCATCATAGCTATCTTCACTATTATCTTAATCATTTCTTCATTTGCTTTTACAAACTTCATCAAAAAAGTATTTTCTACATATAATAAAAGATTTGAAAACAAAAATACGTTGCTTAAGGTTTGGAAGGAAAGGTATGAGCTGGCAATCATTGCTTCAAATGACGGACTTTGGGATATAAATTTCAATACTGGAAAAATCTTTTTCTCAAATACATGGTTAAATATGTTTGGATATAAACGAGGAGAGATCGATTCTTATGATGATTGGCTCAATTTAATTCATAAAGATGATAGAGACAATGTCGAAAAGGTCATGAAAGAGCATAAGCTTGGTTTGAGAGATCATTTTATAGCTGAATTCAGGGTTAGAACGAAGATAAATAGATACAAATGGGTACTGTCCCGTGGTAAGATCTTTTATGATGCCCAAAACAAACCTGAGAGACTTTTGATGATGGCTATGAACATAGTCGAGAGAAAAAGGATAGAAAAGACTCTAGATGATACTTGGCGACTTATGAAAGAAGGTGATATCGTTTTATTTAGATGGACAAATGATACGCACTTGACAGTAACATTTGCATCTGAAAGTATCGAAAAATTTGGATATTTACCGGATGATCTATTGCAAAAAACAACGATGTATACGGATATAATATACAAAGAAGACTTGCCCATGGTTATGGAATCTTTGAAACAGCATATAGATAATGGGAAAGAAGGTTTTTCCTGCATATATAGAATCTTCAAAAAAGACAATTTTGAGGTCAGATGGGTATTTTCGCACGCTATTTTTATAAAAGATGATTTTGGAAGAGTTACGGATCTATATGGATATATTTATGATATTACGGCTATTAAGCAAACTGAGCAGGAGTTGGAGTTAAAAGTCAAAGAAGAAGTAGCAAAGAATATAGCAAAAGATAGGCTTCTTGTGCAGCAAAATAAGTTGGCTGCGATGGGTGAGATGATAGGAGCTATTGCTCACCAATGGAGGCAACCGTTAAACAATATATCGTTGATCTTGCATTTTATCAGGGATAACTACGATAATAAACAACTAAATCCGAAAATGATAAGTGATTATATAAACAAAGGCAAAAAACAGATAGATTATATGTCTCATACCATAGATGATTTTAGAAATTTTTATAAACCTTCAAAAGAGCGGGCAGTTTTTAATCTAAAAGATACTTTGATCTCTATCAAAGAGATAGCAAGTTCGCAATTGGGGCAAAAAGAATTTCAGATCAATATAGATATTGAAGAGACAATGCTGTTTAGTTTTGAAAATGAATTTAAACAGGCTATATTGAACATAATCTCAAATGCAAAAGATGCTATTTATCAAAGAAAAGAGAAAAATACGAATTTTGAAGGCATTATAAACATAATAGGAAGAAAAAACAAAGACAAGTATGAGATCGTGATATCCAATAATGCAGGAGAAATAAAAGAAGATATAATGGATAGGATGTTTGAGCCTTATTTTACGACAAAATTTGAAAAACAAGGCACAGGGATCGGACTTTACATGACGCGCATGATCATAGAGAACAGCATGCTTGGCGAGATTGAGGTAAATAATATAAAAAATGGTGTAGAATTTAAAGTAATTTTACCTATACAGGAGAAGGTGTGAGCAAAAATATCACAAGAGTTTTATTAGTTGAAGATGAAGCTGATGCTAGAGAGATTTTGAGTTTTTATTTAAATACAATATTTGAAGATGTAGTGACTGCGGTTGATGGTTTGATAGGATATGAGATTTTTAAACAAAATTTGAAAGAAGGCAAAAGTTTTGATTTAGTTTTAACGGATATCAAGATGCCAAACCTTAACGGTATGGATATGATAGAAAAAATGCTAAAATTAAAAGAAAACCAGAAATTCATCATAGTCTCTGCATACAAAGATGAAGAAAAACTGATGAAATCAATAAACTTTAGAGTTTTGGGATATTTTTTGAAACCGATCAATGTGGATAATATGATGGAGATCCTAACAAAAGCAAAACAAGAAGTTCTCAGGGAGAAAGAAGAACAAAAGGATAGAGAGATCATCAAGATTAACGAACACTATACATACTCTAAAGATAGAAAGCTTTTATATTGTGATTCGATCCTTGTCAAATTATCCAAAAAGGAAACTCAGTTATTAGATATCTTGGTTGAAAATATTGGCAAGATCATAACGATAGAGGAGTTCAAGATAGCTCTTTGGGATGATATAAATAAATCAGATATAACATTTAGGACTGTCATGAAAAGACTCAAAGATAAGATCAATACAGAAGATTTTATACTCTCGCTCAAAGGTCAAGGTTACATCATAGAAAAAAAGCAGTAGAAAAGTAACACTTCAAAAAAAAATATATTTTTACAAACTATTTTGCAACTATTTTGAAATTTACATGATATAATCTCTTATAAAATCAAAAAAGGAGATCATATGATTGACAGCAAAATTCTCAAGAGAGTTTTAGTTTCTACAGCAGTAGTTGTATCCATGGTTGGGACATTAAATGCCGCACCTAAAGAGAAAAAATACATAATTGCTACAGCAAGTACAGGTGGTACTTATTATCCTGTTGGAGTTGGTATCGCTACTATTGCTAGTTTAAAACTAGCTAAAAAATATAAGATGACGTTTTCGGCAATAACAAGTGCCGGAAGTAACGAAAATATTGATATGCTAGATAAAGGCGAAGTTAACTTTGCTATTCTACAAGGACTTTTCGGATCAATGGCATGGCAGGGAAAAGGTATCTATGAAGGAAAGCCTAAGAAAAACCTTAGATCTGTTACAATGTTATGGCAAAATGTCGAGCAATTTTTAGTTTATAAAAAATATGCAAAAACCGGCAATATCATGGATCTAAAAAATCTTTATGGAAAAGGTTTCTCTATAGGCGGTAGAAATTCAGGAAGTAGAGTTTCATCTGAAACTATAATGAGCTCACTCGGTATTGATTACAACAAAATGGACATCCATTATCTTGGATATACTCCAAGCTCAAACGCACTTCAAGATGGAAAAATCGAAGGTATGAATACACCTGCTGGAACACCTACAAGTTCTGTTACAAATGCTTTTGCAACAATCGGTGCAGGCAATCTTAAAGTCTTAGATTTTACGGCAGCAGATCTTAAAAAAATCGACGATAACTATCCTGTATGGACTCCTTTTACTATAAAAGCAGGTACTTATCCTGGACAAAAAGCTGACATTCACACTATCGCACAGCCAAACCTTTTGGTGGTCACTGCCGATACTCCTGAAGAAACAGTTTATCTTTTGACAAAAACTATCTATGAAAACCTACCTTTCTTGCATTCAGTTCATAAAGCTACATTGGTTATGAGCTTGCAAAAAGCGATAAATGGTCTTCCTATGCCACTTCACCCAGGTGCTGCAAAATTCTACAAAGAAATGGGCCTAAAAATCCCAGCTAGACTTATAGCAAAATAGTAAAAAAAAGCATGACAAGATAATTGTCATGCTTCAACTCTTTAATAAAGGTATTTTAATATGAGAAGAGAATCTCTCAATAAATTTATATTTATATATGCAATTTTGATATCAATTTTTCATTTTTATGAAAATATCTGGGGTGGGATGAGTAATCTTTGGTTTAATGCAGCGCATTTTTCTCTCCTAGCTTCTCTTGGCTTTTTGACATATAGAGCCTCAAAACACTCAAACAAAGAAATCGTTCCAATTTATGATCTATTGTTAGCAGTTCTTACATCTAGTGTTGTTGTATACATGATGTTACATGAGCAAAGTCTTTATACTGTTGCACACAGCAATATGAGACCGTTTGACCTGATTTATGCAGCACTTACGATCCTTTTGGCTATTGAGATACTCAGAAGAACGACAGGTTACATCATCCCTGTCATGATCCTAATCGCGATAGGATATATCCTCTATTTTGGTAAATTTCTAACAGGTGTTTTTGCTTTTGAAGGTATGACTATAGAGAGGTTCTTGTATAGAATGTACTATACCGGTGAGGGACCTTTTGGTTCTATTGCTACTATCTCTGCTACATATGTCTTCATGTTTATACTTTTTTCTGCCTTCTTAATGAAAAGTGGAGCAGGAGATTTTATCGTGGATCTTGCATCGGTTGCCACATCAAGATTTAAAGGAGGCGCTGGTCATGTAGCGCTTTTTAGCTCAGCACTTATGGGAACCATATCTGGAAGTGCAGTTGCAAATGTCGTCTCAACCGGTTCTATCACGATACCGATGATGAAAAAGTCAGGTTTCAAACCGATGTTCGCAGCCTCTGTTGAGACGAGTGCGAGTACAGGTGGACAGATCATGCCTCCTATCATGGGAGCCGGAGCTTTTATCATGGCTCAGATGACACAGATAGCATATTCTGCTATAGTAGTACTTTCTATTTTACCGGCGCTTCTTTACTTTATATCTATCTCTTTTTATATTCATATTCATGCTAAAAAATATAATATTGAGTCAGAAAGTATCGCCAAAAAAGCTTGGCCGATCATTCGTGAGGGATTTCACTTCCTTATACCTATCAGTATCTTAGTCGGGCTTTTAATTGCCGGATATACACCTACATATGCAGCAGGTATATCTATGATCGCTATCATTGCTTCATCATATTTGACAAAGACGAAGAGAATGACTCTTGGACTTATATTTGAAGCTATGGCTGATGGTTCAAAAAATATGGTTGTAACTGGTACTTTATTGGTAAGTATCGGTATCATCGTAGGGGTTGTCAATATAACTGGTATTGGTATAATCCTTTCTCAGTTAATTATGGCATGGTCACATCATAATCTTTTTATAGCTCTTATTCTTGTTTCAATAGCAGCTATAATCTTAGGCATGGGCCTACCGACTACTGCATCATATGTTGTTTTGGTTGTATTATCAGCACCTGCACTTGTCGGTTTGATGCTGGATCCTGCAACTGCGGCATTGGTAAGTGCCGGGATCAACGTGCCTCAAGCCACAATGTTCTTGCTTGCAGCTCACCTGATGATATTTTGGCTGGCTCAAGTCTCAAACTTGACACCGCCTGTTTGTTTGGCAGCATTTGCAGGAGCTGCGATTGCAGATACTCCTCCTATGCAAACAGGTTTTAAGGCGTTATCTACCGCAAAAGCATTTTATATCATGCCTCTTTTATTTGCTTTCAGTCCTCTTATCACAGGAACTTGGCCGGAGAGATTTGAGGTTTTTATCTTTGCAGTACCTGGATTTTTAGGAGTTGCGGCAGTTTCTGAAGGCTTTTGGGATATGAAGATGACGATTTTTGAACGCTTGATATTTGCAGCAGCTACATTTTTCCTACTTTTTCAAGATCAAGTCTTTCATTGGACAAGCTATTTTGATTTAGTACAAGATACAAATATTATAGGCGTGATTTTGATGGTCATTGGATTTGTGTTACATAAAACAAGATATAAAAAGAGTTTGAAAACTGATACAGTTGCAAATTGACAAAAGTCAATATAGGGGAAAATATGTATGATTATGTAATCATAGGTGGTGGAATTATAGGATTAAATATAGCAAGGGCACTGAAAATCAAACAAAGCAGTGCCTCTATTGCCATTATTGAAAAAGAAGAAGATGTAGGTATGCACAGCAGCGGTAGAAATAGCGGTGTTTTGCATGCCGGTTTTTACTATAGTGCTGATTCTCTGAAAGCAAAATTTACAAAAGAAGGCAATGCAAGATTGCAACAATTTTGTGAGGAGAGAGGACTTCGTATCAATAAATGTGCCAAAGTCGTTGTTGCTCAAAATGATGATGAGGTCAAAGGATTGGAAGAGTTAAAAAGAAGAGGGGATATAAATGGGGTTTCTCTTGAATGGATGAGCCTTGATGAGCTAGAAGAAAAATTTCCATTGATCAAAACGCATCAGAAAGCTCTTTTTTCACCGACTACGGCAACGATCGATCCAAAAGAAGTCACATTGGAATTTAGAAAATATATCCAAGAACTGGGAGTTGACATCCTAACAAATACAGCTTATGTAAAGCGAACAGATAAATATGAGATACAAACAAGTCAAAAAATTTTAAGATTTAGAAAACTCATCAATTGCGCGGGATTGTACGCCGATAAGATAGCCAAAGACTTTGGCTTCGCTCACAAGTATGTCATAATCCCGTTCAAGGGGATTTATCTCAAAGACAAAAAGAACGTCTGCGGTTTGACAACCAATGTCTATCCGGTTCCCAATCTCGCCAATCCATTTTTGGGAGTGCATTACACTTATGCAGTCGAAAATGCCAGTAAAATAGGTCCTACTGCGATACCTGCTTTTTGGAGAGAAAATTATAAAGGATTTGACAATTTCAATATCTTCGAGTTGTTTCAGATATTGTTCTATGAAGCGAAACTTTTCCTTACCAATGCTTTTGGATTCAGAGAACTTGCCATAAGTGAAGTAAAAAAATACTTCAAATCGCATCTTTTAGGTCTTGCAAAAGGCCTTACAAAACCACTGGATCTCAGTGGATTCGATACCTGGAGTACACCTGGAATCCGTGCACAATTACTCGATACGACGACGTTAGAATTGGTTCAGGATTTTGTAGTCGAGGGCGATGGGGTGAGTGTTCATGTACTCAATGCCGTCTCTCCTGCATTTACCTCTTCGATGCCGTTTTCTGAGTGGGTTGTGGATAATTACATAATCAATAAATAAATGTGACGATCCAACAAAAGATTCCAGGTTTTTTAGGCCTGGAATCTCAATTTTTTATAAAGACATCTTAACGATTTTCACGGCTTCCACCATGTTCTCTAAACTCTGTTTGACTTCCTTCCAACCTCTGGTCTTCAATCCGCAATCAGGATTGATCCATAACTGCTCTTTTGGTAGTACTTCTAACAGTCGCCTGATTTGTTTTGCTATCTCTTCGATACTTGGAACTCTAGGAGAGTGGATATCGTAAACTCCGGGGCCTATCTCTTGTTTGTAGCCGACTTTTTTAAAGATCTTTAAGAGTTCATTGCCGCTTCGTGCGGTTTCTATGGTAATCACATCCGCATCCATCGCTTCTATGGTTTTGATGATGTCATTAAACTCGCTATAGCACATGTGCGTGTGGATTTGAGTCTCTTTTCGAGCCCTAGAGGCGCAAAGTTTGAAGTTTGCCACTGCCCATTTTTCATATTCTTTTATATGGCTTGCCCTCAGAGGATAACCCTCTTTAAAAGCGGCTTCATCGATTTGGATGATCTTGATACCGGCATTTTGCAAGTCGTCCACCTCGTCACTGATCGCGATGGCAATCTCTTGTGCTACTTCATGTCGCGGTTTGTCATCTCTCACAAACGACCAGTTGAGAATGGTGATAGGACCG
Source organism: Sulfurospirillaceae bacterium (assembly GCA_033723415.1). Lineage (GTDB taxonomy): Bacteria > Campylobacterota > Campylobacteria > Campylobacterales > Sulfurospirillaceae > JAADIZ01. The sequence continues at coordinate 185,759 of JAWVXD010000003.1, forward strand.
GTTAGCATGCCTTTGACGATCTTCTTTGTTTTGCTTTGTGCATAAGTGATCCATTGTACGCTCATGGGTTGCGGTCTGCTGATGTCACCGTATATGAAAGGGGGTTTGACACATCTGCTGCCATAGCTCTGTACCCAGCCGTTTTGAGTGAAGCCGTAACCTTGCAACTGCTCTCCAAAATACTCGACCATGTCGTTTCGCTCCGGTTCGCCGTGTACCAAAACATCCAAATCTATTTTTTCTTGAAATGCAATGCACTCATCAATGTAATGTTTTATGTAAGATTCATAACCTTTTTTTGAGATGAGGTGGTTTTTGTACTTGCTTCTGGCTGCTCTTATCTCTTGGGTTTGAGGAAACGAGCCGATGGTCGTCGTGGTCAAATCTCCATATTTCAAGAGGGCTCTTTGGATTTTGATCCTCTCATGAAAATCTCCATCTCTTTGAAATTTTTGAAGATTTGCCACTTTTTGTTTGACATTGTCATCATGTATGAGTTTGGATGTTCGTCTGCTTCGATTTGCCTCGGTGTTTTCTCTCAAAGCATCACTCAAATCACTTTTATTCTTGGGATAATCTTCAAAAAATAGTCTTGAAATCGTAGAAATTTCATCCAATTTTTCAACTGCAAAACTGAGCCAGTTTTTGATTTCCGGATTCATATTTTCTTCATATCTTAGTGTAAAAGGTACATGTAAAAGTGAACATGAAGAGCCGATGATGAGATGGTCTTGTTGAATAGTCTGTGTGATCTTTCCTAGTAAATCAAGGGTATTTTGAAAATCATTTTTCCAGATATTTCTCCCATCGATCACGCCTGCTATGAGGTTCTTTCCATTTTTGGCGATGAGATCGAGTGTTTCTAGATTTTTTGCTCCATGCACAAAATCAAGTCCCAAACCCCAAATTGGAGAATTGACCAAGATTTTGGTAGCCTCGTTTGAATGCTCAAAGTAGCTTGTCACGATCAGTTTCACGTTGGAGGCAATTTGAGAAAGTTTCTCATAGGTGGGTTTGATGAGGCTGAGAACTTTTGGCTCCAAATCTTTGACAAAGATCGGCTCATCGATTTGCACGGTTATTTCATCACCCAGGGTGCTAATTTGCGAGATCACCTCTTGGTAGATCGGTAAAATACTTCCTAAAAATTCATAAGGATCTTTGCCGTCCGTCCTCTTGGATAATCCCAAAAATGTCAATGGACCTATGAGATTGATTTTTGTTGTTATTCCAAGTTCTTTGGCTTCAATGTATTCGTTTAGGATCTTTGAAGCGTTGGCTTTATAGTGATCTTCCTGTGATAATTCCGGTACGATGTAGTGATAGTTGGTATTGAACCATTTGGTCATCTCCATTGCCACACGGTTTTCATCGCCTCGTGCCATTGTAAAGTACAATGTCTCCTTTGTGAGGTCTTGAAATCTTTTTGGGATGGCATTTATCATGACAATCGTATCTAACATATTGTCATAAAGTGAAAAGTCATTTGAGCTGATATACTCGATATTAGCGTTTTTTTGGTACTCCCAGTGCCTTTTTCTGAGTTCTTTTGCAACTTTTTCGACTTCATGAAATGGGGCTTTTTTGTCCCAAAAACGCTCCAATACTTTTTTTAATTCTCTTTGTTCTCCAATTCTTGGAAAACCGATTACATAATTTTTTGACATAGTTATTCCTATTTTATTTTTATAATATTGTGCCTGTTGATGGCTGTGAAAAGGGGTTATAAAATATTAATAGGAAAAAGGAGGATGCACGCCGGTTCGCCTAAAAGCGAAGTAGGTACAGTAGTAAGGACATCTTGGGATAAAGATATTTAAAAGCAATATCAGTCTGATTTTTAATCTAAAGATACAATTGCAGTGACAAGGTTTGATGTATCTTAGGATGATCCGTGCTAATTTTTGGATATGATGCGAGCTAAAAAATGGAGCAAAAGCGATAAAATGTGATAAATTCAACGCATACTCCTTTTTTATGAAATTATATCAAAAAAAGGATTTTTTAGAAACCTGCATCCCAAATATAAATGCAGGTTTTTTGGATATAGCGTTTGGGTGGATGATTTACATCATGCCGCCCATGCCTCCCATACCGCCCATGCCACTCATATCAGGCATACCGCCGCCGGCAGATTTTTCTTCTTTTACGTCTGTAACTGTTGCTTCTGTCGTTAGAAGTAAACTAGCAACTGATACTGCATTTTTAAGTGCTATTCTTTCAACTTTAACAGGATCAACGATTCCAGCTTTGAACATATCTACATATTCTCCTGTTGCTGCGTTAAAGCCGACATTTGGAATTTTACTTTCTTCGATCTTGTTAACTACAACACCTGAGTCAAATCCTGCATTTTCAGAGATTTGTCTTAGTGGAGCTTTGATAGCGCGGCTTACAATACTCGCACCTATAGCTTCGTCACCTTTTAGTTTTAGATCAACTTTTGAGTTTGCCATTATAAGAGCAACACCGCCGCCAACAACGATTCCTTCTTCAACAGCAGCTTTTGTAGCACTTAGTGCATCATCAACTCTGTCTTTTTTCTCTTTCATTTCAGTTTCAGTTGCAGCGCCAACTTTGATAACAGCCACACCACCGCTTAATTTTGCAAGTCTCTCTTGTAGTTTTTCTTTATCATAGTCACTTGATGTTTCAGCGATTTGAGCTTTGATTTGAGCCACTCTGGCGTCAATCTTAGCTTTTTCACCTGCTCCGTTTACGATGACAGTGTTGTCTTTGTCGATGACTATAGATGATGCTTCACCAAGATCTTCCATCGTAGCACTTTCTAAGTTTCTACCTAACTCTTCACTGATAACTTCACCGCCTGTAAGAATTGCGATATCTTCTAGCATCGCTTTTCTTCTATCGCCAAAACCAGGTGCTTTTACTGCTGCTATGTTAAGCACGCCTCTTAGTTTATTTACAACTAAAGTAGCTAGAGCTTCTCCTTCGATATCTTCAGCTATGATCAAAAGAGGTTTTCCGCTTTTTTGAACGTGCTCTAAGATCGGAAGCAAGTCTTTTAGATTAGAAACTTTTTTATCGTACAATAAAATATATGGATTATCTAGTTTTGTTTCCATCTTTTCTGTATCAGTTGCAAAATAAGGAGATAAATAACCTCTATCGAACTGCATACCTTCAACAACATCTAACTCGTCATTGATACCTTTTGCTTCTTCTACAGTGATAACACCGTCTTTACCTACTTTATCCATAGCTTCTGCAATAAGCTCACCTATAACTGAATCAGAATTTGCTGAAATTGTTGCAACTTGTGCTATTTCAGTTTTATTTTTTACTGCTTTTGCTATCTTTTTAAGCTCTGCCATTATCGCTTCGCTTGCTTTATCCATACCTCTTTTGACTTCTATAGGATTAGCACCGGCTGTGATGTTTCTCAAGCCTTCTTTAAATATTGCATGAGCTAAGATAGTAGCCGTAGTAGTACCATCACCTGCTTCATCAGCAGTTTTTGAAGAAACTTCTTTTACTAGCTGAGCACCCATGTTTTCCATTGTATCTGCTAATTCGATCTCTTTTGCAACAGAAACACCGTCTTTTGTTATATTTGGAGCTCCAAAGCTCTTTTGTAAAAGAACGTTTCTACCTCTTGGTCCCATTGTAACTTTTACTGCATCATTTAATTTTCTAACGCCTTCGTAAAGGGCATTTCTCGCTTTGTCTGAGTAATGTATTTCTTTTGCCATGTTAATTCCTTAGTTGTTTATTTATAAAATACCTAAAATATCGTCTTTGTTCATCACTAAATAATCTTTGCCATCCAAGCTTAGTTCTGTGCCTGCATATTTGGAAAAGATAACCTTGTCACCTACATTGATAATGCCTTCTTCTTCGATTTCTTTACTTATAGAAATCACCTCTGCGCTTAAAGGTTTTTCTTTTGCATTATCGGGTATAATTATACCTGTTGCAGTTTTTTTTGGTTCTTCAATTCTTTGAAGAAGAACTCTTTCTCCTAATGGTTTAAAAGTCATTGTTTATCCTTTTAGCAAATTTTTTAGCACTCTATTTATTTGAGTGACAGAATTTTACTAAAAATATGCTAAAATGTCAAGCAATTTTATGAAATAAAACAGTATACTTTAGTCTCATCGGCTAAAGTATTTTAATAAAATATTTATAAGGAAAATGCGTGCGAATATTTGTCTCAATACTATTATTTATAACATTTTTAGGCTCTTTAGTATATTTATTACTATTTACAAGTAGTGGAAATAATCTCTTAAAACCATATGTAAAAAAAGTTATAGAAAAAAAGATAGATCATAATGTTAGTATTGAGTCTATGACACTTAAACCTGACTTTATAGATTTTGAGATCGTAGTGGATAAAAACTCTACTCTTGTCTTAAACGGTGAAATAGACATATTTAAACAAAATTTCAACCTTACATATAAAATTGATGCGCTAAATCTAAAGACTCCTTACGTAACTATCAAAAATCATATGCTTTTAAATGGAAATATCAACGGAGATATGAAAGAATATAGCATAAATGGAAAAGGAATTGCATTTAACTCAAATATGCAGTTTCTTGTTTCAATCAAGAACAAGAAAGTAAGAAAACTAGAGATCAATGCAAAAAATCTGAAGATAGAAGATGTTTTAGCATTTTTCAACAAACCAATATATTCTCAAGGGGTTTTTAACATAGAGGCGGATCTAACATCGGTAGATGGTGCAAATTTTGATGGGACTATAAAAAATGTTATCTACTTTGGGATACTAAATAACCAAGTGATTGAGAAAAACTTTGGACTTACTCTAGAAGATACCATAAGCTATAAGGGTGTTATCAACTCAAAGATAAAAGACGGCATAGTGTATAGTGCCGGAAGTATTTTTTCAAATACTGGACAGATCAAGTTTAAAAAGAGCGAATATGACATAAAAAATAAAAACCTATCTCTTGATTATGATCTTCTCCTGCCAAGCTTAGATATTTTTCGCTACACAATAGGTCAACAACTAAATGGCGGTATAGAAGTAGCAGGAAATTTGAATATAAAAGATCAAAATGTGCTCCTAAAAGCTGAGAGCAAAAAATTTGGTGGAGATATCAACTTATCTGTATTTAACAATACGGCAGAGCTTCATTTCCTGGGACTCAAGACACAGCAAGTATTTGATATGCTGAATACCAAGAGATATGCAAATGCTTTGATGGACGGTGATGTTGAGATTAGTGATCTTACTAATCTAGTGTATAAAGCTGATATCAGAGTTCATGATGGAAAATTTTTGGCAAAAAACATGAAAGATATCTTTGGTGATGGTTTTCCACAAAATACGAGCTTTTCCCTTCATGTAAATAGCACTAAAAAAGATGAAAATATCACTAACAATGTTGATTTCTTTTCTAGTTTATTACGTTTAAAAGTACCAAATGTTACGTATGACACAAAGACACAACTTACTAGTGGAGATTATAACTTATCTATAGACAAGCTTGAGAATATGCAATTTGTAACAAATACCAAACTTAGAGGTCAGTTGGATGTAGATGGCAATTTTACAGGGGTAGACAACAATGTAGATATCACAGGCTCTAGTAAATTTTTAGACTCAAATAGTTCTTTTACATATAAAGACGGCAGTCTGGACGTAAAGGTCAAAAACCTATCTGCTTTGCGTTTAAGTCATGCAGCATTTTTACCTGAGATATTTGACTCAAGTATAGATTCAAATATCTCATATGATATAGCATCAAAAAGTGGAAGATTCAACGCCTTTGCAAAAGATGGAAGATTTAAGAAAGGCGAATCAAGTGACTTGATTCTTTTACTAAGTGGTTTTGATTTGACAAAACAAGTATTTGCAAATACTGACTTAAACGGTACGGTTAAAAATGATGATGTCAATTTTACACTTAATATGGACAGTAATGATAGTTATCTTAAGATACCAAAAGGTTATATAAATCTAAACAATAAAGATATAAATTCGACATTTACGTTAAAGATAAAAGATAAAGATCTAAGTGGAGATATAACAGGAGACATACACAAGCCAAAGGTAAATGTGCAGTCTTCTCATTATATACAAGACAAAATAGAAAAGGCGATAGAGAAAAATGCACCTAAAGAGCTGATCGAGCCGTTTAAAAATATCCTAAAACTGCTAAATTAACCAATTTGTAAGTTTTCAAGGGATATAATGTCGTCCTTAAAGTGTCAAGGTAGCTCAGCTGGTTAGAGCGCTGGTCTCATAAGCCGGAGGTCGGGAGTTCAAGTCTCCCTCTTGACACCACTCAAACCCCTAAAATACGGACTTCTAAAGCTAACTAAAATCAACTTTTTTAAAAGTGTCACCTAAAGTGTCACCAAAAAGATTAATTTTCCTATCTGCATTGATCGCTTTATTTTCAACATATTTGGCATAATGTTTGATTAACATTTGTAGGTCACTATGCCCCAGAATGTTGGCGATTTCCTGCATTGTAAAGGCTTTTGACTCAATCGCACTCACTGCAAAGGTATGGCGACAATTTTTGAGATCCCGATACTCGATACCTAGATCAGAAAGTAGCTTATACCATTTTGTATTGTTTTTTATAGCTTTTCCATTTTTGACGATGAGCCTATCTCCTCTAATATCTTTGATGTCGGCGAGATGCGAGCCGTCTAAATTCGAAAACAACCAAAGAGATTTTTTCGAGTAAGCTTGTCTTACAAGTTCTTCAAAATATGGTAGAGTAGCATCAAAAATTGGAATTACTCTGTCTCGGTATTTTGTTTTTGTTTCCTTGACTTTACCCTTTGTTATGTTGCGTTGGATACTAATAGTTTGGTTTACAAAATCAATGTCTCTAAGTTGCAAAGCTAAAATCTCCGCTGGACTCATTCCCTGATTGATGGCAATCCCTAAATAGTAATGAAGTAAATCTCCATATTTTTGTTGGTCTCGGCTTGCAGATAAAAGCCGTAAAACTTCATTTTTTTCAAAGGGCTTGATAGCATCGGTATTTCTATCTTTTTTTGCATCAAGTTTTATTTCATATGTGAAGTTTTTTACTACTCCATCATCTGCGGCGACTTCAAAAATCCCGTGTAAAATTCTCAAATATTTTAGCTTAGAATTTTTACTGAGATCTGCACCTGTTTGTGAATGAGTTAGGCTGTTGAGCCAAAGTTTAATATCAAGTTTTGTAATCTTTTTGATATTAACATGTCCAAATTGTAATAAGATACGATTAGCACGATATTCAGCATTCTGATAATCGTAGTTTTGCTTATAATTGCTAAGAAAAATAGAACAGTAGTATCCAAAATTCTCACTTTTTTTGGCACTAAGTTGCATTTCTTCTTTTTTCCTTGCGAGCCAAACTGGTAGATATTTTTGCTCCATAAACTTTTGAGTTTTTTCGGTTTTTAGGACTTTTGTACTTTCTTCGATAGTTTTCGATTCTTGATTTTTAAAGAACACAGTATAACGTATATACCAGAATTTTCGATTTGAGCGATTTAAAATAATCGCCTGCATATCTTCCACATTTATCTCCTTTTGTGAATTTAAAGGAGATTTAGCAGATACAATTAACGACATAATGCTACCATTTTTTTACTTTCGATTTAGAAGTTCTAGCACTTCGGGTTCAACTTCGTTACCAATAAACCAATTTTCGGTCGCTTCAATGTTCCAAATTACAGCTTTTTTAGTTGCTGAACTGCTTGGAGCAGGGAAGTAATGTATGCCTTTAAAAAAATCAATTTCTTTTCTTTTTCTAAAAAAATCGACAGAGAGATCAAAAACAAGCGGTAAATTTTTCTCTTGTATGTATTTTTTTTCCATTTCTTCTCCTAGATTATTGGTATATCAATATTGTTATAAGACTTATCCGAATAACTAAACGACCTATCCGACAAGTATTCTCTTTCCTCAATACCCCTAAATTTGGACTTATCCGAAGAAAAAGGACTTATCTGACCTATCCGAGAGTTATTTTTATAGACTATTTCGACTTTAGGTTCTTTAATAAGTTCGTAAACATCTCTATTGTTTTTTTCTGGGATTTTTGTGGCTCTCCAGAGCTTGTCTTTACCAGTTTGGACAACTGTATTATTTTTATCTTTATTTACATACCCTTGGTCGATAAGATGCTTAATTATCTGGCTGTAAGTTGGTTTTTCGTTTTGATTTTTTAGAAAATCAATAATCTCGGCTTTGATTTCTTCGTGTTCTTCCGTTTCTTTTGCCCAGCTGAGATCTACTTTGTTGATGGTGTGGGTATCTTGATTGTATGTAAATGCAATTTCTGTCAGCTCGCCGACTCTTTTTTTGATAGGAGTGAAAATAAAAGTTCTCCTAAAATCATTTTTTTTAAGTATAAATGCATTTGAAGTATCCTCTTCCCAAGCACTAGAACCTGCGTATGTAAGTTCCGCCAAATCTTTCTGAGGTTTGTTGGTGTGATGCAGAAATAGTACAGTTGCACCTTGCCGCCGTAGGCTTTTTAACATATTCATGGTCTCTGATACGTCACGATTTTTGTCTCGATCACCTTTAACAAAGTTTTTTATAGAGTCAAAGACGATAAAGGTGTTAGATAGATCTGTTTCGTAGAGAGTTGATACAATCGAAAGCATTTCTGATTTTTTAGCATTAGACTCGTGGAAGTATCTAAACTTTTTTCCAAATTTTATTTTTACCGAGTCAATTTCTCTTTCTTTAATCGTTGTTATGCCGTTGTCGCCGTCGAAATAAACTATTCTCTTCCCGTTTTTTGCAACATAATTTGCAATGCCTATCGCTGTCAAGCTTTTGCCCGATTCTGGTTTTGCGGCAATCATCGTAATTTCATTTTCGACGATCATATTTGGGTATAAATAATCAAATTTTGCATTTTTGACTTTAACTGGATCAAGATCAAATTTATCAAGAAATTTTTCTATTTCATCGAAAGATTTTTTTTCTTTTATGTCGAGATTTTGTTTTAATTTTTCAATTTCGATGTCTATTGCTTCTAGCTCCTCGAAATTTATATATCCGCTAATTTTCAATTTTTCGAGTTGATTTATTTGTTGCTTTATTGCCTCTTTTTGTTGTACCTTTTTTTCGATTTCGATTATTATTTTATTCATTTTTCTTTACCTTCTATGCAACAAAATTAAAAAGAGATGGCTGCGTATACTTGCATTCGTGCGCTATTTCAACTTTTTTTTCTTCAATTTTTTGCAAGTCGATTGTCGATTTGCAGGGTAGTCTTTTGCAACTTGTCCTGCCGTCGAAGTATTCTTCGATTTGAACTAAATTTATATCGATATAATTTTTGTATCTCGGATCGAAAAGATTTTTTAGTTCTGCTACGTAACGATCAAGCAGCCATTTCGCCGCTTGCTCTGTGTCGCACAATTTCTTCGCCAAGCCGCCGCAATCCAGCATCGCGCGAAATATCCATTTTTTGATTTTCGCTCGCATTTTAGCTTCGATCAAGCAGGCGAAATCGTCGATCCGAAACGCCAGCCACTCCCAACTTTTATCAATTTTAAGAATTTCTCTTGCGAACTCTCTGCCAGCCCCTCCAGCGCCCCAAAACTGGTGCTCTTCTCGCATCGCAACATCTTGCAAAAACGTAATTGGATCTGTCCATTTCGCTGCAAACAACGAAGAATATAGCTCTTTTGCTTTCATTTTTTCTCCTTATTTTTCTAAAAAAATAAGGCTAGAGAGAGTAAAGTAGTATTTCGCTATAATTACACTCTTAGCCCGACACGGTTAAGAGCACCCGAGCGACGACCAAATCAAATCGGGTGCAACACAAATTGAAGTTTTTGCTATTTTATTTATTCAATTTCAAAAGTTATTATATCAAAATCAACCTTTTGTGTCAATATTTTGATGAATTTTTCACTATTTTTATATTTTATATTTTTTTGGTATCATTCTGTGTATATTTTAAACAAATTCAAAAGGAACGTTATGAACTCAGCTGAATTAATATTTGAATACATTAAAAAAAAATATAATTTTTCAAAAGATAAAGAAGTTGCGGATAAAATAGGAGTCAATTATAATACTCTCAAAAACTGGGTAGTAAGGGATTCCCCCAACTACCAGGTCATAATTGATTTTGCAAAAACAGAGAAAATTGATTTAAACGAATTATTTAACTCTAGTCTTGCAGCTCCTTCTTTAGAAAATTCACCCTCGATGATTGCTCTTCAAGAGGCTAATGCCGTGGCGGCAAATGAAAATGAAGTTGCTGATTATCTTAAAAAATTTACACTCAATAAGTTGCTGCAAAAAATCTTCAATAAAAAAGATGGTTTCTGGGGAAAGCTAACAGATATTATTTTTCCACTTACACAGAGACTTATCGTTGTTACGTATAAAATCTTTAAGCACATTTCAAAAGATGAAAATACTGAGATTGATGATGCGAAAAGTTATTTAATTGATAAAATTCAAAATTTAAAGCTTTTAGAATTTGAACACATTGGAATTACACCATGGGATATTAAAAAACTTGTTTCAATAATTGAAAATATGAATGAGGATGAGTGTAGAATTTTAATTGAGGACACAAATCGATCACTGGATCAAATAAGACAATATCTAGGTTTTATTGATCAAATAACAATGAAATAAGGGCTATTTTAGCCCTTTGCGTTTACAGTAGCGATAAAACCCATTATATGTAATTTGTACATTATTTGGCATCTTGTGACTTAGTATTTTCCAAATGCTTCTCAAGCTCGCACCAGTTTTTACAAATTCCTCGATCTCTTGTCTGTACAGATCCAATATACTTACTTTACTCATTTTATTCCTCCATTTTCTTTCTTATCTATATTCATAATTCATCACTACTTGCACAGTATTTAAACACTTCAAATTTACTTTAAATAAAGCTTATTTGAAGTAAATCTAAGCTTCAAAGATACTTTATTTAAGCTCTATTTGAAGTAAATCTAAAGCTTATTTAGAGCATATTTGAAGTAAATTTAAGCTCCAAAGATACTTTATTTAGAGCTTATATAAAGCTTTTCAAGGGCTCTTCTAATTTCATGTAAATTGTGTAATTCCCAATCAACAAATCTTTTTTTATTGACCATCGAAACATCGTATTTTAGCCTTTCACATTCGTTTTCAAGCTCACTTATTTTCTTCAACACCAGTTCGTAAATTTCTTGTGTAGCAGTTGGTAGGATTGGCTTTGTCATCTTCTGCCTCCAAAACTCGCTAGATATAATAGCATCGTAAAAAACCATTCAAAACATTTCCAAATTAAACCTATTCCAGTAAAAACAAGATCTATTAGCTTCATAATTCCCACCTCTTTATTGTAAATTAATTGTTGTTATCCATATTCATAATTGTGTGGTATTGGATACAAAATTTATCTGGGGGCAACTTTGCCCCCGATAGTTACCAAGATATGATAAGATTTACCGAAGCGGTTAAGGTACCTGCATCACAAGTATATTTTCCAGTACCGCTATCAAGGCTACAACCCGTTATAGGGTAAACATTAGGATATAGTGTTACCGTTTCGGTTGATCCAGTCGCCGTTCTGTTCCAAGGAGAGTTAGACATTACCAAATTTGTTTTTGATGCGTCTTGATAAAACTTCATCCCGTAGGTACTTCCAGTACCATTTGCCTGCATCGTATATTGAGTTGCGTTTGTCGTTATAGAATATGATAATCCACTTGAGCAAGTCAGATCGAAAGTCAAAGGGTTCATCACTTCACCAGTGTTGCTCATAACCGTTGGAACAGTTCCAAGATCAAGTGTGGTACTCAAGTTTGCAATATTGCAACCTCCAGTATAAGTAATTGTTACTGGAACAGTTGTACTTGTAGAACCAGCAAACGATACTGTTGTCAAACAAGCCATTAATATAGCTGTTAAAATACTTTTTTTCATCTGCACCTCCTTACCATGAAATTGTTACATTTAAAGTATCGCTGTATGTTCCAGCTGGCGGCAATGGGTTATTATCTGCCATCGCAACTTTTGCATATACATTAATTGTATCGGTTGATCCAGTCGCCGTTCCAGTAATTGTATTTGCTGTCGTCGCTCCAAGCTCCGTGGTCATACCTGCATCACTGTAAAGTCTATAAGTAATATAATCTGTTCCACTGGCAGCTCTTCTTAATTCACCGTTTGGATTTCCTCCGCCATCAATTGTTGCTGTCCAATTTAGACCACTATTACAGATAATATCTACATTGAAGTTTGCAGTTGCATCGCTAACACCGCTAAAATCGAGTGTGAGAGCTGGACTGTTTGTAATGCTACAAGTTTGTTCGGCTGTACCGTTTACCGTTACAGTTCCACCAGTCGTTCCAGCTACTAAACTTATTGCTCCAAAGAAGAGCATCATAAGACATAAAACCTTTTTCATTGTTCCTCCTAAAGTCTAGATTTATTTGCTTTCGCACCTATAAGCATAATTCCCGTGATTTGTTTCAATCGTTCCGCTTGCTCTTACATTGTCCACCTCCTTAATGTGGTTTGGTAAAACATACTCATTCATCTTCTTATCTGTGATAGATAAGATTTTATAGTGCATATTCCCACTATTTTTTATTTGAAGTGCATGACCTTTGCAGCTCAATTCAAGTTTTGGTTTTTGAAATTTCGGCAGGATAAAAACGGGAATAGATAGAGTCTTTAATACTCTTGTTTGCCCTTCAAACTTATTGATATTCAGCTCTCTTAAGATAAGCCTATAAGATTTTTCTTGGGGTATTAAATTACTTCGTTTGTTATACACTTTTATCTTTTTTGGAGCTTGTAAGATTCTCGGATATACAACAACTTCATTAGTATTCTCCAACACTTCCTCTCCTTTTGTATCCTGAGTCCATTTTTTGATGTAAGCTTGATATTTACCGTTATCATCAGCTATGGTAAACTCTTTGTACTTCTTGCCGTATTGAATTTCTACTGGGATTGGATGCACCTGCAATGCAAAAGCTGCTATACTTGATAGTAGTGACACTAAAACTATTTTCTTCATTTTCTTTTCTCCTGACAGTTGATTTGAACCTCATTGGGTTCTTTACCCTTATTCATAAAATTAACTTTGCAACTTGTATTTGGTATTTGAGGGATAAAATCCTCATATTTTCCTATAAAACCATCGATCCAGAACTCACCGTCAAAGCCAGTAAAATATTCTTTATCTCCGACTTTAAAAGTTTTTTCATTGTATGGCTTGCCGTTTACTTTGATGGTTCCAGTAATCGTTTTATAAAGAGATGGATCTAACCAATAACCTTGGCCACTTTTTAGAGTTACTGGCGTGCTTGTAAATTTATTCTTCACATCGGTAGTCCAGTAAGACGGTATTCTCTTTAATTCCTTATCCTCTAACAAATAAGAGCTTGCTGGATAGATGACATCACCAAAGCCACAATTAATGCCCTCTGCAACTACGCAACCGATAGAACCGCTTATACCAAGATCCCAAGTTGTCTGATCGCTGATTTTTTGAGCATTAAACCAAAAGTTATTTTGATATTTTGCTTTTAATGATGCTTTGTATGTATCGCTCGTATAGCCTAAATCACTGGTTTGTTTTGAATAACTGGCTTCATATCCAAAACCTTTATGCTCATCCTCAATTGGCATCGATGTAGCTATGTATTTGCTTTGTCCATCATCTTTGCTGGTGTTTGCATAGGTAAGAGTGGTTCTTCTACTCCCAATATCAAAATTCCAAACAAACCTTGCACCTATATTATAAGTATGATCTGTATTGTTAAAATTTGCATTGATTGAGAGATTGAGATTTTTCCAAAGCATTTTAGAGTAACTTACCCCAAAGAGAGTCTGAGCATTTGTGTGAAATTGAAGAGAGATATTACCAAACCCTCCAGATACTCCAGCGTTGATCCTAAAATCACTTTTTTTGTCTTTTAGTATCTGCATTGCACCGATGTAATAGTTTTCAGATGAATAACTGTAATCTATTGCTGCATTTTTTTTATTATCGATTTGTAATCCGAGTTTACCAAGAGTAGAGAGATAATCGGCCGTAAGTGCAGTTCTGTTAGTATCAAAAGCAAACCCAACCGTTAAATTGTCTGTAATTCCCTTTCTATAAAACCCACTGTATTGCATTTTTTGCTTTTCGTCTTTACCGATGGCAAAATCATAATCGATGCTATCTTTTGCAAGTATATTTTGGTTGTAAAGAAAAGGAACGTCTATCTCTCTTGCATTCCCAAAACTATCAGTCACAACTATTTTTATGTTGTTTGAAAAATGGCTTATTGGTAAATCTCTTAAGTTGTAGATACCTGCATTTAAGGTAAGCTTTTGGATTATTTGATCATTGTTGTAGATTTCTACCGTTGATTGATCATTGATCACTAACTGATAATCAAAAGTTTTTCCATTTTGAACCATCGCTTTATTTGGAGAGATTTGAACTCCCTCAAGAGCATATCCAGCAGTAAGATAGCTTCCAGATACAGCATAGACACTTCCAAGCTTGAGTTTTTTTTTCTCAAATTCTTTTAAGATGAAGTAGTTTTCGAGTTTATTTTCTTGCTTATCCGACAATGTTCCTTGAGTGTAGAATAAAGTATTATAAGCAAAAACTCCACTTCCCAGAGTTGCACTTACACCAGTATCTCTTTGTGCAATAGAGTAATTTAAAAAAGCGGATGTGCTATCTTTAAAGTATTTCTTTTTTTGTTGCCTAAAAGATAGTACTTCTTTTGATAAACATTTTCTTTTAGGCTTTAAAAATAGCTTTTCATCACTTTCTTGATACACTCCTAGATCTGATAAGTTTTTAGACGAGCATTTGCCAAAGGTAATATTATCATCAGCTATATACTTGCCGTTATCCTGAGTAAATAAAAAAGTACCTATTTGTTCAGTTCCAACAAATAGATCTAAAACTTTTGGCTCTGCAAAAAGAAAAATGGGTAAAAAGAGAAAAGCCTTAGTTAGATGCTTCAAACATCGCCCCTCGATCATTAAAGAACCAATCAATATTTACGTTATATATTTGAATTAAATTTCTTAGAAATTGATATGTAATATTGTAAGTGTCATTTTCAATGTAAGACAGAGTTCTTTGCTTTATGCCGATTTTCTCTGCGAATTTTTCTTGAGATAATTTAAGAGTTTCTCGAATAAGTTTTACTTTTTCATGTGCTTGCATTGTTTCTCCTTTTTATAATTTAAAATGTTTTATATCTATATTCATAATCAAGCAGATGGGGTATTAAATTACTTCGTTTTACAACACAAAAAAGATGGCTTAGAGGTATTAAATTACTTCGTTTCAGATTGAAAAAGCCGATTTTTGGTACAATATTAGAGCAGAAAAGAGTAGGGTATTAAATTACTTCGTTTTTAGAGCAAACAATGTAAAATAGGGAGCTTGAAATGATGACACTTATTAAAAATTATCTTTTACTCGTTTTGATAAAAGCTATCCTCAACTATATACTACTTGCATTGATTGTGCTTGTCGTATTTGGCGGTTATGCACTTATCACAGATTGGGCTAGTATGATTAAATTTGCAACCGAGATAAGAAACAATGAATTTGCTAAAATCATTCTTTGGTTGCCTTTGGTTTTGGCATTGTTTAACAAAGTTGAGGGAAATTTTAATAATGAAAATACAAAACGATATAAAGAAACCGAACACTTCTTTGAAATGTATGACACAATCGGAATGAAATGGTAAAGGGCTATAATTGTGAAAGTAATATCCTCTTTGTTTAATATGGGGTAGGGTATTAAATTACTTCGTTTTTCAATGTTGAAGCCTGATTTTGGTATAATGGATCGAAATAAAGAGAAGGGAGAGCCAAATGCCGTTTTTATTACTGATGATCTCACTATTTCTTTTTGCATTGGTTCACAATTGGTATCATGCAGCGTTAGGTGTATTGATCGCGATTGTTGCTTCGTTGCTTGCAACATACTGGAAGCCTTTTAGAGACTCTCTTGAAGAGTATTTTTAAAATAGGAGTATTCTATGATTTTTAATTTAGTTGCCGGAACTTTTACACTTGTTGCTGTCCTCTTAGCGATTGCAAAATATCGATATGAGAACGGAATCTCAAAATTTAGCCCTTGGCATCCAGACAAAAAAGAAGAGCCAACCCTATAAAAGGATTGGCGAAGTAATTTAATACTGCTGTCTTAAAAGTTTTTCCACTTTTTATCGAAATCTTTATCAAACTCTTCAAAAGAACGATCAAAATTGTCCTTATAGACTTTCTCTCCCTTATTTACTTGTTTTTGAGCTATTATCTTTGTATCAGCTTTTGCAATTGTACTGTTTTTATCATTGTTGCTAGACATCTTTTTAGGCCTTGCTTTTGAGTTTACATCTGCTTTATAAAAGCCATCAACTGCATTGTTGAAATCTTTTTGAGCACTTTGATAGCCTGTTTTAAAATCTTCTTTTGATTGTTGAAAAGAGATTTGATTGTCACCGACTATAATTAATGTAACCACAAAAGCTGCTACTGCAAATAACCATTTCATTTTACACACTCCCTAGAATAAATAGTGTAGTTTTACAAAAACTGATTTTTCAGTTTTGCCTTGGATCTTATCGATTCCAACTCCGATTGTTAAAAATGGCACTATGCCAGTGTCATCACCTCCACCAAATTCCGTGTTATCTAATAACGCTTTGCCAGTCCAAACATTGAACTCCATAGAAGCACCATAGTTGTTGCTATCAGCAAGATACGCCTCTAGCTTTGTATTGCTAAACATAGGTAATTTAGTTGTCACCGTGCCGTTTATCGTAGGTTTTGTGGCTGTTTGGGAATGTGTAATTGTTGGGATTTTAGAATACGTTACACCGACACCTAAGCCCCAATAGAGAGCATTGTCTCTATGTGTTGAATAAAGAGCTCCTTGGTAGAGATCTTTATCAGCTATTTTTTTAAAGCTAAACATAGAAGATAAATTATCTTTAGTCTCCATTGCAAGACCAAACTCATAGCTGCTCTGCGAACCGACTGAGGCAAAAATATCTCTTGTGTAGTCTTTTGCCATTGCTCCAGTTGCTACAAGACTTGCAACTGCTCCCGATAAAATCAACTTTTTGAACATTGTAAACTCCTTATATTTTGTTTTGTTCATCTATATTCATAATCGAAGAAAGTTTTAATGGTGTTGGGTTAGGGTATTAAATTACTTCGTTTTTCATATTATGGCAGTATTAAATTACTTCGTTTTGTGGGGAGCAAGCACATTTTTTGATGCGGATAACACTAAATATTAGAACAAAAAAGGCTAAATGATAGGGGAATTTATGTTTTTACGCAATTTTGAACACTTTTATCCCAATCGAGCAAGAGGGGTATTAAATTACTTCGTTTTTTGATTTTGCAAGTATTAAATTACTTCGTTTTGAATAGAGAGGGAGACTAAGCTCCCTATTAAAATCTTCTAAATCCACTTTGTGTCGAATACTCTTTTTCTTGGATTTGAGGATGTAATGTCTTTTTATTTTGATCAAAATTATTGTGCGTTAAGTACGACGAAATAAAAAGTTTAGCATCCTCATAATCTTTTCGATTGATTATCACCGCAAATGCTTCGATATTCCACCAAATATTTGCATCTACACCGCTATCCCATGCCATTTTGTATAAAACATTATATTTATATTGCTGGGCATTAAATTTATCTCTTGTGACTCCTCCTCGTGTCATTTCCATATTTTTTGCTGAAAAAGAGTATCCAAATATCGGTATGTCATTAACAGTGCAAAGTTTTGATATCTTCGTCCAACTTTTCATATTATCGTTCAGCTTGCCATAGATCATTGTATTGGCATCAAGGGAGTTTACCCCGATAGGAAACATTTTATTTTGCCAAGTTGCTGGTTTATCTATTTTTCCTCCTTGAGAACTACAATACTCAGCAAATCGCCGATCGTAAAGTTTTTTAAAATTCTGAGTCCAATCTCCATTTTTATCTAATTCTCTATTTTTTGTTGCGGTCAATTCATAGAGCTTTGTTTTGTTGTTCCAACTAAACCCTTGTCCCTCTATAAAATCTTTAACCGTTGTACTTTTTAGAGCTTCTGGAGACGGCATCGATGTAGTACCGCACCCAGAAAATAACATGATCATAGTTGATAGTAAGAATGTCGTTAAAATCGTCTTTTTCATGATGTTCTCCTAGTAATTTATCATTTCGGTATCGGTTGGCGTATTGGCAGCATTGGTCGTAAGATTGTGATACTTTTTGAGTAACGGTGTCAATGCTCTTAATATTTTGCCATAAGTTGCTTCCCACTCTTTTGCCTTAAAAATCAGAACTTTACCGTCTTTCGTTCTTGCCTTAAAAGGCATCATCATCTCTGCATCACCGTCTATTTTTACGCTCAAGGACTCTACATATTTGACGTTATGAAAAACTGGATAATTCTTATACAAGATTTGTTTAATGATCGGTTTTGCTTGATCCAAAAGCTCATCTGCTTTAATTTGTGCATCTCTTGGCAATAGATAAATTGAAGCAAAAGGCACGTTTTTAGTAAAGTCAGATACGAAAAAATATGGATCTTTCCACGCCCTTTCTTCTTCGATATAAAATGATGGAGACCAATCTGTATATTCCTTTATCTTTGCACCGGATAATTCAAAATACTTAGGAAATTCCTTTATATTCAGCTTCCATTTTTCTTTAGCATTTTTGAGATATGGATCTGGAGAAAAGACATCAAAAACTGGCTTGAAAAATTTTGGCGTATAGATTTCAACGAAATTACCATTTCTCACATACCCGAAAAAATTATGATTATTTATTTTGCAAGATCTTCCCGTCCATCCAATAGTCGCTTTCAACTGAGCGGCTTTTTGAACTTTGCCGTTTTCGAGATACTTTTTGATCATCTCTTTTTTTCTATCAATCAGATATCCACTTTTTGCTACACAATATCTCTCTAGCTCTCGTGAGATCGAATTGAAAAAATCTCCTAATCTAGGGGTGATAAGGGGATTACACATCATCTTATTTTTTGGCGTAATATTGCCGCAACCGATAGGTATTTCCCGTGTTCTGTCTAATCGATAAGTGAGAGGCAAACTATCCATAAACTCTTCAAAGTTCATCGCCTTGTATTTTTGAAGATCGCCTTTTTGGATCTTCGGTACTTTAGGAATAGCGGATGGCCGTTCTGGTAATGCACAACCACTAAACAATGCTCCTGCAATTGCTACTGTAATTAAAATATTCCCTTTCATTTCTTAACTCCTTATATGATTTCATTGATATTCATAAAATTACCTGACGATATTAAGCATAGATCCTAAAATACCTGTTGAAGTGGATGCTTTATCGATCAAGTCTTGTTTCATCAGATAGTTTTTGTTTGCCGCTATTTTGCTGGCCAACTGCATAGCAAGTCTTGCCATGTCCTGCTTGTTTTCTCTTTGAAACTGATTGATAGCTCTTTTGACATTATTTGCCCATTTTTTGCTTTTTGCCTCTCTCATCGCTCGATTAAAGTTCTCTTGTACGCTCTCGCTCGATTCGATATTAAAAGAGATCCTTTGATTGAGGATGTATCCCTCACTTTTAGAAAAGATAATGTCGTTGTAGCTGGTATGAACCCTTGGAAAATTAATAATATCTTTGCCTTTCGGTCGCCAAAAATCACTAGGATCACTTATATATTTTTTTAAAAAGTCGTTTTTACCAGTAATTTTTCTATATAGATATTCTCTCACTCTGTATTGGATCTCTTCAAGAGAGTAGCTGTTGTTTTTACTCATATCGATGCTGCTAAAAGCCTCAAGATATAATTTCATGAGCTTCTTAAAGTAATCATCGAACTTTTTGTGCTGATTCTCTTTTGAGAGGTTAATGCCATCGGCATTTAATGATCTATCGATCACGATAATGTTTTTATTTGACATTTCACCGCCAAAAGCTCTCATGAAAATCAAATCTCCGTAAAAATGCAATTCTCTTACTGGAGAAATCTCAACAATCGGTTGGGAATTTTTCATCAGTATAAATCTTCCCTCTTGTGGTTGAGTCTGTAAAATATAACGCTTGTTGAAAAACTTTAAATCATTATCAAAAAAGTTTTTCATCGTAAATACAAAGTTTCCACTCCATCCTCCAGAAACATCAACGATAAATTTACTTCGATAAAAAGATACCGCGAGATACGTTTGAGGTAGTTCATAGGTTCTGGCACTGACACTTACCTTTGGCAAACCGTAGATAGAAAAAAACTCATTAAACAATTTGTTATATTTGTAGAAAAACTTATCCATTAGAAGATTAGACATAGCCAATATTCTAGCTCTGGCACTCAAAAGCCCGTTTGCACCGCCATAAGCCAATCTCGCTCCCATCGCCCATTGATTTCCCATCTGTTGAGTCATCGTTTGATCCTGATAATACATATAGTTGCGATTTGCCATCATGGCCTCTTGCTCTGCAAAATTTTTAAAGCTATTTGGCAAATCAACTTTCCTAATTGGCAGCCAATCCATGAAAGTTCGTGGATCTTTTGTGTATTTATCGATAAACTTTTCTACGAGATAATCAATCTCTGGCATCATCATTGTTGCCTGCATATCGATAACCCTTTTTATATTTCTTGATTTAGAGTTACTTTGAGATGTTTCGGAAGATAGTGTTTGCTCTTTTTCCTTGGATTTTGAAGTTTCAGATCCTTGATTTACCTCTTGCCCTTTTTCATGACTGATCGTTTTTGATGTTTCATTTGTGTGTGATCGATCAACACTCTTTTGTACCGATTGATCATTTGTTTTCGAGTAATGTTCATCTTGTCCGATTGAGTTTGCAAACAGTGCCGTTGCCAGCATGGTTGCCAATATTAGTATCTTATACATCTTACACCTCTTAGCGTTCTCTACCAGCGTTTTTAGACTGCTGTTTGGTTTTGGCTTTATTCTGTTTTAGAGATTTTTCCTCATTTCTTATTTTTTTGAGTTCACTTTTTATATTTTTTCTCCTCAATTTGTATTGAGTTTTTTCTCGTTTTTTATTCATCTTTTTTGCTTTTTCTTCTTGAGCTTTTTGATTCATTCTTTTAAAATTATCAATGATCTTTTCAATATCATCTCCACCGTTTTTCGATTTTTCCCAGCTTTGATTTAATTGTTGCTCTTTCCACAAATCTTGGTTTTGTGCATATTGCGGTTGTTCTTGAGTTTTATACTCTTCAACCGGTTGTTTTTTATCATGTTCGTTCATCTGTTACTCCTCTTCTATTTGAATTTCATCAAAATACTTTTCAAGGTATTTCGCCGCAACTTCAAACGACTTCTCTTCAAACTCTTTTATCTCATGATTGGTTAATCCAATCGTTTGAAATAATGCACCTATGTTGTTCCTCAATGCTCTTGTTTGGACTACATCACGCAATACAAGATTTAAAATTAACTCTTGCTGCTTTTCAAGGTTCTCCAATTTTTCTAAAATTTGAGCCTTATCTTGTTCGTTCATTTTTGATCTCCTTGTTTTTAGATTTTGGTTTCTGCTTATATTCATAATTCTTGTCAATTTTTCTCTCTTGCGCTTTTATATCTCTGGCAAGTTTTCCAATACTTTGATTTTTTTGCATTTTAGAGATCATCTTGTGGTTTGAATGAATAGTCTTGAGATCCTTTTGGGTCTGATAGATAGCTTTGCCAGTCTCTTTCATGGCTTTCCAAGCTATCTTTGTCGCAAATTTCAAAGTAAATTTTGTTGTGGCTAAAGCGACCGATAATCCAAAAGCCAAAAATCGCTCTTCGGCACTTCGAGGCTTAAATGACCAATATGTCTTTTTTATATCTTTGGAGAACTTATCTAGTGTTGCGAGTGGCTTAGTCAATGTAAATGGAGAGTGTGTGCCTGTTTTTGTCCATTGATTGACCCATCTATCAACTTCTTTGCCATATCCCTTTATCGTTTTATTGAACTTGCTTGGGAGTAATTTCTCGGTTAATTTCTCGATATGTTTAGCAGCTTCTGGAGAGTCTTTATATTTTAAAAACACTTCTCTACTAACGGCAAGTTTATAAGTGCTGCCCTCTTTAGTAACCAAACCTTTTGATTTGAGTTGCTCCAGTCGTTGCACTTGCAACATCGTATTCTTGCTAATTGCTTCAAACGAAACATATTTTTGGGTGATAGCTTTTATCATTGCCTTGTCTGGATCTAGCTCTCCAAGTGTTAATAGCGTACTATCTATAATGTCGATTTTTGTTTGTGTCTCAAGTTTCCTCAGCTCTTCGATCTTTTGGAAATTCATGTGTATTTGGAGGGTTCTATCTCGTCTGTCTAAGTCCAATCCACCTTTTACGCCTTTTAGATCTTTCAAGCTTTTGAAGTGCTTTTGATTGTTTTTATAGAGATTACTTTGTTCTTGTTTGATCTCTTTGAGAGATTGATATAAGTGACTTTTTTCAACTTCTAATCCGCTACTTTTCTTAGCATTCTCAATGATACGGGCTTTTTCTTGAGAGTATTTTTCGAGGTCTATTTTGAAGTTTTGCCCATCGATACTTTTTGATATTCCAAGCTTTTCCAGCCCTCTCAATCTTTGAGCTACTCTTGTTCTCCAGTAGTCTTTTTGTTTGTCGCTCATCTTGCTTTTATTGAGAGCCCATTCAAATCTTTTCCAACCAAAATGGCCGTTATCTTTGTTGATATGCTTCCAAATAAAATTATCAGCTTTTTGGGTATTTGTATAGTTACCCCTCTCGTATTTTTTATTGATCGCATCCATCCTTTTTTGATTGCGTTCAATAACTTGTGCTCGCTCTTTTGCATCTTTTGTATATTTGAGTTCTATTGCATCTAATTTGTTAATCCATCCTTTCCCTTTTCCGCTTCTATTGAGAGCTTCTTTACTTCCAAAATATGCAATGTGTAGATGTTTGTTTGAACCATCTGGCATATGATGTATAGCATAAACTGCACCCAGCTTTTCTTTTGCTTGTACACTTCTTTCTTGGATAATATCTTTGGCCATTTGGTGCAACTCTTGGATAGTCAATTGGTCTGTTTGAGGATTGTAAATCTTTATCTCTTGGGCATCAAATTTTTGTCCAATGGTATCGGCTGTTTTAAAGTCAATTTTATTGCCGTTGTAGTTGTATAAATTCCTAATTTGTTTATTATCAGTTGTATCAAGATATTTGTATCGCCCATTAACTTTGCCGTTTTCGAGATACTCCAATGAGGCTCTAAGATTACTCACTCTTTGAGTTTTTTCAATCATTTTTCACCTCTTTATTTTCTTTACTACTTTCAACTTTAAAGCCTGCATCGGAATAGTGTTTTTGAGTAATTTCAACTGCTTTTCTCCAAGCTGCTTCCTCCGCTTTTGTTGCCTCATCTTTATCTCTAACAACACTATGAAATGCTTTAACTTGATAACGAGTTGCTACGCTATAAAGTGTGTTTTTTGCAAGCAAAGAGTTGTATCTATTGAGTTCCTTTTCAATTCGTTTTTCTATATTTTCTAACCGTTTATCCATTACTGCTAAATGGTCTGTGATCATCCCATTGACATACTGCTGTAAAGCATCTCTTACCACATCGCTTTTACTGATTTTGTTTATTCTCGCCAGCTCTTCAAGCGCAAAATGAATACCCTCGTCTATTTTTACATTAATGTGTGTCATTTTCTCTCCTAAGTGTCTATTTATCGATATTCATAAAAAGTCGTAATACGCAAATTTTAAAGATGTAATACGGCTTTCAACCCAAACCGCAAAGGTTTGACCCGACACATAATATGTGGCTGACTTGTCTTAAAAGAAAAAAGCAAACTTTTTTCTTTTTTACATCCTTGTACTTCGCACTCGGCATTGGGTTGTTAAGGGAAAAGAGCCTCAACAATTTAATAAATTATGAATATAGATGAAACATAAATTTACACAAGGAGTAACAATGTCAATTATAGATACCGTACTAAAAAAGTACGATACAAGCGGCTGTGAGAAAAAATCATCATTGAGCGTAAAAATAAACGCAAATCTTGCCAAAGATATTGATACAGTTTGCAATCATCTTGGTATTTCAAAAAGCCAACTGGTAGCGGATATTATTGAAGTATCTGGCATATCAAAAAAAGCGGAAGAGATAGCGGTACTAAAGGAAGAAAAAGAGACTTCAAATAAAAGTCAAACTGGTAATTTTTCTCCCTTAAAAACCAATCAAGCGACAGATAGTAAAGGAGAGTAAAAATGGCATTAGGATTTTTACATGAAAATTGGCTTTTTCGTGCTTTTGAGAACATAGAAACAAATGTAAAAATGGAGACTAAAGGTTGGAGTCTATATGCAAGTATTATTGGATCGCCATTTATAGTTTCGTCGATAATCTATTTTATCCATAAAATAATGGAAAGAAGAGCGATGCAGTTAGCACGAATTTCTCTTAGACATTTTAGCTGGATTGACATATCAATAATTCCTTACATTGGTATTGGGGTAGTCCTCACATTGTTGGTAGCTTTTTTGTTTGGAAAAAAATTTTTAGATTATGTCAAAGAAGAGAATAAAAAGCTCATCAGCGATGAGTATATAAGAGGTGCAAAATTAGTTTGCAATGATGATTTTAATGATCAGTTTACTGAATACGATGACTTTATAGAGATAAAAGTTGTTGATGAACAATGTACGAGACAGTTTTAAGAGGGAGTAAAAAATGAGTATTATAATTCCAAAAGTAGCAACAAGGCAACACATAGGTTTTATAGGAACAACTGGTTCGGGAAAAACTCAAGGTATGATGCAAATATTTGAGGCTTTTTTTCATTCAAAAAAAATCATAATCGATGTGAAAGGAGATTATGTTTCAACATTTAAAAAAGAAGATGATTTGATTTTTTGTCCGCTTGATGAACGAACTATCAAATGGAATATTTTTAACGATATTGAAACATACCAAGATGTAGCAAACATTGCCTTATCTTTAATTCCAGAAAATCCAAAAGTTAGTGATCAATATTTTGATCGAGCTGCAAGAAGTGTTCTTGAGGGTGTTTTAATAGGCTTATCAAAAATGCAAAAACCAAGTAATAAAATGATATGGGAAACTATTACATCGCCCAAAAATATTATAGAAATTATGAAAACAGATGATGAAGCAAAACAGAAAATGGAAGCTCACATCGATGACGGCTTAGATAAACAAACTAGAGGTATCATAGGTACAATTTTGGCGAATGCTGGAGGGGCACTGGAAGCTCTTGCAAATATGGATGGTGATTTTTCTTTTAAAAAGTGGACTCAAAATGAAATAAATAAAAAAAGCATCTTTTTACTGGGTGAAGAGAGAATTTTGGACTCTATGCTGCCGCTTTATAGATTAGTTGTAGAGATAGTTGCAGGAGAGCTTTTGTCAATGCTAGATGATGAGAATAGAGAATTGTTCTTTTGGTTAGATGAGTTACCAAGACTTAAAAAACTGCATAAGGTTATAGATCTTATGACATTAGCTCGTTCAAAGGGCGGTAAAGTTGTTTATTCCGTTCAAACAATAAAACAGTTGGAAGAGCAATACAAACGAGAGGGGATGGTCACTATCCTTGATACGACTAACACCAAATTTATTTATAGAACATCCGATGCTCAAGATTTAGAAAAAATCCTTGGACAGCAAGAGGTTTTAGAATATACTGAGTCTCGTTCTTGGGGGCCGAACGATATGAGAGACGGTGGTGGTCATACAAAACCTAAAAAAATAAAATATGTTGTTTTAGCCTCCGAAATACAAAATTTAAGACCTTTAGAGTTTTATGTAAAAAGCATCGCTCCATATGTCACAAAAGCACGATTAGAGTATATCGGAAGAGATCCAAAATGTTTAAAATTTGTCCCAAACATTAGAAAAATTAAAAAAGCAGGAGATTTTTATAAAAATCTTGTGAAGCTAACCCCAGTAAATAGTGAAAAGATTGATTTTGAGGAGTTCTTGTAATCGAGGAGAGTTTCGAACTCTCCTCCTAAATACCAATTAAACGATGGATTATCCCAACTAGCAGATCTTTAAAAAGAACCATTATCGCTTCGCTTTTAAAAGCAAATAACCACATAAAAGCAACTGCCCATAAAATTTTCTTTGATAAAAGATTTCCTAAGAGCTCACCAAAAAATATTCTCATCAACATAACTAACTCCTTTTTGGAAGATAAGAGAGAAGGCTTTAAAATTAAATTGTTGTTAAATAATGTAATTTCCTCTTAACTTGTATGCCGTTTTCATCAATCATTTCTCTCATGTTTTGCTCTTCGATTTCAAGCCCTAAATTTTCCCCATGCGGACGGGCGTATCTAATCCCTTTTTTTGCTAACTCTTCGGCGAACATACTTGCAAGTTCTGTATTAAACACATCTCTCCGATTTTCTGTTACCGCATGAAAATTAAAAAGACTATCCCCTAGTCCTATTTTTGTGTATAGACTTGTTATAGATTTAAGATTGTTCTTTTTCATAACTTTTTTTAACAACCTTTCGCTTTTTAAAACTGTATTTAAATCAAAATACTTAATATGTGTAATAATCTCTTTTGCTTTCATTTTTTATCCTTTTTAGTTTAAATTTTTGATATGTAGCTAATCTTGCTAACCATTTTTTTGCACTCTCTCTTTTTTGTTCTTTGCCTATATTTTTACTCCTTTCGTCATTCTCGATTTTTATAATATTGTCTCCTTTACCTATATTCATAAAACTATCAATCGGCCGTAGCCAACTTGATAGAACATTGCTTCTTTTCTTGTCGTATTTTGTATAATTATAGCGAAATACGCTAATATTGTCAAGTGATTTTCGATATTTAATAGCGATTTCCGCTAATTTGTGATATAATATAAAATTAATGAAGTTATTAAGGGAATAGTATGTTAAATGATATGGAAATAATGAGGCTTTTTGGTATTCCAAATACTACCATGAGAGATTGGAAAAAAAAAGATAAAAGCGACTGGAGATACAAGATTGCTATGTTTTTAAAGAGTCAAGATAAAGAGCGTGTAGAAGCATTTTTAAAGGCTTATGAGCTTGAGAAACTTTCTCCCTCAACACCCCAAAGTGCTCATTAGCTCAAAAATGCTAAAATACTTTAGTAAAGGAGTTAAAGATGAATAGCTCAATATTATTAATGATCATTCTTGGTGTGGGTTCTATGGTTGCCGCTTATTTTGCATTAAAATCATGATCTACCAAATATAAATATGTGTGAATATTCTATTATTCATTAATGGTGTCAAACGAATTGCTAAAATTGGCACTAAGGATATGAAAAAAGTCGAGTCTGTAGAGTCTGTAAAACACCTTTACTTAAAGCATATCCATATTTTGCTACATCCTCAGCCATATCAACAATATCATATGTATTCTCACTCATAAATACTCCTATTGTTTAAGAGATTTCAAAATTTCCATTGTTGGCATAGTTGGACTTGAATCTTGGGCTAATAATCCAGTATCAACTCGACTAAATAATGCTTGTAATATAATACTTTGGTTTTCTTTAGCTATTTCAGCACCTTCATTCATTAATGATAAATAAACATACGTTAATTGTTCTCTCTCCTCAGCATCTCGTTTTAGATGAAAAGAGCTAAAAGCTAATTTTGCAAATGAGCGGATCATAAATATGTATATTGTTATCATTGTGCCAAAAATAACAACACCTTCAAGATTATTTAAAGCTAATTTTAACTCCTTGGCGTATAGCCATTGCGTGAAATAATGGCCAAAAATACACATTCCTCCTAACAGTAGGATGGTCAATATCAGAAAATGCCAGTTACCTTGAGTTTGGTAAGTTTTTGCTCTTTGATTCCAATAGTCTGCAGGTTTTTTCAATCTAAGCAACTCTTGATAAGTATTTTCTAATTCTTGTGCTCGATTTTTTTGTTTTTCAATATAATCTTCAAATTCATTTTTAGTGTTTTCCATATAAGTATTGAATTCATTGTCGCGTTTTTTTTGAGTACGTTGTAAGAGTTTTGCATTGACTCTTTTGAATTTTTTATTATAGTCTATAATTTCAACTTGTGTATTTTCCCAAGTTTTTTCATATTTGTCTGTCTTTTTAATTAGATCATTTGTTTTATCATCAAGTCTATTTATAAAATTTTCAAAAGTTTTTTCTTCCCCTAGTCGTCTTGTTACAATATCAGATTTATTTTGCATCTGATATTCATATGCTAATATAGCTCCTTTAAGATTATCATATTGGTTGATATCTAGGAGCCTTTTTTGCAATATTGCCATTAAAAATGCTAAACCCGTGTTTGGTGATAATTTACAATTCTCGATAAAATTAATAACATATGGATGTCCACTCCAAAGCCATTGCCTATCCAAATTGTTCATTTCATTTTGTATAACTTGCAATAAATTGATATATTGTACAGACTCTAGCGTATCTATTTTTGCTTCAAAATCATTAACTTTTTGAAGTATCATGGGTAAAGATTTTTTAGCATTAATAAATGGAGGAGGAAGCGTACCACCAGGAGCATTTTCTTCCAAAAAATCAATTTCATTTTGTAGAAAATCTTTAATTTCTGATACTGACTTATACTCAAAACCTTTCCCAGAATAATCTCGGAACGAAACTTGAAAACTATTTGCCACGAATATTCCTTATTATTTTAAATATATTATATACCACCTGAATCAAATTTTAATTATTTATCAAATGCTATTTCTTTAATTCTATAACAATCCACCACATGATCTTTCAATTTATCATGTCTGTAATCAACATTGAGTACGTTGTCATATTTAAAACACTTCTCAAAATGTGCTTTGTTGTTATAATATATTCGATAGAGTGTTGATGGTATAACAACATGGTTTCTTATTGTATGATTTGGATTATCATACTTTGCTATTGAGATGGAATTAATATAGCCTAGCTTTTGAGCAAGAGCTCTTCCATACCTTTCTACTTTGATCCAAGTCTTTTGATTCACCATTGCGCTTTGAGGAACAATATTAGCCATAGTATAAGCTTTTCTCAGTGCTTTATGATCATAATCAAAATCTGCATCTGATACAATAAAGTGACCTCGGTTCCAATCTTTTCCATACCCTCTATAATCTTTGGATTTTGATCTATATTGTACCGGTATTGTCTTTTCACTATAAAACTTCATTCTTCTTTTGATATTGTTCTTATTGACTAAAGATCCATCTAATCTGACCCAACCAGACAAAGCTCCTTTATATTTATAGGAGTAACAGATATGATAGAGTTGTTTATCTATGATTTGATCACACTTGGAGGTATTTACAAAATCGGATAGATTGGTTGCGTAGAGGGATAAAGTTAGTATTGATAGAAGAAGGAGTTTTTTCATAGATATCCTATGTACTTCGTTTTTTATAATTTTACAATAATTTTTTACTATAAAATAGAAAATGTCAAAATTGAATTACTTATTTGTTATTTCTATTGTATTTAAAAGTCTAACTAGACTTCTTGCAACAGCATATGACAAATTGACTGGTACTGCATTTCCAATTTGCTTATATTGATTTGTTGTTGAACCTGCAAACTCCCAATCATCAGGGAAAGTTTGTATCCTTGCATATTCTCTAACTGTTAATGGTCTTGTCTCCTCAGGATGACATCTTTCTGTCTGTTTTTGTGCGGGAGCACAAGTTAATGTCAAGCTTGGCTCATCATATGACAATCTTCTGGCCATACCAGTTTTTCCGCCACCAAGAAAGTAACTTTTTTGCATATATTCTCTTTGCAAATCATCTGGAAGATCTTTCCAATATCCACCTGCTGGAACTAAATCTAAGATCTCTTTTTTTCTTTTAGGATATTGTTGCCCCGCTGAATCTGGAACATCACTATTGTATAAATCCCCTTTTTTGAGAGCATCTTTCATAGTCATTATTCTTTTATATGGAGATGGCCACCTAAAATCATTTGATGATATTTTTTCCATTATATCTTTTCTTACTCCTACAAAAAATAATCTTTCTCTTTTTTGTGGAACTTGATAAAATATTGCTTTTAAAACATTAGGTTCAGTGATTAATTCATAGCCTATATCTTCAATAACAGATTTTATTGATGCTAAAGTTCTTCCCTCATCATGTTTTAGTAATCCTCTTACATTTTCTGCCAAAAATATTGTAGGTTCACATTCTTTTACAGCTCTAGCAAATTCAAAAAACAGTGTACCTCTAGCATCTTCAAAACCTAGTTTTTTCCCTGCATAAGAAAAAGCCTGACAAGGAAAACCTCCAGATAAAATATCTATTTTACCTTTGTATTTTGTAAAATCTAATTTTGAGACATCTCCCTCTACAACATTCCAAGACGGTCTATTCTGTCTTAATGTTTGACAAGCAAATTTGTCTATCTCATTTAACAAAATAGCATCTAAACCTGCTTTTTCAAAACCTAATGCCAAACCTCCAGCTCCTGCAAATAATTCTATTGATTTATATTTTCTCAATGGCTTAGTTGTGAGCTCTTCATCCCATAATGTATTAAACATCAGCTGTGCTTCTTCAAAATCACTTAATTGAGTTCTATGATATACTCTATAATTATTTATAGGATGTCTAATGGGTTCTAATTTACCATTTTTATCCCATCTTCTTAAAGTTTCTTTCGAGACTGATAATATATCAGCTACTTCTGAAATATTGTAATATTCTTTTTCCATTGTCATAATTAAACCTTATTCAACCTTATTTATGGTTATTATATCTAAAATATTATTAAACTTACCCTATATTTAAACTTGCTATGATTACAAATCAATCAAATTTTAGGTAGGTTAATATGTCGTATTTTAAAAATGATGATGCACTTTCAAAAATAATAAAAAAGATTTATGATGCTTATGTAGCTGCTAAATCTTCTAATGATATTCATAGTAATGTCATTGATCCATTTTCAGCTTTATTGGAAGCAAGTTTTAATGAAATGACTTATGATGAGTGGATTGTAGCAGAAGAGTCTAGGCAAGTACAAAAAACATTGCAAAATGCAATAGGAAGTTTTCACGAAGAGATAATTGGTGAAATTAAGGGTTTTGAGAATTTAAAAGTTGGTGAGATTATAGATATTGTTTCTAAAGATAAAAAAATCATTGCAGAGATTAAAAATAAATGGAATACTACAAAGGGAAATCATAAAGTAGCAATATATGATGATATAGCATCAGTATTAACTACTATTGGAGATGGATTTACTGGATACTATGTAGAAATAGTTCCTAAAAAATCAACTCAATATAATAAAGAATTTACTCCTTCTGACAATAAAACTCACTCACAAAGAACAGCAAACTCTAAAATTAGAGTAATTGATGGCAAAAGCTTTTACGCAATGATAACTGGTGATGAAAATGCCGTATTTAAAATTTATAATGAAATAGTAGCAGAACTTGAAAAGCTTGGTTTAAATACAGAGGATGACTTTAAAAAACTTTTAACAAAAGCTTATGGAGAACCAACTCAACAATCTTAATCATCTTCCGTTAAAAAATAACCCTCGGATAAGTCAGATAAGTCCTTTTTCTTCGGATAAGTCCAATTTTAGGGGTATTGAGGAAAGAGAATACTTGTCGGATAGTCGATCTAGTTTTCGGATAAGTTGCCAAAGTTCAAAACTTGCCAAATTGACTATATATCTAAAAAACGGATATCTGACACAAAAAAGTGTCACCTAAAGTGTCACTAAAATCATCAAAATAAGCATAAAATAGCGTTAATTGTATATGGCTAAATCCCCATAATTAAGTATTTAAGGGTTTTTGGACTTCTCTCATAAGCCGGAGGTCGGGAGTTCAAGTCTCCCTCTTGACACCACTACTTATTTATTCCCTAAAATACGAGATTTCAGAGAAAGATTTTTTAAATTGTGCCCAAATTGTGGGGGTGTAATTCCGGAGACAGGATACCTAATTATTGATTCAAAATAATATTGCTATCATGCACTATGGCAAGGATCAAAAGAATAGTATTGCCTGATATACCACACCATATAACACCAAGAGGTGTTTACCAGAATTCTCTTTCGCTATGCATCATTTTACAACTCACAAAGATGGTATAGATATCTTGATTTTTTATCTCCTAGCGAGTTTGAAAAAGATATAATTAATAATTAGGATTTTACCTGGTATGTTGCACTGTCATGATTTAGGATAAAGGATTTAAAATTATGGAATTTGATAACACAGCTTACAATTATGCATCTAGAAGAACCGTGGTTCAAGGGAAAAAGGGCATGGTAGCCACTTCTCAACCTTTAGCAGCACAAGCAGGGTTGGATATGTTAAAAAAAGGAGGCAATGCTGTAGATGCCGCAGTTGCTACGGCAGCTTGTCTCACGGTAGTCGAACCAACATCAAATGGCATAGGAGGAGATGCATTTGCCATCATATCTTTTGAAGGAAAACTACTTGGACTAAACGCAAGCGGAGCTTCACCTGAACTTTTGTCCTATGATGAGCTTAAAAAAAGAGGCTTAAAAGAAATACCGAAATTTGGATTAACACCGGTAACAGTTCCGGGAGTACCTAAAGCTTGGGCCGAGCTCATTGAAAAATACGGAAAACTATCGTTAATGGAAGTTTTAGAACCTGCCATAAGATATGCTGAGGAAGGACATCCGATTTCTGCTACAGTTTCTCAGTTATGGAACCAAGGATATGAAAGATTTAAAAAAGAGACTGAAGGTAAGGTATTTGAAAACTGGTACAAGGTATTTATGCCTGATGGATATCCGGTTGTGCCTGGTCAAATATGGAAATCAAAATACCATGCACAGACTCTAAGAGAAATCGCTCAGACGATGTCTGATTCTTTCTATAAAGGGGAATTAGCCGATAAGATCCATAAATTTTCAGTAGAAAATGATGGTTTTATTAGAAAAAGCGACTTAGAAAAATTTGAAGTAGAGTGGGTTAAACCTATCAGTGTAAATTATAGAGGATACGACGTTTGGGAAATACCTCCCAACGGTAGTGGGATAGTAGCTCTTATCGCACTTAATATACTGAAAAACTTTAAATTTACAGAAAGAGAAACCTTTGAGACGTATCATAAACAGATTGAAGCTTTAAAACTGGCATTTGCAGATGGAGAAAAATACATCAGTGATCCTAGATTTATGGATATAAGTATTGAAAGTCTTCTCTCACAAGAGTACGGAAAAGAAAGAGCTAAACTCATAGGTGAAAAATCTATGCTACCTGAGCCGGGAGAACCTGATAAAGGAGGAACGGTATACCTCGCAACAGCCGATGAAGAAGGTAATATGGTTTCTTATATACAAAGCAATTATATGGGATTTGGTTCTGGGGTGGTAGTTCCCCAAACCGGTATTTCACTACAGAACAGAGGAAAGAATTTCAATATGATCGAAGATCATGTCAATTGCGTAGCACCGAACAAGAAACCTTACCATACCATCATCCCTGGATTTATAACAAAAGACGGCAAGCCTATAGGACCTTTTGGCGTCATGGGAGGATTTATGCAGCCTCAGGGACATGTCCAAGTAGTGTCTAGCATGATAGATTTTCATCTAAACCCACAAGATGCATTAAATGCTCCAAGATGGCAGTGGATCGAGGGGAAAAAAGTAGAAATTGAAACAGCTGTAAACAAAACATTAGCTGAAAAATTAGCAAATGCAGGTCATGACATAGACATAAAAATAAGCGATACAACCTTTGGAAGAGGACAAATTATATTAAGAGATGACCAAGGTGTTTATACAGGAGCTACAGAGCCAAGAACAGATGGCTGTGTAGCCGTATGGTAATAACAGCTAGATTTAAATAAGCAGGAAGATACATGAAAGAATTAAACTTATACTGTACGGAGTGCAGTCACAAAGAGAGTATAAATAAAAATATTAGTAGGTGTCCAAAATGCGGTGAACCTATGGAAGTGGAATTGATCAAAAAAGGTAAGATCAACTACTCAAAAGATAAAGGACAAACAATCCTAGAGCGATATTCGGACTTTTTTCCTTATTTAGATATACACAGAGAGGATTCATTGGGGGAGGGATTTACGTCACTAGTAAATTTAAAAGAGTTAAGCAATGATTTAGGGCTCAAAGAATTGTATCTTAAAAATGAAAGTCAAAATCCGACCTGGTCTTTTAAGGACAGAGGTACGTTGCTTGGGGTCCTTCACGCAAAAAAACTTGGATATAAAAAAATAGGTACGGTATCTACCGGGAATATGGCTCCATCTGTAGCTGCCTATGCTGCTAAATTCAAACTCGATAGCTACATCTTCGTAGATGATTTGATAGCAGAAGAAAAACTAGCACCTATACTTATATACAATCCTAGATTGTTTAGGGTGAAGGGAGATTACGGAAGTCTTTACTATAAAACTTTAGAATTAGGGAGAGCAAAGAATATATACTTTATAAACTCAGATGTGCCCCTCAGAGTGGAAGGTTCTAAAACGATAGCCTTTGAAATATGTGAGCAGCTTGCTTTTAATATGCCGGATTTCGTGGTTGTTCCTACAAGTGCAGGTGGAAACATCAGAGGTATAGAAAAAGGATTTAGAGAATTTAAAGAAGCCGGGATCATTGATAAAATTCCTAAAATCATCTGTGCTCAAAGTGCCGGATGCTCGCCGATAGATAAAGCTTACCGTGAAAATAAAGAAAAAATAGAAAGATTTGAAAATCCTGCTACCATTGCTCATGCTATAGAAAATCCACTGCCTCCAAGCGGGAATCAAGTACTAAGGATGCTGAAGCGAAACGGAGGCTTTGCAGTATCTGTACATGATGATGAAATTTTAGAGGCTCAAAGAACTTTGGCTCAAAACGGATTGTTTTTGCAACCTGCATCCTGTGTTCCTCTGGCTGCTGTAATAAAACTAAGAAAAGAAGAAAAACTACAAAGAGATGTCAGCGTTGTTTTAATAGGCACAGGAGGCGGATTGAAATACACATCGGTGTTTGAAAAATATAATTTCAATTACTCTAAGATAGAATTAAAAGATATAGAAAATATAGAGTGATCGATTAGTTATCCTATAAGGGAATAAAACAGTATCCAAAACTAAACTTTATATACCGGATTTTAGGCCGATTATCATAGTTTGTTTGTCCGGTAAGTGATATGTTGCTGTGATGTCTTGTGTATTTCGAGCCATGTACCCAAACAGATGATCTCGCCAAGATGCCATGCCTTTTAGTTTACGTCCAGGTACGATTTGTACATGATCTATAATGTAGTGAATCTTACTAGTATCTATATCAAGGTCATGTTCTTTGATCTGAGCTAGTTCTGATGGTACATTGATACCTTGCATAAAACCATAATGTAAAATCACACGATAGAATCCAGCTCCCAAGTCTGTTATTTCAATACGCTTATTTTGTGCAATTGTCGGTACTTCTTCAATCAATACGGTGGTTAACAATACTCGCTCATAAAGTACTCCTGTATGGTTTACCAGCTTTTGAAGTGTCGATGGTGTATAAATAAGTCGACCAGTGATAAATACTCCTGTTTCCGGTATTCTTGGCACGTCTTCTGCTATGATTTTGCCAATAAATGATTCAATTGTAGTGGATACATTATTAAATTGTTCTATCAATAAAGTTGATCCTCTTCTCCAAGTTGTCATAAGCGCAAATAGCAGTAATGCAATCATAAGCGGTAACCAGCCACCATCTGGTATTTTCATGGCATTGGAGGCAAGAAAGGTTAAGTCGATGATGAGAAATCCGATTAGAAAAGTGAGTGATTTGGTTAGATTCCAACCCCAGATTTTATGAGTTATTGTAAACATTAACACTGTGGTAATTGCCATGGTGGCATTTACGGCAACGCCATAAGCTGCCGCCAAATTTTCTGAGGTTTTAAAGATAAGCACCAATCCTATGACGGCAATCATCATAGCCCAGTTTATAGCAGGTAAGTAAACTTGTCCGTGTGCATAAGCGGAAGTTTGCCGAACCTGAAGGGGAGGCATCCAATCAAGCTGAATGGCTTGACGTGTAAGCGAAAAAACCCCAGTGATGACGGCTTGAGAAGCAATGATCGTAGAAAATGTGGCGATGATGACTAAGGGAATTAATCCCCAAGATGGAACCAGATGGAAAAATGGATTGACAACACTTTTGGGTTCAATAAGCAATACTGCACCCTGACCAAAATAGTTTAGCAATAAGGCTGGTAATACAAAAAAGAACCAAACAAAACGGATAGGTTTGAGACTAAAGTGACCCAAGTCGGCAAATAAAGCCTCTCCGCCCGTGGTGACAAGAAATACGGCGTACAGAACGAGGAAGCCGGTCAGGCCATTACGCTCAAAGAAGATGACCGCATGCCATGGATTGATGGCTGTTAAAACCATCGGGTACTGCATGATGTTAACGATACCCAATAATGCTAGGATTAAAAACCATAATAACATCAATGGTCCAAATATGATACCCACTACAGAAGTGCCCCATCGCTGGATTGCAAATAAGGCAAATAGAATACCTATGGTGATTGGAATGACGTAGCTTTTTAGCTCCGGACCTAAAACCTCTAAGCCCTGAACGGCACTTAATACGGAGATGGCGGGAGTGATTATGGCAGCGCCAAATAACATCGCCGCTCCTGCAAGACCAAGTAGAAGAAGAGCCATACGCCGTGGTTTGATCTCTCCTGATTTTGGACGCAACAGACCTAAGAGGGCAAAGGTTCCTCCTTCACCATGGTTATCTGCCCGTAAGACAAATGTCATGTATTTTAGTGAAATAACAAGAACCAATGTCCATAGTATGAGAGACAAAAGGCCCAAAACATTATCATGCGTGACAAGCAGCGGGTTTTTCCCGATAAAAGCTTGTTGCAAAGCATAAATTGGACTGGTTCCGATATCTCCATACACGATACCTAGCACAGAGAGTGCTATGATCGCAAAAGGTTTTTTAGAAGTTTCGGAAGCGGGTTCAGCGTTTTGAAAGTTTAACGCATCCTCTTGGGCATGAAGTTCTTTTTGATCTGGTGTCAAATCGGGCATGTTTTTCATAGCCTCACATTCAGGTTTTTAGATAAATTTTTTATCTCATTTTATAATTGGAGATTAAGAATGCACTTTTACATCAAAATCTTCAAGCATTAGTAAATCCTTTCAATTTTAACAATACTATCATAGCATCTATTCCTTTAAATTCTGCAAATTTGGACTTAGTTATAGTGAAACTAAACCATAATTTTTTGGGTAAGTAAACCTTGTGATGATGGAACCTTTTGTGCCAAAATCTTGTTCATTATCGGCAAAGACTATAAAACCATATCTAAAGAATAGTTGGTAATAATAATTAGATATACTATCCTTGAAATTCGTCACTTTAATGTTTCACGACGTACAAAAAAACATGGCAATCTTGACTATTTATCTCCAAGAAGTTTTAAAAAAGATATAATATATAATCTTTTTCAAATTAGGATATTAGTGGGTTAGCAACGGTCTCATTTATAGAGGAAATCTAACGATTATCAATCCAATTTCTGCTATAAAATAGGCACTATCAGATATAAACAGATTAACAAACTAGAAGAGTTCATCAAAAACCACTCAACGGTTTTTTACTTGCTCATCTTAAATATAGGGGAGGTACATACTCCATGATTGAAGAAATGAAAATCAATAATGACAATCCTGACTCGGACAACTTATCGGCTAATTATGAACCATTGAATGATACTGAGACTCCAGCTTCTTCAAAATGGACTCATTGGTTTAGTCATCTAATAGAATTACACATCCTATTCCCGATTATATCTGTTCTTGTGCTGGCCGCTATTTGGTGGACGACACTGACCTTGATCAAAGTTGAACGAACTGCAGCAGAACGATCCGCTACGGGATTGAGCCATGAGTTGGCCCAGACTTATGAATCGCAGGTCGTGCGTGCACTGCGCGAAATTGACCAAACTCTAAAGATCGTCAAATATGCGAATAATGTCTGGGGTGTAAAGAACGTTCTTCCAAACCTGAAAGACAGGGGTCTATTGCCCCCGACTTTGGTGTTCAAAATCAGTATCGCAAACAGTAAAGGTGATGTCGTGGCTAGCACTGGCCTCTTCAAAAATACCAATGTATTTGAGCGGGATTTTTTTCAGAGCCAGCTCAAAACTGATGCTATCTCTGTTGGCCGTCCGCAACTTGATCCAATCACAAAAAAGTGGAGCCTGACATTCAGCCGTAGGCTTGATCTTGTCAATGGAAAGTTTGCCGGTATTTCGATGGTTACAGTCGACGCTGCCTATTTTGTAAGCGGCTATGAATCTTCAAAGTTAGGAGAGCATGGCATACTTGGTATCATCGGAGAGGATGGTACATTTCTTGTCAGGCGCAGTGGTGAAATCGTCACTGCCAACGACAAGTCTGATTTTGGAGCGCTGAAAATGCATTCTGATAATGAGATGGAAAGCGAAACCACACTTCGAATCAACGCTTGGGATGGAATACAGCGCTACACTAGTGCATACAAAATCTATGGTTTCCCTATGACAGTTATTGTTGGGTTATCCGCAGATGAACAATTGGCGGCTGCTCAGAAAAAGAAACAAGTCTATTTATGGCGGGCAGCAGCCGTGAGCTTTGTAATGCTTCTGATTATCGCGGTGATATGGCGTATAAGCTATCAGCTTGTGTTAAGTCGCCAGCGTGCTGTTAAGGAGCATATCGCCCATGCAGCGCGCGTCGAATATCTTGCCTATCATGACGGTCTAACAAAACTACCGAATCGCAGTTTGTTCAGTAAGCTGTTGGTTGATAGCATTAACTATGCACAACGCTACAATCGAAAGTTGGCGGTGCTATTTTTCGATTTGGATCATTTCAAAAACGTCAATGATACCCTCGGACACGAGGCTGGTGACCAATTGTTACAAGAAGTCGCTACAAGAGTTAAGGCTTGCCTACGCGACACTGATACCGTTGCTCGGATGGGCGGAGACGAGTTTGTCGCTCTGTTACCGGAATTAAATGAGGAAAAGTACGTAGTGATAGTGGCACAGAAAATCCTTACCGCAGTTGCTTCTCCATTTATTCTGCAAGGTCAGGAATTTTATGTGACAGCGAGTATCGGGATCAGTTTGTATCCTCAAGATGGCATGGATGAGCAGACGCTACAAAAAAATGCTGACACAGCTATGTATCAGGTGAAGGAAGAAGGCAGGAATAATTTCCAGTTTTATTCAGAAAAACTAAATGCAGAGTCGCTTGAACGTCTCACATTGGAAGCTGGTTTGCGGCATGCTTTGGAACGAAACGAATTTCAGTTGGATTATCAGACGAAGCAGAATATCGTCAATGGTGAGATCACGGGTATGGAAGCATTGCTACGCTGGCATCATCCCGACTTGGGTATCATCGCTCCAATGAAATTCATCCCGATTGCGGAAGAAACCGGATTGATCGTGCCGATCGGCAAGTGGGTACTTAAGAGTGCTTGTGCGCAAAATGTGGCTTGGCAGAATCAGGGGTTTCCCGCTTTGAGCATAGCAGTCAACCTGACAGTACGACAGTTTTTTTATGAACATCTGTTGAAGGATCTCAAGACGATACTCGCTGATACGGGTATGGATGCACACCTGTTGGAGCTGGAAGTCACAGAAAGTATTCTGATACATGACGTAGAAAAAACCATGCGAGTATTGACCGAGCTAAAGGATATGGGAATAAGGGTTGCAATCGATAACTTCGGTATTGGTTATTCCTCACTTTCTATGCTCGAAAAATTTCCGCTAGATACCATTAAAATAGATCGTTCTTTTATCCGTCACATCACCGGTTTCTCCACAGATCATGCCATGACAGACGCAGTTATCGCTATGGGTAGGACGTTGAGTTTGAACGTCATAGCACAGGGAGTTGAGACAAAGGAACAAGCTGAGTATTTACGGCAGAATGCCTGTGATGAGTTTCAGGGGTTTTATCTCAATAAGCCCTTACCGGCAAATCAGATTTCAGAGTTATTACGTAAACAGTCTAATATGACGAAAACTGATACAAACCCATCCACATGATGACCAAAGAAGCACTTTTGTGAAAGATGAATCTGATCATTTTGTGTGGATTACCTTCACACTTTTATCCACAAGCTTATTATTAATGTAACCTATGGCATTAGGATGTTTAGCGATAAATTTCTTTACTTCAAGACCATTTGTTACTTCAGGCGGTGGCTGACCCCGACCGGTAAAAATAATCTTTGACCAGTATGCTTTGATTTGAGATGGAGACTTGCCGGCAAATTTCAGATAGAACTCCTCACGCACTGTAGAACCTTCATTTTGATCGATCGGCATGGCTTGATTTCCATTAGGGAAATGGTTAGCCTTGCCCAAGAATATATCCGCGACTTGATTTTTGCTTAGCGTAGTCACAGGATTTTTGGCAGAGATCACCGTAACTACCTCAGCCGATGCGCCAACTGAACCAAAACTTAACGACAACCCGATGATAATCAATCCGATGCAATTTGCATTAATTATGAATTGTTTCATCAGAATACGAACTCAATCGTGGCACTGAACACGTTAACATTGCCACCAGGTTGGAAGCCGGGCTGGGTATTGATCAATAGACCATTCGAACCGGCACCGATGCTGGTATGGTCATATTGTAACTTGAGAGCCGCATTAGTCATAAAATCCCAGCGCCCGCCTATGGAAACCGTGTTCTGAACAGTCTTTGTTCTCAATATCCCATTGAGGGCCATATTGAGACCAGTAGCAGCGGGAGTAGCTAAGCCTGGATCTGAGAGATTGTCTGCCGTCGCCTGGGCATAGGTGATGTAGGGTGTAAACTTCCCAAATTGATAGCCTCCGCTCACATACCAGCCGGTTCCCTTACCACGGAAAGAGCATATTTGTGTGTGGGTCCATTCGGCCATTACGAACCACTTTCCAGGATTGTACGTAGCGCCTACTGTAATGATGGATAAGGGCTTTTTATTGGTATCGTACTTGTCTGCGAGTGCAATCCCCTGTGGTCCAAATTGTCGGAATGCGTCGAAAAGTGCTTTAACTGAATCGATGGTCAACGTTGGATGTTGATAAGCCAAGTGCACAGTTGTGTCATGATATTCGAGAGAATAAGTAACACCCCACGCCTGTTCCGCTTTGGCTGTGCCACCATCCGGTAGAGTATTTATGCTCCTGCCGTAATTGGCTTGTATGGTGTGTGTGAAGTCAGATATATGTATGCGGTATTGGATATCAACCCCATCGCTAGAGCTAACCGGCACAAGGCTGTATACTTCCATAGGAGGACGTACCCAGGGATAGGTGTACGTAACTTTACGTGTTCCTGAAAACAAAAAAGTGGGCAACACTGTACGCCCGACACGTATACTGAAATTCGGAGTGAATTGATACTTAATATTCCCCCATTCTATATGAGGTCGGTAGGTGTTGTCATAATTTTGCTCCGCTATGACTTGTAAAATTGCTGTGAACTTTGGGGTAAAATTGGCTGTGACTTGGCCACCGATTAAACTGTCAACATCTGCGCTCCAAGCATGGGTGTAACCAGCGCCGTTGGGTTTGAATGAGGAAGAGGTAAAGTCTGCCTTATCTTCACTGGAGTGAACCAAACCTAAGGTGCCAAAGCCGCTAAATGAAAAGACAGGTGCTTCTAGATCGTCGGCGTTAGCACCTATCGCGTATAGCAACGTTGCAATCAGCGCGATGTGAGTCAGTTTATTTGATATGCTTTTAATCATGCCTTCTCCATAGTGGGTATTAGCCACCTATAGTAACTGAATCAAAGGGAATCGTTACCGTTTTTCTAGACAATATTGAGGTCCTCGTAGTATCGTTATTCAAACTCGACTGACAAGAGGTTACCATCCTATTATAGATATGCTTTCTGATCTGATTGTAGAATATTTCGATGTAATCGAAGATATTCTACCTTGCTGTACTGCTAACCTCGATGGCATAAAGATCGAAGACTTGAGTTACAAAATAGTCTAGCGAATTGAAGAATATTATACCTAAATAATAATCAATTCGTATATATTCTTCAAGCAATCGTCTGATTATTGTGAATGAAAAATAGACGTTCCAAATGTTATTGTCATTTTCCATAAATACTACACAAGTGACAAATTACTCTATTCTGTAACTGTACTACCATTGATACGCAAACGTATATCATATTAATCTACACATCATATGAGTTAAAGTTTTATTATCATATAGTAATAAAATATATCATATCTAGCTATATTAAGGTTGTTTTAATACAAATATGTTATCTTATGGACATAGATTGTGTAAAAAAATTGCATGATTTGTGTAAAAAAATTACAAAATTAATGTAAAATATTTACATAAAATTGTAACAAATTATGGAAAGGCATTAATGGAATTAGAAATAATTTTAAGAAAACCGCAGAAGAGTGATGCAAAACAGATTTATAATCTGGTAAAAAAAACAAAGATTCTTGATGTGAATTCTGAATATTTGTATTTGCTTCAAGCGACACATTTTAGAGACACATGTTGTGTTGCCCAGGTAGATCATGAGATAGTCGGATTTGTATCGGGTTATATTTGTCCTCAGAATAGTGATGTATTATTTGTTTGGCAGGTTGGTGTAGATGATAAATATAGAGGCAAAAATATGGCAGGAAAGATGATTTCGCACATTTTAGACTCAGAATCATTAAAAGGGATAAAGTATATCCATACTACGATAAGCCCAAGCAACCAAGCCTCACAAAGAGTATTCCATAAACTTGCAAATGAGCTACATACGGTAATTGCAAAAGAAACAATGTTTGAAGTAAGAGATTTTAATAATGCTCATGAAGATGAAGTATTGTATAAAATCGGCCCTCTATAACAATCTCTCACCCACATAAAAATCAATCGGATTATTTGGTGCAACAACAATCATGATATTGAAAATATAAAAAATTATAAAAGGAATAATATGAGAATATTTGAAGAATTAGAATCAGAAGTTAGAGGTTATATAAGAAGTTTCCCTACTATTTTTAAAAAAGCAAAAGGTGCGATACTGACAGATGAGCAAGATATAGAATACATAGATTTTTTTGCAGGGGCAGGAACCCTGAACTATGGACATAATAATCAAGCGATCAGTGATGCGCTTATACAGTATCTGCAAGAAGACGGTATCGTTCACGGTCTTGACATGGCGACAAGTGCAAAAAAAGAGTTTCTACAAACTTTTCAAGATCTTATTTTGAAACCGAGAAGCCTTGAGTATAAACTGCAATTTACAGGACCTACGGGAACCAATGCCGTTGAAACGGCTCTAAAATTAGCAAGATTAGTTAAAAAAAGAAGCAATATCGTCACATTTACGAACGGATACCATGGGCTCTCACAAGGCTCACTGGCGGTTACTGCAAATCATGAGTATCGAGATGAAAGTTATATCAACAGGTGCAATGCTTCTTTTATGCCATTTGACGGATACTTGGGAGATATGAATACATTAGAATACTTTAGAAAGTTTTTAGAAGATGGAAGTAGCGGTGTTGACTTACCTGCCGCCGTGATCGTTGAAACCATACAAGGCGAAGGCGGGATCAATGTCGCGAGTGCAAAATGGCTTCAAGAACTCGAATCTATCTGTAGAGAGTTTGATATTTTATTTATCATCGATGATATCCAAGTCGGAAACGGTAGAAGCGGCGAATTTTTTTCTTTTGAATTTGCAGGAATTAACCCTGATATGGTCGTATTATCAAAATCTATCGGCGGGGGTCTTCCTATGGCACTGCTACTTTTAAGACCGGATCTTGATCAATGGAAATCAGGCGAACATACCGGTACCTTTAGAGGAAACAATCTGGCTTTTGTCGCCTCAAAAGTATCTCTTGAAAACTATTGGCAAAATGATGACCTCTCAAATGCCGTGTTTTACAAAGAAAAGATACTCAAAGAGTGTTTAGAAAACATTGCTGAAAAATACAGTGAGCACGATGTAAGAGTACGAGGTAGAGGTCTTGTTTATGGACTTGAATTTAAAAGCGACAAGTCGATCGCAGGTGAATTATCCAAGTATGCATTTCATGAAAAACTGATCGTAGAAACCTGTGGAAGTGACGGACAGGTCGTGAAGTTTTTACCGCCGCTTGTTATTGACGAAGAGACACTGAAAGAAGGACTAAGAAGATTTGAAACCGCTGTAGATAAGCTGTTTGCCGACAAAAAAGACAAACTAAGAGAGGAGTTTTAAAAATGATCGTAAGAGACATCAAAGATATAATTGGAAGCGATAAAGAGATACACGCTACTAAGGGACAATGGAGTAGCAGAAGGATGCTTTTAAAAGATGATAATATGGGCTTTTCTTTTCATGAGACGATTATAAAAGCCAACACGAAAACACATATACACTATCAAAATCACTTAGAAGCGGTGTACTGCGTAGCGGGAAACGGAAAGATCGAAGATTTGG
The DNA here is from genome assembly GCA_033723415.1 of Sulfurospirillaceae bacterium. GTDB lineage: Bacteria > Campylobacterota > Campylobacteria > Campylobacterales > Sulfurospirillaceae > JAADIZ01. The sequence continues at coordinate 230,193 of JAWVXD010000003.1, forward strand.
CTTCCGGAGAGGTTTATGAGATACATGATGGAATCATGTATGCACTCAATCATCATGATGATCATAATCTATATGGAGGTAGTGTTGACATGAGACTGATATGCGTATTTAATCCTCCGATAAAAGGCACGGAAAATCATGATGAAAACGGAGTTTATCCTTTGGAAGAATAGCGATGCTTAAAGGCTCATGATGTACTAAGATAATTGTTACAACATAAAATTTGAGCACAAATATCAAAAGATAAATTTTTAATAGGAGACAAGATGGAAGATTTATACCCATCAAGAGGGAGTGAAGAAAAGATTATAGATAGAATCGATCCTACAGTTTATGGGCAAAAAGTTGTCGGAAAACATAGTTTAGATACTACAGAAATTCAAGATTATAATGAAAACGGTTTTATAGTATTTCCAAATCTGTTTAAAGCTGATGAAGTCAAAGAAATACTCGATGAGATGGAAAAAATGGCAAAAAATGATAAGTTCTTGAAAAAAGAAGAGTTTATTCGTGAGCCTCAAAGTGATGAACTGAGAACTATTTTTAATCAGCATCTCTTTAGTTCTTTTTTTGATAAAGTCTCACGTGATCCTAGGATACTAGACAAAGTACAACAGCTTTTAGGAGGCGATGTCTATATCCATCATAGTAGAATCAATATAAAACCTGCGTATAAAGGTAAATCATTTCCTTGGCATAGTGATTTTGAAACGTGGCATAGTGAAGATGGACTTCCCAGATGTAGGTGTTTAACCGCTTGGATCATGTTAACGGACAATACAGAGTTTAACGGTCCGCTATATCTTATACCGGGAAGTCATAAAAAATATATATCTTGCAAAGGGATAACGCCTGAGGATAATTATAAACAATCGTTGAAAAAACAAGAATACGGAGTCCCTAGTTTAAACGCTATTAAAAAGTTTACAAAAGATAACGAGCTTTTCGGTGCATATGGAAATTCAGGGACATTGGTGATACATGATGGTAATATATTGCATGGAAGTCCAGATAATATCTCACCAAATCCAAGGACAAATGCATTCTTTGTATTTAATAGCGTTGAGAATAAACCTGAAAGACCATTTGGAGCTAAAAAGAACAGAGCAAATTTTTTATGCTTAAAAGATTTTACTCCTATACTCAGTACTCAAAATTAGAAGTAAGAATAAGAAAAGAACTAAATAGTTCAAATAAAGAAAGGTAATTATGAAAGTATGTAAATTTGGTGGAAGTTCCCTCAAAGATGCCAATCAAATTAAAAAAGTTGTTGATATTATAAAAAGTGACAGCGATCGAAAAGTAATCGTAATATCCGCACCTGGTCGTGATGAGAAGTATGATCAAAAGATCACTGATCATCTTTTAAACTTTGCTACAGGAGGTCAATATTTTCTCGAGCACAAGGTGGAAGTAACAACAAAACAAAGTTATGATGCCATCATCGCAAAATATGAAAAACTTTGCGATGAACTGAAAATCGATAAAAAATCGATCATAGAACCTTTGAAAAAAGATCTCAATACGACAAAATTAAAAAATGAGAGAAAAGAAGCTTTTTATCTCTCAAGAGGTGAACATCACAATGCTAAAGTGATGGAACAGTTTATGAAACAACAAGGGGTCAATGTAAAACTTATGCTTCCGGAAAAGTTTGGTTTTATATTGAGCGAAGAGTTTAGAAACGGAAAATTATTACGCGAAACGTATGACAATGTGCGAAAACAGTTTACTTTTGAAAATAACGAAATTTATCTAATCCCGGGCTTCTACGGAGTCACAAAGAACAATGAGATCGCTGTCATGAGCAGAGGCGGCTCAGATTTGACAGGTGGTGAATTAGCTTATGCCCTTGATGCAGATCTTTATGAAAACTGGACAGATACGAACGGTGTATATGAAGTAGACCCAAGGATAATAGAAGATGCAAATGTGATTCCTAGGCTTACATTTAAAGAACTTAGGTTACTTAGCTCAAAAGGATTTAACGTATTTCATTTTAATGCTATGTTAAATTGTAAAAAAAGTAAGATATCGATCAATATACGAAATACGAATAATCCAGAGCATGAGGGGACACTGATACAAAGTGAGCGCGTTCCTATGGAAGATGTTATAGGTATCGCAAAGCTTGACAATATGGCTTCCATTCATATCCAAAAGGACATGTTAAGTGAAGAGATAGGCTTTACAGCCGAACTTTTAAAAATATTTGAAGAATTTGGAATCGGGACTTATCACTATCCGACTGACAAAGATGATATAGCCATACTAGTGGCACAAGAAGATCTCAATGGCAATATCAATAACCTTAGAAGAAAGATTGAAAAGCGACTTAAAACAGATAATCTATATGTTACCTATAACCTAGCGATCCTAACTATTGTAGGTCTTGGGATAAAGGAAAATACATTTGCTATCGTTGATGCGATCAATGCTTTAAAAGAAAATCATATATCTTTTGAGCTTTTCGATATGAGCCCATCTAAGATATCGTTTCATATCGGAGTATCACAAAATATCGCCGATGTAGCACTTGATACCTTATATCAAAATCTATTAAAACAGGAAGAAAACTGACACTGCATATTCTTTTGTGAAATTTTCACACTTTAGGATCGTATTGCCATCCGCCGTCGTCATGATAGATCATCAATTTGCTCATACCTCCGTCTATGATCAAGTTTTCTCCAGTCATAAAGCTTGATTTGTCACTGCATAAAAACTGCACGGCATTTGAGATGTCTTTTGGTACGCCGATTCTCCCAACCGGATGTTGTGCATGATCTTCTTTGGAGTATTTAGAGGCAGTTGTATCGATCCAGCCTGGTGAGATACAGTTGACACGGATCTTATCTTTGAGAGTTATAGCTAAAGCGTGAGTAAGTGCCAAGATGCCTCCTTTAGCGGCTGTATAGCATTCGGTATTTGTTTGAGATTGTAATGCTCTTGTTGATGCAATATTGACGATAGAACCATTAAGAGAAAAATGAGAAGCAAATAATTTTGCTAGCATGAAAGGTGCAGCTACGCAGAGTTTTTGCGTATAGATAAAATCATCATAATCACTATTTAAGATGCCTCCGTTGCCCATGCAGGCGTTATTTATAAGATAGTCTATGGAATCAAATTTTTCCAAAACTACTTTGACAAAATCTTCTATCACGCGAATATCTGTGAGATCTCCCTCATAAAACATATGGCAGGGGATATCAGATGTTGTTTTATCAATGATGATGACTTTTGCATCAAATTTCATAAAATCTCTAGCTATACATTCTCCGATACCCTGAGAACCGCCTGTAACGATGACGACTTTGTCTTTGAAGCTAAACATGGTGTACCTTTGTATTTTTTAAGTATAATATTTTGTTCATATTATAGGATAAGATATTAAAAAACAGCTAAGAACATTTAAACAAACATGCTACAATCATAAAACAGAATAACTACAAAAGGATCATCATGAAGTATCAACCAAATATGATTTACGGTACTGCTTGGAAAAAAGAAGCGACGGCTGATTTGGTAGAACTTGCTGTCTTTTGCGGCTTTCGTGCCATAGATACTGCATGTCAGCCTAGACATTATAGAGAAGAGCTTGTAGGGCAAGGGATTCAAAATGCACTTGTCAAAAATAACCTCAATCGAGAGGACATATATATACAGACCAAGTTCACGCCGCAAGGCGGGCAAGATCCAAGCACTATACCTTATAATCCAAATGATGACATAGCAGAGCAGATAAAAACTTCTTTTGAAGTCTCAAAGAAAAATCTACAGACAAGTTATATAGACTCTTATATCTTACATTCGCCGATCACTCCTTATCCTGAGTTGTCCAAAGCATGGGAGGTGATGGAGTCATTTGTTGATGCAGGGGAGGTTGGGCAGATAGGTATTAGCAATTGTTATGATCTATCATTGTTGGCTAGGATTTATCATGATGCAGAAATAAAGCCAAAAGTTTTACAAAATAGATTTTATAATCAAACTGATTATGACAACGAATTGAGAGCATTTTGCAAAAGTTTGGATATAGGGTATCAAAGTTTTTGGAGTTTGAGTGCGAATCCTCATATATTGGCTTCACCTGTGGTTCAAACTTTAGCAAAAAAATACCAAAAAACAAATGAGCAGATCTTTTATAGATTTTTAACGCAGATAGACATAACCCCGCTAAATGGAACTACGTCAAAGAAACATATGCTAGAAGATTTGGATATATTCTCGTTTGTACTTTTACAGGAAGAATTAGATTCTATTTCTGTTTATATCAATCTTTAAGATCATGTGCTAAAATTAAATTTCTTTTCATGAAAGATCTTCAAGCAAGCATCTACCGTAACCGGATCATACGCACTTCCTCGTCCAGCTTTTATCTCATCCAGAGCATACTTGATGCCTCTTGATGGACGGTAAGGTCTGTGTGAAGAGATTGCTTCTACGACATCTGCAACGCTTATGATCTTTGCTTCGAGTAGGATTTCATCCCCGAAAAGTCCTTGGGGATAGCCGGATCCGTCTATCTTTTCGTGATGTTGTAAAATAGTCTCTGCTATAGGCCAAGGGAAATTGATATTTTTTAAGATATCATAGCCTGTTTGTGGATGCATCTGGATTAGTTTATATTCTAGCTCATTGAGCTTGCCAGGTTTGGAGAGTATTTCTGCCGGAACATGTATCTTACCTAGGTCATGTATAATACCTGCAAATTCTACACCTCTAATTTGTTCAGGAGGTAAGTTCATCTCTTTAGCGATTGCCGTTGCTAGTTCTGTGACACGTCGTTGGTGACCCGCAGTATAAGGGTCTCTTGATTCCAGTGTATCTGCTATAGCTTGAATTGACTGTTCCAAACTTTGTTGCAGTTGTAGTGTGTTTTGCTCATGCTCTACGCGAGTACGCAGGGTAAAAATACCATAAACCAAATCGTTTGCCAGCTCTTCAAGTAGTTTTATCTCTTCTTCATCAAATAAATCAACTTCGTTTGAATAGATGCTTAAAGCACCAAAAACAGTGCCGTTATGTAAAAGTGGAAGAGCGATATTTGATTCAAAGGAGTATGATTTGCAAGTATATTTCCACGGTTTGTATCCAGGTTCATTTTGAATATTCCTACAAACCTGTGTCGTACCTTTTCTTATAGCTTTTGCTGATGGCAACTGACTTTTTGGTGTATACTCCCAGCTTAGATGATCATCATAAAAGTAGTGTCCCTGATCCCCTGACCAAGCTCTTAGGATCATACTTTTTTCTTTGTCATTTTCAGCGTATACAATGGTCGCCAGAGCGTAGCCACCGGTTTGTACGATAATATTGGTTATCGTGTGTATCAACTCATCTTCATTTGATGCTTTCACCAGTGCTAGATTTACCGCAAATAGCGTTTTGAGAGTACGATTGGCACGATTTATTAAGACTTCTGATTCTTTACGTTCCGTGATATCCCGGTCAATTCCCCGATATCCTACTAGTTTTTTATTTTCATCAAAAAATGGTATACCGCTTGTTTCTAAAACAACAATATGTCCATCTTTATGGATACAATTATTTTCTAGTGCTACGATTGGCATTTGTTTATCTACAAATTTTTTAAATACCATTCTGATATCTTGAACTTCGTCTTTTGGTATAAAAGCCAAAATTGATTTGCCAAGCATTTCTGTTTGTTTATATCCAAGTAGTATTTCAACTTGTGGACTGACATAGGTATAGATTCCATTATTGTCTACCTCCCATATCAAATCACTCGTGGATTCAACAAGTGAGCGAAATTTTTCTTCACTTTTACGCAACAATTTCTCTGTTTGAACACGCTCCGTTATATCACGTATAATACTCAATATATAAGGTTTTTCGAGTTTGATAAGTGTAATAATTGCATCAACAGGAAAGGTAGAACCATCTTTGCGTCTATGTATAGTTTCAAAGTGAACACTTCCCTCTCTTTGTATCTTCCTTTGAATTTTCTTTGCTGATTTTTCATCGAATTTTACATCTATGTCAAAGATATTCATAGAGAGCATCTCTTCACGACTATATCCCAATATCTTGCATTCAGTCTCATTTACGTCTATAAAATTCAATGTTGAAGGGTCAACGATTTCGATAGCATCATTAGAATGATCTATTAGGGTGCGAAAGAGCTTTAAACGTTCTTCAGATTTTATTCGGTCAGTGATATCTATACCGATTCCGACAACATTCATACCGAATTTTGTTTTTATCCTATGTCCGGTTATTGTGTAGAAGCGAACATCATTTGCAAGAAGTAAACGAATCTCTACAGAGGCATTGCCGAGGTTAAAAGCTTTTTGAAGATTTTGCATTGCATATTCTCTGTCATCTTCATGCACAAAGCTCATAACATCTGTTCCTGCCATCTCTTTAGATGAGAGTCCTGCCAGTTCCTCAAACTTTTTGTTCCATCGTACCATCTTGGCATTGTGATCAACAAAGAAAAACAGGCCAGGTAGACTTTGAATTAAGCTTTCTGAAAACGATTTTTCCTCTTGAATCTTTTCTTCTGATAATTTTTGCTCTGTAACATCACGAAAAAAACCTGCAACATAATTCTTATCGGAAAGCATAAAGGAAGAGGTATTGACATCTGCGAAAAAGATCGTTCCGTCTTTACGTTTTACCGGTAGTTCTTTTGCAAGTTTAATCTCACCTTTTGCCTGCCGTTCAAATTGATTCAATACATAAGGTAGATCTTCTGTAGGGTGAATATCATCAACGTATAAAGAAAGCATCTTTTTTTGTGTGTAACCTAACATCTTACAGATTTGCGTATTTACCATAGTTATCTTTTTAGTGATGACATCAGCAACAACGATCCCATCTTGGGCACCATCGAAAATCGTTTTAAATTTAAGTTCGGATTTTTTCAGTGATTCTTGAGAAAGAAGACGTTCAGTGATATCTTCTAAAATATGTATGGAGTATAGATATTTACCGTTTTTATCAGAAATTGCGTAAGAGATAGAACGAAAAAAAGTTTTTTCAACTTGTACAGTCTCTTCATGTCCTTTTTCAGTCGGTTTTTTTTGTTCTTGTATACAACTATCAAGTGGTGCGTTTGATTTTGGAAATACTTCAAAGTAGCGATGTCCGATGATTTCTTCGAAAGGAACTCCTGCAAATCTTTGATAGGCTTTATTACAGCGTAAGATGCAAAAATCTTTGTCATGTATAAATATAGCATCATCAATGGCATCCAATGCTGTTATCCACTCTTGATGTGCATGTTCGATTTGGTTACATGTTCCATCTGCCATAAGTTCAACTCCTTATGTTTGCAGTTATACATAGATGATAAGTTGTTTGCTAATATTGTAACACAAATTATCAGGAAATTCTGTTAACACTCTAATTTTGAGCAAATCAATGTACTATTTTGCTACTCTTACGCAATTACGTTCACTTTTTTTTGCTTGATATAAAGCCATATCGGCGGCTTTCAGCAGATGTTCTTTATCCTGGTATTCATCATCTGAGATAGTAGATACGCCAAGACTTACTGTGATTTTACCAAGTGGTACATTTTCATGTTTGATATCTAGCATTTCTACAGATAAGCGAATACTTTCTGCCATATTCTTTGCTTCAAAAATATCAGTGTCAAATGCGATGATGACAAGCTCTTCTCCACCATATCTTGCAGCTAGATCACCGGCTCTGCGAGTTGATTTTTTTAAAACTTTAGCAATTTTTTTTATGCATTTATCACCCATCTGATGTCCATATAGATCATTGTAGCTTTTGAAAAAGTCTATATCTAGCATGATAATGGAAAAAGGCTTTTGTGTTCGTTTAAATCTTGCCCATTCATTTTTGAGCATATTATCAAAATGACGACGGTTTGCAAGATTTGTGAGGCTATCTGTTATGGAGAGTGCCTGAAGTTTTCGATTCACCTTTACCAACTCCATCTCTACTTCTTTTATATGGGTTATATCAATGATGTATCCTACCCAAATAACCGAGCCGTGTTTCTTTGCACTTGTTGGTTTAGATGATAGCTGAACCCATCTAACCTGTCCACTAGGATGTAATATCCTTACTTCAGAGACAAAAAGTTTATTTGTTTTATTTGCTTTTTTATTTTCTGCGAGTATTCGTTCAATGTCATCAGGGTGAACCATCTCCCAAAATCGGTTCAAATTTTCCATAAAATACTCTGGTGGATGTCCTAATATATTTAGAGTCGATGGGGTAATGTAGAGAAGTTCTGAGTTTTTTTCATTATAAAAGACATACTCATATAAAACTGCAGGTAAAATATTTAGAAAATTTCCAATCATTTCCTTTGCAAGCATTATATTCTCCAACTTTTATCAATACTTTACTCTAAGAAAGTCACTATCCTTTTTTATACCTCTGCCAATGATTAATATTTTTATCTACTACCATTCTACTACATAAAATATTAATAATTTATATAGTAGAAATTTAGATTTTGATGTTGTTTTATTGCCTTTTTTCTAAAGATTTCTCTCTCAGTTTATCTTTCTTACTTTTTCTCTTGCCTTTTATCGGTGCTTTCCCTTTCTCTCTGACTGGCGTTTCACCCGTAAGTTCAAAGCCTTGAATCTGCTCTGATACAAGATTGATCTCACACCTTTTTTGGATTAGTGCAAAATGATCTTTGTCTTCATGAGATATAAATGAGATCGAAATTCCGTATTTCCCAGCACGTGCAGTTCGACCGATTCTGTGGATATAATCAGCCGGAGCTCTAGGTAAGTCAAAGTTGATCACACACTCTATATCGTCGATATCCAAACCGCGTGCTGCGATATCGGTAGCAAATAAGATACGAATCTTTTTGTTTTTGAAATCTTGAAGTGTAAGATTGCGTTCTTCTTGATCTAAATTTCCATGAAACGAATCAGCGATAAATCCATGTTTCCTAAACTTTTGAGCTATGTTGTCTGCGGCTCTTTTATTTGCCATAAATACCAGGACCAATTTCCACTTTTGCGTGTTCAAAAGATGTCTCAGAAGGGGACCTCGATTTTCACGATTGACTTCGATCACACGCTGGTTGATGCTCTCTACTGTTGGCTTTTCTTGGAAGATCGTTACTTCTATAGGATTATGTGTGATTTTTGAAGCGATCTCTTGCATTTTAGGCGGATAAGTAGCTGAAAACAAAAGATTTTGACGCTGTTTGGGTAATTCTTCGAGTATCAACTCTAGCTCTTGTGCAAATCCAAGATCTAGCATCTTATCGGCTTCATCAAGAACGAAAAACTCTAGTTTGGATAGATTCATCTGCTTTTTGCTGAGTACATCTAACAATCTTCCTGATGTCGCTACAACGATATCACAACCTTGTTGTACATCATAGAGCTGATTACCTATACTCTCACCTCCGATTATACTCACAACTTTAGGTTTTCTCGGTAAAAATTCACCAAAAGTTCTAAATGCTTGAGATACTTGGAGTGTTAATTCTCTTGTCGGTGTAAGAACTAGTGTTTTGATCTTGGATTTTCCCTCTTTCTTATCATGTGAACTGAGTTCTAAGATAGGTAAAATAAAACTTGCACTTTTCCCGCTGCCTGTTTGAGCTTGTGCCATCACATCCTTTCGTGCCAGTACAAGTGGGATGACTTTGGATTGGATAGGTGTCGGAGTTATATAATCACTCTTTTCAAGTGCTTGTTCGATACCGGGTGATAGTTTGAATGCTGAAAATGACATAGATGTTTTCCTGATTTTTCTTTAATAGTATTGTATGGAAGTTTCGCTTTATATTGGTTTGAAAAGTAACCATAGATATATGAATAATCCAATATATAAGTAATAATTTTGTCAAAGATTGCAAATAGATGAAAAACATCATATAATATTTGCTATTGGTTTTCATCTTCTGCATATAAATAAAGGAATATGAGAATGAAAGATAGAAAATATACTTTTAGAGTCAGTATACTTACACTTTTTGGAATCTTGACTTTTGTTATCTCTGTATTTTTAATAGCAAGTTTTTATACAAGAGGGATAATCTCTGCAAATAAGACTATATCTTTGAAAAATACAGAAGTTACCAAAAATATCATCAATAATATAACTTCTTCTTTGCAAAGGATATCTTCTCAATTATCCGTACTTTCTGGTTCAACCAGAGATGTTGATGTTTTAAAATCCAAAGATGTCTCATCAAAGATCATGTGGGAAGAACTCAAAAGTAACAGCTACATAGCAAGTATATTTATGGGCGATGAAAAAGGTAATTTTTTGCAAGTAAGACGCACACCTTCTCTTGTAGTGCGTGAGATCAAGATGTCAGGAGGGAAAGGTCAGGATATATGGAAATCTAAAGATGAAAATTACAACACAATATCAGTAAAATCTTCTCCTGCTACATATGATGCAAGAACTAGAAATTGGTATAAGAAAGCCAATAAAAATGACACTGTTTATTGGACTAAACCATATATTTTTGCTTCAACACACTCGATTGGAATCACGGCTGCTCTTCCTACGATCAATGCTTTCGGTCAAAAAGTTAAAGTCGTAGCAGCTGATTTTACACTTGACAGTATCAATGATATGTTAAAAGAACAGGGGAAGGATATGGATGAAGACTTGATCATATTCTCTAGTAACCAAGATGTGATCGCCTCTTCCTTCGATTATGATACAAAAAATTCTAGAGGAAAGCTCATAACGATAGAAGATTTAGCCTCAACAAAGATTAAAAATTTATATGAACAGATGGAAAAAGGTCAATTTGACGGTGAAGTGACAGATAAAAACGCAGAAGAGTTTATATATTCTATTTCCCCTTTTAAATTGATATCCGGTGAACATTTGTATCTTGCTACCTTGGTTGAAAAAAGCAAAGTTATCGGAGATTTACAGTATACACTTTATATGACGATACTCTTGTCTATTTTTATTATATGTGTGGTTTCTGTGATTATATGGATATTACTCAATAGATGGGTTATAGAGCCGTTACAAAAGTTAAAACAGATTACAAAGAGTGTAGCAAAGCATGATTTTGATTCTGTACAACATGTAAGCAGCCAAATTGTAGAATTTAACAATCTCTCTAAATCTTTGGTAACAATGGCGCGGTCTATCAAGCAATATCAAGAAGATCAGAAAAATTTGATGGATTCTTTTATCAAGCTAATAGCAGATGCTATTGACTCCAAATCACCTTATACGGGAGGGCATTGTGCGAGAGTGCCGGAGATTGCCATCATGTTGGCAAAAAACGTGAGTGATAGCAAGGATCCAATATTCAAGGATTTTAAACTCAATACCAAGGATAAATGGCGTGAGTTTAAGATAGCCGCTTGGTTACATGACTGCGGTAAAGTAACCACTCCTGAGTATGTCGTAGACAAAGCGACAAAGCTAGAAACCATTTATAACAGAATTCATGAAATACGGGCGAGATTTGAAATCTTGTACCGTGATGCCATCATCCAATATTATGAGCATCTATGTAAAAATCCGGATGACAAAGATAAACTTCAAGCTCAACTAAATGAAACATTTGCCAAGCTTAAAGAGGATTTTGAGTTTGTCGCAGAGTGTAATATAGGCAGTGAATTCATGAGTGATGATAAAATGCAAAGACTAAGAGAGATATCAGATGCAACTTGGACAGAACATTTTGATCATAGAATAGGGCTATCAGAGGCCGAAAAAGCAAGAATAACAAATATCGATGAAGCTTATGAACCAAGGAAAAGAAAATTGCTTGAGGATAGATCTGAGCATCTAATAAAACGTAGACGAGAGATAAATCTTAAACAATACGAAAAGTACGGATTCAAAGTGGATATTCCGGATTATGCTTACAATTATGGAGAACTCTACAATTTGTGCATATCGAAAGGTACACTTACTCATGAAGAAAGATTTAAGATCAATGAACATATTATCATGACGATTAAAATGCTTGGAGAATTGCCTTTTACAAATAATCTAAAAAGAATCCCAGAATATGCGGGAACTCATCATGAAACTATGAACGGTACAGGATATCCGAGAAAACTAACCAGAGATGAGATATCAATACCCGGTAGAATTATGGCGATAGCTGATATATTTGAAGCTTTAACTGCTTCAGATAGACCTTATAAGAAAGCAAAAAAACTCTCAGAAGCTATTAAAATTATGGGTTTTATGAAAATAGATCAACATATAGATCCTGATATTTTTGATATATTCCTAAAAAATGAAATTTTTAAGGAATATGCAGAAAAATTTCTACCGAAAGATCAAATTGATGATGTTAATATTGATGACTATATAAAATAATAGATTATCAAGGCTGCGTATTTATTTTGTATTTAAGCTACTAAAGTATTATAACACTGAAATCTTTTAATGAATTCAACCAAAAAAAGGAAAAGGACTACTTTATGAAAATCGTAAAAATAGCAGCTATTGGTCTCGTGATGAGCGGAGCTTTGTTTGCATCTTCAAATCTTGATCAAAAAGTGATAAATTTTGAAAAGCAAAGATTTATGACACACAAAAACCTGACTTTAACAAAAGTAGAGATCGTAAAAAAAGCAAAAGTGCCATACGGCGAGTGGTATGGATATATCCTGAGTATTCAGGCAAACGTTCCTGGTCATGGCATGGTTTCCGGGCATGACACAATATTTTCAAATGGTGAAATCGTTGCTCCGGAACTGGTCAACATGAAAAGCGGAGATAGTTTTAAAAGTTTACTTTCTCTCAAAGTTACTAGTGCCTACTATAAGCCGGATCATTTGATTGCAGGAAATATTAATGCAAAAAACAAAGTCGTAGTATTTTCTGATCCACTTTGTCCTTTCTGCATCAAAGCACTTCCAGGCATAATCAAAAAAGCAAAAGACAATCCTAATAAGATAGCACTTTATTATTATCAGTTTCCACTTTTGTCTATACACCCGGCATCAGATGTTGTTACTAAGGCTATGATTGTTGCTAAAAGAGAAGGCATCAAAAATGTTGAAGCAAAAATTTATAATGCGGATCTTGATAAGCATTTATCTGTAAGCGAAAAAAATCGACAAAAAATTCTTGACAATGTCAACAAGGTTCTTAAAACCAATATCACGCTAAAAGATATCAGCGATGCATCACTAAATAAAGAAATTCGCTCCGATATGAAAATGGGTGCTGATGTTATGGTTCGAGGTACGCCAACCATTTTTGTAAATGGTGTCAAAGATACAAGTAGAACCATTTTCCAAAATTTATAAAGGCAGAAGAAGCTGCCAAATTAGGCGGCTTCTTGATTGTTTATTTTAAGTTTGAAATATACGCAGCTACTGCGTCAATGTCTGCATCACTCAGATCTTTGGCTTGTAAATTCATAGCCAAAGCATTATCTCCCTGTTTTGTACCGGCTCTGTAGCTTTTTAGAGAGTCTATGATCTTATCTTTTGGCCAGCCGGCTATAATGTTTGATACACCAAATGCATGTTGATTTGCTTTTATACCATGACAGCTGGCACATCTTTTGAAGACGATTGCTCCACGGCTTGCTCCAGAAGAAGCTGATTCTGAACTGCTAGTATTTGAATTCATCATACCAGATCCCATCATCATACCTCCGGCAAAAAGTGAAGATGCTAGGGTAGTAGCAAAAATAAGACAGTATCTTTTCATAATAAACTCCAAGTAGAAAATATCAATAAACAATATCAGTTTTTACATAAATAGTTCATATCTTTTGATTTTAAATTCATTTTTTTAAATTCACTTAACTATATTCGTTTAATATTTCACTTATATAAAAGTTTACTGGTTGGTGAAAAAATATAGATAAAAAAAGTGTATATTATTGATAAATCACATAAAATAAATAGAGTTGATTTTATGAGATATTGAAATTTTTGTCTTATTTCGTATTTGTAATCTTGATATAATACAGGGCTAAACATGACAAAATCAATATAATTTAAGTTTAAACTGTCTTTTAAAATCAAATTTCTTACAAATAGTGACATTTTTCAAATTCTCTCAAATAAAATTAATAAAAATTAATATAAACATAAAATACTTTATGTATAATTTCAGCGTTGGCGAGAAATGTCGATATATCAATAGTACGATTTATAAAAAAAGGTTAAATGATGACGATAAAACAAAAACTTTCTTTGGGAATAGGGATAATAATCGTAGGTATACTTATGAATATTATAGTTGTAAATTATCATGTGCGTGGGGCATATGATTTAAGCAAAAAAACAGCAGAAGAGTCTGTCCCGTTTGCATTATATGCAGCAGACGCAAAATATCAGACATCTCAAGTTCAACAATTCTTGACTGATGCCTCTTTGACTCAGAATCCGGATTCTATAAGAGAAGCTGAGGCAGCATATACTAAATTTATGGCTGATATGGATAAATTTATGGGTATGTACAAGAATGAAAATGACAACAAAAATCTTAAATATATCACAACTACGAAGAAAGATATGGATAATCTTCTCTCTACCGGTAAAGATATGGTAAAACAATATGCTATCAGCAAAAAAGCAGGTGATACCGAGATGAACAATTTTGATCATAGCAGTGAGACGCTTATGACCAAGATAGATTATATAAAAAACACTCAAGAAAAAGAAGCGTTAGATAATGCTAGAGCAACTATGCATAAAACAAATATCGCGTCAACTTTTTCAACTATTATAGGGATCATCACGATTATAATAGGATTACTTGTAGGATTTGTGTTAATCAAAAACATTTTAACTTCAATCAAAAGATTTAGTGAAATTATTGAGACAGTTGCAAGTAATCATGATTTTAGCAGTACTGTAGAAATTCATGGCAAAGATGAACTTGCAGAGATGGGTAAGAAAGTAAATTATCTTGTGACTACATTGTCAAAATCATTTAGAGAGATAAAATCAGCTTCTAGCGAGAATCTCTCTGTTGCTGCAGAGCTGTCTTCAACAACATTGGTGATCGGTAAAGCTGCAGAAGAAGAATCTAAAATAGTCTCTGAGACTACAGAAGAATCAAATCTTATAAAACAAGCTATTCTACTTTCTCTAGAAGAAGCAAAAGAGGTAAGAGACAAGGCTATAAAAGCTCGTGATATTCTTCATCAAGCACAAGAATCGTTAAGAGAAACAAATAAACAGTTATCTTTGACGGTAGAGATAGAAGTTGATATAAACAGTAAGTTAAATGTCCTCTCGGAAGAAGCATCTCAGGTTAAAGATGTTCTTGATGTTATTTCTGATATTGCGGATCAAACAAACTTGCTTGCTCTTAATGCTGCTATTGAAGCAGCCCGTGCAGGAGAGCATGGACGTGGATTTGCAGTAGTTGCAGATGAAGTGAGAAAACTTGCAGAGCGTACTCAAAAAAGTCTTTTAGAGACAAACTCTACAGTAAATGTTATAGTACAGTCAATCAGCGAGATCACAGGACAAATGAACACTAACTCAACTCGTATGGAAGGTTTGGCACATTCGTCAGAAGAGGTAGATCATACTACGGAAGTAGCAGTTGATACTTTATCAGATACGGTACATGACATAGAAAAGCTTACGGCAGACTCAGAAAAAAATGCATCTTCTATAGAAAATATTATTGGAAGAATTGAACATATACACAAATTATCAGCATCAAATACTAGAAGTGTTGAAGAGATAGCCACAGCTTCAGAACACCTACATCACATGACTGAAAATCTAACTTCTCAGATTGCTATATATAAAACATAATATAAGATAAAGTCCTAAACCATCAATGTGAAAATTGCAAATTAAAGTAATTTTCACATTGAGCCTCTTAAAAAACTCTCTTTTCTCTCAATTGTTCACTTTCCTTGTATAAGAGTTACCTTAAACTTGTTATAATATTGTTAAGATAAATAAAGGAGTGGTTATGCTTTTTGACAAGTTTGAAATTCGCAATGTAGAGTTAAAAAATAGAGTCGTTATGTCTCCTATGTGTATGTACAATGCAAAAGAAGACGGAAAAGCGACTCATTTTCATTTGGAACACTATGTAACTAGAGCTGCAGGCGGCGTTGGACTTGTGATAGTGGAGGCAGCTGCTGTTTCGCCTGAGGGAAGAATAAGCCATCATGATCTTGGAATTTGGAATGATGAACAGGTTATTCCTTTGAGTGATATTGTGAACAGGGTGCATTCTTATAATTGCAAGATAGGTATACAATTAGCACATGCCGGTCGAAAAAGTGAAGCGACTTCGACTCCTTTAGCACCGAGTCCTTTGAGATTTAGTGAAAACCATATAATACCTAAAGAACTGAGTATTGAAGAGCTGGGAAAAGTTAAACAACAGTTTTTACAAGCTGTAAAAAGAGCAATGAATGCAGAGTTTGACGTTATAGAGATCCATGCTGCACACGGGTATCTTATCAACGAACTTCTTTCCCCTTTTACGAACAAAAGAGATGATAAATACGGAGGAAGTTTTGAAAATCGAGCTAGATTTTTGCTGGAACTTATCAAAGACATAAGGACCTTCTACAAAGGAGTTTTGTTTGTAAGACTTTCTGCTGTAGAGTATCAAGATGAAGTATGCGGTTTAGAAGAAAATATAATTTTGTCAAAGCATTTAAAGGATTTAGGAGTAGATCTTATAGATGTGAGCAGCGGCGGAAACTCTCCCAAATTACCAAGCAATATTTTCCCTGGCTATCAAATTGAGTATGCAAAAGCCATCAAAGAGAAAGCTGAGATAAAAACAGCTGCCGTAGGTATGATAAACAGCTATGAACTGGCTGAGAACACTTTACAAGAAGGCTCGGCAGATTTGATATTTTTAGGTAGAGAACTCCTTAGAAATCCATATTGGGCAGCAAACAGTGCAAAACAACATGAGAACAAAGATTTTATGTTGAAAAATTATATCAGAGCATATCAATAATATAAAAAAGGATATACATTGGCTTCAGGATTTTTCGCACTTTTAGACGATATAGCGACTTTGGCCGATGATGTCAGTGTTGCTGCCAAGATTGCTACTCAAAAAACTACGGCTGTTCTTGGAGATGATCTAGCTGTAAATGCTCAAAAAGCTACAGGATTTGACCAATCAAGAGAACTTGCTATCATTTGGGCTATTACAAAAGGATCTCTTAGAAACAAAGCGATCATCTTGCCGATTACTTTTATTTTAAACTGGTTTGCTCCAAGTGTCATCATATATATACTTATCATTGGAGGACTTTATCTGTTATATGAAGGCATTGAAAAAGTAGATGAGTATATTTTTACCAAAAAACATCAAGATAAAAATGAAAAACTTTTAGAATCTACAAAAGAGAATATTTTGGATTTAGAAAAAGAGAAGATAAGATCAGCCGTTTTTACGGATTTTATACTATCTATAGAGATTATTATTATAGCTCTTAGTTCTGTTGCCGGATCATCTTTTGTAGTTCAAGTTGTATCTACCGTATTTGTTGCTATATTGGCAACTTTCGGAGTATATGGTTTCGTAGCGATAATAGTCAGAATGGACAATCTTGGATTTTGGCTTGTTGGCAAAAATCAGCTAAAAAGCGGTAGACTTTTGATAAGTACAATGCCTAAGCTTATCAGGATATTAGGGTTTATAGGAACCTTTGCGATGATTATGGTGGGTGGAGGGATATTAGCTCATCATGTCGATTTTCTTCATCATTTTTCTATAGATAATATACCTGTATTATTTAACGATTTACTTATCGGTTTTGTCATAGGAATCATTGTTTTTATGATTGTAAAGATAGTAAATTATATAAAAACTTTGTTGGTAAACTAAGAAATCTTATAGTAATTTTATCCTGTTGTTTTAGCATTTATCAAAAATAGACTATAATTTTAAAAAACATTAGGAGATGACAATGTCAGCTGGATTTATAGGTTTAGGAAATCTTGGCACCGCGATAGCAAAAAGACTTTCTGAGATGGGAAGAGAAATAAAAGTATGGAACAGGACACAAGAAAAAGCTCATAAATTAGGGTTTGAATCATTTTTTTCACCAAAAGAGCTTGTTCAAAACAGTGATATAGTTTTTATGTGTTTATTTGATTCAAATGGTGTTAGAGATGTTTTGACTCAAGAAAATGGACTTTTGAGTACAGATCTAAGTGGAAAAACAATTATAGATCTCACAACAAATCACTTTGCGGATGTTATAGAATTTCATAAAATGGTAGCTGAGAAAGGAGGAAACTATCTTGAAGCTCCTGTTTTTGGAAGCGTAGTGCCTGCGAGCAAAGGTGAAGTTACCATCGTTGTATCAGGAGATGAACAAGTTTTTCAATCAGCGAAACCTTTATTTGAGAAGTTTGGTAAAAGTATATTTTTCTTGGGTTCTGCGGGGCTTGCATCAAAGATGAAGCTTATAAACAATCTCTGCCTTGGCTCTTTTATGGCAACCTTGGCAGAATCTACGGCACTTGGCGAAGCTTGTGGGATTGATAAAAAAGATATATTGGATATTTTGGGAGTCGGAGGTGGAAAATCACTAGTTCTTGCCGCTAAAACTCAAAAACTCATAGATGAAGATTTTAGTCCACATTTTAGTAATGCAGCTATAAATAAAGATTTACATTGTCTGCAAGATCTAGCATATAGTATGGATAGACCTTTATACACGGGAAGCATAGTGAAAGAGCTCTTTTCAAAAATGAAGATGATGGGAAAAGGTGATGAGGATTTTTCTTCTATATATCAACTTTTTAAATAATTAGTTAAAAATTCAGCACGCGAAAGAGAGTTTTATTGAGAATTTTTTTACTGTTTTTTATAGCATTGCATCTTTGGGGATTTGATTCTGATATAGGCAAGTTAAAAGATTACAAAGCTATAAATATTGATTTTGTTCAAGATAAAACTCCATATATCGCAATTCGTTCATGGAAACAAAATAATCAAAATTATTATCTTGTACTCAATGAATCTTTGATGATCACTAAGATCATCAAAGTTCTGCCAAGGCCTAAACAAATAAAAGACACGGCATTTGACAAAATCAAAAAATCTCTACTCTCAGAGCCGTCAAAACTGCACAATTTTGGCATAACTACGCCTGAAAACAGTAAATTGTATCTAACGATAGATATGTGCCCATCAAGTAAAAAAGGCTATGAAAAAAAGCTTTTTTTATTTTTGAAAAGATCAAACTCAGTAGCTAATATATCTATCTCAGGTAAATGGATGTTAGGACACAAACGTGACTTTGATGAACTACTTCAAAGTGGTTTGAGAATACGCTGGATCAATCACTCTTTTAGCCACTATTATGATAGAAAACAGAAGAACTGGTCCAAAAATTTTATGCTCAAAAATCCAGATGCATTTGACAGCGAAATTATGAAAACAGAAAAACTTCTCATTATAAATCATCAAACACCATCAGTATTTTTTCGATTCCCCGGCCTTGTAAGCGATAAAAATCTAGTAGATAGGCTCATCATGACTTATAATCTTCTGCCTCTTGGCACAAATAACTGGTTAAATGTCAATAGAAAACTGATACAAAAATCTCAGATAATATTGGTTCATGGCAATCTCAATGAACATCACGGTATAGTATTGTTTTTTGATCAAAACCAAAGCGGTAAGCATATTCTCCGATTGAAAATATTTTTATTAGATAAAATTTAAATTATGTTCAAGTAAATTTTATTTATTGTAATAAAAGGTAAAATTTTGTTATACTTGTAACATAATTTTATTTAAGGGTAATATTATGAAAAAAATATTTATTTTCTTGGCGCTTGGGTTGTCTCTTTATGCTTATAATGCGACAAAGGTCGCACATGAGTTAAATTATCTAAATTCATTTGACAAAGGTGTTGCTTTAGCACAAAAAGAGCATAAGATGGTCATGTTGGTTATTGTTAGAGATCATTGTCCTTGGTGTAAAAAACTAGAAAGTGAGACCTTAACGAACAAAAGTGTTAAAAATGCAACATCAAAATTCGTTAAAGTCATCATTGATATAAATCAAAAAATGCCAAAATCTTTCAAATCCCCTATCGTACCTATCGTTTCTTTTGTAGATGCGAAAACAAAAGAGGCCACTTGGGAAGCATATGGATATAGGCGGGTAAAAGACTTTTTGAAAGATATAAAAAATGCACAGGATGATGAATTATAAAATATTTTGTGATTTGTTTGTAAGAAGTTGACATTTGAAGTTATGATTAGCCAATCTTTTGACTAATTTGCTTTTTTTGTATGTTATAATACGACATATCATATCTAAAAAAAGAAAGACTGAGTATGAGTGACATCTTTTCTATGTTGTATTTAAAGCACACAAAAGATAATCTACTCAATATCTCAAATTCATTTAATATGAGTACTGCTGGTATCATTATGCTGGTTTCTCTTTTTATTACTATGCATATTTTGCACCTTGTCCCAATCTATTTTCTTCTGTGTTGGATCACTCTAAATTTTCTTCTTATTGGCATACGACTTTATTATGCTAAAGCTTTATCTAATGAGTTAAACCAGGAAAGTCATGATAATAAAAGAGTAAAATATTTTAAAAATTATCTGATATCCGTATTTGCAAGCGGGGCATTATGGGGGCTTTTCTTTGTAGTGTGTTTTCATTATCTCAATAGGGAAAATATACTATTTTTGGCAAGTATCTTATTTGCTCTTTTAGCAGGAGCAATTATGACTATAGGTTCTAGTTTTTTGGGAGTGTTTTTATATAACATACCTATAGTTATACCTACAATTATAGCTCTATTATTAAAACCGTATGATATCATTTATATACTTGAAGCATTGATATTGGCATTTTTTGTATATATAACACTTAAAATCTCATATAAAAAACAAGTTCTTTCCTTAGAAATGGAGCAAAATTTAGATCTTATGCGCCAGCATGAATATATTTCAAATCAAAACTCTATTATTTCTAAAACTGATACAAGAGGTGTTATAACTTACGCAAACGATAACTTTTGTAAAGTATCAGGCTATAGCAGAGACGAGCTGGTCGGACATATGCACAATATAATAAGACATCCTGATATGCCTAAATCAACCTTTGAAGAGATGTGGCGCGTAATTAAAAAAGAGAAGAAAACTTGGCAAGGAATTATAAAAAATATGACCAAATCAGGTGAACCGTATTATCTAAATGCAACTATAAGCCCAATATTTGACAGCTATGGAAATATAAAAGAGTATATAGCATTGCGTCATGACATAAGCTCTATCATGAGTGATAAAAAACAACTTTTTAATTATTTAGAAGTAAATAAATTGAGTTTTCTTGTTATGATCCAGATTGAAGATTATGATATGTTAGAAAAATTTTATGATAAGGCAAATGTAGAAAAGATAGAAAAGAAATTTGGAGAAGCAATACTGCATATGATGTCGGGAGAGTGTAAATTTCAAAAGGTATATCATCTAGAAAGTGGTTTGTATGCTCTTGCAAAAGATAGAAGGACTTGTCAAATATCACGCGAAGAGATAGAGAAGATGCTAGAACAATTTTTGCAAAATGTAAAGAGTTATGTTGTAAAACTCGATGAGATAGAGTATGATATTTCAGCAATTTGCAGCTATACGTATGGAGTACATCAAACTTATGAAGATGCCAAGATAGGTATTGAAAAAGCAATCAAATATAAAGAACAGATAGTTTATGCAGATGGTTTGTCGTGTGTTGAACATGCAATAGCCTTAAATAACATAGAAACTCTTCGTACATTAAAAGTTGCAATTGATGGAAGCAAGATCATCTCATATTTCCAGCCGATCATAAATAATCATACAGGTAAAGTAGAAAAATACGAGTCCTTAGTAAGATTGATTGATGATAAAGGCAATATAATCTCGCCGGCTGCTTTCTTGGATATTGCCAAAAAAGGGCGTTATTATGCCCAGGTTACGATGATAGTATTGAAAAATTCATTTAAAATTCTAAGAGATACAGATAAAGAGATATCTATTAATCTCTCAGCTGTAGATATTGAAACAGATAAAACAAGAGAGGAAATTTTCAAGCTGCTGCGTGAACATTCAAAAGATGCCTCGCGCATTGTATTCGAACTTTTAGAGAGTGAAGACGTAAAAGATGAAAATGCAATAATTTCTTTTATAAAACAAGTAAAACCACTTGGCGTAAAAATTGCAATTGATGATTTTGGCACGGGATACTCCAACTTTGAGAGACTTTTACAATATGAGCCTGATCTATTGAAAATAGATGGCAGTCTGATAAAAAATATTAAGACAAACCCTGTTAGCCTCAGTATTATAGAAACTATAGTAATATTTGCAAAAAAACAAAATATTAAAACTGTTGCCGAGTTTGTTGAAAATAAAGAAATACATGAAGTCGTTAAAAATATGGGTATTGACTACTCTCAAGGTTATGCTTTTGGGAAGCCTGAAGAGCTGATAAAAGACTAGCGATTAACACTAATCTACATATTCAAATATAATTCAAGTTTTATTGATTTTTGTACATTTGTTTGGTTGAAACACAATAAAATTCATTATAGCTTAAGGTATATAACGATAAGATTTCATCAAAATTTCGTTATATACTAAGGAATACAATGCATTTTAGTTCAAACCTGACACTTGGAGAATCAGATCAACCTCTCTTTATAGAAAAAAGAATTAATCTTTTGAAAGCTATTCAAGATGAGGGTTCTATACTAAAAGCTGCAAAAATGGTTCCTATGAGCTATAAATCTGCTTGGGAAGCCATAGATTCTATGAATAATCTTGCTCCATTTCCTATCGTTGAAAAAGAAACAGGCGGTGCTGGAGGAGGAGGAACAAAGCTTACAAATTACGGTAAAACTTTACTTCAAAACTATGAAATATTAAAAAAAGAGCAAGAAAAATTTCTCCTTTATCTTTCAACATTAGCAGATTTTGACACAAAAAATATACAAACCATCAAAAGGATCTCAATGCAGATAAGTGCAAGAAATCAGATTAGAGGCATTGTCGATAAGATTGTGACAAGCGATGTAAATGCCAATGTAATAGTGGTTCCAAAAAGCGGGCATGAGCTGTTTGCAAATATCACAAGTTCAAGCATAGAATCTTTATGTATAAAAGAAGGAGATGAAGTTGTGGCAATTTTCAAATCCTCCAGCGTTCTCATATCAACCGATGCCAATATAAGTATAAGTGCAAGAAACAGGATAGAGGGTACGATATCTAAAATCATACAAAACAATACAAACAGCGAGGTTGTGATAGATATAGGAGGAGACAGCATCACGTCAGTGATCACTTCAGGTTCAGTAAAAAGGTTAGGTTTAAAAGTTGGCTCATCCATAACGGCTCTCATTAAATCAAGTGACATTATAATAGGAAAATAAGGAGAAAAAATGTTTAAAAAATCAATAATCGCAAGTTTGTTTTTAAGTGTATCGGTGTTTGCAGGAACTATCAATATAGCAGTAGCTGCCAATGTTAGTTATGCCATGGGAGCATTAAAAAGTGAATTCAACAAATTATATCCAAATATAAAAGTGCAAGTCACACTAAGTAGCAGTGGCAAATTAACCGCTCAAATCAAAAACGGCGCGCCATATGGACTTTTTATGGCAGCAAATATGAAATATCCACAGGCTCTGTATAAAAGTGGCGATGCTATCACCAGACCGCTTATATATGCACAAGGCTCTTTGGCATATTTGAGTACCAAAAAACAAGATTTTTCAAAGGGTATTAACCTTCTCAAAGAAAAACAAATCTCAAAAATTGCTGTTGCAAATCCAAAAACGGCTCCTTATGGCAAGGCTGCAATTCAGGCTATGAAAAAAGGCGACGTGTATGATAGCATAAAAAATAAACTTGTCTACGCCGAGTCTATTTCTCAAACAGTTTCTTATACTATCAGTGCAACGGATATAGGGTTTATCGCAAAATCATCTCTCTTTAGTCCCAAGATGGCAAAATACAAAAAAGGTATCAATTGGAGTGATGTGGATCCAAAATTATATACTCCTATCAACCAAGGTATCGTGATACTCAAAAACGGTGAAAAAAACTCAGAAATTGCAGCTTTTTATGGCTTTATTCTTAGTAAGCGAGCCAAAAAAATATTTAATGATTTTGGTTATGCAGTTCCATGAATGAAGTAAAAGCCGAAGTAGTCAAGATTGATAATCTTGAAAATTTAAATATCGTCACACTCTCTTTTGGAGACATCCCTCTTGTTATGATGGGTTTGGAACTTGCCAATGGAGTAAAAATAGGCAGCATGGTAGAGTTGAGCGTAAAGCCGACTCATGTTGCCATAGCTAAAGAATTTAGTGGGATGATAAGCTTCAGCAACAAATTAAATGCTAGGATAATAGGAGTAGAAAACGGTAAACTCTTAAGCAGTATCAAGCTTATAGTAGGAGAAACTATTTTTGAAAGTATAGTATCGCTAAATAGTTCAAAAAATATGAATCTGCAGGTAGATGACGAGGTAACACTCTTGATAAAGGCCAGTGAATTGTTTATAAGAAAGGTTTTGTAGTGCTGGATATATTAAAAGCGATAGATTTTACTCCATTTTTGTTGTCATTTAAACTTGCTAGTGTTGTGACTTTTATATTGTTTATATTGAGTCTGCCTTTGGCTTGGTATCTATCTCAAACAAGATCAAGAGCAAAACCGCTTTTAGAGGCTATCACAGCTTTGCCTATCGTGCTTCCACCTTCAGTTCTTGGATTTTACATACTTTATGCCTTATCTCAACACTCTTTGATAGGAGAATTTTTCCAAGCGTATTTGGGTGTAAAATTGGTATTTAATTTCACAGGACTCGTGATCGCAAGTTGTTTTTATTCTTTGCCGTTTATGGTGCAACCTATGCAGAGTGGATTTGAGAGTCTAAATAAAAATATGATAGAAGCGTCTTATATTAGTGGAAAGAGCAAGATACAAACGCTTTTTAAGATAGCTTTGCCAAATATAAAACCTTCTTTAATGACAGCGCTTATCGTCACTTTTGCTCATACGGTCGGGGAATTTGGAGTTGTTCTCATGGTAGGTGGATCTATACCAAATCAGACAAAGGTAGCTTCTGTTGCTATATATGAAATGGTTGAAAATCTAGATTACACATCAGCTCATGTATATAGTGCTATCATGGTATCGATCAGCTTTTTAGTTTTGCTAGGAGCATATATATTTAACGGCAAACAAAATTCAAAATTCAATAGGCTGTAAAATGATAACAATAGATATAGATAAAAAACTTTTTGGTAGTTTTGGAGATATGGATTTAAAAGTAAATCTAAACATAAAAGAGGGCGATTTTATAGCACTTAGCGGTAAAAGTGGCAGCGGCAAGACAACTCTTCTTAGGATTTTGGCAGGATTAGAAAAATCAGACGGTACCATAAGCATAGGAGATACTATATGGCAGGATAAAAAAAGATTTTTACCTCCTCAAAAAAGAGAGATCGGTTTCGTATTTCAAGATTATGCTCTGTTCCCAAATATGAGCGTTATCGACAATCTTTTATTTGTGAATAATGACAGTAAATTAGCTGATGCTTTGCTAGAAATTACGGAATTAAGTGAGTTAAAAAATAGATTTCCGGCATTTTTGAGTGGCGGGCAAAAGCAAAGAGTTAGTTTATGTAGAGCTTTGATGAACAATCCAAAAATCCTTTTGCTAGATGAGCCGCTTTCAGCACTTGATACTGATATGCGAGGAAAACTACAAAGTGAGATATTAACGCTTCACAAAGAATTTAAAACTACCACTATCATGGTGAGTCATGATCCAAGCGAAATATATCGTTTAGCAAGTAGAGTTATAATCTTAAATCTTGGACAAATAATAAATGACGGAAATCCAAAAGAGGTGTTACTCAAGACAAGCGGAAGTCAGAAATTTTCATTTGAAGGTGAGATATTAGATATACAAAAAGTTGATGTGATATATATAGCTATCATTGCTATAGGACAGCAGCTTGTTGAAGTAGTTATCAGTAGTCTTGAAGCTCAAAATTTAAAACCAGGACAGATAGTCAGAGTGAGCACAAAAGCCTTTATGCCAACACTAGATTAAAAGCAATCAACAATATAAAAATCAATACTTTTTTATTAAAAATAATTTTGTTAAGAAAGAAAGAGTATCATATCTGTATGAAATAATACAAAGGAGGATTAGATGAAACTCGATAAATGTATTTATATTGTTGGAGATTTGGGACATCTTAAGGTGTATAAAGTTGTAGATACTCTTGCTGAAAGTCGACATGAAACCATGCAAGTCAGTCATATAAACAACAAAGGTGTGCAAAAGAAAGCAACTTCTTTAAAGAAAGTTATGGAACTTGATTATATATTGCCTAGAAAAAATGAGCAAGAGTTGCAAAGTGACCAAATGGGACGTTTCTTATCGGGTTCGACTGCATCTACAGGAGAAGAGCACAATTTGAAAATTGAGCGTGATCAAAAGACACTTGAGTTGATTGCTCAAGATATTAAGAAAGTAATAGCTAAAGAAAGACCTTCTGTCTGGTATCTCTCTTTTTCAAAAAAAATGTACGGTAAACTTAATGGTATGTTAGATGAAGATATTAAAAAAACACTGAAAAAAACTTTACCTTTAAATTTAACAAAAACACCTAAAGATGAGTTGCTTTCTCATTTTGCGTAAAAAATATTTCTAAATCAGCGCCTAATTATATAATAGGCGCTGATTTATCAAGCGTGATATGCTCTTTTTTCAATATCTAATCTATCAAATAAAGATAGAATATTGTCATAATCTGTATGTAATGCAGTATCTATCAAAAAATCTTTTTTTTCTAATATAGCTTTGGCTTTCTTGACTTTTTCTTCTGTAAAAATGGAATAAAGAGCTTTTTCATAATCGCTCCAGATGAGTTTGTCTTGATTTATCCTGATAATCTCTGCCAAAATTTTGCACATAATATTGTCACTTGATTCTAAAAGCCAAAGTGCTTCTTCACTGTCGTTATTTAGGATATATATCTGAGCTTTGAATTCAAGCATCGTAAAGTTCTTTTGAAATATAACACCTATATATCTTTCGATATTTAGTGAGTCATCTAGCGCTTCAATAACATTTAGAATATCTGCCGGATCGTATTTTGTAAAATTCAAAACCATGTCACGGATCAACTTTCCATTGTTCTTATTGTTGTAGATCATATCGTCTATCGGATATATCTCGGAAACTCCGGGGACAATGACCTGACAGGAATAAAATCCTAGATAATTGTATTCTCGCAGATATATCTCTTTATCCATGTGATGTAAGATTTGAGTAAGGTACTCATATTCTGCATCATTTCCTGATTTGTCGTATTTCCAAGGGACATAATCAAAACTCTTTTGTGAATTTAAAAAGCCAAAGCCAATCTTTCCATTTGAATCTATAAAGTGAGCTTCCAGATTAAAATTGTCAGATACGATATCCATATCAAAGGTCGGAGTCTCAAAAGCATCAAGATCATCTAGATCACGTCCTTGCATGAGCTCTGTCATTGTGCGTTCAAGTGAGACTTGCAAAATAGGGTGCGCCCCAAATGAAACAAATAACGTAGAATTCTTGGGATTTATCAAAGATATCGCAGTCACAGGGTACAATCCTCCAAGGGATGCATCTAAAACTTCTACCAAATATCCAAGGTCTCGCAAACGTGTGATGTCTTCATATAATTTGTCAAATGATTGGATGATCGCATCAGGAAAGCTAGGAAGCGCGTAGCCGTTTTTGATGATCTCCATCTTTGCATATCTCTCAAAAATCTCGCTAAGTGCTTGAACTTTTGCTTCTAGGGGCGTATTGCCTGTCGCCAAGCCATTGCTCACATAAAGATTACTCAAGATATTGAGTGGAAAATATACCTTCTCATCAGTGTCTGCGTTTAAAAATGGCAAAGAAACGATCTTCTCGGTATGATCACTGTTATAATCGATCAAATCTTCCAAGCTTTGCTCGCTATTTGGATTGTATATTTTTTGTAATTTTTCATTTAGGTAATCCCCGCCAAAATCAAAAGTGAGTGCATCAGGATAGTAATCCCGCTTAGGCAAATGAAAATCTATAAAGAAATTATTTGTTTGAAGCCTTTCTATATATTCTCCCAAAGCGCTCGCCTGTGAAGCATCGGAGATGATTCCTTTGCCATTTGAATATATGTGATTTGGAGCTTCTACTGAAGCTAGATTTACTGAATAACAATTTTTCAAAGGATGCTTTTCTTGTGAAAACGTTGTCTCACATTTGACTTTTTTGAGTGCTTTTTGCATATTTTTGATAGATTCTTTTAGGGGAGCATTTTTTGATAGGAAGTTCATATTTTTTCTTTTTGGTATATAAATTTTAGCGCATTATATCTGGTTTTATCATAATTCCTTCAATTTTATTTATAAGTAGCGAGTTGACATCGACATCACTGAGGTTTTTCCCAATATATAAGGTAGATATGATTGTTTTACCGATAACGTATCTGCCTTCTTTGCCCCCATCATCTGTGCGGATTCCCCATAAGTCGTGCATGACCATGGCTTTTTTATCTTTCTCTCCTATATAGAGCATAATATGACCTTTTAGGTAGATAAGGCTAACAAAAGGGATGCCGTTTTTAAGAATCTCTTTCTCTTTTTCTTTAGGAGTGAGTCCCTTTAGAGAAAGGTATTGACCTGCATTTTTTTGAGCAGCGGAGTTTCTAGGCAACCATATGCCAAATACTGCCATGAAGTCCTTGGTCATAGCAGAACAGTCTCGATTTCCTAGATATCCTCCCCATCCATATTTTTTGTCTAAAAGTTGTTGACTGATTTTTAGAACATTTTGTGCATTGAACGTGATAGGCATCACTCCTGCATTGTTTTTGAGTATTCTGACTTCAATTTTTTTACCAAAATTCTGTAGTGTATTGATGAAAATATATGAATAATAAAATAACTCATCTTCCCTGACATATGGAAATATCGCTCCCAATTTTACTTTGGTTATATACCTTTGATCCTTCGTATATATTGGTGTATCATCTCTTGATATCACTATTTTTTTGCTATTTTCAAAGCTCTCTTTTTGCTTTTTGTTTAGTACGACTAAACTGCCGGTAGGAATCCATCCCACAGAGAAAGGATTTTGCACAAAAGCCCAAGAGCCGTCATCTGAAAAGTGCGATATGAAAAGAGGGGTATTTATGTGAATTCTGGAATTTTGCAAGTAATCAAAAGGGTAGCCTTCTCCAGGCAGATTTGTTTGCTCAAAAAATGGTTTTATTGTCGGTAATTCTCTCAATTGCTCATTTCTTATAGTTATGGCATATCGGTCATCACTGTTGTAATCATCAAAGTTGGTTGTGTTTATGATCTTTTGGATTTGCTCTTTTTTCCAAGGCAGAATATTTTCACCGTAGTATTTATTTTCTTTGTCAAAATGTTGATTTGCCCAAGAGGCAGTTTGTTTATCAAGTGACATAGAAGTTATATGCCAAGGCATATAGTACTGTGAGTCAAAGTATTCCATATTGATACTTTGAGGGTTAACTTCTTGTACCAAACTTGTAATACTATTGTTATAAAGCAGGATTTGCGGTTTTGGAGCGCATCCTGCAAATAAAAGTAAAAGAAGCGTTAAGTTTATTATTGTTTTCATAAGCCAAATAGTATCAAAAATTTTATTTGATTGAAGTTAGTGCTTCTTTTGATAGTTTGGTTATAAGCTTAAAATTTTTCTCTTTTATAGCAGATTTTGGAGTGATCCAACTGCCTCCTATACATAAAACATTTTTTAATTTTAAAAAATCTTTTAAATTGCTTAGATTTACGCCTCCTGTCGGACAAAAATTCATCTTTGGGAAAGGTCCTCCGTATGATTTGAGCGCATCTACTCCTCCCACAGTCGTTGCAGGGAACAGTTTACAATAAAAGATGTCGTTGTTTTGTGCAAACATGATCTCAGAAGCTGTAGCAACACCTGGAATAAGGGCTACATCTGTTTTTTTTGAGTAGTCTATCAATTCTTGATTGATACCTGGAGAAAAGACAAATTTTGCTCCACTGTTTATGGAGTTTTTAAAATCTTTTTTATTTGTGACAGTTCCTGCTCCAACGTGCATATCAGGTACTATCTTAGCTATCTTTTCTATAGATCTTAGTCCGGCATCTGTTCTAAGCGTTATCTCCATGATCTGGATACCGGCTTCTAACAAAGCTAAAGCCAGAGGTACTGCATTGTTTACATCATCCAATGCTATAACAGGAACTATAGGTGAAATCTCCATGATCTCTTTTGCTTTCATGATTTTTCCTCAGTGATTAAATTAAATATACCGGCACCGTCTTCTGCTTGATTTACATTTTGTCTGGTATTGGCAAACAATTCTCTTCCAAAACCGTGTTGGTTTTTCTTTAAATCTGGAATAGATTGGACTCTGTTGTTAAATTCTTGCTCATCTACCAAAACTGAAATCTCACTTTTTTGGATATCAAATCTTATCTTATCTCCGGTTCTGATTTTATCCAATGCCCCGCCACTCAGGGCTTCTGGAGTAAAATGCAGGGCAGCTGGGACTTTACCGCTGGCTCCTGACATCCTTCCATCTGTAATGATAGCTACTTTGTATCCCTTGTCTTGCAAAACTCCAAGAGGAGGCATAAGTCCGTGAAGTTCAGGCATTCCATTTGCTTTTGGTCCTTGATATTTTACTATTGCAATAAAGTCTTTTTCCAACAACCCCGCTTTAAAAGCAGCTTGTAGTTCTTTTTGTGATTCAAAAACTATGGCATCTGCTATGATGAGTTGATTATCATTTTTAAGTGCAGATGTTTTTATGATACTTCTTCCAAGAGAACTTTTTATAAGCTTTAGACCTCCCTCAGGGCTAAAGGGTGAATCAAATGATGATATAACATCTTTGTTCTTGGAATTTTTAAACCCGGGTTTGAACATAAGTTCTCCATCTTCAAGACACGGTTCTACTATATAATTATTCAAACCTTTGCCTACTATCGTTTCTACATCCTCATGCAATAGATCAGCGGATAAAAGTTGATATATTACGGTAGCCATACCTCCGGCATCTCGAAAAGCATTGACATCAGCACTTCCGTTTGGATACATCTTGCAAAGAAGAGGCGTGACCTTTGATATGGCATCAAAATCATCCCAATTTATAACAATCCCGGCAGCCTTTGCCATCGCAATGAGGTGAATTGTGTGATTTGTTGAGCCTCCTGTTGCCATAAGTCCTATGATTGCATTGACGAAACTTCTTTCATCTATGATATCTGAGATCGGTTTGTAATTTTTTGATAACTGTGTCATGTTCAAGATATTTTTTGCCCCATATTTAGTTAATTCTTCTCTAAGAGGGGTATTTGCATTGACAAATGAGCTGTTTGGCAGCTGTAGTCCAAACATCTCCATAAGCATTTGATTTGAGTTTGCCGTGCCGTAAAACGTACAAGTTCCGCAATCATGATAAGAAGCGGATTCTGCTTGTAGCAACTCTTTTTGAGTGATCTTCCCTTCAGCATACTCTTGTCTTATCTTGGCTTTTTCAGAGTTGCTTATACCTGAAGTCATTGGTCCTGCCGGCATAAAGGTTACAGGGAGATGACCAAAAGTCATAGCAGCTATAAAAAGACCCGGGACTATTTTATCGCAGACACCTAGATATATCGCTCCATCAAAGGCATTATGAGTTAGAGCTATAGCTGCAGCTTGAGCTATGATATCACGGCTGAACAAACTAAGTTCCATACCTGGTTGAGACTGTGTTATGCCATCACACATTGCCGGAACTCCTCCTGCAACCTGAGCAGTTGCGCCTGATTTGGAAAGAGTTTCTTTGATGATATCAGGATATGTCTTAAGAGGTTGATGTGCTGATAGCATATCATTGTAGGCGGTGACTATGGCAATATTTGGCGTTTGCATTGCAATCATTGACGATTTGTCATGTGCGTTCATAGCAGCCATCGTATGTGCGAGATTACTACAACTTAACCTTTTTCGATTGACATCATTATATTTTGCTCTGTTCATTTGCTCTAAGTAAATATATCTACTTTTTTTGGATCGTTCTATTATGTTTTCTGTAACTTTTTTGATAGTTTTATTCACAATAATAAACCTTTATATCTTTTTCCTCTTGATTTAAAATGGCTAGAATAGGCATATTATACTCATCGTTTGTGCTCAGCGCCTTTTGAAAAACAGCAGTTTTTGTTTTACCTTCAAAATGAAGATAAATATTTTTGGCACTTAAAATAGCTAATTTTGTCAGGCTCATCCTTAAATGCGGAGCAGTTTGAGGTTTTATGGCTATACAGAGATTTTCAAGATTTTGTGTGTAGGCATCTCTAAGTTTTTCATTGTTTGGGAATAGTGATGCCGTATGTGCATCACTGCCTAATCCTAATATTATTACATCAAAAGGAAACAGTTCAGCTTTGATCTTTTGTGAGCAAAGATCTACCGCTTCATTTATAGGTATATCTTCATACATGCCTATAAATTTGGCTGTTTTGGCTTTATGTTTTAACAAATATTCTCTAACCATTTTTTCGTTACTGTCTTTATGCGTAGGATTAACCCAACGCTCATCACAAAGACCTATAGTTACTTTTTCCCAAAGTATATTTGCCCTGCTTAAAATCTCGAAAAGAGGTTTGGGGGTATTGCCTCCCGATACCATCAATGTTGCTTGTCCATTTCGTTTTATAGCATCTTTCAAATCTCTTGCAATGTTATTGCTAAGATCTTCTATCAGCATGTCTTTATCGTTATATTTATATACTATTCTACTCATCATACCAACTTCTTGCATCTTGTGCGATTAATTGTATCGCGGCACTTGGACCATCAGTTCCTGCACTATATGTTCTCATCGGCGTAAAGTTTTGCTCCCAGCCTTCTAAGATTATATCTGTCCATTTCCAAGCAGCCTCGACTTCATCAAGACGCATAAACAATGTCGGGTTTGAATGTATCACATCTAAAAGCAATCTTTGATATGCTTCTGATTTTCTAGTTTTGATTTTTGGGGCATTTAATTCAAGATCAACTTGTTGCAGGCGCATTTGTCCTGTGATCTCAGGTATCTTATTCATAAGTTTTAGTTTGATACTCTCTTTAGGCTGTAGTGAAATCACAAGTTTGTTTTCAGAGATACAGTTCCCATTGTTCGGAAATATCGAGTATGGTATTTTTTTAAATTGGATAACGATTTCAGAGTTTTTTTTGCTCATACGTTTACCGCTTCTGAGATAAAAAGGAACACCGTTCCATCTCCAATTGTCTATATCTACTCTAAGTGCCGCAAAAGTTTCCGTATTACTTCCTTCATTTGAACCATCACCTTCCAAATATCCGACAACAAGTTCTCCGTCACTTGAACCGCTATTGTATTGGGCCCTAACTGTTCTTTGTCTTATATCTTCAGGTGTCATCTTACGAAGAGAGCGTAAGACTTTTACTTTCTCATCCCTGACGCTATCAGCTTCTAGTGAACAAGGCGGCTCCATCGCTATAAGACATAGAAGTTGCATCAAATGATTTTGTATCATGTCACGCAGTGCACCATATTCGTCATAATATCCCCATCTTCCTTCAACTCCTACACTTTCAGCTACGGTGATCTGTACATGATCTATATTGTTTGCATCCCAAAGAGGCATAAATAAACGATTTGAAAATCTTAGAGCCAAGATATTTTGCACAGTATCTTTGCCAAGATAGTGATCAATTCTATATATTTGTTTTTCATCAAAGTATCTCAATACTTCTTTATTTATTATTCTTGATGATTCAAGATCTCTTCCTATAGGTTTTTCTAGAACAACTCTGCTTTTGTTATTTATGAGTTTAAATTTACTTAAAGACTTGCATATAGAGCCAAAAAAATCTGATGAAGTTGAGAGATAGTATATCCTGTCTCTCTTTGTCTCATCTTCTAATAGCTTTTTTAGATGTTCAAAGCTTTTTTCTTGGTCAAAATCTATCTTTGAGAGATACAATTGTTTGCTGAATTGTTGAAATTTTTGATTATCAAATTCTCCTTCAGGCAAAAATTCTATAAGCTTTTCTTTTATCAATTCCAAATGTTCAGCATTTTCCATATTACGTCTTGAAATTATAATGATCCTGCTTTCAATATCAAGATAGTTATCGTTATAGAGGTGGTAGAGTGCAGGTATTAGTTTTCTAAATGATAAATCACCATGTCCGCCAAAAATCATAATGTCACATAAGTTTTCATTGTCTTTCACGAAATCTCCTAATTTGTATATTTCGGTCTAGTTTGACGTATGTAACTATTATAGCCAAAGTTTGAATATATATTATTAACAAAAAGCACATTTTTTAGGCAAATAAACGAATTTAAATAGTGTAAGAATGATAAGTTGTGATGTTCTTCCTAAAAAGTTCAAATTCATCTTTTGGTAGAGGTCTTGAGAAAAAATATCCCTGAATTTCATCACATCCCTGTTCCGTTAGATAATCAAGTTGATCTATGGTTTCAACACCCTCTGCGATAGTTTTAAGCCCTAAACTCTTTGCCAAACTGATGATGGCATTTACTATCGCTTTATCTTCAGGGTCTATAGTAATATCTCTTACAAATGACTGATCGATCTTGAGCTTATAGATACTAAATCTCTTTAAGTAACTCAAAGATGAATATCCGGTACCGAAATCATCTATAGAGAGTTTAATGCCATTCGTATGTAATTCATTTATAATATTTATCGCTCTTTGCGGATTTTGCATAGCGACACTTTCCGTAAGTTCAAGTTCTAAGTATTCTATAGGCAACTCAACTTCGTTTAGAATATCAATGATATTCGATGTAAGAGTAGTAGAGCGGAATTGTACAGCTGAAAGGTTAACAGAGATAATTATAGGTTCCATTCCATCATCTATCCACTGTTTCGCACTCTTAGTCGCTTCTCGCAATACCCATTCACCAATTGATAAAATTATTCCGCTTTCTTCAGCAATAGGTATAAACTCATCAGGAGGAATTTTCCCAAACTCAGGATGATTCCAGCGAAGCAAGGCTTCTGCCCCAATGATAACATTGTCATGAGTTGAAAATTGCGGTTGGTAGTGAAGTTCAAGTTGATCACGTTCAATTGCATAGCGAAGCGCGTTACTGAGTTCTAAATGTCTGATGGAGTTTTCTTGCATCTCTTGAGTGAAAAAACAAAATGTATTTCTTCCGTCTTTTTTAGCTCTATACATAGCTGTATCTGCATTTTTATACAGAGTTTCAAAGTCTTCTCCATCATGAGGATACATCGCTATGCCGATAGAAGCACTTATGCTAAGTTCATGATCTGCAATATGAAAAGGTTTATTAAATGCATCAATAATCTTTTGTGTTACTATAGTGGCACCATTTGCTGTAGTATCAGGAAGTAAAATTACAAATTCATCACCGCCCATGCGAGAAATTGTATCTACTTCTCGTAAAAGAAGCCTTAACCTTTTTGCCACACTTATTAGCAGGTCGTCTCCTGTACTATGACCTAGAGAATCATTGATATCTTTAAAATGATCCAAATCTAAGAATATAACCGTTATTTCACTTTTATCCCGTTTTGCAAAGTTAATCAAATCTTTAATATGAATATCAAGCTGTGTACGGTTTGGTAAACCTGTCAGACCATCATAATTTGCAAGATAATGTATACGTTTTTCTGAAGCTCTTCTCTCAGTTATGTCTTCTCCTGAGGTTAAGATTCCTATATTTTTGCCGTTTTCATCAAATAAAGGCGTATTATTCCATAAGATAAGTCTTTCTTCTCCAGATTTTGTTAGAACAGGATTTTCATATGTCGATAGATCAAGTTTATCTTTTTTGATCAACTTATCTGCTAAATCATCAACGTCTTTTTTTGATTTTTTTGGGATAAAATTCTGAATCCAATTCTTGCCTATGACTTCTTCTGCTTCATAGCCTATGATCTCGCAACCTTGTCTGTTGATGAGTTTGACATTTTTGTTTGTGTCTAAAACCAAGATCATTACACCAACTATATCAAGATAATTTTGAACAGCCTCTTTTTCTCTTAGAAGTGCTATTTCAGCATTTTTTCGTGCAGTGATCTCCTCATAAATTCCTACGATTCCAATAGTTTCTTTTTTTCTATTATAAAGAGGCACTTTTGATGTGCTAAGCCATATTGTATCGCCATTAGAATTTGTTTGAGATTCCTCAAAGAAAAGTCGAGCTTTCCCAGACCTTATGACTTCTAGATCATCAGCTTGATACTTTTCAGCTTCTTCATCACTCCAACACAACTGTTTGTCATTTTTGCCTATGATATCTTCTGGCTTTATTTCGCCTGCGTCTTGTGCAAAGATTTGATTACATCCTAGATAAGTTAAATTTTTGTCTTTCCAAAATATGCGCACCGGAGAGTTGTCAATGATAGATGTTAGAAGAGAGTTGTTATCAGCAAGAGCACTTTCTGTAACCTTACGTTCTTTTTCAAGCTCAAAGCCTTCTAATGCATAACTTATATCCACAGCCATCTCTTCTAACAGCATTTGTGCAGATTTGTCAAATGCTTTAGGATCTTTTGAGTAGATCGTAAATACTCCTACGACTTTATCTCTGATGTGTAGCGGTAATGCCGCAGAGGAAGCCCATCCGAATTTTTTGCCTTTTTCATGCCAAGGAGCAGTTCTTGGGTTGTTTCTAAAATCATGACACCAAAATGGTTTTCCTTCTATAAATGCCGTCCCAGTCGGTCCCTTACTATTTTGATCGGATGGATCAATAGATATTTTTATGTCATTTAAATATTCGCTGCCGTTTCCATGATGGCTTATTACTTCCATGTATTTATTGTCTTTGTCTGGAATCCCTATCCAAGCCATTTGCATCCCACCAAAGCTTACTGCATCTTGACATATAATATCAAAAAGTTCTTTTCTGTTTTTAGATCTTACAATCGCCTGATTGCACTGACTAAGGACTGCATATAGCTGTTTAAGTCGTTCATTACTTTGTATAAGATGTTCAAGCCTTGTCTGCATTTCACTTAATAAGCCTAAAACACTATCTTTCATATGTTCTTCAATTCTTATTGGTACTGAAAAGTCTCCACTGCCGATTCTTATAATGTGTTTATGTACGTCTGTTACATTACTTCCAAGTATTGTATTGATATATTTGTAGAGGCGCCAAAGCATAAATATGAAGAAAACTCCTAGTATGATAAAAAGTATTCTAAAAACAGAAGCTACGAGGATGGCATCATGCACCATTTTTGCTGTTCTTTTATCTATTAAAGTGGAGAATTCATTTGTCTTTTGTACAATCAAAGTTCTTGCTTTCTCATAGTTGTCGCTTGATATCATTTCAAGAGCTTTTTGTTTTTGCAGATTATTCATAGAACCAGAAAGTTTTGTATCTACAAGATCCATAGCCTGAAGTTCTATTGTATTCATAGTATCTGATATTTTTTTTGCTTCATCTAATTTATCAAATTCTTGATCCGTAAAACCGGAATGCTTCATTAGATCAATAAGTGAGATTGATTGATCGCTAAAAGGGCGAGGACGTCTGTCATCTGTACTTATCTTCCCCAAATAAACATTTTGGTAATCGGCAGGACGTGGTTTTTTGCCGTCTCTAATATCTAATATTTCGTGATAACGCTGCTTATATATGGGGTTGCCAGTTGTTATATATGTTCGTACCATTCTCTTAAGATCGTCAGATGATTGATGAAATTCGTCAGTGAGTAGAAATGAACGCATGCGAAGTTCATTGGCCGCATCTTTTTTGTGTTCAAAATATACATAAGAGACAAAAGAAATAACCAATAGTACGAAAACAAAAAAAGTTTGCCACAAGATTTTTGAAAATGTTGAGTTGAACTCTTTTTTAAGGAAACTTCTAAGCGACATTGTAAATCCATTCAAACAATAGATATATTGCTTTTACTATGATAAACTTATGCTTATACAAGCAAGGTCTTTCATTATAGCATAAAAAAGTATTTAATAGGTGATTTAGTAGTGTTTTGAAGTGGTATGAGCGGCTAAAACCGCTCATATGTTAAATTATAAAGCTGTTACGTTTTCTGCTTGAGGACCTTTTTCGCCTTGTCCAACTTCGAAAGTCACTTTTTGACCTTCTTCTAATGATACTCTTCCGTATCCACTGTTGTTTACTTGACGAAAATGTACAAATATATCTTTGCCGCCATTTTCTTGCTCAATAAATCCAAATCCTTTTTCGCTGTTAAACCATTTAACAGTTCCATTAACTAATGTTGCCATTTTTTTCCCTTTGTGTTGAATACACCATATGATATACGGTGGTTGAAAATCTAATATGAAGTTTTACTTTTAGGTGAATTTTACTGTTAACAAGAAGTCATCAATATAAAGCAGACCAAAGATATAACTCGAATCATCTTTCGTTGGGAGTAGTATAGCGGAATTTTATATAAAGCACAAGGCTCACAAAAAATATAATTTAATTTAATTTTCTTTTTGTTAAAAGTTATAAAGATATAATTATAAAATTTCAAGAAGATCGAGTGAAAGAAAAGTTGGAAATGATGAAAATAAATCTTAAAACGTGGCGTTATATCGACAGTGGTATCTGTTCGGCTGAAAGAAATATGGCTATAGATGAAGCTCTTCTTCTGAATTTTAAAGAGTTTGATATGCCTATTTTTAGGCTTTACGAGTGGGATAAAGCTTTGAGTTTTGGACGATTTTCTAACATTAAGCAGAGTATTGATATTGATTTGCTGCATAAGCGTGGCATACAATGCGTCAGACGCTTTAGCGGGGGAGGGACATTAGTACATGACCATGATCTATCTTATTCTTTGATCTTACCTAGAACTTTTGCAAAAACCAAAGGTGTCAAGGAAAGCTATCACTTTTTATGTAAATTCCTTATAAGACTGTACGAAAAATTAGGCTTGAATGCAAATTTTGCAAGTGATTTGGACATAAATAAAAAAAGCTCAAATATATGTCTGGCTGGTTTTGAAGATTATGATATCATCATAGAAAATATGAAGATCGGAGGAAATGCCCAACGGCATATAAAAGATGCTTTTATTCAGCATGGAAGTATTCCGATATCTTATGATATCTCCTTGTTTGAATCTTTGTTCTTAGAGTATTCCGGATTGTCACATGCAGCTTCCCTAAGCAAGTTTAACATAGACATAGATTTAAACTCTCTTAAGAAGATAGTCTTAGAAACATTTTGTGAAAGTTTTGATGCAACCGTGATTCATGACGATTTGTCACCACAAGAAGATGACGATGCCACCAGACTTTTAGTACAAAAATATTCAAATGACGAATGGACATTTCATAAAAATACGAAGCTTTCATAGTTATTTGATTTTTTATTATAGAATGTAGTATATTTTTTTTATATACATTTTTATATACATTCGATAAAATCACGACCTTAATTACTCCACTAAATTTTAAATATTCAAATCAAAAATCGGTATGTTTGATTAGCAGGGTAAAATCATATATAAAAAGGATCAAGGATTGGAGAATGCTAGATTTGGCAGGATAGGGTTTATTTTAGCGGCGGCAGGTAGTGCTGTAGGACTCGGTAATATTTGGAAATTTCCATATATGGCAGGTCAAAACGGAGGCGGTGCATTTGTTTTGGTATATTTGATGACAGTCGTTTTTATAGGGCTTTCTATATTTATAGCAGAAGTTTTGATGGGTAGAATTTCTAGGGGCGATACCGTCAGTGCTTTTGAAGAATTGGCATCAAGTCATGGAAATTTATGGAAATATGCAGGTTTTATGGCTATGACAGGTGTGTTGATTTTGTCTTTTTACACAATAGTCATAGGTTGGATTTTTAAATATATCGCAATGTCTTTTTCCTCACTTCCTATTAATGTAAGTGTCGCTGGAGATCTATTTGGAAAGATGGTTTCAGGAGATTGGCTTGGGCAGTTCATATTCTTTAACCTGGCATTCTTTATAACTATTTGGATTGTTGCAAGAGGTGTTAAAAGAGGAATTGAAAAAGTAAATCTTATATTGATGCCTCTCTTGGTTATAATACTAGCGGCTCTTTTTATATATTCTATGACTATAGTCGGTTTCAAAGATTCACTGACATTTATGTTTTATCCTGATTGGTCAAAGCTCACGGAAAATTCATTATTAAAAGCAGTCGGACATGCATTTTTTACACTCTCATTAGGTATGGGAACGATCATGACATATGCAACTTCTTTACCAAAAGATGAGAATATTGTAAAATCTTCCTTTATGGTAGCTGTTGTAGATACGGTTATTGCTTTGGTTGCAGGTATTATTATATTTACATTTATATTTCATTTTGGAGAAAAGCCGTCTCAAGGTCCAGGTCTTGTGTTTATTTCTCTTCCTGCATTGTTTTCACAATTGGGATATATGGGCAATATAGTTTCTATATTATTCTTTGTCGCACTTGCTTTTGCAGGTATTACATCGGCAGTCTCTATAGTAGAACCAACGGCATTATACTTTATAAACAGGTTTAATTTTTCAAGAGCCAAAGCACTCGTTTTGATATCATCTATAACTTATATCTTTGGAGTCATGGCTATATTGTCAAACGTTAAAGAGTTTTCTACATACTTTACCTATTTCGGGAAAGGTTATTTTGATATACTAGATTATCTTAGTTCAGCTATACTTTTGCCACTGGGTGGTATGATAACAGCAGTTTTTGTCGGTTTTGTTATGGATAAACAAAGAGTTTATGACGCATTATCGAAGTATATGAGTGATACTGTGTTTAATTTATGGTATTTTTCTATACGTTATATTGCTCCTATCGCCGTAATGATAGTTATGGTTGACAAACTTTTCTTTTAAAAGGAGAATGTTTTGAGAGAATTGGAATTAAAAAATATTTTGAAAGTTGACGGTAGAGAATTTTTAATCTCTACCATCA
This sequence comes from Sulfurospirillaceae bacterium, assembly GCA_033723415.1. Lineage (GTDB taxonomy): Bacteria > Campylobacterota > Campylobacteria > Campylobacterales > Sulfurospirillaceae > JAADIZ01. The sequence continues at coordinate 271,106 of JAWVXD010000003.1, forward strand.
GCATGAATATACGCCACTCTTGGTTCGATGATGATCGTGAAAAGATCGTATATGAGACTATGGTTTTTGAAGTGAAAAATGATGAAGTGCTTTACGACAAACCTATCTTCAGCGAACGATATAATATGAAAGATGAAGCTGTATCTGAGCACTCTGCTATATTGAAAGATCCAAAGGCTTTTTTCATCATTTGATGCCAATATGAGCAGATCAATCTCATATGGCATCTTGCTCAATGAGTTTTTATTTTTACGCTCTGAACGGCTTCAATATTATTATCTGCTTTTTGTTTCTGAACTTGTGTGACAGTGGTTTTTTCATCTCCACATCCTGATAATATAAATAAAGATATTCCAAGTAATCCAATAATTTTTATTGATGTTTTTATCATCTTATACCTCATGAAATAGTGTTAAATTAAAATATAAACGAAACATGTTTGTAATTTTAGGAATTTTACCATTTTTATTCTTCATTTTATCATTTTTTATTTTTGCCAATACGATATAATGTTTTAAAATTTTATGTGGGGCTCTTGATGAAATCGTCAAAAATTTTATTGTTGATATTTGTTCTATTATCTATTGATCTGTTTGCATACTCTAAAACCAAAGATATTTTACTTGTTCAATCTTATCATAGAGGTTATAAGTGGAGTGATGATATCTCTAAAGTTTTTGAGAAAAAATTTGGAAATAATGAAGATTACTCTCTGACAACAGTTTATATGGATACTAAAAAAGTTAATAATTATATATATTTTGAACGACTTTATGATTTGTATTTGGAACAGTTTAAAGGCAGAAAATTTGATATCATAGTAGCCGTAGACAACAATGCACTGGATTTTATCATGAGATATCATGAACATCTTTTTAGAGATTTGCCTGTAGTGTTTTTAGGCATAAACAACTTTGATGAATCTATGCTGTATGAAAACAATATGCGTTTTTACTCTACAGGTGTTGCAGAAAATGTTGATATCAAAAAAAATATAGATTTGATTTTAAAAATTCATCCTAAGCTAAAAAAAATAGTTATTATCAATGATAGAACAAAGACAGGGTTTGCTATACGAAGAGATATATTTAGCGTATTGCCATCATATAAAAATAAGGTTAAATTTGAATATATAGACAATATAGGCATAGAGAACCTAAAAAAGAAAATAAGCCATTTACCAAAAGATACGGTTATTTTATGGGTGCTTTTATTTAAAGATAAAACAGGAAAATATTTTACTTACAAAGAAAGTTTGAAACAAGTTAAAGATATTACAAAGGTTCCTATTTATGGTCTATGGGATTTTTATTTGGGTAAGGGAATCGTTGGTGGATTACTTACCAGTGCCACATCACAGGCTAAAGCTGCTGCGAAGATGGTTGTTCAAATATTTGACGGTAAAAAACCTGCAGATATTCCTATCCTTGTAAAGAGTCCAAATAAATATATGTTTGATTATAACGAATTAAAAAAATACAAAATTAAAATCCCCGGAGATATAAAGAATTATGAAGTCATCAATAAACCATTTTCTTTTTATGAACATTATAAATATATGGTCTGGGTTACTATCTCTATATTTTTGATTATTACTTCCATTTCGATTTTGCTTGCATTTAACATGATAAGAAGAAAAAAAATCGAGATTGCTTTGGGAAATCAGTTGAAATTCATAAGCGTTTTGATGGATACGATTCCAAATCCTATGAATTATAAAAGTCTTGATGGAACTTATCTGGGATGTAACAAAGCTTTTTCCGATTTATTCGGTAAAGAAAAGGAAGATATTATAGGTAAAAATGTGTATGATTTTTTTGAGGAAGATTGGGCAAGAGAGCAAACAAAAAAAGATAAAGAATTACTAGATAAAAAAGGAACGGATAATTTTGAAAAGACTCTCCATTTCCCTGACGGTAGTTCAAAGACGATGACATACAGTAAGACTGCTTATGAAAATATAGATGGAACTTTGGGCGGTATTGTAAGTATCATGGATGATATAACACAACGAAATCAACAAAAGCAGTTTATTATACAACAGACAAAACTAGCAGAGATGGGCGAGATGATCGCAGCCATAGCGCATCAGTGGAACGAACCGTTAGTGGAATTGTCTGCGATTTTGCAAGATATGGAATTTTCCTATGGACAGGATGAGATGGATACAGAGAAAATGAAAAGCTTTGTCAAGGAATCAATGATCCAGATCCAGTATATGTCTTCAACGCTAAAAGATTTTAGAAACTTTTTGAAACCATCTACCAAAAAAGTTATTTTTTGTGCAAGAAAGGCCTTGGATGAGGTCTTGGAGATTGTTGGAAGACAGATATTTTATGCCCATATAGATCTGCGAGTGACATGTAAAGAGGATTATGTACCTGTCTATGGTTATGAAAATGAGTTTAAGCAAGTGTTGTTGAATATTATTAATAATGCAAAAAATAAAATCATAAATAACAAGATAGGTAAAAGTATATATATAGATATCAGCGCAAAAGAAGATTATGTTAAAATTAAAATAAGCGATGATGGAGGACCTATACCTGAGAGGATTATGAATCTTATATTTGATCCATATTTTAGCACAGATGAAAATGGGACAGGGTTGGGTCTTTATATGGCGAAAGTAATAGTAGAAGATAAGATGAATGGTAAAATATTTGCTTATAATTATACAAACAAAGCAGTGTTTTCCATAATAGTATCAAGAAAAGATGTTGCCAAGGAAGAATTATGAGAATAATGTTGCTAGAAGACAATAAAAGGCTAAATGAAACCATAGTCAAAAGGCTGAAAGCCAAAGGATATGAAGTTGCAAGTTTTACCGATGGAATGAAGGCATATGAAGCTATAGACGATGGATATATATGTTTTGTTTTAGACATAAATGTTCCTTCTATGGATGGGCTTGAAATATTAAAAAAAATAAGAGAGTATAACCCAAATACACCTATCGTAATCATAAGCTCATCAGTTGAGTTAGATACTATAAAAGATTCATATAAATTTGGTTGCAATGATTATTTAAAAAAGCCATTTTTTATAGATGAGTTAGAGATAAAGATAGAAAAACTTTGTGATTTTGACAAGGATATGATAGAAATCAGCGATGAATATAAATTTAGTTTCAAAGACAGTGCTCTTATAAATCATGGAGTCTTGGAGCATTTATCAAAAAAAGAAAGACTACTGTTAAACCTTTTAATCTCAAAAAAAGGCAAAGTCGTATCTTTTGATACAATACAAGCAATCGTCTGGGAAGGCGGTTTTACCAGTAAAGATTCGATAAGATCGCTGGTTAGAAGGATAAGAAAAAAACTACCTTTTGAGTGCGTAGAAACGGTAGTTGATGTCGGATACTTATTTAAAAAAAAGTTTCAATAAGTAACAATTATAGAATAAATCTTTTATTAAGGACTCATAATATAAAATGTCATACGCTTGTCATGCGCAGTAGATAGAATTTTTCCATATACGCGGGTGATATAGGGTTATAAAAATTCACATCAAGGAGATGAAATGAAGTTTAACAAAGTTCTTGGAACTTTAGGTTTAGCGGCTGTTTTGGCTGTAGGAGCAACTGCTGCTGATAAGGTTGTGCATTGGAGATTGGCAATGACTTGGGGGCCAACACTTACGCCATTCGTTAATGCGCCTGCAGAAGTTGCAAAAATAGTGAAAGAATTAAGTGATGGAAAATTTACTATTAGAATAGATGCTTCTAATAAAACAAAATCACCGTTCGGTGTTTTTGATATGGTTAAGATTGGTCAATATCAAATGGGTCACTCTGCTTCTTACTACTGGAAGGGTAAAGATATCGCAACTCTACCTTTTACAACAATGCCGTTTGGTATGACAACTCCTGAGCAATATGCTTGGTTCTACTACGGTGGTGGTATGAAGTTGATGCAAGAAGTATATGCTAAACACGGACTTTACTCATTCCCTGGTGGAAATACCGGAGCTCAAATGGGTGGATGGTTTAGAAAAGAGATCAAATCACCAGCTGACTTAAAAGGTCTTAAAATGAGAATTCCTGGTTTTGCCGGTGAAATTATGTCAAAAGTTGGTTGTACAGTTGTAAATATAGCTCCAGGTGAACTTTATACTTCACTTGAAAGAGGTACTATAGACGCTCTTGAATGGGTTGGACCGGGTATGGATATCAGAATGGGCTTCCACAAAATTGCTCCTTATTACTATACAGGATGGCATGAGCCGGCAACTGAGTTGCAGTTCCTTGTGAATAAAAAAGCATTTGACGGACTTCCAAAAAAATATCAAGAAATGTTAACAGTTGCTATGAGAGTTGCTGCATATGATATGTACATAGAAAACTACCATATGAGTGCTATGGCTTGGACAAAAATGAAAAAAGACTATCCAAATATCAAAGTCTTAACTTTCCCTAAATCTGTTTTTGATGTTTTGAAAAAAGCTAACAAAGAATTATTGGCTCAATACGAAGCAAAAGATCCAGAATTTAAAAAGATCATAGAGTCTCAACAAGCTTACATGAAACAAGCTAGACAATGGACAAAAATGTCAGATTATCTGTACCTCAAAGCTTCATTCGAATAGACTTTTATTTTACCGCCACGCTTAATCGTGGCGGTAAGCTTTATAGGAGTTAATAAGGGTTTATTAACTCCTATAAAATTTTAAAAACACAACAAGGATATAAATGTTAGAAAAAATAGATATGTTCTATAATAAAATAACGAAATATTTAGGGTATGTTCTGTTTATCGTGATGATTACAATGACTTTAAATGTTTTTTATGATGTTATTATAAGATATGTTTTTAATGGCGGTTCAATCGCTATGCAAGAATTAGAATGGCATCAATTTTCTGTTCTTATTCTGTTGGGTATGTCTTATTCTCTTATGGAAGAAGCACATGTTAGGGTCGATGTTCTATATGATCAATGGAGCGTCAGAAAAAAAGCATTGGTAAATATGATGGGTTCTATCGTATTTGTTCTACCTATAGCTCTTTTGGTAGCATTTAACTCTGTCGATTTTGTCGTTACTTCTTACACATCGCATGAGATCAGCATGGATCCTGGCGGACTTACACACAGATGGATCATCAAAGCTTTAATACCTGCCTCATTTTGGGTATTGATATTCTTTGATTTTGGTTATTTTGTAAAGAATTTAAATATATACAAAAAAGCCAAAAAAGATGAACAAATAGTACCGGGAGAAAGATAATGGTTGGGATAATAATGTTTTTTGCAGCACTTTTGATGCTGCTTATAGGATTTCCTGTTGCTTTCACATTCGGTGCAGTTTCTGTAATATTCGGTTTGGCTTACGGTTTGGTTCATGCTATACAAGACGGTGGTCCTCTTTGGAGCGGTTTGGTAAATTACGGTGTAGATATGTTCGGATTTATGCCATTTAGAATTTATGCGATTATGCAAAATACTATTTTGATGGCAGTGCCGCTTTTCATCTTAATGGGTGTAATCCTTCAAAAAACCAAGCTAGCCGAGAGATTACTGGAATCTATGGGGTTCTTATTCGGCGAGATCAGAGGCGGTGTTGCTATAAGTACTGTTTTAGTCGGTGCTTTATTGGCTGCTTCAACCGGTGTTGTCGGTGCAAGTGTTGTTGCAATGGGTGTTATATCTCTGCCTGTTATGCTGAAATACAAGTATGACAAACAATTAGCAACAGGTGTTATCTGCGCATCAGGAACACTTGGTCAGATTATTCCTCCCTCAATCGTATTGATTATCTTAGGTGACGTTTTTCAAGTTCCTGTCGGAGATTTGTTTCAAGCAGCAGTTTGGCCTGGTCTTTCATTGGTCGGTATATATATTTTATATATTGTGATATTGTCTATAGTTAAAAAAGACACAGCACCTCCTGTTATCATAGAAGGCGCTCACGGAACAAAAGCACAACAGGTATTTGCCGCTTTTAAAGCGATTATTCCGCCGCTTGTACTAGTCGTATTGGTTTTAGGTTCCATATTTGCAGGAGTTGCTACACCTACAGAATCTGCAGCGGTAGGCTCAGTCGGTGCTGCATTGCTCGCTGTGATCTATAGAACTTTTTCTATTCAGATGATAAAAGATGCAGCTTTAGAAACTGCAAAAGTTACTGCTATGGTCTTTGCCATTTTGATAGGTGCTACGGCGTTTTCAATGGTATTTACTTACTCAGGCGGTGATACTATCGTTGAGCAGGTCATGACAAATCTACCTGGAAACGAATGGGGATTTTTGATCACTTCAATGCTAGTTATCATGTTCCTTGGATTTTTCATTGACTTTGTTGAGATTTCTTATATCATCGTTCCAATTTTGGTTCCAATTGCAACGCATTTAGGTATCAATCCGGTATGGTATGCAATCTTGATTGCCATGAACTTGCAGACTTCATTTTTGACTCCGCCTTTTGGCTTTAGTCTTTTCTATTTAAGAGGAGTCGCCCCAGATAGTATCCGTACTATTGATATATACAAAGGTGTCGTGCCTTTTATTTTAATGCAGGTAGCTATCCTTGCTATTCTTATCGTTGAACCTAACTGGTTTGGTATAAGCGCATTTATTAAATAATTCTTAACACGTCATGTCATAGTTTAACTATGGCATGACAACTAGCTATCATCTCTTTTTCATTTTAACTTGCTAAAATACGATAATGTCTTCAAAAGGAGTCTTATATGTTAGCTTTAGATGGACCTTATTTAAAATTTTACGATAAGTTATGCGACTTTTTACCTAAAGAGAGAGTATTTACCGATCCTCTTCATACTCTGGTTTATGGAACAGATGCATCTTTTTACAAACTTGTTCCAAAAGTAGTGGTATGGACAAATAACTCTCAGGAAGTTGCCTCAATACTAAAGTTGTCATATGATCTTTCCTTACCTATAGTTTTTAGGGCTGCCGGCACGAGTCTTTCAGGACAAGCAATTACAGATTCGATTTTGGTTGTAACATCAAGAGACTGGAGAGGTAAAAGGATAAGTGATGATCATAGCCTTGTCAGTTTAGAACCTTCAGTAATAGGATCAGATGCAAATGATTTCCTACTTCCTTATGGCAAAAAAATTGGTCCGGATCCTGCAAGTATAAGCTCAGCCATGATAGGCGGTATTGCTGCAAACAATGCAAGCGGAATGTGCTGTGGAGTAGCAGATAATTCTTATAAGACATTACATAGTATGAAAATAATCTTTCATGATGGCAGTAGACTTGATACCGCAGATAAAAAAAGTAGAGAACAATTTATAAACACGCATGGCATGATAGTAGAGGGGATAAAAAACTTACATCAAAAAACAAATGCAAACGAAGCCTTACGCGAAAAAATCATTAGAAAGTTTAAGATAAAAAATACTTGCGGATATTCCTTGAATGCTTTGGTAGATTTTGAAGATCCGATAGACATCATCTCACATCTTATGATAGGAAGTGAGGGTACTTTGGGTTTTATAGAAGAGATCACATATAAAACTGTCCCTGAGTATAAAGACAAAGCCAGTGCTCTTATGATATTTAAAAATATCAAAGATGCCTGTGATGCCGTGATCATCTTAAAAACAGAGTGTAGAGAAAATGTCAATGCTGCAGAGATCATGGATAGAGCTGGGCTTAGAAGTGTTGAAAATAAAGAAGGTATGCCATCTTTTCTTAAAACTCTAGGGGAGGATGCGACTGCAGTATTGGTTGAGACAAGAGCACCAAATAAAGAATTACTTAATGACAATATAGAGATCATACTAAATAAGTTAAAACATATAGAACCTGAACTTCCTTTAGAATTTACTGATAAAATAGAAGAATATACGCTGTATTGGAAAATTAGAAAAGGTCTATTTCCTGCAGTAGGTGCAGTGAGGGAAGCCGGAACGACTGTGATAATAGAGGATGTAGCTTTTCCTATAGAAGATTTAGCAGAGGCTACATTGGAATTGCAAGAGCTCTTTAGAAAATATGAGTATAACGAAGCGATTATCTTTGGACATGCTCTTGATGGAAATTTACACTTTGTCTTTACGCAGGCATTTGATAATGAAAAAGAGATCAAACGCTATGAGTTATTTATGGCAGAAGTGGCTAATCAAGTGGCTATTAAATATAAAGGCAGTCTAAAAGCGGAGCACGGTACAGGACGAAACATGGCTCCTTTTGTGGAACTCGAATGGGGTGAAGATGCTTATAGGCTGATGAAAGAGATAAAGCATATTTTTGATCCAAAAGAGCTTATAAATCCAGGTGTTATACTCAATGATGACAAAAGAGTTCATCTTCAAAATTTTAAATCTATGCCAAAAACAGATGATCTTATTGATACCTGTATCGAGTGTGGATTTTGCGAGCCAAAATGCCCTTCAAATTTTATTACACTTACACCAAGACAGAGAATAGTTGCAAATAGACATATGACGACTCTGAAACAAGAGAAGAGAAACGATGAACTGAAAGAATTTGAACACTTATATCAATATGACGGCATTGAAACCTGTGCTACTTGTCAATTGTGCTCAATTGCATGTCCTATCGGTATAGATACCGGGAGTTTAACAAAAAAATTACGCAGCAAACAAATAGGTAAATTTGGACATTTTATGGCAGGTTATATCGCAAATCATTACGGCGCGGTATTAAGTGTCGGTCGATTGGCATTAAGCGGTGTTAAGGCGGTAAATGGAGTTATCCCTGATAGTACTATGCGAGGAGTGAGTTTAGGGTTGAGAAAACTATCCGGAGATAGGCTCCCGCTTTGGAGTTCATCATTGCCAAAAGGTGATAAATTTAAGATCAAAAAAACTATTACCGATGCTAAAGAGAAGGTTGTATATTTTTCATCCTGCATCAACAGAACTATGGCTAATCCAAAGCAAAAAAGTGGTGAAAAGAGTATTAGTGAAGTAGTTGTTACACTCTTGGAGCGAGCCGGTTATGAAGTTATCATTCCTAAAAATATAGACAATCTATGTTGTGGTATGCCTTTTAGTTCAAAGGGTTATAAAAGCGAGGGAAAACAAAAATCAAATGAACTCGAAGAGAGCTTACGAATAGCAAGTGAAAATGGCAAATATCCTATTCTTTGTGATATGAGTCCTTGCAGTAAAACAATAGAACAAAATTTTTCTAAAGATATAAAAGTTCATGACAGTGTTGAATTTATTATGGATTTCTTAGTTGATAAACTAAAGTTTAAACAGCTTGATGATCCTATTGTAATTCATACGACATGCAGTACTAGAAAAAGTGGCTTAAGTGAAAAATTTGAGAAAGTAGCTAGAATGTGCAGCAAGAGCGTAACTATACCTGAGAGTGTAGGATGTTGCGGTTTTGCAGGAGATAGAGGATTTACTTTTCCTGAGTTAAATAAGTCTGCACTAAGGCATCTTAAAGAAGAGATCCCTTCAAGGGTAAAATATGCATTTTCTACTAGTAAGACCTGTGAGATAGGTTTAAGTGAGCATAGTGGACTTGATTACAAATCAATTTTTTATATGGTTGAGCGCTGTACAAGATAATTTTTTATTTCTTATAAATAGCTTTATTTAGAGAAATGGATTTATATTATTAAGTTTAATTAAAACTTTCTCTCAGTTATATGTTTTGTTTAATAAAAGAAATGTTAGAATACTCCACTTTTAAATAATTACATATATCTAGGAGGTGCTTATATGGACCATAATATGATCGTTGACGGCTTAAAGTTTATGGTTTTGGGCATGGTTACTGTTTATCTGTTTTTAATGCTTATGATATTTATATTAAAGATTGAACATAAATTTGTAAGAAAATTTTTCCCATTTAAAATATCTGCACAAGCTCCTCAACAGGTACCGGTAATAGCAGATGAAAATTATATTAATACCGATACGAATCATAAAATTAATTCAGACGACGATTTAGCTCTAATAGCAGCTATAACAGCCGCTATACAACATCATAAAAAACAAAATGGATAAAATATAGGAAGGCAAATGGCAAAAAAATATATCGATATAATGGATACGACATTTAGGGATGGTTTTCAGTCAGTTTTTGGCGGAAGAGTTTTGATGGACGATTTTATGCCAGCAGTTGCTGCAGCTAGAGAAGCCGGAATCACTCACTTTGAATTTGGCGGTGGTGCTAGATTTCAAAGTTTGTTCTTTTATCTAAACGAAAATGCATTTGATATGATGGATAAATTTAGATCAGTTGCCGGTCCGGATGCAAATCTCCAAACATTAGCTCGTGGTGTTAATACCGTGATGCTAGATACAGGCAGTCGGGAATTGATAGATTTGCATGCTAAAATGTTTAAAAAACACGGTACAACGACTATACGAAACTTCGATGCACTAAATGACGTAGAGAATTTAAAATATAGTGGTGAGCGAATAACACACCATGGACTAAAGCATGAAGCGGTTGTTACGATGATGGATCTTCCTCCAGGATGTGTAGGTGCTCATGACGTGGCATTTTATGAAAAGACACTGAGAAATATCCTAGATGCAGGGATCCCATATGACAGTATTTGTTTTAAAGATGCAAGTGGGACTTCTAGCCCAAATAAAGTCTATGAAACCATAAAAATGGCTAAAAAACTCTTACCTGAGGGAACACATGTGAGACTTCATACACATGAAACTGCCGGAGTAAGCGTAGCTTGCTACTTGGCTGCTCTTGAAGCAGGTGCAGACGGTATAGATATGGCGGCAAGTCCAGTGAGCGGTGGAACAAGTCAACCTGATATTTTAACTATGCTTCACGCTACCAAAGGTATGAATTTTGATCTAGGCGGATTGGAATTAGAAAAAATATTAAAATATGAAGAAACTCTGAAAGATTGCCTGAAAGATTATTTTATGCCGCCGGAAGCTACACAAGTTTCTCCTCTTATCCCATTTTCTCCAATGCCGGGCGGCGCACTGACAGCAAATACTCAAATGATGAGAGACAATAAAATATTAGATAAATTTCCTGAAGTTATAAAAGCAATGCGTGAAGTCGTAGAAAAAGGCGGATATGGTACAAGTGTTACGCCTGTATCGCAGTTTTATTTTCAACAAGCATTCAACAACGTCATGTTTGGTCCTTGGAAAAAGATAGCAGAGGGATATGGCAAGATGGTTCTTGGTTATTTCGGACACACTCCATCGATTCCAGATGCTGAAGTTGTAGAATTAGCAAAAAAACAATTAAAACTAGAACCGACTAATGAAAATGCTGTAGATATTGCAGATAAAGATGAAACTAAATCTTTTGCATTCGTTAGAAGTATATTGGAAAAAGAAGGCATCGAAGCAAGTGAAGAAAATATTTTTATCGCAGCTTCTTGTAAAGAGAAAGGTATAGCTTACCTCAAAGGTGAAGCAAAAGTAAATGTTAGAAAAATAGACACTACTGAAAAAGAGGAGAAAGTAAAAGTGGCAAGTTCAAATGGTGATTATACGGTCGTTGTAAATGGTCAAAAATATAATGTTCAAATCAGTGAAGGTTTAGATGCCAGCATTGAAGTGAAAGCAGTCTCTCCTGTTGCTCCGGCTGAGTCTTCTGCGGCTCCGGCTGCAAAACCGGCTACATCAGAAAGTGGAACAGAAGTCAAATCAAGTCTACCTGGAGTTGTATTTAAAATCTTGGTTGAAAATGGACAAAGAGTAACTAAAGGTGAAGTCCTACTTATATTGGAAGCAATGAAAATGGAAATCGAAGTAGTTTCACCACAAGATGGAGTTGTAAAATCTATTTTGGTAAAACAAGGTGATAGTGTAGAAGATGCTCAGACTTTGATCATTATGTAAGGTAAAAGGTATGAAAAACATATTTTTTGTTTTCTTAATGCTGGCTTCCATTACATTTTTAGCAAGACCGCTTCATGCAAGTGAAATAAATGTTAAATCACAGAAAACAGAGCAGGTAGCTCAGCATGAAGTAAAAAATATTTCTGAAATGTTTGTAAATTTTTATAAAACTACAGGCATATATGCGTTTTTAAATCCTGTTGATGGAGCCAAAAATGCACTTGGTGAACCTTTAAGCAAATTTTCTCAGAGCTGGGGAAGAGTTATCATGATCTTGATAACTTTCTTACTCTTTTATCTCGCCATTGCTAAGGGTTTTGAACCGTTATTGTTACTCCCCATTGCATTTGGAGGACTTTTGGCAAACATTCCTCTGGCAAATATAATAGGACATGACGGATTTATAGGCGTTTTATTTGACGCCGGAATAAAGAACGAACTTTTCCCCCTCATAATTTTCATGGGAGTTGGGGCGATGACCGACTTCGGTCCTTTATTGGCAAACCCAAAGACAGCTATACTAGGGGCAGCAGCACAATTTGGCATATTCGGCTCTCTTGTAGGAGCCTTGGCTTTAACTCAATACACTCCTTGGTTCCATTTTACGTTAAAAGATGCTTCAGCCATATCTATCATAGGTGGAGCTGATGGACCGACTTCAATATTCGTAGCATCAAAATTGGCACCAGATCTTATGGGAGCAATTGCCGTTGCAGCTTACTCTTACATGGCATTAGTTCCTATTATACAGCCTCCGATTATGAGATTATTGACTACTGTTGAAGAGCGAAAGATTAAGATGAATCAATTGAGACATGTAAGCAAAATAGAAAAATTACTCTTTCCATTGACAGTTTTATTACTATCAATTTTGATTCTACCTGAATCAACACCGCTAATCGGAGCATTGACATTTGGCAACTTTGCTAGGGTATCAGGAGTCGTAGACAGACTATCTGATACAATGCAAAATTCTTTAATAAATATAGTTACAATATTCTTAGGTTTAGCAGTTGGATCAAAACTGGCTGCTGAAAAGTTTTTAATACCTGATACGCTAGGAATACTAGCTATTGGGTTAGTTGCTTTTGCCGTAGGTACTGCGGCCGGAGTCATAATGGCAAAAATTATGAATAAATTTTCAACTGTAAAAGTAAACCCTTTGATTGGTTCAGCCGGAGTAAGTGCTGTTCCTATGGCAGCTAGAGTCTCAAATAAGGTTGGTATGAAAGATGATCCGACAAATATGCTGCTTATGCATGCAATGGGTCCAAACGTTGCCGGAGTAATAGGGTCTGCAGTTGCTGCGGGCGTATTACTATCAATATTTAAATAATTAGGAAGGAATTTGTTTTGAAAGTAAATGGAATTGAGGAATTAGGCTTAGAAAACATGCAAAATGTTTATTATAACTTAAGCTTTGAAGAGCTTCTTGAGCATGAAACTAAAAATAATGAAGGACGTATTTCCAGCAGCGGTGCATTTACGGTAGATACAGGCATTTTTACAGGAAGAAGTCCAAAAGATAAATATTTTGTCAAAAAAGATCCATCACAAAAATATATATCATGGGGAAAGATTAACCAACCGACTACACAAGAAGTTTTTGATGATCTGTATATAAAAGCCAAAAAGCAATTATCAGGTAAAGATATATATATACAGGATGCATTTTGTGGCTCCAGTATGGACAGTAGAAAAAGTATAAGAGTTATATCTGAAATAGCTTGGCAGGCACATTTTGTAAAAAATATGTTCATACGCCCAAATGAAAAAGATCTAGAAGGTTTTTTACCGGATTTTACGTTATATGTTGCATGTAAAACTTCAGATGATGAATATAAAAAGCATGGTCTACATTCAGATGTTTTTGTTATCTTTAACATAGAAGAAAAAATCGCAATAATAGGTGGAACTTGGTATGGTGGAGAGATAAAAAAAGGTGTTTTCTCTATGATGAACTATTGGCTTCCGTTAGAGGGAAAATTATCTATGCATTGTTCTGCTAATGTCGGAAAAGACGGAGATAGTGCACTATTCTTTGGTCTTAGCGGTACAGGTAAGACAACACTTTCTACTGATCCAAACAGAAAACTAATAGGCGATGATGAACACGGTTGGGACGATAACGGTATTTTCAACTTTGAGGGTGGCTGCTATGCAAAGTGTATAAACCTTGATCCAAAAAATGAACCGGAAATATTTGGTGCCATCAGGAAAGATGCACTATTAGAAAACGTTGTCATTGATGACAATGGAGTAGTTGATTATACTGATGACAGTAAAACAGAAAATACAAGAGTTTCATATCCGATATACCATATAGATAATTTTGAAGAAAGCTCTCAAGCGGGACATCCAAAGAAGATTATTTTCCTAACCGCTGATGCTTTTGGAGTCTTACCACCTGTTTCCAAGCTTACAAAAGAGCAGGCAATGTATTATTTTATGAGTGGATATACGGCAAAAGTTGCAGGAACCGAAAGAGGTGTGACGGAGCCTGTTGCTACATTTAGTTCATGTTTTGGTGAAGCATTTTTACCTCTTCATCCAACGGTTTATGCAAAACTTTTAGGCGAAAAGATAGATAAGCACGGCGTTGATGTTTATCTTGTTAACACTGGCTGGACAGGTGGCGTTTACGGTACAGGCAAGAGAATGAGTATTAAAGCTACTAGAGCTTGTATCAATGCTATATTGGATGGTACAATCAATAATTCAGAATTTGAAACAACACCTATCTTTAGGCTAAACATTCCAACCAGCATTGAGGGAGTTGACACAAATATTTTAAATCCTAGAAATACTTGGGCAAATAAAAGTTTATATGATGCAACACGTCAAGAACTAGCTGAAATGTTTATAGAAAATTTTAAAAAATACGTAACAGACGAGTCTGACTTTTCTAAGTTTGGACCTATACTTTAAATAACAAATAACGAAAGAGGGCACAAGCCCTCTTTAAACTGCAAATCACAAAAAATATTGGAGAATAAATGTCAAAATTATGGTCTGGAAGATTTACAAAAGGAGCAACAAAGCTTTTAGATAAATTTAATGCTTCACTTCCTTTTGACAAAAAATTATATAAAGAAGATATCAGAGGTTCAATCGCACATGCGACTATGCTAGGGTATAAAAATATATTAAGCAACGATGAAGTACTAAAGATAACAGAAGGCTTGCAGGACATAGAAAAAGAGATAGAAGCAGATAAATTTGTATTTGATATAAGTGATGAAGATATACATATGGCTATTGAAAAAAGACTTATTGAAATCATTGGGGATGTAGGAAAAAAATTACATACTGCCAGAAGTAGAAATGATCAGGTTGCACTTGATTTTAGAATGTTCGTCTTAAAAAGTAATTTAGGCGTTATTGATTTGCTTCAGACATTAATTAAAACGCTTGTTGATATTTCGAAAAAACACACAGACACTTTAATGCCGGGTATGACACATTTACAACATGCTCAACCTATAAACTTTGGTTTTCATATGTTGGCATATGCAAATATGTTTAAAAGAGATATACAAAGATTACAAAGTTCTTATGAAAGAAATAATATTTTGCCGCTAGGCTGCGCAGCACTTGCCGGAACACCTCATGACATAGATAGAAAAAAAACTGCCGAACTTTTGGGCTTTAGCGGGATTAGTGCAAATTGTCTTGATACGGTCAGTGATCGAGATTTTGCATTGGAGATATTATTTAACATAGCTACTATCATGATACATATATCAAGACTTTCTGAAGAATTGATCTTGTGGTCAAGTTATGAGTTTAAATTCATTACTTTGAGTGATGAATATAGCACAGGAAGCTCTATTATGCCTCAAAAGAAAAATCCTGATGTCCCGGAACTGCTTCGAGGCAAAACCGGCAGGGTTAATGGAAACTTGATATCTTTATTGACAGTCTTAAAAGGTTTGCCGTTGGCTTACAATAAAGACATGCAAGAAGATAAAGAAGGAGTTTTTGACAGTGTCGAAACCGTTGCTCTCTCTTTAGAGATTTTAAATGAAGCCATGAAAACTATGACTATCAATGAAAAAGAGATGATGAAAGCTTGTTCCACTGGACATTTAAGTGCGACTGATCTGGCTGATTATTTGGTGTCCAAATGTAATATACCTTTCCGTGAAGCACATTTTATAACCGGACATGCGGTAGCTCATGCCGAAAAACTAGGTAAAGATCTTAGTTTGCTTAGTATTGCAGAATTAAAAGAAGTTGATGACAGAATTAAAGAAGATGCTATAAAGTTTTTAGATTTAAAAAATTCTATGAATGCCAGGAATTCAGAAGGTGGAACCTCGGAAAAATCCACTATAAAGCAGATTGAAGAGTTTGAAGAGTGGTTTAAATCTTTTGGCAGTTAACTGCCAAAAGATTTAAAAAAAGTTTTTAGAATCACTGTCTGCCATATGTCCCCAAGCTAGCTTTGCTCCGCCTAAAAGGTGAAAATGCAAATGCATAACTTCTTGTCCACCGTTATCGCCGTTATTAGTGATAAGTCTGTATCCGCTTTCATCAAGTCCTATAAACGATGCAACTTCTTGTATAAAAGTTGTCATTTTTGCCATAATTTCAGGTGTAACTTGCTGAAAATTTTCAACTTCTACCTTTGGAATGATCAATATATGAATAGGTGCTTTTGGATTAATATCATGAAATGCTAAAAATTCATCATTTTCTAGAACTTTATTGCACGGTATTTCGCCTTTAACAATCTTGCTAAATATAGTCATTTGTTAGTATCTCCTTTCTTTTCGTTTAATTATTATTATACAGTTTTTTATATAAATTACCACATAGTTGAAGTTAAATGATTAGCCATATTACTATATCAATTATTTATGCTTAACTCTTTTTAATGAATATTTTTATATAATATATACAATTTCTACGCTTATATGTGGAGTTACTATTTTAAGACTGGATATTTTTTGCTGACTTTATTTTGGCAAAAAGGAGAATTTAATGGAAGATATAGAAAAGCAGATAAAATCTTGCAAGGATTTGAAAACTTTAGAATCCATCAGGATATCAATGCTTGGGAAAAAAGGTTATTTTGCAGAGCAATTTGCGAAGATGAAATCACTGCCGAATAATGAAAAAAAAGATTTTGCACAAAAACTAAATGAAGATAAAGAAAAATTTTTAAATTTATTTAATGAAACAAAAATGATCTTAGAATCTATTGCAATTGCAGAAGAGATGAAAGAAAACAGTGTCGATGTGACACTTTTTAATTCTAAGCCGACAAGCGGAGCCTTGCATCCTGTCATGGCAACAATGGATAAGATAATTGAATATTTTGTAAGTATGAACTTTTCTATAGAAGACGGTCCTTTGGTGGAAGATGATTTTCATAATTTTGAAGCATTAAACCTACCGAAATATCATCCTGCACGTGATATGCAAGATACTTTTTATTTTAAAGATTCAATGCTGCTTAGAACTCATACAAGCCCTGTTCAAATTAGGACTATGCTAAATAACAAACCGCCTATTCGCATCATAAGTCCAGGTGCCGTATTTAGGAGAGATTATGATTTGACTCACACTCCTATGTTTCATCAAGTAGAGGGTTTGGTCGTGGACAAAACAGGAGTTGTGTCTTTTGCAAATTTGAAGTATATTTTGGAAGATTTTTTAAAACACATGTTTGGAGATGTTCGCGTTCGTTTTCGTCCTAGTTTCTTTCCTTTTACCGAACCTAGTGCTGAAGTAGATATCAGTTGTATATTTTGTAAAGGTTCAGGTTGTAGAGTTTGTTCACATACCGGATGGCTTGAGATCCTTGGCAGTGGAATTGTAGATCAAAATGTTTTTGATGCGGTCGGCTATAAGGACGTGAGTGGTTATGCCTTTGGTTTAGGGATTGAAAGAGTTGCAATGTTATTGCATAAAATTCCGGACCTGCGTTCCTTATTTGAAGGAGATTTAAGATTATTGGAGCAGTTTAGATGATAGTTACAAGAGAATGGCTACAAGAGTGGATAGATATTAGAGACTTTACTATTGATGATATAGCAAAGGAGTTTAATTCTATAGGGCTTGAAGTTGATAGTATAAATAAATTTAATATGCCTGAGAATGTTGTTGTAGGAAATGTTATATCTTGTGAAAAGCATCCAAATGCCGATAAACTAAATATTTGTCAGGTAGATATAGGCGAAAAAGTAGAACAAATAGTTTGCGGTGCAAAAAATGTAGCGGCTGGTCAGATGGTAGCAGTCGCAAAAGTGGGATCTGTCTTACCAAATGGATTAAAGATTAAAGAAGCAGTACTTAGAGATGTCTCTTCTTGTGGGATGATTTGCTCTTCTACAGAACTAGGACTTCCTAAGATAAATGACGGAATAATGATCTTAGATGACAGCATAGGCGAGTTAGAAATAGGCAAAGAATTAAAAGATTATCCTCTACTCAATGATGAAGTTATAGAATTAGAACTTACTGCCAATAGAGGTGATTGTCTCAGTATTCATGGGGTAGCCAGAGATATTTGTGTACCTCTGGATATAGAAGTGCAAACTTTAGAGACTAAAGAAGAAGACGAAGCTACTCTTGGAGTAGGAAGAATTTTAAATATGAATTGTGGTGAAAAAATAGAGTCATCTTTCGTATTTAAAGCATTGGATAACACTTATATAAAATCAAATCTATTGATTGATCTTAGATTGGCATTGGTCGGTGAGTTTGATGAGGATGATTTACAGAGATTATTGACTTATGCTACGTATTCAACAGGTGTTTTGTTTAGAGCTTATGATTATGATAAATTTGAGCAAAAAGATTCAAAAGCAATTCTTAGTATAAAAAAAGATAGCAATCATTTAGATGCAATATCCAGTAAGAAAAGGTTATCTTATGTCGGTGTTTCTCAGGAAGATGAAGAGAAGGCAAATAAAAATAGTGAAAAGATCATATTAGAAGCTAACTATTCAGATCCAAGTAAAATTTCTGAAAATAGCTTTAAATTGGACATAAAATCTGATCGTCATTTATATCGTTCTACCAGAGGAAGTGAACCTGATCTAGATTTTGGTATGAATTATTTAATAAATCTGTTTAGTAAAAACTGTAACGTCATGATATATGCCGGTACACAACAGGTTATACAGGATTTTAAAGAAGAGATTATAAATCTTCATACAGATGAATTGACGAAGATGATAGGACAAGAGATACCAAAGAATTTGGTTGTAGATATATTGAAGAAGCTTGGTTTCAGGGTTGTCTTTAGTCATGAACAAGAAGCCATGAATATAAAAGTGCCGTTATTTCGACATGATATCCTCAATAAACAAGATATATGTGAAGAGATCGTCAGGATAGTCGGAATTGATAATATTGATTCAAAGCAGCTGACATTCCTGGAAGAAGCAAAACACAATAAATCATATGAAGACTTTAAGAAGAAACAAGATTACAGATGTAAATCAGCATCAAATGGGTTTTTTGAATCAGTAAATTTTATATTTGATGATAGGTTAAGACAAGATAAATATGGCTTGTCTTCTGTTGAAGAAGAATTGGATTTGGCAAATCCTATTACTAGTGAATTAAACACACTTAGAACATCATTGATATTAAATATGTTAGATTCCGTAAATAAAAATACAAAATACGGCAAGAAGACGGTTCCACTTTTTCAGATAGGAAGAGTGTATACAACACAAAGAAAAGAAAAGACAAATATGGCTTTCGTATTTAGCGGTGATAAAGACTATGCACAGATATCAAACCATGGAAAGCCTGAATTGATTGATTTTTATTATTTTGCTAGAAAAATATCAAATATCATAGGTGATTTTGAACTGGAAGTTCAAGAACCGCAAAATAAATTATCAAACCCGTATGAATATGCCATAATCAAACAAAACGGTATAAATATTGGATATATATCCAGATTGCATATTGATGTAGAACAAGATTTTGATATCAACAAAACTTACATATGCGAGTTAGATTTTGAAAAGCTGCCAAATGAACGCAAAATTGTCAAAAGTTTTTCTAATTATCAAACAATTTCTAGAGATTTAAGCTTGTTGATACCAAACGATATGAAGTATTCTGTGATTAAAGAATACATAAAAACAGTAGCGCCTGCCGATATGATTGATTTTAATGCCATAGATATTTATAGAAGCAAAGACTTGGGAGATAAGTCAAGTTTGACTATTAAGTTTAATTTTCAGTCTAATGAAAAAACTTTAACTGATGAAGATGTAACATCTGCGATGGAAAATATACTAAAAAATCTAAATGAAAAGTTTGGTATAGATATAAGATGAGTAGTATCAAAGTAAAACCTGATAGTGAATTTGATATAGAGATATCTGATATTGCCAGTGATAAATCAATATCTCACAGATGCGCAATTTTTTCACTTCTAAGCGATCAGGTCTCCTATGTAAGAAACTTCCTTCGCGCTGAAGACACTATGAATACTTTGCATATAGTCTCCACACTAGGAGCAAAAATCGAAGATGATGGTGAGGTGATAAAAATAACACCTCCATCTAGCATACAAGAACCGGCATCGGTGCTGGACTGTGGTAATTCAGGAACAGCTATTCGATTGTTTATGGGATTTTTGTCTACTTGCGAAGGTTTTTTTGTTTTAAGCGGTGATAAATACTTGAACAGCAGACCTATGAGAAGAGTTGCCGATCCGCTAAGAGATATAGGATCTTGCATAGACGGTCGAGCCAACGGAGATTTTGCACCGCTTAGTATAAGAGGTAATGCAAATTTGCAAGCTTTTGACTATGAAAGCAAAATATCATCTGCCCAAATTAAGACTGCAATGATTCTGGCTGCACTTAAGGCAAAAGGCACCTCTGTATTTAAAGAGCCAAGTTTGAGTAGAGATCATAGTGAAAATATGCTCAAAGCTATGGGTGCAGATGTAAGTGTAAGTGACAATGAGATCAAAATAACACCTTTGTCTTCACCGTTAAGTCCCTTGGATATTGATGTACCAAATGATCCTTCAAGCGGCTTTTTCTTTGCGGTTGCAGCTGCGATTAAAAAAGGCAGTAAAGTACGACTTAAAAATATGCTTTTAAATAAAACAAGAATTGAAGCATATAAAATCTTAGCAAAGATGGGTGCAAAAGTAGAATTTATAAAGAGAAGTTCAAAATATGAAGAAATAGGCGATATCATAGTAGAAGGAAGAGATCTGATCGGCGTTGAAGTGAGTGAAAATATCGCATGGTTGATTGATGAGCTTCCTGCACTTTCTATAGCATTTAGCGTAGCTTCTGGCAAGAGTATAGTAAAAAATGCAAAAGAGCTAAGAGTAAAAGAGAGTGACAGGATATCCACTGTTGTAAACAATTTGATAAAATGCAACGTAAATATCAAAGAATTTGATGACGGATATGAAATAGAAGGCGGAAAGTTAAGCGGAGCAATTATAGACTCTCATGGAGACCACAGAATCGCTATGAGTTTTGCCGTGGCCGGGATGTTGGTTGAGATGCAGATAGAAGATACGGATTGTATTCAAACATCATTTCCGAATTTTATAGAGATATTGTCAAAAATAGCAAAAGTTAAATAAAAGTAAAAGGTATATAAATGAAGGTTTTATTGGCCGAACATTACGGATTTTGTTTCGGCGTAAAAAGAGCTATAAAAATTGCAGAAGATTCTAAAAATGCTTCAACAATTGGTCCATTGATACATAATAATGAAGAGATAAATAGATTAAAAAATGATTATAATGTAGTTACTTTGCAAAGTCTTGATGAGATCAATCAATCAGAAAAAGCTATCATAAGAACTCATGGAATACCAAAAAATGATTTAAAATTTTTAGAAACAAAAAAAATTGAGATAATAGATGCAACTTGCCCATTTGTGACCAAGCCTCAACAAATTTGTGAACAAATGAGCTCTGAGGGATACGATGTAGTGATCTTTGGAGATAAAGAACATCCTGAGGTAAAAGGTGTTGAGAGTTATGCTCAAAATGGCGCTAAAGTAGTGTTAAGTGTTGAAGAAGTAAAAGGCATGCATTTCTCAAATAAGATAGCAGTCGTTTCTCAAACAACAAGAAAGATCGATGAGTTTATGCAAATCACGAACTATTTGATTGAAAATTATAAGGAAGTAAGAGTTTTTAATACTATCTGTAATGCAACATTTGATAATCAATTAGCTGCCAGAGAATTAGCAAAAGATGTTGATATCATGATAGTGATCGGTGGAAAAAATTCTTCCAATACAAAGCAATTACAAAATATTTCAAAAGAGTTTTGTCCTGACAGTTACTTAATAGAAAATGAAAAAGAGTTAGATTTAGCTTGGTTTGAAAACAAAAAAATATGCGGTGTAACCGCTGGAGCATCGACTCCTGATTGGATCATAGAAAAAGTTATTGGCAAAATAGACAAAATTTAAGTATAATATCAAACTTCATGTGATTTAGCTTTTTAGTATAGTTTATATGAATTTTATATTTATTATATTAATTTGTTTATCATAGTAAAAATCAAACAAAAAGGGAATGAAATGGTGAATGAGGCGAACGAAGCAGTTCAAACTGAAAGTGCAAACGACCAAGAGGAGATGGATTTTGCAACAATGTTAGAAGAGTCTTTTAAAGACACAGAAAAAGATGCGCTTATAGACGGCGTCGTAGTTGAAATCAAAGATGATGTTATCTTAATTGATGTCGGCAAGAAGTCTGAGGGCAGATTGTATGCATCTGAAGTAACGGATGCTGATGGAAATATCACTTGCAAAGTCGGTGATACACTACCTGTCGTTATCTCAGGTTTTAAAAATGAAAGACCTATAGTTTCTCACAAAAAAGCTATCAAAAAAGAAAAAGTCAAAGAATTTATCGAAACACACAAAGAAGATGAAGATCAAGTCTTGGAAGTGAAAGTCGTAAATAAAAATAGAGGCGGATTCATAGTTGAGAACAGCGATAACATCGAATTTTTCTTACCTCGTTCTCAAGCTGCAGTAAAAGATATAAATTCACTGATGGGAAAAACAATAAAAGTTAAAATAATCAAAGTTGATAGTGAAAATGAATCTATTATAGTTTCAAGAAAGAAATTTTTAGATGATGAGCGCAAAAAAAGAAAAGAAATAGTACAAGAACTAATAGATAAAGACGAAATTGTAGAAGGCGTTATTAAAAAGATCACTACATACGGTATGTTCGTGGACGTAGGCGGCGTAGATGGATTGGTGCACTATAGTGAAATCAGCTACAAGGGACCTGTTAACCCAAATACACTATATAGTGAAGGTGAAGTAGTACCTGTAAAAGCAATTAAATACGATAAAGAAAAAAGACATTTATCTCTATCAATAAAAGCAGCTATGCCTGATCCTTGGGATGAGATAAAGGGTGAACTTGAAAATGGAGACACTATTCAAGTGACCGTCAGCAATATTGAACCGTATGGTGCATTTGTTGATCTTGGAAATGACATAGAAGGTTTCTTACATATATCTGAAATTTCTTGGGATAAAAATATCAAACATCCAAAAGATTACATCAAAGAAGGTGAAGAGATTGATGTTGAAGTTATTGAGATTGATGCACAAGAAAGAAGACTTAGAGTTTCACTAAAAAATATACTTCCTAAACCTTTTGATGAATTTTTGAAAAACTATAAAGTAGGTGATGTTGTAAAAGGTGTTATCACTACTATTACAAATTTTGGCGCATTCATCAGAATTGGCGGCATAGAAGGTCTCCTTCATAATGAAGATGCTTCATGGAACAGAAATGATAGATGTAAAGATCTATTTAACACGGATGATGAAATTGAAGTTAAAATCGTAAAGATAGATGATGTGAATGAAAAAGTATCTCTAAGTAAAAAAGACTTAGAAGATAGTCCAATACAAAAATATGCAAAAAACCATGAAAACGGTGATATAGTCAAAGGTAAAATTAGAGATATTAAAGACTTTGGTGTATTTGTTGAATTGGAAGAAAACGTGGATGCATTGATTAGAAAAGAAGATCTAGGACAAACAGGCGTTGAAGAGCTAAAAGTAGGTGATGAGATCGAAGCAGCCATCGCTTTTGTTGATGACAAAAAAAGTAGAATTAGACTCTCTGTTAAAAGTCTTTCAAGACTAAAAGAAAGAGAAGCATTAAAAGAGATAAACAAAGAAGATAAGATGACTTTAGGCGACATCTTAAAAGACCAGCTTAAATAATAAGTATTCTTTTATGCAAAAAAAGATACTTGGTGTTTTTTTTACTATTTTGTTGCTCGGTGTTCTTGGAATATTGTATAATTTTTTCAATTACACCGACAACCAAGTGGTTGAATACAAGCAGTATCCCTCTCCGATAAAAAAAAGCAAAACTGTAAGTGTAACAAAACTTTGGATTGACAGTTTGGCAAAATCTTCTGATTTGAAATATTCTTATCCTGTCAATGAACTTTTCATGCAGATAGATTTACAAAAAAAGATTCCAAACAAAAAAGATTTAAAAATAAAAAAACCGAAATCTTACAAGTTGGTCATAAATCATGTTGATAGTTATTCTGTTTTTTGTGTTGTTCAAACTTTATCAAATCTAAATGTGCCTTTTGTGTTATCAAAAGATAAATACAGTCCGCATATTTCAATAGTAAGTCGAGACAATAAAAAATTAGAAAGAATTGTCAAAGAGTTAACTAAATATCAAATAAAATCAAAAATATTAGAGGAATGATTGTGAATAGAAAAAAAATAATAATATGTGATGCGATTCACCAAAAAGGATTTCAGCTTTTAGAAAAAGAAGATGATATTGAAGTAATAGATGCTGTAAAATTATCAAAGGACGAGCTTTTAAATGTGGTTGGTAGTGCAGATATAGCTATAACTAGAAGTCCAACGGCAATTGATAGTAAATTTTTGGCAGCAGCAACGAATTTAAAAGCTATAGTTAGAGCAGGAGTCGGTGTTGACAACGTAGATTTGGACGGATGCTCAAAAAGAGGTATCATTGCGATGAATGTACCAACGGCAAATACTATAGCAGCCGTTGAGCTCACTATGGCACATATGCTCAGCACTGCCAGAAGTTTTACAAATGCGAACAATCATTTAAAAATTGAGAGAGTTTGGAAACGAGAAAAATGGTATGGTATCGAACTTTCTGGAAAAAAATTAGGAATTATAGGTTTTGGTAATATCGGAAGCAGGGTAGGTGTTAGAGCTAAAGCTTTTGGCATGGATGTTATAGCATACGACCCTTATATAGCGCCTTCAAAAGCTACAGATCTTGGAGTAAGTTATACGGAAAATTTTGATGATATCTTAGCTTGTGACTTTATTACTATACATACACCAAAGAACAAAGAGACAACAGGCATCATCTCTTATGATGAAATTGCGAAGATGAAAGATGGAGTAAGATTGATCAACTGTGCAAGGGGTAGTTTGTATGATGAAAAAGCTTTGTATGATGGGTTAAAAAGTGGTAAGATCGCATTTGCAGGCATAGATGTTTTCTCATACGAACCTGCAACTGATCATCCTTTGTTGGACCTTGAAAATATTTGTGTCACACCCCATCTTGGAGCAAATACTGTTGAGTCACAAGAAAAAATAGCTACTCAGGCTGCAGAGTGTGCATTGAATGCTGCAAGAGGAGTTAGTTATCCAAATGCTCTTAATCTACCTATAAAAGCAGAAGAATTGCCTAGTGAAATTGTTCCATATTTGGAATTAATTCAAAAAATGTCTTATTTTGCAGCGCAAATCAATAAGTCACAAATCAAATCTATAAGGATTAGAGCGGAAGGAAATGTCAGCAAATATGCTAAATCTTTACTCACCTTTTCAATAGTAGGGGCTTTGAAAGAATCAATTGGTGATAAAATAAATTATGTAAATGCATCTTATGTGGCAAAAGAAAAAAATATAGAAACAGCTTACGAAGAGATAGCAAATTCATCAAGTTACCACAATAAGGTGACAGTAACTCTTACTACTCAAAAAGGTGTTTCTACGGTTTCAGGTACAGTATTTGAAGAAGTGGAACAAAGAATTGTAAATATAAATGGTTTTGGTTTTGATTTTAAACCAAAAGGCAAAATGATAGTTTTCAAAAATAAAGACATACCTGGAGCAATTGCAAGTATTGCAACACTACTAGCTAAGCATGGTATTAATATTGCTGACTTTAGATTAGGTCGCGGTAAAGATGATTTTGCAATGGCCGTAATCTTGGTTGATGAGCCTGTTGATAAGAAGATTCTAACGGAACTAAATTCGCTTGATGCTTGCTTATGGGCAGAGTATGCTATATTATAATTAATTATTAAATAATTTAATATGTAAGGAATTATAAAAAACTCTATAATTCCTTACGACTATTTACCTTCAATACATTTAGAAAAATTATCTAAAATATAAAATTTGCAACTTTTTTACACTTTTCATAAAAAATACTTCATATTGTTAAGTTTTTAATCTAATTTTAACTTAACAATATGATATACTAGACTTACGCAATGTAAAGGAGAATAAAATATGGCTAGAGTTCTAATATTAGGTGGAGGAGTATCAGGTCATACTTCAGCCACTTTTTTAAAAAAATGGCTAGGTAAAGATCATGAGGTAGTTGTAGTTACACCAAATGCAAAATGGAATTGGATTCCATCTAATATTTGGGTTGGTGTCGGAGGAATGAAAAAAGAGGATGTAGTATTTGAACTTGCTCCTGTGTACTCAAAAATTGGTATTGACTACAGACAGGCAAAAGCTATTTCAATACATCCGGAAGGTTCAAATGAAGAGAAAAAACAATTTGTAACTATAGAATATACAGGTCAAGATAAAGTTGGTGAAAGTGAGACTATTACATATGATTATCTTATTAATGCAACTGGTCCAAAATTAAATTTTGCTGCTACAGAAGGAC
The DNA here is from genome assembly GCA_033723415.1 of Sulfurospirillaceae bacterium. Taxonomy (GTDB): domain Bacteria; phylum Campylobacterota; class Campylobacteria; order Campylobacterales; family Sulfurospirillaceae; genus JAADIZ01. The sequence continues at coordinate 297,806 of JAWVXD010000003.1, forward strand.
TTGGTCCGGATGCCGGAAATACGGTTTCTGTTTGTACGGCTGATCATGCAGTTCATGCCAATGATGAGCTAGATGAGCTTATAGCACAGATGAAAAGTGGTGAACATAAAAATATTTTGATAGGTACAGGACATGGTATGTGTACTTGTCAAGGTGCGGCATTTGAATACACATTTAATGTTGATCACAGATTGAGAGAAGAAGGCGTGAGAGATAAAGCTACGATAACTTATATATCAAATGAGTATGAGCTAGGTGATTTTGGCGTTGGCGGGATGCATATACGAGTTGGCGGATATGTAACCAGCGGAAAAGTTTTTGCTGAATCACTTTATACGGAAAGAGATGTTAAGTGGATCAAAAGAGCACACGTAAAAAAAGTAGAAAAAGATAAAGTTCATTATGAATTATTAGATGGTTCTATGCATGAAGAAGCGTTTGATTTTTCTATGCTCATTCCTCCTTTTGGTGGAGTTGGCTTAAAAGCTTATGATAAAAACGGCGAAGACATGACATCAAAAATATTCAATCCCGGTGGATTTATGTTTGTTGATGCAGATTATTCTAAAGGTACAGCTCCATTTGAAGAATGGGATGCTGATGATTGGCCTTCTTATTGTCAAAATCAAACATATAAAAATATGTTTGCCGTAGGTATCGCTTTTGCACCACCACACATTATCTCTAAACCTATGAAAAGTCCAAATGGAACACCGATCAACCCGACACCGCCAAGAACTGGTATGCCAAGTGCGATGATGGGAAAAGCGGTAGCAAAAAGTATTAGAGACATGATCGTAGACGGTGCAACTGAACCGACGCATACGGCAAAAATGAGTGAAATGGGTGCAGCTTGTGTTGCAAGTGCAGGTAAAGGTGTATTTAGCGGGTCAGCTGTTGCAATGACTATGTATCCTGTTATTCCAGATTATAAAAAGTATCCTGATTATGGTAGAGATTTAAATGGAACATTCGGTGAAATAGGGCTGGCAGGGCACTGGGTAAAACATTTTTTACACTTTGCATTTATATGGAAAGCCAAGTTAAAACCATTTTGGAGAATTATTCCAGAATAGGTCGTTTTAATGAACTAAAGGTTGTGTAGAGTTTTTTCTTAAAGAGAATGCTCGAACTTTTTAGTTTACTTAGGGCTTTAGTAAGAGGAATTTTAGAAGAATTTATTTCTTCAAAAAATAAACAGTTAAATTGAATTAGGAGAACAGATGAAAATAAAACCTTATAGTCAAAATGCTTATACGCCAGTACCGACAGCTTTTACGAAGTTTAGAAGAAATTGCGTAATTTGGCAAATTTTCAGATTTATTGTAATCAATATTAAAATGACGGTTTTGATATTAAAATCACATCATTAAATAAAAATTATAGTAACTTTTGATATAATAAAATATATTAGGAGCACTTATTAAAAAGATTGCTCCTAAAAATATTTATGGAGAAAGTTATGAAGATACTGCTTTTTTTTATCTTTACATTCCTTCCTATTTTTGCACAAGATCAAATATATACTAATCTAAGCTTGGATAAAGCCATAAAGATTGTTAAGAAGGACAATCTAGAGATCGGTATAGCAAAATTTGATGAAAGAATCAAAGATTTTGAGCATAAAATTGCTACAGGATACAATTACGGAAAACTGGATTTAATACAGCTTGCGCTGAGATCAAATGATGCGGGAAATGTTTTTGGATTTAAACTCGCCTCAAGAGAAGCAAGTTTTGCGGATTTTGGTTTCAATGAGTTCATATCTCAGATGGATACAATCACTCCGACTAGTCCTACTTTTGATGGTGGAAAAGCTATTTTGGCAACACAGCCAAATGATCTAAATTACCCGGCAGCTAGAAATTTCTTTCAAACAAAACTGAAATATGAGCTACCTATATATACTGGTGGTAAGCTTGAACAGTATGGAAATATCACCAATGCGCTCACAAAATTATCAGGTCTTGATACTGAAAAGATCACTAATGAGAAGATTTATCAGTTGAAAAAAAGTTATTTTAATATATATCTCTTGGATACCTATATTAGTAATTTAAATATTATAAAATCAAATATGGAACGATTAGAGAATATGGCAAAAAGCATGATAGAAGAAGGATATGCTAAAAAAGTAGATTTACTTGAAGTACAGGCAAAAAAGGCCAATGTGCTAAGAATGTTACATCAAGCAAAAGCAAACAAGGAATTAGTCTATGAATTTATATCTTTTTTATTAAATGCAGATGTTAAATCTATTACAGGTAGTTATAAAAATATAAGTCCTAGGAATTTGAGTACTGAAGAGATTTTAAATTCCAATATAGACATACAAAAAGCCAAACTTGGACTAAAGATCACAGATATGAATATTAAGCTGCAAGAATCGGCAAATTTGCCACAAATAGGTGCTTTTGCAGAGTATTCCAGTGCAGATAAACAATTTCTAAATAATTTTTCTCAACATGATGCATATACGATAGGAATGCAGTTGAAATGGAATATTTTCAACGGTGGAGTGGATAAAAATAATATAGAAAAAGCAAGAGTTGAAAACCTCAAAACTAGGACTCAAATAGAGTTGGCTAAACGAGGGATAATTTTGCAAGTTGCCAAAATAAAAACAGAGATAGAAAATTTTGACTTTTCTATTGATAGTCTCAATAAAGAACTTGAATTATCTCGTACGATTTATAAAAATTATCTAGGACGTTATCAGGAAAAACTTGTTTCCATCAATGATGTTATTATAAAACAATCTTTGGAGATAGAAAAAGTGTTAAAGTTAAAAGAGACAGAAAATAAAAAAATTGATAAAGTACTTGAATTAGAGAAAATTGCAAACGGAGTAGGAATATGAGAAAAATTTTTGTATATACGTGGATATTGTTAGTATTATCTTCACAAATAATTGCTGCAAGTTTAAGTTTAAGCGGAAGTGTTATTTCTGATAATCAAAAGATGATAACTAGTAGGTATATGGGCTTTGTTACAGACGTATTCGTATATGAGGGACAAAAAGTAAAAAAAGGTGATATCTTATATAAGATAGATACAAGAGAGATTGATAGTGCAAAAGCACAGGTTGAACTTGCTATTTCTCAAGCTCAATTAGCTTCTCAAATGTATGAGAATCAATACGATAATGTAAAATTAAATCTAGCAAGAAACAAAAGACTACTAAAAAAAGATATGGTTTCGAAGTTTGATGTAGAAAATCTTGAATTGGCAAAAAAGAATCTTGGAGATATGGTAAAGATATCAAAAGAACAAGTCAAGCAAGCACAAGCAAAGTTACAAGAAGTTCTAAATCAATATAAATATCTACAGATAAAAGCTCCAAATAATGGTGTAGTTATAGCAAAACATATAAAAGTTGGAGAGATGGCGATGCCTGGAATGCCGGCAATTATCTTATCAGACTTAAGTGACCTGAAAATTTCTACAGAGATTTCAGAAAGTAATTTAAAAGATGTGAAAATAGGAGATAAAGTTAGTGTTGAAGTTCCATCTGTATCACTTAAAAGTACAGGTATCATCTCTTCTATTATCCCAAGTTCAAATCCTTTGACCCATACATTTAAGCTAAAAATTACATTTGATCAAAAAGGAAAAACGATTTTCCCTGGAATGTATGCGGTAATAAATCTCAAATAGGTATAAAAATGGAAAACAATAACTATAAAGTGACTGATATAGCAGGAAGGCTTGCCAAAGCGTTCTTGCACAATCCTTTGACTCCTTTATTGGGAGTTTTTTTACTTCTTGTCGGATATTTGGCTTTGCAGATCACTCCACGAGAAGAAGATCCACAGATTGAGATCAGCGGTGGTGCCGTGATGGTTGCACTTCCTGGTGCAACTCCAAAGCAGATTGACAATATCATAGTAAAACCTCTAGAGAGAAAGATCAAAGAGATTAAAGGCGTTGAATACATTTACGGAATATCTGCTCCAAATGTAGGTATAGTAAACGTTGTATATTACATAGGTGAAAATAGAGAATCATCAAATCTAAAATTGTATGACAAAGTTATGCAAAATATGGATAAGCTGCCAAAAGATACTATGCAACCAATAGTCAAACCATTTGATATAGATATAGATATCCCTATCGTATCTGTCGCTTTTTATCCAAAAGACGGTTCAAAGATCAGTAAAGTTGAATTATATAAAAAAGTAAAATATATACAAAATAAATTAAATGCTATAGAAAATGTTGCAAAAACAACTCTCATAGGTGAAAAGAAACAGCAATTTAATGTACAGGTAGATTTAAATAAATTATCCGGATACCATCTCTCTATGGGACAGATTGTCCAAGCATTGAAGTCTTTGGCAGTAAATGTCCCAGACGTAAAAGATCGGACAAAAGACGGGAAATTGGCTATATTTGGCGTAAAAAATGCGATAGAGAGTATAAAAGATGTGCAAAATCTTATAATCGCACAATACATGGGTTCTCCGATATATCTAAAAGATGTAGCCAGTGTAGAAAATGGATATGATATTCAAAATTTTAAAAGTGCCGAGATACTTTATAGAAAAAATGGAAAATTCTCGAAGAGTAAAAATCAGATTACTCTCACGTTGTCAAAATTAAAAGGTACTAATGCAGTTGTAATAGCAGATAAGATCACCGAGAAGCTAAAAGAACTAAAAAGTGAGTTGAGCAAAGATGGCATATCCTATACAGTGACAAGAAATTATGGTGAAAGAGCAAATGAAGCAGTCAACGAACTTGTATTTCATCTTCTTATATCCATAGTGATTATAGCACTTCTCTTAGTCTTTGTGCTAGGTTGGAAAGAGTCTATCATAGTTACTTTTACTGTTCCTGCAATATTGGCTGTTACTATTTTTGTGGCATTTTTAACGGGACAGACTATTAATAGGATTACATTATTTGCATTTTTACTTAGTCTAGGACTTTTGGTAGATGCAGCAATCATAGTTATAGAAAATATACATCGACATTTGCACTCACATGATAGTGCAGATAAGGATATGGATGAGATACTGGTGGAAGCTACTGATGAAATAGGCGCACCAACAAATGTTGCAACTTTGGCAATCATTTTGACTATGGTACCTATGGCATTTGTCGGACAGATGATGGGGCAGTTTATGAAACCTATACCTCAAAATGTTCCGGTCGCACTGTTTTCTTCTTTGGTGATAGCATACATATTTACACCATATTTATCCAAGAAGCTCTTAAAAAAGCCAAAACTACATCATCATAAACATCATTTCCAAAAAGATAAGATAGAAGCAGAGGAGACGAATAATGAGAATAATTGAAAAGATAATTTACTCTATATTAAACTCAAAATTTAAGAAATTTTTGGTTTTATTTATTACTCTTTTAGCTTTTGTAGGTTCTATAATGATGTTCCCGACAAAACTTGTACTAGCAAAAATGCTTCCAGGGAAAAGTGCAAATACTTATTCTATATATATTGATACTCCTGCTGGAAGTTCGATAGATCAAACCAAGCAGGTAACTGAATGTATTAACGGCATATTAACAAAAGAGAAGCAGGTTACAGATATTGAGACTTATCTGGGCACAGGTTCTCCTCTTGATTATGCAGGATTGGTAAAAGGTTCTTCTTTTAAAATGGGAGAAAATGTTGCAGAAATGGTAGTCAATCTAACAAATAAAAAGAAGAGAAAAGAAAAATCCTATATGATGGTTCACAGACTAAGGCCGGTTATTCAAAAAAACTGTGAAAATATCATCAAGGGCACGAACATAAAGATGATAGAACAGCCTGCAGGGCCTCCAACACTCGCATCTATAGTTGTCGAACTTTATGGCAATGATACTCATAAGATGAGAGTTATAGCCTCTCAGGTAGCCGATATTTTAAAACATACAAAGAATTTGGTCGATGTTGATATTATGCAAGACGCGATTTATAAAAAATATGAATTGAAAGTTGATAAGGAAAAAGTAATTCGCTCAGGATTGACAATAAAACAATTGAATCAAATCTTATATCTTGCATTTGAAGGTATGCAAATAGCAGTAAAGAACAGTGAACATTCGCCTGAGCAGATCCCATTGTTTGTTGTGCTAAGTAAAAAGACAAAAGAACTTAATAATCTGACAAAAGAAGATCTAGAAGCTAAACTTTCGTCATTAAAACTGATGAATAAGCAAGGTATGATGATACCTGTAAATGAACTTGTTACTCCTGTCGAAGTCAACTCTAATCCTACAATCATGTCAAAAAATTTGAGAAAAATGGTTAATATTACAGCCGAAACAGATTTGGTTTCTCAAGTATATCCATTGCTTGAAGCGAGAAGTAAGATGAAAGAATACTTTAGTAAGAATTATGATGTCACAGACACTCATCTTTTCAATTTGAGATTAAAAGATAAAAAAACAGGAGAAGTGTTTGATCTAAATTGGGATGGCGAAATGAAAGTGACCATGGATACTTTTAGAGATCTTGGCGGTGCTTTTATAGCAGCATTAATTTTAATATTTTTGCTGATGGTCATCTACTACAAAAGCTTTGCATTAAGCGGAATTATTCTATTAGGAAGTTTTTTATCTATTATCGGAGTTATTGTTGGACACTGGATTATGAATGTTTTTACAACAGATACATTTTTCCTTACAGCGACATCTCTCATTGGCTTTATTGCCCTTATGGGTATAAGCTCTAGAAATTCACTGCTACTTATAGATTTTGCTATTGGGCTAGTCGCAAAAGGTGTTCCTAAGAGAAAAGCAATAGCTTCAGCGACAGCAACAAGATCAAAACCGATCTTTTTAACAGCAGCAGCGATTATTTTGGCTAGTACTTTGTTAGCAAAAGATCCGATATTTGGAGGATTAGGAGTTGCACTGATATTCGGTACTATTGTAGCAGTAATAGTATCACTTGTGGTAGTTCCTGTACTTATGGATAATACAAAAGCTATAAAAGAAGAAGAGTGATCAATTTAAGAGATGGCTTCATGCCATCTCTATCTTCTTAATGAACTTTTTACTTTTTTTACAAATTTAAAAATACCTTTATAAACATTACACAATACTGCTTCAAGTTGATTTTGCATTAACAAACAATCATAAACTTCACTCAAATCATTTTTTTCTTTTATTGTTAAATTAATCATTAAAACCCTCCTGCTAATTTTATATATTGTACAAAAAATACTATTAAATATATATTAAACAGTATATAATATATGAAATAACGTATAAAATATAGTATAAAGTAGTTAAATATATTTTTAATATTATAAAATATACGTTTTTACGTATATTTTATAATATTATTACATTATGAATTTATATAGTTTTATATTTAATGGATATAAGATTGTGACAGGAGTATTGGATTGAGAGTTATTTTTTTTGCTGATTTTGTATTTTTTGTCTATATAAGGATGCACTAGTATTGTTTGCTATATCTTTTTGAATAAAATATAATGTAATAACACCGAAAATAACAAATAAGGTCAAGATTCCCGTAACTAAATATATATTTAGGTATTCTTTATTTTTAAACATATTGCTCCTTTCAGTGGTTATGTTATTATATCCTAAAATAAGATATGTTTTATCTTATTTTAACATTATAGTTAAAAATTATAATACTACTTTTAATTATTTCTATAGTTTGGATTGTTTCAACATATTTTTGATATAATATATCCACTAAATTTGAGGAGAATTAATGGCAACATATTCGATGGGTGATTTAAAAAAAGGCTTAAAAATAGAACTAAACGGGGTTCCTTACAAGATAACTGAGTATCAACACGTTAAGCCTGGAAAAGGTGCAGCTTTTGTTAGAGTTAAGATAAAATCTTATGCAAACGGAAAAGTAATTGAAAAGACATTTCATGCGGGTGACAAATGCGAGGCTCCAAACTTAGAAGATAAAACTATGCAGTATCTTTATGATGACGGCGAATTTATGCAATTTATGGATAATGTTACATATGAACAAATTGGCTTGACGAGAGATCAAGTCGGTGATGCTGCAAATTGGATAATTGACGGTATGAATGTGGATATGCTTTTTCACAATAATCAGCCAATAGGCGTAGATGCCCCTGCTGTTGTTGAATTAAAGATAGTAGAAACACCACCAAATTTCAAAGGCGACTCACAAGGCGGGAAAAAACCTGCAACTTTAGAAAGCGGTGCTGTTGTTCAGATCCCTTTTCATGTGCTAGAGGGTGAGACAATTAAAGTAGATACCGTTAGAGGTGAATATTTGGAGAGAGTTAAATAATTTGAGGGCTCAATAAGATGCCCTTTATAGAAAGGATGTAATATGCCCAAAGTTTTATTACCATTAGCAAATGGCTTTGAAGAAATAGAAGCACTTAGTATAGTCGATGTTTTGCGTAGAGCAAATATAGAAGTTGTAACTGCAGCTATAGATAAGAAGCAAGTGATCGGTGCACATAATATAAGAGTTCAAGCCGACACTCATATACTTGATGTTAAAAGCACAGATTTTGATATGATAGTTTTGCCAGGTGGTCTACCGGGAGCGACAAATCTTCAAAAAGATGAAAATGTTAAAAGGCTTTTGCAAGAGTTTAACAATGATAAAAAATATATCGGTGCCATATGTGCTGCTCCAATAGCGTTAAAAAGTGCAGGAGTCTTGAAAAGTGCGTATACTTGTTATCCTTCTTTTGAAGATAATATAGGGAAAGATGGATATATCTCTGATAAAGATGTTGTGAGCGATGAAAATGTTATTACATCAAGAGGTCCTGCAACTGCCATGAAATTTGCTCTTGTAATAGTTGAAAAACTTTGTGGAGAAAAGCTGGCAAGTGATGTAAAACAGCAACTTCTTTTATGAATAAAAAAATAGAAATAGGAAAGATAAATATCCTACAGGTAGATAGGATAGCAGATCCTGGATTATATCTGGTAGACGAAGAAGGTGAAAGTGTACTCTTGCCAAATGCATATGTCAGTGAAGATATGCAACTTGATGATATGTTGGAAGTTTTTATCTATACGGACTCGGAAGATAGGCTTATCGCTACGACTCTGAAGCCAAAGGCCATGCTTGATGAATTTGGTTATTTTGAAGTAGTGAGCGTAACAAATTTTGGTGCTTTTGTAGATTGGGGTTTGCCAAAAGATCTCTTCGTACCAAAAGCACTCCAAAAGATACCTTTGGAAGAGGGGATGAAGTTTGTTTTTAGGATTTGTTTAGATGAAGACACAAACAGGCTTGTCGGGGCACATAAGTTCAAAAAATATATCAGAAATGATATAGAAGAACTTGAAGTAAATCAACGAGTAGAAATTATCATTCGTGAAAAGACTCCTCTTGGTTATAAAGTTATCGTGGATAATAAATATGAAGCAATGATCTTTCAAAATGAGATCTTTGAAGATATTTGGATAGGTCAAAAAAAGATTGCTTATATTAAAAAAATAAGACCAGACAAAAAACTTGATATTTCGCTGCAGCCGATAGGTAAAGAAAACGAAAACGTAGCAGTGCATAGGTTAGAAAAAGTATTAAGGTCAAATGGTGGAAGTATGCCATTTACTTATAAAAGCTCTTCTGAAGATATAAAAGAAGCTTTTGGACTTAGTAAAAAGAACTATAAAAGAGCGCTAACCAAACTTTTGGAAGAAAAAATTATAACTCTGGATGAGAATACAATTTGCTTAAATCAGTAGCTATTATTGGAGCAGGAGCTTCAGGACTTGTTGCGGCAATAGTCGCAGCAAGAAACGGAGCAAAGGTCTGTGTTTATGAAAAAAATTCTAAAATAGGTAAAAAGATCTTAGCTACAGGGAACGGTAGATGCAATATCACAAACAAAAATATCCAAACTTCAAATTATCATGGTTTAAATTCATCATTTGTAAATCCTGCGATAAATAAATTTAACACTTCTATGTGTATAGATTTTTTTAGAGAACTGGGAATAGAGATGTTTGAGGGGAACAACGGTAGACTTTATCCAAAGAGTCACCAATCTTCAAGCGTAGTTGAACTGTTAGCTTACGAATGTAATATTTTAGGCGTAGAATTTTTATTAAATTTTGAAGTTGATAAAATTACAAAGGAAAATGGCAAATTTGCTATTTTTTCTGCAGAAAATAAAAAGTATGCAGATAAAGTTTTGATATCTACAGGCGGCTTGGCAATGCCTACATTAGGAAGCAGTGACAGTGGATATAAAATTGCCAAAACATTTGGACACAGTATCATATCACCTTGTGCATCTTTGGTTCAATTAGAATGTGAAGATGATCTCAAAAGTATAAACGGTGTAAAAATTGAAGGTAATATAGAGATATTAGTTGATGGACAAAGTGTTAGCAAGAAAAATGGAGACATTCTTTTTACAAACTATGGCATCTCAGGTTCTGCTATCTTAGATGTAAGTAGAAGTGCTGCAAAGGCTTTGGAATTTCAAAGAGATGTTATAGCCATGCTAGATCTGATACCGGAATATTCAAAAGAACAGTTGAAAAATATACTGATAAAAAGAAAAAAATTTTCCAATAAAAAAAGTTTGGAAATATGGTTGGACGGGTTTATAAATTCAAAATTGGCTAAATTTATAGCTAAAGATTTTCCTGTTAAAAAGGCAGATGATCTTAATACAAAAGATATTGTAAGACTTGTTTATTTATTTAAAAATATGAAACTCAAAGTAACCGGGACAAGAGGTTTTAAAAGTGCAGAAGTAACAGCCGGCGGTATAAATACAGATGAAATAAATGCACAAACTATGGAATCAAAATTCCAAAAAGGACTTTTCTTTAGCGGTGAAGTATTGGATATTGATGGAGATTGCGGTGGATATAATCTTCACTGGGCATGGGCTAGCGGATATACAGTAGGTAAAAATATTTAAGTACTTAGTCTATTTTTTAAGAGCTTTTTTTGTAGAATCGATTAAGATATACTAATGTTGAAGCTAAACTTTTTGCATAAAGTGCAAGCTTTAATGAGATGATATTTACTTGGGTTTTTACCCAAGTCAAAGAAGAAATAAGATAAAAATTCTGCATAAAGTGCAAGCTTTAGTGAGATGAATTTTGTTTGGGTTTTACTCAAACAAAAGAAGAAATTAAATAGAAAGAAATAAAATTATGAAATTTACACATTTACATTTACATACCGAATATTCACTTTTAGACGGTGCAAATAAGATAGCTAAATTAGCAAGCGAGCTTAAAAAACAAGGAGTTGAATCTGTTGCTATAACAGATCATGGCAATATGTTCGGTGCTATAGATTTTTATAAGACTATGAAAAGTGTAGGAATTAAACCGATAATCGGTATGGAAGCATATATACACAACAAAGATGAGATAGATGACAAATCTACGAAACAAAGATTTCACCTTTGTTTACATGCGAAAAATGAGATAGGATACAAAAATTTGATGTATCTATCTTCTCAAAGCTTTATAAATGGATTTTATTATTATCCCAGGATCAACAAAAAAATGTTGAGAGAGAGAAGTGAGGGATTGATCTGTACAAGTGCTTGTTTACAGGGTGAAGTAAATTGGCATCTTAATACAAATAATCCTAGGAATGTACAATTTGGTGCAAAAGGTTATGAAGGCGCCAAAGCTGTAGCATTAGAATACAAAGATATATTTGGGGATGATTTTTATTTAGAACTTATGCGTCATGGAATAGGGGACCAACAATATATCGATGAGAGTACGATCAGATTATCAAAAGAGACAGGTATCAAGATAATCGCTACAAATGACACGCATTATCTTAAAGAAGATAATGCAGAAGCTCATGAAGCATTTATGTGTATAGCTATGAATAAAGAGTTTGATGACCCAAATAGGCTTCGTCATTCTGTTCATGAGTTTTATCTTAAATCTCCTGAAGAGATAGCTCAGTTATATGCTGACATCCCTGAAGCTATATTAAATACTCAAGAGATAGTAGAAAAATGTAATCTTGACATAAAATTAGGAGATCCGACTCCTCCAAAATTTAAATTTACCAAAGAATATGCTAAGAAAGAGGGATTAATCTGTGAAAATGATGATGAGTATTTTAGACATCAATGCAAGATAGGATTGGAACAGAGATTAGAGTTAGTGGATGTTTCTCTTCATGATGAGTACAGAGAAAGACTAGAGACTGAGATGGATATAATCTGCAATATGAAATTCCCGGGTTACATGCTGATAGTTTGGGATTTTATACGTGAAGCCAAAAAACGAGGAATTCCTGTAGGTCCAGGTCGGGGTAGTGCGGCTGGAAGTTTGGTCGCTTTTTCTTTGTTTATTACAGATATTGATCCGATGAAGTACAATCTTCTTTTTGAGAGATTTTTGAATCCGGAGCGTGTAAGCATGCCCGATATTGATATTGATTTTTGTCAAAGTAGACGTGGAGAGATCATAGATTATGTCGTACAAAAATATGGAAGATACAATGTTGCGCAGGTTATCACTTTTGGTAAGCTTTTGGCAAAAGGTGTTATAAGGGATGTTGCAAGAGTTTTAGGTGTCCCGTATGCAAAAGCCGATAAGATGGCAAAACTGGTGCCTGATGAATTGGAAATCACTCTAAACGGTAAAGGAGTTGAAGGTGAAGAAGGTTTTAAACCAGGTGCTTTTCAAAAAGAGGAAAAATTAAGACAATGGATAGAAGAAGATCCTGAGATAGCAAGAGTTTGGAAATTTGCTTTGGCTTTAGAGGGACTAAACAGGAACTCAGGTATGCATGCAGCAGGAGTTGTTATAAGCGATGAAGAACTCTGGCATAAAACACCTCTTTACAAACCATCTGGTGAAGAACAGCTTGTCACTCAATATTCACTGAATTATCTTGAGGATGTAGATCTTATAAAATTCGACTTTCTTGGTTTAAAGACTTTAACGGTTATAGATAAGGCTCTAAAACTCATCAAAAAAAGGTATGGCAAAGAGATAGATTTTAACAGTATTGATGTAAATGACCCAAATATCTATAAACTTATACAAAGTGGACATACGATAGGTTTATTTCAGATCGAATCAAGCGGTATGCAATCACTTAATGAAAGATTGAAGCCTACGAATTTTGAAGATATCGTCGCGGTACTGGCACTGTATCGTCCGGGTCCTATGGAATCGGGAATGTTAAATGACTTCATAGATAGAAAACACGGAATCAAAGAGATAGATTATTTTTATGATGAGTTTACAAAACCTCTCAAACCTATACTAGAAGCTACTTATGGTGTTATTGTTTATCAAGAACAAGTTATGCAGATAGTGCAGGCGATAGGTGGATTCAGCTTAGGAAAATCAGATATCGTTAGACGGGCTATGGGTAAGAAAAAAATCTCAGAAATGCTCAAATATAAAACAGAATTTGCAAACGGAGCTAAAGAAAAGGGCTACAACTATGATCATGCGATAGAACTTTTTGAATTGATCGAGAAATTTGCAGGTTATGGTTTCAATAAATCTCACTCTGCAGCTTATGCTATGATAACATTCCAAACCGCCTATCTTAAGAACTATTATCCGCAAGAGTTTATGGCAGCACTTTTGACAAGTGAACAAGACAATACTGATAAGATAGTCAAATATATTGATGAAGTAAAGAGACTTGGAATAAAACTTTCTCCACCAAGTGTAAAGAAAAGTTTGATTGAGTTCACAGCAGTTAAAGACGAGAATGGTGAAGAAACTATATTGTTTGGATTAGGTGCTGTAAAAGGTATGGGAAGTTCTGCTATTACTAAAATACTTGAAGCAAGAGCTGAGGAAAATTTTAAAGATCTTGATGATTTTCTTTCCAAAATAGACACGTCAAAAGTTAATAAAAGAGTTATTGAATCTCTTATAAAATCAGGAAGTTTGGATGATTTTTCACATACGAGAAGGGCACTGCTTGATAATATAGAAAAGATAGTGGAAACTGCAGGAGAGTGTGCTAGAGCTAAAAAGATGGCTGAAAATTCTCTTTTTGGAGATGATGCCGAGTTGGTATCTTTGCATATAGATATACCAAATGTGCCTGAATTTGATATGAAAAAAGTATTGGAATTTGAAAAAGATACGATGGGATTTTATGTTTCAGGTCATCCATTGGATGAATATAAAGAAGCGATCGATGCCATTTCTTATACACTTTCAAGTGAAATAGACAATTTAGGTGATGGAAGTACGGCACTTTTTATAGGCAAAGTAGAAGAAATAACAGAAAAAATAAGCAAAAAAGGTCACAAATTCGCTATTTTAAATCTTATGGACTTTCATGGAAATATCGAGATAACACTCTTTTCTAAACATTTGGACAAGATAGAACGGATGAATAAAGAAGAACCTATATGCCTAAAAGTTTCTATAACAAGAGATGACAGAGGTGTCAATAAAAGGGTCTTGAAGATTTTAAATATTGAAGAGGCGAAGAAAGAAAAAACAGAAACAAAAGTTATTGAAGTAGAAGCAGAACCTAAAACCTTATTTATTGAATTCCAAAAGAATTATGAGATATTGGAGGATCTATACAGACTGGTAAGAGAAAATCCAGGGAATAGGCCATTGAAGCTAGTATTTTCTTCAAAATTACAAGATGTTGTTTTTGATACTTACTTAAAAGTTTCAGATGACATAGATGAGAAACTTAAAGAAATAAATTTGGCAGGGGTAGCATAACGTCTACCCTTAAATATCTTTTAAATAGTTTTCCATGACATCTGTCATCGTGAGGATCCCTTCTATCTCGTTATTGTCTATTACGAGTAGTCTTTTGACATTTGCTTTGACCATCAATTGTACGGCATAAGTGACATTTAACTCTTCAGATACCTGAAATGCCGGTTTTGAGCAGATGTCATAAACTCGGAGTAGATCAATATCCCCATCGTTTGAAATTATTGAAAACATTATATTTTTATAGGTCAATAATCCATATGCATCGCTAGGTCTTAATTTATCGACAATGAGGGATTTTACTTTTCTCTCTTTCATCATTTTTAAAGCATCTCTGATCGGTGACATTGGTGATACAATAGATAGGTTATTTTTTTTCATAATATCTCTTACTAACATGACAACTCCTTTATAATTCGTTTTTTATCTCTTCTTCAAAAAAATCAATTTCATCTACATCTAATCCGGCTAGATGAGTTAGAGGAAATGTAAAAAGCATACCATTTCTGTTTTCTTTACTATCCATATCCAATTCATGTTTCAATTTTTTGAATATTACGGTAGATACCCGCTTAGGCAATATAAACAGAAGAACAGATACATTTTCTTCCAACGTAAGACCAAAAAATACTTTTTTTTCTTTTAATCCTATATTTTTACCATGAAGTATAGTGACACTTCCGGCACCTGCTTCTTTTGCGATTTTTATAACATTTTCTTCTTGGGCATCAGGTATGATAGCTGCCAAAACAATAAATTGCATTTTATTTTCTCCTCTTTGAAATTTGTGTGACTAATATACCGTATCCCATGACTGTTATCATAGGGAATAAAGATGCAAATGCGATCAAGCCAAAGCCATCTATCAATACGCTTCTTCCAGGTATATTACGTGCTAGCCCTAAACCTAAAGCAGCAACTAATGGTACGGTGACAGTCGAGGTTGTAACACCTCCACTGTCATATGCTATGGGAATTATGTATTTTGGTGCAAAATATGTCAGTATAATAACAAAAATATATCCTGTTATGATATAGTAGTAAATCGGATCACCATGTACAATTCTATAGGAGCCGAGCGATATTCCAATAGCCACACCAAGAGCTACAGAAATCCTTAGAACAGATTGATTTATATTTCCTTCACTTATCTCGTTTGCTTTGGAAGCTATAGCTATGAGTGCCGGTTCAGCCATAGTAGTTGAAAAACCAATAGAAAACCCAAAAAGATATATGTACCATACATTTTTCATACTTGTCAATGAAGTTGCCAATTCTGCACCTATTGGGAATAATCCAAATTCTAGTCCCAAGATAAAGGCATACAATCCTACCAATACCATAAAAATTCCACTAGTAACCTTTGGAATATGAGGTATAGCTTTTTTTATGACGAAATACTGAAAGAATCCTATCACCAAGATTATAGGGATCACATCTTTTGCTACATTTAAAAAGTCAAAAAACAATCTTATAAAACCCAAATTATTTATCTGATCTACGGTTGTTACAGTATGTGTTAAGATTTTTGTATTTGTAGGAGCATCAAAAAAATTGTAAACGACTATACCATATAATTGTACAAATATCATAGGTGTTAAAGAAGCAAATGCTATCAACCCAAAACCATCGATCGCAGGATTCCTGCCTTTTATGCTGGAGGCCAAACCTATGCCTAAAGCAGCCACTAAGGGTACGGTAACGGTTGAGGTTGTAACTCCTCCGCTGTCATATGCAAGACCTATGATTTGCTGTGGTGCAAAAAAAGTTATAATGACTACTATAATGTATCCGGCGATTATATAATAATGTACAGGGTGTCCCAAAAGAATTCTAAGAACTCCTATGGAAATTGCAAAGCCTACAGCGATAGCAACAGTCAATCGTAAGAAAAATGCATCTATCCTTCCATCGCTGATGATTGAGGCCTTGTGCGCTATTGCTATGAGTGCCGGTTCTGCTATAGTCGTTGCAAAGCCTAAAAAAAATGCAAATAACAAAAGCCAAAATAGAGATCCTTTTTTAGCAAAATCAGTTGCAAGATTTTCTCCCACAGGGAATATACCTATCTCAAGACCCCGTATGAACATAGCAAGTCCAAAAACTATAATACATAATCCAACTATAATCGAGACTAAATTTTTTGGTACTTCTCCGATTATCCATATCTGAAAGAAAGAAATGACTATGACAATAGGCACTAGATCTTTCATGGAATTCAGTATATCGTGTAAGAAAATATTTATGCTCTCTTTAAGCAATGTCTTTTCCTAAGATTATCTGAAATGCTTTTGGATTATTTATAAACCTTATCTCTCCTCCATGTGCTTTTATAATCTGAGAAGAAAGAGCAAGTCCCAGTCCATTGCCTTTTGTTTTTGTTGTCTTAAAAGGTTCAAAAAGAATATTTTCATTTTTGATCTTTTTCCCGTCATCACTGATATAAAAAAGATTTTGTTCATTTTCTTCGTAATATGAAATTTGTATTTTCCCATCTTCTTTGTCAGATTCTTCTATGGCATCGATTGCATTAAATATGAAGTTTTGAAAAACTAAGCATAAAAGATCGAAATCACCTTTGATTTGTATATCCGGCAGATTAAAATGAAAATCTATATTTTTAGAATAGGTGTAATAAGATATGGATTGTTCCAGATCATCTATCAAACTTGATAGAGAAAAGTATTTTGCATCTACGTTGAGCCCTTTTGTGAAAAGTAAAGTTGCTTTGATTATTCTCTCAACTCTCCAGATTGATTTTCTCATCTCTAAGACTAACGGCTTAGTTTTTGTGTCAACTTTTTTATATAGAGTAGATGCCAAAAGTGAGACTGAGCCGATGGGATTTCTTATCTCATGTGATAGATGAGCCGCAACTTGTCCCATGGAGATAAGTCTTTCTTGTCTTTTTTCTTCAGTTATATCTGTCGCACTTATGATCGTTTTTTCAGTTTGTTCTACTGTTTTTACAATGAAATATGAATCTTTGTATTTAAACTCTTTTCTATTTTTATTTTCTAAAATCTTGTGTAAGAGAGGTTCTAATTCTTTAGCATCGCTATTTTGTAAGAAGATATCTCCGTTTTCATCAAGTACCCATAGGGCATTAGGCTGTACTTCTATGATCTGTTTTATGAAGTTTTGTAATGACGAATATGATTCATTTAATTTTTTATACTCATTTTCGATTACGTATGTCTGGTTTATTAGATCATTTAAGCCTTTTTTGAATATCTCTTTTTCTTTTGTATTGAGGGAGTTTAATAAACTTTCGTCAATCATTGAATAGCCTTTCAAAATCATCTAAAGTATATAACTCTATATTAACATATTTTTTTGATTCTAGCTCTTTTGAATAACCACTTTTTGAAAATAGAGCAAATTTATCTATACCCAAATCAGCTTTTTGGCATTTGTTTATCAAAGAATTTAAAACATTTTTACAAATTTTAGTATTTTTCCACTTTGCTTCACCTGCAATATTTAGAGAATTTGTCTTGATAAGTAGATCAATCTCAAGATTTTTATCCCAATATCCGCCGGTTGATATGATTTGTTCATTTTTGTATACATGACGTAAAAGTTCGTTTGATAGGTTTTCAAACTCAAGACTTATAAATTTATCTAAAAAAGGTGCTATGTCAATTTCGTATGAAATTTCATTTTTGTGTATATTCGGAGCAATAAATGTAAACCAAAATCTTGTAAAATTGTCTGAAAATTGGAGTTTGTCTTGTATTTTGTATCTTCTTAGATCTTTTTTTATGAGTTGTTTCGTAGAGGTTTTTATAGGGGTCTCTCTACTTTTTTCTTTTTTGATGATCTTGTTCTCAAAAAGATACTTATAAAGAACTCTGCCTTTCGTTTGAGACAATTTTTCTTTATTGTATACAGTATAACTTTTTCTATCTCCTTTTGCGATTCTTGTTAGTATTTTCTCTAGCAGTTTTTGAGTTGCGATTTCTTTATCATAAATAAAAGATGATTTGAGTTCTTCAATCTTGTCTATTATCTCTTCTTTTATTGTGGTATTGAGAGAATTTGTAAATTTTATATTTGATAAATTGTGATGACCGTCAAAAATAGAGTAATAAATTATGCATTCTTCTATGTTTAAATATGGAAATTTTTTCTTAAAATTCTGAAATTTACTTTGCAATCTAGAATTTTTTCCAAAATGATTTACTTAGCAGAATAAAGACAGTGTAACATTCTAATCTTCCTATTATCATAGCAAAGGAGAGTATGATTTTGTCATACCATGAAAAAAAAGCGTAATTATTTACAGGTCCGGTTAGAGAAAAACCAGGTCCTGTATTGCCGACAATCGTCATAGCTGTACTTATAGAGGTCATCTCATCATATCCTCTGGCATAAAGATACAACATGACAAAGAAAATAGTAAGAATAAAAAGTGAGAAAAATCCAAATATAGAACTAATGACAGAATTCTTTATCGGCTTATCATCTATGAAAATAGAAGCTATAGATTCAGGCTTTAGAGATCTTCTTATCTCTATGGATATATTTTTAAAGTAGATTATATATCTGATGATTTTGGCTCCACCTGCAGTTGAGCCTGCATTCGCGCCTGTTATCATTGCTATCAGGATCAACGCTATGGAAAAGTGACTCCATGTCGAATAATCAGTAGAAACGAAACCTGTGCTTGTCATGATAGAAGATATAGTAAAAGCAGAATGTTTAAAAACATCATAAAGATCCATGCTGTTTGAGTTATAGTGTGAAAATGTCAGCAAGAGTGACAATATAGCAAGTATACCAATATACCATTTTACCTCTTCAGAGTTGTAACTCTTATAATCACCACCTATGAATTTGATGTGTGCCAGAAAATTTATACCTGATATGATCATGAAAAATATGGTCGTCCATATAATGCCGTCATTATTTGAAAAAAATGCAAATGATGAATTTTTGGTAGAAAATCCTCCTGTTGAAACAGTTGCAAAGGCATGATTTACAGCATCGAACCAATTCATCCCAAAAAATTTTAAACATAGTATATTTGATATTGTGATTAAAAAATAAACGCCCCAGAGTTTATTTGCCGTATGTTTTATCTTTGGAGTTATCTTATCTATAGAAATACCTGTAGATTCTGCTCTAAAAAGACTGAGAGAACCGCTTGGATTGATAAGAGGGAAAAGACCGACACCTAATACTATGATCCCCATACCGCCGATCCAGTGCATAAGGCTCCTATGAAATAGTATACTTTTAGGAAGAGATTCTATATTTCCATACACAGTTGCACCTGTTGTTGTAAAACCGCTTATGGCTTCAAAAAAGCCACTTGAAAAATCAATACCGGTTTGCAACACCAAAGGGAGTGCACCTCCTATGCCTAGTAAAATCCAGATGAGATTTACAGAGATAATACTTTCTTTTATACTTAGTGAAAAGTTATGTTTTCTAAGTGAGATAAAAACCAAAAAATTTATAATAAGGAGAGAGAAGATAGCTATAAAATGAAGTTTAATGTTTTCGTGATAAAATAATCCAATAATAATAGGTAATAAAAAAGCTAAAAAAATAATTATACCGACTGCAGAAACAAATTTTGATATGCTTTTAATGCTCATCATAAATTGAAATGTAACCACTTTGAGATTTGTTCAGCATTTTCGCTCTTGCTAAAAGAGATAATGATATCGTTTTTCTTGAATATGTCTATCTTGCCATAAGGAAAGATCTGCTGTTCTCGTTGTATGAAGAACATTCCTTTGCTTTGTAGTTTTGACGGGAGTGGAATAAATTTATCAACGAGACCTGAGGAGCTAAATACTTTTCTGAACATGATCAAGCCTTCTCCTCCGCAATATTGTCTTTTTATAACGATATTTGAAGATTCGATTTTCTCTAAAATCGAATAATAAGCATTTATCTTTTCTCCTCTGACAACTTCTAAATTTAGATTTCTCATAAGTTTTGAGTATGCAATATCGTTATTTATAGCTACTACTTTTTTGATATTATTGTCTTTTGCTTCCATACATTTTGCTATATTATATTCATCATTTGGTGAAGCCACAATAAACATATCCGGCATGACACCATCTTTTCCTATTGAGTGATCTAATCCATATGTACTTTTGATAACCGTTACTTTATTTTTTAGGATAAGATTTGCTTTTTCGCATTTTTTTAGATCTTTATCCAATATTTGTATATTGATATCTTTTTTTAGTAGCACTTTTGCGATCTCTATGCCCAAGTTATCAGCCCCAAATATAAGACAATTTCTGATTTCGTTAGTCTCCTCTGCACAGAAAGTTCCAAATTTTAACTCTTTTATGGCTGATGGATAAGCATAAAAATAGACCAAATCATTAGCTTCTAAAATATCAATATCTTCTGGAACGCTAAATGTACCGTTTCTTTCAATTCCTGCAACTACCAATTTGTTATTCATATCGTTTATAAGAGATTTGATGACCATAGTCTGGAAATCTTCCGGGATTCTCAGAGAGATTAGCAGTGCTTTTGTATATTCAAAAGATTTTACATTTCTTGCGTGCGGAAAGTCTATGAGATATTTAAAAGGCTGTGCTGCTTCAAAAGAGGGTATAACACAATCGCTGATACCAAGTCTTTCTTTTATTAGAGGATCATCAAAGAAACCATTTTTTAATCTTATGATCTTTTTGCCGACTTTAGCTATTTTGTCTATGATAAGAGCTGCTATTAGATTTACTTCATCTGAGTCAGTGACTGCTATAAAAAGATCTACATCTGAGTGAACCGACTCATAAGTGTATTGATTTTCCGTATCGCCGCATATGGCTAGTACATCTAGATTTTCTTGTATTTGTTTGATTGCATCTGCATTTTTATCTATTACCATAACGTCATTGTTAACCATCAAATGTTTAGCTATGAGATAGCCAACTTTTCCGGCTCCGGCAATTATTACGTTCATTAAAATTGTCCTTGAAATATAAAAATAAATCTAAAATAGAATAAATATTATATCACAGAAGCTTATTGGTTACTCTTAAATTGATTGTGGAGAAAAAAGGATGGTGGGTTCTGAGTGACTCGAACACTCGACCGCCCGGTTATGAGCCGGGAGCTCTAACCAACTGAGCTAAGAACCCATCATTTTTAAGAGTGACATTCTACAGTGTTATAAATTAAAATCAGATTAAAAATGATGTTATGCAAACATACTTTTTTAAAATTTTAGTACTTGACCATTTTATGTGTCGGATCAAATCTAAAAGCAATGGTATTTTCTAAAATTCCAAAAAATACCATAAATGTTATAAAACTGCTGCCACCGTAGCTAAAAAAGGGCAAAGGCACTCCAACAACAGGAGCTAGTCCTATGGTCATGGCGATATTTACACTAGTGTAGACAAACATGAGCAGACCTATGCCCGTCGTTATGACTTGTGCAAAATAATCGTTTTTTAATTTAAAATTTAAAGTGATCAAGTGAATTACCAAAAAAGCATATAAAAAGATAAGGCAGCATGCTCCCCAAAATCCAAATCTCTCTACAAAATAAGCAAATATAAAATCACTTGTGGCGATCGGTAAAAATTTATAATGTGTCTGTGTCGCTTCTTCTTTCGGTTTTCCATAAAGCCCGCCTGATCCTATAGCAATGATCGACTGTTTTACATGGTAACTTGGTTTTTCACTTATAAAATCAACAATTCGTTGTTTCTGATAATCATGTAGTGAGTGATATAAAAATGGGGTACTTACACTTATGAGGATAGCCAGAGTAATCCATATTTTTTTGTTTACTCCAACTATGAATAATGTGCCATATCCTACCAAAAGTAGAACTAAAGCAGTTCCAAGATCAGGTTCTTTTGCTATAAGTAAAAATGGAAGCAAAATATAAAAACTGAGTTTGAAAAAGTTTTTCCAGTTATATCCGTCTTTATCAGGTGGATTTTGTTTTATAAGATATGCCAACATCAATATAAACATAGGTTTAAAGATCTCTGAGGGTTGCAGGGTAAAATGTATAAATGGTATATCAAGCCATCTTTTAGCGCCAAGCTTCGATACGCCAAAGAAATCTACACTAGCCAATAATATTATAGTTAGCCAATAAAAAAATGGGATAAGCCATTCAAACTTTTTGATTGGAATCAGGAAAAAAAATATAAATGAAATCATACCTATGCTAAAATATACAAGTTGCTTATCTGCCAGAGTCAAACTGATTTCTGAGATCAGATAATATGAAGTTATAATGATAGGCAGAACCAGTATAGGTAATAATATGTCAAAATGGGTAAGTATTCTTCTGTCTATTTGTAGCAAATTTCACCTTGGTAATTGAGATAGTAATTTAATTATATCAAAAAAAAGAGAAAAAATGACCTTTACATGTAAAGAACGTGCCAGAATAGATATTGTCCTAAGTACGCAGCTCAATATATCTCGATCACAAATAGAAAAATTTATAAAAAATGTAGGAATAAGTGTTAATTCAAAAAAGATATTCAAACCAGGTCTTAAAGTAGAGATCGGTGATGTGATCGATTATGAATTCCAAGATATGGAAATGAAAGAAAGTGAATATGAAGTGGATTTTGATGTTCAGATCCTATATGAAGATGAGGATATGCTTATCATCAATAAACCACCTCTCTTAACCGTTCACGGTGCTCCCAGTGTCAAAGAGGCAACGCTTGTTGATTGGTTAAAGAAAAAAGGTTTTTCTCTCTCAACAATAAGCGGTGAGGAGAGGCATGGGATAGTGCACAGGATAGATAAAGAAACCAGCGGAGCCTTGGTAGTTGCCAAAAACAATGAAGCTCATGTTGCCTTGTCCAGACAGTTGGAAGACAAGAGTATGGGGAGATACTATTTGGCTATTATAGACCTGCCTTTAAAAGAGAACATCGAAGTTGAAAAACCGATAGCCAGGAATCCAAAAAACAGACTAAAGATGGCTATCATAGAAAATGGAAAATTTGCTAAAAGTTATTTTACAAAGATAATGCTCTCAAATGATGAAAAATTTGAACTTATAGCGGTTAAACTTCATACGGGAAGGACTCATCAAATAAGAATTCATTTAAATTCTCTTTCTCGCCATATTTTAGGCGATAGTTTATATGGTTTTAAGAGCCAGAATGCTAAAATAAATAGAGTCATGTTACATGCTTATATATTGTATTTAATACATCCAAGAAGTGGCAAAAAAATGCAAATATATGCACCACTTTTTGATGATTTTAAATATGTTCTATATAAATATTTCGATAAGGATAAAATAGATGAAAATATTAAGACTGATAATATTATCAATAGTTTCAATCATAGTTTTTAGTGGCTGCCAAACTTCGCCTTCAACCCCAAAAAAACCTAGGATAGATTCATCTCTCCCTACTGTTACAAACATAAAGTTTTTATCTGATATAACAGAAGTTGGTTTTGAGTGGAAACCAAATTATGATGAAAGAGTAGAGGGTTATTATGTATATAGGTCTGATCCAAAAGTAGTTAACGGAAAGCTGAAGAGAATTGCTACTATAAAAGATAGATATAGCACACATTTTGTAGATACAAAATTACTTCCTCAAACTAGATATTATTATAGATTTTCAACTTATTCAAAAGAAGGAAGAGAATCAGTACCTAGTGATATGATCACTGTGGATACTAAAAAAATGATACCATCCGTTGCTTTTCTAAAAGCAATCGTCGGTCTTCCAAACCGTGTAAAGATCATATGGAGACCTCAAGAATATCCAAGAGTTTCTTCATATATCATAGAGCGAAATGATCTAAGCAGTACAAAATGGAAAAAAATTGCAGAAGTAAATGGGAGATTAAGTGCTGAGTACATTGACGCAGGTTTGAAAGATAATTATTTGTATAGATATAGAATAAAGGTCAAAACTTTTGATGGATTGGTATCAAACCCTAGCGATATCGTAGAAGCACATACTAAACCACTTCCTCCTACAATAAATAATCTGAGAACCACCAATGATCAACCTAAAAAAATAGTTTTGAGTTGGGATGCGTCAAAGATACCTGATTTGTCTTATTATAAAATTTATAGGGCTATAAACCCTATACTGTTTTACAGCTACTATGCAAAAACTAAAGACACAAAATTTGAAGATTTAGTTAATGAAAACGGGAAAACATACTACTATAAAGTTACAGCTGTTGATAAAGATGGTCTAGAGTCATTAAAACAAGACTCATCAGTTGCCGGAACTACTTTAGGTAAGCCAGAAGAAGTTTCTATAACTTCTGCCAACCAAGATGGTAAAAGTATTATGCTAACTTGGTCAAGCAGTGATAATAGGGCAGTCTCTTATAATATTATAAAAGAGTATAATTCAAAAAAAGAAAAATTGACAGGTATAACATCTTTTAGTTATCAAGACAAGGATGTATTGCCTGGTGTTGATTACAAATACAGTGTTGTTGCTTTGGATAAATACGGTTTAGAATCAAATCCTTCTGAACCAATCGTAGTAACTATACCAAAAGCTCAATAAAACATATGCCTAACATAAAAACCAAAAATCTTACTATGCCAAATTTTCCGGCAGTTTTTGGCGATAGCGAGTTTAGATCTGTCGCAAAATCAAATACTGAACTTTTGGTGAAAGTATTGTATAAAAATTATGAATTTTTTCTCCAAATCAGGGAAAAAAACGGGACATATCTTATAAAGGGAGAAAAGATTTCTAGACCTTCTCAAGTTATATACTTACACCAAGCACTTAGAGATTTTAGAGATTTATGTGGATGTGAAGTTGTATTTTCAAATATAGAACCGCAAAAGCTGAAAACACAAAAAAAATACAAAGCACTTAAAAATATAGAATTTTTTTTAGAAGATTTTAAGTATGATCATGAGATATGGGTAGAAGTCGGATTTGGAAGTGGAAGACATCTTTTACATCAAGCAAAATTGCACCCTGAGATACAGTTTATCGGTCTTGAAATATACAAACCGTCTTTAGAACAGGTGGCAAAACAGTGTGAGTTGCAAGGGATAGAAAATATATATATATTGGATTTTGATGCAAGGATTTTTCTTGAGTTTTTAAATTCTAACAGTGTAGGTAGAATATTTGTACATTTCCCTGTACCATGGGATGAAAAACCTCACAGAAGGGTGATATCAAAAGATTTTATAAATGAATCTTTGAGAGTTCTAAAAAAAGATGGAACGCTTGAACTAAGGACCGATAGTGATAAATATTTTAATTATTCTCTTGGAGAGTTCTTACAATTATATAAATCAGAATTTACTGTGAAAAAAAATCAAGATTTAGCTATCAGCAGTAAATATGAAGACAGGTGGAAAAAGCAACAAAAGGATATATACGATATATTGTTGGTAAATAGTGAAGTTAGTGAAAAGAAGCAAAATATAGGTAAGATAGTTTTTGATGATACGTATAACTTTGAAAATATAAAAAATAATTTTTCCAAGATATTAAAAAAAGGCGATGACTTTTTTTTACATTCAGAGGAAATTTATGAGATCGGTGATAACGAGGGTATAATTAAAATCTCTTTTGGTTCAAGTTCCAAAAATGAAAGAGCCTTTGTACACATTACAAAAAATTTGACAAAGTACTTTCCTGACAATATTTTAGCTACGCAATCAAATCAAAAAGCTCATATAACTTTGGAAGAATGGTTAAATGAAATCGATAAATAATCGTATTTTTCAAAAATCAAAAAGGAGATCAATATGAAGCATGTGGTCGATACTCATAATTTATCTTTGAGTTATGATAGAGACGAACCTGTGATAGTTGATGCATCTTTGAGGATAAATTCACATGAATTTGTTTTTATAACAGGAAAAAGTGGAAGCGGAAAATCTACTTTGATCAAATCTTTTTATGGAGAATTGCCTATAAAAAAAGGTGATTTAAACATATGCGGCGTTGATATGCAAAGGATAGGCAACAGCAAGTTAAATTTATTGAGAAGATATCTAGGTATAGTTTTTCAAGATTATAAACTGATAAATTCGTGGACAATAGAAAAAAATATAATGTTGCCGCTGATGATAGGCGGATTTTCAAAAACTGTTTGTGAAGCACAAGCGGTCAAGCTTTTAAGACATGTAAGATTGACGCATAAAATAGGAAAATACCCGTTGGAACTTAGCGGTGGAGAGCAACAACGGGTTGCTATTGCAAGGGCACTGGCTCACAATCCTGTGCTAATATTGGCAGATGAACCTACAGGCAATTTAGACGATTACTCAAGTGAAGTTATTTGGGGATTGTTGAAAAATGCAAGAGAACATCTCGGTACTACGGTAGTTGTCGTGACACATCATATACCATCTACCATCGGTATAGATTACAAACATCTTTTCTTAGATAAAGGCACACTACATGAAGTCCCTTAAAAACCATATATCTGTTATTTTGTCTTTATTTGTGTTACTACTAAGTGTAGAATCTAGTATAATCATACACAAAGTAATTAATAATCAACATGAGAAATTGATCACAAGCTACTCTATAGTTGTTGTTTCAAATAAAGAGCTGAGTGTAGTTGATTTAAAAGACAAAGCAAAAGAGATAGATTCTATTGAGCCTATCAGCTCACAAAAAATACTAGATAAATTGAAAAATGACATGTCTTCTGATAATTTAGCTTTGTTAGAAGTAGCACTGCCTCATTTTTATTCCGTAAAGCTAAACATCCTTCCTAGCAAAGAAAGGCTTGAACAGATAAAAAGTACTTTGTTGTCTTTGAAACCGATATCTAGAGTTGAAATTTTTTCAAAAACATATGAAAATATATTTCAGATTTTTCAAATTTTGCAGATCATAACTTATGTATTTTCAGCCATCATAGTTGTAATATCTCTATTATTATTGTTTAAACAGATAAGAATATGGATACTTGAACACGAAGAAAAAATACAGATAATGGGTTATTTTGGGGCTACTTTTTGGATGAAAAGTGCTTTTTTATATAAATTAGTTTTTATAGATTCGTTGATAAGTTCCACTCTTGTAGTTTTGTTGTTCGCAATATTGCAAAATAATTCATTTATATTGTCTCAGCTAAGTTCTTTGGGTGTAAACTTACCGGATTTGCCTATCCTCAATGACGGTGTAACCCTTTTTGCAATCTCTCTGACATTTTCTTTGTTTATTGTAACTTTTGTTTCCAAAAAGATGAGCGACAGTTAATCATGAAGATATTTCTTGCCTTAGTTATTTTACTGTACTCCTTCTCTCAGTTAGAAGCAAATACGGATAAAGAAATAAAAAACCAAGCGCAATATCTATCAAATAAAAAAAGATTAGAAAAGAAAATCGGTAGAAAATTTAAAGATTTGGCTAGTCAGATCATTAGTCAGATGTCAGATTTAGATAAGTTAAAAAACAAGATATCAAATCTGGATAAAAATATAGCCAGTAACGAAAAAGATATACAGATTAAAAGCAAAACATTAAATGATCTTCAAGATTCAAACCAAAAACTCATACAAGAAAAAAAGGATTTGGAATCAAAGATCATTAATATAATTGCCAAAGATTTTTCATATTATTTGATTAGCGATAAAAACTATATTGAAACAAAAGATTCAATAGTGATTGATGAAGTTATAAAGAAAATGAATGTAATAGTTAAAAAAGAGTTTGCTGCCTTGTCAAAGCAATATGCCCAAATCAATAAAAACATTGATGCTCATCAAGGTCAGATAAAAACGTTAAAATCTTATATAGCAGATTCTAAAGCAAAGAAAAAAGAACTTGTACAGCTAATCAAAAAAAGAGAATTGGCTATAAAGATGTTGGCAAGGGAAAAAGACAGATATAAAAAACGATTGGCAAGATTGGATGATGAAAAGAAGTCTATAAGAGCAACTTTGGAAAAATTAAAGATATTGAAAAGATCTGAGGAAGAAAGAGCAAGGATCCAAAGAAAACACTATAATCAACCTGCAAAATTAAATGTAAGACAGATAGGTTCTTCATATCAGTCTGCAAATGTTAGAAAATATAGAGGTAGAAAGACTATAGCTCCATTGGACAGTTTTTTTGTAAAACGAAAATTTGGCAACTATATTGATCCAATATATAATATAAAAATATTCAATGAGTCAGTTGTGTTGGAATCAAAGATAGGCAATGCAAAAGTAAAAAATGTTTTGAACGGAAAAGTTGTTTTTGCAAGAGACACGGCTGTCTTAGATAAAGTTGTGATTGTTGAGAATAGTAATGGAATTCATACGATATACGCGCATCTAAGCCAGATTGCACCAACGATAAGAGTAGGTAAAAAAATTTTAAAAGGCTACATAATAGGCAGAGTTAAAGATGATTTGACTTTTGAGGTTACACAAAAAAATTACCATATAGATCCACTAGATTTGATTGCTTTGAGTAATTAAATTAGTTTTTTAGCTATATTTGGGTAAATTATTATATTAAAAAAGGGTAGGGATAAATGGATAGTAGAAAAAAAAGAGTTTTAGTTAAATTTTCCGGTGAAGCATTGGCTGGTGCAAATGGTTTTGGAATTGATACTACAATTTTAAAATTCATAGCAAATGAGATAAAAACTTTAATAGATAACAATATAGAAGTAGGTATAGTTATAGGAGGCGGCAACATTATACGTGGTGTAAGTGCTGCAAAAGACGGGATCATCAAAAGGTCTAGCGGGGATTATATGGGGATGCTTTCAACTGTTATCAACTCTATTGCGATGCAAGAAGCATTGGAACATGTCGGCATGGAAGTTAGAGTGCAAAGCGCTATCAAAATGGAAGCAATATGTGAAACTTTTATAGTAAGGCGTGCAAAGAGACATCTTGAAAAAGGTAGGATTGTTATATTCGCCTCAGGGACAGGTAATCCATTTTTTACGACGGATACTGCTGCAACACTTAGAGCGATTGAAATAGATGCAGATATGATCATCAAAGCAACAAAAGTGGACGGTGTGTATGATAGAGATCCAAATAAGTTTGATGATGCTAAAAAGTTTAATACGCTTACATATGAAATGGCGATGGATGATCATATAAAGGTTATGGATGATACTTCTATTGCTCTTGCAAAGGACAATAGTTTGCCGATAATAGTATGCAACATGTTTGAGAAAGAAAATTTATTGCGTATTATAGAGGGTAATTATGAAAGTTGCTCGATAGTAAATAAAACAAACAACGCTTAAGAGGCAATTAAAAAACTTCTTGCTAAAGTCAAAACTTTCCCACAGAGAGTGCAAATACAATGGTGAGAGAAATTTATCTCGGACTGATTTGAGATAAAGAAGACAATTAAAATAAAAAAGGAAAACAGGATGATAAGAACAGAACAAGTTATAGCCGAAGCTTTAAAAAAAGTAGATAGTGATAGATATTTGCTGTCGATAATGGTTGCTAAAAGAGCAGAACAACTGGCAAATGGTGCACAACCTTTAGTAAAAGCCAGTATGAATAAAGAAAAATTTACTGATATTGCTCTTAGAGAAATAGCCGATGGAAAAATTATTTTGGACTCTGTAATTGATTTAAAATGACACTAGAAGAATTAGCCGTTGACTTAAAAGCTTCAAAAGATATAGATACTTCTGTATCAATTTTGAAAAGATTTACCGAAATAACACCTTTGATACAAAAGGCTATCGAATTTTCTATAGAAAAGCATACTGGTCAGTATAGAAAAAGCGGAGAAGAATACGTAAATCATCCAATTCTCACAGCTTCGCTTGTTGCCTACTTTGGCGGTGATGAAGCTGTGATCATTGCAGGTTTGCTACATGACGTGGTTGAAGATACAGACTGTGATGTAAAGACGATAGATAGACTCTTTACTAAAGAAATAGGTGGTTTAGTCGAGGGATTGACCAAGATCATGGAAATCAGAGATATCGAATTGATCCCATCAAGCTCTAGTGACAAGATTATCTCATCTGCTCTATCTTTTAGAAAAATGTTGCTTGCCTCTATCAGTGATGTGAGGGTTTTGGTCATAAAATTATGTGACAGACTCCACAATATGATGACATTAGAGGGATTGTCTGCTGCAAAACAAAAAAGAATTAGTGAAGAGACAGTCGTAGTTTATGCTCCAATTGCACACAGATTGGGAATTTCATCTATAAAAAATTATTTAGAAGATGCAAGTTTTTATTATGTGATGCCTCAAGAATATAAAAGAATAGATGATTTTATAAATGAGCATAAACAGCAGTTTCAACTAAGACTTAATCATTTTGCATCAAAGATTAGAACATTGATGATTAAAAATGGATTTAATGAAGATGAGTTTACAATTATCAAAAGGGTAAAACATCACTATTCTATATATCTAAAGATGCAAAGAAAAGGTATATCTCTAGAAGAGGTTTTAGATCTTCTAGCGATCAGAGTTTTAGTAAAAAAGAAACTAGACTGCTACAAAGTCTTAGGGATCATACATCAAGAATTCAATCCTCTCATATCAAGATTTAAAGATTATATCTCTATCTCTAAAGAGAATGGATACCAGACAATTCATACAACAGTATTTAACGATAAGTCGATCATAGAGTCTCAAATCAGAACATATGATATGGATAGAACTGCTGAATTTGGTTTGGCTGCACACTGGAAATACAAAACCGGTGGATTAAATCCTAATTTAGATTGGTTAAATGATCTTAAAACCCAAAATGAAGAGATAGACAATATAGAAGAATTTTATGAGATTGCAAAAGACAATCTATATAGTGAAGATATTGCAGTTTTTTCTCCTAAAGGAGATATCTTTACACTCCCAAGAGGTGCTACAGTTCTGGATTTTGCTTATGAAGTTCACACTGAAATCGGGGTATATGCTAGTGAAGCTTATGTAAATAAACAAAAAACACCACTTTTGAGTGAACTCAACAACGGAGATATCGTTAGAATAATTACATCAGATGAACCAAAATTTAGATGTAGTTGGATAAATAACGTAAAAACAGGAAAGGCAAGAAATGCAATTAGGGTTAATTGCAGTCAAAAGATCAGAGAGATTAATCATAAAATTGCCATCAATATATTGACATACATCTTTAATGTTGGAGAAAAAAAGATCCTGTCTTGGTTAGAAAAAGAAAATCTAACAAAGAAGATCTCCAAAATAGCTATAGATTCCATATATTTACTAGATATTGTAAATGTTCTAAAAAAACATTCAAATACAGATAAGCTAATATTCCCATTACTTAAAATAGATAGATATAAGGTAAAAAAACAAAAGTTTGAAAATATTGTTGTTTACTCAAATCAAAATATATCAAATGTATTTTTCGATTATTGTTGTCATCCAAAAAGAGGAGACGATATAATCGGATTTAAAAAAGGCAATGATGTTTTTGTGCATCACAAACTTTGTGAGATTGCAAATCATCAACTTGATAAAGGCGATACTACCGTGTTTGTCAAGTGGACAAGAGAGGCTCCGGATAGGTTTAAATTATTGGTAAGTTTGGAAAACAAAAGGGGAGCTTTAGCCAATTTTTTATTTTATTTGGCTAAAATGCAAATAAATTTGGTGACAATTGAGCTTGGTAAATCAGAAGAAGGGCATGCTGATTATTTCGATATGATAGTAGAAATACCTGACAAACCTTTAAAATCAATAAGAGATAAATTAAAATCAAAGTTTAGTGTCATAGAATTTGTTTCAGTTTCTGACGCATACAAAAATTAGAAGGATAGCAATGATAAAAGCTGCTTTAGAAGACATAAAGCGAGGTGTAAGTGAGATCATAGACGAAGAAAGAGTCACTGCACTTTTAAAAAATTATTTTGAAAAAGGACATACCTATTATGTAAAAGCAGGATTTGATCCTACTGCCCCAGATCTTCATCTAGGACACACCGTATTGCTTCAAAAAATGGCAATTTTTCAAAAATACGGCGCAATTGTTCAGTTCGTTATAGGTGATTTTACCGGTATGATAGGTGATCCGACAGGTAAAAATGAGACTAGAAAAAAATTAGACAAGCAACAAGTATTGGAAAATGCCAAAAGTTATGAAGAACAGGTGTTTAAAGTTTTAGACAGTAAAAAGACAGAAATATTATTTAATTCCAGTTGGATAGAAGAATTGGGTGCTAGCGGAATGTTAGAACTGACTACGACTTTTAATGTTGCCAGAATGCTGGAGCGAGAAGATTTTGACAAAAGATATACATCAGGTGCACCTATCTCTATAAGTGAGTTCTTATATCCTCTTTTACAAGGATATGATAGTGTTGCAATAAAATCTGATATTGAGATGGGCGGAACAGATCAGAAGTTTAATCTTTTGATGGGACGTCATCTCCAACGTGCATACAATACAGGAAAAGAGCAAGCTGTTATCATGATGCCTTTATTAGAAGGGCTGGACGGCATTAATAAAATGAGCAAGTCATTGGGCAATTATATAGGTGTTACAGATGAACCAAATGATATGTTTGGAAAATTGCTTAGTATCAGTGATGATTTGATGTGGAGATATTATGATTTGTTAAGTGCGCTTTCTACTGTTCAAATAAGCTCATTGAAGCAAAAGGTAAATGATGGTATTTTACATCCAAAGACTGCCAAAGAAAATCTAGCTCATGAAATAGTAGCAAGATATCATGGCGAAGATGCAGCTTCTGCCGCAAAGCAAGAATTTGACAAGATACATTCAAAAAATCAACTCCCTAGTGATATTGAAGATTATGAGTGTGAAGCTCCTATTTGGATAGCGCAAGCACTGGTGGATTGTAAATTAGAGCCTTCTACATCACAAGCTAGAAGAGATATTAATCAAAATGCGGTTAGTGTCAATCAAGAAAAGATTCAAGATTCCAAAATGCAATTGGGAAAAGGGGAGTTTATACTCCAGGTAGGCAAGAGAAAATTTGCGAGACTAAAGGTAATATAATGACATTAAAATCTCTTAAAATAGGAAAACATACCATTAAGCATCCTATTATCCAAGGCGGTATGGGACTTGGTATTAGCTGGGATCAGTTAGCCGGAAATGTTAGTTTAAATGGAGGTTTAGGGGTTATAAGCTCTGTTGGTACAGGATATTACAAAGATCAACGATATGTAAAAAAAGAGATAAGTGAGCGACCTTTTGAAGTTGAAAACTTTTATTCAAGAGATAGTTTTAGAGCTATAATAAATAGTGCAAAAAAGATATCAAACGGTAATCCTGTAGCAGCAAATATACTTTATGCAATTAATGATTATGGAAGAGTTGCCAGAGATGCATGTGAATTAGGTGTAGATATTATCATCACAGGTGCAGGACTTCCTACAAATATGCCGGAATTTACAGAAGGATATCCTGATGTAGCATTGGTTCCAATTGTTTCTTCAGCTAAAGCTTTAAAAATTATATGCAAAAGATGGAAACAACGTTACAATAGACTACCAGATGGTGTTATAGTTGAAGGACCAAAAAGTGGAGGACATCAAGGATTTACCTATGAGCAGTGTTTTAAAGAAGAATACCAGCTGGAAAATCTAATCGGGCCGGTAAAGGAAGAGATAAAAAACTGGGGTGATTTTCCATTGATAGCAGCCGGAGGTATTTGGGATCATAATGATATAGTAAAAGCTATAGAGCTTGGAGCTGACGGCGTTCAGATGGGTACAAGATTTATAGGCACACATGAATGTGATGCAAGTGAAAATTTTAAAAAGGTTATTTTGGACTCGAAGGAAGAAGATATACAGTTGCTTAAGTCGCCTGTTGGATATCCGGCACGAGGAATTAGAACGAATCTGATAAAACTTGTAGAGAAAAGAGAAGGTCCGAAGATAAAATGTATAAGTAACTGTGTCAGTCCATGCCACAGAGGACAAGAAGCGAAAGTTGTTGGTTACTGTATAGCAGATAGGCTTTCGGATGCATATATGGGAAGAGTGGAGACAGGTTTGTTCTTTACTGGTTCAAACGGATATAAACTTAAAGAGATTATTAGCGTTAAAGAGCTCATAAATAAGTTGGTGCATGGCGAAGATAATTAGAACCTTAGCCATTATTTTTTCTCTTTCTTTGATGCTAGTTGCTAGTTCATCGTATCTTGACAAGGTATATTCCTATGACAAGAAAATAGAACAAGCAGATCAGAGTGAAATGTTTAGGATATTTCACTCCTTACAAAGTATCTATATTAAATCTATTATCAATAATGATGTAACGCTCAAGGTTGCGACGTTAAAAAGACTGATAAAATGTTCCAATATTTTAAAACTTAATGCCAAAAATTATGAAAATGAGCTATCTACGCTTCAAGCAAATAATAAAATAAATCCTCCAATATATAAAAAACAAAAAACGACTGTAATGCATAGTGCTAAGGCGACTAAAGATTTGCCAAAATTGATAGATGTTTCTGTAAATGATTATGATGTTAGCCTAAGATTTAACAAGGATATAACGTACGATGATGTGAAAACATTTGGATTAGTTAGTAAAAATAAATACAAAAGCGTTTTTGATTTTAATGCAATCTTTGCAACATCTTCTAAGATCAAAACTCCTAAAAGTCTGAAAGATATTAGAATTGCAAGATACAATAAAAATACTGTTAGATTGGTTCTTGTAAGCAATAAAAGCATAAATTCAAAATTGAACATAGATTCATCTACTATTATTATAAATTTTAAAAAACATATAAACAAGCCAACTAGGATAGTCAATAAATTTACAAATTTTTCAACATTTAACCCAAGAAATAAAATCATAGTCCTAGACCCAGGACATGGAGGAAAAGACTCAGGAGCCATAGGGTATAAAGGCAGATATGAAAAAAGAGCTGTTTTGAGAATTGCTCTAAAATGCTATAAAGAGCTGAAAAAACGAGGTTATAGAGTTTACATGACAAGAGATAAAGACTATTTTGTCAAACTAAGAAACAGGACGAATTTCGCTAACAATAAACATGCTGATTTGTTTATATCCATCCATGCAAACGCAGCTCCACGAAAAAGTCAATATCTATCATCAAAAGGATTAGAGACATTTTTTCTCTCTCCTGCGAGAAGCAATAGAAGTAAGCGTGTGGCAGCTTTGGAAAATAAGGCAGATCTTGAGGATATGGATTATTACTCCAAAAATACGTTTTTAAATCTGATAAACAGAGAAAAGATAGTGCAGGCAAATAAAATGGCTTTGGATGTGCAGCAAGGTATACTAAGAAGTGTAAGACAAAAATATGATATTATAGACGGTGGTGTTAGAAAAGCTCCATTTTGGGTTCTTGTAGGGGCTCAGATGCCTGCTATACTAATAGAGACAGGGTATATAACAAATCCTACAGAAGGAACAAGATTATTTAATTTTCACTATGAGGATTTGATGGCTAAAGGTATAGCCAACGGTGTTGATAGTTATTTTATGAAAAACTAAACTTATCTATCTTATTTAAAAGAGATTTGAAGCTTTAACATTTCTTGCTTGAAAAAATCACACCATGTCTTTAGTTTATTTTCATCTTCGCAAGCCAGATATATTTCTACACTTTTTTTATTTTTTTCAATTTTTGGCAATGATGAAAGTTCTATATATTCAGGTATGGCTTCCATGATGTCTATCAAGTCATTTTCTGATGTATCTACGTGGAAAGTACAAAAATGATTTTTCGGTTTTTTTTCAAATTTAGTATCTAATACCTTAGTTAACATCGGCCATGCCATAGAAGGAAAACCTGGTGTAAAAAAATATCTGTCTTCCAAAGAAAAACCAGGTACTTTATTTACAACATTTTCTAGAAGTTGAGCTCCGATTGGGATATTTGCCATTTTTACTCTATGTGGATATGCCTGATCGCCAAAAGAATCTATGATCAAACTCAAAGCTTTTTGATTTGTTTGCATCTTGCCGTCTGTAAAAACTTTGGCAGCAACAACTCTCGTGTAATCATCCGGAGTAGAACCTATCCCGCCAAAGCAAAACATAACAGCATTTTTATCTTCTTTTAGGATATTAAAGACTTTTTCCATCAACGGAGGATTATCAATTATGACAAAATTACCGGCATGAGTCAATCCTCGTTTCGTTAGTTCTTCATTTATAAATGAGAAGTGCTTATCAACTCTTCTTCCATTTAAAAGCTCAGTTCCTATAATAACACTGTAGAAATTATACGTATTCATGTATCTTAGACTCAATATCTTTTACAATAGCCTCTATGCTTCTTTCACCATCCACTTTAAAAAGTTTATCTTTTGACTTGTAAAAGTTTTCTATGTCAGATAAAGGCTCAAGATAGACCTTTATCCTGTTATCAAAAATTTTCTCATCATCATCAGCACCTCTAGATCTGGAAAGTACTCTCTTTTTTGCAACATTTGTGCTAACAACTACTTCTATGACAAGAGATAGCTGAATCTCACGTTGCTTTGATAAAAAATCATCTAATGCTTCCAATTGTTCTATGGATCTAGGATAACCATCTATGATAATGATGGATTTTGAAGATTGATTGATTGCTTTTATGATAGCTTCTGCTGCTATAAGTGCAGGTACTATATTGCCTGCACTTATTATCTTATCTATTTTACTACCTAAGGCACTTTTACTTTTTACTTCTTCTCTAAGTAGATCACCTGTTGAAAAATGTGCTATGTTTAGCGGATTATTTTTTGCTATTATCTCGGCATCCGTAGTCTTTCCACTTCCCGGAGCTCCAATGATTAGAAATAAATTTTTCATTATTGGCTAGTTTTTACTTCTCTCAATCTAATTCCTAAGTCTCTAAGCTGTGAATTATCCACAGAACTTGGAGCTTTAGTCAGTAAGCATTGTGCTCTTTGCGTTTTAGGAAATGCTATTACGTCTCTAATGCTGCTTGATCCGGTAAGCAGCATGATTAATCTGTCTAAACCTATCGCTAAACCACCATGAGGAGGTGCACCGTATTTTAGAGCATCTAGTAAAAATTCAAATTTTTCATTTGCTTCTTCATCACTGATCCCCAATAATTTAAATACTTTTTGTTGTATCTCTTTTTTGTGAATCCTGATACTTCCTCCGCCTAACTCAACACCATTGAGGACGATGTCGTATGCGATTGATTCCATTTCCTCAACCGGGGCATCTATGTTGCTTGGCATGGTAAAAGGATGGTGTAGTGCTTTTACTTCATCTCCTTCTACTTCAAACATATCAAAATCAACAACCCATACGAATTCAAATACATCTTTTGGAATGATTTCCATAAGTTCAGCTAGATAAATTCTGAATCTTCCCATATAATCAAGTACGATTTTCTTCTCTCCTGCACCGAAGAAGATCACATCGCCGACTTTTAAGTCGCTAACTTTTATGATCTCATTCAAATCATCTTCAGTGAAAAATTTGGTTAATGGACCTTTTAATCCGTCTTCTTTCATTTGGAAATAACCAAGTCCTGATGCTCCGAATTTTCTTACGTAATCTTCAAAACCTTTCATCTGCCTTTTAGAAAATATATTATCCCCATTTGGTACTTTAAGTGCCTTTATACGATTGTTTTTTGTATTTTTTGCGATACTGCTAAATATCTCATTAGTTGATTTTGCAAATATATCTATAACATCGATCATAGACAAATCATATCTTAGATCAGGCTTGTCGCTACCGTATTTTTCCATAGCGTCTTTGTACTTTAATCTGTTGAACGGTGTTTGTATATCATGTCCGCAAGCTTTAAATATCTCTTTTAAAAGATCTTCTGTGACGTTTATGATATCTTCTTGTGTACAAAAACTCATCTCTAAGTCAATTTGCGTAAATTCAGGCTGTCTATCTGCCCTTAAGTCTTCATCACGAAAACATTTTGCAATTTGAAAATATCTGTCAAAACCAGAACACATAAGAAGTTGTTTAAATAGTTGAGGAGATTGCGGTAGAGCAAAAAATTCTCCGTTATGAACACGACTCGGCACTAAATAATCTCTAGCTCCCTCAGGAGTAGATTTTGTTAAAATCGGAGTTTCTACTTCTAGAAAACCTTTACTGTCCAGTAAGTTTCTAGTTGCTATAGTTGCTTTACTTCTAAGATTGAAAATTTCATATGATTTTTTATTTCTCAAATCAAGATATCTATACTTTAATCTTACATCCTCTCCGACACTGTTATCACCTATGACAAAAGGAACTGGCTCACTGATATTTTCAATGATCAAATCTTCAACAACTATTTCTATCTTTCCTGTTTTTAGATTTGGATTTTCAAGACCTTCTCCTCTTGCTCTTACTTTCCCTTTGGCTCTTAAAACAAATTCATCTCTGACTTTACCAGCAGTTTCGTGTGCTGCAGCGCTATCTGCAGGATCACAAACAAGTTGAACCAGACCACTTTTATCTCTTAGATCTATGAAAATAACACCACCATGGTCTCTGCTGTTATTACTCCATCCGCATACTTCTACGATATCACCGATGTTCTCTTCATTTAGCTGTGTACAGTAATGACTTCTCAAATTTTATTCCTCTTAATCCGATTTTTAAGGCGTCAATTTTACCAAAAAATAGCTTCACTTCACTTTATATTAATATATATAGTGCTAAAATAGAAGATATTTAATGATTTTAGGACTTCAAAATATGATTATGACTTCAGTGCTTTCTAGAATTTTTGGTAGATTTGCTTCAACTAAATTTCCTAAATTTTTTCAGAATATTATAAATAAAATCTATGTCAGTTCAATGAAAGTAGATCTAAGTGAATTTTATGACAGTTCAAAATACGACAGTTTAAATTCTCTTTTTACAAGAGCCTTTGTAAAGACTCGAGAGTATAACAAAGAAAGCAATAATTTTATCTTTCCAAGCGATAGTTTTATAACAGAATGTGGAATTATCGAAAAACGTACAGCATTACAAATAAAAGGATTTTCATACAATATTTATGAGTTATTAAGTAGTAAAATCGATACTAGATCAAGAAAAAGAGTTGATGGTGGAAACTATATAAATCTTTATTTATCACCACGAGATTATCATCGTTATCATACTCCGATTAATATGAATATTCAAAAGGCTGTACATATCCCTGGAAAATTATATCCGGTAAACTTTAAATGGCTCAAAAAGATACCCAATCTTTTTATAGAGAACGAACGTGTTATCCTGGAGTGTAAAACAGAAGACGATAAGATATTTTATATGATTTTTGTCGGAGCTTTAAATGTAGGCAAGATAAGTTTTATTTTTGATGAGAGGATACAGACTAATATAGCACAACAAAATGCTACAGTTTATAAATATACTGACTTGTTCTTTGAAAAGGGAGCAGAACTCGGAAGATTTGAAATGGGATCTACTATAGTGATGTTCTTTGAAAAAGATTTGATTGAACTCTCATGTAATCCAGGAGAACATACAAAGTTTGGTGATATCCTAGCTTTTATTCAAGATTATAAGCAAGATTGATCGTAAAATTCTTCGGAAAATCAAATAACGATTTATCCACTTTGATTGGAAAACTATCTTTGATGGCTTGAATAGCCGAGTTATTAAAAATTCTGTTTCCTGATATGATTTTTATGTTTGATGCTTGGCCATTTTTATTTAAAGTAAATCCAATTTTAACTTTCCCTTCTTTTCCCATTCTCAGAGCTCTATTAGGATAGAATTTGTTTTGATTTATCTTTTTTTTAAGCTTCTGAAGAAATATAACTCTCTTTTTCTCTTTTTGATCGTCAATTATTCGTTTTACCGGTTTTTTGACTTTTGATGTTATTGTCTTTCGTGTATTAGTTTGTTTTGAAATTTCTTGTTCTATAGTTTTTTTTGGATGTTTAATTAGTACTGGATCATGTAATTTTTGGGATTCAACAATCTGTTCATGTACAATCTTTGGCTTAGGCTTAGGCTTAGGCTTAGGTTTAGGTTTTGGTTTAGGTTTTGGTTTTGGTTTTGGCTTAGGTTTTGGCTTAGGTTTTGGCTTTGGCTGCGAGATGACTTGAACTTTACATATTGTTACTTCTTGTAAATTTTTTGATATGGCAGGATCTGAAAAATAAAAAAAAGTTGCAATTATCAAAACACAATATAACGAACTTGTCGCAAAAAATGAGAGAAAATATCTATTCATGTTGAGTGATTATCCCTAAATTTTTATAACCGTTTTGTTTTAATATATCCAACATATAAACAAAGTTGTCAAATTTTGTCGACTTATCACAATTCAGTCGAATTTCGGTATCTGTTTTGTATAAAGCCAACATTGACTTTACATGATCTCTAGCTACTTGTATTTTGTCAAAGAAAATCTCTCCATTTTGTTTAATAGTAATAACCAAAGGTTGTTGTTGCTTTTGTTTAAGTACCGTAGAATTTTTGCTTTTGCTTAGATCAACAGGTATGATCCCTTTAGCCACAAATGTAGCTGTAGTGAGGACTATAACCAGTAAAACAAGGATGATATCTATAAACGGAACAACATTTATAGAATCAAACTTTTGCACTTTCATTTGTCTAACATATCCCATTTGGCAAGAAGAACTTCTATCTTTCTTGCCAAATGATTGTAAAACATCATAGAAGGAATTGCTACTGTGAGTCCCATAGCAGTTGCTTTTAAAGCCAGAGCCAAAGAGGTCATGATGGTTCTTATATCCATATTCCCATTTTGTCCCATGGCATAAAATGTGATTATGATGCCAAATACTGTACCTAATAAACCGACATATGGAGCATTTGATCCAAATGTCGATAAAAGTGTTATATTATTTGTCAGATCAATCTCTAGGCGTTCTTTTTGATCATATTTATCTAACTTGATCTGTCTAAAGAACAATAATCTCTCCAGATAAAACCAAACAGATAAAAAACTCATAAAGCCCAATATACCTAAGATTCCATAATCAACAATATTTTTTAAAAGCTCAATATTCATGATATTGATCAGAACTTATATTTTAAATTGAAATATACATATCTTCCAGGTTCATTTAGAAGCATTACATTTCCGGTACTGCCATCTGAAAGTAAACTTAGATCTGCATATGTATTTGATACTGCATAAGTTTTATCAAAGAGATTGTCTATACCGACAGTCGCTTCAATATTTTTATGAAATGTTTTCTGAGCCCGTATGTTGATAATCCCATATCCCGGTATCTTTTGTTCACCGTTGTCTGCATCATACTCACTCCAGCTTTTAGCTGCGATCAATTCTACTCTGGCTTTTGTTGTACTGTTGTAGTTATAGTTTAGTGCTATATTTGTTTTGAGCGGTGGAATATCAGCTAGATCTTTGCTTGTTTGTCCTGCAAGAGGTTGATCTTTCCTTCCTCTTTGATATGCCAGACCATAGTCTATATATAAGTTATCGCTAAGATCGTATGAACCACTGATTTCTAAGCCATAGATCTTAGCATCAATATTTTCAAAGGCATGTGGTGTTTGACCTTTGTGGAAATAGATGTAATTATTTAATATACTATAAAATGCTTTTGATTTTATGTATCCGCTGTCAAAATCTTTTTGTGCACCTATATCAAATTCGGTATTGTGTGTCTGTTTTAGAGTTGGAGTACCGATAAGTCCACCTTTCCAAAAGTATAATTCTCTTGCATCGGGAACTCTGGATGAATTGCCAAGTCCTGCAAAAAG
Source organism: Sulfurospirillaceae bacterium (assembly GCA_033723415.1). Classification (GTDB taxonomy): domain Bacteria; phylum Campylobacterota; class Campylobacteria; order Campylobacterales; family Sulfurospirillaceae; genus JAADIZ01. The sequence continues at coordinate 340,031 of JAWVXD010000003.1, forward strand.
TTTTAAATCAGTATTTATCTTATAGGTCGCCAGTACATTTGCACTTAGAGCATTAAAATATCTGTCTTCATATGATGCATTCGCCGTGCTGATTTTTGTATGATCGTATCTTGCACCAAATTGTAGATTTAGTTTTTTTGTTAAATTTCTGTTGTATTTTGCAAATAGAGCAGAGTTTATAGTATCTACATCGTCTATAGATTTTTTTCCAGTCATTCCTGCAGTTGTTCCATTGCCTATATAGTATCCATTCCAATTTCTTTTACTTGCATCCAGACCAAGAGTAAATAATCCACCGTTTAAGTCCATGTCGTTTATGATCTTTGCACCAGTCATTTCTGTTGTAAGCAAGCTTGTTAATTCGTTTACAAAATTTACACCTGAGTTTACTCTGTATTTTGTACTCATTGGATGTTTTACTTTTGAATTGTATGCTTGAAGTTGTAATCTCTTAGATAGTTTACCAAGCCCAAGAATCGTGTATTTGAAGTTGAAGATATCGCTATTGTCATAGAGTGCATCCATACCGGTATTTGGATAGAGTATATTGTCGCTTCTGTTTCTTGTATAGCTTAGTTCTAAATCTTGGTTCTCGGAAACTTTTATAAAAGTTTTAGCCATCATACTTGTTTTCACAAAAGCTTTCATATCTTTGTATTCAGGTTTGAGTTGATTCATAGCAGGAGCTTTATCCTCAAGCTGCTGTGCAAAAGTTTTGCCATCACCGTCTTTATATTGATCACTGCTCTCTTTTGAACCTGTTATGATAAATCTTATCTTGTCGTTTCCTCCACTTAACGTAGTACCTATTTTTTTGTAGTTAAAACTTCCAAGATTTGTATATACATTGCCATGAAATCCCTCTTGCGGTTTTTTAGTCTCAACTTTGACACTGCCGCTTAATACGCCAAAATCTTCTACATTGTATGGTCCTTCACTTACAACTACATTGTCGATATTAGAGACAACGATATGAGAGGTTGGAGGATCCATCCTATTTGGACATGCACCATATACTTTTGCATCATCAACAGTTACTACAATATTGTCTCTCTTCTGTCCGCGAAGGATTATATCATTTGCAATTCCGCTTCTTCTGACAATTTCTATGCTTGGAGTTTGTTTATAAAGCGCATCTGCCAGATCAGCGCTCTTTATCTCTTCTTTACTGATGTCTTCAATAACCTTGCTCTTGGCAAGTCCTGATACTTCTATTGTGCCCAGATCTGTAGCATACGCATTTAAACATAATGCACATATCACAGACAAACATATTTTTTTGTTCATACCCATTCCTTTTATAAGTTTCGATAATATGGAATATTACAAAAAGAGTGTTAAATATGTATAAAATGATTTTTTGTTTTGGAGCTTGTCTTATGTATAAAGAAAGCTCCAAAACCTTTTATATCTTAGCTTTTTGCTTTTTTGAAAGATTATGATGCATATGTTGCATTGGTTTTGCTCCATATGTTTTAAATGCATATACTTTATATATATTTAGTCCAAGATAAAATATTATTAACCCTGAGGCTACTACAAAAGCTATGGTCTTTGCAATTTTGCTTGCCTTAAAAAGATTGACTCTTCCGGCTAAAATTATAAAAGACCAAATTACTGCAACATAATTCATAATCGAAAATATTTTTAGCCATCCATCACGCATAGTAGCTAAAGGTTTTACAGGCTGAATATCTAAGTTAAAGCCTTGGGCGAAACCATTGATAATGTTGCTATAGTGATGTATGAAGAAAAATTCACCTATGTGTGAAAGCCCTCCAATTATAAAAATAGGTATAAAAGAATATGATAAAGAGTAAAAAACTTTTTTAAACTCTGTTTTTAATGCTATTGAGGCGATATACATACCTGCAAATACAATTATCAACGTTGATAAAGTTGCATACATCATAGCGCTTATACCGATGTAATCAATATTTGGAATACCGATCAGTTGTTCTAATGCTTTCCCTGTTTTAACCCAAATAAATTGATCACTTATAGAGACTCTGCCTAAGGCATGATGCAGACTCATTGTCATGGTGATTGCGATAGTTATAAAAATAATGGCCCATATTTCACCTTTATGTACTTTAAAGTTATGAAAAAGGGAAAAAGATGGTTTTTTAACCTTAAAACTTATGGACTCACAAGCATTTGCACAATCCATACATAAAGTACAATCATCCATAGATACTTTTTTGTCAAATGTAAATGGTTTCAAATTGTATGAACAAGCACTGTTACATTCAAATGTAGTACACTTTTGGCAGGTTTCTTTATATGTGCCAAGCCAAGTAAATGATACCTTAGAAAAAGCTCTAGTCGTTGATCCTATAGGACAAATAGATTTGCAATATGCCATATCATCATAAATAAAGAAAAAACTAAAAGCGGCAATACTCATGACCAAAAAAAGAGTAGAAGATGCAAGTGGAGACCTATAAGTATTAGGATACGCATAGTACACAACCCAAAATCCAACGATAAGAAGAGTAACACCTATCAAAGGATTTTGTAAAAATTTTGGCATTTTTTTTCTCAAACCATATTTGTTAATTAATCTGCCTAAAAAGCCATGCGGACAAATACCACAAAATATCCTGCCAAAAGAAGAAAGAGAAATAACCATAAAAAATGGCCAGAAAAGTGACCAAAATACAGCAGTAGTAAATATATTATCTTCTTTTGAAGGATGAATAAAACCGTAAATCAACGCATAAATAAAAAGAAAACTCACGACTAATTTTAAAATATTTAAAAACAAATGATTTTTAAATATAAATCTAAATACAGGTATTCTAAAAAGGTCATTGATATCTCTTTTTTGGTGCTTTACCATATCTAAATCCTTTAAAATTTATAATTATATGTAACCATAAAACTTCTTGGTGCAGCAGCTTTATATGTTTCATTTCCATATACGTCTTTTGTCGCTTCCATTGCGTAATGTTTGTCAAATATATTTTGTACGTTTAACTGAATAGACTGAGTTTTTTTCCAGACATATCCGATCATCAAATCTGTAACGAAGTTATATCCTTCATATTTTTGAGTGTTTGCGTTGTCCATATAGTAGCTGCCCCAACTTTTTGTTTGAATCCTAGCTTTGAATCCATTGTTCATTCTATATGTTACGTTTAAAGAATATAAGTTTTTTGGTATATATGGAAGGTAATTTCCATTTCTGCTTACAAAAGTTGAGCCGACTTTTTCCTCGAAATTTACATATCTAAAGTCACTATATGCATATGAAAAACCAAAACTTAATTCATGATTGGCTTGATAGTTTCCGTTTAATTCTATTCCTCTTTTTCTTGTTTTTCCGGCATTATCGTATACTGAATTTCCATTGGCATCTTTGATTTGTATAATCTCATCTGAGACATCATTTTGATAAATGGCAAGGTCATAAGAAAAATTTTCTTTTCTCGTTTTTATACCTACTTCATAATTGACACTTTTCGATTTATTTAAATTATTATTGTCAATAAGTTCACTTGTGGCAGGTGCTTGATTTGCCATTGCAATAGAAGCATAGACATTTGTATAATCAGATATCGCATAGGTACTTCCTAGCTTTGAAGAGAATAGGGTGTATGCTTTGTCTATATTGTACAATCCAATTCCAGGAACATAGTTTTTAGTTGCATAATCATATGCGGTGATCTCATCTCCGTTAATGTTAAAAGAAATATTGTCTATCCTAGCACTTAAATCAACACTTAGCGGCTTTAGCGGTGAAAATGTTTCCATAAAATATAATCCATAAAGCGATGATGTACTGTCTTCTGTGGAAGCCAAACTTCCCTCTACATTTGACAAAGTTTTACTTATATATGGAGCAAAAGGCCAACTTGTTGCAACTGCAGTTTCATAATCAGCATATTCATATTTTTTTGCACCTCTTGTTCTATCTTGTTTTGCAGTAACACCAAAAACTAAAGTGGCTTTATTCGAAAAAAGTCTATGATTGTAATCAGTTTCTAAATCTGTGCCATAAACGTTATTGTTATTACTATCATTTATTATTCCTGTTACAGGATGAAAATGCCCCCAGTGATTGAAATAAAATCTTGGTTTAAATGTCCAATCTTTGATTTGTTTTTCATATTTTGCATTTGCTGACAAGATCTTTGAGTTTCTTTCACTATTTTGCCATTGGTATGATGTGTCGTGTTCTTCTCCTGTTTCTTTGAATATTTGAAATTCAGATGCAGTCATAGAAGGGGGGATCTGCATATTTGATTCTGTATATGAAAGTTCTGTTTCAAGAGATGAATCGTCTTTAAAATAATGCCCGTATTTCAATGTTCCTTGAGTCGTATCAAAATTATTATTATCTCTCCAGCTATTATCTATTTTTCTGTGAGAAAAGTAAAATGATGTAAAATCATTTTCTCCAAGAGCCTTTCTCAAGCTAATATGTACATTCCTTTGTCCATCATCACCAATACCTAATTTGATGCTATTTTTGCCTTTTGCAAAAACTGATTTTGTGATAAGCTGTATAACTCCGCCGGTAGTGTTGACTGCATTTATAGAACCTGGTCCTTTTTGTACTTCTATACTATCTATATCTTGCATATCTATAAAATCAAATCTTGTGAAAGAATCAGGATCAGTCATCGGAATACCGTCTTTCATGACCATTATCTCTCTCACTCCGTATCTTGCTTTAAGTCCTGCACCTCTTATGATCAATCTTGGACTTGGCGAGTTGGTTGAACTTTCTGCATTTACTCCCGGTATATTTTCTAAAGCTTCAGATATATTGAGTATATTTTTATCCTCAATAGTCTTTTTATCTACAACAGCAATGGATTGAGAAACTTCTTTTGTGCCTCTTTTTATCTTAGTAGCCGTAACGCTTATAGTGTCCAGATTGATCGCATCTGAAAAAAGCATGGCCGGAGCCAATGCTGATGCAATTAACAAATACTTAATTTTTACCATGAAACATCCTTCTTATAAATTTTGTCTTTTTCTCAAAAATTCCAAAAGATTAGCCCACACTAAATTTGGATTTTTGTACACACAGTCTTTGAAAACACAAAAGTTTATTTAAAGATTGTTAAATATATATTAAATAAATTAAAGATTATTATATGAATTATTTATATGAAAAAAATTTTAATTTTTTGTTGTCTTGTAGATTTAAAAAGGATAACACTGTCACAAAAAAGCCACAATGCTATCCCATTTGATTAGTGTGAGTTTATCATCCAGATAGAAAAAATATCCAAATAGTTCCATAATGACTGCTTTAGATCATCTCTTAAGTCAAGATTTTGAAAAACTATCATATATGATTCTAACCAAACTCTTCTCGCTTCAGGAGTGATCTTAAACGGAGCATGTCGTGATGCCATTCTTGGTGCACCTCTTGATTGATCAAAATATCTTGGTCCTCCACAAATCTGTATAAAGAAATCAGCCGAGTGCTTTTTTGCCATCTCTATTCCCTCATCGGTAGGAGGAAAAAGATCTTTTATGCTACTGACTCTCAAAATATCATAATGATCTGAAATCATTTTTCGCATACCTTCTTCACCAAGATGTTCTAAAACAAGAGGGCTTGGAATCTGCACTTGAGGTCTCGTCCCAGGAAGTGCTTGAGTTATAGTGTATTGCATTGTTTGCCTTTGTTTATTTTAGAAAAGAGACTTGATGTCTTTTGCTATGGAAGCTTCAGGTTGCATCCCAAGATAAGTTTTTACTGCATTTCCTTCTTTGTCAAAGAGGATTGAATAAGGAATTTGTCCACCCCATCCAGTCTTTTGAGTTATGAAATTTGCAAAATCAAACACTTTATTCGATGATGGGATCACAGTGTAATTCATGTTATGTGATGTAACAAAATTTGTTAATTCTTGTTTTGTCATTTTTTGCTGTACATGCATAGCGACTATTTGAAAATTTTTAGAGTATTCTTTCTGAATTTTCACTAGTTCCGGTATCTCTGCCAAACAAGGTGGGCAGTATCTTCCAAAAAAAGCCAGAAGAACAACTTTTCCCTTATAATTAGGAAAGTATACTCCGTTGTTCATGGTTTGAAGTTCTATACTCTTATTCTTTGAGTCTTTAAAATTGTATGTTTTTAAAATATCTTTAGCTTGTAAAGTGATACTTAAAAATGCAATCATTATAAGAATTGTTATTTTTTTCATGTTTTCCTCTTTATCAAAAATTATTTTATTATCATATGGTTATATAATTAATATTTTTTAAACACTCTATACATTGAATCTAAAGTGCATAACATCGCCGTCTTTCACTATGTAGTCTTTACCTTCAAGTCTCATCTTGCCTGCTTCTTTTGCACCGTTCTCACCTTTATAAGTGATAAAATCTTCATAACTTATAACTTCCGCACGAATGAAACCTTTTTCAAAGTCATTGTGAATTACTGATGCAGCTTTTGGGGCTTTCCAACCTTTTTCAATAGTCCAAGCTCTGACTTCTTTGACGCCTGCTGTGAAGTAGCTGATTAGATTTAATTTGTCAAAAGCAGTATGGATTATCTTGTTCAATCCTGATTCTTCAACGCCAAGGTCTGATAGGAATTCTTGAGCTTCTTCCTCTTCTAAAGTCACCAATTCTTCCTCGATTTTTGCACAAAGCGTAATAACGTCAGCACCGACTTCTTTTGCATGATCTTTTACAATCTGTACTAGTGCATTATCTTCTAATAATGAATCTTCATCAACGTTAGCTCCATAGATAATGGCTTTGCCTGACAAAAATCTTAACTCTTTATTTAAATCTATAAATAATTCATCATCTTTTTTTGCAAAATTACTCACAGGTCTTAATTCGTCTAGATGTGCTTTTAATTCAAATGCGATGTCTAATATAGCTTTTGCAGATTTATCAAATTTTGCTTGACGATTTAGTTTGTCAATCTTTTTATCAAGCTGCTCTACATCTGCCAGAATTAACTCGGTTTCTATGATCTCTATATCTCTCAAAGGATTTACACTGCCTTCGACATGCACGACATTTTCATCTTCAAAACATCTAACCATATGAAGTATTACTTCCACTTCTCTTATATTAGATAAAAATTTATTACCTAGTCCTTCACCCTTACTCGCACCTTTTACAAGTCCGGCAATATCTACAAAGTCAACCGTAGAGTATTGTAGTCTCTCAGGATTTACTATTTTTGCCAGTTCTGCTAGTCTTGGATCAGGCACCGGAACTACTGCTTTGTTTGGCTCTATCGTACAAAAAGGATAATTTTCACTTTGTGCATTTTGTGCTTTTGTTAAAGCATTGAAAGTTGTTGATTTACCTATATTTGGAAGTCCTACTATTCCTACACCTAATCCCATTATACGTTTTCCTTTGCTTGTTCTATCATCCAGTATGTACACATCCTAACACCTGCTCCACTTGCTCCACATTGGTTATATCCCCAGTCTTTTTCTATATAAGCAGGTCCGGCAATGTCGAGATGAAGCCACTTATCTTTAAAATCATCTCTTATGAAATTATCTAAAAACAATCCTGCAGTGATCGCACCACCGTATCTTGAACTTGATATGTTAGACATATCGGCAACATTACTTTTTAAAAGTTTTTTTAGATAGTTATTAAAAGGCAGAGTCGCTGCGAGTTCTCCACTTTTTTCTGCTGCTGACAAAAAAGTCTCTTTTAGAGTATTACTGTGACCCATGACACCGCTTGTATACTCACCGAGTGCTACAACACAAGCACCGGTAAGAGTCGCAAGGTCAAACATAGCATCTGGTTTTAGATCTTGTGCGTAATCCAAACAATCAGCCAAGACCAATCTTCCCTCGGCATCAGTATTTCTTACTTCTATGCTTTTCCCGTTTCTTGATATAAGTACATCATCAGGTTTATAGGCATTGCCTCCTATCATATTTTCTGCTGCACCTATGATTGAATGTACTTCAAAAGGCAGTTTTAAAAGTGCTGCAGCTCTGATTATATTTATAGCTGCGGCCGCACCACTTTTATCAGCTTTCATACTAACCATATGCTCACTTGGTTTTAAGCTTAACCCACCGCTGTCGTAAGTTAAACCTTTTCCTACAAAAACAAATCTTTTCTTTGCATTTTTTGGTTTGTAACTTAGATGTATGAGTCTCGGCTTTTCTGAACTTGCTCTGCTAACTGCTAAAAATGCTCCCATCTTTTCTTTTTTCAAAAACTTTTCATCCCCGATAAAGCACTCTATCGCATCTATCTCATCGGTCATCTTTTGTGCATATTCTGCTAATTTTACCGGAGTCATATCATAAGGTACGGTGTTTATGATATCTTTTGCATGATTTGTGGCTTTTGATATGATCTGAGCATTTGAGATATATTCTTTTGCTTTTTCAGTGTTTATCTCTTGATTGTTATACTCTTCAGTTGATATAAAAATATTTTTTATGTGATTTGTATCTTTTTTACTTTTATATTTGTCAAAATAATAACTTCCAAGTAAAAATCCATCTACTATGGCCCCTGCATTTATTTCATTTTCATAAAATCCTATTTTTACATTTTTAACATTGATCTTCTTGATAGCTTTGTATGCACTTGCAACTGCTAGTCTAATATCATCACAATCTAGAGAGTCCGATACGGCATATACTCTTTTTTGAACAGGAAGATATATAGTTTCTTCACTTCTGCCTTTAAAATCAGTGTCCTCTAGTATCTCTTTGTCTAAGACCCATTTATGATCTAGATTTTTATTTAAGACTAAAATGATCTCACAGTCTGCTTTTATATTTTTTAATTCATCTTTTACTAATTTAAAATTCATATTTTTACCTTTTCTTTAATTTTACGTTCTGTTACTTTGTGGAAATAATAGTATATTCCTCCTCCTGTGATTGCAGCAAGTGGAAGTGCAAAGTACCAATGAGCCTTTGCCCAGTGTATGACGATCAATATCTCTTGTCCAAAGAACCATGCCGGCGTTATCGTAACGGCAGCCCAGCACCAAGCACTTAGTAGATTTATAATTGCGAATTTTTTAGCACTGTATCTAGTAAGTCCTATTGAAATAGGTATGATAGTTCTCATACCATACATATATCTTTGAGAAAATATAATCGGCCAACCGTTCTTTTTCAATAAAATATGAGCAAATGCAAATTTTCTTCTTTGCCCCCTAAATTTTCTATAAACATATTTTTTATTATATCGCCCGATATAAAAATATATCTGGTCTCCCGTAAATCCCCCAAGACCTGCTATAAATATTGCCAATGCCAAGTTCATGTTCCCTGTATGAGACATAATTCCTGCCATAATAAGGCCCATTTCGCCTTCTAGGATGCTCCAAAAATATAGTATGATATAACCATAATGTTGTAATAATTCTATGAGATATGCTTCCAAGTTTTTCCTTCTCTAAAATTTAAGTATGGATTTGGCTTGAACCATATCTTTATCACCACGTCCTGATAAATTTATGATTATAAGTTTATTTTCTAACTCTTGTTTTGTCATCTTTTTAAGATAGGCTATAGCGTGTGAACTTTCAAAAGCAGGGATGATACCTTCTTTTTGACTAAGCCAGACAAAAGCATCTATAGCTTCTTTATCTGTTATGTTTTCATATTTCGCTTTTTGCATATCTTTTAAGTACGCATGTTCAGGACCTATACCGGGATAATCAAGTCCGGCTGAGATTGAGTAAGCTTCTTGAATCTGACCGTCTTCATCTTGAAGAAGATAGCTCATCTGTCCATGTAAAACTCCGGGTTTCCCTTTTGCCAGACTACAGCCATGTTTGTGTGTGTCAACACCTAGGCCACCTGCTTCTATACCTATACAAGTTACGCTGTCTTCTTCTAAAAAATGATTAAATATGCCTATTGCATTACTTCCGCCACCTATACAAGCAATGACAAAATCAGGAAGTTTTCCTTCTTTTTTAAGAATTTGTGCTTTTGCTTCATAGCCTATTATTGATTGAAAATCTCTAACCATAAGTGGATATGGATGCGGCCCTGCAACAGTGCCTATTATATAAAACGTATCTCTTGCATTTGTAACCCAATATCGTATGGCATCATTCATAGCATCTTTTAAAGTTCTGCTTCCACTTTTTACTGCATGAACTTTTGCTCCTAAGAGTTTCATCCTAAAGACATTTAATTCTTGCCTTTGAACATCCTTCTCTCCCATAAATATATCACATTCAAGTCCAAGAAGTGCTGCAACTGTTGCAGTTGCAACTCCATGTTGTCCTGCGCCTGTTTCTGCTATAACACGTTTTTTACCAAGTCTTTTTGCTAATAAACCCTGAGCTATTGTATTGTTGACTTTATGTGCACCGGTGTGATTTAGGTCTTCTCTTTTTAGGTAAATTTTTGCATTTAACTCTTGGGAAATATTCTTTGCATAATACAAAGGTGAAGGTCTACCTACATATTCATTTAAATAGTAGTTTACTTCTTCCCAAAAATCTTTATTAAAACGAATTTTTTTATATTCTTCGTCTAACTCTAAGAGTGTAGGCATAAGGGTTTCAGGGACATATCTGCCGCCGTAAGAAAAACCATCTTTTTCTAAGTTTCCAAAGTGTCCATTTTCGTCTGGATCGTATTTGGATTTTTTCGGTATATACATTTAATCAATCTCCAATACTGAGTAAACTGAAGTAGTTTTTTGTATCTCTTTGTCTCCGTTTAAAAATTTCAAATTTATAATAAAGCAGCTCTCAATGCAATCACCGCCAGCTTTGTTTATGAGATTTACAGAAGCATTCGCAGTTCCTCCGGTTGCTATAAGGTCATCTATCAAGAGAACTTTTGGTTTGTCTTTTTCACACTTAAATGCATCTATATGCACTTCAACTTCATCGACTCCATATTCTAAGGAGTATTTCTCACTAATAGTTGTATAAGGCAATTTTCCCGGTTTCCTTATAGGAACGAATTTTATACCTAGTTTGCTAGCAAGGGCTGCACCAAATATAAAGCCTCTACTTTCTATTCCTGCGATATAGTCAATATCATTATCTTTATATCTACTCTCTAAATGTCTCATTAATAATGAAAAAGCTTCGGCATTTCCTAAAAGTGTACTTATGTCTTTAAAACTGATACCTGGTTTTGGAAAGTTTTCGACTGTTCTGATTGATTTAAGTAAAAATTCTTTGTCTTCTAAACTTAGTGTTTTCATGTGTTGCCTTTAGTTATTTAAAAAGTTTAATTTTAATAAATACAAATATAGTAGTAATAAGCAGGATGGATGAGTAAGCTATAATTGACGACATTATAGAAGAGCCTCTATTTTACTCTCTAGCTCTTTTATTGTGTCTCTTAACTTATCGCTTTCCATTCTATATTGTGAATTTCTTGCTCTTAATGATTTTAGATCATTTTTTACTTTGCTTAATTCATCGCTTAGAATATCCATATTCCCGAGAGATCTTTGAAGTTGAACTTGATACTTTCTAATAACCAATTCGGCATCGCCTAATGTCTCTTTTACAAAAACACTGCTTTTCTTCTCTTTTCTTAGTAAAGTTCTATAATAAAAGACCATCACTATCAAGTAGATACAAGCTGACGAGAGGATCGTGGTTATTAGCCAAGTAGTCATGATTATATTTCTATCTTTTCGATTCTTTGTGAGTGCCTTCCACCCTCAAATTTGGTGTCGCACCAAGCCTTCAGTATAGATTCGGCGACTCCTAAACCTACTACTCTTTGCCCAAAGCATAATACATTTGCGTTATTATGTGCTCTAGCCATAGAAGCAGTGTATGCATCATGACAAAGAGCTGCCCTTATGCCTACGTGTTTGTTCGCACTGAGGCTCATACCTATACCTGTTCCACAAATCAATATACCGTAAGTATTTTCATTTGCAAGTACTTCTAGACAAAGCTTGTGCGCAAAATCTGGGTAATCTACTCTATCTTTAGTATCAGGCCCTAGATCTACTATTTCATGTCCCATGTCTTTTAGCATTTGTATGATATCAGGTTTGATGTCAATTCCTGCATGATCAGTTGCAATAAAAAATTTCACTTTCTTTTCTCTCTTAAAATTTATTTGTTCGATTATACCATAAGGATTATTATAAAAAGGTTTTATTAAAACAAAATAGTATATCATATATCAAACATTTTTTAGGAGAAAGATATATGAATCTTATGGTATTTGGAGCGCCCGGAGCAGGAAAAGGAACCCAAGCAAAATTTTTAACACAAAAATATGATATCCCTCAAATCTCAACCGGAGATATGTTAAGAGCAGCTATAGTGGAGCAAACAAACATGGGATTGGAAGCAAAAAAATTTATGGATGAAGGGAAATTAGTTCCGGACTCAACTATTATAGGAATCATAAAAGAGAGATTAAGCAAAGAAGATTGTAAAAACGGTTTTGTATTAGACGGTTTTCCAAGAACTCTAAAGCAAGCTGAAGAGTTAGAAAAATTACTATCGGCCAGCGGTAAAAAGCTTGACAAAGTCTTGTCTTTTGATGTTCCTGATGAACAAATTGTAGAAAGAATAGCAGGAAGAAGAGTATGCCCTAAGTGCGGAGCTTCTTTTCATATAAAATTTAATCCATCAAAAGAAGAAAACGTTTGTGATTACTGCGGAGATGCACTTGTTATAAGAAAAGATGACAATGTAGATACTGTCAAAAACAGATTGGATGCATATCACTCACAAACTGCACCTTTGATAGATTTTTACAAGAATTTGGGTGTTTTTGCAGAGATTGACGGTTCAAGAGAATTAAATCTTGTAACAAAAGATATGTTTGATGCGCTAGTGTAGTTTACACTAGCTTCATCAAGTAATCTATAATATATCCAATCGGAGCAAAAAAGTAATTTGATAACGGCGTTGCAATAAAAAGCAATAAGATTATCATTCCGTATTTTTGAATAGAATCAAAAAATCTCATAATCCCATACCAACCGTTTGATGCAGCAAAATAAGCTAGGGCATGAGAGCCGTCAAGCGGAGGAATAGGGTATAAGTTAAAAACTCCTAAAACGACGTTGTATATAAGTGATTGTATCATCAGATAAGCGAAGAACATGCCAAATATAGTAGTTGGAGTGCTTAGCTGGCTTAAGATAACAGTACATGCGATAGCTAAAGTAAAATTGTACGCGATACCTGCAAGAGATACAAATATAGCAGCTTTATATCCACCGTTGTCCAAGACCTCTCTCATATTTATCGGTACAGGCTTTGCCCAACCAAATAAAAATGGGGCATGCGATATATATAAAAGGGCAGGTAGTATAATCGTTCCTACCAAGTCAACATGCTTGATAGGATTTATACTAAGACGTCCTGCATTTTTAGCGGTGTTATCTCCATATCTGTAAGCCACGTAGCCGTGCATTATTTCATGTCCTATTATGGCTATCATTAGTGCCAATATTTTAGTTATGATATTTATATAATCTTCATTTGCCATCTAAAAAGCTTTTGTCTAGTTGCAGATTATTGATAAATCTTCCTATTCTATTCCATCTTATCTTATAGTTCTTGTCCCAAGAAAAATATATGAACCAAGGTTTTCCGACTATAAGAGAATAAGGCACACTTCCCCAGAATCTACTATCGTTTGAATGATCTCTATTGTCTCCCATCATGAAATACTCATTTTTAGGTACTTTTTTATAAAATGCATTGTAAACAAGGCCGGGTTTTTTTGGCAATTCAGGTATAATCGCCGGTTGCATCGCCAGCTGATTGACGCTCATATAAAGACCCATTTGCTGAAAGATATTGACTGTTGGATCATAATGGATTCCAGGATATTTATGAAGATAAGGGTTCTTTACCCAGATTTTCCCGCCCAGTGTTACTATTTGATCTGCTTTGAAATTTTTCTTCATATAAGAATCACCTTCGCGAAATCTTATATAAAGTGTTTTGTTGGCATATAATATCTCATCTCCTCCTAATGCCACACATCTTTTTACATAATGAACCTTTATATTGTTTGGATATCTAAATACAACGATATCTCCTCTTTGTGGTCCTTTAGCATCGATCAGATGTCCATCTCCCCTAAAATCAGGCAGTACCGGTACTTCTATCCAAGGAATATGGGGAACGGGAATACCGTAAGAGAATTTTTTAACAAAAAGATGATCTCCGATCAAAAGAGTATTTTTCATACTACCGCTTGGGATCACAAAAGCTTGCGCTATAAAGAATATTACCAATAAGACTATAATGACAGTACCTGTCCAACTATTTGAAAATTTATAAAGTTTTTTTAACTTGCTCAACTATTTATCCTTTCTGTTTTTTGCAGCTTTTAGAGTATTTGATAGAAGCATAGCTATTGTCATAGGTCCAACGCCTCCTGGAACAGGTGTGATATAGGAGCATTTTGGAGATACTGTATCAAAATCTGCATCGCCTGTAAGTTTTCCGTTTTCTAATCTATTGATACCTATATCTACGACTATTGCACCATCTTTAACCATATCTTCAGTGATGAGACCGGCTTTTCCGACTCCAACTATAACCATATCGGCTTTGATCGTATGTGCTTTCAAATCTTTTGTGAAAATATGACAAATATCAACTGTGGCTCCTGCATTTAACATGAGATTCATCATCGGTTTGCCAACTATGTTACTAGCACCTACGATACAAACATCCAACCCTTGCAGTTGGATATCATATTCTTCTAAAAGCTTCATGACTCCAAGAGGTGTACATGGGACAAAACTATCTAATCCTGAAACCAATCTTCCAACGTTAAAGGGATGAAATCCATCTACGTCTTTGTCGGGGTTGATCGCTTCTATAATCTTTGAAGTGTCAATATGCGGAGGTAATGGAAGTTGAACAAGAACACCGTCAATATTGTCATTGTTATTTATCATATGTATAGTTTCTAGTATTTTGTCTTGCGAGATAGAATTTGGCATTTTGTGAACTATTGAGTAAACGCCTGTCTCTTCACATGCTTTTTCCTTCATTCCTACATAGGTTTTACTAGCAGGATTGTCACCTACTAATATTACGGCAAGTCCAGGAGTGATATCGTTTGTCTTTAAAAGCTCAATATCTTTTTTAATATCGGCTCTAATCTTGCTTGATAATGCTTTACCGTCTAAAATATTCATAAGTTTTTACTCTCTCTTTAATAAATATTTAGTATCATAACAAATTAGTATTAAAGAGTTGATAAAGTGAGTGTAATGAGAATATTTTTTATTGTTTTTTTATTGAGTGTTGCTGTTTTTGGCGAAGATTTTATAACGAAGATGGAATACGCCAAAATGCTCTATGTAAATCCACGCGGAATAGGATGTGATGAGTGCCATGGTAAAAAAGGTGAGGGCATGATCATAGCTAAGTACAAAGTCAAAGGTAAGCCAAGAGTACTGAAGGCTCCTCCTATAAACTCTTTGAAAAAAGAGGTTTTTTACCAAGCTTTGCATAAATCTCACAAGGTCATGCCTACATATTTTTTAACCGACAAAGAGATTGATGTTCTCTACTTTTATGTTAAAAGCGAAGCAAATAAATAACTATTTTTACTCCAAAGAATCCAACGCAGTTTGCATTCTTGTTAGTATTTTACGTAAAGTCTCTTTGTTAGTCCCAAAATTCAATCTCACAAAATTTGCATCACCAAATCCCGCTCCTTCACTCAGTCCTACCCCAAATTGAAGAAAAAATTCATATGGATTTTTTACTTTTAGTGCAGAACAATCAATCCACGCAAGAAATGAAGCATCATTTGAGAGCATTTTAAGGTTTTTGTTCTTATGTACAAAGTCTTTTACAAGATTAAAATTTTCAAGGAGATATGATTTCAAATCTTTAAGCCAATCATCTCCATCACTATAGACAGATTTGGTTGCTGTAATAGCAAGTAGATTTATGCCGCCTCCAATACCTGTAAGCTCTTTTTCAAATCTTAATCTTAATTCTTTGTTTGGAATGATCGCAAATGAACTCTGTAATCCTGCAATATTAAAAGTTTTGCTAGGTGCCATTAAAGTAATACTTCTCTCTTTTATATCAGCGTTTAAAGAAGCAATCGGGATGTGTTTTATATCTGGATTTATGACAAGGTCTGCGTGTATCTCATCTGTACAGATAAGTAGGTCATGTTTGATGCAGATATCACTTATTTTCTCTAATTCTTCTCTTGTAAAAACCGTTCCTCCAGGGTTGTGAGGGTTGCAAAATAAAAAAAGTTTACAATAAGAGTTTATATGAGACTCAAATTCGTCAAAATCTATCGACCATCTGTTATTTACCTTCCTTAACGGTACTTGTGTGACTTTCTTTTGGGCATTTTTAGGTGCTTTTATGAAATGAGGATAGACAGGAGTAGTTGTGATGATCTCGTCATTTTCCAAAAGCATTCTACAAGCTATATTCATACTTACTACAACACCGTGTGTCCATACTATCCACTCTTCTTTTATATCCCAATCATGATGTCTTTTGATGAAGTCAATAGTAGCTTGTATTGTTGATTCATCAATCTTTGTGTAACCAAAAACCCCATGTTCTACTCTTTTTATTAGAGCTTCATTCAAACAGGAAGGAGAATGGAAATCCATATCGGCAACCCAGGCAGGGATGACATCTTGATCTTGATATTTGTCCCATTTTGCACAATGTGTGCCAAGTCTATCTATTCTTTTGTCAAAATCGTTCACTTTTTTATCCTTATTAAAACTGCGTTATTATATAATAAACGTATTAATATAAAATATATTCAAGGAACAAAATGAGAGCATTGATAAGTGTTAGCGATAAAGAGGGTGTTGCCCAATTTGCCAAAGATTTGGAATCTTTAGGTTTCGAAATAGTTTCAACTGGCGGAACGTTTAAACTTCTAAAAGAAGAGGGTATTAAGGCATTGGAAATCAGTGAAGTGACAAAATTTCCTGAGATGTTTGATGGTAGAGTTAAGACTTTAAATCCTCATATCCATGGTGGAATTTTACATAGAAGAGATCTCAGTTCACATGTTGAAACTGCAAAAGAACATTCTATAGTAGGTATAGATCTAGTCTGTGTGAACTTATATCCGTTTAAAGAGACTATATCAAAAACAGATGATTTCGATGAGATTATAGAAAATATAGATATCGGCGGACCTGCTATGGTTAGAAGTGCAGCTAAAAATTTCAATGACGTTCTAATTGTTACAGATGTTAATGATTATGATGTTGTTATCGATGCTTTGAAAAATAATAAAAATAGTCTTGAATTTAGACAAAGTCTTATGATAAAAGCATTTGAACATACTGCAGCATATGATAGTATGATCGCAAATTATATGAATAAAAGGTTCAATGAGGGATTTGGTGATAAGCAGTTTATAGTCGGTTCCAAAGCATTTGATACAAGATACGGTGAAAATCCACATCAAAAAGGCGCACTTTATGAGTTTGATTATTTCTTTACAAATAATTTTAAAGCACTTAAGGGTGAGGCAAGTTTCAATAATATAACCGACATAAACGGAGCACTTAAAATCGCTGCTTCATTTGGTGATGCTCCTGCAGTGTCGATCATAAAACATGCAAATCCATGTGGTTTCGCAATCGGTGAAAATTTATTGGATTCTTATACCAAAGCTTTAAAATGTGATCCAATCTCTGCATATGGCGGTGTCGTAGCAATAAACGGTAAACTAGATGTACAATTGGCAAATAAGATCAATGAAATTTTTGTAGAGGTCATTATAGCTGCTAATGTCGATGAAGATGCCCTAAAAGTCTTTGAATCTAAAAAAAGAATCAAGATCTTTACTCAGGAAAGCAAATATTTGATCTTAAATGATGATGAATTTGATTTTAAACATGTAGATGGTGGATTTGTATATCAAAATAGCGATAAAGTTGGACAAGATGAGGTCCAAAAATCAGTTTGCAAAACAGTTAGAGCCTGCAGTGCAAATGAAATGCATGACCTAGAGATAGCATATAAAGTTGCAAGCCTTACAAAGTCAAATTGTGTTGTTTATGTGAAAGATTCGGCTATGGTTGCTATAGGTATGGGTATGACAAGTAGAGTAGATGCCGGCAAATGTGCTTTATCAAAGGCAAAAGAGATGGGCTTGGATGTTGAGGGCTGTGCTATGGCAAGTGAGGCGTTTTTCCCATTTAGAGATAGTATAGATGCAGCTGCCTTAGCAGGAGTAAAAGCGATCATTGAACCAGGCGGCAGCATAAGAGATGATGAAGTCATAGATGCGGCAAATGAGCATGGTATGGCTTTATATTTTAGCGGTGTGAGACACTTCCTTCACTAATCTAAATCAAGAGAGGGCTTCGGCCTTCTCTTCAAGTTCCAAAAATCTGTCTATTAAAATTTCAAGTTCCTTTTCTTTTTGGCTTAATTCGGCACTTATATCTGCAAAGCTTAACTTCTCATAACAACTAGGATCTTGTAGACACTCATTTATGCTTTTTATATCATCTTCCAATTTTTTGATAGTCTGAGGCAAGGAATCATAATCTTTTTTCTCTTTGTAACTTAATTTTAGAGGTTTTTGACTTTCTGTTTTGTCTTTTTTACCTGTTTCTTTCCTCTCTTCTAAACTGAAAGTTTCCAGATCTTGTATCTCTTTTTCAATACTCAAATATTCACTATATTCTTGATAACTTTCTTCAACTATACCATCACCTTTGAATATAAAAAGTTTTTTGGCGATCTTATCGACAAAATATCTATCATGACTCACAAATATGACTGCTCCTTGAAAATTTAAAATATAATCTTCCAATATATTAATAGTCGGGATATCAAGGTCATTTGTAGGTTCATCCAGTATAAGACAATCAACTTCTTTTGTAAATAAAAGTGCTAATGCTATCCTATTTTTTTCACCCCCGCTTAAAACGCCTATTTTTTTATTTAGATGTTCTTTCGGGAATAAAAAGTTTTTTAGATATCCAAACACGTGCAGATTTCTTCCCTTTACATCAATCCTATCACCGCCGTTTGGACAAAATGTTTCCAATATATCTTTATCATCATCTAACATTTGCCTTTGTTGGTCAAAATAGCCTATCTTTAGTTCGCCTGCTTTTAATGTTCCGCTGTCTATCTTCATATCTTGTAATAATATTTTTAAAAATGTTGATTTACCGGAGCCGTTTTTACCGACTATTGCAATTCTCTCTTTTTGTAAGATTCTGGTTGAAAAGTTTTCTATGAGTTTTTTATTGCCTAGAGATTTTGATATATTGTACATTTCAAAAAGCATTTTTTGTCTATTTACAGATGTATTTTGATTAAAATTCTTTTGTTCTCTCTCAAGTTCAAGTTTTATTTTGTTTATTGCAGCTGGATTTGTTTTTGCTTTTTCTTTCAGATCAAAGACTCTTTGCTTTCTACCTTCGTTTCTCTTTAGTCTAGCCTTTACGCCGCGTCTCAGCCATTCTTCTTCTCTTTTTAGAAGCTTTAACAAGTTTTCATGCTCTTTACTCATAGAGTGAAGCATAAGTTCTTTTGCTTTGAGATAATCTTGATAACCGCCGTTAAAAGACATAAGTGCAGCATTGTCGATTTCTATCGTTTTTGTTGCAAGATGGTCGATAAAGTATCTATCATGTGATATAAATACAAGAGTAAATTGTTCTTTTAAAAGCATATCTTCCAAAAATTCAACCATATATACATCTAGGTGGTTTGTCGGTTCATCAAGAAGTAAGATATCAGGTTTTTTAAGAATTAATCCGGCTAATGTAACTCTTCTTTGTTCCCCTCCACTGAGCAAATTTATATCTGTATCTTCAAATTCTTTTAGATTGAGTTTTTGCATAACCCTTTCCACTTTATCGTCTAAGTTCCATGCATCATGTGTGTCCAAAAAACTTAGTAGTTCATCTTGTTTTTTTAGTAATTCTTTGTTTTCGAAATCAGTTGATAATCTTTTTAATATATCTTCGTAACTTTCTTTTGCATCTATAAGATCTTTTAAGCCTAAAGATATAGTATCCTTAACGCTTAGATTTTCTTCGAAAATTGGAGTTTGATCTAACATATCGACTTTTATTTGGTTTTGTAGAATTCTTCTTCCCTCATCAATCTCAAGCGAACCATTGATGATCTTCATCAGTGTAGATTTTCCACCGCCATTCTTGCCTATGATACAAATTCTCTCGCCTTTATTTACAGATAGGCTTACCTTGTCGAGTATTTTTTGTGATTCGTATGATTTGCTGACTTCTAAAATATCCAATAATGCCAATTTGATTCCTGTTTTAAAATTTTAGGTGCTTATTTTATCTAAAATTCTCTTTTTAGAATATTTTTGATAAAATCTTATGAAATATCAAGAACTATTAAGGAGCTTATTTTGGGAATAGAGCAGGTTAGAGATTACTTACAAGATTGGGACATGGCAGGAAATATCCTAGAATTTGAAGTCTCCAGTGCCACAGTTGAACTTGCTGCACTTGCATTAAACACAGAAGAGGCAAGAATTGCAAAAACATTATCTTTCTTGGTGGAAAATAAAGCTATTTTGATCGTAACCACCGGAGAAGTGAAAATTGATAATAAAAAATTCAAGCAAGAGTTCGGTTGTAAAGCGAAAATGCTCTCATTTGATATGGTACATGACATGATTGGACATGAAGTAGGTGGAGTTTGTCCATTCGGAGTAAAAGAAGGGGTAGATATATATTTGGATGTATCACTACAAAATTATGATTTTATATATCCTGCTTGTGGAAGTGCCAACTCAGCGATCAAATTAACACATGAACAATTATATGACATATCAAAAGCTAAAAAATGGGTAGATGTGTGCAAGTTAAAATAAGATAATTTAGTACAAATCTCTTTTTAAAACATTTTTGCTACAATTGCGTAAAAAAAGAAGGTATTTTTTATGTTGATATGGATTAGCTTGATATATACTATTTATGCACTTATAAAATTTTATGTTGCAGTTATGGAGATTGGTTTTGTAGTTAAAGCAAAAAAATCAAAACCGATTATTTTAAGTGCTGCCAATTTTTTAAAAGCCGGCAATTATAAAATAGCAAATTCCAAGATGGAATTGATGAGTATATTATATGATTTGTTGATTTTCTTTTGGTGGTTTGATTTTGGATTGAATTTCTTGGATGGTACAATAACGGCTCAAAACGAGATAATTCGTTCCATTCTATTCGTAGATTCTTTTATAGCAGTAAATTACATCTTGTCATTGCCTTTTGATCTGTATAAAACGTTTTCACTAGATAAAAAATTTGGTTTTTCAAATATTGATTTTAAGACGTATCTTATCGATCAGATAAAGGCAGCTTTGATATTTTTGATTTTTGGCTCACTTGTTATTGCTCTGATATCTTGGATCATGTTAACACTGACAAATTGGTGGGTATGGGGTTTTGCAGCAGTCTTTGTTATCGTACTCTTTATAAATATGATATATCCGACTTTGATAGCACCTATATTCAACAAATTCTCACCTCTTGAGGATGAAGAATTGAAAAACTCTATAGAAGAGTTATTGAAAAAAGCAGGTCTAAAGAGTAGTGGAGTTTTCAGCCTTGATGCAAGTAAGAGAGACAGCAGACTAAATGCATACTTTGGAGGACTCGGTAAATCTAAAAGAGTTGTCCTGTTTGATACATTGATAGCAAAGTTAGAAAAGAATGAGCTTTTAGCGGTTTTAGGACATGAGTTGGGACATTTCAAGCATAAAGATATAATTAAAAATATAGCCTCTAGCGGACTTATGTTGTTTGTTATGTTCGCTATATTCGGAAATTTACCAAAAGATATATTCTTAGATCTTGGTATTAGTAATGGTATTTATATGAATATTATATTTTTCTTGCTGTTCTCTCCGGTACTATCTTTTTTATTTATGCCTATTTTTGGCTTGATAAGTAGGAAAAATGAGTATGCCGCTGATGCTTATGGAAGTGAATGCGAAAGTAAAGAAGCTCTATCCTCTGCTTTAATGAAACTGGCAGATGAAAATAAAAGTTTCCCATATTCACATCCTTTGAGTATTATTTTGTATTTTACACATCCACCGTTGGTTGAGAGACTAAAGAGACTCGGTGTAGACGTAGAATCAAATAAAACCTTTATGGAAGAGAATTGCCAAAACTAAAAGATATTGTAAATGGCTTTTCTAAAGAGTTAATAGATATTTGTGAAAACCCAAAAAAAGAGGTAAAAACATTGCTTTGTGCCTCTTTGGACAAAGATATCTTGTGGCTCATGACACATGATAATGAAGATATTGATATTCCAAAAGATTTTTTGAACAATATAGAGAAGAGAAAAAAATCAATTCCTTTGGAATATATATTAAATAAAGCATCATTTTTTTCTTCTGAATTTTATGTTGATGATCGTGTTTTGATACCTCGTCCAGAAACTGAATTGTTAGTTGAAAAAGTAGTAAATAGATGCAAAGATATTGAAGATATAACTATAGCAGAGATAGGTACTGGAAGCGGTATTATCTCCATAATGCTATCTTTGCTTTTACCCAAAGCACAAATTATAGCTACAGATCTTTCAAAAGAAGCACTTGAAGTTGCACAAATCAATGCTAACAAACATGGTGTAAATGAAAGAATTAAATTTGTAAATTGTAATTTACTAGATGATGTTCATGAGCATATTGATATATTAGTCTCAAATCCTCCATATATAAAAGATGATGAGATATTGGATAAAAACTTATCATATGAACCAAATTTAGCACTTTATGGAGGGGTTGTAGGAGATGAAATACTTAAAAAGATTATTGATATAGCGATAAATAAAAAGGTATTATTACTGGCATGTGAAATGGGATATGATCAAAGAGATAAAATTAGTGAATATTTACACAAATTTGATTTGAAAGCTGAATTTTATAGGGATTATACGGGTTTAGATAGAGGGTTTTTACTTTGAAAATCAGCACACAGAATTTTTTCCTGTGTGCTGGTTTTATTAATCCATTTGATGTCGTATATAGGTCGGTATTTCAAGATAATCATCTTGACTTTCATAGCCACCACTGACTTTCTTCATTCTCATAATTCTTTCTTTTTTAATTGCTTCTTGAGTAGGATCAAGTAGTTTTAATTCTCTTGTTTCTTCTAATTTATTGTCAAAGCCTGTTGCCACTATAGTTACTTTTACTTTATTGTCTTCCATATTTTCATCTGTCGTAGTTCCAAATATAACATCTGCGTCTTCATCAGCACTTTCATGAACAATAATCATAGCATCCCTTATCTCAGAAATAGGGCAGCTAGGAGATATATGAAAATGAACTAGTACTCCAAGTGCACCATCTATTGACATATTGTCAAGTAAAGGAGATTCTATAGCACTTTTAATAGCTTCAACTGCTGCACCTTCACCTGAGCTTTCACCAACACCCATGAGTGCCATACCGCGATGGCTCATAACAGTTTGGACATCTGCAAAGTCTAAGTTAATATCGCTTTGACCGGATGATAATACAACCAAGCTCATACCGCTTACCGCACGACTAAGAACATCATCAACTATTTTAAAACTATCTTTTATACCTAAACTTTTATCAACAATAGAGAGCAATTTATCATTTGGAATAACAACTATCGAATCACTTTCTTTTTTTAAATCACTTAGACCTATTTCAGCAAGTTTAGCTCTTTTTCTACCTTCAAACATAAATGGTTTTGTTACAACTGAAACGGTTAGTGCTCCTATTTCTTTGGCAGCCTGAGCGATTACAGGAGCAGCTCCTGTCCCTGTACCTCCGCCAAAACCAGAAGCAATAAATACGATATCAGCATTTTCTAAAGCACATTTGATCTCTTCATAACTCTCAAGTGCCGATTCTTTTCCGACTGTAGGTACCATTCCTGCACCTAGTCCTTTTGTTTTTTTCTCTCCGAGTTGTATTTTTGTTCCTGCGAGTGAATGATCAAGCGCTTGAGCATCAGTATTAGCTGCTATTAAGTCAATCCCGCTTATGCCCTCTCTTATCATGTGGTTGATCATATTTCCACCACCGCCACCTACGCCTATAACTTTTATCTTCGCGCCATATGTGTATTTTGATTCTTCAATGCTAAAGCCGCTCATAACTTTGCTCCTCTTAAAATAGTTGTGTTAGTCGGTTCCATAAACTTGTAAAGAAACCATTTTTTTCATCTTTTTCATTAATAATAGCAATATTTGCTAGTTTATCTTTGGTACTCATCATCTCTTCACTTTTCTCTATCAGCTCTGGTTCATCTTCAAAAAGTGCATTTTGAATATTTTTTTCTGAATCTATTATCTCATTTTTATATCTTAACTTTTTATTTGAATCAATCTCATAAGGTGTGAAATAACCACCACCATACAAAACTAAACCTATAGCTGTCGAATAACTTGGATCTCTTAAAGTTTCAAAAAGACCTTCCATCTCTCTAGGCTTTGCAACTCTAGTCGGTAGATTATCAAATATAGCTGTTGCCAATTCTCTTATATTTGCTATTTTTGTTAGTCCACCTGTCAGTACAATTCCTGCTCCAACTTGGTCTTTAAAACCGCTATCCTCAAGCATTTTAGCTAGTATCATAAGTGTCTCTTCAACTCTAACATAAATAACATTAGATATTATATCTAAAGAAACCTCATGTGTCGAGCCATCGTCTCCGATTACAGGTAATTCTATGAGTTCGCTTGAATTATTATCTAAAGTTCCATATTTTATTTTCATTTTTTCTGCCGCTGTTAGCGGAGTGTGTAATGCTGTTGATAGATCATTTGTTATATTATTAGAGCCTACGCCAAGATAGTCGTTATATCTTAAAGAATTCCCAGCATGTATGATCATATCACAGGTAGCACCACCCATGTCTATAACTACAACGCCAAGTTCTCGCTCATCTTCATTTACTACGGCTATTGCCGAAGCATAGCCTGATAGTACAATATTATCAATCTTTACGCCGGCTAACTTCGCAGCTTTTGCAAGATTGCTGAGTGAGGATTTTTGTACGGTTATGATGTGTGCTTGAACTTCAAGGCGCGAACCGTTCATACCGAGCGGATCTTCTATAAATTCTTGATCATCGACTTTGAAGTTAAACGGCAGAATATGAAGTTTTTCATACTCGTTTGGTATATTTGCATTGTGATCGGCCATCTGCATGGCTCTACTAATCTCTTTTATACCGATGTCATGATTTGGTATATTGACGACACCAGTGCTTTCTACGCTTTTAGTGTATGCTCCGGAAATAGAAACCAAAACGGTTTCATATTGGGTCCCTGCAACTCTTTTCGCGTCATTTAAAGCATTTTTGATTGAGTTGGAAGCCAAGTCGATATTTGTAATAATCCCTTTTTTAAGACCTTGAGATTTTGCAATCCCGGCCCCTAGGATTTTGATATCGCCTTCACTATTCTTTTGTGCTATTATCGCGCAAATTTTAGTGGATCCTATATCTATACCTAATATTGTTGTACTCAACTACTTTCCTTTATAGTACTGCTCTACTTTGTAAATCGTACTAAGCTTTGCTAACAAGTTCTTGTATAGCTCCGCTTTTTTATTTTGTGTTATGCTTTGTGTTATTATATTTTTATATTGCTTTAACTTCTCTTCATTAAGCAACTTTTGTTCCAAAACTCTGTACATTGCCACTTTATTTCCGAAAATTTCATACCCTTTTAGCTTTGGTTGATCAAATACAAAGTTAATGAACTTACTGCTTTGTGCACTAGTTAGACCATCTATATTAACTAATGAATCTCTACTAACAAAACCAATATCTTGTCCATTAAATAGATCTAATCTTGCTGATGCTTTTTTCTTTAATTCTGTGTCAAGTTTGTTTTGTAAGTATGTTTGGGTAGCAAATTGTTTTGCTTCTGCAAAGGTCATAACTCTTGGTAGTAATACTTTTTTCAGCTTAACTATAAGGTAGCCATCACTCATGGCAATTGGTTTCAAAACTTCACCCTGATTTAGTACTCTTAATTCTTTTACAGGGAAAGTCTTGTCATCATCAAATACTGTTTTTGTGCCGTTGGCAGCAATTTCGCCTTTTTTAAACTTCAAATATGTCTCAAGAGCCGTTCTTTTATCTTCTTTTAATTTAAAATCTAAAATAGTTCTTTGTTTTGCTTTCTCAAAACTTAGTATTTTCCCTCCTTTGTCTTTGTAAAGGTATTTTTTCTTTTCCCAGAATTTTTTTAATTCATTGTCACTAGGAATTTTGGAATCAAGAGAAACTTTTATAGTATCCAGGATATACTGTTTTTTTGTCTTATAATCTGCTTTGTTTTTCTCCCAGAATTTCTTCAATTCATCATTGTTTATTGCTATGTCAGATGGATTTATTGAAATGGTTGAAACCATTAGCTTATCTTGCATAAATATAGACGAACCAAAAACTTCTATTTCTTTTTTTGATACAGGCAAGTCTAAAACATCTTGTAATTTAGCTAAAAGTAACTGTTTTTTTAGACCTTCTTCGTAATCTTTAGCTGTTATTCTCTGGTTTCTAAGGATATTATAATATCTATCTTTATTAAATACTCCCTCAACTTGGAAATTTTTATCATTGATCAATGCATTTTCAATGTCTTTCTTTGAAACAGAAAAGCCTAGATTATTTGCAAAATTTAATAATAGAGCTTCATTTATGATATTTTGCATAACAATTTTCTCTAATCCCATTTTTTTGGCATTTTCTTGTGTTAGCTTTCCACCTAATTGTTGGTTGTAGTAATTAAAATTATTTTCATAAGCCATCTGAAACTCTTGCACACTAATGTTTCTATTCCCTACCTTCGCTACTGATTTTGCTCTATTTGTGTTAAGATCATATGCTCCCCAGCCAACAAAACCGGCGCCTATAAACGCTATTGTCGCAACCCATATCGTGATAACTAAATACTTTTGGCGATGCTGCATCCAAGTAATCATTCTATTCCTTCTGTTAGTGCAGAGAGTGCACTATAAATTTGCTATAATTCTACCTTTAAAGTTATTAAATATCGCTAAGGACAAGTAGTATAACTAATGAAAAATTGATGAGTGAGGATTTAATATACATATTTCATCCTTGTTCACAATTGAAAGACCATGAAAGTACACAATTGATTCTCATTAAAAAAGAAAAAAACGCTTATATTTTTGGTTTTAACTGGAGAGCATTATTTTGATCATATTAAAAGCTGGTGCGCAAATATTTTAAAAAGAAAGGAAAAAACAGACATCTTTTTGTACCATTTAAGTATTTATATAATGGTGAAACAATGGGTGTGTTAGCTGTTAGTGAATAGTAGAAATTAGAAGATAATGAGAGTAACAGTGACTACTCTTGCGTGTTCAGTATTAAATATCTTTGTAAAGTAAAAATGTTATAGAAAAAATAGTTGAGTGACAATTTTGCATAAATCTTTAAAGAATTTCCATATATTAATGAGGTTGGAGGACGCTAGGTATGATATGTGCAATTCAATCGAAAAAATACTCCAAGGAAGAAAAAATAGTACTTAAACTTTTTCAATAATATCTTCAAAACGGTATTTATGTAAGGCCTCTTTGTAATGTTATATATTTAATCTTACCATATTATTATAACTAATTAAAGAGATCAAAAAAATGGTTAATGTCATTAGTGGGCTTCTTAAGATGAATATAAAAAATACGGAACCAAAATGGAACCTTAGCTGTGTTATACTAACCATAGTTGTGTTGTATTTAGACATAGAATCTAATATATAATTTAGTATAATTTACTATAATTGTATTTTTAGAAAAAACAAAAGGTCATAATAAGTGAAAATTCCACATACTCCGGTTTTGTTATCAGAAGTCAAGGATGTTTTTGTAAATGTCAATGAAGGCTATATTATTGATTGCACGGTAGGTTATGGTGGGCACAGTGAAGCTTTGTTGGAACAAAATAAAAAAATAAAGTTGATTTGTTGTGATCAAGATGAAATGTCTATCAATTTTAGTAAAAAAAGATTGGAAAGATTTAAAGATAGAGTGATATTTGAGCATGCAAGGTTTTCTACTGTAATTTCAAAATATGGTGACTTACCTATAAGAGGAGTATTGGCAGATATTGGAGTTTCTTCTTTGCAATTGGATAATGAGAAGCGAGGATTTGGCTTTAATAGTGAGATATTAGATATGAGGATGAGCTCAAGCAACACTTTGATGGCATATGATGTAGTAAATGATTATCCAAGAAAAGAACTTGAAGATATATTCCGGGATTATGGAGAAGTCCGAGATTTTAAAAAAGCTGCTAAAATAATATGTGATGAGAGGGAAAAAGGACCAATAAAAAGTGCCAAGCAGTTAAGCAGTATATTTAAAAATTTTCCTTCAAAAAAAGGTATCAATCCTGCAACTCTTATCTTTCAGGCGATTAGAATTGAAGTGAATGATGAGTTAGGTGAGTTGGGTGAGTTATTAAAAACAATTGAAAATTCACACTTGAGTGATTGTATAGTTGCAATCATATCTTTTCATTCACTTGAAGATAGAATAGTAAAACGAGTTTTTAAAGAGTTTGAAAAAAACTGTATTTGTCCAAGTGGAGTTATGAAATGTACTTGTGGCAACAATCACTCTTTAGGCAAAATATTAACAAAAAAACCGATAATTCCTACAAAGAAAGAGATAAATGAAAATCCAAGAAGTAGAAGTTCAAAAATGAGAGTATTTAAAATATCATGAGCGAGAGAAATTTAGGTAGAGAACAACTTCTAAATGAGATAGACAATGAACTTGTTGAAGAAAAAAATTTAGATTTTAAGCTACTGCTTACCGTATATCTTAGTATATTCGTAGGCTTGCTGGTGATTTTACCGAATATTTATATAAAAAATGAAATATATTATATAAGCAGAAATATAAGTAAATTATCTAGTGAATACTCGGTACTCCAAGAAGAAAATAGATTTTTAAAACAAAAAGTTGAAAATATTAAATTTAAAAACCAAGTCTTAGATACAGTTTTTTAGTTCTAAGGCTAGCTTTAATAAATAGATTAGATATAAATTTAAGTAATAATAAATTCATTTCTTAGGATAATTGTCTTATTATCACATATTAGGGGGGGTATTACATGACTATAGGGAAGAGGATCTTTGTTCCATTATCGATTTTGGTTGTTTTATTTATTTCTGCATTGGCGGCAAATTATTATTATACTTCTGCGAAAGAAAAGAAGTCTATATATAAAGATGAGATAAAAAAACTCACGATATTTTTCAACAAAGAGTATAAAGTAAAAGAAGATTTTGGATTAACAAATGCAATAATGTTAAGTGGCAATGAGTTTGTAACGTCAATGATGATGGATGGATCTAAGGACTACACGGAAAAAGGTTTAAAAGGATTATTGGCTGAGTTTAAAAAAGATACTGATCTTAAAAATGTCAAAATACAAATACACGACCCAACTGCATACAGTATGCTGAGAGTTTGGGATCCTACAAAATTTGGAGATAATCTATCTTCTTATAGAAAAACCATTTTGCATGTTATAAAAACAAAGAAACCCCTTGTTGCAATTGAAATAGGACCTCTTGGACTAGTCTTACGTGGAGTAGCACCAATTATAGAAGATCATTCATATCTAGGTTCAGTAGAATTTATACAAGGCTTTAATTCAATTTTAAAAGATGCTAAGCGAGAAAAGAAAGAAGTTATAATAGTGATGAAGAAACAATACCTAAACATTGCAACAGCATTAAAAAAATCGGAAATGTTAGGTGATTATGTATTGGCTGTTCATAAGAAAAACATTAATTTAGAGTTTATGAATGAATTAAAAGGCATCGACATAAGTAAAAGTAACACTCTATTAAAAAGCAAAAATTATATCTTTGTCTCAGTGCCTATGAAAGATTTTAGCGGTAAGATTGTCGGATATGCGCTGGTGGGACAAAATAAAAAAATAGTAAATAAAGTAGTAGATAGTTCTATGGATAGTGTATTTGATCAAATAGTTGCCTCTTTAATAGCATTTCTTGCATTTATGTTAATTTTATATTTTATTATCAAAAAAGCAGTTTTAACTCCTTTGTCGAACCTAACCCAAAGAGCGAAAGAGCTTTCAAGCGGGGATGGGGACTTGACTCAGAAATTAGAAGTAAACGGGAATGATGAGATAGCACTTGCAAGTATAGAGATAAATAACTTTATAGAGAAAGTAAGAGTC